>JAMPFT010000001.1:334955-383508 GCA_023664305.1 bacterium | reverse complement strand
GGTGACGCCTGGGCGGCGGCCGCAGGCTTGCGCCGCCTGCGGCGTCTGTGCCGTCCGGTCTTTTCGGGCGCGCGGTCTGCCTTCCGGTCGGACGCCTTGCCGGAAGTCTTTCCGGCGTGAAACGCCGCTTTTCTGTCCTGCCGCTGTTTTGCATAGCAGTTGTCACAGACTCCGAAGGGGGCCTCAAGCTCCAGCGGCATGCCGCAGCATTGGCACTTGCGGATATACATTTTCTTATCCCTCGACAGATACCGCATGATGGTGTCTTCCGTTTTTGCGCGCTCCTGCTCCAGCCGCTTACTGTCTACTTCCTTGCCCAGCCGCACGGAGAACTGATAATACAGATCCAGCAGCTTGTAAAAGGTCTCATAGCGCATCAGGCCGGTGTCGGAGCACATGATTAACGCGGGGAAATGCAGCGACACATCCGCCGTATAGGTCTTGCAGTAGTAGAGCCAGAGACTCACCACGTCCCGATTTCTGGTGTCGATGGAACAGGTCAGCATACGGTAAAGGGTATGCTTGTCCTCAAAGCCGTCGATTTCTTTTCTGTCCCGGTACGCTTTCTCGTACAGAAACAGGATGTCCTCAATGCTGATTTTTTCAAAAGGCGGTTCGATCTCGACGGATTTCCAGATGGTAATCACCGCGTCCAGAGGATCGTCCATATCCAGAAGTACCTGAGGAAATCCGAGGCTTACATGGTCAACCTTTGGCTCGTCCTCCCCGAAGCGTTCCCGGATAAAGGCAATGCCTTCCTCCCCGACGGCGTTGACATAGCCCGTATCGTAGAGACCGAAGCGTCCGGCCCGGCCCGCGATCTGGCGTACCTCCGAGGTGTTTAGGGGGCGGTTGTGTTTTCCGTCGAATTTACTGGTTTGCACGAAAACGATGCGTCGCACCGGAAGATTCAACCCCATGCCGATCGCGTCCGTGGATACCACAATATGGGTTTTCCCTTCTGCAAAGATGCGAATCTGCCTGCGGCGGATTTCGGGCGGGAGGCTTCCGTAGATGACGCTGACCTGATGGCCGTTCCGTTCCAGGCGGCCCGCGATATCCAGCACCATCCTTTTGGTAAACACGATCAGGGCGTCTCCCTCCTGCACGTCGTCAGGGAAAGAGAAGGCCTCGTCTTCACAGATTAGAGGGGTCTTCCGTTCATATCGGTGAATCTCGAAGGTATCGTTGCAGAGGGAAATCAGGTGGGTGACAACCTCCTCTGCGGAAGCGCTCAGGCAGACGTGGATTTCATCCGCCTGTACGCCGAGAATGGCCCTGGTCCAGGAATGCCCCCTGTCGGGATCCGCGATCATCTGCGCCTCGTCTATCACGGCCACATCGTATTTCTGGTCCAGATCCAGCATTTCCACGGTGGAGGAGATAATCCGGCTGTTTTCCTCGTAGATGCGCTCCTCGCCGGTGAGCATGGTGCAGGGGATCCCGGCGTCCTTCATCTTCTCGTAGACCTCCAGCGCCAGCAGCCTTAAAGGTCCCAGATAGACTCCGTTTTCAGCCTGCCTGAGCCGTTCCAGCGCCTGGTAGGTTTTGCCGCAGTTGGTGGGGCCGATGTGCAGGATAAATTTTCTTGTCATTTCCAATGCCTGCGGAAACTCTGTCTCCGGTCTGGTGGGAACCATGCCGATGATCTGATTGCGCAGCTCCACATTCATGTAGCGGTTCAGAACCGAGCGCAGGCTTCTCTGGCAGATGGCAAAGGGCTGTTCCGTCCGCAGATAATCCAGAAACTTCGCGGTGATAAGCTCCTGCTCGTCCTGCTTTAAGCCGGTTATATCCAGCCGCACCAGCTCGTCTGTCATGAGGTCGCGGATCTTCATGATAGCAATCTGATTGTTCTCCCGGAACGCGAAATAGGCCAGATTCCGGATCTGTCTGTGGTATTCCTCCAGATGCGCCTGGCTTACCCGGCCGTCCGGGGTCTGCTGCATTTCGGCCAACAGTCTGTCGATTCTCTCCCTGTATGTTTTCTTCCCGTCGTTGTTTTTCTTTTTCAGCTTCAGGGCACAGTCCTTATATTGGGAAAAATAGAACTGTGAAAGTTTTTCTTTCTGTACCATTTGTCGATTCCCGCCGGCCTGAAGGGCCGTCCTTACAAAGTAATTGTCTGATGTCGGATATCCGTACCAGTATAGCATAAAAGAAACGTTTGCAAAAGAGGAAATTGAGGGGAAAAGCAAATCTCCGGAACGAATTTCCGCAATTGATGATAAAAAACACTATGCATGTTTCAAAAAATCAGGTATAATATTTTTTGATGGAATCTGTTTTGAATTGTTTTCCATAAGGCCTGGCAGAAAAGAGAGTGGGGAAAATCATTATGAAGGAAGAGAAGAAGCCGGTTAAAGGAATCAAGATACGGAATGTAAATATCGGCATGATGCTGCTTTCGTGTGTCTTATACATATTTCTGATTCTTGTTACGATTCGGGCTTCCGGGAGATACAATGTCATGACCTCCGCCATGGAGGATTATATGAACTGTGAAGCGGATGCGGTTCTTGTACAGGAGGGTTCGGATTATCTGACGGAGCAGGTGCGTTTATATACGGTGACCTTTGATACGGGCTGTGTGGACGCGTATTTCGAGGAAGCCTATACGGTCAGGCGGCGGGATACGGCCTTGGAGCACCTGAAGGCCTTTGACGTCAGCAGCGAAGCCTACGATTATCTGCAGACTGCGCTGACAAATTCCAATGAGCTGATGAAGCGGGAAATTTATGCCATGAAGCTGATTGCCCTGGCGCAGGGGGAGGATCCGGACGGTCTGCAGGAGGACGTGAGGAATATGGAGCTTACGGAGGAGGACAAAGCGCTTTCCGGAAGCGACATGATCGAAAAAGCGCGGGACATGGTCTTTGGAGACGGATACCGGCAGGAGAAGGAATCCATCACGGATAATATTTCTTATTTTATTGACAGCATCGTGGCGGATACGCTGCAGGAGCAGAGGAGCAGCGTCGAGAATCTGAAGCGGGCCATGACGGAGCAGAGGCTATTAATCAGCGTGCTGTTCATAGAGAATCTTCTCACGTTTATCCTGATTATCCTGCTGGTGATAAGGCCGCTGAAGATTTATATTGAAAATATAGAGGGCCAGGAAAAGCTGCATGTATCCGGCTCTTACGAATTTAAGTACCTTGCGCTGACCTACAACAATATCTATGAACTGAACGCCACGAACAAGGCCATGCTCAACTACAGGGCGGAGCACGACCCGCTGACGGGAATCATGAATCGGGGGGCGTTTGAGAATTTAAGGCATTTTCTGCGGAGCAAGCAGAGCCCCATCGCCCTGATGATTATCGACGTGGATAACTTTAAGCAGGTGAACGACGGATACGGACATGAGACGGGGGACAGAACCCTGAAAAAGGTCGCGAAGCTGTTGGAGGAAAGCTTCCGTTCCACGGACTATCCGGCCAGAATCGGCGGCGACGAATTTGCGGTTATTATACCGGACGCCACCCGGGAGATGACGGAGGCGCTCAGGGATAAGGTAAAGTGCATGAACGATGCGCTGATGAATCCGGAGGACGGTCTGCCCCGGGTGTCTCTCAGCGTGGGCGTCGCGTTCTCCGAGTGCGGCTTCGAGGATACGCTTTACAAAAAGGCGGACTCCGCTCTTTATCAGGTAAAGGCGGACGGAAAATGCGGCTGCGCTTTTTATGAGCAGGGCCAGGATAATGAGCGCAAAGGAAAATCAAACGGCTGCGAAGCAGACATTTGATTTTCCCGTCAAAGCTTAAGAACGGGCGCTGACGATATCCAATAATAACATTACGCCGGAAGCCGCCCGCGACAGAACGGGCGGCTTTTTCGGGCCGGGGAAAGCCGTCCGTGAAGGACGGGTTGAAAAAGAAGTACACATGTGAAATAATAGGTTCCGGAGATAAGGAAAAGCGAGGACGCGATGAAGAGAGCCCCCATATTAAAGAACAAGATATTTCTATACCTGACGGAATTTTTTGCCGGTATGTCTGTGATGGCGGTGGAGCTGGCGGCAAGCAGGCTTCTGGCGCCTTATTTCAGCTCCTCCCAGATCGTCTGGACGATCATTATCGGGACGATTATGATTGCCATGGCCCTGGGCAATATCTACGGCGGCCGGAGCGCGGATAAGAACCCGGATCCGGACAGACTTTACCGCAGGGTTCTGATTGCGTCTGTGTGGATCGCGGCAATCCCGGCGGTCGGGAAATATATTATTCTGGGGATCTCGGCGCTGTTAATTTTTACCGTCAGCACAAATTTCCTGATTTGGGCAGCGTTTGCGGCATGTATGGTGATTTTTGTATTTCCGCTGTTTTTGCTGGGAACGGTGACGCCTTCCCTGGCAAAATATTCCGTAGACAGCCTGGAGGACAGCGGCAGGGTTGTGGGGACGCTGGGGGCATTTAACACGGTCGGCAGCATTATCGGAACCTTCGTGCCGACCTTTATTTCCATACCGGCGGTGGGAACCTCCGTCACCTTTTTGATTTTTGCCGGCATTCTGTTTGTTCTTTCTCTGGTCTATTTTATCAGCGCGGGCAGGAATGCGGCGAAGGTTTCGGCGGCGGCGGTACTTTTTGCCCTGTGCTGTGTGTTCGGTAGATCCGGCAGCTTTGCCTTTTGGGAGCCTGATCTGACTTATGAGGGAGAGTCCGTCTACAATTACCTGCAGGTGAGTGAAAACGGCAGAAGCGTGATCCTTTCCACAAATGTCCTCTTTGGCGTGCAGTCCGTGCTGATGAAGGAAGACGGACTTACGGGCATGTATTACGATTACGCCATGGCTGCGCCGCTGATGACAGACAGGGAGGATCCCGCAGGCTGCAGTGTGCTGATCCTGGGGATGGGGACGGGAACCTATGCGCACCAGTGCCGGAACTATTACGGGGACATGGCGATTGAAGGAGTCGAGATCGATGAGAAGATCACGGAGCTCGCCAGACAGTATTTTGAACTGCCCGGGGATGTGGCGGTGACTACCTATGACGGAAGGGCGTATCTGAACGCCATAGACGGGCGTTACGATGTGATTATGGTGGACGCCTATCAGGATATCACGATTCCCTTTCAGATGTCCTCCGTAGAGTTTTTCACGCTGGTGAAGGAGCATCTGAACGAAAACGGCGTGATGGTGGTCAACATGAACATGAGGGGAAGCCGGGAGGGCAGTATTAACCAGTATCTGGCGGACACTATCGGAAGCGTGTTTGAAGAGGTCTGCACGGTCGATGTGAGAGGGACTACCAACAGAGAGCTTTTTGCCTCGGACAATCCCCGGATGACCGACAATCTGAAGAAACGCAGCGTAAGAATTGAGGATGAAAAGCTGGCGGAGCTGATGAGCCGTGTCGGCGACAGTCTGGTTCCCTACGAAAAGGGTAACTACATTATGACGGATGACAAGGCTCCGGTGGAGCTTCTCGGGATGCAGGTGATCGACGAGCTGATCCGGGATGAGGTTGCGTACTATAAAAGGATTTATGAGGAGCAGGGAATCAGAGGGGTTTTGGACGCTCTGTAGTGTTGAAGCCGCGGATGCGGGGACGGAAAAAGAGGAAAAACAGAAGGGAGAGGCTGGCTATGCTATGTATTAAAAACGGTATGATTCATGACGGGGTCCACAGGGAGGCGTTTCAGGCGGACATTCTGGTGGAGGACGGAAAGATTACCGCGATCGGAAAGGCTCCGGAGGCGGCAGAAGGCGCGCAGATCGTGGACGCGGAGGGGCTGCAGGTTTACCCGGGCTTTGTGGAGGCTCACGGGCATATCGGGCTTGACGGCTACGGGATCGGTTACGAGGGAATGGACTATAACGAAATGAACGATATCATCAGTCCGCAGATGCGGGGAATCGATGGTGTGAAGCCGTTTGATCCCGCGCTGCCGAAGGCGGCGGCCGCAGGCGTCACCTGTGTCTGCGTGGGGCCGGGGAGCGCCAACGTGCTGGGGGGAACCTTTACCGTGATCAAGACGGTGGGAAAGCGGGTGGACGATATGGTGGTGCGCGACGGCGTGGCCATGAAGTGCGCTTTCGGAGAGAACCCCAAGAGAGTGTACCGGGATAAGAAGGATTCCAGCAGAATGACGACGGCGGCTCTTCTGCGGGAGACGCTTTTTAAGGCCAGAGAATATCTGGAGAAAAAAGAAGCAGCGGGTGAGGATATCTCGAAAAGACCGGCCTTTGACATGAAGCTGGAGGCGCTGATTCCGGTGCTGAAAAGGCAGATTCCGCTGAAGGCCCACGCGCATGCGACGGAGGATATTTTTACCGCGCTGCGGATTGCCAGGGAGTTTGACCTGCGGATCACTTTGGAGCATGTGACGGAGGGGCATCTGATTGTGGAGGAGCTGGCGGCGGAGAAGGTTCCCCTGGCGGTAGGGCCGACATTGACCAGCGCTTCCAAATTCGAGCTGCGCAACAAGAGCTGGATTACGCCGGGTGTGCTGGCAGCCGCGGGCTGTAAGGTTTCCATCATCACGGATTCTCCCGTCATCCCGCAGGAATATCTGCCGCTCTGCGCCGGACTGGCGGTGCAGGCGGGAATGGATCCCTTCGCGGCGCTGCAGGCGATCACCGTAAACGCGGCCAGACACGCGGGCGTTGAAGACAGGGTCGGTTCCCTGAAAGTGGGGAAGGATGCGGATATCGTGATCACGGACGGATGTCCGTTTGAGGTATCGACGAAGGTGAAGCAGGTATTTATCGACGGAAAGGCTGTGGACGCCGTCTGACAGTGGCGGGCTTAATAAAGCGGAGCGGATGGGTGGCAATATGAAAATAGTGAAGCGGATATTATATGGTGTGATAGCGGCGCTGATGGCATTATGCATCGGGATCCTGATCTGTGCGCTGAACCCTTCGCTGACGGAAAAGCTGGCGGGAGAGGTGCAGCAGCTGCAGGCGGCCTCCGGTCAGTCCGTGAAGGAGCCGGAGGGCGTTCATGTGCCGGAGTACGGCGTCTCGGACGGCGTCGGCGTGTATGAAGCGCCGGAGGAGCTGCCGCAGAATCTGCCGGACGGGGTGGCCGGACTGGCCGGATACCGTCCGCTTGCATCGGAAACCCTGCAGATCAGTCAGGAAGAAGCGGACAATTTAAGCAGTATACTGGCGCCGGGTGAGACGGGAGAAGGGCTCAGCTTTTCCGAGGAGTTCTATCCGTATTACGGTATGCTGGACGGCACGCTGCGGCGGGTATACTGTCAGGTTTATGCCAACGCAATGAATCTGAATACGTCTTTTACCCCGATCGTGTCGCTGAGCGCGGAACAGGCAAAAACGGTGGTGGAGGCAGTCTATAACGATCACCCGGAGCTGTTCTGGCTGGAAGCGGAGTTTTCCTGTAAGTACCTGAATACCGGGATCTGCGTGGAGCTCACGCTGGAGTACAACGAGACGGTGAACGATCTGGAGACGGCCGGAAGGAGGTTTTCGGAGCGCACGGAAGAGATTCTGGCCGGTGTGCGCACGCTTTCGGGCGATTATGAGAAAGAAAAATATATTCATGACGCATTGGTGCAGACCGTGGACTATGATATGTCCGCGAGAATGAATCAAAGCGCGTACAGCGCCCTGGTGTTGAATAAGACCGTCTGCGCCGGATATGCAAAGGCGTTCCAGTATCTCATGCAGCAGGCCGGTATTCCCTGCTATTACTGCACGGGATATGCGGGAGAGGATCATGCCTGGAATATTGTAAAAATCGGCGGAGTATACCGGAACGTGGATGTGACATGGGACGATACGGATCCGTCCACCTACGATTATTATAATAAATCGGACAGAGAGCTTGCGCCTACCCACGTCAGAACCGATCTGGCGGTTTATCTGCCGCCCTGCGGGGAGAGCGGCGGAGAAAACGGGGCGGAGGAACCCGGGACAGGGGTCAGCGTGGCGGACGCGCATATCAACCCGAACCCTGTCGAATTTACGGAATGGCATTTCCGGGAGGAAGAGGAGGAACCTGTCGAGGAAGAGGACGAGGATGCCAGGAGACAGGAAAATCTGAACAAAGCGGGCATCACGCAGGAGGATGTGCTGGAGACGCTTCAGGAGTATTACGACGACTGTGAGAAGCGTCTGAAGGACGCAGGGGTCGGAGACAGGCAGTTTTCGAATGTGATCCCGGAGGCGCTTTGGGATGCCATAGAGCGGGAGTACGGCAGCGGGGGCTATCGGAAGGGATATGTGGAGGACGCCCTGAAGGAGCTGGAAGCGGAGAACTTTGTGATTCAGCTGCAGGTTCAGCGATTGGGAGGCGGGTACTGCAGGCTGTACCATAACGTATATACTTATTGAGAAAACGGAAGGCCGGAATGTATCCGGCTTTCTTTTTTTGGGCTTTTTGGCGGATGATAAAATACGTCGGGAAAGAGGAATATCCGGACAGGTTTTTCATATATTGGAGAAGAAGGACAAACACGGAAAGCACATGAGGCGGGAAGTCTGTGTGAAAAGCCGTGCGGCGGGTGTCCGAAAAAGGCAAAAGGAGGTGCGGCATGGAGCATTCGATTCTGCAGCTGTTTCCCGCGGCCAGACGTCCCTTTTGGGGAAGGACGGCGTCCTGCCAGAAGGAGCTTAAGGAGATCCGGCTTCGGGCGGAGCGTCCTATCGTGGTACATACGGGAGCGGGAGAGGTTTATCTGGACCGGGACGGTCGTTTTACGGACAGACTGTGCGACGCCAGGCACGCCTCCGCCGGGGAACTAAAGGAGCTGCTGGAGCATATCTGCCGTTATTCGGTTTATGCCTTTGAGGACGAGCTGCGCCAGGGCTTTATCACCGTGAGCGGAGGGCACAGAGTAGGTCTTGCGGGACAAGTCGTGTCCTGCGGGAAAGACGGTATTCGGACGATCCGAAATATATGCTTTGTAAATATCCGGATTTCTCATGAGGTGAAGGGCGCGGCGGACGGAGTGCTTCCCCGCGCATACCGGAAGGGAAGGTTGAAAAGTATTCTGATCGTCTCCCCGCCGGGGTGCGGAAAGACGACGCTGCTGCGGGATCTGGTCAGACAGGTTTCCGACGGAAACGATTACGGACGGGGGATGACGGTGGGAGTGGTGGACGAGCGCTCCGAGATTGCGGGATCGTATTGCGGTATGCCGCAGAACGATGTGGGGATGAGGACGGACGTCCTGGATGCGTGCCCCAAAAGCCTCGGCATGATGCTGCTGCTGCGGTCCATGTCGCCGGAGGTTATCGCCATAGACGAGCTGGGGAGCAGGGCGGAGCTGGAGGCGCTGCAAAACGCCGCGGCCTGCGGAAGCCGAATCCTTGCCACCGCCCACGGCGAGGGAACGGAGGACATAAGGGCCAGGTTCGGTCTGCCGGACCGGGTCTGGGATCAATTGTTTGACATGAGTATCGTGCTGGGAAAGGAAAACGGAAACTGTGTGGTAAAGAGAATTGTGGAGGGAGGCGGAAAGGATGCTTAGGATGGCAGGCGGCTGTATGATCGTGGCGGGATGCTTCGGAATGGGGCTTTGGTATAAAAACCGGTTCCTGGAAAGGACAAGGGCGTTGAGGACGCTGCAGATGATTTTGGAGCTGTTAAGCAGCGAGATTCGGTATGGCAGAGCCGTTTTGCCGGAGTGCTGCGGGCGTGTGGCGTCGAGGCTTGCGCCGCCCTGCAGGGAAGCCTTCCGGCAGATCGAGGTCAGGATGAGGGAAAATACGGGGGAGAGCTTTGAGGAGGTCTTCAGGGACTGCATGGGGACGGCGCTGCAAAAGATGCCGCTGACCGGCGAAGACAGGGAAGAGTTTTTCGGATTTATGCCGGGAGGCGGGTTTGCGGACGGACAGATGCAGATCAGGCTGCTGGAGCAGGGAAAGGACAGGCTGGCGGCGAGGGCGGAGGAGCTGGAGCGGGAGAACAGGGAAAAGTGCAGGATGGCCGTCGGACTCGGCGCGATGAGCGGACTGGCGATTATTCTTGTCCTCTGCTGATCGCGGGAAAAGGATGGATGCGGGAATTATGGGAGTGAGTCTGATTTTTAAGATAGCGGCGGTCGGGATCCTTGTCACGATACTCAGTCAGGTCCTGAAACACAGCGGTCGGGAGGAGCATGCCTTTCTGATCAGTCTTGCGGGACTGATTCTCGTGCTGACATGGATCGTGCCGTATATATATGAACTCTTTCAGACGATACAGACACTGTTTGCGCTGTAAAAGGAGGCGGTCATGCAGGAACTTGTGAAAATTGCTCTTCTGGGCGTGGCGGGAGTCCTGCTGGCGGTCCAGCTCAGGGCGCAGAAGCCGGAATACGGGGTGTATATCGGACTGGCGGTGGGAATCGTGCTGTTCGGATATGCCATGCGTCAGGTGCAGGCGATGGCCGTCCAGTTTGAAAAGATGCGCGGTTATCTCGAGGGGACGGAGAGCTATCTGGGAATCCTGTTTAGGGTAATCGGAATCACCTATATCTGCGAGTTTGGCGCGGGGATCTGCAAGGATGCGGGTTATCAGGCGGTGGCGGGGCAGATAGAAGTTTTGGGAAAGCTTTCGGTAATGTTTGCCGGACTGCCGATTTTGTTTGCGGTGATCGAACAGATTCAGAGCTTTCTGTAGCTTTGGCATTTTCCGGAAACAGATCCAAAGGTTCGGCGGCGGACCGTTATGCGGCGTATAGGGGTATCGGTATGGATATAAACGCAGTTTGGGAGGATTACGGACTGGATAAACTGGAGGCAGGCGTGCAGCAGCTGTTTCCGGAGACCGGAATTTCCGCGGGACAGCTGCTGGCGCAGGTGGCAAAAGGGGATATTTTCGGCGCGTTGGGCGGGCTGATTTCCGGAGCCGTCAAGGGAATCGCGGGACAGACGGCGAGTATCAGGAATGTGTTTCTCTGTCTTCTGGTGCTGGGGATCGTATCGAGTCTGGTTACGCATTTCGTGGAGATTTTCGATATGCACCAGGTGGCGGACCTGAGCTTTTACTTTATGTATCTGCTGTTTATGGCGATTCTGCTGAAGTGCTTTGCACAGGCGGCGGAGACGGCGGCGGCAGCGCTGGAGAATATCACGCTGTTTGTCAGACTGCTGGCGCCGGCTTATCTGCTTGCCGTGGGCGTGTCGGGCGGCAGCGCCACCGCCGCCGTCTCCTGTCAGCTGCTGCTGTTGGTAATCTACGGCGTGGAATGTATCCTGGCGCAGTTCATTATTCCCCTGGTCTACAGCTTCGTGATGCTTTCGCTGATAAACGGTATCTGGGGGGAGGAGAAGCTGACGCTTCTGCTGGAGCTTTTGGAAAAGGCGGTGGGCTGGGTCCTGAAAGGGGCGGTAGGGGTGATTACCGGCATCAGTATTTTTCAGGCGCTCATCACGCCCGTGGTGGATTCCGTCAGAAAATCCGCGCTGCAGAAGGTGGTATCCGCCATCCCGGGGGTGGGAAATGTGGCGGACGGGGCGATGGAGCTGGTCCTCGGGTCGGCTCTTGTGATCAAGAACAGTATCGGAGTAGTGCTTTTGCTTCTTATGTTGACGCTCTGCGCCGTCCCGCTTTTGAAGATAGGGGTTATGGCGGGGGTTTTAAAATGCGCCGCGGCTTTCATGGGTCTGGTGAGCGACAGAAGGATTACCGCCTGTGTCAACAGGGCGGGGGACGCAGGGTTACTGTTGCTGCGGACGACGGGGACGGCGCTGTTACTGTTTCTGATTTCGGTGGCGGTGGTCACAGCCGCGGGGAAAACGTGACAGAGACAGACGCGGAAGGAGGATGAGGATGCGCGGCGCGTTGTTTCAGGCAATCTGCAGGGTGGGAATCTTTATCATATGCGCCCGGGCGATCGTCCATTTCAGGCCCCGGGAGACTTACGAGAAGTTTTTGAAGCTGTTAGTCAGCGTCATGGTTCTGATCCAGCTGTTTCTGCCGATCGGAAGCTTTCTTTTGGGAGACGGGATGGAGGAAGCCGTAAAACGGCTGGAGAGGCTGCAGGAGGAACTGGAGCGGGAGCTGGAGCTGACGGCCGGAGAGGCAGAGGAGGCAGACCGGATGCTGGAGAGCATGACGCTGGAGGAAATACGGAGGCGGATGGAGGAAGCGGAAGACGGGAAGGAAGGGGCAGAGGAGCAAAAGGGCGGAGAGCCCGGGACGGAAAAGCAGGAAGACGGAAACGAAGGGGCAGAGGAGCAAAAGAGCGGAGAGCCCGGGACGGAAAAGCAGGAAAACGGAAACGAAAGGGCAGAGAAGCAGGAAACCGGCGGGGGTAAAAACTCTGTGGAGGAGATTTCCGTGACGGTAGATCCGATTGTGAGAGGAAGCGGGGACTAAAAGGAGACGGTATGAGCGGTGTGTTGAGGCAATGGGTAGAAAAAAAGGGGTTGGAGAAGTATTTCCGCAGAGATAATCTGGTGATTCTGGTTCTTGTGGGGATCCTGCTGTTTGTCATCGCCCTTCCCACCGACGGCGGGAAAGAGGAGAAGGACCGGGACGGAAGCGAGGGAGGAACGCTTTTGCCGTCAGCGGCGGGAGACGGCGGAAGGACGGCAGGGGAGGAGACGCCGGAGCAGATCACGGTTTCGGAATATGCGGCCATGCTGGAGGAGCGCCTGACGGAAGCCCTGTCGGATATGGAGGACGTAGGGAAGGTGAGAGTCATGATAACGCTGAAGTCCTCCGAGGAGCTGGTGGTGGAGCGGGAGACCTCCGTCACAAGTTCTGCCACCGCGGAGACGGACGCGCAGGGAGGAACCCGGACGGTGAACACGGGAGAAAGAAACGAGAGCGTGGTGTACAGCACGGACGGGACAAGAGGCGAGCCCTATGTGGTGAAATCCCTTGCGCCGCAGATAGAGGGAGTCCTTGTAGTGGCGCAGGGGGCAGGGAGCGGAAAGGTGAACCGGACCGTGACGGAGATTGCGCAGGCTCTGTTCGGTGTGGAAGCCCATAAGGTGAAGGTAGTCAGGATGAAAGAGCAGGCGGATTTTTGACGGCACGGGAAAAATCCGGATTTGCCGCATTCATATATCCGTCAGCAGGCTCATACAATAAATTAGCAAAACGTAGAGAAAGGGAAAAACGTGAAAAACCTAATCAAAAAAAATCAGCTTATGATAACCGCTCTTGCGATCATGATCGCAATCGCAGGATATCTGCAGTTTGCGGGAACCGGTCTGGAAGAGGAATACCTGACGGTAGACGACAGCAATGTGTACACAACCGATGCAAGCCCGACGGGATCCGACGGAATTATCACAGAAAACTATACGACCCAGGATCTGCTGGATCTGTCCGAGGAGGATCTGCTTTTGCAGGGAGTGACGCAGATCGACAGTCTGGATTCCGATCTGGAGGATACGCCCGTGGATAATTTCCTGGACGCGGACTGGCAGGTTTCCCGGAACGAGTCCGCGGAAGGTGAGCAGTATACGCCGGAGGAGGGAGAGATACCCGGGGAAGCGGTATTTACGTCCTCTGCGGGAGTGGCGCTGCTCTCCGAGGCAAAGCTTTTAAAGGAGCAGACAAGGGCAAAAAATAAGGAGACGCTTCTGGAGATTATCAACAGCGAGGGCCTTTCCGACGAGCAGAAGCAGGAAGCGGTAAACAGTATCGTCCAGATGACCGCGGTGGCGGAGAAGGAGGCCGCGGCGGAGATTCTGCTGGAAGCCAAGGGGTTCGCCGATGTGGTAGTCAGTATCGACGGCAACGCGGCGGATGTGGTGGTAAACGCCGCTTCGCTGGACGACGTGATGCGGGCGCAGATAGAAGATATCGTGACGCGCAAGACCGGTATCGAGCCGCAGAATATCATTATCAGCACCATTGTGCAGTAAAAGACGCCGGATTGCAAAAAATCAGTATAAATTACATACAAAATATGATATACTTTTCCTATAAAATGCAGTGTACGAAAGGATGCGGATTATGAAAAGAGTTTTTCTGATCGTTTTAGACAGCTTCGGGATAGGAGAGATGGAGGACGCGGCCGAGTACGGTGACGTAAATGTCAATACCCTGCGGTCTGTGTCCTCAAGCCCGTTATTCCGGATGCCGAATATGAGGGAGCTGGGACTGTTTGACATCGACGGCGTTACGGTGGGAGAGAAAAAGGGGACGCACAGCGGAGCGCTGGCCCGTATGGCGGAACGCTCCAAAGGGAAGGATACCACCATCGGCCACTGGGAGATCGCCGGTATCGTATCGCCCCGGCCGCTTCCCACTTATCCGCAGGGATTCCCGCAGGAGATCCTGGACGCGTTTTCGGCAAAAACCGGCAGGGGAGTGCTGTGCAACAAGCCTTACTCGGGAACGGCGGTGATTCAGGAATACGGAGACGCCCACAGGCAGACCGGCAGTCTGATCGTGTACACCTCTGCCGACAGTGTGTTCCAGATCGCGGCCCATGAGGACGTGGTGCCGGTGGAGCAACTGTATGAATATTGCCGCATGGCAAGAGAGCTTCTGCAGGGAGAGCACGGCGTGGGGCGGGTCATCGCAAGACCCTTTACGGGCCCCTGCGGCGGAGCTTATACCAGAACGCCCCGCCGCCACGATTTTTCGATCCTGCCTCCCTCCGTGACCATGCTGGATCAGCTGAAGGACGCGGGAAAGGATGTGATTGCCGTGGGAAAAATCCGGGATATTTTTGCGGGGAAAGGAATCACGGAGTCCGTCTATACCGGGGGAAACGAAGAGGGTATCGAGAGGACGCTGGAGTATCTTGACCGGGATTTTGAGGGCCTTTGCTTTATCAATCTGGTGGATTATGACATGCTTTACGGCCACAGACGGGATGTGGACGGCTATGCGGCTGCGCTGGCTTATTTTGACGGGCGACTGCCGGAGATTCTCGGGAAAATGCGCCGGGACGATATCCTGATGATCACCGCGGATCACGGCTGCGATCCGGCCTATACGGCGACCACGGATCATACCAGGGAATATACGCCCCTGATCCTCTACGGGCAGAATGTTAAGCCCGTCAATCTCGGAACGCGGAAAACCTTTGCAGAGATCGGTGCAACTGTGTTACAATATTTTGGTATTGTGCCCGAATTTGAGGCGGAAGGCCTGCCGGTTTTTCGCTGAGACCCGCAGAAGGGAGAACATACCGAAAAGAACCGGTTTGGAAGACAGGAGGTTTTTGACCCATGAATCATTATACGGAAGAGATCAGCCGCAGAAGGACTTTTGCGATTATTTCCCACCCCGACGCGGGGAAGACGACGCTGACGGAGAAGTTTCTGCTCTACGGAGGAGCGATCAATCTTGCCGGAAGCGTCAAGGGAAAGGCGACCGCAAGACATGCCGTGTCCGACTGGATGGAGATCGAAAAGGAGAGAGGTATTTCCGTGACCTCCTCCGTGCTGCAGTTTGAATACGGCGGATACTGCATCAATATTCTGGATACACCGGGACATCAGGATTTCTCGGAGGATACCTACCGCACGCTGATGGCGGCGGATTCGGCGGTGATGGTCATCGACGCTTCCAAAGGCGTGGAGGCCCAGACGAGGAAGCTGTTCAAGGTGTGCGGGATGAGAGGGATCCCGATTTTTACCTTTATCAACAAGATGGACCGGGACGCCAACGATACCTTCGATCTTCTGGATGAGATCGAGAAGGAGCTTGGAATCGCCACCTGTCCCGTGAACTGGCCCATCGGCTCCGGGAAAGGGTTTAAGGGCGTCTATGACAGAGAAAAGAAATGCGTGATTTCCTATTCGGGAACGGAAAAGGGCACGAAGGAAGGAACGGCCACGGAAATCCCCGTGGAGGATAAAGCCGCGCTGCGGGAGCTGATCGGCGGCGAGGCTGCGGACAAGCTTCTGGAAGAGATCGAGCTTTTGGACGGCGCAAGCGCCGAGTTTGATCTGGAGCAGGTGCGCGGCGGGAAGCTGACCCCGGTCTGCTTCGGGTCCGCCCTGACGAATTTCGGCGTGGAGATCTTTCTGCAGCATTTCCTGAATATGGCAACCGCGCCCCTGCCGCGCAGGGCGGACACGGGACTGATCGATCCCGCGGAGAATGGTTTTTCCGCTTTTGTGTTTAAGATACAGGCCAACATGAACAAGGCGCACCGGGACAGAATCGCTTTCATGCGGATTTGTTCGGGCAGATTTGACGCCAACATGGAGGTGCGGCATGTACAGGGAAATAAAGTCATGCGTCTCTCCCAGCCGCAGCAGATTATGGCGGACGAGAGGAAAATTCTGAGCGAGGCTTACGCGGGGGATATTATCGGCGTTTTTGACCCGGGTATTTTCTCCATCGGAGATACCCTCTGTATGCCCCGGGAGAAGTTTCAGTACGAAGGGATTCCCACCTTCGCGCCGGAGCACTTTGCCAGAGTGCGCCAGATGGATACCATGAAGCGGAAGCAGTTTGTAAAGGGAATCGAGCAGATTGCCCAGGAGGGAGCGATCCAGATTTTCCAGGAATTTAACACGGGCCTGGAGGAGATCATCGTGGGCGTCGTGGGCGTGCTGCAGTTTGACGTGCTGAAATACAGACTGGAGAACGAATACAATGTGGAGATCCGTCTTGAAAATCTGCCCTACGAGCATATCCGCTGGATTGAAAACAAGGACGAGGTGGATATCATGAAGCTCACCGGAACCTCCGACATGAAAAAGGTGAAAGACATGAAGGGGAATCCGCTGCTTTTGTTTGTCAATTCCTGGAGCGTCGGCATGACGCTGGATCGGAATAAGGGACTTGTCCTGACGGAATTTTCCAGAAATTAGAACCGGAGTTGTCGTATGAAGAGAAACAGGTTGTACAGAGGAATACTGCTGCCGTTACTGTGTCTTTTGCTTGGCGGCTGTTCGCAGGAGGAGCTGCTGAAGCAGGTGCCCCGGGATTATGCGGCCGTAAATCAGTATTCGGAGGACGCGGCCAAGAAGGATGTGACCGCGGAGGCGGAAAACGGCGCAGAGACCGCGCCCGACGGGCAGCAGGCGGCTGTCAGCTTTCTGTGCGAAACTGCCTTTGAATATGCGAGGCAGTCTTTGGACCCGGCGCAGCAGCTGTGGTACGACGAGATGAAATACGCTATGGGCGGTATGAGCGAGAGCGTGAGGCTGAGCGGCGGAGGGCTGGAGGAAGGGTATGACGAGGCTGACATCGACAGGATTTTTCAGTGCGTTCTCGCCGACCATCCGGAGCTTTTTTATGTGGAAGGATATTCCTACACAAAATATACCCGGGGCGAACAGACTACGGCGATTGACTTTTCCGGTACTTACAGCGTGGATCCGGAGACTGCCCTGGTCCGAAAGGCCGAGATAGAGGCTTCGGCGGAGGCGATTCTTGCGGGGCTTGAAGAAAATGCGGATCAATACGCCAAGGTGAAATATGTCTATGATACCGTCATCCGCAGCACGGATTATGAGCTGAACGCATCGGACAACCAGAATATCTACTCTGTCTTTGTCAATCATCTGTCCGTCTGTCAGGGCTACGCAAAGGCTACCCAGTATCTGCTCAACCGGCTGGGAGTGGATTGCGCGCTGGTGCTGGGAACGGTGGATACGGGAGAGGGACATGCCTGGAATCTGGTCAGGGTGGACGGAGAATTTTATTATGTGGATACCACCTGGGGAGACGCGTCCTACCGGATGGAGGGCGGCGGGGCAGAGAACGGGGCCGAGCTGCCGCAGATCAATTACGATTATCTGAATGTGACCACCGCGGAGCTGTTAAAGACCCACAGTCCGGGCGACGGCATCCCGCTGCCGGTGTGTACCGCCACGGAGGCAAATTACTATTTCAGGGAGGGAGCCCTGTTTTCCGGCTATGACAGGGAGCAGATGGAACTATTGTTTGAGAGGGCCAGGGAGCAGGGACGGGAGGATGTGACGGTAAAATGCACGGACGAGATTAGCTACGGACAGGTGGTGGAGGCCCTGATCGACAGGCAGGAGATTTTTGATTTTTTGGACAGCTCAGAGGGGACTGTGGCGTATGCCCGGAACAGAAATCAGTTGTCCCTGACATTTTGGGTGACAAATGAATAAGGAGTGTGTTATAATGAGTCATGACAGGCAGACTGTATTTCAGGAGGACAGATCGATGGATAAAGAGATAGATAACAAAAAAGTCATGGTTTTGAAGGATGAGGAGCATGTAGGCGCGGTGCAGATTGCCGACGACGTTGTGGCGATGATTGCTTCTCTTGCGGCTACCGAGGTGGACGGCGTACATGCCATGGCCGGAAACATTACCAACGAGCTTATGAGCAAGGTGGGGATGAAAAAGCTGACAAAAGGCGTCAGAGTGACCGTTCTGGAGGGAAATGTCACGGTAGATCTGGCTGTGACCATGGAATACGGCTATAACATTCCCGGAACCTGCCAGAAGGTGCAGGCAAAGGTAAAATCCGCGATCGAGAATATGACGGGGCTGACCTGTGCGGACGTCAATATCCGCATTGCCGGGATAAAAGTAAAGTAAGCGGGATAAAGGGAAAGCGTAATGGGACGACATGAGCAGAGAGAGCAGGTATTCCTTCTGTTATTCCGTGTGGAATTTCATGATCCGGCGGACATGCCAGGGCAGATAAGCCTGTTTTTGGAGGATAATGAGACGATCGTCTCGCAGAAGGATGCGGATTATATCGGAGAACGGTGTCAGGCGGTCAGGGAGAGGATCCCTGAGATCGACAGGCTGATAAACGATAATACGCAGGGGTGGAACACTGTCCGTATGGGAAAGGTGGAGCTTGCCGTCCTGCGTCTCGCGGTTTACGAGATGCTGTTTGACGACGATATCCCCGAGAAAGTGGCGATCGACGAGGCGGTGGAGATCGCCAAAAAGTACGGCCGGGAGGGCTCCGGAGGGTTTGTCAATGCCATTCTGGCAAAAATTTTAAAGCTGGGTGATTGAGATTCGGAATATTTATTCGGTAGGACAGTTAAATTCATATATTAAAAATATGTTCACGCAGGATTATCTGCTGCAGAGCCTCTTTGTGAGGGGGGAAGTCAGCAACTGTAAGTATCATGCCTCGGGACATATCTATTTTACCTTAAAGGACCCTAAGGGAGTGGTGAACTGTGTCATGTTCGCAGGCAACCGCGCGGGTCTTTCTTTTCGTTTGGCGGAAGGACAGCAGGTCGTTGTGGGCGGCGCTGTGGACGTATATGAGAGGGACGGAAAATACCAGCTTTACGCAAAGCAGATTCTGCTGGACGGGAACGGACAGCTCTATGAAAGGTTTGAACGGCTGAAGCGCGAACTGGAGGAGTGCGGCATGTTTATGCGGGAGTATAAGCGGCCGATCCCCAGATACATCCGGACGCTGGGTGTTGTGACTGCGGATACGGGCGCCGCGGTGAGAGATATCATACAGATTGCCGGACGGAGAAATCCTTATGTGCAGATTATCCTGTATCCGGCGATCGTACAGGGAGACGCCGCCGTCGCAAGCATCGTAAACGGGATCCGCGCGCTGGAGAGCTTCGGCGTGGACGTGATGATCGTCGGGCGGGGCGGCGGCTCGATCGAGGATCTCTGGGCCTTTAACGAGCGGGAGGTGGCGCAGGCAGTGTTCGACTGCTCCGTGCCCGTGATCTCGGCGGTCGGCCACGAGACGGATACCACGATCATTGATTTTGTGGCGGATCTGAGGGCACCTACGCCCTCCGCGGCAGCGGAGCTGGCGGTGACGGATATCCGCGAGATATTGGGACAGATTGACGCCTTTCGGGAGAAAATGGACCGGCTGATGCGCAGAAGGCTGCAGGACGGCAGGGAGGCGGCAAGACAGCTTGAACTGCGCATGAAGGTTATGAATCCTGTCGGCCGTATCCGGGAAAAGCGGATGACGGCCCTGAACATGGAGGATAAGCTTCAGAGCGGAATGAACCGGCTGCTGGGGGAAAGAAGGCATCGGATGGAGGTTTACATCGAGCGGCTGAAGGGGCTGTCGCCGTTAGAGCGGCTGAACAGCGGTTATTCTTATGTCGCGGACGGGGCGGGCAGAAATATCCGTTCCGTGGAGCAGGTGACGGAGGGACAGTGTGTGACCGTGAGGGTGAGGGACGGTTCCTTTGAAGCGGTTGTCGGGAGAAAAAGGAAGCTTGAGGATTGTCTGTGACATGCGGGCATAAGGAGGAGCGGAAATGGAGAACGGTATGGAAGAGAAGCAATACACGTTCAGTCTGGAGGATAACTTTGCAAGGCTGGAGGCGACCATAGAGAAGCTGGAGAGGGACGATATCTCGTTGGAGGAGGCGTTTCAGGCGTACAGCGAGGGAATGACGATGCTGAAGCAATGCAGCGAACAGATTGACAGAGTGGAAAAGAAGGTTTTGAAGCTTTCCGCGGAAGGACAGTTGGAGGCGTTTGAAAATGGAGAACAGTGAATTTCGCCGTATGCTGGAGGAAAAGACGGAAGAGCTGAATAAAATTATAGAAAACTATCTTCCGGAGGAAGAGGGTCCGCAGAAGAGTGTGATGCAGGCCATGAATTACAGCGTTCGGGCGGGGGGAAAGAGGCTGCGTCCCATGCTGCTGTGGGAAGTCTTTCTGCTCTGCGGCGGCAGTGAAAAAGATAAAAAGATAGTGGAGCCTTTTCTGGCGGCGGTGGAGATGATACACACCTATTCCCTGGTGCATGACGATCTTCCCGCCATGGATAACGATGAGTACCGCCGGGGGAAGAGGACGACCTGGGCGGTTTACGGCGAGGCCATGGGGATCCTTGCGGGGGACGGTTTGCTGAATTACGCGTTTGAGACGGCTCTGCGCGTCTTTGCCCTCTGCGGTACGGCCGGTCCGGATGCGACCCGGTATTCGGACCGGGCGGCGCAGGCGCTTGCGGTTCTGGCGAAGAAAGCGGGGATCTACGGCATGATCGGCGGACAGACTGTGGATCTTCTTGCGGAGGGACAAAGCGGCCCCGTAAAGGGGGAAGAGCTTATGTTTATCCATGCGCATAAAACCGCCGCCCTGATCCAGGCGCCGATGATGATCGGAGCCATTCTGGCGGGAGCGCCCGGGGAGCGGGTAGATGCGCTGGAGAGGTGCGGTTATAATATCGGCGTCGCCTTTCAGATACAGGATGATATTTTAGACGTGACCGGCGACAGCAGGGAGCTGGGCAAGCAGGTGGGAAGCGACGCGCAGAACGGTAAGCAGACTTATGTGACCTGGAAAGGACTGGAGCAGGCTAAGTCGGATGTTGAAGCCCTGTCCCGGGAGGCAGTGGGAATTTTGGAAAAGCTTGGAGCAGAGGACTCTTTCCTGAAGCAGCTGATTCTGGAACTGATACACCGGAGAAAGTAGGAAAGCACCGCGCAAGGCGGAAGGGCGAAACACTATGTTTTTGGAGAAAATAGAAAAGACAAACGATATCAAACAGATCGGCAGGGAAAACTGGAGTGTCCTGGCACAGGAGATCCGGCAGTTTTTGATTGAAAAGATCAGCGTCACGGGAGGTCATCTGGGCTCTAATCTCGGAGCCGTGGAGCTGACCATGGCGCTGCATCTGGCGCTGGAGCTGCCGAAGGATAAGATTATCTGGGACGTGGGACACCAGTCCTACACCCATAAAATCCTGACCGGGCGCAGAGACGGCTTTGATTCCCTGCGGCAGTTCCACGGAATGAGCGGTTTTCCGAAACGGAAGGAGAGCGAATGCGATGTGTTTGATACGGGTCACAGCTCTACCTCCATTTCCGCCGGGATGGGGCTTGTAAAGGCGAGGGATATCACCGGGGGAGACAATCTGATCGTCTCCGTGATCGGCGACGGATCGCTGACAGGCGGAATGGCATACGAGGCGTTAAATAACGCGTCCAAGCTGGAGACGAATTTCATAGTGGTGCTGAACGACAATAATATGTCGATCTCCGAGAACGTGGGCGGGGTGTCAAAATACCTGAACAGCATCCGCACAGCCACCGGATATCTGGATCTGAAGAAGGGAATTTACAATGCGCTGCTGAGCACCAGAGGGGGCAGCAGCATGATAGACAAGATTCGCAGGGCGAAGAGCAGCTTTAAACAGCTGGTGATTCCCGGGATGTTTTTTGAGGACATGGGAATCACCTATCTCGGGCCTGTGGACGGACATGATATAGACGGTATGGTGACGGTGATCAATGAGGCGAAACGCGTCAAGGGAGCCGTGCTGGTCCATGTGATAACCCAGAAGGGGAGAGGGTATCTGCCGGCGGTGCGCCATCCCGCAAGATTTCACGGGACGGAGCCCTTTGACATTGAGACGGGGCTTCCGTCCAGCCCCAGAACAAAAGCAAACTATACGGACATTTTTTCCACGGTCATGTGCAAGCTGGGCAAGAGGAATGAAAAGATTGTTGCCGTCACGGCGGCCATGCCGGACGGAACGGGGCTGAAGCGTTTTCGGAACATGTATCCCGAACGGTTTTTTGACGTGGGAATTGCGGAGGAACATGCGGTCACCTTTGCCGCGGGTCTCGCGGCAGGGGGCTTAAGGCCGGTCGTTGCGGTTTATTCCTCTTTTCTGCAGAGGGCGTACGATCAGATTCTGCATGATGTGTGCCTTCAGAATCTCCCGGTGATTTTTGCCGTTGACCGGGCGGGGCTTGTGGGAAGCGACGGCGAGACGCATCAGGGAATTTTTGACTTTACCTATCTGACCGGCATCCCGAATATGAATGTCTGCGCTCCCAAAAACAAATGGGAGCTTTCGGATATGATGAAATTTGCCGTGGCGCTGGAAGCGCCTGTTGCGATCCGTTATCCCCGGGGAACGGCTTATGACGGTCTGGCAGATTATCGCGCGCCCATCGAACTGGGAAAAGCGGAATGGATTTACAGGGAGTGGGAGATTGCGCTGTTTGCGGTGGGAAGTATGGTGAAGACCGCGGAAAACGTGCGCACGCAGCTGAAGGAGAAAGGGTATGGCGTCAGTCTGGTCAACGCCCGGTTTGTAAAGCCGGTGGATGAGGAGGCGGTTTTGGAGGCCTGCCGGGATCATATGCTGATTGTCACGATGGAGGAAAACGTATCCTGCGGCGGTTACGGGGAAAAGGTGCTGGACTGCATGAACAGAGCGGGACGAAAAAACAGCGTTCTTGCGGTCAGCATTCCGGACGTCTATGTGGAGCACGGCAACGTGGGGCTTCTGAAACAGGAAATCGGTATCGACGAGGACAGTATCGTACGGCGTATCTGCGATGCTTTGGGAAAAGGACAGGACAGATGAAGGAACGTTTGGATGTAATCCTGGTCAATCATGGCTACGCCGCCTCCAGGGAGAAGGCGAAGGCGATCATTATGTCGGGAAAGGTTTATGTCAACGGGCAGAAGGAAGACAAGGCGGGCAGTGCCTTTGACGAAAGCAGGATCAGACTGGAAGTCAGGGGCGAAAAGCTTCGGTATGTAAGCCGCGGCGGTCTGAAGCTGGAGAAGGCGGTCGATCAGTGGAAGCTTGCGCTGAAGGACAGGGTATGCATGGATATCGGCGCGTCCACGGGAGGGTTTACCGACTGTATGCTGCAAAACGGCGCGTCAAAGGTTTATTCCGTGGATGTGGGACACGGACAGCTGGCGTGGAAGCTGAGAAACGATGAAAGAGTTGTCTGTATGGAGCAGACGAATTTCCGCTATATGACGCCGGAGGATATCGGGGAAAAAATAGATTTTGCCAGCGTGGACGTATCTTTTATTTCTTTGACCAAAATACTGCTTCCCGCAAGAAATCTGTTAAAGCCGGGCGGAGAGACGGTGTGTCTGATCAAACCGCAGTTTGAAGCCGGAAGAGAGAAGGTGGGAAAGAACGGCGTCGTCCGGGAAGCGCAGGTTCACCGTGAGGTGATCTGCAGGATCGTGGATTACGCGGACAGTATCGGATTTTCGGCGCTGCATCTGGACTATTCTCCAATCAGGGGGCCGGAGGGCAATATCGAATATCTGCTGCACCTGAAAAAGGAAGCGGAGCCCGGGGAAGAACTGGCGGGACTCACGGAACAGGAAGCGGAGGCGGCGCTGCGAAGAATCGTGGCGGAGAAGAGCGGACTGTCCCAAAGGGAGGATTGGCAGAGCCTGATTCGGGAGACGGTGGAAAAATCACATTTGCTTTAAGGAGAAGCTATGAAGCATTTTCTGATCTATACCAACAGACATAAGGACAGGGATCTGTCTACGACAAAGCGTATCCGCGCCTTTTTGGAAGAACGGGGGCAGAAGGTTACCGTAAGGGTTGCGGACGGGAGCCGGGGAGAGAAGGAGCCGGACGGCGGCGTGGACGCTGCCCGCGGCATCCCCGCGGAAGCGGACTGTATGCTTGTGCTGGGGGGCGACGGAACCGTGCTGCGGGCGGTGAGGGAGACCAGGAGGATGAATATCCCGATCATCGGCGTCAATTTGGGGACTCTCGGCTATATGACGGAGATCGAGCCCGCTTATCTGGAGGAGTCGCTGGAGCGTCTGATCGCCGGGGATTACGAGCAGGAGAGCAGAATGATGCTGAAAGGCAGGGCCTGCCTGAAAGACGGCGGTATAAAAGAGGACTGGGCGCTGAATGATATCGTCATTTCCCGAAAAGGGCCGCTGCAGATTATTCGGTTTAACATCTATGTCAACGGACAGTTCTTAAAGGATTACAGCGCGGACGGCGTGATTGTGACGACGCCTACGGGATCCACCGGCTACAATCTGTCTGCCGGGGGACCGTTGATCGAGCCGGATGCAAAGCTGATTATGCTGACGCCCATCTGTCCCCACACCCTGAATCAGAGGAGCATTGTTCTGTCGCCCGAGGATCTGGTGGAGATAGAAATCGTGCAGGGAAGAGAGGGAGGCGTGCAGACCGTCGAGGCAAACTTTGACGGCAGCCATGTCATTTCGCTTGAGACGGGCGACAGCATCCGTATCGCGCAGTCGGAAAAAATGACGGAGTTTATCCGGCTCAACAGGGTCAGCTTTCTGGAGGTGCTGCACAGGAAGATGGCGGAAGGATGAAGAGAATGATCCTGTCAGGAGAGGGAAGGTTCAAAGAAGGCGCCGGAGAGCAGGGCGGCATGGAGGTTTGTGTGAAAAAGACCAGGCAGGCAAAGATTATTGAGCTGATTCAGAAATATGATGTGGAGACACAGGAGGAACTGGCGGGAAGACTGCGGGACGCCGGCTTTACGGTGACGCAGGCGACGGTGTCGAGGGATATCAGAGAGTTGAAGCTGTCTAAGGTGCCGGCTCCCGGAGGACGGCAGAAGTACGAGGTGCTGAGACGGGAGGACGGCCATCTGGAGGACAAGTACAGCCGTGTGCTCAGGGACAGCTTTGTGTCTATGGATATGGCGCAGAGCATTCTGGTGATCCGGACGGTATCCGGAATGGCTATGGCCGCGGCCGCGGCGCTGGACGCGCTGCATTTTAAAGAGGTCGCAGGCAGCATCGCGGGCGACGATACGATTTTTGTGGCGGTGCGCACCGCGGAAGAGACACGGTCGCTGATGGGGAAAATACAGGGCATGCTGAAAAACGGCTGAAAAGCAGGAAAGTAAGCTTTCATGCTATCAAATTCAGGTCCGCTGAAGCGGACACGGGGTATAAGCGTAAAACGCGCGGAAACGGGCAGACGGGCGTTACCTTCAGGGAAGGTTGGAGAATGGGTTATTTGTGCTGTTTGACGGCAGAATGTGAGGAGAAATGCTGCAAAGTCTACATGTGAAAAATCTGGCGCTGATAGAGGAGACGGAAGTCGAATTTACGGAGGGACTGAATATACTGACCGGCGAGACCGGTGCGGGAAAGTCCCTGTTGATCGGAAGCATCAATCTGGCGCTGGGAGGAAAATTTGAGAGAGAGATGCTGCGAACGGGGGCGGAAAGCGCCCTGGTGGAGCTCGTTTTTTCCGGAAACGGGCCGAAGGTTGGCGAAAAACTGAGGCAGATGGAACTGGACGGGGCCGGGGAGGACACAGTCATTATCAGCCGGAAGCTTCAGGCGGGAAAGAGTGTCTGCAGGATTAACGGCGAGACTGTGACGGCCAGACAGATAAAAGAACTGGCGGAGACCCTGATCGACATCCACGGTCAGCATGAGCACCAGTCCCTGCTGAACAAGCGGAAGCATATGGAGATCCTGGATTCCTATTGCGGCGAAGAGTTTGCGGAGGCCGCGGAGAGAGTCCGGCAGGAATACGTCAAATGCGCCGGGCTGAGGAAGACGCTGGAAGAGGAGACCATGGACGAGACAGTCAGGGCCAGGGAACAGGCGCTGGCGGAGTTTGAGTGCAGGGAGATCGAGGAGGCCGCGCTTTCGCCGGGAGAGGACGAAGAGCTTGAGAGAAAATACCGCCTGATGACAAACAGCAGGAGAATCCTGGAAAATCTTTCGGAGAGCAGGCAGCTTACCGGAAACGACGCCCGGGACGGGGCGGGAAGCGCGCTGAGCCGGGCCCTCAGGGCGCTGCGCAGCGTATCGTCGTTTGATCTCAGGCTGCAGGAGCTGGAGGAGGAGCTTGCGGAAATTGATAATCTGCTGGCGGATTATAACCGGGATGTGGCGGAATATATGGCGGACTGCGAGTTTGACGAGAAAGATTTTGCGGCGGTGGAGAACCGGTTAAACAGCCTGAACCGGTTAAAGGAAAAATACGGAAATACGATAGAACAGGTGCTTTCGTACGGTGCCGGGAAACGGGAATTTCTGGAAAAGCTGGCGGATTACGACGCTTATCTGAAAAAGATGGAGGAAGACCTGAAGGAGGCGCAGCAAAGGCTGGAATCAGCCTGCGGGAAGCTTACCGCCATCCGCGAAAAGAACGGGCTTGTCCTGGAGCAGAAGCTGAAGGACGCACTGCTAAGGCTGAATTTTACCGCGGTAAAATTTGAAATTGCCGTTCGCCGCGGGACAACTGTCACCGCGCAGGGCTGGGACGACGTGGAATTTATGATCTCCACCAATCCCGGCGAACCCTTGAAACCGTTGAGCCAGGTGGCAAGCGGCGGAGAGCTTTCCAGGATTATGCTGGCCATCAAGACGGTGCTGGCGGGCAGGGACGAAATCGACACGCTGATTTTTGACGAGATCGATGCCGGGATCAGCGGCAGAACGGCCTGGCGCGTCTCGGAGCAGCTGAACACGGCGGCGCGCGCACACCAGGTCATCTGTATCACACACCTTCCGCAGATAGCGGCCATGGCGGACAGACATTTCTGCATAGAAAAAAGCAGTACGGGGGATAATACGATAACGGATATCCGCGTCCTGGACGGAGAGGAAAGCCTGAACGAGCTTGCCAGACTGCTGGGGAGCGATACGGCCACGGAGGCGGCGTTATCCAACGCGAGGGAGATGCGCTCGCAGGCGCTGGCACAAAAAAAGAACTGAGAATGAAATCCGAAAAACTTCACATACTAAAAGCGGAAGAGGGACCTGAAAGGGTCTCTTTTTCGTTGGCCCTTTGTTTTGGCGGATCGGCCAGCGCCGACCGCGGCGGCAGAATTTGGAAATGGGGAGTGTGTGCGGATGAAACAGCGCAGAGACGAGAATGAAATAATCAGGGATATGGCGGGGAAAAACATGGTGGTGATCCTGCAGAACTGGCGCTCCAAGGTGCGGCGGAGAAAAATATACCGCGGATGCCTGCTGGCGGCGTTAATGATCAGCTGTTTTGCCCTGACAGCTACTGTCTACCGTCAGATCGACAGCAGTATCCCTTCCGTTATCAATGTGCGGGCCGGGGAAGAGGAATCCCTGTTTCTCGGAATCCCCGCCAGAGCGCAGATCGTCAGCGTCAGCGAACAGGGCGGCAGCAATATTCCGGCGGGTGCCGTAAACATCGATTTAAGCCGGACGGTCACCGTAAAGATGGCGCCGCAGTCCGAGTATCAGATGCAGGTTAAGCTGTTCGGTTTTCTGCCCATCAAACAGGTAGGGATCCGCGTCATAGAGGATCAGGAGCTGATTCCGGTGGGAGTGCCGGTGGGAATCTATGTGGAGACCGCAGGCGTTCTTGTGGTGGGAACAGGGGAATTTCAGGGCGAAGACGGCCTCAGCTATTCTCCCGGAAAAAATATTGTCAGATCGGGAGACTATGTCCGCAAGGTGGACGGCGTGGAAATCCGTGAGAAGGAGGAACTGATCCGTAAGGTAGAGGAGAGCGGAGGAAAGTCGGTGACGCTGACCGTAGAGCGGGACGGGGAGAGCATGGAGCTTTCGGTCAAACCGGAAAAAGACGCGGCGGGAGACTATAAGATCGGCGTCTGGGTACGCGACAACGCGCAGGGCGTCGGGACAATGACCTATATAGACAGCAAAGGCAATTTCGGAGCGCTGGGGCACGGGATCAATGATGTGGACACCAGCACACTGATGCAGATGGAGGGAGGAATCCTCTATGAGACCGACATTGTGGATATCAAAAAGGGCAGCGTGGGAAATCCGGGGGAGATGACCGGGCTGATTGTTTATTCAAACGATCATATTCTGGGAGAGATCACCGGAAACAGCGTGAGAGGAATCTTTGGCACCTGCAATGCCAAATCTCTTACCATGGGAGTGGAGGAGCCCCTTTCCATCGGCCTGAAGCAGGAGATCGAGAAGGGCGCGGCTCAGATCCTCTGTACCGTAGAGGGCAGTCCGAAATACTATGACGTGGAGATCACGGAGGTTCATCTGGATCACGATAACGTAAACCGGGGGATTGAATTGAAGGTCACAGACAGCAGGCTGTTGGAGATTACCGGGGGGATTGTGCAGGGGATGAGCGGCAGCCCGATTATCCAGAACGGGAAGTTCATCGGCGCTGTGACCCATGTGCTGGTGCAGGACAGCACGAAGGGGTATGGGATTTTTATTGAGAATATGCTGGAGCATTGAGGCTTGGGCGGGCAGTGTGAATATAAATTTATCATTGTTACAGTTTGAGCATCATTTCAATTGATGGAGCGTTACGACTCACACATCATTTGGCTTAAGTGGATTTCAGACCGCACATGTTTTTGTTAAGTCTCCTGTAAAAATATGATATTATTATATTGGTGTTTAAAGAAGACTGTAATTGACCATGACATGAGGAAAAGAGAAATCTTTCAGCCTTATATTTTATGTGGCTGCAAAGGAGGTAAAACCGTATATGAAAATCGAGTCATTGAAAACACACAATTATAAGGTATTCAAAGACGTCGAAGTCAGGGATATTCCCAATTTAGCTGTGTTCTTAGGAAAGAACGGAACAGGGAAAACTACTTTTTTCGACATTTTTGGCTTTCTTCACGACTGTTTAAACAGCAATGTGCGTACCGCATTGGTAAAAAGAGGCGGCTATAAGGAGGTCGTATCGCGGGAGCAGGCCGGAGATATTGAATTTGTTATTAAGTTTCGCCCGGCTGATAATGAACCGCTGATCACATATGAGATTTTTATCGGTTTAGATGATATGGGGAAAGCAGTTGTGAAAAAGGAAACGCTGCGTTTCAGGAGAGGGCAGAAAGGCTCTCCTTGGAAAGTACTGGATTTTTCGATGGGGGAGGGAATTGCCGCCAAAGGCAAGTTAAGCAGTTATGAAGATGTAAGCTTGGCCACAAGGGAACGTCAGAAACTGGACTCGCCGGACATTCTTGCCATTAAGGGTTTGGGGCAGTTTAAGGAATTTGAAGCGGTGACTACTTTTAGAAAGCTGATTGAGGATTGGTATGTGTCTGATTTCAGGATTGACGCAGCGAGAGAACGTCAGGAGATCGAATACAGCGAGCATCTGACCAGAAGCGGCGATAATCTGTCCTCTGTAACAAAATATCTTTATGACAACCATCCTGATATTTTTAATGAAATCATTGAAAAGATGAAACAGAGAGTTCCAGGAGTTGAAAATGTGGAAGCACAGGAGACCCAGGACGGTTATATTGTGCTTCGGTTTCAGGATGGTAAATTTAAGAATCCATTTTCTTCAAAGTATGTGTCAGATGGAACCATAAAGATGTTTACATATCTTATTCTCTTGTCTGACCCGATGCAGCATGCGTTGCTTTGTGTGGAAGAACCGGAAAACCAGTTATACCCTCAATTGCTTTTGGAACTGGCCGAGGAATTTAGGATGTATGCGGATAAGGGAGGGCAGGTGTTTGTATCGACACATTCCCCTGACTTCTTAAACGCCATACAGTTGGATGAGATATACTATTTGGAAAAAAAGGATGGGTTTACGACAATATGCAAAGCTTCTGAAAATGCATTGGTAAAATCCCTGTATGACGCAGGGGAACTGCCGGGAGCCCTGTGGAAGCAAGGGCTGTTGCTGGAGGCATGATATGAAGCTGATATTTTTACTGGAAGAACAGTCGATGAAATATTTTCTGGATGGCCTGCTGCCGCGGGTTCTGCCTGCTGAAATACAGTTTATTACCATTCCCCATGAGGGGAAATCGGATTTGCAGAAGTCGCTTACCGCGAAGCTTAAGGGATGGAATGAGCCGAATGTAAAATTTGTGGTGGTACAGGACCAAGACAGCAATGACTGTAAAGAACTGAAAGAGAAATTGTTGGAATTATGCAAAGGCTCTAATAAAGAAGTGCTGGTTAGAATTGCGTGCCATGAGTTAGTGTCTTGGTATTTTGGGGATATAGCATCCGGCAACAGCAGCACCTGGTCAATGGCATTGACAAGCATCCAGCCGTGTTCTGCTGACCAGACGGTTTGCCGTGGAAGACAGGCAGGGACTCCGGTGGAACAGGGGTCAGAGAGTCGTTTTCTCCCTGTGGGCTTCGGCCCAACAGATAATCCGTGGTGACGCCGTATAAATCAGCCATCTTTTCAAGCCCTTCGATAGAGGGGGACTTCCGCTCGCCTTCCCAGGCGCTTAAGGTAGGCTGGGAGATACCGAGCCTTGCGGCCGTCTCTATGGTTTTCAGTTTATTGATTTTTCTGGCTTCCTTAAATTTCCTCGACATTGCTTCTCCCTTTTTGCTTTAGCAGGATGATCCATTTTCCCCGTGTTTTCCCTTCGCGGATTATAATTTCTTTTTCTTTCAGCAGCTTGCAGGCTCTTGTCACTGATTTTCTTGAAATCCCACATTGTTCAGCAATGTTCTGAGAAGTTATCATTGGATTTTCTGCAATCAGGGTCAGTATTTTCTTTTCCATTTCAGACAATGAAACTTTCTGATTAGGGACATTAGGGACACGATTAGGGACATTGGGGACATTCGCTTCGCTGTCTGTGCTGTCATTTCCGTTTTCATCCTGATGAAGAAAATAAGGATGGATCAGAAGCGTGGTACAAAACGACAGCCGCTCAGGATCCGTTTCAAAAATCGGTTTGGGTGAGCCGTTGTGCTCCAATGCGTTCAGAATTTTCCGGAAACCGGTATTGCGCCCCTCGGTCAGGTGCATTTCCTTTAAAAATTCACCGATACGGCGGTTGCGGTATCGCCTGTTAAATACGCGGTAAGTCCGCAGACCTTCCTCTGTAATGGAACGGTCAGCTCCGGGATGGCTGACAATTTCAATCCTGTCCGGCAGGACGCGCACCTCAATCGGTTCGCGGACATCATATCCTTTGTGGTAGGCGGCGTTACAGAGACTTTCCTCAATAGAAGCATAAGGGTAGTTGAAAAACCGGTCGGCTTCCGCACGGTCCGGACGCTTTATTACCTGCTCCGTAATGACATTGTTACGGATATATAATAATGCTTCGCGGAGCTACTGATGGAGTGGGCCTTTGAAAGTCCTTTCAATAATTTTGTCTCCGCCTAAATCATCCGGGAACTGTACGACATCAATCTGGGCATAAGGAAAAAATTTCTGCGGTTCCAGACTGAAGAACATGAGTCCGACATTTTTCGGTTTGGTATATTCCGGCAGAGAGTTCACGATATTCATATTCCGGCACAGGTCTACAAATTCCATATGCTTTGATTCCTCATAGAGGGAACTGCCGATCTCTTTCAGGTATGCCTGAATCAGGGTAAGATTCAGATCCGTCAGGTCGGCTTCGTGATTGATTCTGTCATCAAAAGGGACATTGTTTGCCAGGTTGTACAGATCCCGCTTTTCCTCTTCGGAGGGAACTATAGTGCTGGCCATTTTCCGTATATAGTAAATTCGTTCCTTCTCTCCCTTAGTCATGGACTTTGGAGAGGAATACGGGCGCAGATAGCCGCCCGGAGCCCAGATAACAATAAATTTTTTCCCTTTATAATCTGCAACTTCCACAATGGGAAGATATTCCGGCTGGATGCGTTTGCATTTGTTCAGCATATCTTTCAGATAATGATCGATTTTTTCGGCAGGGACGCCCTGCAGGGAATCCGGACGTCCATCCTTTTCCTTTACGCCGATGACGATATACCCGCCGCCCCAGTTATCAATGTCATTTGCGAAAGCGCAGATTGTCTTCAGGGAAGCGTCTGCATCCCATGTTTCCTTAAATTCTATCCTTGCCCATTCCACGACATTTCCGGAGAGGAGCGTTTTTATATTGGTTGGAACAGCCATTGTCAGTCACCTCAGTTTTAGATTATATCGCTCAGTCACCTGCTCAGTCACCTGATTCAAGGCGGTAAGGACAACTTGCCTTTTAGCAGAAGTAAACTGAAACAGGAACAGATTCTTGTAGAAAACGTGGATAATAAAATCTGCCCTTCAGATTTTATTATAGAACTTGGATAATAAAATCTGTCCTTTAGATTTTATTATATTCATAATCCGGAATCATATCAAGGGCATGGGAAAAATTGTTTATCAGGAAATTTTGAAAAACTGCAGATCCTTTCGGGCTCAATATAATGCCAATTATATTGAACTTACGGGAGGTTATGTGAGTTCAAATGCTTATGAGTTAAACACAATCACATGGAAGACGCCGGAAAATGAGTTAAACACAACTACAACAGTTGTTGTATATTTGCCGTCCTATCCGTGTAATCAGAGCAGGAGGTGGATAACATGATGCAGGATAAATTTGCCGATTACCTGCAAAAGCTGGGGAAATCGGAAAATGCATTGAAGAGGAAACACGGGTATGCTGTTTACGAGACAGCAAATCATATCTGAAGCGCCCGGGGACGGCCGGGAGGAACCGACAGTTCCGTCTGAGTACGGGGAAGCAGAGGATGCACGCGAATGGCCGGAGGTGGATTTTACGGTATTGCAGGAAATCAATCCGGATCTGGTGGGATGGATTTACATAGAGGGAACGGAAATCAGCTATCCTGTGATGCAGGGGGAGGACAATATCTATTATCTGGATCATTTGTTCACCGGAGAGAAGAATAAAGCCGGCTGTATTTTTCTGGACAGCAGAAACCAAGCGGATTTCTCAGACCGAAACAGCATTGTATATGGTCATTACTTAAAAAACGGTACCATGTTTACGGGAATTTCCCAATATAAGAAACAGGAGTATTATGACGCGCATTCGATCATATTGTTTCTGACGCCGGAGGGGAATTTTGAAATAGAGGTTTTTGCCGGATATGTGGCCGGTATGGAGGATGAGGCGTGGGAAATCGCCTTTCTGTCAGACTCAGACTATAGAGCATGGCTCAGTGAAGTTAGGGGACGCTCATGCTTCTCAAGTAGCATTGTCCCCGCAGTCACGGACAGGGTTCTGACATTATCCACCTGCAGCTATGAATCCGATAATGCGAGGTTTGTGTTTTTGGGGAGATTTGTGGAAAGATGAGCTTTAAGACGTTTCGTTAAATATTGATAAATGCAAAAAGGCTCCGGCATTCACCGAAGTCTTTTGCTTTTTCTTGTGTTTGTTTTCTGCTTTTACATCAAGAACTAAAAAAGGTAGACACTATGAGCAAAAGAACAACCGTCATTATGCCGCAGACAGAAAAAATTCTGGAGCAAACGGGAGAGCAGATCAAGCTGGCCAGACTGCGCAGAAAATTATCCGCAGAGTTAGTTGCCGAGCGTGCCGGCATAAGCCGGGCTACTCTTTGGTCCATAGAGAAGGGCTCGCCATCCGTAGCAATTGGGATGTATGCGGCAGTATTACATGCTTTAAACGGAATGGATAAGGATCTGGCGTTAATAGCGAAGGATGATGAATTTGGGCGGAAACTGCAGGATTTGGAACTGATTACCGGGAAACGGGCACCCAGACAAAGCGGAGGTTATTAGAGATTTTGTGAAAATGAGCGGAAATTCGCTCATTTTTTTGATATATACTTGAAAAATTCGCTCATTTTTTGCATGATGAAGTTTTAGAAAGGAAGGAATGTGAATATGACGGATGTTTATTTAACTCGGAAAATTGACCGGTATCTTATATCATGGAAGGAAGATTCGGACAGAAAGCCCCTGATTGAAAAGGTGCAAGGCAGGTTGGTAAGACAGAGTCCATAATGCGGTTTGCCAGTGGAAATTATGAACACATCGTTTACATCAACTTTATAGAGGAGCCTAAATACAAATCCATAACGGAGGACGGGTACAGGGTGGAGGATATTGTACGAAATATTTCAAGGATAGACCTGTCCAAACGTTTTGAATCGGGCAAAACGATTCTTGTTTTTGACGAGCTGCAGGAATATCCGGAAATTGCCGCAGCACTGAAATTTTTTAAGACGGATGGGCGGTTTGACGTGATCTGCAGCGGCTCCCTTTTAGGTATCCATTATAAGAGGATTGAGAGCAACAGCGTAGGCTATAAAACGGATTATGAGATGACATCCCTTGATTTTGAAGAATTTCTGTGGGCAAAAGGATATGGCGATGCAGCCATTGAGGAGATGCTGCTTCATATGGAAAATCAGGAGCCTTTTAATCAGACGGAGATGAGAGTGTTTGGCAGTCTGTTTCTGGATTATTGTATTTTGGGCGGTATGCCTGCAGTTGTAAGGGAATATATCCGAAGAGGTACCTTTGAGGGAACCCTGGAGATTCAGAGACAGCTCCTGGAAGATTACCGGGAAGATATCCGAAAATACGCAGACGGCATGGGTCAGACGAGGATTTTGAATGTGTTCGAACAGATTCCGATACAGTTGGCTAAGGAAAACAAAAAGTTTCAGATTTCAAAGGTGGCAAAGGGCGCAAGATTTAAGGATTATCGGGGCTGCATTGAATGGATGAGGGACGCGGGACTCATCCGTATTTGTTATTGCCTGAGTTTTCCCGAGCTTCCGCTGAAGGGAAATTATGATGATACAAAGTATAAGCTGTATTTCTTTGACACCGGCCTTTTTGTTGCCATGCTGGACGAGGAGGCGCAGGAGGATCTGCGGGCGAACAAGAACCTTGACGTATATAAGGGCGCTTTGTATGAAAATATTGTCGGAGAGGCTCTGGCGAAGTGCGGGTACGGATTGAATTACTACAAACGGGAGGATTCTACGCTGGAAGAGGATTTCTTTGTCCGGACACAGAAAAACCTTCTGCCTGTTGAGGTGAAGGCCAGGAAAGGAACGGCAAAATCGCTGCGGACGTTGATCGGTAGCGACAGGTATCCGGATATTCAATATGGCATGAAATTTTCAGCCGGGAATGTGGGATTTGACGATAATATATACTCGTTTCCGTATTTTTGCTGAAGAGGTATTTGAAAAGGCGGGAGAGGTAGCAGGGACAGTAGGGATTATTTTGGCGGTTTGCTGTCGGAAAATCATGATTTGATTTATACTTTGGCTTTGCTCTGATTGTACAGCCAGCCTTTTTCTGATATAATTTAAACTGGTAGAAGGCTGCAACTCTTGATAATATAATTCAATACAACGAGCCGTCTGCTTGAGAAAAAACTGTACGGAGAAAATACATCTTATGAATCTTACTACTACCGTAAACCATAAACAGTTATTGGATATCCTGCTGAACGTAGGGCTTATCCGCCCGGTATTCATCTGGGGAGCGCCGGGCATCGGAAAATCCGCTATCGTCCAAGAGTTTGCGGACAGCCTGGGGCTGGCCTGCGTCTCCCTTCTGGGCAGCCAGCTGGCTCCGGAGGACATCATCGGCGTTCCCCAGATCAGGGACGGCTACAGCGTATTCTGCCCGCCCAGGACGATTGCGCGTCAGGAGCCTTATGTCCTCTTTCTGGATGAGCTGAACGCCTGTACCTCAGAGGTGCAGAAGGCTTTTTACTCCCTCATCCATGAGCGGCGGATCGGCGAGTACTGCCTGCCGGAGGGTTCCATCGTGGTGGGCGCAGGCAACCGGGCGCAGGACAATGCCATCACCAGACCCATGTCCTCGGCGCTGGTGAACCGGATGTTTCATGTGGAGCTGACAGCCAGCCCGCGTCTGTGGCTGGAATGGGCGGCTGAAAAAGGTATCCATCCTTATGTCTATGACTATATTTCCAGCAGGCCGGATCATCTGTGGGCAAAGCCTCCCAAGAGCGAGGAGCCGTTTTCCACGCCCCGTTCCTGGCATATGCTGAGCGATGCCATCCACAGCTATGGCCCGGACATTGAGGAGGAGACGCTGCGGATCCTGGCAGCGGGGTGTTTAAGTTCCCATCATGCCACTCAGTTTCTGGCTTATATACGGCAGGTGCGCAGCCAGTATGCCTTGGACAAGATTCTGTCCGGGGAGCAGCCCTGGCCGGATAAGCCGGAGGAGCGGGATGTGCTCTATTTTCTGGCGCAATCCCTCCGCGCTCGTCTGGTGAAGGAGCTGCCTCCGGAGCGGGCAAAGCTTAGTGCAGACAGCCGCACACTTGTCCTCCGGGCGAAGGATCGCATCACTGAGCTGGCGGATTTAAGTCTGGAGATTGCCCGGATGGCGGTGACTCCGGAGGACGGAAAGGAGCTGCCGGACTGGTTTGTGGTGGAGTTGTTCCGGGATCTGCCCAGGTTGGCCGACAAACGAAACGGATGAGTGCAAAGTCAAAAGAACCAAATCCCGCGGCGGAAGCTTTTCGGGCCGGATATGCTCTGGTGAAGCGGAACGCCATACTGAGTCCTTTGCTGGAGCGGGCGCATCTTCATTTTGACGACGGTTATCCCATGGCAAAGGAAGACTGGGCGTGGGTCACGTCGGAAGGGGATATTTATGCCAACAGCCACAGACGGGCAGCCCCGGGGGAGTGGGCTTATGTTTTGGCGCACTGTTTGCTTCATCTGGGGCTTGGTCACATCCGGGAGGATCGGGATAAGGATCCGCTTTGGAATGCTGCCTGCGACTGCGTGACGGCAAGATATCTGGCGGATTTCCACATAGGGACAGTTCCGGGGGAGCTGTCTGCCGCGCTGCCCTCCGCCGTCCGGGAGGAGGAGCAGCTTTATTACTGGTTAAAGGAACACAAGGATCCGGCGTATTTTCAATTTTCCACTATGAGCGGCGGCCGGGCTGACATGTATTGGAAGGGAGAGGGGAGATCGTGGCACTGGTGGGGCGGCCCCACGGATTGGCGGCAGCTTTTTGCCGAGAGCCTGCGGGATGCCCTGCGGACTGCGGTTGACTATGCGGGCGGCGTCAATACCGAACCCGGGGAATACCGGAAAAGGGGTCCCATTCAGCGCGCCAGAGAGTGGTTTTTAGCTTCCTATCCGCTGCTGGGAGGCGTGGCTTCCGGTTTCCGGCTGGTGGAGGATCCGCTGGCAGCGCAGCGGATGGATATCTCTGTTGCGGCTATTTCCATGCGGATGCAGGAAATCTATGTAAACCCCAACGCCCGCCTGACGGAGCAGGAATGGCGGTTCGTGCTGGCCCATGAGTACCTTCATGCCGCCCTGTGCCATGAGGCGCGGCTGGGCAAGCGGGATCCGGAGCTGTGGAACACGGCCTGCGACTATGTGATCAATCAGTGGCTGCGGGACATGGAGGTGGGGACGATGCCCGAGGGGCTGCTCTACGATCCGGAGCTTGCGGGGCTGTCGGCGGAGAGTGTCTATGATCTTCTGGCGGCCAATCTGCGGAAATACAGGCGCATGCTGAAGCACGATATCCTTTTTGGCCCGCCGGACTGGCAGGATTCCAGAGATTTCGTGGATTTGGATAACTGGTGCCGTTCTGCCATTCAGAGGGGACTGGATTTCCATCAGGTTCACGACAGGGGCTATCTTCCCGCCGGGCTGGTGGAGGAGATCCGTGCGTTGTCCCAGCCGCCTATTCCCTGGGACGTGAAGCTTGCCCGGTGGTTCGACGAAAGGTTCGAGCCTCTGGAAAAGCGGCGGACCTACGCCAGGCTCAGCCGCAGGCAGTCGGCCACGCCGGATATCCCAAGACCCTCTTACCGGTATGAGGAGGACGCCCAGGAAGGGCGTACCTTCGGCGTGCTGCTGGATACCTCCGGTTCCATGGATCGGGGGCTCCTGGCTGCGGCGCTGGGAGCCATTGCAAGCTACAGCGCCGCCCGGGATGTGAACCGGGTGAGGGTGGTGTTCTGCGATGCCTCCCCCTATGATCAGGGATATATGGAGGCGGCGGACATTGCCGGAAGCGTCCGGGTGCGGGGGCGGGGCGGCACAGTGCTTCAGCCGGGGGTGGAGCTGTTGGAGCGGGCGCAGGACTTTCCGAAGGAAGCCCCGCTGCTCGTTATCACCGACTGCGAGTGTGACCGGCTGAACCTCTTTGGCAGGGATCATGCTTTTTTGGTTCCGAAGGGGAAAAGTCTGCCCTTTCCGCCGAAGGGGCCGGTGTTTTATATGGAGTAGTACAGGGCGCTCCGAAAGGGCGCAAATAGACAATCGGAGGAAAACAGTATGTTGAGAGATGAAGTGAGCGCGTGGGTGATTCATACGGTATCCGGCAGCTTCAGAAGAGAAGCGATAGATGCCGCCGTACAGGCCCTGAATCTTTTTTTGGATATAGATGAAAATATCATCAGTGAGGAGAAGGCGATTACAGAGATGGCGGAGGCCTCCGATCTGGAAAAGCCTCAGCGTATCCGTAATTTTTCGGATATCGAGCGTTTTATGAAGAGTCTCTGTGAAATTGTGGATCCCGATCTGATGAAGGGTTACCCGCAGCCGCTGACCCCGTCGAACCGTGAATGGATGCTTGCAAATATGTACCGGGAAGCGTTTCATGTGCTGCCGGATCGGGTGAAGACCAAGGATAATCCGGATCTCTACAGGGGAGACGAGAACTATATCGATCATTATCTGCGCGTTTATCAGTTCCGCAATTCTCTGATTCATGATCTGACGGTAGACCTGTCTGCAGGGAATCTGCAAAATATGATTATTTCCACCCTGGTGGTAAAGCTGGATCTGTGTCTTAGAAATGTGGAGGTGCTGCGGCAGGAATACAGGAAAAAACAGCGCAGGGACAGCTTTGACGGGAAGATTTTCGCGGCGCGAATTTTAGAGCGGTATCGGAGAGAAGAGGAGCACGGCTTTGGTTATGTGGATGTACATTGGGTAGAAGAAGGCTCCAGCGACAAGGGGTATTCTGTCGAAAAACTGCTGGCGCGGGAAGAGTTGAACTGTGTAAAGCTTCTGGGGGAAGCGGGAACCGGAAAGAGTACGGCGCTGCAGCGGATAGAGTATGTTCTGGCGTCTCGGTATAAGGGGAAGAAGACAACGCCGCTGCCGGTTTATATTGAGCTTGGCAGTCTGGCGGACGGGGATGCTATTCTGAAGGGGAGAATTGCTTCGTTGATGAATATCCGGGAGGAACTTGCAGAGGACTTCCTCGCGAGCGGAGAGTTATGCCTTTTGCTGGACGGTTACAATGAAATCCTGGATACATCTCTGAAACGGAATGTGGCGAAGGAGTTGGATTATCTGTATCGGACTTTTCCGAAAAGCCGGATTTTCCTGACGGACAGAGCAATCTCCAGAGCCGGTATTCCTACCCTGTACCCGGCAAAAAAGCTGTATCTGTACCCTATGACTATGGAAGACAGAAAAAAGTATTTTGAGACAAACTGTCAGGATCCGGAGTGCAGGCAGATGATTTTGCGGAAAATGGAGACGGAGCCCGGATATTTTGAGGCGATGAATACTCCTCTGAAACTGAAACAGCTGCTGCGCGTAGCGGTTTACAGGCACGAACTGCCGGTAGATATCACAAACGATTATATTGAATATCTGATGGAGAGGGAGCAGATGGAAAAGAAGGATGAAAATATTGAGTACCTTCCCTCTTTTCTGCAGGCGCTGGCAATTCTTCAGCAGGATCAAATGACGGAGAGGGACGCTTTGGTGCAGATGGCAAAGTGCAAGAATGCTTTCGGGTTTTCACTGCCGGACACCAGGCAGTGTCTGAAGCTGGCTGTAGACATGGGACTTTTGGTCTATGAGGACAGGGAAACAATCGGGTTTGCCAATCCGGTGTATCAGGAGTATTTTTTTATGGAAGGTGTTGCGAATCAGTTGGACGAGCTGATTTAAGTTTCACAGGCTGCAGGCGGCTGTTTTGCAGCCGTAAACGGTATAACCGGAAACAGAAAGACGGAAGAGAAAACGGAAAATGAATGAACTTGTGAAGAAAATGGCAGCTGCGGTCCGGTGGAAAGACCGGGATTTCAATACGGTTTTGATTGGAGCGGAGCAGGCGGTGCAGGTGCTGTGGCGTAGAAAACTGCCGACGGAAGACTTTTTTAAACTGGGGAGAAGGGAAAATCTTTATGCGGCGGTGATTCTGGCAGCCAGACTTGCGAGGAGCGGGCAGATGTCGGAGGAAACCGCCGCCGCAGAGCGCAAAAGGGCGGCGGAAGCCTGTAGGGAAGAGTATGCGCGTCTGAAGGAGGCCGGCATCTCAGTCAGTGCGGAAGCAGCAGAGGAGGAAAGCGGTTCGGGAACGGGAAGCTGCAGCCGGGAAGCGACGGTTCCGCCCTCCTTTTTATGGTGGCAGGAGGAGATGGCTCTGCTGTGTGCGGCGGCTGTCTTTTTGGGAGAAGACGCGTCGGCCCGGCTGTCCGCGTCGCTTTTTGCGGAAAAGATTGCGGACGGGGAGCAGGCTGCCGCTTTTTCACGCCGGATATTTGCCTTGTTCCGATATGCGCCGGATGAACTGGATTGTCAGATTCGGTTATATCAGGTGTTTTATGACACGTTCGATGTGGAATGGAATACGACGGTAGCTTACAGGCAGGGAGTAGAAATCCTGGTGCCGGAGGTAATTCCGGCAAAGCTGAAGACGTTGCTTTTGACGGCTTTGGAGAACGGCCATATGCGATATGCGGATCAGCTTCTGAAGCTGTTTCTTCCGGTCAGGCTCAGTCAGCTGGATATGACGGAAGAGGAGCTTATGGAAATGGTTTTCCGGGCGGGGAGTAAGGAGCTGTTCCGCGGCGTTCTGTTTGCGGAAAAGATGATACTGCAGGACGCGCCCTGTTTCCTGGAAGGGGTAAATCGGTGGTGGTCTGTTCTGGGCTCGGCGAAAAAGGAAGAGAATGAAAACTGGCCGGAGCTGCGGGACTGGTTTGAGATGTATTATCTGACCCGGCAGGTTACGGCGGCGCCGGAGCAGGCGCAGGCCCTGTTGAAAGACCGGGATGTCTTACCGCCCTGTAAGATGAAGGTTCGAAAGACGAACATGGCACAGCAGGATTCTTTTGAGGCTTTATTTTGGCAGGAGAACAAATGTATCCTGAAATGGCTGGATGTTCTGGGCGAAAATAACGCGTTTGGGTTTCAGCCGGAAGAAGAATATTATCCTCATTATGAGCGGAATCCTTCTTATGATCTGACCGGAGCCATCTGCAATCTGATCCGGCAGGGATGTACCGGAGAGGAAATGCTGCGGATCTATATGAATACTCATCTGCGCAGCACTTATTCGATCAACACCTTCTTACGTCTGGTGTTTGCCGGGGGAGAAGAGATAGAGGTACTGCGGGGATCCGAAGCGGACGTAGAGCGGTATTTTGCAAAATATCATCTCCTGGGCCGTGTGGTGAAATGGAACGACAGTTTTGGATTCTGTACGCAGAATATATGCATGGGGACAAAAGCGGTTCTTTTTCCGAAGGCGTGGCAGCGGGAAAACGAAGCGTTTTGCAAAAAGCTGCTGGAAGAAGGCAGACCACAGTATTTTCACATAACAAGGATGAATCTGAATCATTTTTCGCTGCGCGGGATTCCGGATGAGGCTCCGGCGGCAGATGACGGGACGGCGGCTTTTGAGAAGCTCTGTGAAGAGCTGGAGGAGATTGTGAGGGCGGAAACGCTTACAACGGCACAGAATAAGCGGATCAGCAGCCTGAGCTTTCCCCGGCCCCTGACAAAAGAGCAGCTGCAGCGTCTGGGGCTGTTGACGGTGGATTGCTGCTGTGCCCTGGGGAAAAAGCCTGCGGAGCTTCGTTATTTCATCAATATGATAAACCGTATGAGCAGCGGGCAGCTGAATCCCTGGCGGCATCAGGCTTTTCGAAAGCAAGGGGGATGGTATCGTTTCCCGGACGGGATTGCCGAACAGGTGAGAGACTGTTGGAAAAAGCTGACGGACTTTGCGCTCTCCGCGGAAGAATTGTTTTTCGTCTATATCAATACTCCCTTCAAGTATTGCGTTACGCTCTCGGAGATGGCGGAAAGCCGCTGCGGGGAAGAAACGGATGTTTTGGACATTCAAAAGATGTTGGGTGGGCATACAAGGTACTTCTTTTCGGGAAGAATCGGTTCGATTACGCCGGATAACCGTCAGGGGAAAGCAGTCTGGCTGGTGTCTCTTCTGCCGACTGAATTTTACCGGGGGAGCGGGGTGTGGGGCGATCTGTTTTATTGGAGAACGGAAAATATCCAGGGATACAGGACGGGAATGTTATGTCAGTTTGAAATCGGATCCTATCGAATGGCCGAAAGAGTATTTATCGTGAAGGAGGTTATTTGCGGGCAGGATGTGCGCAGTACGGCTGCAAGGCAGGTGTTTTTGGCGGCCATGAACCGGGCGGCGTACAGGAAGCGTTTAAGCATGCGGGATCAGGGGGATTTACAGGTCGAGGTGACAGGATGGAGCAGTCAGAATGAGGGAAAGCTGGCGCTGCCGATGATAAACGGTCTGAAGCTGAGGGCGGACAACGTTACGGAGGTTCATTGGTATCTGAGCATGATCGAGAAGAGCAACCCGTGGAGATTCAGCTCAAAGCCGGTGCCGTCCCGTCGGTCCTGGCCTGCAGCTATACAGGGCGAGAGCGTACAGGCGGCCTGCAGGAGTCTGCTGCTGCAATTCATTGAGCAGTACGATGTCAGAAGCATATTGAGAATCTATTTTAACTCGGCGCTGAAATCGTACCTGGGGTTTGACACGGTAATCACACTCTGTAAAACGGCGGGAAGAGAATTTGCATCGCTTGCCATCTGGATGCGGGAATATCCTTTGACGGTAAAAAAGTCGGAAGACAGATTGACGGGCGTCAATTTCCTGACGGACGGGGAGATAAGCCTTGAGGAAGCGGAGACGGAAGAACAGGTGTCGGAAAGCGGGGAATACGGGGCCTTTTTTACGGATTACGATGAAGAGACCGGGGTTTTGCGGTTAAAGTGCCGCGTCCCGGAAGGGAAATGAACCGGAGGGAATCCGGAAGCAGACTGTTTTCGCGGATGAGAAACCGGGGAAGAAAACACCCTCCTCACCGCCCGAAACGGGATAGCCGCCGGGCTTAAGAGGAGAGCGTTGATTAACGTAAATTCTATTGTTTCTTCTGGGCCGCCCGTTTCCGCAGAAGGGGATCCAGGATCTTTTTGCGAATCCGAAGATGGGAGGGCGTCACCTCCAGCAGCTCGTCCGTATCGATGAAGTCCAGGGCCTGCTCCAGGGAAAGAATCCTGGGCGGCGTCAGGCGAAGGGCCTCGTCCGCGCTGGAGGAACGGGTATTGGTGAGCTGCTTCTTTTTGCAGACATTGACCTCGATATCCTCGCTCTTCCCGGTCTGGCCGATTACCATGCCGGCGTAAACCTTTTCGCCGGGGCTGATAAAGAGAGCGCCGCGCTCCTGGGCGTTGAACAGGCCGTAGGTAACGGCTTCTCCCGCCTCAAAGGCGATCAGGGAACCCTGCTTCCTGTATTGGATATCGCCCCTGTAAGGCGCGTAGCCGTCAAAGACTGTGTTCATGATACCGTTTCCCTTGGTATCGGTGAGAAATTCTCCCCGGTAGCCGATGAGTCCTCTGGCGGGGATAGAAAACTCTAGGCGGGTGTAGGTTCCGCCGGAAATAGATCCCATGTTGCGCAGTTCTCCCTTTCGCTGGCCCAGCTTCTCGATGACGGCTCCCGCAAACTCGTTGGGAACGTCGATATAGGCAAGCTCCATGGGTTCGGTGCGTTTTCCGTTTTCATCCGTGCGATAGAGGACCTCCGCCTTGCTGACGGCGAACTCGTATCCTTCACGGCGCATGGTTTCAATCAGAACCGACAGGTGAAGCTCTCCTCTGCCGGATACTTTGAAGCATTCTGTGGTGTCTGTCTCCTCTACCCGCAGAGAGACGTCGGTGTTCAGCTCCCGGAAGAGTCTGTCGCGGATGTGGCGGCTGGTGACATATTTTCCTTCCAGTCCGGCCAGAGGAGAGTCGTTTACCATGAACTGCATGGCGATGGTAGGCTCGCTGATCTTTTGAAAAGGGATCGGAAAGACGTCTTCGGGGGAACAGAGGGTATCGCCGATGTGAATATCGGTGATACCGGAAATCGCTACGATGGAGCCTATCCCGGCCTCTTTTACGTCAACTTTATTCAGGCCGTCGAACTCGTAGAGCTTGCTGACCTTTACCCGGGTCTGCTTGTCCGGCTCGTGGTGGTTGCAGATGACAACCTCCTGATTGACCCGGATAACGCCGTTGTCAACCTTGCCTACGCCGATACGGCCGACATATTCGTTGTAATCGATAGTGCTGATCAGTACCTGAGTGCCTGCCTCCGGGTCCCCTTCCGGCGCGGGGATATAGTTCAAAATGGTCTCGAAGAGGGGCTCCATACTGGCGCCGGGAACAGAAAGGTCCAGAGTGGCAATTCCGGTCTTTGCGGATGCGTAGACAAAAGGACAGTCCAACTGGGCGTCGTCGGCATCCAGCTCCAGAAACAGTTCAAGCACTTCGTCCACCACTTCGTCCGGCCGTGCCTCGGGACGGTCGATCTTGTTGATACATACGATGACGGGGAGACGCAGCTCCAGAGCCTTGCGCAGAACAAATTTTGTCTGGGGCATAGCTCCCTCAAAGGCATCCACGACGAGAATCACGCCGTTTACCATCTTGAGCACACGCTCGACCTCGCCGCCGAAGTCGGCATGTCCGGGGGTGTCGATGATGTTGATTTTTGTGTTTTTGTAGGTGACGGCGGTATTTTTGGAAAGAATTGTGATACCGCGCTCGCGCTCGATATCGCTGGAGTCCATGACGCGCTCCGCCACTTCCTGGCCTTCGCGGAATACGCCGCTTTGTTTTAAAAGCTCATCGACCAGGGTTGTTTTTCCGTGATCGACATGAGCGATGATGGCAACATTTCTGATATCTTCTCTTTTCTGTTTCATATGGGTAACCGTGCCTTTCTACATCAAAACTGTGATATTATAGCACCTTTTTTTTACGGGTGCAAGTATTGTTTTCCTATTTCAAAATATCGGTATCGGTAGTACAATGGTTAATAGACCGACAGGCGGCGTTATCCGACTGCGAAGCGGAGAGCGCGCCGTCTGTATCGGGAATGAGGAAAGGCGGATGACAGGTTTGAATCAGGTGAATTATCAGAAGGAACTGGATAAGATATTGCAGGGGCTGGAACAGCGCGGGGAAGAACAGGATGCTCCCACGCTGCTGCTGCACAGCTGCTGCGCGCCCTGCAGCAGTTATGTTCTGGAGTATCTTTGCAAATATTTCCGAATAACGGTTTTTTACTACAATCCCAATATTTCTTTTCAGGAAGAATACCGAAAGAGAGCAGAAGAGCAGAAAAGGCTGATCCGGGCGTATAACGAGCGGAAGCTGGGATACGAGATCCGGATACTGGAGGGAGAGTACGATCCGCAGCTCTTTTTTGAGACGGCAAAAGGTCTGGAGGACTGTCCGGAGGGCGGGGAGAGATGCTTTCGGTGTTATGAGCTGCGGCTTTCCGAGACTGCGGCACAGGCGGTAAAGGGCAGCTTTTCCCGGTTTTGCACCACGCTATCCGTCAGCCCGTTGAAAAACGCGCAGAAAATCAACGAGATAGGTTTCAGGCTTGCGCAGGAATACGGCATATCCTGGCTGCCGTCGGATTTCAAGAAAAGAGACGGGTATAAGCGTTCCGTGGAGCTTTCCGCGGAGTACGGACTGTATCGGCAGAATTACTGCGGCTGCGTTTTCAGCCAAAGAGGTAACTATAGCTTGCGGGACAGGGAAAATTGAGGTATAGTAGGTATGAGAAAAGTGAAGTATATTTATGGCTTGGCGATTTTCCCGGAGTCACCGGACTCCGTGGAATCGGTTTGAGCTGCAAGCGGCGGGGAGAGTGTGATGAAAAAATTTTTGGAATTATTATCGGAAGAAATGGGAAGGGCTTTTGAGGCCGCGGGATACGACGGTACGCTGGGCAGGGTGACGGTTTCCAATCGTCCGGATCTTTGTGAATATCAGTGCAACGGTGCGATGGCGGGAGCAAGGACCTATCATAAAGCGCCCCTAAAGATTGCCGGGGATGTGGCGGGAAAGCTGACGGACAGCGAAGTATTCAAAGAGGCGGAGGCCGTGGCTCCCGGCTTCTTGAACCTGAAGGTTTCCGAGGCGTATCTGCTGAAGGTTTTGGAAAAAATGGCCTCGGAGCCGAAGTTCGGCCTGGAGCCGCCCCAAAAGCGGAAGAAGATCGTCCTGGACTACGGCGGGCCCAACGTGGCGAAGCCGCTTCATGTGGGGCATCTGCGTTCCGCCGTGATCGGCGAGAGCATTAAGCGGATCAGCCGCTATGCCGGGCATGAGGTGCTGGGGGACGTGCATCTGGGAGACTGGGGCCTGCCGATGGGGCTGATTATCACAGGGTTAAAAGAGAGAAAACCGGAGTTGGTCTATTTTGACGGGGAATATGAGGGAGAATATCCGGCGGAGGCGCCTTTTACGATCTCGGAGCTGGAGGAAATTTATCCGGCTTCCAGCGCAAAATCCAAGGAGGATCCGGCCTATAAGGCGCAGGCCATGGAGGCTACCTTTAAGCTGCAAAACGGCGTCAGAGGCTATCGGGCGCTGTGGAGACATATTATGGACGTGTCTGTGGCCGACTTAAAGAAAAATTACCGGAACCTGAATGTGGAGTTCGATCTCTGGAAGGGCGAGAGCGATGTGCAGGGGCTGATCCCGGACATGGTGCAGCGTATGAAGGACGGCGGCTACGCCTATTTAAGCGATGGCGCTCTGGTGGTGGACGTCAAAGAAGAAACCGACACAAAGGAAGTGCCGCCCTGTATGATTCTGAAATCGGACGGAGCGTCCCTTTATAATACCACGGATCTGGCAACCATTCTGGAAAGGATGCAGCTTTATCATCCGGATCAGATCATCTATCTGACGGACAAGCGTCAGGATCTTTATTTTGACCAGGTGTTCCGCTGCGCCCGCAAGACCGGGCTGGTGGAGCCGGAAACGGAGCTGAAATGGATCGGCTTCGGCACGGTGAACGGCAAAGACGGCAAGCCCTTCAAGACCCGGGACGGCGGCGTGATGCGGCTGGAGGTACTGATCCGTGAGACAAAGGAGGAGATGTACCGGAAAATTCGGGAAGGCCGGGAGATGACCGAGGAAGAGGCAAGACAGGTGGCCGACACGGTGGCGGTGTCCGCCCTGCTGTACGGCGATCTCTCCAATCAGGCGTCCAAAGACTATATTTTCGACATGGATCGGTTTACCTCCTTTGAGGGAGACACGGGTCCTTATATTCTTTATACCATCGTGCGGATCAAGTCCATTCTTGCAAAGTACAGAGAGCAGGGGGGCAGCCCGGAGGGACTCAAACTCAGAGCGGCGGAAAATGACTCCCAGAAGGAACTGATGATGCAGCTGGTGCAGTTTAACGCCATGCTGCAGAGTGCGGCGGAGGAGACCGCACCCCACAAGGTATGCGCCTTTGTCTATGATCTGGCAAACGCGTTCAACCGCTTTTATCATGAGACAAAAATTCTCGGGGAGGAGAACCGCCGGAAGAAGGAAGGGCTCGTCGCGCTGCTGCTTTTGACGCGCGATGTTCTGGAAACCTGTATTGATCTGCTGGGATTTTCGGCGCCGGAAAAGATGTAAAAAACAGTTGACAAAAAAGGCATTGCATTGTATACTAACAAAGTCGGTTGTTGCGGCAGCCGGCTTTGTGCGGAAGTTTAGCTCAGCTGGGAGAGCATCTGCCTTACAAGCAGAGGGTCATAGGTTCGAGCCCTATAACTTCCATTCCGGTATTAGGCCGGTATCAGATGGCGAGATAGCTCAGTTGGCTAGAGCATGCGGTTCATACCCGCAGTGTCGAGGGTTCAAATCCCCCTCTCGCTACGGAAAAAGTCCAGAAAACCTTGTAAAATGGGGTGTTCTGGACTTTTTGTTTTTTGGGTAATGCCTCGTTGGCCTTTTTTGTATACATGGAGACGGCATCAGTATAGTTCTTTACAAATGCATTTTCATCAAATTGCTTTTCATCAAATTTTATCAGACATGCCAACTTACCCTTGATTACCCCATTGAATAATGGTAGAATTTACTTTATGGTAAAACTCAAAATGCAAAGGAGATATCAATTCAAATGACAACAGAAGAAGTATACAAAGCCATCGGGAAATCAACAGAGGATAGGTGTCATGCCATTATGCGTCTTATCTGTGATA
>JAMPFT010000001.1:42399-334855 GCA_023664305.1 bacterium | reverse complement strand
ACGCTAAGCTCGAAAGGACCTCGCTAAGCGCCGATGTGCCTTTACGGTCCGCAGAAGACCTGAGCCCGCCCTGAGCTGTCATTTTGCACGGGTCGGCGACGAAATGTCTCTGTTTATTGACAATTGAGTAAAAACGACTTAAAATAGGGAATGGTATTTATCCGGCCCGATCTGAAGAAAAACGAAATGGGCATGGGGTGTGGGAATGAGTAAGGCAGTTATGAAGAAGCGAAAGAAAAGAAGAAAGAAAAAGGGCGGTCTGCTGTGGCTTGCGGTAGTTTTGCTTGCGGCTGCGGCAGGCGGATATCTGTATGTAGACAGTCTGGCTTATAAGGTGTGCCGTGTGGAAGCGGGCGTAGAGGTAAAGCCGTCCGATTTTCTGAAGCAGGAGGATGAGAATGCGTACTTTACGCCGGACAGCGATTCTTTTTCCGTCAATGAGCCCGGCGAATACCGAATCAGGGTCAAAAGCGGATGGTTCACGCATACGTCAACGCTTTACATCGAGGATACGATTCCGCCGGAGGCGACGCTTCGGGTGTTGGAGCTGGAGTACGGCAAGACCTGTTCTGCGCCTGATTTTGTGGAGGAGGTCCGGGACGCCACAGAGGTGACGGTGACCTTTGCAGAGCTGCCGGACATCAGTCACCCCGGCTCCTGTCCGGTGAAGCTGCGCTTGACGGACAAAGGGAAGAACAGCGTCGTGCTGGAGACGGAGCTTCATGTAGTGCCCGTGCGTACGAGGGTGGTCTGCGAAGTGGGGGGAACGTCTCCCGGTATTGAGGCTTTTCTGATCGGAGACGTGGACGCGCAGCTTCTGACCAATCTGGCGGAGCTGGATTTAAGCGATGTGGCCGAGTATGATGTGATTCTCCGGGTGGACGGGGAAGAGTATCATTCCACCCTGCAGGTGGCGGATACGGTTCCGCCGCAGCTTGTGCTAAGGGATGTGTCCGGGTTTACGCTGGTCCCCAGAACGGCGGAAGAGTTCGTCGTGGAGACAAAAGACAGGACGGAGGTGACGGTTTCTTTTCTGCAGGAGCCGGATCTGACGCTTACGGGAGCGCAGCAGGTGTCCGTTGTGGCAAGGGATCAGGGCGGCAACGAGACGGTGGGACAGGCTACGCTGACGCTTCAGGCGGATACGGAGCCGCCGCAGCTTATCGGAGTGAAGGATATCACGATTTATCTGGGCAATACCATAGCATACCGCAAGAATGTGGAGGTTGTGGATAACTGTCCGGAGGGACTGAATCTGGAGATCGACAACAGCCAGGTGAATCCCAACGCCGCAGGAAGCTATCCTGTGACTTACCGTGCCACGGATTACGCGGGGAATGTGACGGAAGCATCTGTCACGGTCACGATTCTGGAAAGCATGTATTCCCAGGAGACGGTGGACGCGCTGGCGGATGCCGTGCTGGCAAAGATCATTACAGATAACATGACGCCGATGGAAAAGGTGCAGGCTATCTTTACTTATATCAGGGGGCATGTGGGATATATCAGCCATTCCGAGAAGGGAGACTGGCTCCGGGCGGCTTACGAGGGACTGGCGGAAGGCCAGGGCGACTGTTATGTCTTCGCAAGCACGTCAAAGGAGCTTTTGACCAGGGCGGGTATCACAAACATGGATATCGAGAAGATCCCGGCGAAGACCAGTCATTACTGGAATCTGGTGGATGTGGGAGACGGCTGGTATCATTTTGACACGACGCCCCGGAAGGACCATCCTACGATCTTCATGTGGACGGACGAGCAGATGATGGAGTATTCCGCAAATCACTCCGATTCACATAATTATGACCACTCGGCTTATCCGGAGGTAAACTGATGCTCCGGACAGGCAGGCTTTCGGTCCCGATAAGGCGGACAGGGGTGTACCGATGAAAAAATTAGGTGTGATTGGCGGACTGGGGCCCATGGCTACCGCGTATTTTCTCCGGCTTGTGACCGACATGACGCGGGCTGAAACGGATCAGCAGCATCTGGAGGTGCTGCTCCACAGCAGACCTCAGATTCCGGACAGAACAGCATATATTCTGGGAAAGAGCAAAAAAAGTCCGCTGCCTGATCTGATCGAGACCGGGAGGGGACTGGCAGAGCAGGGGGCGCAGATCATTGCCGTGCCCTGTATCACCGCCCATTATTTTCAGGGGCAGCTGGAGGAGGCCGTCGGCGTCCCGGTGATCAACGCCGTGGAGGAGACGGCGGCGTATTTGAGCGGACGGAACGTCGCACGGGCGGGAATCCTGGCTACGGACGGTACGATAGAAAGCGGACTGTTCCAGAAAAAGCTGCAGGAATACGGCGTCGAGGCGGTGATCCCGGGGGAGGAAGCCCAAAGAAAAGTCATGCATCTGATCTATGACGACGTCAAGGCGGGCAGAGAGATCGAACTGCCGCTGTTTGAGCAGGCGTCCGGGGAGCTGTCCCGAAAGGGAGCCGAGGTGATCCTTCTCGCCTGTACGGAGCTGTCCCTGATCAAGCGGGATTTCCCGATAGGAGCCGGGTATCTGGATGTGATGGAGGTTTTGGCGCGTCGGGCGGTGCTGTCCTGCGGCAGCCTGAAGGAGGAATACCGGGAGCTGATCTGACAGAGACTTAAACTTTTTGGACTTTGAAATGAGTGTCCGCCTGAGGCGGCATGGAGTGTAAAATGCAGAATCATGTTTTGGACTATCTGAATCATATTGTGACGGTAAAGCCGGACAAGACGGCTTTTGCCGACGACAGCGAGACGCTCACCTTCCGCCAGGTCCACGACCAAAGCAGGGCGGTGGGAAGCTTTCTCCACGAAAAGGGCATATACAGGCAGCCCGTGGTGGTGTTTATGGAAAAGCACCCCAAAGAGATAGCGGCTTTCTTCGGCGTGATTGCGGGAGGCTGCTTTTATGTGCCGATCGACGAGGAAATGCCGCGGTTTCGGATTGACCTGATCTTAAAGAATGTGCAGACGCCGTTGATTATCTGTGACAGCCGGACGGAGGCGCTGGCGAGGGAGCTTGATTTTTCGGGTGAAATTGTACGGTATGACGTCATATCGGAGACGCCGGTAAACGGTGAGGCCCTGCAGGATATTTATGACCGCGCGATCGATACGGATCCGATCTACATTGTGTTTACCTCGGGCTCTACCGGAGTGCCGAAGGGGGTGGCGGCCTGCCACCGGTCGGTGATCGACTACATCGAGCAGCTGTCGGAGACGCTGGGCTTTGACGAAAACACGGTCTTCGGCAATCAGACCCCGCTGTACTTCGACGCCTGCTTAAAGGAGCTGTATCCCACCTTAAAATTCGGTGCCACCACTTACCTGATTCCCCGGAGCCTTTTTATGTTTCCGGTGAAGCTGGTGGAGTATTTAAACGAGCATCGGATCAATACGATCTGCTGGGTGGTATCGGCCCTGACCATGATCTCGGCCTTCGGAACCTTCCGGACGGTGACGCCCAAAACTTTAAAAACCGTCGCCTTCGGAAGCGAGGTCTTTCCCATCAAACAGTTCAGGATCTGGCGGGAGACTCTGCCGGAGGCGGATTTCACGAATCTGTACGGCCCCACCGAGGGTACGGGGATGTGCTGCTTTTACAGGGTGGAGCGTGATTTTGAGGAGACGGAGGCCATTCCCGTCGGACGGCCCTTTAAAAATACGGAGATCCTTCTGTTGACAGAGGAAAACAGAAGGGCCAAAGAGGGGGAGGTCGGCGAAATCTGTATCCGCGGCACCTCCGTGACTCTCGGTTATTACAATAATTTTGAGAAAACAGGCGAGGTATTTGTGCAGAACCCGCTGAACACCTCGTACCCTGAGCTGATTTACCGGACCGGGGATCTGGGGAGGTACAACGAGCGCGGGGAGCTGGTCTTTGTATCCAGAAAAGACTATCAGATCAAGCATATGGGCCACAGGATCGAGTTGGGGGAGATCGAGGCAAACGTCAGTCTCATGGACGGGGTAAAGATTGCCGCCTGCATCTACGACGACAGGAAAAACAGGATTGTGCTGTATTATGTGGGGGATGTGGAAGAGGGGGAGCTTGCGGGGCTCCTGAAAGGCAGGCTGCCGCGCTATATGATTCCCAACGGCATTATCCGGCTGGAGGAAATGCTTTTTACCGCAAACGGGAAAATAGACAGAAACGCCCTGAAGGCTGCTTATCAGGGGCAGAATCACGCATAAGAGAAAGGAAGGGTTATCAGGTATGGAAGAATTACTGGAAATTTTGAGGGATCTTCATCCGGAGGTGGATTTTGAAAACTGCGACAATCTGATCGATGCCGGGATACTGGATTCTTTTGACATCGTCTCCGTCATCGCCGAGATCGGAGAGCGCTTTGATGTGACGATCTCCGCGGAGAAGATTGTGCCGGAGAATTTTAATTCGGCGGAGGCGATCTGGAGCCTGATCCGGGAACTGGAAGATGAGGACTGACAGACATGCTGTTCACATCGTATGAATTTTTGGGCTTTCTGGCGGTTCTGCTGGTGTTGTATTATCTGATACCGAAGCGCTTCCAGTGGGGACTTTTGCTTGCCGCAAGCTATTTCTTTTATTTTTTCACGGGGCCGTCCAATCTGATCTATATTCTGGGGACGACCGTGACCACTTATCTGGCGGGGCGCGGGATTGCCCTGATCGGAGAACGGCAGAAGGAATATCTGAAAGAGCATAAGGAGGAGCTGGATAAAGAGGCGAAGAAAGCCTATAAGGCGAAAATGAAGCACAGACAGTGGCTCTGTCTGTTAAGCTGTCTTTTGTTTAACATCGGCGTGCTGGCGGTGGTAAAATATACCAATTTTGTCATCGGCAACCTGAACGCCGTATTTCGTGCGGCAGGAAGCGGCAGGACCCTTGATTTCTGGAATATCGCGCTGCCTATGGGGATCTCGTTTTTCACCTTTCAGGCCATGGGGTATCTGATCGACGTGTACCGCGGGGTGGTCCCGGCGGAGAAAAATCCCTTTCGGCTCGCGCTGTTCGTCTCCTTTTTTCCCCAGCTGATCCAGGGGCCGATCAGCCGCTTCGGAGATCTGGCGCAGAGCCTGTTCGAGGAGCATCCCTTTGACGGGAAAACTCTTTCCTTCGGGCTGCAGAGAGTCCTCTGGGGGTTTTTTAAGAAGCTTGTGATCGCGGACAGGATGCTTGTGGGCGTCAACACGATTATCCGCAGTCCGGAGAACTACGGCGGGGCTTATGTGTTTCTGGGAATGCTGTTTTACGCGCTGGAGCTGTACGCGGATTTTACGGGCGGAATCGATATCACCATCGGTGTGGCCCAGGCCTTGGGGATTCGGGTGACGGAAAACTTTAACCGGCCCTATTTTTCAAAATCCATCAAGGAGTATTGGCGCAGATGGCATATTACCATGGGCTCCTGGTTCACGGATTACATTTTTTATCCCATTTCGGTCTGCAAGCCCATGTTAAAGTTTTCCAGATTTTCCAGAGCGCATTTCGGGGAGAGAATCGGAAAAAGGATGCCGGTTTATCTTTCCTCCTTTACCGTGTGGTTTGCCACCGGAATCTGGCACGGAGCCAGCTGGAATTTTATCGTGTGGGGGCTGGCAAACTGGGCGGTGATCATGATCTCCCAGGAGCTGGAGCCTTTGTATGAGCGCTTTCACAGACGTTTTGCGGTCAGGGATAAATTTTTCTTCCGGCTGTTTCAGGTGGTGCGGACCGTTTTGCTGATGAGCGCCCTGCGGACCTTTGACTGTTACCGGGATGTGCCGCTGACCTTTCGGATGTTCGGCACTCTGTTTACGAATTTTAACTGGCACATTCTCTGGGACGGCTCGCTGCTTACCTTAGGGCTGACGGCCCTGGATTTTGCGGTGTTGGCGGCGGGAGTGGCGCTGCTTATTGCGGTCAGCCTGTGGCAGAGATCGGGAAGCGTGCGGGAGAAGATTGCTGCGAAGCCGTACTGGCTTAAATTTGCGGTGTGGTACGGGCTGTTTTTGGCTACGCTTCTGTTGGGAGCCTACGGCGTAGGCTATGACGCCAGCCAGTTTATCTATAATCAGTTTTAGCGCGGATGAATGGGAGTTGAAATGAAAAAGAAAGCGGTGGTCAGAGGGATCGTGTCCGCGGCGGTTATCGCGGGAAGCCTGTTTTTGCTGCAGAGGCTTCTGATCCCCAAATATACGGAAAACGTGATAGAGGGCGCGCTGATTGCGGAGTACTATGACGAGGAAAAGGATCATGACGTGGTGTTTATCGGAGACTGCGAGGTGTATGAAAATTTTTCGCCTCAGGTGCTCTGGGAGGAATACGGGATCAACAGCTATATCAGGGGGAGCGCCCAGCAGTTGATCTGGCAGTCCTATTATCTTCTGGAGGACACGCTGCGGTACGAAAAGCCGGAGGTTGTGATTTTTAACGTTTTGTCGTTAAAATATAACGAGCCCCAGAAGGAGGCCTATAACCGGATGACGCTGGAGGGCATGAAGTGGTCGAAGGCAAAGGCAGGGGCGATTCTGGCGTCCATGACGGAGGAAGAAAGCTTTCTGGACTATGTGTTTCCGATTCTGCGGTATCATTCCAGATGGAGCGAACTGTCGAAGGCGGACGTGACGTATCTGTTTCAGACGAGAAAGGTATCCCATAACGGCTACTATATGAGAGTGGACGTAAAGCCGGCGGAAAACGTGCCGGACGGCAGGGTGCTGGCGGATTATGATTTCGGGGATAACGCCGTGGGATATCTGGAGAAGATGGAGTCTCTCTGCAGGGAGAACGGAATTGAGCTTGTGCTGATCAAGGCGCCCAGCCTGTACCCTTACTGGTATCCGGAGTGGGAGGAGCAGGTGGAGGCGTTTGCGGAAGAAAAGGGGCTTTTGTACCTTGATTTTCTGGAGCTGACGGAGGAGACCGGGCTGGACTTCTCCACGGATACCTATGACGGCGGGCTTCACCTGAATCTGTCCGGGGCGGAGAAGGTCAGCCGGTATCTCGGCGGTTTCTTAAGGGAGCAGTGCGGACTGAAGGACAGGCGCGGAGAGGCGTCTCTTGCAGAGCGCTGGGAAGAAAAGGGCCGGGAATACAGGCGCGACAGAGAGGAGCAATACCGCGCGCTGGAGCAGGCCGCGGGGCAGTAGAGACGGTTTGCAAAAAGCCGGGATCGAGGACAGGAAAACGGACGGAATAAAAGAAGCTTTGGAAAGCGTGCCCTGTGTCTGCGCGCCGTTTGGCGCAGGGCTTTTTATACGGATCCGGCAGGGCCGGGTTGGGAGAGCGGCGCAGAAATGAGGTGTATGATGAAAAAAAGAGGACTGGTGCTTGTGCTGGCGGCGATGCTGCTGACAGCCGGGTGCGGAAACAGTGAAAAAGTGATCCCGGGCGATGTGAACAACAGCTCCGCGGGAACGGGACAGCAGGACGGAAACGAGAGCGGCAATCCGGGCGGAGGCGGATCCTCTGCGGCAAATCAGACGGCGGGCTATTATTTTGTGACGCCAAACGGCGTGACGGTACAGATAGACGCTCCTGCGGCGCCGGTGATCGAAGCGATCGGGGGTTCCCCCGCTTATTTCGAATCGACGAGCTGCGCCTTCGAGGGACTGGATAAGATCTATACCTACAACAGCTATGAGATCGACACCTATCCGCAGGACGGGGAGGATTACATTTCCGCGGTGATTTTTAAGGATGATTCCGTTGCCACCCCGGAGGGAGTAGCCATCGGCGACAGCAGATCCAAAATGGAGGAGACATACGGGACGGACAGCGCCGAGGAGAACGGCAAGGTCGTGTATGCGAAGGACGGCATGAAGCTTTGCTTTATCCTGCAGGGCGACAGCATTGTCTCTGTCGAATACCTCACAACCGTGCTGGACTGAAAACGGGAAAAGGCGCGAACTTTGTTTTGCCGGAAGAAAAGGGAACAGGAAAAACTGCGTAAAATGAATAAATCAGAAATGCCTGCATAAAATAGCCATTATGCAGGTATTTTTCTGTAAAAAAAAGCGCATACGGCGGATGAGCTGCGTGCGCGGACAGGAGTGATTATGAAAGCGGAAACCTATCCATTTGTTGTACGGCCCCTGCCTTATGAGTACGATGCACTTGTCCCCGTGTTGAATGAGGAAACGATGCATTTTCATCATGACAGGCATTACAAAACCTATGTCGATAATCTGAACAGCGCGCTGTCGGACTATCCGGAGCTTCAGCGGCTTGGTCTGGAGGAGCTTCTTGGCAGGATCGATTCCCTGCCCGCGCAGATTCGCACGGCGGTTCGCAATAACGGCGGCGGGGTTTACAATCACGAGCTGTATTTCGACTCGATGAGGAGCCCGGCGGGTCAGGAGCCGGAAGGGGCTTTGGCGGAGGCCATCGTCAGGGATTTCGGATCCTGCAAGCAGTGGAAGGAACAGATGAAGCAGGCGGCGGTCGGCACATTCGGCTCCGGCTGGGCCTGGCTTGCGGCGGATCCGGGCGGCAGGCTGTCCATCCTGCAGACGGCGAATCAGGATGTGCCGAACCGGAAGGAATATACGCCGGTCCTTTTGGTGGACGTATGGGAGCATGCCTATTATCTGCAGTATCAGAACAGGCGCGCCGAATATGTGGAAGGGTGGTTTGGACTGATTAACTGGCGCAAGGCGGCAAAACGGTATGAGGCGGCGTTTACGCCCGCCTGAAACGAGGAAGCCTGAGGGCGGCGCGTCCGCGAACTGCCCTTAGGTCAGGACGGACCGGCAGAAATTGTGTGGAGTCACAGTCTGTCGGTTTTTCTTTTTACTCTGCAGGAAGCTTTATCGCAGCCAAAGCGTCACGGGGACTTTTTGTCCTTTCTTTTGGCGGAAAAAGGCGAAACTGCCCGGGGAAATGAGGATATTGTGAAAAAAAGCGCGGAATTACGCGATGAAAAACTGTTCTATTGAGCGTTGTTTTATTGTATAAATAATATTGGCCCCCGATAAGTTTCCGGGTGTTCTACCGGGCTGTCGGCGGTATTACCGGAAAAAGTCTTAAAAGTAAGAAGGGAGAACGAAGATGACAGATAAGGTAATTGAAAACAATCAGGTAACGGTCATGGGAGAAATCGTCAGCGGTTTTTCCTACAGCCACGAGATATTCGGGGAAGGGTTTTACATGGTGGACGTCAAGTGCAAGCGCCTCAGCGAAAGCTATGACATTATCCCTGTGATGGTGTCGGAGAGGCTTATGGATGTGAACGCCGACTACATAGGCGAACTGATCTGCGTCAACGGTCAGTTCCGCTCCTATAACCGCCATGAGGAGCGCAGGAACAGGCTGGTGCTCTCCGTGTTTGCGCGGGAAATCAGCTTTATCGAGGAGATGGAGGAGAGCTCCAAAACGAATCAGATCTTTCTGGACGGGTATATCTGCAAGGAGCCCATTTACCGAAAGACCCCGCTGGGACGTGAGATTGCCGATCTGCTGCTGGCGGTGAACCGCCCCTATGGGAAGTCCGACTATATCCCCTGTATCTGCTGGGGCAGGAACGCGCGATACGCAAATAATTTCAGAGTCGGGGAGCGGTGCGCGGTCTGGGGAAGAATCCAGAGCCGCGAATATATGAAAAAACTGGATGAAGAAAATGTGGAGAGAAGGGTAGCTTTTGAGGTTTCCGTAAGCAAATTGGAGCTGATGGAAGAAGAAAGCTGACACTTTATTGCCAAATCCTGAAATATATGGTATTCTAACAGAAGTGAATAGATTGTTGCCCGTTCCGGCAGCTTGGCACCGAAAGAATAAGAGGTATGGTATGGCGAGAGGACTGATCTACATATATGCAGGAGACGGGAGAGGAAAGTCGCCTGCAGCGATCGGAAGAGCCGTTCAGGCGGCGATGGAAGGGAAACGTGTGGTCATCATACAGTTTCTGAAGGGAAAGGGGCCGGACGAATCCGGCTTTCAGAGACGTCTGGAGCCGGAGATCAAAATGTTCCGTTTTGAAAAGCTGGACGAAAACTATGAGCAGCTGTCCGAGGAGAAAAAGGCGGAGGAGATCGTAAATATCCGAAACGGAATGAATTTTGCCAGAAAGGTGCTCGCCACGGGAGAGTGCGATCTGCTTATTCTGGACGAGGTGCTGGGATTGGTGGAAAAGGGAATTGTGTCCGTGCAGGATCTGAAAGGGATGCTGGAGTGCCGGGAGGAGACAAGCGTGATCCTTACGGGTATTAAGCTGTGCGATGAAATATGTGTGCTGGCAGACGAGGTTTCCAAGATCGAGACCATGAAATTCAGGTATTGGAAATAACGCTGCATTCAGAACATAAAAACGGAGGAGAAAAAATGGCAATTTTTAAGGGGGCAGGCGTGGCCGTCGTCACGCCCATGCATGAGGACGGGACAGTCAATTATGAGCAGTTTGCGAAGCTTTTGGAGTTCCAGATCGAAAACGGAACGGATGCGATCATTGTCTGCGGAACGACGGGAGAATCGTCCACGCTGACGCACGAGGAGCATCTGGATGTGATCCGGTACTGCACGGAGACGGTGGCGGGGAGGATTCCCGTGATTGCGGGTACGGGCTCCAACTGTACGGAGACGGCGGTCTATCTTTCCACGGAGGCGGAAAAGATCGGCGTGGACGGATTGCTTCTTGTGAGCCCTTATTACAATAAGGCGACGCAGAACGGACTGTTTGCGCATTTTAAGACGGTGGCGGACTCCGTAAAGCTCCCCTGTCTGCTGTATAACGTGCCCAGCAGAACGGGCTGCAATATCCTGCCGGAGACGGTGGCGAGACTGTGCCGCGAGGTGGAGAATATCGTAGGCGTCAAGGAGGCAAGCGGCGATATCAGCCAGATCGCGTATCTTGCGGCAATCTCGGACGGCTGCGTGGATATTTATTCCGGAAACGACGACCAGATCGTGCCGATTATGTCGCTGGGCGGGCTGGGCGTTATCTCCGTGCTGTCGAATGTCGCGCCGGCGCAGACCCATGAAATCTGCCAGACTTATCTGGACGGCAATGTAAAGGAAAGCTGCAGGCTGCAGCTGCGGGCGATGGAGCTCTGCAAGGCGCTGTTTTGCGAGGTGAATCCGATTCCCGTGAAGAAGGCGTTAAATCTGATGGGGCTGCAGGCAGGCGCGCTGAGAATGCCACTCACGGAGATGGAGCCGGAACACGCAGCCCGGCTGGAAAAGGCGATGAAGAATTACGGAATCCTGTAAAAGCGGATCGGAATCAGAGACGAAAGAGAGAAAAAACGAATATGGTTAGAATTATCATGCACGGCTGCAACGGGAAAATGGGGCAGGTGATCAGCAGGCTGGCGGCGGAGGACGGCGATGTATGTATCGCGGCGGGCGTGGATACGTTTGACGATGGGCACAATTCCTATCCGGTTTACGCAGACTTACGGGAGTGTACGGAAAACGCGGACTGCATTATCGACTTTTCCGCGGCTGCAGCCGTAGACGGGCTTCTTGACTACTGTAAGCAGAGAAAGATTCCCTGCGTCCTCTGTACGACGGGGCTGGATGAGAGGCAGCTGCAGAAGGTGCGGGAGACCGCGGAGAGCGTGGCTGTTTTGAAATCGGCGAATATGTCCCTGGGCATCAATCTGCTGTTTTCGCTGTTAAAAAAGGCTGCGGGCGTGCTGGGGCCCGCGGGCTATGATATTGAAATCGTGGAAAAACACCATAACCTCAAGGCAGACGCTCCCAGCGGGACGGCTCTCGCCCTGGCGGATTCCGTGAATGAGGAGCTGGGCGGCGGATATGAATATGTATTTGACAGGAGCGCAAGAAGAGAGAGACGGCCTGTAAAGGAGATCGGGATCAGCGCGGTGCGGGGTGGAACGATTGTCGGAGAGCACGACGTTCTCTTTGCGGGGCCGGATGAGGTGATTACCTTTTCTCACGCGGCCTATTCCAAGGCAGTGTTTGGAAAGGGAGCGGTTCAGGCGGCAAAATTCCTCGCGGGAAAGCCTGCGGGAATGTATGATATGCGTGATGTGATAGAGGCAGTCCTTTCCTGAGGACTGCCTTATAGAAGCTTATATTTTGTTTTTTAACGCTCCAGAACGCCGGACATGCCGTTTCCGGTGCCGAAGCCGATGCCTCTGGTGGTTCCGTTCGTTCCGCCGACGTCTGAGCCGGTGCCGTTTGTGCCGGAACCTGTGCCTGTGGTGCCGTTCGTACCTGTGCCTGTGCCGTTTGTGCCGGAGCCTGTTCCGCTCGTACCTGTGCCTGTGGTGCCGTTTGTGCCGGAACCTGTTCCACTCGTGCCGGTGCCTGTAGTGCCGTTAGTGCCGGTTCCCGTTCCTGTCGTACCGTTGGTGTCGGAGCCGTTTCCGGTCATATCGTCAATGCCGTCGGTCACACCGTCGATCGCATCGTTGACCGCGTCGCCGATATCGTCCAGTACAGAGCTGCTGCTGCCGCTTCCTTCCGTCACGGAATTATTGTTTCCGGAACCGCTTTCGGAAGAACCGTTGGAATTGCTGCTGTTGGAATTATTGCTGCCGTTCGTGCCGTCGGTGCCGGCAGAACCGGATTCATTCTGGGCGCCGCCTCCGGCCATACTGCCGGAGCCTGTGCCGTTGCCTGTGTTGTCGTTATTCTTGCACGCTGTAGCCATGCATACATAGGCAAGAACAAGACCTAACGTGAGGAGTTTTTTAACCCCTCTCAGCTGTCTGCTTTTTTTCATAGTCATCCTCCGTTCTGTCATAAGATAAACTCAACAATCTACCACTGCGAATGCAAAATGGTCGATCTGCGTATAGTATGCGAAGAGGAGGAAAAAATATGTGGTAAAAAGGAAAAAGGAAAAAAATGGAATTCAGACCCTGCATTGATATTCATAACGGTAAAGTGAAACAGATCGTGGGAGGCAGTCTGAAGGATACAGGAGACCGTGTGGTCGAAAATTTTGTGGCAGAGCAGGACGCCGCTTATTTTGCCGCGCTTTTTCGGGATGCCGGACTGCGCGGAGGACACGTTATTCTGCTGAATCCGCCGGAAAGCGGATATTACGCGCTGACGAAGGAGCAGGCGCTGTCCGCGCTGCGGGCCTATCCCGGCGGACTGCAGGCAGGCGGCGGGATCACGGCGGAAAATGCCGCTGAATTTCTGGAGGCGGGAGCTTCTCATGTCATCGTGACATCCTATGTGTTTCGGGACGGACGGATCCGCTACGACAGATTGGAAAAGCTTGCCGCCGCGGTGGGCAGGGACAGACTTGTGCTGGACTTGAGCTGCGTCAGGACAGGGGACGGATACCGTGTGGTCACGGACAGATGGCAGAAGGTAACCGAGGAGAAGGTGAATTTAAAGCTTTTGGAAAGCCTTGCGGGATATTGCGATGAGTTTCTCGTTCACGCGGTGGATGTGGAGGGACAGGCTTTGGGAATTGAGGAGGAGCTGGCAGGGCTTCTCGGTTCCTGGGGAAAGATACCGGTGACTTATGCCGGCGGCGTACATAGCTATGAAGATCTGGAAGCGCTGCAGAGACTGGGAAACGGAAAACTGAACGTGACCGTCGGGAGTGCGCTGGATCTGTTTGGAGGCGGTCTGGAATGGCGGAAGGTCCTTGAAATATGCGGACACGGGTAAACCGGGACGAATTGCCTTGTACAATATATACAAAAAAGAGTAAAAAAAATCGTTATATTATAGAAATTCTTAAATTTTTATTGGGGAAATGTTACAAAAATGTTAAATCCACATTGATGTTAGAAGCGGCCTATGGTAAAATACATGTATTCGTGTTTACCGGAGGTGATTCTTTTTATGGCACGACAACGACATAAACGTAAGAAACGCCGGATGGTCATCTTTGCGTCGGATGCGGTGGACGCAAAGGTCGAGCAGCACAGGTATCATCCGTGGATCGTGTGGATTGTAATCTCTGCGGTTTCTGTTTTTATCGGAGGCTCCATAGGGTATTTCTATTTTGAGAGAGATGTCTGGACCGAAAAAAATCTCCAGACAGCCTCGCAGCAGGAGCAGATCGAGAGGCTGGAGCAGGAGAAGGCGGAGCTTGAGGACGAGGTGGCGTCGTTGAATGAGACGATCCGTATTTTAAGCGAGACGGTCAATCAAAAGACGTTTAACGAGACTCAGTTGGCGGAGCAGCTGGAAAAGAGAACGATGCCGACGGAATTTCCGCTGACGGGTTCGGCGACGATGGAGGACGCTGCGGAGGGAGACCCCATGTGCATTTTCACGACGTCCGAGGGCGCTATGGTGGTTGCGACCGCGGGCGGAACGGTGACGGCCGTCAATAACGATGCCGATTACGGCCACAATATCTGGGTGGATCACGGAAACGGCTATGTGACAATCTACCGGAACGCAGGCGAGGTAAAGGTAAAACAGGGAGAGACCGTAAATCAGGGGACGACGTTAATCCTGATCACGGATGGGAACAGCAAGCTGGGGTATCAGATGATGAAAGACGGCGTCTACATCGACCCCATGGATATGCTGGCGATCAGCGGCTGATATCGGCGACAGCGGATGAACAAGAGTATGAGCTGCACGGGCGGCTTAAAAGTAAGGAGGACATTATGCGAGGAAACAAAATAAGTATTTCAACCATTATCGGAAAAGATGCCGAATGCAACGGAAATTTTGAGACGCAGGGCTCCGCCAGAATCGACGGAAGCATCTACGGAAACGTAACGGTGAGCGAAATGCTCATTTTGGGGGCGGCAGGCTATGTAAGCGGAGATATTCTGGCGAAGACTGTGGTAATCGGCGGCGAAGTGGTAGGCAACATTAACGCCCAGGAAAAGGCGGAGATTACCTCCACCGGCAAGGTAATAGGCGATATTACCACAACGACGATCGTGATCGACGAGCATGCTATCTTTCAGGGAAGGTGCGATATGAAGCAGGACGTTCCCGCAAAGCGCAGCAAGCCGAACGCGAAAGCGCTGAAAATGGGAAAGAAAACGGCCAAAGCGGCGATTGAAGAAGCGCTGAAGGAAGTGGAGGAGGCCAGCAAGGACGAAGCCTTTACGGAAGGCGCTGTCGGCGGAGAAGGCGGATTTACAACAGAATAGCGGAATAAAAAAGCGGGCTTGAAGCCCGCTTTTTTATTCCGCTTTTTCGGTTTCTTCGCAGTCCATACGGCCAAATACCATATCGTAGCCGTCGTTTCCGTAGTTTAAGGAGCGGTTGACACGGCTTATCGTCGCGGTGGAGGCGCCTGTCTTTTCCGCGATTTCAAGGTATGTTTTGCGGTTTTTTAACATGGCGGCGACTTCAAAGCGCTGAGAGAGAGAAAGAAGCTCGTTGACGGTACACAGGTCCTCGAAAAAAGTATAGCATTCTTCCCGGGTTTTCAGGCATAGGATTGCATCAAACAGAAAATCCACGGATTCGTTCTTGATTTTTTTGTTCATTGCTGCAGCACCTCACTCGATTCCTTTTACACTGTAAAACTTTACAGTCTGACTGGAGTTATTTTATCATATTAAAGTTGTAAAGTAAAGGGAGGAGGAGAAAAATGCCGTCTTTACAAAAGAAGTAGTTGTCATGTAGTATTGAATACTATATAATGAATGTCAAGGGGATCAAATGACGGTCTCTGAACAGAGAAGAGAGGGAAACTGCATGACGTTAGACAGCGGCAATTTATTAAACAGCATTCTGGAAAGCCTTGACAGAATAGAGCATATCAACCCTGAAGATATACCGGATATCGAGCTGTATATGGATCAGGTTACCACTTTTATGGACAGCAGGCTAAGGCCCACTTCCCGGTATCCGAAGGAGGATAAGATCCTGACGAAGACCATGATCAATAATTATGCGAAGAACGACCTGCTCCCTCCTCCGGTGAAGAAAAAGTATTCCAAGGAGCATGTCCTGCTTTTGATTTTTATTTATTATTATAAGGGGATTATGTCGATCAGCGACATCCAGACGCTCCTTCACCCGATCACCGAGAAGTTCTTCAAAAACGAAAAGGATTACGGGCTGGAGGAGATTTATCGGGAGGCATTCAGCATGGAGAAGGGACAGATCCAGGCTTTGAAGGCCGATGTGGCGGAGAAGTTTAAAACGGCGGAACAGACCTTTGGCGGCGCGCCGGAGGAGAGCAGGGATTTCCTGCGGAAGTTTGCCTTTATCTGTGCCTTAAGCTTCGACGTGTATGTGAAGAAGCTGATGATTGAGAAAATTGTGGATCAGCTTGCGGAGGAGCGGGCGGAGCGAAACCCGTCCGCCGGAAAAGCGGAAGGAAAGAAGAAGGAGCGGACCGATAAGGAGAAGCAGGGAGGAGACTGATTCTTCCCGGAGAAAAAAGCGAGAGCACCTGAGACAGCGGGAGCGAGCGGAGCCTGACGCGGCGGAAATGGAACCTTTTTAGAGAAAAGTCATAAGATAGAGCATGACAAAATCGGGAGGTTCCTATGAAAAGAGCGTTTTGGAAGAAAGCGGGCGCAATCTGCCTGACGGCGGCTTTTGTGCTGTCCTGCTTTACGGGCTGTACAAAAGACGGCCAGGGAGAGGGAGACGGTCAGACCAAAGTAGTGTTGAATGAAGTGGCGCATTCCATTTTTTATGCGCCGATGTATGTGGCGATTGAAGAAGGGTACTTTGCGGAGGAAGGAATCGATCTGGAGCTGGTCACCGGATTCGGGGCGGATAAGACGATGACGGCAGTGCTTACCGATGAGGCGGATATAGGATTTATGGGTAGCGAGAGCACCATATACACCTATGCGGGAGGAACGGCAGACTATGTGGTGAATTTTGCGCAGCTGACCCAGAGGGCCGGAAATTTTCTGGTTTCCAGAAAGCCGATCGAAGATTTTTCCTGGGAGATGCTTGTAGGTCAGGACGTACTCGGCGGAAGAGCGGGCGGAATGCCGGAGATGGTGTTTGAGTATATTCTGGAAAAGAACGGCATCGATCCTGCATCGGTGAACATAGACCAGAGTATTGACTTCGGATCCACGGCGGCTGCTTTCTCCGGAGGAGACGCGGATTTCACGGTGGAGTTTGAGCCTCATGCGACGATGCTGGAACAGAAGGGCGACGGGTATGTGGTGGCGTCGCTGGGCGAGGATTCTGGATATGTGCCCTACACCTCCTTCTCGGCGAAAAAGAGCTATCTGGAGAGCCATGCGGATACCGTGCAGGCCTTTACAAACGCCCTGCAGAAGGGGATGGACTTTGTACAGAGCCATACCCCGGAGGAGATCGCGGAGGTGATCGCGCCGCAGTTTGCGGAGACGGACAGAGAGACGCTGACAAAAATTGTGGAGCGGTATTATAAACAGGATACCTGGAAGACGGATCTGGTCTTTAAACAGGATGCCTTTGATCTGCTGCAGAATATATTGAAGGACGCCGGGGTTCTGGAAGAAAAAGTGCCGTATGACGACCTTGTGACGACCAGGTTTGCGGAGGAAGCGGCGAAATAAGTGTGCAAAGATTTTCTAAGCGGTCAAAGAGGGGTGTTTACACACCCTCTTAGGACGCCTGCTAAGAAAATCTAAATTGCACAAGTTGCTAAAGCAACTTGAAGAACGCCAAGAGGGGGCGTAGCCCACCTCTTTGGGCAGGCGTTCTTCCGGATTTGCACCAATTGTTTGTGCCGCCGCAGGCGGCATGACGGGAAGACAAAAAGAGGAGCGTTACCGGGAAACCGGCAGCGCTCTTTGCAATCCAAAATGCTCCGCCAGGGCCGACAGCATTTCTTCCCGGGTATCCCTTTCAAAATCGGAGCGGGTATAGGTAAAAAAGCCCGTATGCGCCCAGTCGGTTTCCAACGGGGGATGATACAATGACCAGGAATTAAAATTCTTCAGTGCGGCTTCCGGATCGGGGCAAAGCTGAATCTGCTCCATCATAAATTTCTTGTCCGGGTCGTCCCGGTCAAAAAAACGGGTAAAACAGACGTCCGGCGGATCGCAGAGCAGGATGGCGACGCGGTGATAAGAGGAAATTCCTCTCAGCACATCAGGAGGGATATTGGTATCCACGATAATCCTTTTCCCGGAGGCCGCCAATTTGAGCAGCTCCAGTATTTCAACCTCCACGCATTCCCTGGAAATCTGCTCCATCCAGTTCCAGTGCTCCTCCGGGGTCATGCCGAGCCATTCCTGCCAGCCGCTCATCGTATCGAAATAGCAGAGTCCCGGCTGCTTCCAGCGGGACAGCTTCTCTCGCGGAAATACGTCGTGGTAATTTTCCCCGCAGGCAATCATGTCGTACCGTTCGGCCAGCATTTTTACCATGGTGGACTTTCCCGCGTAGCTGTGTCCGTTTATAAAATAGACATTCTGCAGGTAGTGTCGGATTAGATTGTCGCTTATCGCTATTTTCATTTTTATACCCTTTGCGTGCCTTCCCCGCGCATACCCGTCAATTGGTGCGCGCTTCCCGTCATGTCGCCGGCTGAATCTTTACCCATTTTTCAATCGGATATTCTTGATCGCCCAGAGCTGCAGCGCCTTTGCGTTGGTGCTGATCTTTTCCAGCGAATTTAGGATTTCCTGGAAGGCCGGGCGCTCATCCTCCTCGATCACGCCGTCCTCGGATATGGCGATCAGGGACGCCCGCAGAGAATCGATGTCCTTCAGAGAACCCAGCACCTTCAGCGCCAGCCGGTCGAAGTCGTCGATGGTGACCTCCGGGACGGTACTGCGCCCGATGGGACATTCCCTTGCACAGTAGGAATTACAGAGCTCCGGCACATTGTAGGCCTCCGCCATCGCCTTAACCTCCTCCGGATAGGGAGAGATCGTATCCAGCTCGATCCGGGCCAGCCTGGTTCGGTCGATGCCGATGATCTCCGCCGCCTTCTCGCGGCTGGAAAAGTCCTCGTTGCCCTCCGCGGCCTCGCAGCGCGCCAGATAGTACATATTGTCAGCAGCCTTTGTCGCCTTTTTTCCCATGTCAGTTTACTTCCTTTGTGATAATTTATATGCCTCAAACAGCAATCTCTTTTTAGTTTAGTAAAATCAAACGGGTTTGTAAAGAAGATTCGCAAAGATTATTTCCGAAATCTGTTGAGAGAAACCGGAAAATTTGATAGAATGAATAAATGAACCGAAAAAATGTCAGGAACCGGAGGATAAACAAATGGGATTGATCAAAGCAGCAAAGGATGCACTTTCAGGACTGTTGGCCGACCAGTGGAGAGAGTTTTTTTACTGTGATTCGCTTTCCAACGACGTGCTTATGGTGAAGGGCCGCAGAAAGGCGGCGGAAGGCAGGAACAGCAACACGAAGGGCGCGGACAATATTATTTCAAACGGCTCCGTGGTGGCGGTCAACGAGGGGCAGTGCATGCTGATCGTGGATCAGGGCGGAATCGTGGACGTCTGCGCGGAGGCGGGAGAGTTTGTTTATGATAATTCTACGGAGCCCAGTCTGTTTTACGGAGATCTGGGCGAGAGTATCAAGAGCAGCTTCAGCGCTCTCGGAAGACGTTTTGCGTTTGGGGGAAATGCGGCAAAGGATCAGCGGGTTTATTTCTTTAATACCAAAGAAATCCTGAACAATCTGTTCGGAACGCCGACGCCGATTCCTTTCCGGGTGCTGGACCGAAATACCGGGTTTGACTTTGATACGGCGGTAAAGGTAAACGGGCAGTATACGTTCCGGATTGTGGATCCCATCCTGTTTTATACCAATGTCTGCGGAAACGTGTCGGATAGATATCAGAAGACGGAGCTTTTGGCGACCTTAAAGAGCGAGCTGCTGACGTCCCTGCAGCCTGCGCTTGCGAAAATTTCCGCCCAGGGCGTGAGACCTTACGAGCTTCCCGGCTTTTCCGAGCAGATCTGCAGTCTGCTCTCCGAGGCGCTGACGGAAAAATGGACGGGACTGCGCGGCATCCGGATGGTGAGTATGTCAATCAACTCCTCCGATATACCGGCGGAGGACAAGGCGAGGTTCCAGAAATGGCAGGATACCGCGATGCTTCGCAATGCCGATATGCAGGCGGCCAGAAAGACGGAGGCCTTTGCGTCCATGCTGGAGAAGACCGGCGGGAGCGGCCAGGGAGCCGGCGGGGCGGCAATGGAAGGGGCCATGAATATGATGGCCATGGGCATGATGAGCAATATGATGGGCGGCGGAATGAACGGTATGACGGGAAGCGCGCAGCAGACATCCGCCGTGCAGATGCAGAATCCCGGGGCGGTCTTAGGCTGGACCTGTTCCTGCGGCAAGACGGACAACAGGGGAAAATTCTGCGGGGAATGCGGCAGCGCAAAGCCTGCGGGCGCAGGCTGGACCTGCTCCTGCGGACATATCAATCAGGGTAAATTCTGTCAGGAATGCGGGAAAAGAAAGCCGGAGGGCGCTCCGCTTTATAAGTGCGACAAGTGCGGCTGGGAACCGGAGGATCCCGCGCACCCGCCCAAATTCTGTCCGGAATGCGGAGACATCTTTGACGAGGGCGACCGTATCTGAGAAAGGATGCAGGCCGGAGAAAAGGGACGTTTTTAACAAGGACGACAGTATCCGGGAAAAGGAATGCGGACCGGAATGAGAGGACGCCCTGACGGGGACAGCCGTATCTGAGACAGGCGGCAGGGAGGAAAGGCCCGGAGGAATTTATGAGTATTTACGATACGTTAAACAGGGAGCAGAAGGAGGCCGTCCTGCAGACGGAAGGGCCTCTGCTTTTGCTGGCGGGAGCCGGCAGCGGCAAGACGAGATGCCTGACCCACAGGGTGGCCTATCTGATCGACGAGCTTGGCGTGAAGCCCTGGAATATTTTAGCCATCACCTTTACCAACAAGGCGGCGGGAGAGATGCGGGAGAGGATAAACGGCCTGGTTGGGTTTGGGGCGGATCAGGTATGGGTATCTACCTTTCATTCGCTGTGCGTCCGCATTCTGCGCCGCCACATCGACAGGCTGGGATTTGAAAACGGATTCACCATCTACGATACGGATGACCAGAAAACGGTGATGAAGGGGATCTGCAAGCGTCTGGATATTGACACGAAGACTTACCGGGAGAGGGCGCTTTTAAACGCCATATCCTCCGCAAAGGACAATCTGATCGGCGTCAGGGAGTACGAGCTGGACGCTTCCTACGATTTCGGGAAGGCCGTTTACGCAAAGGTATACCGGGAATATCAGGAGACGCTGAAGAAAAACAACGCGCTGGATTTTGACGATATTATTGTAAAAACGGTGGAGCTGTTCCGAAACTGTCCGGAGATTCTGGACTCCTATCAGGAGCGGTTTCAGTATATCATGGTGGACGAGTATCAGGATACCAATACGGCCCAGTTTGAGCTGGTCAGGCTGTTGGCGCAGAAATACCGTAATCTCTGTGTGGTGGGGGACGACGACCAGTCGATCTATCGGTTCCGCGGAGCCAATATCCGGAATATTCTGGATTTTGAAAACTATTTTCCGGAGGCCGGGGTTATCAGGCTGGAGCAGAATTACCGCTCGACGCAGCGCATCCTGGACGCGGCAAACGCGGTGATCCGAAACAACAAAGGGCGGAAGGAGAAGACCCTTTGGACGAACAGGGGAGAGGGGAAAAAGGTTACCTTCCGTCAGTTTGACACCGCCTACGAGGAGGCGGAATATGTGGCTGGCGATGTGGCCGGAAAGGTCCGCAGGGAGGGGGCGCAGTATAAGGACTGCGCGGTTCTCTATCGGACGAACGCCCAGGCCCGGGCGCTGGAGGAGCGCATGGTTTTAGAGGGGATTCCCTATAACGTCGTGGGCGGAACCAACTTTTACGCCAGGGCGGAGATCAAGGATATTCTGGCCTACTTAAAGACCGTTGACAACGGAAGGGACGAGGTGGCGGTGCGCAGAATCGTCAATATCCCCAAACGGGGCATCGGAGCGGCAACGCTGGGAAAGCTGGACGACTATGCGCAGATGCGGGATGTGGGACTGTTTGACGCCATGGAGCTGGCGGATGAGATCATGAGCCTGGGGAAGGCTTCCGTGAAGATACGTCCCTTTGTGCAGCTGATTCAAAGCTTTCGAAAAGCCTCCGCCGGGATGACGGTTCCGGAGCTGATCCGGGAGATCGTTGACAGGATCGGATACGCCGCGTATCTTCAGGAAAACGATGAGGAGACGGCGGATGACCGGATCGCCAACGTGGATGAATTGATTGCCAAGGCGGCGGATTTTCAGGAGTCCCATGAGGAAGCCGGACTGACCGAGTTTTTGGCTGAGGTGGCCCTGGTGGCGGACATCGATAATGTAGCGGAGGGGGATAACAGAGTACTGCTTATGACGTTGCATTCCGCCAAGGGACTGGAGTTTCCCTGCGTTTATCTGACGGGACTGGAGGACGGACTGTTTCCGGGACAGGCGGCAATCCGAACCGACGAGGATGAGGATATCGAGGAGGAGAGACGTCTTGCTTATGTAGGGATTACGCGGGCGATGAACGAGCTGACGCTCACCTGTGCCAGAACCCGCATGATCCGGGGAGAGACACAGTACAATCCTGTGAGCAGATTTGTGCGGGAGATCCCGGTCGAGCTGCTCGATCAGGAGATGCCCGAAAGGAAGCGTTCGCAGGGCGACCGAAAGATGCTGGAGAGCATGATCGGGTTGGGCGCGGCCGGTAGGGAGGCGTCGGGATATGAGGCCGACCTGAACGCGGGCAGCCGGGGGGACAGGGGAAATTATGATTTCCGTCCCAGGGCGGTTCTCCGTCCCAAGGCCACGGCCAAGGCGGACAAGCCCTATATCGCGAAGGAGATCGGCAGCCTGAACCGACTGGCGGGTATCTCCAAAGGAGTACCTGTGCAGCCGGGCGAAGAACCGGATTACGCGGCGGGAGACAGGGTATCCCACGTCAAGTACGGGGAAGGCACCGTATTAAACCTGGTCAGGGAACCCAGAGATTACAAAGTAACCGTGCATTTTGACAAAGCGGGACAAAAAATTATGTACGCATCCTTTGCAAAATTGAAAAGAATCTAAAAGATTGTAGTAATTTTGACGTAAATGTGATATCCTATAGGAAGACGGCAAAATTGTTAAGGAGGTATCCTATGAACAAGCTTGAAAATTTACTTGAGACGGCAAAACTGACGGAGCTTCTCGGTAAGAAGGAAGAGAAGAAAAAGTGTAATCCGGTGGTCTGCGCCCTTGCGGTGATCGGAGCCATAGCGGCGGTTGCGGCGATCGCATATGCCGTGTACCGGTATTTTACTCCCGACTATCTGGACGACTTTGAGGATGATTTCGAGGACGACTTTGAAGACGAGGAAGCGGAAGAGGATGACGAGGACTTCTTCGTAGACGAGGGAGAAGAATAAGCTGATGAAAAAGGGTCAGGTATATGAGGCTACAGTCGAGAGGGTAGACTTCCCCAACAAGGGTATCGCGGACACGGGGGAGGGCGCCGTCATTGTAAAAAACAGCCTGCCCGGACAGAAGATCAAGCTTATTGTCAATAAAGTGAGAAACGGGAGGGCGGAAGGCCGTCTTTTGGAGGTGATAGAAAAATCGCCTCTGGAGACCGGCTGTCCGTGTTCCCATTTTGGCGTGTGCGGAGGATGCACTTACCTTTCTCTTTCCTACGAGGCACAGCTGAAGCTGAAAGGAGAACAGGTAAAAAAGCTTTTGGACGGCGTGCCGGGACAAAATGCTTCCTGGAAATGGGAGGGAATCAAGGGAAGCCCGAAAGAATATGAGTATCGGAATAAGATGGAATTTTCTTTCGGAGACGAGGAAAAAGACGGTCCGCTTACGCTCGGGATGCATAAGCGCGGAAGCTTTTACGACGTGGTGACGGTAGACGACTGCAGGCTCGCGGATGCCGACTACCGTCTGATCCTCGGCACGGCGCTAAGCTATTTTACAGACCGCGGAACAGGATATTATCACAGACTCCGCAGGGAAGGGTATCTACGGCATCTGCTGGTGCGAAAGGCCTCCAAAACGGGAGAGATCCTTGCGGCGCTTGTGACTGCCTCCCGGGAGATACAAAGCGGCGGGGAGGAGGAGCTGATCCAGGGCTTTTGCGACGCGCTGCTGTCTCTTGAAAGAGAGGGAAAGCTACAGGGCCGTTTTGCCGGTATCTTACATATTATCAATGATTCTCAGGCGGATGTGGTGCAGAGCGACAGGACGGAAGTGCTTTGGGGCAGGGATTTTTTTTATGAAGAGCTTTTGGGACTCCGCTTTAAAATATCCGTCTTTTCCTTTTTCCAGACCAATTCCCACGGCGCGGAGGTACTTTACGAGACTGTGCGGGAGTATGTGGGAGATATTTCGGAGGAGTCGGGCGGAAAGGGAAAGACAGTCTATGATCTCTACAGCGGCACCGGCACCATCGCGCAGATGATGGCGCCCGTGGCAGAAAAGGTGATCGGCGTGGAGCTTGTGGAGGAGGCGGTGGAAGCGGCGAGGCAAAACGCTGCGGACAACGGTCTGGATAACTGCACGTTTTTGGCGGGGGATGTGCTGAAGGTACTGGATGAGATCGAAGAAAAGCCGGATCTGATCATTCTGGATCCGCCCCGGGACGGCATCCACCCCAAAGCCCTGCCAAAGATTCTCCGCTACGGCGTAGAGCGCATCGTCTATATTTCCTGCAAGCCCACGAGCCTTGTCCGGGACCTGGAGGTCTTTTTCGCAGGCGGCTATCGGATGGAGAAGGCGGTGGCGGTGGATCAGTTCCCGTGGACGGGGAATGTGGAAGTTGTCTGTCTGCTTTCCAAACTTAAATCTGGTAAACATATTGATGCAGAGTTGGATATGGAATAGCTTGATTTGACCGTTGCGGAAAGTAAAGCCACCTATGAGGAAATCAGGGAATATGTATTGGAGCATACGGGATTGAAGGTTTGACTATTTGAATTAAAGTACACCGTTAGAGTAGGCAGACCTCATTTTGAACGGCAATACCGAAACCTGCTTGAGAACTATGATTGAATACAAGTCTTGATAGCTGATAATTTTATGGGGAAGAAAGCAAAATTGTTTATGCAAGAAATTAATGGAACGGAGGAGGACTGGATGATGGAGGATAAAAAAAGCGGTTCCGATATTGTCGGAAATGAAATTCTCATATATCAAACGGAGGATGGACATACAAAAATTGACGTTAAATTTGAAAGCGAGACTGTTTGGCTTACACAGGCACAATTATGTGAGTTGTATCAGACAAGTAAATCTAATATCAGCGAGCATATCAGGCATATTTTTGAAGAGGAAGAATTGGATGAAGAGTCAGTTGTTCGGAAATTCCGAACAACTGCGGCTGATGGAAAGAAATATAATACAATCCACTATAATCTTGATATGATTATTTCGCTTGGATATAGAGTGAAATCTAAAATTGCTACGAATTTCCGCCGATGGGCTACGGAACGTTTAAAAGAGTATATGATAAAAGGTTTCACAATGGATGATGAGCGGCTGAAAAATCTGGGTGGCGGTAATTACTGGAAAGAGTTATTGGATCGTATAAGAGATATTCGTTCATCTGAAAAGGTTATGTATCGACAGGTGCTTGATTTATATGCGACAAGTATTGACTATAATCCGAAGAGCAGTGAATCTATTGCATTTTTTAAAATGGTGCAAAACAAATTGCACTATGCAGCACATGGGCATACGGCAGCGGAGATTATATATGAGCGTGCTGATGCAGGGCAGCCTTTTATGGGATTAAAGAGTTTTTCAGGTGATTTTCCTGCGTTGAAAGATATAAGCATTGCAAAAAATTATCTTAATGATGAAGAATTAAAAATTTTGAATAATATTGTATCGGGATATTTTGATTTTGCTGAAATTCAAGCGATGCGCCATAATCCTATGTATATGGCGGATTATGTGGAACATCTTGATAATGTTTTAAAAACTACAGGTGAAAAGGTGTTACAGGGTGCTGGAACAATAAGTCATGCACAGGCAATCGAAAAAGCAACAGAAGAATATAGAAAATATCAGGAACAGAATTTGTCGCCAGTTGAAGAAGAATATTTAGAAAGTATTAAAAATCTTCACAGCACAGTGAAAAAAAGTGATAAGAATTAACGGGAAAATTGTTTTTATGAAAATGACGAGGTTAATAAGTGATTTGTTAGATGTTGGTTTGGACAATGGTAATTATGTGGAGACGGTGTGTCTGCTGAGGAAAATTTGAATGCCGGGCGGCGTATTGAGGCGAAAGAAATTCGGATGAGATGGATTTGACCTCGGTGGAGAGCAAAGCGACTTATGAGAAAATTACACAAAGGCTGATGCAGAAATGTCCCTTGTCAAAAGGCAATTCCGGCAGAAAAGGAAAGGAAGCAAAAAATGAGGAAAGGCGCAGTAAACTGGTTCAACGCTACAAAAGGGTTCGGATTTATTGCAGACGAAGAGAGCGGCAGAGATTTGTTCGTCCAACGCTCCGGCATCGTCATGGCTTCCGGGGCGTTGGAGGCGGGGCAGATTGTTACCTTTGAGATCGAGGAAAGCGAAAAGGGGCCGCAGGCGGTCAATGTAAGGGCGGTGTAGAAAATCCCGCCTAAAATTTTTTCCCCCAAATACAGATATGTTTTTGGTCATATCCGGTTAATACCAGCGTAGGCCGCCATGCCTCGTGATCCCATGCCGCCAGAATCCGGAATTTCTCCGTGGTATTGGCGTATCTGATCTGAAGGGAATACTCGTCTGTCATTTCCCAGATAATCCGGACAGAGTCTGCAAGGAGTCCGGTTCCGTTCGGATTTAAGGTCATTTTAACAGAGGTCAGCATGCCCTGGGGAACCGTGGGAGTCAGCTTAATCCGCTCGTAGCTGCCGACGAGAAGCTGCCAGGTTACCTGCTGCGGTTTTTCCCCGGCGTAGGGCTCCGGAGAGACTAACGGCCATCCGTCGTCGCTCCAAAGCATTTTGCGTATCTGAAGGGCCGAAGGCTCGGCTTCCCGGAAATTGTGGGGGCGGATGTGGGAGACCAGATACCATTCCCCGTCGGCGTCCCGGAGGACGGAATTGTGTCCGGGTCCCATATAACCCACCGGGTCATCGTCAAATTTATATCCGCAGGCAATCATATATCCCAGGGAAGCGTCGTCGTCCGACAAATCCCGCAGATCCCTGCCGTTGTGATCCAGATAGGGGCCGGTGATCTTCCGGCTTCTTCCTACCCGGATGTTATAATCGCTTTTCAGGGAAGCGTAAGAAACAAACAGGTAATAATAATCGGTGTCCGGATGGTAAATGATATAAGGGCCTTCGATGGCTGTGTCCGCCCATTCGGGGCGGCGGGCAATGCAGAGTCCCAGCTCATCCGGCCCGTTTTTTGCCAGTCCGGTTTCCCGATCCAGTTCGATGAGATGGCAGCCGCCCCAGAAGGAGCCGTAGGCCATATACTGTCTGCCGGTGCGGACGTCCTCCGCGATATTGGCGTCGATGGCGTTGACGTTTAACCGTTCGGAGGTGCGCAGTACGATGCCTCTGGGAAGGAACGGCCCTGTCGCCCGATCCGACACGGCGAGAAAAATGCAGGACTGTCTGACGCCGAAGGAGGAATTGGAGCAGTACAGGCGGTATTCGCCGCCTGTCTTTACAATGTCCGGAGCCCAGATCGCTTTGCTGGCAGTCCATTTCTGCGCCTCGGCGGGAGGTTCTTCGACTGCTTTTCCCAGAGACTCCCAGGTGATCAGATCCTGAGAGCGGAGAATACGGGCGTTGGTGCAGTATAAAAAATAGTCGCCGCTTACCGGATCGCGGTAGATTGCCGGGTCATGAATCATCCAGAGACTGTGAGCCGGCATGGAAGCGGGTTTTCGGCCGGGTAACGGGCGTTTTGGCTTCGGAGCGGGACGGGGCGGCTCCGGCGGATAGGTAAATTTCATAAAAAGGCGGCCTCCTTGTTTTTGGATTGCTTAAAGTATACTTTATGATGTACAATTTGTAAATAAGCAGGAGACAGAATAAGCGCAGGAAACAGGTGTGGGAAATAAGTATGAGAAGCAGACACGAAAAATAAGTACGGAGAGACAGATGCCGAACGTATGCCGCGGCAGACGGCAAAGGAGGACAGAATGAAATTTGAGAGCATTTTGGACAGGGAGGAAAATCCCCGGAAGGAAGAGTTAAGCCCGGCTTTTTTGACGGATCTGAATCTTTACCGGATCATTGAGAGGATCAATCTGTACTGGGGTGAAAACGTATCGTCCATGTACGGCTGTCTGCCCGCCGACGCCGCAGGGGAGGACTACCGCAGGGAGGTTTTTGCCGATGTCGGGAGGAACGGTCTTTATGAGACGCTTTGCGCTTTTCGGGAAAAAATGCAGGAGAGGCGCGAGGCCTTTGTGGAGAAGGAGAAGATATCGGAAAAGCTTCAGAAAGGGATATGGCATGTGCGGGAGGCAGACGGTTACTGCCGCGCGTTTTGGGAGCTCAACCGGGCGCTAAAAGGACTGCCGCTTACCTCGGAAGGGATGCGGGCGTTCCGGGACTGCCTGCGGGAATATACGGAAGGGGAAGAATTTGGCCGGATGCGGAAGGAGGCTGCCGGGATTTTAGAGGAACTGGGGTCTTTTCAGCTGACGATCGTTTATGAAAACGACAGGCTTGTCGTAACGGAGAACAAGGCGGAGAGCGGGTACGACGATTTTCTGAGGGCATGCTTTCCGGGGCAGGACAGGCGGATGAAGAGTCCCTTTGCCTCGTCGAGGGAGCTGACGGAGCTGGAGCGGGAACTGCTGAAATCTCTCCGGAAAAGGAATCCGGAGTTTTTTGAACGGGTGGAGGATTTTTACGAAAGGTATCGGGAATACGCGCCGGAGGTGCTGATCCGTTTTACGTCGGAAATCGGATATTATCTTTCTTTTTACTGCTTTGAGCAGAAGATGAAGGAGAAGGGGTATGAATTTGCAGCGCCGGTTCTGTGCGAAGAAAAGACGGAGGCGGCGGGGCTGTACGATCTGGCGTTGGCGTGTGCGGAAGGCGTGCGGCGGGAGGACATCGTGAGCAACGGTCTGGAGTATCGGCCGGGGGAAAGTTTTTTTGTCCTGACAGGCCCTAACCAGGGGGGAAAGACCACCTTTGCCAGAAGTCTTGGGCAGTTGATTTATTTTACCAAAATGGGACTGGATGTCCCAGCCGTATCGGCCAGGGTACAGCGGTTTTCGGATCTGATGACTCATTTCTCCGTGGAGGAGAGCGTGGAAACGGGGCGGGGCAGGCTGAAGGATGAGCTGTCGCGTCTGGCGCCGATGATGGATACGGCTCACGGCGCGCAGACAGGAGCTTTTGTGATACTCAACGAGTTGTTTACCACCGCGGCAAATTATGACGCCTGCCTGATGGGGAAGCGGGTGCTGGAGCATTTTATCGGCCTGGGCTGCAGAGGAATTTATGTCACGCATCTGCGGGAGCTGGCCGACGCGCATCCCCGTGTGGTAAGCCTGCGGGCGATGCTGGATGAACAGGGGCGGCAGACCTTCCGGATTGCCCGCAGCAGGGCCGGGGAGAGCGCCGGTGCGGTTGCTTTGGCGGAGAGGCACGGGCTGACTTATGAACGCCTGCGGGAAAGATGCCGGGACAGAATGCGGGAAAGGAACGGGTAACGGGATGAATGCATATCTGCTCTATCCTAAAAGGGAATGGGAAAATGTCGGGCGTTACACGGACGAGCGCGCCATCATGCAGGATCTTGGCCTGAAGGCGCTGTTTCACGCTGCGGCGAGGGAGCTGGAGAAGGAAGAAGGCAAGGTGAAGGCAGTGGGAGAGGGGGATCCTTTCCTGGAGGATGTCATGAAGAAGGTGATGCTGGTTCCGCTGACCCTGGGGGAGGAGATCCGGTATCGGCAGAAGCTTCTGGAGGACTGCTTTGCACAGGAGGACTTTATCCGTGAACTGTACGGTCTTGCCACGGAAATCCTGAAGGAATGGGACAGGATCGGACGGCGGACGGCGGCGAAAAATGGAACCCGCAATTCGCCGAGAGCCCTGGTGGGTGAAATTCATGTGCTGGAGCTGTTTGTCAGGAGTCTGAAACGTCTGAAAGCGCTGTTTGCAGAGTATCAGGGGAAGCTGCACGCCGACGGGTGGCGGTTGTTTTACGAAAGGCTGTGCGCCGAATTTTCCGACGAGACAGAGGCAAATCTGGAACGGATTCTGCAGGATATTCTGTTTTACGCCAATCTCAATGACGAGGAAGCGCAGAAAAGCAGGGACAATTCGAACGGCCGGTTCGTGGATAAGCCGAGAATGGTCATCGGATGCGGGGTCGGCGACGGACTGAAGCTGGAGGATTTTAAGCTGGGCGAGGTCTCCACCGAGGTCAGACGTTACCGCAAGCCGGGCAGCGCCATTGTGCGGGTGCAGGATTATATGAATCAGCGCACAAAAACCGCCCTTTCCGTCCGGACGGATCTGGCCCTGCTGGAACAGACGGGACAGCTGGAATTTGAGGTGGTACGCCATATCGTCCTGTGCTGTGAACCGTTCCAGGACGCTTTCGGCACATTTTTTGACCGATTGCGCTTTCAGACGGCCTTTTATCGGGGAGCCGTCAATTTAAGGCATTTTATGGAACGGTTTGGAATCTGCAGCTGTTTTCCGACGGTAGGAACGAATGACACCCTGCGCTTTCGGGAGCTGAAGGAGGTAGTCATGGGACTTGTGCAGCACATGGATCCGGTGGGGAACACCTGTGAGATCGACGGCAAGAGACTTATGCTTGTGACCGGCGCGAATCAGGGCGGCAAATCTACTTTCTTAAGGAGTATCGGAATCGCGCAGATTATGCTGCAGTGCGGCCTGCCCGTTGCCGCCCAAAGCTATGAAAGCGGTATTTTCCCGTCCTTTTTTACGCATTTTACCCGGCGGGAGGACAGCGCCATGAACAGCGGGCGGCTGGATGAGGAGCTGGGGCGTATGGAGCAGATCGTAAACCGGCTGGAGGACGTTTCGCTGGTGCTCTTGAACGAGTCTTTTGCCACGACCACGGAGAAGGAAGGATCCGTCATTGCCTATGATATTGTCAGGGCGTTGACGGAATCGGGAGTGAAGGTATTGATGGTGACCCATCTGCTCTCTTTTGCGACGAGGGTCTATGAGGAGAGGGAGGACTGGGCCCGGCAGACGGCCTTTTTAAGCGCGCAGCGCACGGAAAGCGGGAAGCGCACCTATAAGATGGTGGAGCAGGAACCGCAGCTGACCAGTTTCGGGCTGGAGCTCTACGATGAGATTATCGGGGATAAAAAGGGGTAAAATAACCGTTTTGTTGACGGTGTCCGCGCCTGCGTATATAATGGAAGCATAGGGTTGCTTTGACGGATCGGAAAATAAGGAATGATTTGAGGGAAACGAAAAGAACATCGGGAAGGGCGCTTCGCGAACCACCCTTGTTAAGAGAAGTCGGAAAGGCGGAAAACTATGCTGCAGCGCTTTTATCCGGATCATGAGGCGGATAATGCATACGATATAGATTATGAGGAATTATACCGAAAAGGGTATCGGGGCGTCATTTTTGACATTGACAATACCCTTGTGCCGCACGGCGCGCCTGCGGATGGGAGGGCAGTGGCTTTCTTTGAGCGGCTGCGCGGCGTGGGATACAGGGCGCTGCTGTTGTCGAACAATAAGGAGCCCAGGGTAAAAAGCTTTGCGGAGAAGGTGGGCGCGGCTTATATTTTCCGGGCGGGGAAACCGGGGAGAGCCGGTTATGTGCAGGCGATGGAGCGCATGGGTACGGCGCCGGAGAGCACTTTATTCGTAGGAGATCAGCTGTTTACGGACGTGTGGGGGGCAAAAAAGGCGGGAATCGAGACTTATCTTGTCCGTCCCATCCATCCGAAGGAAGAAATTCAGATTGTGCTGAAGCGGAAGCTGGAGCGCATTGTGTTGTTTTTTTATCACAGAGAAGAACGGAACCGGGAAAAGAACTGAAGCGTAACGGCAGAGGCCGGATGACCTGCGTCATGAGCGGCGACGCGCCATAAATATGATGTCTGTGCCGCCAAAGACGGCGCGTCTGAAAGGAGTCGGAATGAAGATAGACGGATATACCCGCACCTGCGGTCTGTTCGGTAATCCGGTGGAGCATACCATGTCGCCGGCCATACATAATACACTGGCAAGCGCCATGGGGGAAAATCTGGTCTATGTGCCCTTTCATGTGCCGGCGGGAAAGATCAGGGAAGCGGTAGAAGGAGCCTGGGCGCTGAATCTTTTAGGGTGCAATGTGACGGTCCCCTATAAAAGCGACGTGATTCCCTGGTTAAAGGGGATCGATCCGCTGGCGGAGAAGATTGGAGCCGTCAACACTCTGGTGCGGACGGAGGGCGGATTTCTGGGGTACAATACGGATATGCCGGGGCTGTACCGCGCCATGTGCGAGGACGGCGTGAGGCCGGAAGGGGAGAAAGTGCTGATCCTGGGAGCCGGAGGAGTGGCCAGGGCGGTGGCCGTGCTTCTTGCGCAAAAGGGAGCGGAGAGCGTGACAATTTTAAACCGCACGGCGGAGAAGGGGGAGCGCATTGCGGCGGAGATAAACGGGATTGCGGGAAAAGATTTTGCGCACGCTCTGGCGCTGGAGGATTATGCGCTGCTGCCGGAGGGGGAGCGGTTCCTTTGCATCCAGGCCACCAACGTGGGGATGTTTCCGAAAACGGAGGAGGCGGTGATAGAGGATCCTGCCTTTTACCGCCGGGTACACACGGGGTATGACCTTGTTTTTAATCCTGCAAGGACCCGCTTTATGGAGCTGACGGAGGTCGCCGGGGGAAGGGCCTTCAACGGTCTGAAAATGCTGCTCTGGCAGGGAATCATCGCGTATGAGCTGTGGACTGGAAAAGAGGTGGGGGCCGTGCTTGCCAAAGAAGCCTATGCCGCCATGAAGGAGGCCATGGGGCTTTCGGAATAAATGCGCAAGAGAAAGCGGCGTTTTACGGAATTGCGGCAGCCGTCTATGCGGCCGAATCGGCGGAAGGACCGGGAGATAAGATGAAACAGAGACAGAATTTGATTTTGACGGGATTTATGGGGAGCGGAAAGACCTCCGTGGGGCTGAAGCTTTCTTACAGGCTGCGGATGCCTGTGGAGGACACGGACAAGCTGATAGAGCGAAGGGAAGGCAAAAGCATCAGCGAGATATTTGCGGCGGAGGGCGAGGAAAGCTTTCGAAGGATGGAGACAAAGCTTTTGGAGGAGCTGCTGGAAAAGGAGTACGGAAGAATTTATTCCGTAGGAGGCGGCACGCCGGTGCGGCCGGAAAACAGGGAGCTGTTAAAAAAGCTGGGCAGGGTAATCTATCTCAGGATCAGACCGGAAACCGTTTATGAGAGACTGAAGAACGACAGAGAACGCCCGCTTCTGCAGTGTGAGGATCCGCTCGGCAGGATCCGGGAGCTGATGGAGGAGCGCAGGGAAGCTTATGAGAGCTGTGCGGATCTGATTCTGGATGTGGACGGAACGGATTTGGAGAGCATTGTCAGAAGGATAGCGGAGGAGACGGAAAAAATGAAGCTTTTAGTGATCAACGGCCCGAATCTTAACTTTTTGGGTATCCGGGAGAAAGCCGTATACGGCACGCAGGATTATCAGTATCTGCTGGACCTTCTGCAGAAAAAGGCGGAAGAGACCGGCAGTGATATTCAGGTGTTCCAGAGCAATCACGAGGGAGCCATCATCGACCGTCTTCAGGAGGCGTATTTTGACGGCACGCAGGGAATTATTATCAATCCCGGGGCTTTCACGCATTACAGCTATGCGATCCGGGATGCCTTAGCCAGTATCACGGTGCCGAAGGTTGAGATTCATATTTCCGACATCACGAAACGGGAGGAGTTCCGAAAGGTTTCCGTGACGGCTCCCGTCTGCGACAGGCAGATTTACGGCCAGGGGCTGGACGGTTATCTGCAGGCCGTAGACTTTATTCTGGCGGGAAAATTTCTCAAAAGCGAAAAATAAATAATTTTTACAAAAACAGTTGAAATTCGCGTACTTTTATATTAAACTTAAAAGGAATTATTTTGTGAGGAAAAATCAGGAGGAATATAATATGATTTCTGCAGGCGATTTCAGAAATGGTATTACGATCGAGTATGAAAACAGCGTGTACCAGATTATTGAATTCCAGCATGTTAAGCCTGGAAAGGGCGCGGCTTTCGTCAGAACGAAGCTGAAGAATATCAAAAACGGCGGCGTGGTTGAAAAAACCTTCCGGCCTACCGAAAAATGCCCTCAGGCGCGTATTGATAGAAAAGATATGCAGTACCTGTACAGCGACGGCGATCTGTATCATTTTATGGATACGGAGACCTACGAGCAGATTGCGCTGGACGCCGATACCATCGGCGATGCGCTGAAGTTTGTAAAAGAGAACGAAATGTGTAAGGTATGTTCCCATAACGGCAGCGTGTTTTCTGTGGAGCCTCCTCTTTTTGTGGAACTGGAGATCACGGATACCGAGCCCGGCTTCAAGGGAGATACCGCCACAGGAGCGTCAAAGCCCGCCACCGTGGAAACCGGCGCGCAGGTTGCAGTCCCTCTTTTCGTCGAGTTGGGCGATAAAATCAAGATCGATACCAGAACCGGGGAATATCTTTCCCGCGTCTGATCGGGTGGCATGATTTTCAGACAGTCAGACTTGTAAGGCAATGACATTTTTATGTCGTTGCCTTTTTCTGTGCTTCGGCGCAAAGCGCCGCATGTGCCGAAGCAGTCTTTCCGGACGCTTCCTTCGAAGCGCGGATCTTTCCTTCTTTTAGAAAACACATCAGGACGCGGCGCAGAAAGAGGACAGTAATGGATATAAACAGCTTTGCACAAAAGGTACGGGATGCCGTCGAGAAGAAGCTTGGCGGGAAATACCAGGTTGAACTGAAAGAGGTTCGAAAAAATAACGGAGTGGTTCTTCACGGGCTGCTGATTTTGGGTGGCAGGGATAACGTCGTGCCAACGATCTATCTGGAAACGTTTTTTGCCGCGTATGAGGACGGGGTTCCCTTTGGAGAAATCCTGCGCAGAATTTTTGAGATTTATCAGGACGAGGTGCCCAGGGGAAAGATTGACATGGATTTCTTTAAAGATTTCCGAAAAGTCAGGGACAGGATCTGCTACCGCCTGATCCGCAGGCAGGACAATGAGGCTCTTCTGAAGGAAATACCGCATCTGGAGTACCTGGATCTTGCCATCTGCTTTTATTACGCTTACAGCGGCAGGGTCCTGGGAGAAGGTTCCATCCTGATTTATCATTCGCATCTGGATCTCTGGGGAGTAACCCTGCAGGAGCTGATGAAGTGCGCGGAAGAAAATACGCCGAGGCTTTTTCCCGGAAAGGTCAGCCCCATGCGGGAGGTGCTGCAGGAGATTATGGACGTCCGCGAGGTTTTGGAGCCGGACTGTGAGATCCCGCTGGCGGTTCTGACGAACGAACGGCGCACGCACGGCGCCGCATGCATATTATATCCGGGTATGCTGAAGATGCTTGCCGGAAAAGAAATGAGGGGCTTTTATGTGATCCCGAGCTCTATCCACGAGGTAATTCTTTTGGAGAAAAACGAGGGAGAATCCGTCGGGGAACTGCGGAGAATGATTTACGAGGTGAACAGGAGTCATGTGGCTCCGGAGGAGGTTCTATCGGATAATCTGTACTTTTATGACCCTCTGGCGGGAGAATTGAAAATAATTTTTTAAAAAATTGAAATTGCAGGTAGACACGCGCCGTATTTTATGATATTATAAACAGGGTGATGTAATAAATTTGTAACATTTGCATCCGTAGTCTAACGGATAGAACGAAGGCCTCCGACGCCTTTAATGCAGGTTCGATTCCTGTCGGATGCATTTTACATCACCCTGTACTATAATAGTGGAAAATGTCTGTAAAAGCCGCTTGCGGCTTTTTGCGTTTTGAGAAAGGCGTGAATATGCGTAAGGATAAGTGGAAAGCAATCCGTGATATCATTGTCAGGAACTGTAAAATCATTTTCCCCGTGCTGCTGATTGCCGTTGTGGCGTTTACGGTGGTGACGGCGCTGAATGCAAATAAAGCGAAGGAAGAGGCGGAAGATCAGCAGGAGGAAAGCTCCGTGCAGAGCGCGCAGGCTGAGGCCGGAGATCCCGTGCCCGAGGACGTCCCACTTACGCTGAACGAGGATGAAGAAATTGCCGCGCTGATCGATACCTATTATACTGCCAGAGGAGCGGGGGACGAGGAGACCATGCGTTCCCTGATGGACGATATCAGCGAGAACGATCTGCTTTACTATGTGGAGCTTTCCAAATATATCGACCATTACGCGGATCTCGAGATATACTGCAAGCAGGGAACTGCAGAAGGGTCCGTGATCGCTTATGTGTATTATAAGATGGGAATCGTAAGCTTTGAGGAGGTGCCCGGCTACGAGGCGCTCTATGTCTGTCGGAAGGAAGATGGGACGCTCTATATCAAGAATCAGAGTAATTTTACGCAGGAGGAAAGGCAGTATATTCTGGCGGTAAACAGCCAGGTTGACGTGGTGGAGTTTAATAACCGTGTCAATATGGAATGCAATGAAATTATTTCTGCGAATCCGGCGCTGCAGGAGTATGTAAGCCTGATCAACACGCAGGTTCAGATTGCGGTGGGAGAGACGGTGGCGGCGCGTCATGCGTCGGAGAGCACACCGGAGGAAGGCGGGAGTACGCAACAGGGCGAGACAGGCCAGGAGCAGACGCCCGCAGCGGACCCGGTTGCGGACGCAGGCCCGCAGTACGCGACGGCTACCACAACGGTAAATGTCAGAAACTCGGACAGTGTACAGGCAGATAAGCTTGGAAAGCTCACCGGCGGCACCCGGGTTCAGGTACAGGAAGTGCTTTTGAACGGCTGGACGAGAATCGTCTATGACGGGCGGGACGGATATGTCAATTCCCAGTATCTGCAAATGGAGGAGAGCGCGAGCGGGCTTTCGGTGATCGGAACCGTGAAGGCTACCGCTACGGTCAACGTGCGTTCCGCGCCGAACGAGACGGCGGTAAGACTGGGCGTGCTTCCTGAGGGAGATTCGCTGGAGCTGTTTGCCGACGAGGACGGATGGTGCAAGGTAAAGTATAACGGACAGGTGGGATATGTGAAAGCCGATTATGTGACGCAGCTGTAGAAAACGGGTATAAAAAGAATTTATTTTGGGAAGCCTTTTACCGAGTGTAGAAGGCTTCTTTTGTCGATAGGAGATTTTGGGTGATGACATCACAGGAAATAGCGATTTACAGAGAGATTCAAAAGAATACGGAAACGGCCATGAAAGCCATTGACACAATTTCGGACAAGGTGTATGACGACGCCTTAGCCATGCAGCTTTCCAGACAGTCCCTGAAATACTCGGAGATTCACAATGCGGCTTCCAGACAGCTTGTGGAGGGAAAGGCGGAGTATTACAGGAGCGGCGCGCTGGCGGATGCCATGCTGAAGACGGGTATTCACTATAATACCCTGCTGAATACCAGCACGGGACATATTGCGGAGATGATGATCAAGGGAAGCACAAACGGAATTATCGAGATGGAAAAAGCGCTGAAGCGGAATGAAAACGCGGGAGAAAGACCCGTGACGCTGGCAAAACAGCTCATTGAATTAGAGGAAAAGAACATAGCCCGGCTGAAGCAATATCTGAGCTGAACACTGTGGCAGAGAGCCGTAATCCCTCCGTAACAGCGAGGATACATGTAGTGAATTTGTACAAAACAGGAAATGAAATGCCAAAAAACTTTTACCGTTTAACGGGATAAAGTGTGTTGTGAAATCGGGACGGATGGTTTATAATGTTTCGTATGCATGTATCCAAACAAAAAGAAGGAGGGCACTGAAAATGTCATATGTTGATGAGGTATTTGATCTGGTTGTGGCCAAGAATCCTGCGCAGCCCGAGTTTCACCAGGCGGTGAAGGAGGTTTTGGAGTCCCTGCGCGTGGTTATCGAGGCCAATGAGGAAAAGTACCGCAAGGATGCGCTGCTGGAGAGACTGGTAACTCCCGAGAGGCAGATCCTGTTCCGCGTTCCCTGGGTTGACGATAAAGGACAGGTACAGGTAAACAACGGTTTCCGCGTGCAGTTCAACTCCGCAATCGGACCTTATAAGGGAGGCTTGAGACTTCATCCCAGTGTGAATCTCGGTATTATCAAGTTCCTGGGATTTGAGCAGATATTCAAAAATTCCCTGACCGGCCTTCCGATCGGAGGAGGCAAGGGAGGCTCCGATTTTGATCCCAAAGGGAAATCGGACAGAGAAGTGATGGCGTTCTGTCAGAGCTTTATCACCGAGCTTTATAAATATATCGGCGCGGATACCGATGTTCCCGCGGGAGATATCGGAACCGGGGCGAGAGAGATCGGTTATATGTACGGACAGTACAAGAGACTGACCGGACTTTACGAGGGCGTTCTCACCGGCAAGGGTCTTTCTTACGGCGGCTCTCTTGCAAGAACGGAGGCAACCGGTTATGGTCTTTTGTATCTGACGGAGGAGATGCTTAAGTGTAACGGCAAGGATATCAAGGGCAAGACTGTGGCTGTGTCCGGCGCAGGAAACGTTGCGATCTATGCAATTCAGAAAGCGCAGCAGCTGGGAGCGAAGCCCGTGACCTGCTCCGATTCCACCGGCTGGATTTATGATCCCGAGGGAATCGATGTCGCACTGTTAAAAGAAGTAAAGGAAGTAAAGCGTGCAAGACTGACCGAGTATGCGGCGGCAAGACCTTCGGCGCAGTATCATGAAAAGAAAAACGGCGAACACGGCGTCTGGTCGGTGAAGTGCGACATTGCGCTCCCCTGCGCTACTCAGAACGAGCTGGATCTGGAGGATGCAAAGGCGCTTGTGGCAAACGGCTGCTTTGCGGTGGCGGAAGGCGCAAATATGCCGACTACCATGGAAGCTACCGAGTATTTCCAGAAGAACGGCGTTCTGTTCTGCCCCGGAAAGGCTTCCAATGCGGGCGGCGTAGCTACTTCCGCTCTGGAGATGAGCCAGAACAGCGAAAGACTTTCCTGGACCTTTGAGGAGGTGGACTCCAAGCTTCAGGGCATCATGGTCAACATTTTCCACAATCTGGACGATGCGGCGAAGAAGTACGGCATGGAGGGCAACTATGTTGCCGGAGCCAATATCGCAGGATTTTTGAAGGTGGCGGAGGCCATGACCGCGCAGGGTATTGTCTGAAGCCTGGAAAACAGGTTGCTATTGCGTGCGAAATGTGATACAATTTCTTTGCGAGAAGTAATTGAATACAAGCTCAGCCAAGCTAAAGCTGGTGGCAGCCTCCCGTATCTGAAGAAGAAGGGAGGTGGTGCTGATGGATCTATACGAAGTGTTAAGCCTGCTGTTTTTAGGCGGTTCGTTCCTCATTGCACTGCTTGCCTACATAGATAGGAACAACAAGCGAAAATAAATAAGCCACCTTTGTCTTAGCCGGACAGGTGACTTATTTTACCTAACGAGGCTGCCGCTTTGTAGACGGTTACTTCTCTTTTATTTATTATATTATGCTGAGTATAAAGTTTCAAGAAAAAAATTTGTTTTTGAACCGTAAGCGATAAAAAATCCGGCCTGCCGTCCGATATATATTGAAAGGACTTGTCAGAATCAGGGAGGATGATGGCATGAGCATGCGGATTGGAGCTTACGGGAATCAGTCGGTAAAGCGGTATGAGATTAAGCGGGCGGACGGAACCGTCGCAGGCAATATTACCGTTTCGACTTCAAAACAAAAAAAGAAAAAGAAGAAGGTGCAGTATAATTTCAAGGAGATTTCGGGGCGGATCCTGAAGGCGAAGACCAGCGGGATGGCCCGGCAGACGCTGGTCAGCGCGCGTCAGAAGGTGGTATCTCTGCGCCGTATGTGGATAGTCAGGAGCGGCGTGTATGACGATCAGGAGCTGTACCACGCCATCGTCCATGCGGAGGCCATTGCCAGAGTGGCCAAAAAGCGTCTGAAGCATCTGCAGGAGGAAGAGCGCGCCGACAAGGAGGGCGGTCCCTGCGAGGCGGAGCAGGAAGAGAAGACGAAGGAAATCTTTACGGAGGATATGTTCGGCGGGGAGCTGCCGGAGATGGATCCGGAAGAACTGCAGGAGCTGATACAGGAGTGTCAGGAGCTCTTACAGGAGGCGATGGAGGAGCTGGAGCGTCTGGAAAACGGTATGGGCGATCTGGCGGAGGAGCTGATGTATTCCGATACGGAGGATATGGATCCTGCTGATCTGGAGCAGTTGAAGAAAAAGCACCGTGCCGACGAGATGCGGGAGATTATGCTGGCGGACATGCGGTATTTGAAGGTTATGTTCGACAAGCTGGCAAAGGAGAAGCAGAGCGCAGGCAGCGGTATCGGGGAAGGAAGCGCCGAAAACAGCGGCGCGGAAAGCAGCGTCTCGCTGGAACTGGGCGGTGTGGATATTCCGATTGATGTGCCGGCACCTGACGCGGTAGAGCTTGTGGAAGGCGGAATGATTGATACGTCGGCGTAAAACTGAATCTTGGAAGTCATGTGACAAAGGAGGCTGATCGCAGGATTAGTCTCCTTTTTTCGGTATAGGTATGGTAAAGTAGGGAAAAAATTGATATAATCAAACAGACGGCGCAAAAAGAGGCAGGAGAGCGGAGAGTATCACATGGCGGCAAAAAAGGTCTATGCTGTAAAAAAAGGAAAGACGACGGGAATTTTTCAAACCTGGGAGGAATGCAAGGCGTCTGTGGACGGATATCCCGGGGCGGAATACCGGGGATTTGGGAGCATGGAGGAGGCTTTTGTCTATCTCGGGGAAGAAAAGGAAACGTCTTTTACCGGGGACCTTCCGCCGGAGGGAGAAGTTCTCGCCTATGTGGACGGAAGCTATGAGGATTTTAGGAAGCGTTATGCGTTCGGATGTGTGTTCCTGCTGGCGGACGGGAGAATTTATACCCAATGCGGCAGCGGCGACAACGCCGAATCCCTTCAGCACCGCAATGTGACGGGAGAAATGCTGGGAGCCATGTACGCGGTGAAGGCGGCGATGTACAGCGGATACCGGAAAATCGAGATCAGGTACGATTATCAGGGAATCGAAAAGTGGGTCACGGGAGAATGGCGTTCCAAAACCGAACTGACGCAGAAATATGCCGCGGCCATGCAAAGCTGGAGAGAGTCTATTGAAATTCGTTTTACGAAGGTTGCCGCCCATACCAATGTGCGTTATAACGAATTGGCGGATCAAATGGCAAAGGCGGGGCTGACGGAGCAAAGCGGAATCCCGAAGATCTGTAAGATAGAGGATATGACAGAATGGAATCCATGCGATTAAACAAGTATCTGGCGCATTGCGGCGTCTGTTCCAGGAGAGAGGCGGACCGGCTGATCGAACAGGGAAAAGTATCCGTCAACGGGCAGGTGTCCGGGATAGGGCAGACCGTCGGCGACGGGGACGAGGTGAGAGTACAGGGACGGCGGATCACAGAGCAAAAGGGGACGGTGGTTCTGGCCTTTTACAAGCCTGTAGGGGTTACCTGTACGGAAAGAGACGCCCATGCGGAAAAAATCATTTCGGATATCGTCCGCTATCCCGTCAGGGTTACTTATGCGGGAAGACTGGATAAGGAATCGGAAGGGCTGCTGCTTCTCTCCAACGACGGCGATCTGATTCAGGGGATGATGAGGGGAGAAAACCGTCACGAGAAGGAGTATCTGGTAAAAACGGATCAGGAAATATCGGACAAATTTTTACGCGAAATGTCTCAGGGCGTCTATCTGAGGGAATTGGATATCACTACGAGGCAGTGTGATGTGGAAAAAACAGGAAAAGATACCTTTCGGATCGTTTTGACCCAGGGAGTCAACAGGCAGATCCGGAGAATGTGTACTGCCTGCGGATATAGAGTGAAAGGTTTGAAGAGAATACGCGTTATGCATGTGACGCTGGGAGAACTGAAGCCCGGACAGTACCGCGAGCTGGCAGCGGAGGATGTGGAGCGGCTGTACCGGGACTGTGGGATGGAAAGGAAAAAATAAGCATAAGGCAGGTGAAACACAAGATGCAGTCAGAAGAGACGGAACGAATCAAATATTTGGTGGATATCCTGAATCAGGCATCCAGGGCATATTATGCCGAGGACAGGGAGATCATGAGCAATTTTGAGTATGATGCTCTCTATGACGAACTGCAGCAGCTGGAGGAGAGGACGGGGATCGTGCTGGCGAACAGTCCCACCTTAAGCGTGGGGTACGAAGCGGTGGAGGAATTGCCGAAGGAACGGCATGAAACGCCGATGCTTTCTCTGGGAAAGACAAAGAGCCGGGAAGAGCTGAGGGACTGGCTGCAAGGCCGTCCTGCAATTTTAAGCTGGAAATTGGACGGATTGACGGTAGTATTGACATATCTTGACGGAAAACTTGCAAAAGCGGTCACCAGGGGAAACGGTGAAATTGGAGAGGTGGTCACGAACAATGCGAAAACCTTCCGAAATATTCCCCTGTCGATTCCTTTTACCGGAAAGCTTGTGATCAGGGGGGAGGCCGTGATCACTTATTCCGATTTTGAACGGATGAACGCGCAGCTAAATGCGGCGGAACGGTACAAAAACCCCAGAAATCTTTGCAGCGGCTCCGTGCGTCAGCTGAACAATGAGGTCACTGCAGGCCGGAATGTGCGTTTTTACGCTTATTCTCTCATTGAGGCTGGAGGGGAGGACTTTCATAACTCTCAGGAGGAGCAGTTTCGGTTTTTGGACAGTCAGGGATTTGACACGGTCGAACATTATACCGTGACGGAAGAAACGATTCTTGACACGGTGGAGCGGTTTGAAGAGAAGATAAAGGATTATGATATCCCTTCCGACGGACTGGTGCTCGCCTATGAGGATATTGCATACGGGCAGTCTCTGGGCAGGACGGCAAAATTTCCCAGACACTCCATCGCCTTTAAGTGGGCGGACGAGACGGCGGAAACGACCCTGCGGGAGATCGAGTGGAGCGCCAGTCGGACGGGACTGATTAATCCTGTAGCGGTCTTTGAGCCGGTGGAGCTGGAAGGGACGACCGTGAGCCGGGCTTCGGTACACAATATCAGTATTTTAAAGGGCCTGAAGCTGGGAATCGGCGACCGTATCCTGGTTTACAAGGCCAATATGATTATTCCTCAGATTGCGGAGAATCTCACCTGCAGCGACAGCGTTGAAATTCCGGCGCGGTGCCCCGTCTGCGGCGCGCCGACGCAGATCAGTCAGGTGAATGAAGTGCAGTCACTTTACTGTCGGAACGAAAACTGCGCCGCGAAGCGGATTAAGTCGTTTACCCTGTTTGTCAGCAGAGACGCCATGAATATCGACGGGCTTTCCGAGGCGACGCTGGAAAAATTTGTGGACCGGGGCTTTATTCAGGAGTACGCCGATCTCTTCCGCCTGGACCGTTACCGGGAGGAGATCGTCGAAATGGAGGGCTTCGGGGAAAAATCCTGGCAAAATCTCGCGGAAAGCATAGAAGCTGCCCGGAACACTACGCTGCCCCGGGTGATTTACGGTTTGGGGATCGCAAATATCGGCGTGGCGAACGCCAAAATGATCTGCCGGTTTTTTGATTATGACATGGAGCGGATGCAGAAGGCCGACGTGGAGACCCTGAGCGCCATGGAAGGAGTAGGGGAAGTAATTGCCACGGCGTTTACGGAATATATGGCGGACGCGGAGAATCAGAGGAAGATTTCGCGCCTCATGGCGCAGCTGCGCGTGGAAAAGCCTGCGGCGGACACAGGAAGCGGGCTCCTTGCGGGTATGAATTTTGTGATCACAGGAAGCCTGAAGCATTTTGCCAACAGAAACGACTTAAAAGAAATCATAGAGACAAAGGGCGGCAAGGTGACGGGAAGCGTCACCGGGAAAACAACGGCGCTGATCAATAATGACGTGACATCCACATCAGCTAAGAATAAAAAGGCCAGGGAGCTGGGAGTCCCAGTTTTGTCCGAGGATGAGTTTCTGGAGAAATATGAGATTTTGCCGTGGGAAGCAGAGAAAAACTGAAGCGTCTGTCAGCAGAAGAGGAAAGCAGAAAGAACCCGGCGGCGAGCGGAACGGGAAGGAAAAGAACCCGATCGTAAGCGGCGGGAGAGAAAAGCTCTGCCGACAGCCGGGAAAAAACAGGAGGTAATTAATATGCCGATCAAAACACAGAGCGATCTGCCCGCAAAGGAGATCCTGGAAAATGAAAATATTTTTGTGATGGACGAGCTGCGGGCCATCCATCAGGATATCCGCCCGCTGCAGGTGCTGATTTTGAACAATATGCCCGTAAAGCAGGACACGGAGCTGCAGCTTCTGCGCGCTCTTTCCAATACGCCCCTGCAGATCGACGTGACCTTTATGAACATGCAGAGCCACGTTTCCGTCAATACCTCAGCCAGCCATCTGAATAAATTTTATACCACGCTGAACGAGGTTCGGGACAGAAAATTTGACGGGATGATTGTGACGGGAGCGCCGGTGGAAGACATTCCCTTCGAACAGGTGGACTACTGGAGGGAGACCTGCGAGATATTTGACTGGGCGGAAAGCCATGTGACCTCCACCCTACATATCTGCTGGGCGGCTCAGGCCGGGTATTATCATTATTACGGCATCGACAAAAGAGCGCTGCCCCAAAAGCTGTTCGGCGTTTATGAGCATAAGGTTTCCAATCGGAAGATCCCGCTGGTGAGAGGCTTCGACGACGTTTTTCTGGCGCCACACAGCCGCCATACCGAGACTCCCGCGGAAGCCATCCACGCCTGCAGCGAGTTGACGGTGCTGGCGGAATCTCCCGTGGCGGGCGTTTATCTTGCCATCGCCGAGGGAGGGAAGAAAATCTTTGTGGCCGGTCATCCGGAGTATGACCGCTATACGTTAAACAACGAGTATCACAGGGACCGTGACAAGGGACTTCCGATTCAGATCCCCTATAACTACTACCCGGAGGACGATCCGGAGAAGCGGCCGTTATTGCAGTGGAGATCTCACAGTAACAACCTGTACAGTAACTGGTTGAATTACTATGTGTATCAGACGACGCCGTATGAGTGGTAGGGAGCCATGCAAAACAAAAGAAAGAACCTCCGGTGTGACTTCCACATGATAAACATGCTGGTAAAATACCCTCACATTCTCCGTTTCTCTTGATAATTACTGTATTCCGAAACGTTTAAAGGCTTATGCGGATCTTTCCTTTTTATAGGAGCGCAGGAAAAGGAAGCTATCAGGCAGGTAGTCAATTGGAAAGATAAAATGATAGGTATGACTCGAAAAATAATAAGATAAGTTTTTAAGATATCGTGTATTTGCAGATTGGGGCAAAAAGCAAAATTATACTGATTTTTATGATGTCCTGTGATAAAATAACCTTATTCGGGGCAGGAGACGGCCGAATAGCCGTCTGCATCGTGATTGTGGGACAATAACTGTAGAAGCGGTATTGAAGAATAAAAACAGTTATGATGTCTTCATCGGCAAAAAGGATATAGGGAGATATAGAGAAAATGGAAAAAATTTTTATTAAGAAAATAGAGATTGAGCGGGTCAGGCATTTGAAGGATGAAGAAATCTGCTTGGGAAATGGCGATATGCGTCATTTGATTTTAACTGGGAAAAACGGAAGCGGAAAAACAAGTTTGCTGGATAGATTGAGTGTTTTTTTGGACTCAATAACAAAACATGATGGCATAATGTATTATCAAAACAAAGTTGAGTCGTATCAGTCCAATTATAATACAGGATTAAAACAGTCTCCTGATTTGGAAGATGTGGGAGAGAGAAAGGAATTTCTTGAAGCGGCACAAAACGAATTAAAGGCGGCGAAAAGCGGGCTGGATATTGAATTTAATGTTTCTTATGCTACGCTGAATAAGAATTTTAAGAATGGTGATTTTATTGTGGCTTACTATAAAGACGAAAGAGTTCTGGATCTTATTGAGCCCAAGCATGTTACAAAAGTCGAATTTCAAGAGACATATGGAATGGAAGATACCCCGTCGAAGGAATTTATAAAATATCTTTTAGATATCAAGATGACGCAGGCATTGGCTTTGCAGGCCGGAAAATCGGAGAAGGGAAAGAGAATTACCGAATGGTTCGATAATTTTGAAAAAATATTACAGGAGATGTATGGAGAGGATTCCATAAAATTGGAGTTCGATGAAGATACATTTCATTTTTATGTATTGCAGCAGGGGAGAGAACGGTTTGGATTGAATGAGATGTCAAGAGGATATGCTGCAATAATGGATATCATCGTAGATTTGATGATGCGCATGGAAAGGCATACAGAACAAAAATTCTCATATGATATGCCGGGGGTCGTATTGATTGATGAAATCGAAACCCATCTTCACCTGGAGCTGCAAAAGCGTATTATGGGGATGTTGACAACACTATTCCCGAATATACAATTTATTGTATCAACACATTCTCCGTTTGTTTTGAACAGCATTTCAAATGTAACAATATATGACATGGAGAAGAAGATTACGATCAAAGACGGTTTACAGAATATTCCCTATGATGGAATCGTGGAAAGTTATTTTAATGTGGATAAATTATCAGCGGAACTGCGCGAAAAATTTGAAAAGTATAAAAAATTAACCGACAAGAAGAAATTGACGAATGATGATTTTGCCCAGATTGCGGAATTGGATTTATATTTGTCAGAAATTCCGGATTACCTTGCGTTGGATATAACGAATGAATTTTTAAGGCGAAAGATAGCGTTTGAACGCAGGGAGGACGTCTGATGGTAAAAATTGAAAGAAGAAGGGAAGTTCCGGCATCTTTGGCGATTGAAAAGGCAAAAGGAAGCAGGAAATATCAGGGTCGAGATGTAACGGATGCCTTGTACGAAGATTTTCACGACAAATGCTATATCTGCGGGATAAAAGAGCAGGATAAGATAGTGGAACACAGAATCCCGCATCACGAAAATAGAGATTTGATGTTTGATTGGAATAATCTTTTTTTGTCATGCGAGCATTGCAATTCGGTGAAGAATAAGGGAAAGTATGAGTCTGGCATTATTGATTGTTGTGTGGATGATCCGGAAGAAAGATTAGTTTTTCATGTGTCGGAAGATGATTTGTCTGTGGAGGCAATCGATAAGAATGATATGCAGGCTGCTTTAACGGCGATGTTGATGAATGAAGTGTTCACGCAGGAAAATTCCGGACATAGATCCTATCATTGTAAAAGGCGCAGGGAAGGTTTGTTGATGCAAATGAGCCTGCTATATAAGGCGATTGAAAAATATAAAACGGATCCCGCATCAAAAGTGGCAGAAAGGACGTTGGCGGCATTGCTCAATAGAGAATCTGCATTTGCGGAATTTAAAAGGTGTTACTACAGGGAGAATTACGGGATATTGGTAGAGAGTACATAAATTTGGTTCTATCTTTCTCACGAAAGCCGGAAGAGGTAACAGTTTGAAAATAAATTTTCGAATATTGATTGGTATGCGCAAAGAGGTATAAGAATGGAAAAAGGACGTATTATTTTCTTAAACGGTGTGACGAGCGCAGGGAAAACATCAATCGTGGAAGCCCTTCAGGAGAGGGACGACATCTTTTTTTATGTGGTTGCAAACGATTTGTTTCAGGAGATGGTCGGAGAAAAATATCTGCGTGAAAACTATTGGAAATATCTCAGTGAAGTGATACTGATGATGTATCACACCGCAAAGCTCTATTCCGACATGGGCAAAAATGTTCTGATCGACGGAATCCTGGTGGAAAGAGAAGAAATTACTCCTCATTATCTGCAGTTGACAGAGATCCTGAGGGATAATCCGCTGGATTTGGTGGAGGTATACTGTCCTCTGGAGCTTTGCAGGGAAAGGAATCTTCTTCGCGGGGACAGGTACGAAAGCCAATCGGAGGAACAGCAGGAGTTGATGGCAAAAAATATCGAGTACAGCCTAAGGGTAGACACAAGCCAAAACAGTGCGGCGGAATGCGCGGAAATCATTGTGAAGGAATTATTGGGGACAGCAGAATTTTCGTGAAGCGTGAACTGATTGGAGCCGGACGCATTATAGGAAGTAAGCGGTCTTGCGGATTATCCCTTTTATGAATCGCCTCATGAAGGATAGCAGTCATTTCCCGCGCATAAAGCAAACAATGAGGAACACTTTCCGAAAAAGGAGAAATCAAAAATGTACGATTGGAAGATGCAGTTCAGCAGACATACTCTGGAGCAGGGGAGAACATATTTTGAGCAGGGGAAGGTCATCGATCTGCAGGAAAAGGAAGGAGTCTGGACGGCGGGGGTATTGGAGAAACAGCGTTATAATGTCCGGCTGTCTCCGCGGAGGGAGAAGGAAGGTTATCTGATGAGCTGCCGCTGTCCCATGGCCAGCAGCGGCGCAAAATGTAAGCATATGGCGGCGGTGTTCTACGCTATGGAGGGCGCAGGGAAGCATCAGGAGATTCCAGAGGATGAACGGTCTTTGCAGAGGAATCCGGGGAGTGGAAAGCAGAGCAAGGAGATTTCGGAAGGCGAAGGGTGTCGGCAGGCGGATTCAGCGAAAAGAGAGCAGAGCAGGCCGGTTTCGGAAAGCGAAAAACGGAGTCAGGCGGCTTCGAAGGACGGAGGAAAGAGCGTGCCCTTTTCGGAAGACGGGCGGGAGTTCGGAGAGTTTCGTCAGATGACGATGGCAGAGCTGATGAAGCAGCGGGAGAATCCGGAGGCTACGGAGGGGAAAGCGACTGCTGAGGAGGAAGTATCTGCCGCAAAGAAAGCAGATGCTGTGAAAGAGTCTGGCGTGACGAACAATTTGGCTGCAATAAACAAGTCTTCTGCAACGAGGGAAGAGGATACCGTAGGAGAACAGACCGCAGCAGAGGAACCGGTTGAAGAGTCAGGGAATCCGACGGGGAAAGCAGTTGAAACAGCAGATCCTGCAGAGTCCCCACGGGGCTCCGTATCCGTAAAATCCCGCAAAGCGATGAAAGCATCCGCAGAGGCCGGGCAGGCCGCGGGAACCGGGCAGCCTGCAGCCAGAGCACCGATAGCAGTCTCAAAGTCTGACAAGGCGACAGATTCCGGGCAGTCTGAAGCCTTCGAACCGTCTGCGAACGGAACGAAAAAAGAGGAAAGCGCCGCCGAAGCAATAGAGCTTCCCGCGGAGAACCGGCTGACCGCAGAGCTTCAGCTGCCCGCAGGCGGACAAGCAGCTTCCGAATCCGTCCCCGGCTACATCGTCCTGAACCGGCAGGAGGAGCCTGAGGAGCGGGAGCGGCCGAAGGATTACCTGGCGCCCTATCCGTATTTTGTGATCGATTCCGTAAAAAAGAGTATGCATCTGACCGAGCAAAAGCTCCAAAGGAGTCAAAAGCTCCTTGCCCAGGGAGCGGTGCAGCTGGAAGAGATCAACAGCGGATACTGCGACGAATCGCCGAACATGGTCCTGGAGGCAACGGGCGTAGGGCAGCAGGGAAAGAGACAGTTTCCCCTGCATATTTTGATCGGCCAGAAGGAAGCGATGTATGCGGAATGCGGCTGCGAAGAGTGTGCCAGACATTATTATTATCGTTATTACAGGCGGGAATACTGCGCCTATCTGGCGGCGCTGGTGGAGCTGCTTCGGGAGGAAGTGCAGAAAAAGAATTACGGCGACACGACGGATCGGTATACGGCCGGATTTATGAGCGCCGTATACCAGCGCCGGGCGAATCATGTGGTGTCGGACGCCATCGGGAAGAGCGGCAGTCTTACGCTGCTTCCCAGACTCTGCAGGAAAAACGGGGACCTGTCCCTTTCGTTTAAGGTGGGGGAAGGCCGGCTGTTTGTCGTGAAGGATCTCTCCGAGTTTTACGATAATGTGCGGGAATCCCGCAGCAGCACTTATGGGAGCGGCACAACGATCAATCATCGTCTGGAAAATTTTACGGAGGACGGGAAACGATGGATCGAGTACATCGGGCGGATTGTCCGGGAGGAGCTGGACTTTAACAGGAGACTGATTGAGGCGGACCGATATTCCCGGCAGGCGGCGTTTAAGGGCGGCGACCTGGCTATGTTCGGCTGGCGGCTGGACGAGTTCTGGCAGATGCTGGGGGAGGACGGCGTCGATTACGAGGACAGGGACGCGGAGAAGAAGGAGAAGAAGAAGCTTTATCCCCGGGAAAAAAATCCGAATATTACCATGACCATCCGGAAGAACCGTCAGAGCAACAGGCACTCATTTCATGGCGTGGAGGCGGACTGCAGGATGCCGCTGATCTACGAGGGCAACCGCTCGTCCTATTTTATCCAGGGGGAGGAGCTTTGCCGGATGGAGGAGGAATTTGCCCGGAAGATTCAGACTCTGGCGGATTTCAGCAGAGGCGGGAATCTGCACTTTGAAGTGGGCAGGAACCGTCTGGGGCAGTTTTATCATGATGTGCTGCCGCAGCTGGAGGATGTGGTGGAGATTCGGGAGGAGAACAGCGAGGAGATCGAGGCATATCTTCCGCCCAAGCCCCGGTTTGTGTTCTATCTGGACGCGGAGAGGAAGGATATGAGCTGCCGGATTGAGGCGAGGTACGGGAAGGAAAGCTTTTCGCTGCTGAAGCAGCAGGAGGAAGCGGATCCGGTCCGGGATAAACAGCAGGAGGAGGAGATCCGGTTCCGGGTGACGCAGTTTTTCCCGAATTACATACCGGAGCGGGAGGAGTTGACCTGCGACGGAGACGAGGAATTGATGTACCGGGTGCTGGAGGAAGGGGTGGATACGCTGCTGGCCCTGGGGGAGGTACAGTGTACCCAGCGGTTCCGGAATACGAATCTGGGGAAGAGGATGCGGGTATCTGTGGGCGTATCGGTTTCCCGGGATCTGTTAAATCTGGAGATTTCGACCCAGGATGTGCCTCCGGCGGAGCTTTTGGATATTCTCCGCAGCTACCGGGCGAAGAAGAAGTATTATCGGCTGAAGAGCGGTGACTTCTTAAGCCTGGAGGATCAATCGCTGGAGGCGTTGGACGAGATGCTGGCGACGCTCAGGCTTTCTCCGAAGGAGCTTTTGAAGGGAAACGTCAAGGTGCCGCTGTACCGGGCGTTGTATCTGGATAAGCTGTTGGAGAAGAACGAGGAGATTTACAGCAACCGGGACAGCCACTTCCGGGAGATCGCAAAAAATTTCAAGGCGGTGAAGGATGCGGATTTTGATGTGCCGGAATCCCTGCGGAAGGTGTTGCGGGGCTATCAGAGGCTGGGCTATCGGTGGCTGAGACTGCTGGAGGCATATCAGCTGGGCGGTATTCTGGCGGACGATATGGGGCTGGGAAAGACGCTGCAGGCCATCGCCGTGCTGTTGGCGGCAAAGCAGGAGGGGAGGATTTATACCTCTCTGATTGTGACGCCCGCGTCCCTGGTCTATAACTGGGGTGAGGAGCTGAACCGCTTTGCGCCGGAGCTTACCTGCTGCTTTATCACGGGAGACCAGGCGGAGCGGGCGCAGAAGCTGGAGAACTATCGGTATTATGACGTGATTGTGACCTCCTACGACCTGTTGAAGCGGGATATCGCGGGCTACGAGGACAAGGAGTTTCATTATCAGATCATCGACGAGGCCCAGTATATCAAGAACCATACCACTGCGGCGGCCAAGGCGGTGAAGGGGATCAAAAGCAAGGTGAGGTATGCCCTGACGGGGACGCCGGTGGAAAACCGTCTCAGCGAGCTTTGGAGCATTTTTGACTATCTGATGCCGGGGTATCTGTACGGGTACGACGTTTTCCGGAACGATTTCGAAGCGCCGATTGTAAAAAACGAGGATGGTGCGGCGCTGGAGCGGCTGCAGAGGATGGTATCGCCCTTTATTCTGCGCAGATTAAAGGAAGAGGTTCTGCGGGATCTGCCGGAGAAGCTGGAGGAGAACCGGTATGTGAAATTTGAGGGAGAGCAGCAGACGCTTTACGACGCCCAGGTGGTGAAGATGCGCAAGGATTTGGCGACGCAGGACGCGGAGTCCTTCCGGCGGGATAAAATTCGGATTCTGGCGGAGCTGATGCGGCTGCGGCAGATCTGCTGCGATCCCGGGCTTTGCTTTGAAAACTATGCCGGGGGCTCCGCAAAGCTGGAGGCCTGCGTGGAGCTGATCCGAAGCGCGGTGGAGGGAGGGCATAAGATTCTGCTGTTCTCCCAGTTTACGTCCATGCTTTCGCTTCTGGCGGATCGATTGTCCGGGGAGGGGCTTGCCTTTTATATGATTACCGGGGAGACGCCGAAGGAGAAGCGGCTGCAGTTGGTGAAGGCTTTTAACGAGGACGGGACGCCGGTCTTTCTGATTTCCCTGAAGGCGGGCGGCGTGGGACTGAACCTGATCGGGGCGGATGTGGTGATCCATTATGATCCCTGGTGGAATGTCGCCGTGCAGAACCAGGCCACAGACCGGGCCCACAGGATCGGGCAGACGAAGAAGGTCGTGGTATACCGGCTGATCGCCAAAAATACCATCGAGGAGAAGATCCAGAAGCTTCAGGAGAGCAAGAAAGCGCTTTCCGATCAGATTGTGCAGGAGGGCGACGGGCAGCTGGGCGCTATGAGCCGGGAGGAGTTTCTTTCGCTGCTGGCCTGAAGGAAGCTTTGAAATGTGCGATTTTTCGAAAAAAAGCATATTTTACCAGTCTTGTCCATATACTGTAAACAGGATTGCATAAATCCTGTGAAAGGAGACAGATATGGCAAGAGGACAGCGCAAAACCATCGAAGAAAAGATTACCGCAAAGCAGGAGCTGATCGAGGCGTTACTGACCAGGGTTGAGTCGGAGAAACGGGAGCTGGAAGAGCTTTTTCAGGAAAAGAAGAAAAAGGAGCTTGAGACGGTCAGCGATATGATCTCGGATGCAGGACTGCAGCCGGAGGATGTGGCAAGAATGCTGCAGGAATACATGAAAACCAGGGTGGAAGCGGCATCCTGAAACTGCAGAATGCGGCGGGAGGAAGAGGGAAAGCCTGCCGGGCCTACGTCGAAGCTTCCCACGGTTCTACGGTTCCACGGTTCCACGGGTCCATGGTTCCCGGGCCAAACGCGGGCAGCTTAAACAACGGGCAGTACGCTTTGCGAACTGCCCTTATGCTAACAAAAAAAGGCTGCTGCAAAAGGATTTTGATATTGCCTTTTGCAGCAGCCTGATTTTAATTCATATTTTTTACGGCGGTGGAGAGCATCAGCTTGATACGGTTCAGCTGGTTGACCTCGCTTGCGCCGGGATCATAGTCGATGGCTACGACATTGGATTTGGGGTAGGCTTTGCGCAGCGCCTTGATCACGCCCTTGCCCACGACATGATTGGGAAGACAGCCGAAGGGCTGGGTGCATACGATGTTTGGCACCCCGTCGTGGATCAGCTCTACCATTTCTCCCGTCAGGAACCATCCCTCGCCGGTCTGATTCCCGATGGAGACGATGGGCTCCGCGAAGGAAGCAATTTCCCGGATTGGCGTGGGAGCCGAAAACCGGAGACTTCTTTGGAACTCCTTTACGGATGCCCGCCGGAGAATATGCTCAATCGCCCAGATGCCGAGAGAGGCGATATGCGCGCTCTTTTTGCTTGTTCCCAGATGATCCGCCTTGTACAGCTGGTTGTAGAAGCAGTAGAGCATGAAGTCGAGCAGATCCGGCACCACCGCCTCTGCCCCCTCGCTTTCCAAAAGCTCTACCAGATGGTTGTTGCCCGCGGGGGAAAACTTGACAAGGATCTCGCCAACGATTCCCACTCTGGGTTTCTGAACATCCAGCAGGGGGATACGGTCAAAGTCGCGTATGATCTCCCGGCAGAGCCGGTTGAATTTCAACAGGCTGATATGCTTTGCAGATACGAAATCCTGTACAACCTTCAGCCATTTCTGGTGGACGGCGTTTACGCTTCCGGGCGTCGCCTCATAGGGGCGCAGCCGGTAGACGCAGCGCATGAAAATGTCGCCGAACTGGGCGCCGATTGCGGCGCGCATCAGCATATTTGCGTTGAGATGGAAGCCGGGATTGCTCTCGATGCCCACCAGATTCAGGGAAATGACGGGAATCTGCTCCATACCGGCCTTTTTCAGGGCCCGCCGGATAAAGCCCACATAGTTTGTGGCGCGGCAGCCGCCGCCGGTCTGTGTCATAATGATGGCCGTTTTGTTCAGGTCGTATTTCCCGGAAAGCAGCGCCTCCATGATTTGCCCCACTACCAGCAGGGACGGATAGCACGCGTCGTTGTTTACATATTTCAGGCCCATGTCCACGGAATGCTTGTTGTCGTTGTCAAGAACTACGAAATGGTAACCGCAGGCGTTAAAGGCAGGCTCCAGGATTTCAAAGTGAATAGGCGACATCTGGGGACAGATAATGGTATAATCCTGCCGCATCTGCTCGGTAAAGGGTATCTTTTCAATGGCGCAGGAGCGCAGGGTACGCTCTTTCTGCTGTTTTTCCCGCACTCTGATGGCGGACAGCAGAGAACGCACGCGGATCCTTGCCGCGCCCAGGTTATTCACTTCGTCGATCTTGAGACAGGTGTATATTTTGTCGGAGCCGGAGAGGATATCGTTTACCTGATCCGTAGTGACGGCGTCCAGACCGCATCCGAAGGAGTTGAGCTGGATCAGATCCAGATTGTCCGTTGTCCTGACAAAGCTTGCGGCGGCGTAGAGCCGGGAGTGATACATCCACTGGTCGGAGACGATCAACGGTCTCTCCGGACAGCCTAAGTGAGACACGGAATCCTCGGTCAGAACCGCCATGTCAAAGGAGGTGATCAGCTCAGGAATACCGTGGTTGATCTCCGGATCGATGTGATAGGGTCTGCCGGCCAGAACAATCCCGCGCTTTCCGTTTTCCTTCAGCCAGGCAAGCGTTTCCTCACCCTTCTTTTGGATGTCGCGGCGGGCGTCGTCCAGCTCCTGCCAGGCTTTTTTTACGGCGGCCTTCACCTCGTCAGCGGGAAGCTCTGTAAATTCCTTCAACAGGGCGTCCGTGACCGTGCCGATATCCCGGAAGGACAGGAAAGGATTGCGGAACCGGAAAGCGCCGCCGGAAATTTCCTCCACATTGTTTTTGATGTTTTCGGAGTAGGAGGTTACAATAGGGCAGTTATAGTGGTTGTTTGCCCCCGGAACCTCATCGCGCTCGTAAAACAGCGCGGGGTAGAAGATAAAATCCACGCCGCGGCGGATCAGCCAGGTCACATGGCCGTGGGCCAGCTTGGCCGGATAACACTCCGATTCGCTGGGAATGGATTCGATTCCCAGCTCGTAGATCTGGCGGTTGGAGCTGGGGGAGAGGACGACGCGGTACTTCAGCTCGGTAAAAAACACATGCCAGAACGGATAATTTTCGTACATGTTTAAGACTCTCGGAATGCCTACCGTGCCTCTGGGCGCCTGGTCGGCCTCCAGAGAGGGGTAGGAGAAGAGTCTCTGCAGCTTGTATTCAAACAGATTCGGCATATGATTGGCGTTTTTCTGTCCGCCGATGCCCCGCTCGCAGCGGTTGCCGGAGATAAACTGACGTCCTCCGGAGAATTTGTTGATCGTGAGACGGCAGCTGTTAGTGCAGCCCCTGCACTTCGCCATGCTGGTCTCATATTGAAGGGCGCAGAGCTTTTCATAGGAAAGCATAGAGCTTGTGTTTCCCGCCTCGAAGCGCTCTCTGGCGATCAGCGCCGCGCCGAAGGCTCCCATGATACCGGCAATGTCGGGGCGGACCGCCTCGCATCCGGCGATCTTCTCAAAGCTACGCAGCACCGCGTCGTTGTAAAAGGTTCCGCCCTGCACCACGATATTTTTGCCCAGCTCCGACGCGTCGGAGACCTTGATGACCTTGAACAGGGCATTTTTGATCACGGAATAGGCCAGTCCCGCGGAGATGTCCGCGACGCTGGCACCCTCCTTCTGCGCCTGCTTTACCTTTGAGTTCATAAAAACGGTACAGCGGGTGCCCAGATCGATGGGATGCTCCGCAAAAAGCGCGGTCTGGGCGAAATCATGCACACTGTAGTTTAAGGATTTGGCAAAGGTCTCTATAAAAGAGCCGCAGCCGGAGGAGCATGCCTCGTTGAGCTGCACGCTGTCTACGGTTCCGTTTTTGATCTTGATGCACTTCATATCCTGCCCGCCGATATCCAGAATGCAGTCCACCTCAGGATTGAAGAAAGCGGCGGCATAGTAGTGCGCGACCGTTTCCACCTCGCCGTCGTCCAAAAGGAAAGCCGCCTTCATCAGCGCTTCGCCGTAACCCGTGGAGCAGGCGCGGACGATCTGCACCCTGGGGGGGATGGACTCATAGATTTCTTTCAGGGAGCGGATAGCGGTCTTTAACGGGCTGCCGTCGTTATTGCTGTAAAAGGAATACAGGAGGGACCCGTCCTCTCCCACAAGAGCAATCTTCGTGGTGGTGGAACCGGCGTCGATGCCGAGATACGCGTTCCCGCGGTAGGAGGCGAGGTCGGCCGTGCCGACGCGGTGCGCCCCGTGGCGTTCCAGGAAAGCGTCGTAGGCAGCCTTGTCCTCAAAAAGCGGCTCCATGCGTTCCACCTCAAATTCCATCCTGATCTCGGAAGAAAGCTTCCCGACCATGTCCTCCATGGCGCAGGAAATTTCCTCTTTTGCATTCAGGGCGGCGCCGATGGCGGCGAAAAGGTGAGAGTTGTCCGTCTCGATGACATGCTCCTCATCCAGCTTCAGCGTGCGCACAAAAGCGGCCTTAAGCTCCGAGAGAAAATGAAGAGGACCGCCCAGAAAGGCCACATGTCCGCGGATGGGTTTTCCGCAGGCCAGGCCGGAGATGGTCTGGTTCACCACTGCCTGAAAAATGGACGCGGCGAGATCCTCCTTCGTTGCGCCCTCGTTGATCAGGGGCTGAATGTCGGTTTTTGCAAACACGCCGCACCTTGCGGCGATGGCATAGAGCGACTGATAGCCCCTGGCATATTCGTTTAAGCCCGAAGCGTCGGTTTGGATCAGGGACGCCATCTGGTCGATAAAGGAGCCTGTTCCGCCGGCGCAGATACCGTTCATGCGCTGTTCCACGTTTCCGTCTTCAAAATAGATGATCTTTGCATCTTCACCGCCCAGTTCTATGGCTACATCGGTTTTGGGAGCAAGCTCCTGCAGAGAAGAGGCCACCGCGATTACCTCCTGCGTAAAGGGAACGCTTAGGTGGTTGGCGAGAGTCAGGCCCCCGGAGCCGGTTATCATGGGATGAAGCGTCAGGTTTCCCAGCTCTCTGTAAGCCCCTGACAGGAGCGAGGAAAGGGTTTCGCGGATATTGGCGTAATGACGCTCGTAATCGGAGAACAAAATATGATGATTTTCGTCCAGAATTGCGATCTTGACCGTAGTGGAACCGATATCGATGCCGAGAGCCGCAACCTTGTTCAGATTTTCCATTGCCGATCATCCTTCCTGAAAATGAATCCTTGTCGTAAAAAGTTTTCGACGTAGTTCGACTAACTAAGGTATTATACGACACTTACGGTAAAAAAGCAACGAACAAAAGCCATGAAAAATTTATGAAAAAACTGATATTTCTATAAAATGAAATTGGTTGGTTTACTTCTTGGGCGGGGAATGATAAAATGTATTCGGATGTTTTTGGGAAAATGACAACCTGTGGCGGGATATGCCGTGAGAACGGACATGCCGCCGCGGATGAAAGGAAGACAGACGATATGAGTAAATGGGAACGGAAGTTTGGGAAATACGCAATTCCAAATCTGACTGTCGTGCTGCTGTTGGGTTATGTTGTCGGGTATATTTTGGAGTGGACGGTTCCGAGATTTATGAACTATCTGACGCTGAATCCCTACGCGATTCTTCACGGCCAGATCTGGAGAGTGCTGACATGGGTTCTGGCGCCGCCCTCTTCGGCCACGAATCTTTCGGATCTGTTTTTTGTGCTGATCATGCTGATGTTTTACTTCAGCCTGGGGACAAGTCTGGAGAGGGTCTGGGGAACCTGGAAATATAACGTCTATATCTTTACGGGTATCTTACTGACCGTGGCGGGGAGCTTTCTGTGTGCCGGCGTGCTTTTGGTTCTGTACGGCGGTAACTTTGCGCTGGTGGGCGCGATCTGTGAGGTGGGAGCCCTGGAGTACAGCACCTTTTACATCAATATGTCCATTTTTCTGGCATATGCGGCGACCTTCCCCAATGCCGAGGTTCTGCTGATGTTTGTGATTCCCGTAAAAGTAAAAATACTGGGAATTATCTACGGCGCGGTGCTGGCACTTCAGATGATCAGCTATTTCTTCACGGGAAGCTGGTTCAGCATGATGGCGGTGGCGGCGTCGCTGATCAATTTCCTGATCTTTGTGCTTCGCTCCAAAAACCGCATGCACCTGAATCCGAAACAGGTGAAGCGCCGTGCGGAGTTTAAGCATGACATTAAGCGGAATATGAAGGTTACGACCCATAAGTGCGCGATCTGCGGCCGGACGGAGGAAGACGATCCCACGCTGGAATTTCGGTTCTGCTCCAAATGCAAGGGGAATTACGAGTACTGCCAGTATCATCTGTTCACCCACGAGCACAGAAGCTGACGGCGGATAAGACGGAGCCGGGGTTCAGCCGGGGATTTTTGCCTCGCGGAGGATGGCGGGACGAAAAGATTTGGACGTGAGGGGATTTTTATGAGCGAGAGTAAGGAGATTTTGTTTGCCGAAACGCTGGAACAGATTCGGAAAACGGCAAAGGAACAGGGGAACTGCGTCAGTGAAAAGCAGGTCAGGGAGGCATTCCGTGACCAGAATTTCAGCGAGGAGCAGATGCAGCTCGTCTTCGACTATCTGGTGAAGCACAGGGTCGGAATCGGAAGCCCGGCGGATCCGGACGAGTACCTGACGGACGGGGAGCGAAGCTATCTGCAGGATTATCTGGATGAGCTGGAGCGTCTCCCGAAATACAGCGAGGGAGAGGTGCAGGCGTTCACCATTTCCGCCATGGCGGGAGAAGGGGACGCAAAGGAGAAGCTGATCAGCCACTATCTGCGGGATGTGGCGGATGTGGCGAAGCTTTATACGGGACAGGGCGTTTTGCTGGAGGATTTGATCGGCGAGGGAAATGTGGCTCTTTCCGTGGGAGTCGGTATGCTGGGCAGTCTGGAAAGTCCGGCGGAGGCCAGGGGAATGCTGGGAAAGCTGATGATGGACGCCATGGAGGAGTATATCCGGGAAAGCGACGCAAACAGAAAGCTGGATGAAAGGATCGAGGGCAGGGTGAATCTTGTGGCGGACAAGGCGAGAAAGCTGGCGGAGGAGCTGCACCGTAAGGTGACGCCTGAGGAGCTGGCGGCCGAGACCGGCCTGTCCTTAAAAAGTATCCGGGACGCCTGTCGGATGAGCGGCTATAAAATCGGGGATATAGAGATGGGGTGAGCTTTCAGGCGGGGAAGCGCAGCTTTTGTGCGGAAGGAATTTGCAGGCGGGAGAGTGAGGGAAAAAAGAATGGCGGACGGAAAGCCGAGGGAAAACAGGAACGCGGAAACCTGCGCGCAGCGTTCAGTCAGACATTGTCTGGATATGATTGCACCCTTTGAAACAGCAATGCCGCAAACGGAAGAAGGACAACGGCAATTTTATCGGTTCATGGTCTCGCTTTACCGTGAAATGTATCGGGAACCGGAAAAGTACAGGGTGTTCCCCAGGCCTTATGAAGAATATATCATAAAGCGGAAAGAACAGGAAGTACAAAAGCAGAAAGAAAAGGAGCATGAAAATGATCCGAAAGAAAGCACATTGAGAAATACCTTTCAACAGGCGATACAGTTTTATGCCGTTTATCTTTATCAGATCGGCCTGAGAAGCAGGGGACTCGATGAGCGGTCGGGAGAGATGATACTGAAAAAGGAAGATTATTCCGAGATCAGGAATCAGATGGATCGCTTCCACGAAGCAAAATACAATGCGGAAAGATATGAGGTCTTGTCAGAGCTGGGTATTCAGGTCTGGGAAGACGGCGATACCGTCCGTATTGTTCACAGAGAAGACAGGCGGATGATGGAGGGAATTGCATATTTATGTAGTGCGCCTGACAGCAAATATAAGTGGATGAACTTTGTACGTCTCGATTTTAAAAATGCTTATGCGCCGATCCCGACGGTAGACGATATATGCAAAACACTGCCTGCCAGGAGTTCTGAAGCCGTAAAAGAATTAGAGGATAATCTGGCGGGAATGAAAATAAAGGCAAAGATAAAGCCGCTGAGAGGAATCGTATCGGATTTCAGGTGGAAGGTCGAATATGTCTATAAGGGGAAGAACATATGCGGCTTTTATGCGGATAATGAATCTTTTATGTTGTGTATTTATTTTAATCATTTTGAAAATATCAATGAGTTTGCAAAGGTTTTGCAGGAAGAAAACGGCGATTTGTTCGAATGGTTTAAGAATCAGTTTCCCGAAAGACTGTGTAAATGTCCCAGTAACCGAAGAGTCTTTTTTGGCGGCGAAGCCAGACGGATTTGCGGACTGTCAAACCGGGCGGAAGTCGTGAATCCTGACAGCGAGGATATTGAAAAAGCTTTGTATCTGTTAAGAAAATATCGAAAAATTGATTTGTGATCAAGGAGGTGCGGCTGTGATAATTGAAAAGTGTGTGAAGGATTCTTTTACGGTAATCGGCAAGGAGGGATCCACATCAGACGGAGAGGGTTTTATTCAAAAGCTGTGGGAGGACGCAAATACTCATTTTGAAGAAATCCGGCATCTGGCAAAAAAGGATGAAAACGGTAATATAGGCGGAATATGGGGAGCTATGTCCGATTTTTCCCGTTCCTTCCGTCCGTGGGAAGATTTTTCCAGAGGCCTCTATCTCGCGGGAGCGGAATGCGAGGATGATGCGGAAGCTCCCGACGGGTGGGTAAAGTGGAGGATTCCCGGCTATGAATATATTTATGTGGAATGCGAAGACGGCGATACGTTCTCGAAAGCGCTGGCTTATCTGAAGGATAACAATCTTTCTCTGGCGGGCGCGGTTCACGATTTTACCTGCCCGCAGACAGGGAAGAATTATCTGTTTTTTCCGATTCGGAAGGTATAAGCCACAGTTATCCGGTTGATTTTGAGAAGAAAACGAAAGGATATCCGCAGAGGCGGGCGGAGGGTGTCCGGATGAAACACACGTCTTACGAGGATTTTAAATACAGTATGCAGGATACGGGCCGCCTTTATGTGGGCTGCAAGTATACCTTTGCGGAGCTTCTGGAGGAGGACGACATCCTGTTTAAGTTTCGGATGCTGGTGCAGAAATATATCCTGCCGGAGGCGGACCCGGAGGACACTTTGGAGACCCACCTGTATTATCTGGATCCGAAGAGCTTTTGCGTAAAGATTTATACCCAGATGAAAGCGAGGGTGCGGGTAAACGTCATCGAGGAGAAGAGGAGCCTGTTTGGGAAGTCCCGGAAGGAGTATGTGACGAGGGTTTTCGACGTGGCGAAGCTGGCGGGGATGACGAGGGAAGAGAAGGAGGCCTGCGGGCTGGTGGTGCAGGAGCTCTCGGTGAGCAAGCTGGCGCTGACGGGATTATAACAAGGCGAACTTTGTTCGCAAGGCGAATTTTGTTCACAAGGCGAACTTTGTTCACAAGGCGAGTTTCACTCGCCTGGAAGAATGTTTCGCATTCTTCCGGATTGGGGCGGGAAGCAGGGATCGGAATGGTCCGCAAAGTGAGCGGAGCGCGGACAGAAAGCGGAAATTTTCACAGTCAGGCTCAGGGGTTTGGAGCAGGGAGTTTGCGGCTGTGTAAAAATAGCATAAAAAGAAAAGGAGACAACACATGAGAGTGGAAGATTTAACGACCTATGAGGTACTTGAAAGGAGAAAAATCAAGGATATCGACAGTATTGCGTATCTTTGCAGACACAAAAAGACCGGAGCCAGGGTGGCTTTAATCTCTAATGACGACGATAACAAGGTGTTTTCCATAGGCTTCCGCACAACGCCTACGGATTCCACAGGCGTGGCGCATATCACAGAGCACTCCGTGCTCTGCGGTTCCAAAAATTTCCCTCTGAAGGATCCCTTTGTGGAGCTGGTGAAGGGTTCCCTGAATACCTTTCTGAACGCCATGACTTATCCGGACAAGACCGTCTATCCGGTGGCGAGCTGCAACGACAAGGATTTCCAGAATCTGATGCATGTGTATCTGGACGCGGTATTTTATCCCAACACCTATCAGAACGAAGCTATTTTCCGGCAGGAGGGCTGGCATTACGAGCTGAACGAGGCGGGAGAGCTGATTTACAACGGCGTTGTGTATAATGAGATGAAGGGGGCGCTTTCCTCCCCGGACGATCTTCTGTACCGGGAAATTACCACGGCGCTCTATCCTCATACGACCTATGCGGTGGAGTCCGGCGGAGATCCGGAATTTATCCCGGATCTGACCTATGAGCAGTTTCTGGACTTCCACAGAACCTATTATCATCCTTCCAACAGTTATATCTATCTCTACGGCGATATGGATATGGCGGAGAAGCTGGATTACATCGACAGGGAATACCTTTCCCACTTCGATTATCTGAAGGTGGATTCCGAGATCGCGGAGGAGCCGGCCTTTTCGGAGCCTGCCCGCAGCGTGAGGGAGTTTCCCGTCAGCGAGGGAGAAAACGCGGAAGAAAACACCTACCTGGCGCGGGCATTCTGCATGGGAGATACCTTGGACCGGGAGATGTATGTGGCAAGAAAGGTGTTGGATCACGCGCTTTGCAACGTACCCGGCGCGCCCCTGAAGCAGGCGCTGATCGAGAAAGGCATCGGCAAGGATGTATTTGCGTTCAACGAGAGCCTGCGGCAGCCGCTGTTCGGCGTGGTGGCAAAGGGAACCTCGGCGGCAAGGGAGGAGGAGTTCCTTGCGGTGATCCGGGAGACGCTGGAGGGCATCGTGAAGAACGGCTTTGACAAAAAGGCCCTGCTTTCCGCTATCAATCATTTTGAATTTCAGTACCGGGAGGCGGATTTCGGTTCGACGCCCAAGGGGCTGATGTACGGTCTGCAGATGATGGACAGCTGGCTTTATGACGATAACAAGCCTTTTATCCATATCGAGGCCAACGAGACCTATGCGGCTCTGCGGAAGAAAGTGGAGGAGGGGTATTTTGAAGAACTGATTGACAAGTATATGCTGAAGAATACCCATGTGGCAACCGTGGTGCTTCTGCCGAAGGAGGGTCTCGCCAAAGCCCAGGAGGAGGCGTTAAAGGAGAAGCTTGCCGGGATTAAGAGCGGTATGAGCGACGAAGAGCTGGAAGAAGTGCGCGTTATGATGGCAAGGCTCAACGAGTTCCGGGAGAAGGAGGATTCGCCGGAGGATATCGCGAAGATTCCGCTGCTGGCAAGAGAAGATCTGAAGCGGGAGACCGCGCCTCTCTACAATCTGGAAAAGACGCTGGGCGACACGCCGGCGCTGCATCATGACGTTTTTACCAACGGGATCGGGTATCTCAGACTGATCTTCAAGATAAAGGATATTCCTCAGGAGTATTTCCCTTATATCGGGATCCTGAAGAATGTGTACTGCAACATGAACACGGAGCATTATACCTACGGCGAGCTCTGCAACGAGATCAATCTGGCGACGGGCGAGATCTCCGTGTCGCAGTATACCTACGGCAGCGCGGAGGACGCCGACCGTTATACCCTGACGATGGAGGTCAGCACCAAGGCGCTGTATGAGAATCTGCCCAGGGCGCTGGAGCTGATGGAGGAACTGATCCTGAGGACGGATCTGACCGATACGGGAAGACTGAAGGAGGTTCTGGCGGAGAATAATTCCAGAGGTCAGGAATATATGATGCAGGCAGGCCATGTCGTCGCGATCAACCGGGCGCTGTCCTACGGCAGCATCAGAAGCGCGGCGGAGGATGAGCTGAGCGGAGTCGGCCAGTACCGTCTGACCAGCGGGCTGGAAAAGAACTTTGAGGCGGAGGGGAAGGCGCTTGTGGAGAAGCTGCAGACCTTAAGCCGGATGATTTTCCGCCCGGAGAACCTGATGATCGACTTTACGGGAGACGGCGCTCAGCTTACGAAGCTTGAGCAGCCGGTTGCTGACCTGAAGAGCAGGCTCTATACCTGCGAGGTAAAGAGGGAGGCGTATGTCCCGACCCCTGAGAAAAAGAATGAAGGACTGACGACTCCGGGACAGGTGGATTATGTCTGCCGGGCAGGAAACTTTAAGAAGAACGGGCTGGAATATACCGGGGCGCTGACGGTGCTTCGGGTGATGCTGGGCTACGAGTATCTGTGGATGAATGTCCGGGTAAAGGGCGGCGCTTACGGCTGTATGAACGGCTTCGGACGGGACGGCAGCTGCTATTTCGTCTCCTACCGCGACCCGAACCTAAGACAGACCATCGACGTCTTTGAGAAGGCGGCGGAGTTCGTGGAGAATTATGAGGCGGACGAGCGGACGATGACGAAGTATATCATCGGCGCGGTCAGCGAGCTGGATACGCCTCTGACCGCGGCGGGCAAGGGAAACCGTTCCAGAAGCTGCTACTTCAACGGGATTACCCGGGAGATGATGCAGAAGGCGAGAGATCAGGTGCTCGACGCTACGGAGAAGGATCTTCGGGCGCTGGCGTCGCACATCCGGGCTTTCATGGAGGATGACTTCCTCTGCGTGGTCGGCAACGAGCAGCAGATCAAGGCGGAGCAGGAGAAGTTTGGTAAGATCGAGACCCTGATCTGAGAATAGGAGGAAAAAACTGTGCATCAGGAAAACACGGCGTATAAATCGGGCTTTGTGACGTTGATCGGCAGGCCGAACGTAGGAAAATCGACCCTGATGAACCGGCTGATCGGACAGAAGATCGCCATCACCTCAAACAAGCCCCAGACGACCAGAAACCGGATTCAGACCGTCCTGACGACAGAGCAGGGACAGATCGTGTTTCTGGATACGCCGGGGATCCACAAGGCGAAAAACCGGCTGGGGAGCTACATGGTAAATGTGGCGGAGCGGACCATGGAGGAAGTGGACGTGATTCTCTGGCTGGTGGAGCCGACGAATTATATCGGAGCCGGGGAACGGCATATCTTAGAGCAGCTTAAGAGGACGAAGACTCCCGTGATCCTTGTGATCAATAAGATCGACACGGTGAAGCGGGAGGCAGTCCCGGCCTCCATCGATGCCTACCGGAAGGAGATGGATTTCCAGGAGATCGTTCCGGTTTCTGCCTTTAAGGGGGAGAACACGGACGAGCTTGTGAAGTGTATTTTCAAATATCTGCCCTATGGAGAGGCGTTTTACGATGAGGATACCCTGACTGACCAGCCAATGCGCCAGATTGTGGCGGAGATGGTCAGGGAAAAAGCCCTGCGGCTTTTGGAGGAGGAGATTCCCCACGGCATTGCGGTCAGCATAGAGAGCATGAAGGAGAAAGGAAAAATCTGTCATATCGAAGCTACGGTCATCTGCGAGAAGGAATCCCACAAGGGTATCATCATCGGAAAGGGCGGGCAGATGTTAAAGAAGATCGGTTCTGCGGCCCGCCCGGACATTGAGAAGCTTTTGGAGATGCAGGTGAATCTTCAGCTTTGGGTGAAGGTGAAAAAGGACTGGAGGGACAGCGATTATCTCCTGAAAAATTTTGGATATAATCCGAAAGAGATCGGCGAATAGAAAAGAGTCATTCTGCAAATTCTACAAAAGGGGAAAATACAAACGGAAAAGCAGAGGATATGCGGAATGATTACAGAGTACTGGAAACAATTTGAAAACAGCGGAAAGATAGAGGATTATCTGACCTTCGTGGCCTGTGAAAGGCAGGCGGCGGAAGGCGGGAGCGAGACGTCAGGAGAAGGCTTGTATGCGGGAATATATCACGGTGACAGGGATCATACTGAAGCAGTCTCCCGTGGGGGAGTACGACAGACATATCAGCCTTTTGACGAAAGAGAGGGGAAAGATTTCGGCCTTCGCGAGAGGGGCGAGGAAGCCGGGCAGCAGGCTGACGGCGGCAACGAATCCCTTTGTTTTCGCCCGGTTCAGGCTTTATGAAGGGAGAAACTCCTATACGCTGACGGACGCGGAGGTTGAGAATTATTTTGAGGAACTGAGGACGGACTATATCGGGGCCTGTTACGGACTGTATTTTGCGGAGGTGACGGACTATTACGCCCGTGAGAACAATGACGAAAGGCAGATGCTTAAGCTTCTGTATCAGTCGCTTCGGGCCCTGTGCGCGCCGTCCCTGCCCAATCCCCTGATCAGGTGTGTGTTTGAGTGCAAGGCCATAGCGGTCAACGGAGAATTTCCGGGCGTCCCAAAGGACAGGCCCCTGGAGCAGTCCACGGTGTACGCGCTGCAATACATAGAGAACAGCCCTGTGGAAAAGCTGTATACCTTTACGGTGACAGAGCCTGTTCTGCTTCAGCTGCAGCAGGTGGCGGGAGACTATATGAAGAGGTTTGTGGGACGCGATTTTAAAAGTCTGGAAGTTCTGCAAACTCTGTGTTGAAAATCCGGAACATTTTTGATAGAATTACTTAATGCAGTCTGATTAGGAAGAAATAAATGTCCGCGGATGCGGACAGAGGAGATGGGATTGAGAGAAAGGACGGTTTTAAGTCCCGGCCGAAGGGCGTGTCCCGGGAGGCGGCGGACGAAAGGAAAATGCTTCGGATGGGCGGCTGCTCTGGGATGCGCGGCGGTTTTGACGCTTTCCGGCTGCGGACATGTAAAGGTCCCGGAGACCGTGAGCCGGACTACGCTTGTGGCGGATCAGAGCGGGGCGCTGACCTACTATCTTGTGGGTTATTTTGAAAAGGAGTACTATGATCCGGCGGAGCTCATGCTTTTGGCCGAGGAGGAGGTTCTGGCGTTTCGGGAGTCGAAAGACGGGGAAGGGACCGGCGGCGTATCGCTGGAGAAGGTGGAACTGCTGCAGGATACTGCCGATCAGGTGGCGGTGGTCTACCGGTTCGACGGTTCGGAGAGCTTTTCGGAATTTACGGGCAGTAGCCTTTTTTACGGCACGGTGAACGAGGCGCTTGTGGGCGGTTTTGATCCGGGAGACGGGCTGATAAGCGTAAAAGACGGAATTTCCAAAACGGAAGAGGAGCTTAAAGAGGACGGAGAAAAACATCTGATCATAACGGACGTCCGGGCGCTTGTTTACTGCCCCACAGGCGTTTTGGCCTTAAGCGGCGGAGCAGCGCTTACGGGAGACGGCAGCGTGGATACCCGCGAGGCGCAGGAGGAGGTTTGGATCCTGTTTTAAATCGGCGCGTCGGAAGAGGGTTGGCGTCAGCGGCGGTCACCCGGAAGGTGAAGACAGTTTTTCGGGATGAATCGGTACGCGTGTCGAAACGCACGGTTCAATCGCAAATTTGTGCCTGCGAAGGCATATTATGCAGGCTGCGGAAAGGTATGGTTATCATAATGGAAAAGACAATGGAAAAAATCACGGCGCTGGCAAAGGCGAGAGGCTTTGTATATCCCGGCTCGGAGATATACGGCGGCCTTGCCAATACCTGGGATTACGGCAATCTGGGCGTAGAACTGAAAAACAACGTAAAAAAAGCCTGGTGGCAGAAGTTTGTTCAGGAAAACCCTTATAACGTGGGCATGGACTGTGCGATTCTGATGAATCCCCAGACCTGGGTGGCCAGCGGGCATCTGGGAGGTTTTTCCGATCCTCTCATGGACTGCCGGGAATGTCACGAGCGTTTCCGCGCGGATAAGCTGATCGAGGATTACTGCGAAGAAAACCGGATCGAGCTTACGGAGAGTGTGGACGCCTGGAGCCAGGAGCGGATGAAGAGCTTTATCGAGGAAAAGAAGATTCCCTGCCCGAGCTGCGGCAAGCATAATTTTACGGATATCCGCCAGTTTAATCTGATGTTTAAGACCTTCCAGGGCGTTACGGAGGACGCGAAGAGTACGGTTTATCTGCGTCCCGAGACAGCTCAGGGTATTTTCGTCAACTTCAAAAATGTACAGCGGACCTCGCGCAAGAAGATTCCTTTCGGGATCGGGCAGATCGGGAAAGCCTTCCGGAACGAGATTACCCCCGGCAACTTCACCTTCCGGACCAGAGAGTTCGAGCAGATGGAGCTGGAGTTTTTCTGTGAGCCCGGCACGGATCTGGAATGGTTTCAGTATTGGAGGGGCTTCTGCCGCGACTGGCTGTTGTCTTTGGGCATGAAGGAGGAAGAGATGCGGCTCCGCGACCACAGTCCCGAGGAGCTTTGCTTCTACAGCAAGGGTACTACCGACATCGAATTTTTGTTCCCCTTCGGCTGGGGCGAGCTCTGGGGCATCGCGGACAGAACCGACTACGATCTGACCCAGCACGCCAACACCTCCGGCGAGGATATGTCCTATTTTGACGACGAGAAAAAGGAAAAGTACATACCTTACGTCATCGAGCCTTCCCTGGGCGCGGATCGGGTAGTCCTTGCTTTCCTGTGCGCCGCCTACGACGAGGAAGAACTGGAGGGCGGCGACATGCGCACCGTGCTTCGGTTCCATCCGGCCCTTGCGCCTGTGAAGATCGGCGTGCTGCCGCTTTCCAAAAAGCTGAACGGGGGCGCGGAGAAGATTTACACGGCGCTCTCCAAAAAGTACAACTGTGAGTTTGACGACAGGGGGAACATCGGCAAGAGATACCGCCGGCAGGACGAGATCGGCACCCCGTTCTGCGTGACCTATGATTTTGATTCCGAGACAGACAACTGTGTGACAGTCCGCTTCAGAGATTCGATGGAGCAGGAGAGAGTTGCCATCGCCGATCTGGACGCTTATTTTGCGGATAAGTTTACGTTTTAGGATGTTGTGCAGCGTGGGGCAGAAGGAATCTTCTGCTCCATTTTCGCGAATCAGCAGAGGACGAAGCTTTATGCATGTGCGAAATTGTGCTTGCACAAATTTCGCACATGCATAAAGCTTCGGACGAGCAACGCGAACGAGAAAGGCGGAGCCTTTCGAGTCTGCTGATGAAATCAGCAGAGGACGGCGGAGCCTTTCGAGTCTGCCGATTCGGGGTGGCGGAGAAAGAAGCAGAGTATGGATAAGACAGAGATTTTTCAGATCCTTGGCATCGAGGAGACCAAAGAGGAAAAGATAATCAAAAACGCATACAGGCAGAAGCTGTCCGTGACGAATCCGGAGGATGATCCGCAGGGCTTTAAGCGGCTGCGTGCGGCCTACGAGGAGGCATGCCGCCTGGCTAAGGAAACGGAAGAAGAACAGGAGGCGCCTGCGGATGAGACGCCGTCCGGCATATGGGTAAAAAAAGCGGCCGAAATCTACGGCAGTATCCGAAGAAGGCAGGATCCGGAGGAGTGGAACCGGCTGTTTGGCGACGACTGTTTTCTCTCTCTGGAGGAAGAGGAAAACTGCCGCATCAAGCTGCTGCGTTTCCTGATGGACCATTTCCGCCTTCCCAGTGAGGTCTGGAAGCTGTTGGACCGAAAGCTTTCCCTGACAGCCGACGCGGCGCATCTGAGAGAGCATTTTCCGTGGGATTTCATCCGCTATGTTTTAAGCAAGTGCGAGCGGGGGGAGGACGTGGTGTTCAGCCAGTTTGAAGGGGCGGACGACGCGCCTTACGATCTGTATCTTCAGTATTATGACCGCTGCTGGCAGGCGCTGGCGCAGGACGATGCAAAGCAGGCCGAGCAGTGTATCAAAAGCGCGGATGAACTGAATATCCGCCATCCCATCATGGAAATATGCCGTGCGGAGGTGCTGACGAAGAACGGGAAGCCTGAGGAGGCCATAGCGCTTTTGGAGGGTTTGGAAGAAAAGTATCCGTCTGACGCCATGATCTGTTATAACACGGCGGAAAACCTTTGGAGGCAGAAGGACGCGGACGGCGGCAGATACCGTAAGAGGGCGGCTGAGCTTTATATGCGCCTGAAGAAGGAAAACGACAGTCATTATATGGCAAACTTACGCCTGACAGAGTGGTATTATGATAACAATCAGTATAAAACCGCAAAGGAATGTGCGGAAAAGGTGCTGGTCGCAGGCGGAGGCGATGATTTTCTGGAGCTTCTGCGCAAGGTGAACGCCCGGATTGAGGAAGAACTGGAGGTTAAATGGCGCCGGGAGGAAGATCATGAGGCTGCTCTGGAATTGTGCTGGTGCTATCTGCAGGACGGCAGATTCAGCCGGGGGGAAGCTCTGGCGTTACAGCTGAAAGACAGGTTGCCCGATCAGAAGGATGCGGAGTGGAAGGCGCTTATGGCAAAGCTCTATGTGGAGGGGGCCGAGTATGGAGCCGCCATCGAAATGTCCCGCGCATGGGAGGAAGCGCTGAAGGAGAAGCTGGCCGGAGAGGAAAAGGAAGAGGAGAGAGAGAAGGACAAGGACCGCTTAAGACAGGCTCATTTGATCCGGATGCAATGCAATCACAATCTGGGTTACAGGGATCGGGACAAATTTGCCGAAGCCATCCGGGAGGGGGAGGCCGTTCTGGAGGGAAAACCGAAGGATATCGGCGTCCTGCTGGAGATGGCGCAGATTTATGTGGAGATGCAGGAATATGAAAAGTGTGAGGAGACCGTGAGTAACCTGGTGGAGGATTACCAGATTTACGCGGCCTACGCCTCCTCCATGGAGGCATATAGGAGGCAGCTGAACGCCGGGGGCGTGATTCGGACGGGCAGCCTGTGCGTGCAGTATTTTCCCAATTTTGCCAAGGCATATGAATATATGGCGAAGGTTTATCTGGATCTGGAGCGCTTTGAGGATCTGGAAAAGATCTTTGAGGAAGCCGAGAAAAACGGTGTAAAAAGCACGGTGCTGGAGGCCTACCGGTTCCAGAAGGATCATAAGCCCATGGAACCGGAGCTGCTGAACAACAGTCTGAAGCAGTTTCGGAAGAATTTCCGAAAGCCACTGGAAGAGGGGAAGACGTCCTTTTACGAGGAGGGAATCAAAAAGCTTACGAAATATCTCTATCACTGCCCGGACAGCTATATGTTCGTGGAGCGCGGAATTTTTCGCAGGGCGGGACATCACTACGCGGAGGCAAAGGAAGATTTCGAAAAGGCAATTTCCATGAATCCGTCCAATCCCTACGCCCATAACGGACTGAGCTTCGTATACAAATACACGGGAGATTATGAGAAGGCGCTGATCCATATCAGGAAGGCTATCCTGTACATGGATGAGGATATGTCTCCCATCATCTACACGGATCTGGCGGATCTGTATTCTCTTCTGGGCCGCCATGAGAAAGCCCTTGCCGTATGCAGGCTGTATGAGGAGCAGACGCACGACACCGCCGCGTGGTTTTTAAAACAGCTGGCGGAGATATACGTCAATCTGGGCAGAGGACAGGAAGCCAGGGAAATTTATCAAAAATGCTGTCAGAAAGTAAAGTGGGAGCTTTATGAGAAGCAGGTGGACGCCAGCGTCAAGTGCGGAGAGGAAAAGGAAGCGGCACGGATTCTGCAGACCTGGTCCGGGGAGCTGGGAATCCGAAAGGGTATTTTGGCGGACATCCTGCCTGCCGGCAGGGGAAACGCTTCCGGAAACCGGGAATCCGTCCTGTATTATGTGAGAGAGCTGTGGTACAGTCTGGTGTTCGGAACCTCCTCAGACGTGGAGAAGTGTGTCCGGAGGCTGAGGAAATTGCAGGATACGGAGGACGGCTGCGAGGGCAGGATGGCCGACGTTACGTTTGCCTGTATTCTGTGCGGCCTGGAGAAAGAGGGCAGAAAATCCGGCGCGCAGCTGGCAAAGTGGCTCAGAAAGGAAACCTATGCCGAAAAGGACAGATACTTTAACCGGGAAAAGGGAAAGCTGCAGATAAAAATCCTGGCGGCGTGGTATACGGAGCCGGAAGAGAAGATAAGCGGTCTCTTGGACAGCGAGGCTTCCTGTGGAATCTGTCATTTCTGCACCAGCGCGGTGTGCAGGGAGGTGGAGGCGGTGCGTATTTTGTTTTTGCTTCGCCGGAACAAAACCCGGGAAGCGCTGGAGCGCCTGAACCGCTGTCTGGAGCTTTTGCCGTCGGACGAGTATATGCGGGCGATAAAGCACAGGATTGACAGGTCCTGATCCCGTGAGGGTCATATACCCCGCTGCCTGCAGCGGGTTGTTGACTTACGTTTTCAGATAGGATACAAGAGGTGTTCATATGATAGTAGGAATTGATTTGGGTACGACAAACAGTTTGATTGCCTGTTTTACGGAGGACGGTCCGAAGATCATTCCCAACAGGCTGGGGAAAAATCTGACTCCCTCCGTGGTAAGCGTGGACGAAGAGGGAAACGTTTATGTGGGAGAGACGGCAAAAGAGCGGATGAGCCTGTATCCGGACTCCGTGGCCCAGACCTTCAAGCGCAGTATGGGAACGGAGCGGGAATATGTCTTAAGCGGCAGACATTTTAAGCCGGAGGAGCTCTCCAGTCTGGTGCTGCGCTCCCTGAAGGAGGATGCGGAGGTCTATCTGGGCGAGGAGGTCACCGAGGCGGTCATCAGTGTTCCGGCCTACTTTGACGACAAGCGCAGGAAGGCGACGAAGAGAGCCGGTGAGCTTGCCGGCTTTAAAGTGGAGAGGATGATCTCGGAGCCTACCGCGGCGGCGGTGGCCTACGGGCTTTACGATAAGGAGCAGGACACCCGGTTTTTGGTGTTCGACCTGGGCGGGGGAACCTTTGACGTTTCCATTCTGGAGCTATACCACAATATTCTGGAGGTGCGGGCCGTGGCCGGAGATAACTATCTGGGCGGCGAAGATTTTACGGAGGTGATGGCGAAGCTGTTTTTGCAGAAGGCAAAGCTGCAGCTTACCGGGTTGACGGAGAAGGAACAGGTACGGCTGTACCGTCAGGCGGAAAAGGCGAAGCGGGCGATCAGCGACAGCAGTGAGGTGACCATGTCCTTTTTGTACCGGGAAGAGACACTGGAGCATAGTATCACTTACAAAGAATATGAAGAAGCCTGCGAGGAACTGCTCATGAAGATCCGGGAGCCGGTGAAGAAAAGTCTCGCGGACGCAGGACTGAAGCTGGGCGATATCGACGAGGTGCTTTTGATCGGCGGGGCGACCAGGCTTTCCGTGGTCAGGGATTTCCTGATCCGTCTGTTCCGGAAATTCCCGGATACCAGGCTCAATCCCGACGAGACGGTGGCTCTGGGAGCTGCCGTTCAGGCTGCCATGAAAGAGAGGCGGGAGGAGGTAAAGGAGGTCATCCTGACGGACGTCTGTTCCTTTACCCTGGGCACGGAAGTGGTGGTAGAATACGAAGAGGGAAAATTTGAGGACGGGAGATTCTGTCCTATCATCGAAAGAAATACCGTGATTCCGGCCAGCCACACGGAGCGGCTTTATACTGCGTCGGACAATCAGGATAAGGTGCGGATCAGGGTGCTCCAGGGGGAGAGCCGTTTTGCCAGAAACAATCTCTTCTTGGGGGAGCTGGAGATCGAGGTGCCGAAAGGGCCTAAGGGCCGGGAGTCTGTGGATGTGACGTATACCTACGATATCAATTCTCTGCTGGAGGTTGAGGTGACGGTTGTGTCTACGGGCCTGAAGCAGAAGATGATCATCAAGGGGCAGGATAACCGGATGACCGACGAAGAGATCAAAAAGCGGATGGAGGAGCTGGCCTATCTGAAGGTACAGCCCAGGGATTACGAGGAAAACAGGCTTGTACTGCTGCGCGCGGAGCGGATGTATGAGGAGGCGCTGGGGGACAGGAGGCGGAAGCTGGATCATTATATTACGGTTTTTGAGGCGGCGCTGAAAAAGGGGGATCATGACGGGATCCGGGAGGCCAGAGAGGAACTGAATGAGGTGTTGGAGGAAGAGGATGAGTGAGGGTGGCGTGAGTGAGGGTGGCGCGAGTGAGGGTGGCGCGAGTGACGACGGCAGGCGGCGGACATTCCCCGGCGGACACGCTTTCGCTTGAGGCGCGACGCAGCGGTGCTAAGCTCGAAAGGACCTCGCTAAGCACCGGCGTCTTGCACAGTCCGCCGGGGAACGTCCGCCGTCTGCCGCCTGCCGCCTGTGTTCTGTGGCATTTTCGGGACACGCTTTCGCTTGAGGCGCGACGCAGCGGTGCGTAAGCAAGCAAAGTACGCTTGCTAAGCACCGGCGAATGCATCAGTCCGCCGGAGAATGTCCGCCGTCTGCCGCCTGCCGCCTGTGTTCTGTGGCATTTTCGGGACACGCTTTCGCTTGAGGCGCGACGCAGCGGTGCGTAAGCAAGCAAAGTACGCTTGCTAAGCACCGGCGAATGCATCAGTCCGCCGGGGAACGTCCGCCGTCTGCCGCCTGTGTTCTGTGGCATTTTCGGGACACGCTTTCGCCTGAGAGGGACGACGCAGCGGTGCGAAAAATTGTATTATACTTGTTGAGAGCAGGGGATAATATATGTATCAACATCACAAAGAATCCATTGAAAATATGAAAGAGTTTTTTCGGAAGCAGGGAGCTGTTGCCTTGATTCTGATAGGCTCTGTTGCGAAGGGGACGGAGCGGGAAGATTCCGACCTTGATTGTGCGGTTATTTTATCGCAGGAAGAATATGCCAAAAAAGAGAGAAATAATGTAACAAGTGAGACCGTGGGGGGACTATGCACCTATGAGGGTGGGTATTTTGACGTAAAATATATGACCAGAGAGTATCTTAAGGAGCTGTCGGAGAGAGGCAGTGAACCTGCGCGAAGCACCTTTACAAAATTTAGAATACTATTCTGCAACGATAACGAGATTGAAGGCATACTGCCACGGATTCCTGTGTTTCAGACAAGGGAAAAAGAGAAAAAATTATTATCGTTTTATTCGGATTTTTGGCTTAACTATTATTATTTTCTGAAATCCTGTCCGATTGAAGGGTATATGAAAATGCGCACTATAGCAGAGATCATATACAGCGTATACCGAATGATACTTCAGGAAAATGAGATTTTGTTTGATTGTCACAGACGGTTGGAAAAGCAAGTGGAATCGATCTCTCCCCAGACGGTCGAATTGGTTGGATTGGGGAGACAGCTTGAGGTTTCTCAAAGCATGGAGGACGCTGACAGATTTGTAAATAAATATCTTGAGGTCTCAACTTATGCTCCGCCTGAGAACATAGCGGTTGTTTTAACGCAATACGCCAGAGACTTTCAGGAATGGTGGATTAAGCCGGGACCAAATATACAGGAATGGTAAAATATAGCATTTAGAACATATGCGCCTAATCTCGGATTTCAAGAGAGTAGAGTATGATATAAAATGCATTTTTTGAGGAGTTTATCCGTGAAAAAGAAAATCAATCAATTGTTAAATATCATTATGGGTGTTTTTACAGGCGTATTCATTGGCTCGGGGTTGTATAAATACTGGCATTTCAAAAAATATCCCGATTTATATTTCATACAATCTGCTCCCTGGTATACCGGTATTGTGATAAACGGTTGGTTTACACTTGTATTATTAGCAATTTGTATGATAATAAAAGTCATTCTTACAGAAAAGACAGGACTTATGAAAAAAACAGCATTGATTTTGGGCATTATTTTTCTGACATTAACATTTATAGGCGGCAGCTACATTCTTATTTAACCGGGCAATGGAACACTTTTCCGAAAAGGATTTGAATAAAAGTGGTGAATCAGGAATACAGGGCATTGGAAGCCGGTAAGTTAGAGGCAGGAAAAAGAGCGATCTGGAAGAAGGTTGGGTCTTAGTAAGCAGGCTTAATAAGAAAATTTTATGGAGTGAAATATGGAATATATAATCATGTCGGGCGGAATCGTAACAGATTTTAATGTCACAGAGCATTGTATTGATTGTATGTGTGGGAAAAATTTAGTTAAAATTGATAAATCTTCCCGGGAGATCATCTGTCAATATTCGGTTTTTGAGAAAGAAGGACTATCGAGGAAGATGACCTCAGATGGCGGACAGATTTTTATATATGATTTTTGCACACTTTATGTATTAAGCCAAGAGAAGTATGAACTTATCGGCAAATGGCAATTGGGCAATGATTTGAGTTCTGATATATGCGGAATGACAGTTGATAGTAATACTGTTTATTGTTCTATCCGCAATGGAAAGATTATTACTGTTGACAGACGGTCATATCAGACAGATGAGTTTATTATTTCCGAAAGCAGTATGTGGAGTATCAAAACATACGATTCATACTTGGTTTGCGGAACAGTAGACGGAAGGATACTGATATTGGATAAATTGACGCTTTCCATTGAGCACGAGCTTGTATTAGGAAAGAAAAATATAGGCAGTTTATATGTTGACGGAGAAACATTATATGCCGCAAGTCATGACGGAAAACTTTTTAAAATCAGTATGAGAAATTTTGAAGTCGAATATTCAAGGAAGAATGTACACAAAAAGATGTTTCACTGTGCAGGAATCTATAAGGATATGCTGATAACAGTTTCCTATCCTTGCTCGGAAATCGCTTTTTGGGATAAGGATACATTAGAAAAGAGAAAGGTAATGAATGTACCGTTAAAGCTGTCAGGGCGAACACATTTAGAAAATGATTTTTTATATATCTCTTCCCGCAATATTTCAGGGATTGACAGGATAAAATTAAATGAGTAGCAAAAGGATTACATTTGCATCAGCTTATTCCTTGTTTCCTTATCAAATTTTTCGAGCGCATAACGATAGGCAACTCGTGGCATTTTCCTGCAGTTTCCTATTAAATATTCTTTTACGCAGTCCGGATTTACCTGTGATAAGGCTTTCAACATCCAGCCATATCCTTTTAAGACTAAATCATGTGAATCCGACATCAAACGGTCTGATATGGTAAACGGTTCTATTCCTTCATAATCATTTTTTAAGATGGAAGAGATCAGAATAACCGCGGAAGCCCTTCTTACCCAAAAATCAACATCATTCGTCCATGTAATTATTTTTACAAATAATGATTTATTCTGTCTCAGCAGTTCGCCAAATGCATGTGTGCAAAAATCGTCACAGTCTCCCCATCCCCTTACATAGTCCTTCAGCCAGTGATAAAAAATATCGTATGTTGATTCGTTATAATGATTTTTCATCCGCCAGGCAAAATCAAACGCAATTACTCCCAATGCCCAGGAGCGTTCATTTAAGAGTTCTTCGCAGAGAATAAAAACATTTTCAATCCTTTTATCCTCTATTTGCCGGAATAATTTCGAGGATAATTTTCGCACATCCCCGGTAATAATATGTTTTCCGTCGGGAGTGTTTTGCTCCAACTCTTTTATGCTCTTAACCGCTTCCTCAACTATTTTATTCATTTGATGCTCCCGTCATTGTTCTTCTGTATGGCCGCCAGTAACTTCGATTGGATTGCCATCAGGATCCATAAATATAAAATACCAGTAGGGTAAAAAAATATTTAGGAATCGGATTTCCGTCATCTGCACTGCAATTTCCAACCGCTAATTATATGATACCATTAAGCAGTCATCTTGTACAGCAAGATATTTTCACAATTAAAATATTCTCCGCACTTTGAAGTTGCGCAATTTGAAAAATAAGCGCCTGCGGATTGGTTGCGGTTTGCCGGGGAAATGCTATACTGAAAATGCAGCGCGGTGCAGAAAAAATACAAGGAGAATATTTTATGAGCTTCGGAAAAAATTTGCAGTTTTTGAGACATTTGAAAGGGAATATGACGCAGGAGGATTTGGCTGAAAAAATGAATATCAGCCGTCAAACCGTATCAAAATGGGAACAGGATACAGCGCAGCCTGAAATGGATAAGGCGATAGAGCTTTGCAGGATTTTCAACTGTTCGCTGGATAATTTATTCCGCGATGACATGGCTGCCTGTGACGAAGCGTATACAAATTTACGCGTCGAAACCGTCCCCGCTTTCCGCTATATAAAACATGCCGTTATAAGCTCCGTTCCTGAAGGCGACGCTATCGACAGAATTTTTTCCATCGCCCGCAGCTGCGGCGTGGATCATCCTCGTGTCATTGGCTGGGATTTCCCCCATGTGTCACAGGAGCAGATCAATGTTTTCAACATGCACGGATATGAAGCGGCATGGATACTGCCTGACGGAGTCATTCCTCCTGACATGGAAATACATGATCAGGCGGCTCACAAATATGCGGCGGTACACATTGAAGAGCCTTTTGGGAACCCTTTTGTGACGATTCCGAATGCCTATAAGACGCTTATGGAGTACATGCGTGTGAATGCTCTGGAACAAACGGGAAAGGATGTTATCCCCTGCTTTGAAACCGACGGGGATAGTATGGATATTTATATTGCCTGTAAGTAGCTCATTTATAAGGTACGCCTGGCTGTAATATCAATATTGCAGCCAGGGTATATCCTCTGGTTTATGTTGTAAAAGGACACTTAAAAAATTTCATCCGTTAAAATTCTATTTCGATCACTACGCCATAATGGTCACTTGCAGCAAGACCTGTTTCTTTTGCAATATCTGTACCGAATAGCATACAGCTCTTCAATTCAGGTAATTTAGCAGGATAAGGATTTTTTAGCAGAATCCAATCAAGTCGTTGATTCACCTCGATCGTGTTCGCCGGTTCAGCTATTCCCCATCGTGGATTTTCACGAAAATTCAGCGTAGCCGATGCTTTCATTCCGGTCACCTCAGCAGATACCTCCGCTAAGTCAAAATAGTAAGCATCAGCACCTAAAAGCGATTGTTCATTCGTCAGAAAGCGATGAACAGATGAGTTTTCGGAACTGTTGAAGTCGCCCATGATCAGTGTGTAGTCGGCTTTTGTATTTGAAGTATTCTTTACAATATCTACAATTGCCTGTTCTCTTAGGGATGCCCTTTCCCATGGCAGGTGAACATTAATGACAAGTAATGTTTTGTTCTCCAACTGTATGCAGGCGGATGTACCGTATTCAAAATCCTCTGATTTATCAATGGTGTACTTGCTTAAGATCGACAATCCTGTCTGTGCCTGCCAATGAGAATAATCATATCCGCAAAGCCTTAAAAAACTATGATGCTCTTTTTCATCTGATACTTCCTGCAGACAAATAATATCTGCATTGATTCCGCTAATTTCATCAATGAGCTGGCGGGAACGCATCGGCATACCCTTGTCGCTGTCCCAAATGTTATAGGTTGCTATTTTCATATGTCTTTTTCCTTTCCGTTCTGATTAGAGTATACCATAAAACGGCTAATTTCAATCAATTCTTTTCGCCTGATTTAGATTGTGTTATAATGTCTTATGTGATTTTGTTTCCCTTGAAAAGATCAAATCACAATCAGGATTCGCGGAGGTACATTATGAATGAATTATGTATGATTATTAATGATATGGTAAGACCTAACCTTGTGGGATAATTTTATCAGATGAACAGCTGCTCGATTATCTTGGTAATGTAGAAAAAAAGACACTTATAACAGGATTTGATGCGGTATTCGTGGAGATATAGAAGATGGATCTTTCCTTTCAGTGCGGGAATCAGAAATTTAATTACAGAGTGTGTGCAATTATGATTTCAGATCATAAAATTCTGGCAATGCATGATGAGCGTTCCCCTTATTATTATCTGCCCGGCGGAAGAGTTACAATGGGAGAAACGGCAGAACAAGCGGTAATCAGGGAAGTTCAGGAAGAGCTCGGCGTTATTTCAGGTATCGCTCGTCCCTTGTGGTTAAATCAGGCTTTTTTTACGGAAGACGTAGATAACGTAAATTATCACGAGCTTTGCATTTACTTTTTAATGGATATTACAGGGACGGACTTGCTTACAAGAGGAAGAGTGTTTACGTCAAAGGAAGGTCATAGAACGCATACTTTTGAATGGTTAGAGTTCGACAGATTAAAAAGCGAGTACTTTTATCCGCCTTTTTTGAAGAAGGAAATTTTCAACATTCCGGATGAATTTACCATACGCACTGAAATTGAGTAGATTCCCAAGGTTCGGTCTATAGTGTAATAATTTAAGAACACTTTCCCGAAAAAAGGGAGAAATTTTATGGGTGAATTATTATGAACCGTTTTTTGATAGTTGATGGCAGCAACCTGTTATTTCAAATGTTTTTCGGTATGCCTGCAAGGATAGTAAATAAGAAAGGCAAGGCAATTCAGGGAACGCTTGGATTTGTAGGCGCATTATTGAAGATTATTCGCAGGATAAAGCCTACCCATATTGTGGTGTTATTTGATGGAGAACATGAAAATACTCGTTCAGAGTTAAACGCGGATTATAAAGCAAACCGTGTTGATTATAGTCAAGTCCCGGAGGAAGAGAACCCTTTTTCACAACTGCCGGATGTGTATGCCGCGCTTGCTTATTTAAATATCAAATTTGCGGAGACCGAAACTTGCGAAACGGATGATTGGGTTGCCGGCTATGCGTTGACATACGGACAGGAAACGGAAATTATCATATCTTCCTTTGACAGCGATTTTTTCCAGCTTATCACCGGCCAGGTGTCGGTGCTGCGATATCGCGGAGACAGTACGGTTATTTGTACGCCTGATTACATAAAGAATAAGTTTCATATTGAACCTGAACAATATGCAGATTTCAAGTCATTAGTCGGCGACGCGTCAGATAATATCAAAGGCGCAGATAAAGTCGGTTCCAAAACAGCGGCCTGTTTATTGAATAGATTTGGAACGCTTGACAGTATTCTTGCAAATGCAGAAAACATAGAAAAACCGTCTATAAAAGACTCGATTATCAAAAATGCGGAACGACTGCGGACAAACTACAAAATGATTAAACTCAGTAATATAACGCAACTGCCGTTTGACCTGAATGATCTTGCATACATCTATACAGGGGCAACTACAACCAATGTTTTGAATGGGATAGGGTTATCCTGACAATTTGGTGAAAGGACGAAATAAGCTGAGTACAAATAGTGATTTGCGGAGGTACGGAAGATATAGATACAAAGAAAACCAGTTGGCCAAGGGGTATTATGCCCTGCTTTATGATAAGAGGATGCGAAGGAAAGGGGTTATCAGCAATTTGGTGTGAGATCATCAACAGACGGGGGAGTAGATTCCCAAAATAGACGCAAAATGGAGAGTAAAAGCGTTACAGCGAAATTAATTCAATCATAGTTCTTATTGTGTTTTTGTTCATATCGTGATACAATCTTTATACGAAAAGTACCCATGACAGGGTGGCAGCCTCCTGACTTATTCCCGGTTTACCGGAGTACATAGGAAGGAGGTGACGTTTATGACGGCTTTTGAAATCATTTCGATTTTCATTGGCATATTGGCTTTGCTGATTGCCTTTGGCAGTTTTGTTGTTGCGTTGCTTGCCTTTCTCGACAAGAGGAACAAGCGCAAAAAATAATGCCTCTCCTGTCTGCGAAACAGAAGAGGCGGTGTCCGTAAGGACATTTAATCGTATGTAGGAGCATCCACTTTGGAGTGGGTGCTTTCCTTTATATGCTTATGATAGCATTGTTTTTTGCAGATTTCAAGTATTTTGTGTTATCTGACAAAATTTTAACCTGTCTTTTCTCTGTCAATCGCATTTTCGGAGGAATCAGAAAAGCATTTAATCAATTCTTTTCACCTGATTTATATTGTGCTATAATGTCTTATGTGATTTTGTTTTCTTTATAAATCTTCAAATCACAATCGAAATTTGCAGAGGTAGCTGCCATGGAAATATGGGACGCTTACGACAGAAATATGAACAAAATCGAGGGTGTATCATTGGTTCGCGGGGAACCGCTGCCGGAGGGGTGTTTTCACCTTGTCAGCGAAGTAATTGTCCGGCACAGGGATGGAACCTGGTTATTAATGCAGAGAGATGCAGGAAAACATTTCGGCGGAATGTGGGAGGCAACGGCAGGCGGCTCTGCGCTGCAGGGAGAAAGCCCTTTGGACTGTGCCGTCAGGGAACTGTGGGAAGAAACAGGTATTCTGTCGAAGAAACTGATCGAAATCGGGCGGGTGCTGCATTACGGCCATAAGGCAATTTATGTGGAGTATCTGTGTCATACGGATATTGATAAGAACGGTATTGTACTGCAGGCTGGTGAGACAGCTGCTTATCAATGGGTGGAAGGAAATCAACTGCAAAATATGTCAAGGCGTGAATTGGCTACGCAAAGGATTCAGAATTTTGTGGAGGAGTTAAGCCAATCAACAGGAAGCTAAAAAATAGCACCTGTAGATTGGCTGCGATTTGTTGAGGGCATTTTAAGGAACAGCTATGCCGAGCGGTTTCTTTACTTTATGAAACTTCGTCGTGGCAAGGGAAGAATGCGAAGCATTCTTCTAAGTGCCGCTGTGCGGCACTTTTTTATCCCTGCTCTATGATACAGGTGTGCTTCCGTTTTCCGGCGGGCGCATCCTTATCGTAGGCGACTGCCACCAGCAACAGGTTACCGCTGTAGCTTTTCAGGGCTTCGGGATAATGCTTATCCCTGATCTGGGCGATGGCGCTCTCAGCAGAATGGTTCCATTTCAGTTCAATCAGGAGCGCAGGCAGCAGGGAATCCTTTTTTGGCAGATATACGATATCGGCAAAGCCTGCTCCTGCAGGAAGCTCCTCGAACAGAACATATTCGTCTCCGTAGCTGAAATAAGCCCGCTTCAATACGCTCCGCAGAGCCTGCTCATTGTTATAGTGCAGCGGGGCTTCCTCGGCATGGATTTTCTCAATCTGGGCCGCTACGGCATCTGCGTTTCCATGGACGGTATCTGCAATCAGCTGGTCGCTTTCCCGGACACGCCGGATGGTCTCGTCGCGTTTCACATCGCGGACTGAGTTGTCAAATTCTATTCTGATTTCCTCATTGGGAATCCATGCCAGATGCGTTTTTTCGTCATAGGTCAGATATCCCAGGTGAATCAGCAATGTCAGCACATCATCCCGGCTATGGAAGGTTACCAGGTCATTGGAGAACTTTTTGGTATTTACTTTCGTCTTCCCGCCGCCGACCAGTTCGGCTACTACCCCGGACAGGCCGTCAAAATCCAGACTGATATAGCCCAGCAGGCTGTCTGCCGCCGAGGTCTGGGTCCAGTAGGACTCGAAATTCTCATTGCGTATCGCTTTCATGACGGAGTTAGAGTTATATACAGAGCCTACGCCTGGGAAAGTATATCCGTCGTACCAATGCTTCATCATGGCAAAATCGCAGCCGGTCTCCTGACAGAGCTGCCTCACCTCGTCTTCCGTAAAGCCGATATATCTGCTGAATTTTCCGGGACTCAGCATGGAAAACTCCTCGAAATCCGAGATGGCGGACTGGGAGCCGTCCTTTTTGATAGGCAGGATTCCGGTCATGTAAGCCGCCGCGAAGATTTTATCCGTGGTGCCGCTGCTCTTGAACAGCATCAGCAGGAAATGCAGATATTCTTTTTGAAGCTCAGGCGTCTCCCGAATGGGCGCGTCCCATTCGTCAATGATCATAATGAATTTATGTCCGGTCAATTCCACAGCGCGGCACATCGTGGCAGGCAGTTCATTGCTTGCCGTCAGCGCTGGATAGGCGGCCAGCAATTCTTCTGTGATTTTCCTGCTGATATAAGCGTTCAGATTTTTGTAATTTTCCGAAAAAGGCTTAAAATATGTCATATCCAGATAAATCACGTCATATCGATTCAAGTGCTGTCGGTAGCTGCCATTTAGATTGTGATCCGTGGCAATGGCGAGATCCTCGAACAGGGCGGAAGAGTCACAGCTCCTGTCATAATAGGCGCACAGCATCTGGGCGGCAAAGGATTTGCCGAAACGGCGGGGGCGGCTGACACAAACCAATTTTTGCTTTGTCCCAATCACCTGATTGATCAGGCTGATCATGCCTGACTTGTCAACATAACGGCTGTTCCTGATCTCCTGAAACCCGCTGTTGCCGGGATTTAAATAGATTCCCATATCGAAAGTCCCCTTTCCCTATGCTCTCGCCATGCCTTATGATAGGCCTATTTTAAAGCATTCTACCCGAAAAAGCAATGGTTGTATATTATAATTTTAATACGCTTAGAGTTTGACAAGGAGAAGAAAGAACAGTATAATAGAGCAGATATCGCGGGAGAATCGACTGCCCGCGGATTACAGTACAGAAAGGCATGGTTATCGGTATGAGACAATTTACATCGGATGAACTTAGAAAGACCTGGAAGCAGTTTTATACGGACCGCGGACATGTGGATGTGGGGGCGGTTTCTCTGGTTTCCGACGGTTCCACGGGTGTTCTCTTTAACGTGGCCGGGATGCAGCCGCTGATGCCCTACCTGCTGGGGAAGAAGCACCCGCTGGGAACCAGGCTCTGCAATGTGCAGGGATGTGTCCGCACCAACGATATCGACTCCGTGGGGGATAAAAGTCACGTCACCTTTTTTGAGATGCTGGGAAGCTGGAGCCTGGGGGACTATTTTAAGAAGGAGCGCTGTCAGTGGAGCTATGAGCTTTTGACGCAGGTGTTTGGCTTCGACGCGGATCATCTTGCCGCAACCGTGTTCGCGGGGGATGAGAACGCGCCCCGGGACGAGGAGGGGGCGCAGTACCGTATCGCCTCCGGATTCAAGAAGGAAAATATTTATTATCTTCCGGCAGAGGACAACTGGTGGGGGTTGGAGTACGGCCCCTGCGGCCCGGACAGCGAAATGTTTTATATTGAGGACAGGCCGGACTGTGGCCCGGACTGCGGGCCGGGATGTTCCTGCGGGAAGTATACCGAGCTGGGAAACGATGTGTTCATGCAGTATGAAAAGCATCAGGACGGGACTCTGACGCCCCTGAAGCAGAAGAATGTGGATACCGGCTGGGGCCTGGAGAGGATTCTGGCGTTTTTAAACGGCACCAGGGACGTCTATCGGATCGATCTGTTTGCTCCGGTCATCGCCTATATCGAGAAGGTTTCCGGCATGAAATATGAGCAGGACGAGAAGCTGACCCGCTCCATGAGGATTCTGTCCGACCATATCCGCACCGGCGTCATGCTGATGGGCGACGAGGCGAGGCTCCTTCCCGGCAACGCGGGCGCGGGCTATGTGCTCCGCCGTCTGATCCGCCGGGCGGTGCGGCACGCAAGGATTCTGAATGTAAAGACGGAGGATATCCTGAAAATCGCGGAGATGTTTATCACGGAGATCTACGCGGAGAGCTATCCCCTTCTGTTAAAGAACCGGGGGTTTGTGCTGTCGGAGCTGAAGAAGGAAATCGACCGTTTCGAGAGTACGCTGGAGAACGGTATGAAGGAATTTCGCAAGCTTCTCGACGCCAAAAAGGATGAAAAGGCGCAGGTGCTCGACGGAAAGTCCGCCTTTTACCTGTATGATACCTTTGGCTTTCCGCTGGAGCTCACGGTAGAGCTGGCGGAGGAAGAGGGCATGAAGGTAGATGAAAAGGGCTTTGCCGAGGCGATGGAGGGCCAGAGGCAGCAGGCCAGGGACAACCAGAGCTTTTCCGCAAAGCTGAGTACGGGCGCGGGTCTGTTCGACGGGCTGGACAGCGGAATCACCAGTGAATTTACCGGATATGACACATTGACCGGAGAGGAGGAAATCGCGGCGCTGGCTTCCGAGACAGAGCTGCGGGACAGTCTGGCGGAAGGGCAGACCGGCACGGTGGTTGTAAAAAGGACTCCTTTCTATGCCACCATGGGCGGCCAGAAGGGAGATAGAGGCCTCATCCGCACCGCGGGCGGTGTGTTTGAGGTACAGGACACGGTAAAGCTTCCCGGCGACCGGGTCGGACATGTGGGCAAGGTAGTCAGCGGAACCGTGAGCGTCGGCGAAACGGCAGCGCTTGCGGTAAATCCGGAGAGCCGCGGGAACACCTGTAAGAACCACAGTGCAACCCATCTGCTGCAGAAGGCGCTGCAGGAGGTGCTGGGAGACCATGTGGAGCAGGCGGGCTCCTATGTGGACGGGGAGAGGCTGCGCTTTGACTTCAGCCATTCTGCCGCCATGACAGCGGAGGAGCTGGAGAGGGTAGAGGCGCTGGTCAACGAGAAGATTGCAGAGAATCTTCCGGTCGTCACGGAGGTGATGAGCCTGGAGGAGGCGAAGAAGACCGGGGCCATGGCCCTGTTTGGGGAAAAATACGGCGAAAAGGTCCGGGTTGTCCGGATGGGAGATTTTTCCGTAGAGCTTTGCGGTGGAACCCATGTGGCGTATACCGGCTCCATAGCTGCCTTTAAGATTCTGTCGGAGAACGGCGTAGCGGCGGGCGTGCGCAGGATCGAGGCGCTGACCGGAAACGGCGTCCTGCAGTATTACCGGAATCTGGAGAAGACCTTAGAGGAGGCAAGCCGCATCTTAAAGACGAAGCCGGCGTCCCTTCTGGAGAAGTGCGGGCATGTGATGGCGGAGGTAAAGACGCTGACTTCCGAGCTGGAATCCCTGAAGTCGAAAGCGGCGAAGGAGGCTCTGGGCGACGTGACAAACCAGGCGAAGGAGGTCGCAGGCGTAAAGCTTTTGGCGGTCAGCGTAAAGGGCGTTGACATGAACGGACTCCGGGAGCTGGGAGATCAGCTGAAGGAGAAGCTGGGCGAGGGCGTTGTGGTTCTTCTGTCCGAGCTGGACGGGAAGGTAAATATGATCGCCATGGCTACCGAGGGCGCGCTTTCAAGGGGCGCTCACGCGGGCAACCTGATCAAGGGCATCGCTGCCCTTGTGGGCGGCGGAGGCGGAGGACGTCCTAATATGGCCCAGGCCGGAGGCAAAAATCCCGCCGGGATTCCCGCGGCCATCGAGGAGGCGGAAAAGGTTCTGGCAGGGCAGCTTAAGTAAACGGGAAAAATCAATGTCGAAAAAAAACTATTGACGTATTCCGCATTTATGTTATAATGATTCTTGTGTATGCGGCGTGTTGCTCCGCGTTACATAATATTAACCCAATCAGTCATGTTACTAGAGGGACTGAAGGGAGGTCGGGTAGAGATGTCAAACGTAATCGTAAAAGAGAACGAGACTTTAGACAGCGCATTGCGCCGTTTTAAGAGAAGCTGTGCGAAAGCAGGTATTCAGCAGGAGATTCGTAAGCGTGAGCATTACGAAAAGCCTAGCGTAAGACGCAAGAAAAAGTCTGAAGCGGCAAGAAAGCGCAAATACAACTAAAAAGCGTGCGAGCCCCCGGTTTATAACCGGGGGTTTTTGGTTTACGGCAGGACGCTTTGTTCTACCGTGTCCGTCCGGCTCATATTTATGAAAGTAGAGAGGAAGTGTAGTCTGCTTTCTGAAGCGGCGGAAACGGAGTGGGTCAGGATATGTCAGGAAAGAAATTGATAACAGGGATGCTTTTGGCGGTGGTTTTGTGGACGGCGGCAGCGGCGCCGGTTTGTGCGGAGGTCTCGGTTTCTTCCCCGTCCGTCATTTTGATAGAAAGCTCAACGGGTCAGGTCATCTATGAATTGGATGCGACGCAGAGGCGGAGTCCTGCCAGTATCACCAAGATTATGACGCTCCTTTTGACCTTTGAGGCGATTGAAGACGGCAGGGTCAGTCTGACGGACGAGGTGATCACCAGCGAATACGCCAGCTCCATGGGCGGCTCTCAGGTGTATCTGGCCCAGGGCGAAACCCAGACGCTGGATACCATGATCAAATGCATTGCTGTGGCGTCGGGAAATGACGCAAGCGTGGCGGTGGCGGAGCATGTGGCGGGGAGCGAGCAGGCCTTTGTGGATATGATGAACGAAAAGGCGGCGGAGCTGGGGATGACGGAAACGCATTTCGTGGACTGCTGCGGTCTTTCCGACTCGGACGATCACTACTCCTGCGCCAGGGATGTGGCAATTATGTCGAGGGAACTGACGCTGAACTATCCGCAGATCTTTGATTATACGACGATCTGGATGGAAAACATCACGCATGAGACAAGACAGGGAAGCAGCAGCTTCACGCTGAACAGCACCAACAAGCTTTTAAAGCAGTATCAGTACACTACGGGGCTGAAGACCGGTTCCACCAGTAAGGCCAAATACTGTATCTGTGCGACGGCAAGCAAGGACGGCATCGACCTGATCGCCGTGGTGATGGGCGCTCCGGACTACAAGGTGCGCTTCGGCGACGCGCAGACGCTTCTGACTTACGGCTTCGGCGTGTGCAGGATTTATACGGATGAGAATCAGGATCCTTTGAGCCCGATGGCTGTCGAGGGCGGGGTGGAAAAAGAGGCGGCGCTTCGGTACGAGGGGGAGTTTCGCTATCTTGACATTGCCGGAAGCGATCTCACGGCGGTGGAAAAGGTGGTGGATCTGCCGGACCGTGTGCAGGCGCCCGTGGAAGAGGGAGACTTGGCCGGAGAGGCCAGATATCTGCTGGACGGGGTCGAAATCGGGAGCGTTCCCATACTGTTTGACGCCGGGGTGGAAAAGGCAGGCTATCTGGATTATCTGCGCCGCGTATTCGGATTTTTCCTCTTATGACAAATTCAGGCGCAACGGCAGGCACAAGGAAGTATGAAAGTAAGTAACACTGCCCTATGACGTTTTGTATGCATCAACTTGTTGCATACGGCTTTCATGGTCATTTGTGCCAGGAATGGTATGGCAACAGGTTTAAAGAACGGGAGACGGCATATGCTGGATATTCTGATAACTGTTTTGGTAATTGTTTTCATCGTACTGGTCTGGGTCATGCTTTATGACAGCAACCGCTTTGTGGTGCGCCGGTCCGCGCTTTCGGACAGACGGATCAAAAGGCCGGTGAGGGCGGTGGTTCTGGCGGATTTACATAATAAGCGCTATGGAAAAAATAACGTGAGGCTGCTGGAGGAAATCAGGGCGCAGAAGCCGGATATGATACTGATTGCCGGAGATATCCTTACGGCGAGAAAGGGAGATTCCTTTGAACCGGCGGTAGAGCTGCTGCGGGAATTAAGCCGGGATTTTCCCGTCTATTACGGCAACGGAAATCACGAACACCGCCTGTCTCTGTATCCGGAAGGCTACGGCGACATGGGCGAGCGGTACGGACAGGCTCTGCGGGAGCTTGGGATCAGCCCGCTGGTCAACAGTCACGCGGTACTGGAGGATTGCGGCGTCGCCGTGTACGGGGTTCAGATCGGGAAAGAATATTACCGGCGCTTTCGGATTACGCAGATGGAGCCGGATTATCTGCCGAAGCTTCTGGGAAGACCGGAGGAAGGGCTGTATACCGTGCTGTTGGCGCACAATCCCGACTATTTTCCGCAATACGCCGCGTGGGGGGCGGATCTGACTCTGTCGGGGCATGTACACGGCGGCGTGGTGAGAGTTCCCTTTTGGGGGAAAGGGATGGTTTCGCCCGGATTCCGCTTCTTCCCGAAATATGACGGGGGAATCTTCCGGGAGGGGCGCGCCGTCATGATTCTGAGCAGAGGGCTGGGCAGTCATACGATCCCCTTCCGGCTGTTTAACCCGGGTGAATTATGGGTGGTTGACTTTGAAACGGAAAAGTGAACGTATGTTTCCCTTGAAAACGGCGGAAAAAACCGTTAAACTGAAGCGGGGAAACGGTTGAGAAATTTGAAAAGACGCGTTTCGGAATGTTTGCAGGGGGACATGGAGATGGCGATACCCGTAAAGCTGGAAGTATTTGAAGGGCCTTTGGATCTTCTGCTTCATCTGATCGATAAAAATAAGGTTGACATTTATGATATTCCCATCGTCGAGATCACGGAACAGTATTTGGAATATATCAAGCAGATGGAATCCTCCGATATGAATGTGATGAGCGAATTTCTTGTGATGGCGGCGACGCTTCTGGATATCAAATGCCGGATGCTTCTCCCGAAGGAAGTGAACGAGGAGGGAGAAGAGGAAGACCCGAGGGCGGAGCTGGTCCAGAAGCTGCTGGAATACAAAATGTACCGGTATGTGTCCTTCGAACTCAGGGACAGGCAGGTAGACGCGGCGAAAAATCTCTATCGGGAACAGAATCTTCCCAAGGAGGTGGCGGCCTACAGACAGCCGGTGGATTATGAGGAGCTGATCGGCGATCTGACGCTGGCCAAGCTGCACGATATTTTTAAATTCGTCGTGCGCAGACAGGAGGACAAGATCGATCCCATCCGCAGCAAATACGGAAATATTGAGAAGGATGAGATTGACATGGACCAAAAGACTCTTTATGTGGAGGCCTATGCCAGGGAACATAAGAGCTTCAGCTTTCGAAAGCTTCTGGAAAAGCAGTCCAGTAAGATGGAGGTTATCGTCACCTTCCTGATTGTTCTCGAGCTGATGAAGACAGGGAAAATAACGATCAGCCAGGAGAATCTGTTTGACGATATTTTGATTGTCTCAAGGGCGTAAGTAGGTGAGAATGAGGACAGTCGGAAGAGAGGGCGGAAGAGAGAGCGGAAGAGAGAGCAGAAGAGAGAGCAGAAGAGAGAGATAGAGATGAGAGAGATGCTTCCGGCGAGAAAGAGAGAGACGTGATGGACAAAAAAAGAGCGCAGGCGGTTATAGAGGCCGTTTTGTTTACTATGGGGGAGTCGGTGGAAATCAGCAGACTTGCCGATGTGATAGAAGAGAATGTGAAGACCACAGAGGAATTGCTGCAGGAGATGGACGAGCGTTACGAAAAGGAGGATCGGGGCATATTCCTGACCCGGCTCGACGACGCCGTGCAGCTGTGTACCAAGGCGGAGATGTATGAATACCTGATCAAAATTGCAAAGGCCCCGCGGAAAATGTCCCTGACGGACACAGTGCTGGAGACCCTTTCCATCATCGCCTACAAGCAGCCGGTGACCAGGGTGGAGATCGAGCGGGTGCGCGGGGTGAGCTGCGACCATGCCATCAACAAGCTTCTGGAGTATGATCTGATCACGGAGCTGGGACGGCTGGACGCGCCGGGAAGACCGCTGCTTTTCGGCACGACGGAGCAGTTTCTGCGCTGCTTTGGCGTAAAGAGCCTGGAGGAGCTTCCGGAGCTGAATCCCGTGCAGATAGAAGAATTTAAACAGCAGGCGGAAGCGGAAGTGCAGCTGCAGCTGGATATTTAGAAGGTAAGCCTCATATATTTTAGTAATTCGGATTTTTCGAGACGGTAAGTGCGGATGAAAAAAAGGATATGGGGCTTTTTTTGCGTCCTTTTTCTGGCGGTGCGGCTGACGGCGCAGGTCAGGGCGGAGGAGACGATCGAGCTTTACGCGACGGCGGCGGTGCTGATGGATGCGGATACGGGAAGGGTGCTGTACGGCAAAAACGCGGATACGCCCATGGCTATGGCCAGCACCACGAAGATCATGACCTGCATTCTGGTGCTGGAAAACGCGGAGCCCGAGGAGGTGCTGACCGTTTCGGACTATGCCGCGGGGATGCCGAAGGTGAAGCTGTACCTGAAACGGGGGGAACAGTATACGGTGGAAGAGCTGCTGTACTCCCTGATGCTGGAGAGCCATAACGATTCGGCGGCGGCGCTGGCGGAGCATGTGGGGAAAAAGTTTTTGGAAAAAGAGCTGGCGGATAAGCCGTCGGATCAGTATACCGCGGAGGAGAGCGGCAGGGCGGTGGCGGCTTTTGCGAGACTGATGAATGAGAAGGCGGCTGAGTTAGGCTGCAGGGATACCTGGTTCATTACGCCAAACGGACTGGACGCGACGCAGGAGTTTACCTTAAAGGACGGTACGGTGATTCAGAAGGAGCACAGCACCACTGCGGCGGAGCTGGCCAGAATCATGTCCTACTGCATCGGGGAGTCGCCGGAAAAAGAGGCGTTTCTGGAGATTACGCAGACCGCGGCCTACGCCTTTGGCGCAAACGGGCGGAGCTTTTCCTGCGTCAACCACAATGCGTTTCTGACGATGATGGACGGGGTAATCAGCGGGAAGACCGGATTTACCAACAAAGCGGGATACTGCTATGTGGGGGCGCTGGAAAGGGACGGGAGAACCTTTGTGGTGGCGCTTTTGGCCTGTGGCTGGCCGAACCACAAGACTTACAAATGGAGCGATACCGGGAAGCTGATGCAGTACGGGATCGACAATTACTTTTACCGAAGCTTCGATGAGGAGGGGATTGCCTTCGACGAGGGTCTGCTGAAGCCTGTGCCGGTTATAAACGGGCAGACGGAGGTCCTGGGGGAGACGGCTTATGCGGGGCTGGCGGTTGTAAGGGGGACGGGGAAGGATGAAGGCCCGGCATCCGGCGGGACAGGAGAGGAAGAAAGCGGAAGCCGGGCGAACGGTGAAAAAGGAAAGCAGGAGAGCGGGAAGCAAGCGGCTGATGCAGTGGAGGAAGAGCGAGAAGAAGGAACGGATGAAAAGGGAAATACGAGGGTGGGAAGCCGGGACGTTGCGGGCTTGCTCCTGCGGGAGGATGAGGAAATCCGGGTGGAGTATGAGTGGGAGAAGAGTCTTACAGCCCCGGTAAAGAGCGGAACCGCAGTAGGAGAAATCCGATATACGGTGGATGGAACGATTTACAGACAGGATCGGATTGTCACGACGGACAATGTGCCTGAGATCAGGCCAAAATGGTGCCTGCAGCAGGTGCTGGAACGGTTTTTGCTTTGGTAATCCCGCTTTTGATGTCTGCCGTCGAAAAAGAACCTTTCTTGCGCAAACTCTTCGAATATGGTATGGTGGTACTGTCAGAGGAGGGGCGGCCATGGATTACAAGTTTGACGTGTTTATCAGTTACCGGCATGCCGATTTAGACAGCGCGGTGGCGGGATATCTGCAGAAAGCGCTGGAGCGTTACCGGATCCCGAAGGAGATTCGGAAGAAGTGCGGGAAGGAGAAGATCCGCCGGGTATTCCGGGACGAGGAGGAGCTGGGCGTGGCCAGCGACCTGTTCGGGGAGATCGAGGAGAACCTGAAGCAGTCGGAATTTCTGCTTGTCGTCTGTTCGCCGCGCGTCGTCGAATCCAAATGGTGCCTGCGGGAGATTGAAACCTTTATCAAGTACCGTGGGCGGGAGAATGTTCTTGCGGTTTTGATCGAGGGAGAGCCTGAGACTGCCTTTCCGCCCGCGTTGCTGGAAGAGGGCGAGCCTCTGGCGGCCGATCTGCGGGGCAGGGATAAAAGGGAGGTCTTACGGCACGCCAGGGAGCGTATGACGCGCCTTGCAGCGCCCCTGCTTTACTGCTCCTACGATGAACTTTATCAGAGACACCGTGTCTATAAAATGCGCCGTATGCTGGCGCTGGCGGGGGTTGTGACGGCTGTCACCCTTGCCTTCGGCGGGGTGGCGCTGTACCAGAATCTGGAGATAAAGGAAAATTATGAGGACAAGCTGGAGAATCAGTCCCGTTATCTTGCAAAGGCTTCCGGAGACCTGCTGGAACAGGGAGATCGGGAGACGGCGCTTCTGGTTGCGCTGGCGGCGCTGCCGGGAAGCGGCGAGGACGCGTCGCGCCCTTATGTGGCGGAGGCGCGGGTCGCTCTGGAGGAGGCCTTATATACCTATCAGTGGGATTACTGGTTTACGCTGCGCCCGCAGAAGATTTTAGAGCACAGGAGCGCCCCGGGGATGATTTCGGACTACAGGGAAGAGGAGAACGCGCTGCTTACCGTTGACAGCGACGGGAGAATCTATATCTGGGATGTGGAAACCTGTGAAAATATACGCTGCTTTGACAGCGCGGACCGCGGCTGTGAGGACGCGGGGCTGATCGGGGACCGGCGGGTGGCGGTGAAGACGGCGGAGGGAATTTTCTGTTTTTCCTATGACACGGGAGTGATTCTGTGGGAGTGGGATTTCCCGGAGTGCGATTCCTGTTCGTCCGTCTACGGCTTCCTGTGGGATTATAACGCGGAGGCGGACAGGATTGTCTGCCTCTACGAGGTGCTGCGCTATGACTATGATTATGTGGGAAACGAGCTGCGGTCGATGCTTACGGACGGGCACCGGATTCATATCATCGACGCGGATACCGGCGAAGGCAGGGTGTGGGAGCCGCAGGCTCTCTACCGGGAGATCGTGCCGGGGGAGGACGAGCTTACCGGGGCCGTGCGGGATGTCCTGGATTTAAAGCTTTCCCCGGACGGGGGACGGATAGCGGTTGCGGCGGGAGAGGACGGCTTCTGGCATAATAGCGGCAATCGGGTGAGGGTGCTGCCCGTGGGCGGGGAGGAGGCGGTCTTTGAGCGGGAGGCCGAGGATTCCGTTTTGGATTATCTGGGCTGGCTGGACGAGAGCACGCTGGCGCTGGTCTGGCGCAATACGGAGAATCTTCTGACCGGAAGCGGACGTTCGGAGGGCTGGATTCTGGAATGCTGGGACGTTACGTCGGGAAGACTGCGTTTTTCCTATGAGGACGCGTCCCTGGTGCTGAACAGAAGGATTTCCGTCACAAAGGTTCCCGCTTCGGAACAGAGAGCGGCGCTGGTATCCGTGGTGTATGACAATGTGGCGGTCAATCTTGACTGGGATACGGGGGAGAAATGTGCCCGGATCGAGGACAGAAGCCCGATCGTGCTCAGTCAGATCGAAAACGGCGCCGGTTTACAGATGGCGGTTACGGGGGACGGATATGTGTTCAGCACCGACCCGACGGACGACAGAGTACATGCCGCCGTGGTGAGCGCTTATCATTATTATCTGGATCTTGGGGAGATCAAGAAAGCGGAGTGGCACGGGAAAAAGGCTTTCTTTTATACGGATACGGCGGTTTACTGCTACGGCGGCGCGGTGGACGACGAGTGTACGATGCTGGAGGAGCCGCCGAAGAGGAGCTGGTTTACACAGGATTCCTCCCTGCTGTATCTGCTGGGAAGCAGTCATGTATATCTGTATGACACGCAGGATTACAGTCTGCTCTGGCAGGATGAGGTGCGCTACGATTTCGACGGAATGTCCGCCGCCCTGGCGGACGAGCGTTACGCGCTGTATCTGGACGGGGAGGAAGATATCCTGCACATTCATGATATCCGGGACGGCGGGGACAGGCAGATCGTTCTAAAGGGCGGCCCGGAGGACATGACGGGGCTTATGATACGTTCCGCAAAGGGCGCGTATGCGGTGGCCTGGAATAAGGCGTATCTGTATGCGGGAGACTGGGTGCAGGGGGAGGAGGAGCTGCAAAGTACCGCCGTCTGGGTGATAGACGCCGCGGCGGGAGAGGTGGTCCGGCAGCTGACCTACGGGGAAATCTTCGAACGGTTTCCGGAGTCCGCGCAGCTAAAGGAGATGGCGGGCCGGTGGGCTCATCTGGAGCTGCGCGAGCCTGCGCTGACGGGGGACGGGCGCTTTCTTGCTCTGCCCTGTCAGCTGCTGGAGCTTTCGAACGACGCAGAAGAGGAGCCGGTCTGGTTCTTTGTGTGGGATGTGGAGACAGGGCTGGCACGGGAGCTGCCGGAGGAGATGACGGAGGGACTGGCGGGAGACCTGGCGTACGGCTCCTATTACGGGCAGGACGGCTGGCTGTCTCCGGAAGGGAGTCTTGCCGTGCTGTATGACAGGAAAGCAGGACTTTTGAAGGTGGCGGATCTTGCCCAGGGGAAGGTTCTGCACGAGCTGGCGGCGGAAGGGATCGGAAGCTGCGAGGTGTCTTTTACGCCGGACGGAGACCACCTGATTTTTCAGGACGCCCTGCTGCGGCTGCGCGTGTATAACTGGAGGACGGGAGAGTACACCGTGTTTAACGTCTCTCCGGAAAACGGCAGTCTGGATTTCAGTTTCTGGCAGGACGGGCAGACGCTCGGCGCGGTAAAGACGGTGGCCAGCGGCGTCACAAAGGTTCTTTTGCTGTACGATCGGGCGGAGGACGGCGTATACCGCGCCAATACGGGGATTAACCGCTGTGAGTGCAGCGACGGTAAAACGGCCGTCATAAGGGACGGAACGATTTCGCGCCTGTACCACGTCTACACGCTTGACGAGCTGATTGCAAAGGCAAGGGAGCTTCTAAGAGGCCGGGAGCTGACGGCGGAGGAGAGGCGGGAATACTTTATCGATTGATAGAAAAACGTCCGAAAAGAAATAAATTGTAAAAAAAAGCAATTCGGCCTTTGCGGGTTGCTTTTTTTGTGTTATACTGGGGAAGACAATAATCGGGGGATTGTGGCTTTTCCTTTTCGCCCGCCGGGTTGTTTGTATTTATCTTATTATAAATGGAGGACTGAAAGCATGAGTACTACTTCAAAGGCGAGTCAAAGAATAACAGCTTTGCTCGATGACAACAGTTTTGTTGAAATCGGCGGACTTGTAACCGCAAGAGCTACGGATTTCAACATGAAGCCGGACGAGACTCCTTCCGACGGATGTATTACCGGCTACGGAGTGATAGGCGGTAAACCCGTGTATGTGTACAGCCAGGACGTGTCCGTGATGAACGGGACGGTCGGCGAGATGCATGCAAAGAAGATTGTCGGGCTTTACGATCTGGCGATGAAGACGGGAGCTCCGGTCATCGGCCTGATCGATTCGGCGGGACTGAGGCTGCAGGAGGCTTCGGACGCGCTGAACGCCTTCGGGACGATCTACAAAAAGCAGGCCCTGGCTTCCGGTGTGATCCCGCAGATCACGGCGGTTCTGGGCAGTTGCGGCGGCGGACTGGCTCTGTTTCCCACGCTGACCGATTTTACCTTTATGGAGGAAAAGAACGGGAAACTGTTTGTAAACGCGCCTAACGCGCTGGACGGCAACGTGATTACAAAGTGCGATTCCTCCTCCGCTTCCTTCCAGGCAAAAGAGTGCGGCATCGTCGATGTGACGGCAGAGGAAGCAGAGCTTCTCGCAAAGATCCGTGAGCTGATCGGATTCCTGCCTTCCAACAACAACGAGGGCAGCGATATTGTGGAATGTACGGATGATCTGAACCGCAGCTGCGACGATCTTGCAGGATGCGTTGGGGATACCTCCGTGGCCCTTGCCATCCTGGCGGACAACAATGATTTCTTCGAGGTAAAGGCGGATTACGCGAAGGACATGGTAGTGGGCTTTTTGAAGCTGGACGGAGTGACGGTAGGCGCTGTCGCGAACCGCAGTGAGGTATACGACGAGGAGGGAAAGACCGCCCTGAAGCTGGACTGCGTGCTGTCCGAGCAGGGCTGCGAGAAGGCGGCGGATTTCCTGAATTTCTGCGATTCCTTTGATATTCCCGTCCTTACGCTCACCAACGTAAAGGGCTATAAGGCGACGTTGGAATCCGAAAAGAGCATGGCAAAGGCGGCGGCTAAGCTTACCTACGCTTTTGCAAACGCTACGGTGCCCAAGGTGAACGTTGTGATCGGCAGGGCTTTTGGGACCGCGGCGGTCGTCATGAACTCCAAGGCTCTGGGCGCGGATATCACCATGGCGTGGCCTGACGCGAAGATCGGAACCATGGAAAGCAAGCTGGCCGCGAAGATCATGTACGACGGACAGGGCGCTGAGGTGATCGACCGGAAGGCGGCGGAATATGAGGCGCTGCAGCTGAGCGCCGTGAGCGCTGCGCGGAGAGGATATGTGGACCAGATCGTAGAGCCCGCCGATACGAGAAAGTATGTCATCGGGGCTTTCGAAATGCTCTTTTCCAAGAGCGAGGGACGTCCCGCAAAAAAGCACGGAACAGTATAGAAAGGGTGATTATAGTAAGATGAAAAAGAGATTATTGACTTTGGCATGTATGATTACCTGCATCTTCGGACTGACCGCCTGCGGAGAGGGCAAAACCCTGACGGATTACGAACAGCAGAAGGTGACAATGGCCGAGCAGATGGCGTCTCAGGCGATCGTACCGCTCTTTGCGGATTATCTCTGCGACGACGTATGGATCAGAAGCACATACGGCGGCACGGGACTTGACGAGTTTACCGCGGAAGAAGTGTCTTATCTGTGCGAGCAGACCTTCGGGATCCAGGCGGACGGTTATACCCTGCTCTCCGGCGTGGAATCCTTCCGGTCGGCGTTAGAGACCATCGGCGGCATCACGGGGACAGGCAGCGTCAGCGCAAAAATCAGCGACAAGCAGATCATCGTGGAGGTAGAGGTCATCGGCGCAGATAAGAGAGCGGACGCGGAGATTATCTTCAGCAACGATATGTTCCTGCTGCTCGAGTCTGCATCCTTAAACCCCAGGGCTTCCATGGGAGAGCTGATGGGCAAGGCGGCCCTGAATACCCTGATCGGCATGGGAACGGTTTTCGCCGTCCTGATTCTGATCAGCCTGATCATTTCCTGCTTCAGTTTTATCCCGAAGCTTCAGAAAGCGCTTTCCGGGAAAAAGGCAGAGACGGATGAGGCGGAGAAGGCAGGAATCGACAATGCGGTTGCGCAGATTGCGGCGCAGGAAGAGGAGCCTGAGGAGAGCGACGACTTGGAGCTTGCGGCAGTGATCGCCGCGGCGGTTGCGGCATACGAAGGAACGGCGTCCACGGACGGCTTTGTGGTGCGTTCCATCAGGAGAAGGGCGTAGAGAGGCTTAAGCGTTTGATATGAGGGATAAACGAAATCCCCGGAAGAATAAGTGAGTATTGTCTGGAAATCAGACGTTACGGAGGGAGCAAAGGGCTTCCCGCCGAAGAAAGATTATATCAGGAGGAAAAGAAAAATGAAGAATTATACCATTACGGTAAACGGAAACGTATATGACGTGACAGTGGAGGAAGGAACGTCCGCAGAGGGCGCGGTTCGTCCCGCAAAGGCGCCGGCAGCCCCTAAGGCGGCTCCCAAGGCAGCGCCCGCAGCAGCGCCTAAGGCGGCAGGCGGCGCAGGCAGCATTAAGATCGAGGCCGGCGCGGCAGGCAAGGTGTTCAAGCTGGAGAAGAAGGTGGGCGACGCTGTCAAGAGGGGCGACGCGGTTGTGATCATCGAGGCGATGAAGATGGAGATTCCCGTTGTGGCTCCCGAAGACGGTACGGTTGCAAGCGTTGACGTGGCTGTTGGCGATGCGGTTGAGGCAGGCGCAGTTTTAGCGACATTGAACTAAGCCTTTCCGATACGGCACAGGAGAGGCGCTGCCGATCCGGTGCTCTTCCACATTAACAGACAACAGGAGGTCAACAAATGGAATATATAGCTTCAACGCTGAGCAATCTGCTCCATCAGACGGCGTTCTTCAATCTGACCTGGGGAAACTATCTGATGATAGCGGTTGCCTGCTTTTTCCTTTACCTGGCTATCCGGCACGAATTTGAGCCGCTGCTCTTGGTTCCGATAGCCTTCGGCATGCTGTTGGTAAATATTTATCCCGATATCATGCTTCACGCAGAGGACGCGGCCAACGGCGCCGGCGGTCTGCTGTATTACTTTTACAAGCTGGATGAACTTGCGATCCTGCCTTCCCTGATTTTCATGGGCGTGGGCGCTATGACGGACTTCGGTCCCCTGATCGCCAACCCGAAGAGCTTTCTTCTGGGCGCGGCGGCGCAGTTCGGTATTTTCGCGGCTTATTTTGGGGCGATTGCCCTCGGATTTAACGATATGGCGGCGGCTGCCATCTCCATCATCGGCGGCGCTGACGGCCCTACCTCCATTTTCCTGGCAAGCAAGCTGGGACAGACGGCCATTATGGGACCGATCGCAGTGGCGGCTTATTCGTATATGTCGCTGGTGCCGATTATCCAGCCTCCCATCATGAAGCTGTTCACCACGGAAAAGGAGAGAAAAATCAAGATGGGACAGCTCAGACCCGTCTCCAAGCTGGAGAAGATTCTGTTCCCCATCGTCATCACCATCGTGGTGTGTCTGATCCTTCCCACCACGGCTCCCCTGGTCGGTATGCTGATGCTGGGCAACCTGTTTAGGGAGTCCGGCGTGGTAAGACAGCTGACGGAGACTGCCTCCAACGCGTTAATGTATATCGTGGTTATCCTCTTAGGTACTTCCGTAGGCGCGACCACCAGCGCGGAGGCGTTCCTGAATCTGGATACCCTGAAGATCGTGGCTTTGGGCCTGATCGCCTTTATGTTCGGTACTGCCGCGGGCGTGCTTTTCGGTAAGCTGATGTGTATTGCGACCAAGGGCAAGGTCAACCCGTTGATCGGCTCCGCGGGCGTGTCCGCCGTTCCCATGGCGGCCAGAGTATCCCAGAAGGTGGGCGCAGAGGCGGATCCCACCAACTTCCTGCTGATGCACGCCATGGGGCCTAACGTGGCCGGCGTGATCGGAACCGCCGTAGCCGCCGGAACCTTTATGGCCATATTCGGGGTCTTTTAAGCGATGCATGGGCTCAGGCGAAGGGGTGTCGGCCGGGCTTGCCCAGGCAGACGCACCTTTGACTGAGACCGTATATCGCGCATAGCGCGACAAATGCATTGCGAGACCGGTCAGGATATTACAAACGCGCCGTGAGCGCAATGAAATAATAAAATAAATGGAGGAAAATTCGTAATGTCTGAAATTGCAAAAAAACCGATTAAAATTACGGAGACTATACTGCGTGACGCGCACCAGTCCCTGATCGCAACCAGAATGCCCACCGATTTCATGCTTCCCATTGTGGAAAAGATGGATCAGGTCGGCTATCACTCCGTGGAGTGCTGGGGCGGCGCAACCTTTGACGCTTCCCTGCGTTTCCTGAAGGAAGATCCCTGGGACAGACTGCGTAAGCTGCGGGACGGCTTTAAAAAGACCAAGCTGCAGATGCTGTTCAGAGGACAGAACATTCTGGGTTACAGACCTTATGCGGACGACGTGGTGGATGCGTTCGTGCAGAAATCTATCGCAAACGGTATCGATATCATCCGTATTTTCGACTGCCTCAACGATCTGCGCAATCTGCAGGAGGCGGTAAACGCTACCAACCGGATGAAGCAGCAGGAAGGGCGCGGACATGCACAGATCGCCCTTTCCTATACGCTGGGCGACGCCTACACTCTGGAATACTGGGCGGATATGGCGAAGAAGATCGAGGAGATGGGTGCGGATTCCATCTGTATCAAGGATATGGCGGGACTGCTGGTGCCTTACAGGGCAGCGGAGCTGATTTCTGCCATGAAGGAAAACACCAAGCTGCCGATCCAGCTGCATACTCATTACACCTCCGGCGTGGCCAGCATGACTTACCTGAAAGCGGTTGAGGCGGGCGTCGATGTGATCGATACGGCTATGAGCCCCTTCGCGATGGGAACCTCCCAGCCTGCGACAGAGGTAATGGTAGAAGCCTTCCGGGGCACTCCTTATGACACCGGCTTTGATCAGAATCTGCTGGCGGAGATCGCGGATTACTTCCGTCCTTACAGAGACGAATGCTTAAAGAGCGGTCTGCTGAATCCCAAGGTGATGGGCGTTGACATCAAGACGCTGCTGTATCAGGTGCCCGGCGGCATGCTTTCCAATATGGTGAGCCAGTTGAAGGAGCAGAACGCCGAGGACAGATATTATGACGTGCTGAAGGAGATTCCTCAGGTTCGTAAGGATCTGGGAGAGCCGCCGCTGGTTACGCCTTCTTCCCAGATCGTGGGAACGCAGGCAGTGTTCAACGTGCTGATGGGCGAGAGATACAAGATGGCGACCAAGGAGACCAAGGCGGTGCTGCGCGGCGAATACGGCCAGACCGTAAAGCCTATGAGCCAGGAGGTCATCGACAAGGTTATCCCCGGCGAGGAGAGAATCACCTGCCGTTATGCCGACATGCTGGAGAACGAGATGAGCAAGCTGGAGGGCGAGATGAAGGAGTGGAAGCAGCAGGACGAGGATGTGCTGTCCTACGCATTGTTCCCTCAGGTGGCAACAGACTTCTTCAAGTATCGTCAGGCACAGCAGGAAAAAGTGGATATGACACAGGCGGATACGAAGAACGGGGCGTATCCCGTATAAGGATCCGGTTGGGCGGCCTGCGCGGAGCGAAAGCTTTGCGCAGGCCGTGTTGCGTTATTGCGCGAGTGACGGCGGCGGACTGCGGGCATTCCCATGCAGACCCGCTTTCACTTGGAGGCTCGAGCGCAGCGGTGCGTAAGCAAGCAGAGTACGCTTGCTAAGCACCGGCGTCGAGCACAGTCTGCCTGGGAACGCCCGCCGTCCGCCGCCGGAATGCGGCAAGCTGACAGCTCTTCTCAGGCAGACCCGCTCTCGCAGGAGGCACGAGCGCAGCAATGCTTTACGAGCACGGTGCATAAGAAACGGAATGGAAATGCTTGACAAGCAGCCTGATTTGAGTTAAAATAACGAGTGTTATAAAGTGATGCGGCCGCGGAGGCAGCCGGCGGGTTTCGGACGTTGTAACGCAGGAGGTTGCGGAAGGCAGCGGGGAAGGAAAGGGTGTGTATGGCCCGGAAGGAAACAATAACGAAACAGGCGATTTTGGATACGGCTTTCGCCATGACGAGAGAAGAGGGATTTGCCAATGTGACGGCCCGCAGGGTTGCCGCAAGGGCGGGCTGTTCCACTCAGCCGATCTTCCGTGTCTACAGAAATATGGAGGAGCTGTGGGATGCGGTGTACGACAAAGCAGTCGGCTTTTTCCAGGATTATTACAGCCTCTATCCCCGCACGGGGAAGACGCCCTTTTCCAATCTGGGCATGGCATATATTGCCTTTGCGCGGGAGGAGCGGCATCTTTTTGAACTGCTTTTTGTCAACGGGAGCGCAAGGCGGAAGGGAATGTACGAGCTTTTAAACGGTGCGGACGGCAATGTAGTTTACGAGATCAATCTGGCAAGGGCCGCGGGCTGCACCGATCCCGGAGAGCTGTTCATGAAAATGTGGATCTTCATTCACGGAGCGGCCTGCATGACCCTGACGGGAGATTATGACCTGACCGATGTACAGACGATGGAGCTTTTAGAGAGTTCCTACGAGGCTTTTGGGGCTTAACGGAAGACTATGACCTGTCCGATGTACAGACGACGGAGCTTTTAGAGAGTTCCTACGAGGCTTTTGGGGCTTAACGGAAGACTATGACCTGACCGATGTACAGACGATGGAGCTTTTAGAGAGCTTCTACGAGGCTTTTGGGGCTTAACGGAAGACTATGACCTGTCCGATGTACAGACGACGGAGCTTTTAGAGAGCTCCTACGAGGCTTTTGGGGCTTAACGGAAGACTATGACCTGACCGATGTACAGACGACGGAGCTTTTAGAGAGCTCCTACGAGGCTTTTGGGGCTTAACGGAAGACTATGACCTGACCGATGTACAGATGATGGAGCTTTTAGAGGGTTCCTATGAGGCTTTTGGGTCTGACGGGAAGTGCATGACCCGGCTATGAGAGGACAGATCCGGGCAGGAGGGCGTGGAAACAGGAATGGAAAAGCAGTATGATGTGTTGAGCAGGATTACGGAGAAGTATGGCAGGATGAGCAAGAGTCACAAGGCGATTGCGGCATTTATATCGGAGCACTACGATCAGGCTGTCTTTATGACGGCGGCGAGACTGGGGGAAACCCTGGGGATCAGCGAGTCTACCGTAGTGCGCTTTGCTTCGGGAATCGGATACGAGGGGTATCCGGAATTTCAAAAGGCTCTGGAGGAATGCGTCAAGAGTAAGCTGAGCAGTATTCAGAAGATGGACGCAAAGTACGGAAGAAGCACGCAGTCTGAGGTTCTTACATCTGTAATAACAGCTGATATTGAAAAGCTGCAGCATACGATTGATAATCTGGATCCGGCGGCCTTTGAGCTTGCCATCAGCACGATTCTGGAGGCGGAGACCATCTATATCATGGGGCTCCGCAGCAACGAACCGCTGGCGGAATTTCTGCATTTTTATCTGAATATGATCCGGGGCGGAGTAGTTCTGCTAAAGACCACCAGCGTCACCGAGACCTTTGAACAGATGATCCGCATCAGCCACAGGGACTGCTTTATCGGGATCAGCTTTCCCAGATATTCCATGCGCACGTTGAAGGCGATGGAGTTTGCCAGCGACAGAAACGCGAAGGTGATTGCCATAACCGATTCCGTCAACTCCCCCATGAATCTTTATTCCGCCTGCAATCTTTTGGCCAGAAGCGATATGGTGTCTATTGTGGATTCTCTTGTGGCGCCTTTAAGCGTGATCAACGCTCTGGTGGTGGCAATGTGTTTAAAGAGGCCCCAGGAGGTGAAGCGGAACCTGGAGATGCTGGAGGAGACCTGGAATAACTATCAGGTGTATTTAAATGACGAGATCAATTTCATCGACGATGAACCGATCTTAAATTATTCTCTCCGCAGAGAAGAGGAGACCCGGTGACTGCCGCAGGCGACATGACGGAAAGAAACGGACGGGAGAGCGGAAAGAAGCCGACGGGAGAGCGGAAGGAAACGGACGAGGAGCGGAGGGAAGCCGACGGGAGAGCGGAAGGAAACAGACGGGAGAGCGGAAGGAAACGGACGAGGAGCGGAGGGAAGCCGACAGGAATGCGTAAGGAAACAGACGGGAGAGCGGAAAGAAGCCGACGGGAATGCGGAAGGAAACGGATGAGGAGCGGAAGGGAAAAGGACGCTTCTGAAATTTCGGACTGCCCATGTCGGGCGGACAGATGGGAGAAAACGTGAAGAAGGTCATAGTGATCGGCGGCGGGGCGGCGGGAATGATGGCCGCGGCCGCGGCCGCAGAAAACGGAAAAAGCGTATGTCTGATCGAAAAAAACGAGAAGCTGGGGAAGAAGCTTTATATCACCGGCAAGGGCAGATGTAATGTGACCAATGCCGCGGATATGGAGGGCCTTTTTGCCGGGGTCCGTACCAACGGAAAGTTTTTGTACAGCGCTTTCTACGGATTTGACAATACGGCCGTTATGAAATTCATAGAGCAGGCAGGCTGTCCGCTGAAGACGGAGAGAGGCGGGAGAGTCTTTCCCGTGTCCGACCATTCCTCCGACATTATCGCCGCTTTTTCGCGGGAACTGAAAAGGCTGGGCGTGGAGATTCTGCTTCGCACAAAAGCAGAGAAGCTCTGTACGGAAAATGGGGAAATAACAGGTGTTTTAATTTCGGGCGGCCGTGTGCTTGAGGCAGACAGCGTCATTGTATGCACGGGCGGGCTGGCCTATCCCTCTACCGGTTCTACGGGAGACGGTTATCGGTTTGCCGAGGAGACGGGACACTGCGTTACATCGCTGCGGCCGTCTTTGGTTCCTCTCCGTATCAGAGAGGAGTGGTGCGGCGCGCTGATGGGTCTGTCCCTGAAAAACATAAATCTGAGATTACTCTGCGGCGGCAGGGAGGTCTATGAGGGCTTTGGCGAGATGCTGTTTACCCATTTCGGGATCAGCGGTCCCTTAGTGCTCTCGGCCAGCAGCTATTATATACCGGGCCGGGAATGTCTGGCAATTTTGGATTTGAAGCCGGCTCTGGATGAGGAACAGTTGGATAAAAGGATTCTGCGGGATTTTGAGGAATTAAAAAACAAGTGTTTCAGAAATGCTTTGGGAGGGCTGTTCCCTGCAAAGCTTATCCAGGTGGCGGTTGCGCTTTCGGGCATTCCGGCCGAAAAAAGAGTAAATGAGATCACCAGACAGGAGAGAAAAAGCTTTGTGCAGCTGATCAAAAACCTCCGGATGACGGTGACAGGGACCGGAGATTACTCGGAGGCGGTTATCACTCAGGGGGGCGTTTCGGTAAAGGACGTCAATCCTTCCACCATGGAGTCCAGAAAGGTCGGGGGACTTTACTTTGCCGGAGAGGTGCTGGATCTGGATGCGCTGACAGGGGGCTTTAATTTGCAGATTGCCTGGTCCACGGGGCATCTGGCGGGGGTGTCGTCGTGACGCGGGAGCCGGACGCGTAAGAAAGCAGGGCTTTGGAAATTACTCTGATTTGACGGGAAAAGTCTGATGCAGGCAGATGCATTTAATAACACGCGTTCATTATTGCGTAAAAGGAGGTACGGGGATGAGTTATAATATAGCGATCGACGGACCCGCGGGAGCGGGAAAGAGCACTATTGCGAAAGCGGTGGCAAAAAGAATGAATCTGATCTATGTGGATACGGGCGCAATGTACCGGGCGCTGGCTCTGTTTGTGCTGCGACAGGGGATCCGGCCTCAGGACAGGGAAAAGGTGATCGAAGCGTGCGGGGAAGCAGACGTGACCATCCGTTATGAGGACGGCGCACAGGTGGTATTTTTGAACGGAGAAAATGTGAATCCCTATCTGCGTTCGGAAGAGGTGGGAAGCGCCACCTCCGTCATCAGCGTGATTCCCGAGGTGCGGGAAAAGCTAATGGAGCTGCAGCGCAGGCTGGCACAGGAGAGCGACTGTATCATGGACGGGCGGGACATCGGAACGTGTGTCCTTCCCCATGCCCAGACCAAAATTTATCTTACCGCGGACAGCAGGGTCAGGGCAAAACGCCGTTACGACGAACTGACGGCAAAGGGAGAGGAGTGCGATCCGGAAAAGATCCTAAAGGATATCGAGGAGCGCGATTACAGAGATATGCATCGGGAAGTTTCGCCGCTGCGCCGGGCGGAGGATGCGATACAGGTAGATACTTCGGAGCTGACGGCAGAACAGGTGACGGAGCGGATCCTTGCGCTCTGCAGGCGGTCTGAATAAGCGCCTTGCGGGAAGAGTTTGTGCCGCCGGCGGCATGGCGGGAAGCGTGTTCCGGCATGTTCGGATCAAAGAAATATATTGCGGCGGAAAGGATTTATTATGGAGATCAGGACGGACGAGCATGCGGGCTTCTGCTTCGGGGTCAGGCGCGCGGTGGATACGGTGTATGAACAGCTGAAAACAGGGAAGACTATCTATACTTACGGCCCTATTGTACACAACGAAGAGGTGGTGCGCAGTCTGGCGGAGCGGGGCGTGAAGGTGCTGGAGGACCAAAAGGCGCTGGAGGCTCTTGCGGACGGCGAAGACAAATCTGCCGTCGTCATCCGCGCCCACGGCGTGCCGCCGGAGATTTTTGATATCCTAAAGGAAAAAGGCCTGGAGTGCGTCGATGCCACCTGTCCCTTTGTGAAACGGATTCATAGAATCGTCCGCGAAAGAAGCGCAGCCGGAGACCACATCGTTATCGTGGGCGACCCGGGGCATCCCGAGGTAGAGGGGATTTTGGGAAGCTGCAGGGGATTTGCGGATGTGGTGGAGACGCCTGAAGCGGCGGAGTGTTATGTCCCGCCGGAGGGGAAAAGAATATGCATTGTGTCTCAAACGACATTTAACTACAATAAATTTCATTATATAGTTGAAATTTTTGAAAAAAAAGGTTACAATGTTAGTGTTGTGGATACTATATGCAGCGCAACAGAGGAGCGACAACTGTCGGCAAAGGCCCTGGCGGCCGAGGCTGACGTGATGATCGTGATAGGAGGAAAGCATAGCTCCAATACAAGAAAGCTGTATGAAATATGCAGAGAGCAATGTGCGGATACCTATTTTATACAGACACTGGATGACTTGCATTTAGAACTGCCTAAAGCTGTCCGCCTGGTGGGTATTACAGCGGGGGCTTCCACCCCAAATAAATTAATCGAGGAGGTTCAAAATTATGTCAGAATTAACTTTTGAACAAATGTTGGAAGATTCAATTAAGACAATACATTCAGGAGAGGTAGTCGAGGGAACAGTCATCGATGTCAAGACGGACGAAATCGTTTTGAATATCGGATATAAGTCTGACGGTATACTTACGAAGAGCGAATATACCAACGATTCCAGCGTGGATCTGACGACGGTTGTAAAACCCGGCGATACCATGGAAGTGAAGGTATTGAAGGTAAACGACGGAGAAGGACAGGTAGTGCTGACTTACAAGAGACTGGCTGCCGACAGAGGAAACAAACGGATCGAAGAGGCATATAACAGCAGAGAAGTGCTTAAGGCTCCCGTGACACAGGTGCTCGAGGGCGGCCTCAGCGTCGTGCTTGACGAGGTGCGTATTTTTATTCCCGCAAGTCTTGTCTCCGATACTTATGAGAGGGATCTCACCAAGTATGCCGGACAGGAAATTGAATTTGTGATCAGCGAGTACAATCCCAGGAGAAGGAGATATATCGGGGACCGCAGACAGCTTATCACGGAGAGAAAGGCGGAGCTTCAGAGAGAACTGTTCGAGAGAATCCACGAAGGCGACGTAGTGGAGGGAACCGTCAAGAATGTCACGGATTTCGGCGCATTTGTCGATCTGGGCGGAGCGGACGGGCTGCTTCATATTTCCGAGATGTCCTGGGGCCGCGTGGAGCATCCCAAGAAGGTGTTCAAGGTAGGCGATCAGCTGAAGGTGCTGATCAAGGAAATCAACGGAAGCAAGATAGCGCTTTCCCTGAAATTCGACGATGCGAATCCCTGGAAGGATGCGGCGGATAAGTATGCCGTCGGCAGCGTAGTTACGGGAAAGGTTGCAAGGATGACCGATTTCGGCGCGTTTATCGAGTTAGAGCCCGGCGTGGATGCGCTGCTGCATGTGTCCCAGATTTCCAAGGAGCATGTGGAAAAGCCCGCGGATGTGCTGAGCGTCGGCGAAGAGGTAACGGCGAAGGTGGTTGACTTTAACGAAGCGGACAGGAAGATATCCTTAAGCATTAAGGAAATGCTTGCCCATGAACCCGCGGAAGAGGAAGCGGACGCAGATGTGGTTTCCGTGGATATTGAAGCTGTAATTGCCGCACAGGGAGAGGAGTAAGCGGCTTAACAGAATAACAAAAAAGATAAAGTAAGGTGGTGTTTTTGCATGGCATACGATTATGAGTACTTTAAGAAGGAGATAATGGCGATGACTGCTATCGACTTGAACTGTTACAAAGAGAAGCAGATGAAGCGCCGTATCGACACACTGATCGCCAAGCACAAAATCGAGGGATACGACAAATATGTACTTGGCTTGAAAAAAGACAAAGAATTATTTGAAGAATTCGTCAACTACATTACAATCAATGTATCTGAATTCTATCGGAATCCGGATCAGTGGAAGCTGATGGATGAAGAGGTGATTCCTGAGCTGATCAAAAAGTTCGGGCATCATCTGAAGATATGGAGCGCCGCGTGCTCTACCGGAGATGAGCCCTATTCTCTGGTAATGGCGCTGTCGAAGCATATGCCTCTGAACAATATCAAAATCTACGCCACAGACCTTGACAAGCAGGTCATCGCGAAGGCGAAGGTGGGATTATACTCCAGCAAGAGTATCCTGGGAGTGCCGGCTGATCTGAAAAAGAAATATTTTACCCAGATCGGAGGCTCCTATAAGATTTCCGATGAGATCAAGGCAAGGGTGGAATTTAAGGAACATAATCTTTTGAAGGACAGCTATGCGACGGATTATCATATGATTGTCTGCCGGAACGTACTTATTTATTTTACAGAAGAGGCGAAGGAAGAAGTCTTCCGGAAGTTCTGCAAATCGTTGGCCTCCGGGGGCGTTCTCTTTATCGGAAGCACCGAGCAGATCATCAATTACAAGGAGATCGGATACGAGCGGAAAAATTCTTTCTTCTACCAGAAGCCGTAAAGAGATTACAGAACAATACAGAAACAGGAAAGGGAACTCCTCAAGGGGGTTCCCTTTTTGCCGGCTTTCGGCTTTTTTGTCGATCCAAAACAAAAGCTAATAGGTAGACGCCATCATGGCCAGCACATGGGACGCATAGGTGGAAAAGGCCTGACGGTTTTTCTTCATCTCCTCCGTAAGCTCGAAGAAGAGCTCCTTGCTCTTGTAATCCCTTTTGAAAAAGGGTTCAAAAACCACATCCCACTGCGGGAGGTAGCTGGAGAACTTCCGCGTATAGCAGGTGGCGGCGGAGGCGGGGAGGCGGTACTGCTTGTCTACGAAGCCTGCCACGGATTTGTGAAGCGCCACATCCTCGGCGGGGAGATAATAATAATCGTGATAGTTGGAATAAAAATATTTCAGCTCTTCCTCGAAGATCGGGATCTTCAGGACGGCCTCTGCCTCCGATCCGCGGAAATGACAGTTTGCGGCGGAGGCTGCAACGGGCTTGGGGAGTGGGGTATCCAGCGTGAGCGTGATGAGCAGCTCCCTGCGTTTCCCTCCGTTTGCGTCGCGGTAGCTGTTTGCCTGAACCTTTTTTGCCTTCAGAGGCTCGTTGAACAGATCGTAGTACGCCAGTATGGGCAGGGTTTCCAGCATACCCTTTAAGTCGTCGGCGTTATGGAGGAGCAGGGCGTTTTCGGCAAACTCCGTAGGATTTTTTACATAGTCGTGGTAGATACCGATTAATTCCCCGCCGGAGAAAACATCCTTGCGGCTGCTGCCCAGGAATTGCTCCAGCGTTTTCTGCTTGCAGTTCGGAAGCTTCAGGAAAAATTTGTAGGGGGCGATCCGGCGGTACAGGTCGAGCCCCTGGAAGCGGTCGAAGGTGTAGGGCAGGGAAAGCTGCTCGCATTTTTGGGTTATGTACGGCAGATCAAAATTGTTGCCGTTGAAATGGATCAGGTAGCGGTAAAGCTTTGAAAATTCAAAAAAGGCGTTCAAAATATCCTTTTCCTGGGTGAAATCCTCAGCCATCCACTGTATGGTCCGCCATTTGCCCGCGAGGAAATAGGCGCAGCCGATCAGATACAGGTATGAAGACCGCGCCGTAAAGCCGGTGGTTTCGATATCGATAAACAAGATGCGCTCTATGGGTGCAATCCTTTCGAGAGGATAAGAGACGGAAAAATTATCCATGGTTTCTTCGGAAATTCTCATAAAAGACCTCCTGTCTGAGTGCTTTGCAGACTCGTTTTTTTCCATGATATCATAAAAATAAATTTTACAGTAGTATTTTAAGAAAAAAAATAGTATATTTAATGGGAACGGTTTTGCAAAATTCGACAGAAAATGTTGGAAAGGATGTTAGAAGGGTATGGCGAAGTTGACATTTGTGGGCGGCATCCATCCGTACGACGGGAAGGAGCTGTCCGGGAATAAGCCGATACGCGACATTTTGCCGAAGGGAGAGCTGGTCTATCCGTTGTCCCAGCATATCGGCGCGCCGGCGAAGGCTATCGTCGCAAAGGGAGACAGAGTCCTGGCCGGGCAGAAGATAGCGGAGAGCGGAGGATTTGTTTCCGCCCCCGTGTACGCCTCCGTCTCCGGCACGGTGAAGGCTGTGGAGCCGAGAAGAGTGGTTACGGGCGATATGGTTATGAGTATTGTCGTGGAGAATGACGGTCTGTATGAGGACGTGGGTTTTTATCCCGTTGCGCCGCTGGAAAAGCTGAGCGGCGGGGAGATTATCGAAATCATCCGCGAGGCCGGGATTGTGGGGATGGGAGGCGCGGGCTTTCCCACCCATGTAAAGCTTTCGCCGAAGGATCCCGCGGGGATAGATTATGTGATTGCAAACTGCGCGGAGTGCGAGCCCTATCTGACCTCCGATTACCGCAGGATGCTGGAGGAGCCGGAGAAGCTGATCGGCGGCCTGAAGATTATCTTAAGGCTTTTTGAAAACGCCCACGGGATTCTGGCGGTGGAGGACAACAAGCCGGACTGCATCGCGCTGCTGAAACAGCTGACCAGGGAGGAACCCAGGATCAGCGTGAAGGCGTTGAAGACAAAATATCCGCAGGGCGGAGAGCGGCAGCTGATTTATGCCACGACAGGCAGAAAGATCAATTCCACCATGCTTCCGGCGGACGTGGGGTGCGTGGTAAACAATGTAGATACCATTGTGGCGGTTTTCCGCGCGGTGACGGAGGGAAGGCCTCTGATCGAGAGAATCGTGACCGTGACCGGGGACGCGGTGGCTTCTCCCGGAAATTTCCGCGTGAAGATCGGTATGAGCTATCAGGAGATTCTGGAGGAGGCGGGCGGTTTTAAGACGACTCCCGAGAAAATCATCTGCGGAGGCCCGATGATGGGATTTGGCATGTTCGATCTGAATGTGCCGACGACAAAGACCTCTACGGCTCTTCTGGGACTTTCCAGGGACGATGTGTCGGCTATGGCTCCCGGCCCCTGTATTAACTGCGGACGGTGCGTGGAGGCATGTCCCGGCAGGGTGATCCCGAGCAGGCTGGCGGACTATGCGGAGCGTTTCGACGAGGAAGCGTTCCTGGAAAACCACGGTATGGAGTGCTGCGAGTGCGGCTGCTGCAGCTTCGTCTGTCCCGCCAGGAGGCCCCTTACGCAGCAGATCAAGTCCATGCGCAAGATCCAGCTGGCGAAGAGGAAGACAGGAGGAAAGTCATGAGCGAATTATATAAAGTATCATCCAATCCTCATATTCGTTCCGGGGTGACGACAAACGGCATCATGCTGGCCGTCATTGTGGCGCTGATGCCGGCCGCCGGTTTCGGAATCTATAATTTCGGCCCCAGGGCGCTGGCTGTCATTCTGGTCACCGTGGCGGCCACGGTGCTGACGGAGCTTTTGTACGGACTCTACAGAAGGAAGCTGACCGTCACGGATCTGTCGGCGGTGGTGACGGGGCTTCTGCTCGCCTTAAATCTTCCGGTCACGGTTCCGCTCTGGATGGCGGCGCTGGGCGGCGTGTTTGCGATCCTTGTCGTCAAGATGCTGTTCGGCGGCCTGGGGCAGAATTTTATGAATCCCGCGCTGGCGGCGCGGTGTTTTCTGCTGATCTCCTTTCCGACGGCTATGACGGATTTTGTCTGTGATGCCTACACGGGGGCGACGCCCCTTGCAGCCTTAAAGGCGGGAGAGACGGTAAACGTGATGGATATGGTAATCGGACGGACTGCGGGTACTATCGGGGAGACTTCCGTCATAGCATTGATTATCGGCGCGTGTATCCTGATTCTGCTGGGGGTCATCGATCTGCGGATACCCGGAAGCTATCTGGCGTCGTTTGTCCTGTTTGCCGTACTGTTCGGGGGCCGCGGGTTTGACCCCGCATGGCTTTCGGCCCAGCTGGCAGGCGGAGGACTGATGCTGGGGGCTTTCTTCATGGCCACCGATTATGTGACGCGCCCCATCACCGTAAAGGGGCAGTATCTTTACGGCGTTTTCCTGGGGATTATGACAGGGATTTTCCGAATCTTCGGCCCCGGCGCCGAGGGGGTGTCCTATGCCATTTTGCTGGGAAACCTGCTGGTGCCTCTGATCGAGAGAGTTACGAAGCCCGTGGCCTTCGGATATGGGAAGGGAGGCAGACGTCATGCGAGATAAGAGTGCGGTGAAGACGATGTTTCGGGAGGCAGGGATCCTTTTTGGAATCACCCTGATCGCGGGACTGCTTTTGGGCTTTGTATTTGAAGTGACAAAGGAGCCGAGAAAAATACAGCAGGAAAAGGCGGTACGGGAGGCCTGTGCGGCAGTGTTTCCCCAGGCAAAGGAACAGGAAAAAGAGCTTTTGTTTACGGAAGTGGACTATACGGCAGGAGAGGAGACGGCGCTGTATCTTGCGGAGGAAAAGGTCAGTATCGGCACGGTGTTTCGGGCGGAGTGCGACGGCAGCTTTTACGGGTATGTGGTGGAGGCTTCCGCGAAGGGGTACGGCGGAACGATTGTGCTCTACGTCGGCGTCGGCGCGGACGGGACGGTAAACGGCGTCACGATCACGGAGACCTCGGAGACGCCGGGGCTCGGAATGGAAGCGTCCGGTGTGCTGACGCCCCAGTTTGCGGGAAAGAATTATGAGAGCTTTGTCTACACAAAGACGGGAGCCGGGGAGAATACCAACGAGGTGGACGCCATCAGCGGGGCGACGATCACGACGAAGGCGGTCACCGCGGCTGTGAACGGGGGCTTAAGGGCAGCGAGGGAGCTGTTGGGAGGAGGTGTCGGAAATGAATAAGGCCGGTGAGAGACTTTACAACGGAATTGTCCGGGAGAATCCGACGTTCGTGCTGATGCTGGGCATGTGTCCCACCCTGGCGGTGACCACATCCGCGGTCAACGGCCTGGGCATGGGGCTGACGACCATGGCGGTGCTGGCTCTGAGCAATCTTTTTATTTCCCTGCTGCGAGGGATCATTCCGACCAGAGTGAGGATTCCGGCGTTCATCGTGATTATCGCGTCCTTTGTGACGGTAGTCCAGCTGCTTTTGGAGGCGTTTCTGCCGTCGTTAAACAAGTCGCTGGGCATGTACATTCCGCTGATCGTGGTAAACTGCATCATTCTGGGGCGCGCGGAGGCGTACGCTTATTCCAATCCTCCCGTGGCGTCTTTGTTTGACGGGATCGGCATGGGACTGGGATTTTCTGTCGCCCTGACCTGCATCGGCGCGGTGCGGGAGCTGTTAGGCGCGGGAAAGCTGTTCGGTCTTTCCGTGATGCCCGATACTTATATGCCGGTGAGAATCTTTACCCAGGCGCCGGGAGCGTTTTTTGTGCTGGCTGTGCTGACAGCCCTGCAGAATTTTGTGAAAAAGAAGCTGAAAAAAGCCGGGAAGCCCTATGAAAAAATCGGCTCGGGCTGTACGGAGGACTGCATGAACTGTTCCGAAAAGGGCTGCAGCAGACGTTTTTACGACGCGGAGGCGGAAGAGGAGAGCGCTTCCGGGCTCAGGGCGGCTGAGGCGGAAAGCTCTCCGCTTAAGGTCGAAGAAGACGGTTTGGATATACTGGATCTGGACAAGGAGAATATTTAAATGGATAATGTAAAAGAATTGTTGGTCATTATGGTCGGCTCTTCCCTGGTGAGCAATGTAGTGCTCAGTCAGTTCCTGGGGCTTTGTCCGTTTTTGGGCGTGTCAAAAAAGGTGAAGACCGCAGGCGGCATGGGAGCAGCCGTCATCTTTGTCATTACCCTGGCCAGCGCGGTGGCCGGCGTAATTAACCGGTTCGTGCTGATCCGCTGGAATGTCCGCTATCTGGATACGATTGTGTTTATTCTGGTCATCGCGGCGCTCGTTCAGTTCGTGGAGATGTTTCTGCGCAAGGCCATGCCATCGCTTTACGAGGCACTGGGCGTGTATCTTCCGCTGATCACGACCAACTGCGCGGTGCTGGGCGTCGCGATCAGCAATGAGCAGGCGGAGTACGGAATCCTGACGGGTATTGTGAACGGTTTTGCGACGGCGGTGGGATTTACGGTTGCCATCGTGATTCTGGCGGGAATCCGGGAAAAGATTGAATATAACGATGTGCCTGAGTCCTTCCGGGGGATGCCTGTAGTGCTGCTGACGGCGGGGCTTATGGCGATCGCCTTTGTGGGATTTTCGGGATTGCTGTAGGAGGTTATACGCATGAGTGTGATGGGAATTGTTACGGCTGCCGCGGTAGTCGGCGCGGTCGGTATTTTCGTGGGCGTTTTCCTGGGCGTGGCAGGTATCCGCTTCCGGGTACAGGTAGACGAGCGGGAGGAGGCCGTGCTTGCCGCCCTGCCGGGGAATAACTGCGGGGGCTGCGGTTATGCGGGCTGCTCCGGCCTTGCGGCGGCGATTGCCGCAGGGGAGGCCCCGGTGAACGCCTGTCCTGTGGGCGGCGAGACGGTGGGACAAAAGATTGCGCAGATCATGGGAGTGGAAGCGCAGGCCGGCGTGCGGCTGACGGCGTATGTGGCCTGCCAGGGCGACTGCGACAGAACGCATCAGGATTATGAATATTACGGCGCACAGGACTGCCGTATGATGAGCTTTGTGCCCGGCGGCGGACCGAAATCCTGCACCAGCGGGTGTCTCGGATTCGGAACCTGTGCGAAGGTGTGTCCTTTCGACGCGATTCATGTGGTGAACGGCGTGGCCGTGGTTGACAGGGAGGCCTGCAGGGCCTGCGGAAAATGCATCGACGTATGTCCGAAGAAGCTGATTTCGCTGATCCCTTATGATGCAGAGCTTGCGGTTGCCTGCAGCTCCGCGGACAAGGGGCCCGTGACCGTGAAAGCCTGCGAGACGGGATGCATCGGATGCGGAATCTGTGTGAGGAACTGTCCCGGTCAGGCGGTGACGGTGAAGGATTTCCATGCGGTCATCGACCAGGAGAAGTGTACGCACTGCGGCGTCTGCGCCGAGAAGTGCCCGAAGAAGGCGATTGTGCGTCTGTAGGGAAAGAAAACGGTATTTGTGGCGGAAACACGAAGGGATGCGGAAGGCGGCAGAGGCTTCTGCAGAATGAGCAAGAGACTGACAGGAGATAGGATGAAGCTGAGAGACGAGTATGACGACCGTTCCGGGATGACGCCGACGGTGGTGATGACGGTGGTCGTGATGACCCTGTTTGTGGCGGTAATTCTGGTGATGGTACTGCTGATGAATAACGGAAGAAGAAACCCGGGACAGGCGGCGGGGGATCCGGGATCGGAGGACCGTTCGCCCGTCATTCTGTCCCCGGAGCCGGAGACTGCGTCGGGAGGCGCGCAGTCTCCGGACGACTATGATTTTTGGGACAAGTATCCGCCGAAGGAGCCGGAGGAATCCCTGCCGGAGGAACCGTCGTCCGAGGAAGAAAGAGAGCGGGAGAACGATCCTTCTACGGACGGCAAGCATACTCTGGTGCAGTATGCGGACGGCACGGAGGAATGGGTTCTGATCAGTCCCTATCTTCCCAAGCATGAATATGATTTTACCCGGCTGGTCTGTCAGTCGGATCTGATGAAATATTATGAAAACGGGAAGCAGACCTCCTATGTGGGAGTGGATGTATCCAAGCTGCAGGATTATATCGACTTTGGAAAGGTGAAGAAGGCGGGCATCAATTTTGTGATGATCCGCGCGGGCGCGAGAGGCTACGGCACGGGTCAGCTGATTGTGGACGAGTACTTTCTGGATAATCTGAAGCGGGCTACGGACGCCGGGCTGGATGTGGGGGTATACTTTTACTCGCAGGCGGTCACGAAGGAAGAGGCGAGAGAGGAAGCCGCTCTGGTGCTGGAGAATCTGGCGGACTATACGATCGCTTATCCGATCGCCTTTGATATGGAGTTGGTTCCGAACGATACGGCGAGGATCGAATCGCTGAGCAGATCCGAAAAGACAACGATCGCAAAGACGTTTCTGGACGCGGTGGAGGACGCGGGGTATAAATCCATCCTCTACGGAAATAAGGAGTGGCTGATCAAGGAGATCGACATGTCGAAGCTTACGGCCTACGACGTGTGGCTGGCCCAGCCTGCGGATATCCCGGACTATCCGTACAAGTTTACGATGTGGCAGTACAGCAGTCAGGGATCCGTTGACGGGATTGCGGGCCCGGTCAATTTGAATATCAGCTTCATCGATTATGCAGAAAAGTAGCCGGCCGTCCTTAAGGGCGGTACTGCGCGATCCTGGGGGAGATTTCCAGCGAAGAGTAGATTTCGGCGTAGCGGCCGGGCGGAAGTCCCTCGATGTAGTTTAAGGTATAATTTTTCGGCAGCCCGTTTTTGCGGAGCGTGTCGGCGGCCTTGTTGTAGGCGATGGCGGCTTCCGTCTCGCTGCGGTAACGGCCGACGATAACGCTGCCTTTGATATGAATGCGGACAGTGTATATGCGCTGTCCCTTTTTTTGTTCTGCCGTGACGCCGCGGTAAATGTTTACGACCCTGATGTTTTCACGGCGAAAATCGGTGGAGTCTCCGTTGATGAAAAAGAAATCCCGGCCTTCTCTGGCGTAGGGAGGAATCCCGTAGCGGGAGGCGATGCTGACCTGAAGCCCGTAATCCGCCACGAAGTAATGTCCGCCTCTGCACATGATTTTGTGGGAGGAGTAATAGAACAGATCGTCCGGGTCGAATTTCAGTACTCTGGAGGGCGTAAGATAATAGTAAAACATTTTTCTGCTCACATAAATGGGATTGCGGAAATAAATCCCGTTGTCGCGGAAGTTGGCGAGACTCACCCACTTTTCAAAGGGAAGCAGACCGCCCGGAATATATTTTTCCGGAACGGCGGAGGGGGTGGAGAGAACCTGTCTGCCCTCCAGGTACGCACTGTGGGCGTCCTCCGGCGTGGAGAAGCTGCCAAGGCTGATATGCCTGCGGCGGAAGGTCAGGGAGGCGCGGTAATAAGTCTCTCCGTTTTTCTTTGACGCCGGAAAGACTCCCTCGTAATGTATCCTGTTTTCTTCCGTCCGGGATTTTTTTTTGTCCACGTCTGGCCCCTTCCTTTTCGTCCGTTTCGCCGAATGTCTCCCGTACAGTATAGCATTTTTTTGTAAGAACAGGCAACCGATTAGATATATTTTCCTTTTCGGCGTCATATACTGATATATCGGACAGGCAGAGCCTGTATCAAAAAACGCCGGGAAGGACGGGATGTTTATGTATAAAAAGGCTTTGAGTCTGCTTTTGACGGGAAATCTGATCGTGATGACGGGTTTCCTTTGCGCGGGGGCAATCTCCGGCGCCAGACTGGCTGCCCAGCCGGTGAGCCAGCTTGCTTTGGCGCTCGAAGAGGTGGAGGAGAAGGCGAGACGGCAGGAGACTGCCAGGACTGCGACGGCGCAGCAGCATATCAGCATTGGCATGGGGATCGCGGACGCGGCCGTGTCGGGACAGCGGATCGTGGATTATGAGCTGATGGAGAGGAGCGGTCTGTACCTTCTGGAAAAGGAGGACAGGGAAGCGCTGCTTCGGATCGTGGAGGCGGAGGCGGGAAGCGAGGATGAGGACGGGAGGCTTCTGGTGGCAAACGTGGTGCTCAACAGAGTAAACAGCGAAAGCTTTCCGGAGACGGTGTCGGAGGTGGTTTTCCAGAGAGAGCGGGGCGTCACCCAGTTCTCGCCGGTATCCAACGGCAGATACTACACCGTTGAGGTCAGTGAAGCTACCGTCCGGGCGGTGGAACGCGCTCTGTCGGGGGAGGATCTCTCGGAGGGAGCGCTTTATTTCGCATCCAGAAAGTACGCGGACAGCGATAAAATGAAGTGGTTTGACGAGCATCTGACCTTTTTGTTCAGCCACGGCGGCCATGAATTTTTTAAATAGCGGATTTGCGTCATAAATTTCTTGCCATGAAGGTTCTTTTATGGGATAATCAATCTGTGAAAAAAATTGTAATCATAAAGGACGGGGCAATGAGCGACAATAAATCATGGGGCGGAATCGGAGAAGAAATCCGCGACGCCGTGGAGGACGCTCTGCGGAGCGGAAATTTTAAAGATCTCAGCGACGTTGTGGTGAACCGGGTGACGGACACGGTCAGGGATACGGTCAGGACAGTTTCCTCCAGAGTGGGACAGGCCGTCAACGATGCGGTGGGAGAAAATCAAACGGAAAAGTATGCCAGAGCCACCCGGGAGAGACAGCAGGAGAGGGCAAGACAGGAACAGGCCGCCAGAGAGGCTGCCGCGGCGAAATATGCCGTTGCGCCCTTTCGGGGAGTGGGAAAAATCTCGGGCGTGCTCTACAGGGTATTCGGAGGCATCGGCGTCGGAGTGACGGCGATCGTATGCGCGGTGTTTCTGGGCCTGGCGCTCGGTCTGGGGGGCGGCTGGAGGATTGCCTTTTTGGGGGTCGCCGCCCTGCTTCTGGGCTTTGCGGCCATGCTGCGGCTGGGAATTGTGCAGAAAGCCAGACTGAAGCGGGCAAAAAAATATTTGGAGCTTTCCGGGCATAATCAGTATGTAAACCTGGAGGATCTGGCCCTTCACACGGACAGACCGCGGAAGTTTGTCTTAAAGGATCTCAAAAAAATGCTGCGGCTGGGCTTTTTCCCGGAGGGACATCTGGACGCCAAAAACAGCTGCCTGATGCTGAACGATAAGCTTTACAGGGAGTATCTGACCCTGGAAAAGCAGAGAAAGCTTCTGGAGAAGGAGCAGAGGGCGGCGGAAAGGAAAAAAGAACAGGAGGGGCCTCAGAAAACCGTGGAGCCCGGGGAGGCAGAGTCGGCCAGGAGCGAGCTGGATGCCATGATCGCCCAGGGGCAGGACTGTATCCGCAGACTTCGGAATATGAACGACAATATTCCCGGGGAGGAGATTTCCGCCAAGCTGTTCCGGCTGGAAAATGTGTTGAAGGAGATCTTTGAGGGACTGAAGGAGCATCCGGAGCAGCTGCCTCAGATGAAGAAATTTATGAATTATTATCTGCCGACGACGCTGAAGCTGGTGGCGGCCTACGAGGAGTTTGACGACGTGAGCGCCCAGGGGGAGGAGATCCGGGAGGCGAAGACGGAGATTGAAAAGACGCTGGATACCATCAACAGCGCCTTTGAGGAGCTGCTGAACAGAATGTTCCGGGAGACGGCCTACGACGTCACCACGGACGCCCAGGTGCTCAAGACCATGCTGGCGAAGGAGGGGCTGGCGGCTGAGCGGGAATTTGAAAAGGTATTGCGCTGAAATGCTTAGGAGTAAAGAAAAGGAGGATACATAAATGAGTGACATTGACGAACTGTTGAAGGAGGCTCCCACATTGACGTTCGAGCCGGTTTTGGCGGAAAAGCCCCAGACGCCCGCACAGGTGCAGCAGAGCAGTCCCGCGCAGGCGCAGGAGGAGATGCAGGTGGAGCTGTCCGAGGAGGAGAGGAAGATGGTGAACGATTTTGCCGGGCAGATCGACCTTTCCAACACCCAGCAGATCCTGCAGTACGGCGCGGGCTGCCAGAAGAAGATTGCGGACTTTTCCGAGTCCGCCTTAAACAGCGTGCGCACCAAGGATATGGGCGAGGTCGGGGAAATGCTGACGCAGGTGGTGGCCGAGCTGAAGTCCATTGAGGACGGGGAGGACGGCAAGGGCTTTTTGGGCGTGTTTAAGAAAAAGACAAACCAGCTGGCCAACATGAAGGCAAAATACGACAAGGCGGAGGTCAACGTAAACAAGATCAGCGAGGCGCTGGAGCAGCATCAGATCACCCTGCTTAAGGATGTGGCCATGCTGGATAAGATGTATGAGCTGAATCTGAATTATTTCAAGGAGCTTTCCATGTACATTCTTGCCGGGAAGCAGAAGCTTAGGGAGGCCACGGAAAAGGAGCTGCCCGCGCTGGTGGAAAAGGCGGAACACAGCAAGCTGCCCGAGGATACCCAGGCGGCCAGGGATTATGCCGAGATGTGCAACCGCTTTGAAAAGAAGATCCACGATCTGGAGCTGACAAGGATGGTTTCCCTGCAGATGGCGCCCCAGATCAGGCTGATCCAGAATAACGATACGGTGATGAGTGACAAGATTCAATCGACGTTAGTCAACACGATTCCGCTCTGGAAGAGCCAGATGGTGATCGCGATCGGACTGAACCACTCTACGGACGCCGCAAGGGCGCAGCATGAGGTCAGCGAGATGACCAACGAGCTGTTAAAGAAGAACGCGGAGAATTTAAAGACTGCCACCGTCGAGACCGCGAGGGAGAGCGAGAGAGGCATTGTCGATATCGAAACCCTCCAGGCGACGAACCAGACGCTGATCAGCACTCTGGATGAGGTGATGAAGATCCAGGAGGAGGGCCGCGAGAAGAGAAAGAACGCGGAAGTGGAGTTGCAGAAGATCGAGAGCGAGATGCGCGACAAGCTGCTGGAGCTGAGCCGGAAGAACTGAGGATGCAGGGAGAAGGCAAATGGAAGTGTTATACAACAGTACAAGAGGCGGAACGACTTCGGTGAAAGCCTCCGAGGCGATTTTAAAGGGGCTTTCCGACGACGGCGGGCTGTTTGTGCCGGATCATATCCCGGCGCTGGATAAGAGCCTGCGGGAGCTTTCCCGGATGGATTACCGGCAGACGGCTTATGAGGTGATGAAGCTTTACCTCACCGACTTTACGGAGGAGGAGCTGAAAAACTGCATCGGGCGGGCTTATGACGAAAAATTTGACACGGATGTCATTGCGCCTTTGGCGGAGGCGGGAGGCGCCTGCTATCTGGAGCTGTTCCACGGCCCGACTATCGCCTTTAAGGACATGGCGCTGTCGATTCTGCCCCACCTGATGATCACTGCTGCCCGGAAAAATCAGGTGAGCAATGAGATTGTGATCCTGACGGCAACCTCGGGGGACACGGGCAAGGCGGCTCTGGCGGGCTTTGCGGATGTGGAGGGAACCAGAATAATCGTATTCTATCCCAAGGACGGCGTGAGCCCGATCCAGGAGAGACAGATGGTGACCCAGAGGGGAAAGAACACGCTGGTGGTGGGGATCCACGGCAATTTTGACGACGCCCAGTCCGGCGTGAAGCGGATCTTTTCCGACAGAGAGCTGCAAAAGGAGATGGCAGGGAAGGGTTATCAGTTTTCTTCCGCCAACTCGATCAACATCGGGCGGCTTGTCCCCCAGATCTGCTATTATGTCTATGCCTACGGGGTCTTGCTGCGGGAAGGGAAAATTGCGGAGGGGGAAAAGATCAACGTGGCGGTGCCGACGGGGAACTTCGGCAATATCCTGGCCGCTTTCTATGCGAAAAACATGGGTCTTCCCATAGACAGGCTGATCTGCGCGTCCAACGAAAACAAGGTGCTCTATGACTTTTTCCGAACCGGGATCTACGACCGAAACAGAGAGTTTCTGCTGACCGATTCGCCCTCTATGGATATTCTGATCTCCAGCAATCTGGAGCGGCTGATCTATCGGATCGCGGGCGATGACGCGGAGAAAACGCGGGAGCTGATGGAGGCGCTTTCCGGCGCGGGCCGATATGAAATCACCGGACAGATGAGGGAGGCGCTTTCCGATTTTTACGGAAATTACGCGGATAAAGAGGAGACGGCGGCGGAGATCAGGCGGCTTTATCAGGCCTGCGGCTATGTGATCGACCCTCACACGGCGGTGGCCTCCGCGGTCTGTCAAAAGTATGCGGAGGAGACGAAGGACAAGACGAAGACGCTGATTGTCTCCACCGCCAGCCCCTTCAAATTTACCCGCAGTGTGATGAAGGCCATAGACGCGCCCTGCGATTCCGAGGACGATTTTGAGCTGGCGGACGAGCTGAGCAGGATTGCCAATGTGGCCGTGCCCCGGGCCGTCGGGGAAATCCGTACCGCTCCCGTGCTGCATAACGTGCAGTGCGACGCGGACGGGATGAAGGAAGTGTGCAAAGATTTTCTAAGCCCGCAAGAGGGGGCGTAGCCCACCTCTTTGGGCAGGCATTCTTCTCGGAATCGATAGATTCCGTGGGATTGGTTTGTGCCGCCAGAGGCGAAATGACGGAAGTGTCATGAAAAGAACGGGAGGAGCTATGACAATACAGGAAATGATGCGTCATGTGGATCATACGCAGCTGAAGGCTTTCGCCACATGGGAGGATATCCGAAGGCTCTGCGACGAGGCGGTGGAATATAAAACGGCCAGCGTCTGCGTGCCGCCTGCCTATGTCAGGCGGATTCACGAGGCTTACGGGGATCGGGTCAATATCTGCACGGTGGTCGGGTTTCCGCTGGGCTACAGCGTGACGCAGGCCAAAGCGGCGGAGATCAGGCAGGCTCTTGAGGACGGCTGTAATGAAATTGACATGGTTGTCAATATCGGCGATGTCAAAAACGGACTCTTTGGTCAGGTGGAGGAGGAGATCCGCACCTTGAAGGAAGTCTGCGGGGATCATATTCTGAAAGTGATCGTCGAGACCTGTTACCTGACGGAGGAAGAGAAGATCGCCATGTGCCGGGCGGTCACCGACGCGGGGGCGGATTATATCAAGACCTCCACGGGATTCGGAACCGGCGGGGCAACGAAGGAGGATGTGGAGCTGTTCCGCAAGTATATCGGCCCCGACGTCAAAATCAAGGCGGCGGGAGGAATCTCCACCCTAAAGGATGTGGAGATGTTTCTTGGGCTGGGCTGTGAGCGCATCGGCACGTCGAAGGCGGTGAGTCTCTGCAAACTAAAAACTTTATAAATTTTTTTGTATTTATTGACTTCCTTAACGAATTTTGAGATAATAAATTTAAGTTTGCTACGCATGGTCAAGCGGTCGTACACGCAGCCAATCGTCGGTCGGCGCACAGATTGTCCCGCAGATTCAGCAGGGAATCTTTGATTTTCCGATCGGCCGGTTATGTTTTCACAATGCACCGCCTGCCCTTTGGCGGTAGAAATACACTATATGAAGGAGGACGTTTTTTATGTCAACAAAAGCTTATTACCCGATCAGCGAGATCGGGGCAGGAAAGCCCGGCTTCAGCAAGACACGTTCTATTATTGAAGCGGCTTTTTACGGCAACAACGTTGTGAAGGTGAATACGGTAAGAGAAGCCTATGATCTGGCAAAAAATTCACCCGGTACGATTGTTACCGATATGCCCGTTTACAGGGCTGAGGAGCAGGGCCTTGAAAAGGATACCAAGGTACTCCTGTTCAACGACGGCGCGGTGACCGGCCGTTATGCGGCGGCACGCCGTATCAAGGGCGAGCCCGGCGTGGATGCGGCAAAGCTTGACAAGGTTGTGATGGATGCCGTTTACAAAACCCGCTGGCTGACCATGTATCATGCAGAGTGCTTCATCGGACTGGATCCCGAGTTCATGGTTAAGGCTCATCTGCTGATTCCCGAAGGGGAAGAGAATCTGCTCTACAACTGGATGCTGAACTTCCAGTACATGTCCGACAAGTATGTGGAGATGTATAAGAACTCCAAGCCCGTAGGCGGCGGAAAGGAGCCCGATATCTACATTTTCTCCAATCCTCAGTGGGTTCCCCAGGAAGCTCCCGATGTGGATTACAGCTGCTTAAGCGATCCCCTGACCCTGTGCTACTTTGACACCAACGAGAACTGTGCGGCGATTCTGGGCATGAAGTATTTCGGCGAGCACAAGAAGGGCACGCTGACCATGGCGTGGGCGCTTGCAAACAGAAACGGCTACGCTTCCTGCCACGGCGGACAGAAGGAATACTCCCTGGAGGGCGGCAGGAAGTTTGTTGCTTCCGTGTACGGCCTGTCCGGATCCGGAAAGTCCACTCTGACCCATGCAAAGCACAACGGCAAGTACGATGCGTTTGGCGGAATCAAGGTGCTTCACGACGATGCGTTCATCATCAATACGGACACCTGCTCCTCCGTTGCCCTGGAGCCTACCTACTTTGATAAGACCGCGGATTATCCTACCGGATGTCCCGATAACAAGTTCCTGTTGACGGCGCAGAACTGCTCCGCGACCCTGGATGAGGAAGGACATATCCAGCTTGTCACCGAGGATATCAGAAACGGTAACGGCCGTGCGATCAAGTCCAAGCTTTGGAGCCCGAACCGTGTGGATAAGATTGAAGCTCCCGTGAACGCAATCTTCTGGATCATGAAGGATCCCACCATTCCTCCCGTAGTGAAGCTCAAGGGTGCTGCTCTCGCTTCCGTAATGGGTGCGACGCTGGCTACCAAGACCTCCACCGCAGAGCGTGTGGCGGCAGGCACCGATATGAACGCGCTTCGTATCGTTCCTTATGCAAACCCCTTCAGAACCTATCCTCTGGTAAACGACTACGAGAAGTTCAAGAAGCTGGTGGAAGAGAAGAATGTTGACTGCTATATCGTAAATACAGGCGACTTCATGGGAACCAAGTGTAAGCCCGCGGATACTCTGGGTATTCTGGAGACCATCGTGGAAGGCAAGGCTCATTTTGAGCAGTGGGGACCTTTTGAGGATATCGAGATCATGTATGACTGGTCCGGCAAGACCTCCGATGCCTTCAAGCCCGATCTGACCGACAAGGCTTATACCGAGGCTCTGAAGAGCGCGATGCAGAACCGTGTGGACGCAGTGGTAGGCTTTGCGACCAAGAAGGAAGGCTATGACAAGCTTCCCGACGAGGCGCTGGACGCTCTGAAGAAGATCGTTGACGAGGCGGCTTCCCTCTAAGATGTGAAAGGTGTTGCTGCAAAATATTGAGCTGAAACCCAGGCGGTGCAGGGATGTTTCCTGCGCCGCCTGTTTCACTCATGACAATTGAAGAGTTGTACTTTCAATAAGGATAAAAGCCTTTATACAATAGAATTGAAGGGATGATTCATATACAGGTGTACTCTTCCGAAAAGGAATGCTTTTCAGGTTGACATAAAGGAGGCGCGAGATATGGGAAATTACTACTCGGAGACTTTGAGCAAAGGGCTTCAGTTGCTTTACTTCCAGGCGGATCCGGCCAGGTTCGCCGAGGGCGTGAGGCTTCTGGAGGAAGCGGTTGCAAGGGAAGAACCGCACGCTTTTTATTTTTTGGCCAGATGCTACGGCTGGGGCGACGGGAATGTGGCGGAGAACTCGAAGAAGGCAAGGGAGCTGTCAAAGAGAGGAATCGAACTCGGGAGCGACCTCTGCGTGCTGGGGGCCGACCGCCTGGACATTTTAAAGGGAACTGTCAGGAGCGCCATGACCGGGACGCTGGAGGAAGCCTTTCAGGGAGTTCAGGACATGGCGGAGGACGGAGAGCCTATGGCACAGTACGCAATCGGTCTGTTTTATTTTTGGGGCGATATGTACCTGAATTTCCAAAAGCCTTTAAAAAAGGATTTTGCGGCCTGTGAGAAGGAAAATGCCGCCCAGGCCTTAAAATGGTTTCGCCGGTCGGCGGAGCAGGGCTGTATCCCTGCCTTTCGAAACGCCTTTAACAGCGTGCGGAACGGGGTAAACGGCGTGACAAAGGATCTGGAGGAGGCACTCCGATGGGCGGAGACCGTGAAGGACAAGGTGGATATGCGGGATTACTATCATTCCCTTGTTTTGGAGTATCAGAACCTGAAGCGCTATGACGACGCGAACCGTTGGGCGGAAAAGGGAACCGGAGAAGGTATCGGCGTCTGTGCGGTAGATCTGGGGCTGGCTTACTTATCCGGCGAAAAGGGCGTGCCGAAGGATGAGGCGCGGGCGCTGCAGCTTTTTCGCATGGCGGCTGATGAGGGCGAGGAATACGGCAGCTATAATGCGGGACGGTGCTACTATAACGGCTGGGGCTGCGTTCAGGATTACCGGGAGGCCTTCCGCTGCTTTGAGGAGGCGGATCTGGGAGGCCACCCCAGCGCCAAATGGTTTCTTGCGCAGTGCTATTTTTGGGGCTACGGTGTGGAGATCGACTATGAGATGGCAGTCCGCATGATAAGCGGGCTCATAGGTGGAAAGCAGAATTATCCCAAGGATCTGCTGGGGTACTGTTACCTTTTTGGCAAGGGGATCCGTGCCGATATGCTTCTGGGGAAGCGGATTCTGGAGGAAGCCGCCCGGGAAGGCAGCGGTCAGGCGTGGATGTTTTTAGGCGATATGTACGATCAGGGAGTGGGGGTGGTAGAGGATATTCCCAAGGCCGTGTCCTGTTACCAGAAAGCTGCGGCGCAGAAGATTTCAGGTGCCTCCGAGGCGTTGGAGCGGTATAAGAAAACCTTGTTTGGATCCTGGAAAAGACGCTAAAAGTGTGAGAAGAATTTCTAATCGCTCACAGCATAGGCTGTGAGCGAAGAAATTCTAATTCACGTTTTGCAAAGAGTTAGCTGCTCTGAGCGCTACGGGAGCTCGGAGGTGTACAGTATCCTTGAACCGTCTTCGTTAAAGAAGACCACCCGCACGGCGTCGAGCGTGAGGCCGTACTCATCCCGGAATACCTCAAACAGGGAGAGGAGGTTTTCCCGCATACTCTCCACTGCGTTCCCAAAATGCTCGGTCAGTTCTTCCGCGGAGAGACTGCCATAGCTTAGAGCGTCGTCGGCATAATATTCATAGACAAGGACATTTTCCTCCGCGGAGAGTGTAAACGTCATCCCGGAGGAGGACAGACTGCGGTTGACGGAAGCAATGATTTCCGCCGCTTCCCCGGAAGCAATCCAGTCTGCGAGAGACAGGTAGGCGGCAGGAGAAGAGCTGTCGCCTGTAACGCCGGGAGACTGATAATCCTCTGTGATATTCAGGGCTGTGATCAGGGAGCCGTCCGCGTTATAGTAGGCCAGCCGGACGATGCGCAGCGATATCCCGTATTCTTCGCGAAAGGCTGCAAAGGCAGGCGTTATCGTTTCGATATAGGGCTGCATGGATTCCGCGTAGACCGCGTCGATCTGCTCCTGTGACGCGCCCTGAAAATCGATCTGTCCGAGGGACTGGTAGTTATAGATCAGGATATCGGGTTCCTGTACCGTGATATAATAGGTCATTCCCATGGTTTCGGCGGCTCCGGCAAGCGCTTCCTCCACCTGGACCCTCTCTTCGCTGTTGTACCAGTCGGTGAGGGTATTGATTTCCCCTGCGCCGGATGCGGCGGCCCCGTCCGCCGCATCCCCCGGGGCCGGGGTGGACTCGCCGTTTGGCGAGCCGCTCCGGCCGCAGGAGCACAGGCCTAATGTCATAGACAGGAGTATCATCAGCACAAAAGCTTTTCCTCTCATGAGATCGCCTCCTTTTAAAAAAGATTAGTCATTTGTAAAATCCAGGCTGGAAAGCAGGGTGCCGTCGGCATTCAGGAAAGTCACGCGGACGATCCGGAGGGGGATGCCGTATTCGTACTCAAAGGAGGTGAACACGTCGGAAATCATACTTTCGCCCAGAGACTGTATGGAGCCCGCAAATGCGGTGTCGATATCCTCCTGAGATAACCCGGACACATCCAGCTGTTCGGCATAGCGGTAGTTGAAAATAAGAATGTCAGGCTCTTCCACGGTCAGGGATAAGGAGATTCCCTGAGATGCAATGGATGCGTTGACAGCCTGCTCGGTGGTTGTTCTCTCGTCACTGTTGTACCAGTCGGTGAGGGTGGCGATATTTTGATCCGCAGAGCCTGCCGCCGGGGAAGAATCCTTTGTGACGGGAGTTCCGTCTGCCGTGACCGCGCCGTTTTCGGTAAAGTCCAGGGTGTAAATCAGGGAGCCGTCCTGATTGATGTATCTCATGCGGATCGCAGTGAGCGGAATGCCGTAGGTGCTCTTAAAGGCGGCGATATCCGACGCAAACACATCGATACTGTCAAGCAGATCGGAATAGGCGTCGGCAATGTCTTCCTGGGAAAGCCCGGATAAATCCAGCTGGTCCGAATACTGGTAATTGTAGATGATAATGCCGGGTTCCTCGGTTTCGACGAAGAATGTCATCTCGCCGTTCTGAAGGACGGTGTTGTTGATGGTATCCTCCAACAGCGTGCGGTCGTTGCTGTTATACCAGTCGGCCAGAGGAGAGGATTCCGGAGTCCCGGAGGATTCCGCCTCCCCGCTGACGGACGGTTCCGCAGTGGATTCCGTCTCCTTGTTGACCAGAGGCTTCGGCGAGACGTTTTCGGAAGAATCCGGACGGGATGAAATGTCGGCGTCGGATTTGCCGCCGCAGGCGGACAGGCACAGCGCCGTGCCAAGCGCCAGTACAAGCATAAGTATTTTTTTCTTCATGATAGTATCCTCCTCATTAAATCTTAAATGATCTGAATATTCCGTGTCGGGATTCCGGGACAGGGAAGCGCCGGGTAAAAAAGCGTCCTGTCGGACGCTTCGAAGAATGCTTCGCATTCTTCCCTTGCTACGACGAAGTTTCCTATAGAGTATAAAAGGCCGCATCCTGCGAATCCGAACAGGATGATTATAGCACGTTACCCGGAAGGAAACAAGCAGAATTATTGCGGCAGAGGGATGATATTCCGCCGCAAAGGGAATTGATTTACGGGCGATACCGTGCTATAATGTTTTTAACCGTAGTGGGAGCGGGTGAAATAACTGAAAGCCCATAAAAATAAGGAGGAAGCAACATGGCATTTTTTGACGATCTGGGGAAGAAGCTTTCGCTGGCAGGACAGTCGGCGGTGCAGAAGACAAAAGAGGTGGCTGACCTGGCAAAGTGGAATTCGTATATTTACGACGAGGAGAAAAAGATCAACAATAATTATCTCGAAATCGGAAAGCTTTACGTTTCCCTTCATGCGGACGGACACGAGACGGAGTATGACGGGATGATTGCAGCAATCCGTGAATCCGAGGAGAAAATCAGGGAGTACAGACAGCAGATCACGGATATCAAGGGAACCGTTGCGTGCCCGAAATGCGGGGCCCAGGTGGCGGTCAACGCGGTGTTCTGCAGTTCCTGCGGCGCTTCCATGACGGAGGAAGAGGGCGTTGACCTGTCTGGAGAGACAGAGCAGGGGAGCGCGGCGGAAAGCGAAGCGGAAGCGACGGTTGAGGAGACAGAAGAAATATAGGAAACAGAGAGGGAAGGGAGAAAGGGAGCAATGCAGAAGACGAAACTGGGAGTTTCCGTGGGAGTGTTGGGCGCGGCAGCGTTTTTTCTGGGGTTATTCAGCGGTTCTTTGGCGGCAGTGATCCTGACGGGCTATATCCTTCTTCGGGAGGAAAATGTCTGGCTGAGAAAGTCTGCGGTAAAGGCAGTCGCCCTGCTGATTGTCTTTGCGCTGTTTAACACGGTATTGGGGCTGATCCCCGACGTGATCAGTTTTATTAACAGTATTTTAAGCATTTTTGGCGGAAGCTTTTATATTTCTGTGGTATCAAACATTATCTATATGCTGAGAAACGGTTTGGAGCTGATCAGAACCGTCCTGTTTCTGCTGCTGGGTCTGAAGGCGCTGAACCAGGGAACCGTCAGGGTGCCTGTAATAGACAGCCTTGTTGACAAATGTATGCAGTAGATTTTGTTAAATATTTCTATTGTAAACCCATATACAATCAGGTATAATAAGGTTACCCTGAGATGCACGATAACTCTTGTTTATTTTTGAACCTACATTACTTTAAACGGGATTCCTATATTGCCAAGTGGCTGTCAGGCCCTCACTCTTAGCGGAGGATCGGAAGGGAAGGCAAAAGCGTGGTTGCGGTCACCCACCTAGCGCTGCTAGGAGTCAAGAGACAGGGGGCGGCATTTTGGGGAAAAAAATTTACGGTACGAAAGAAGAGAGCAGTCCGCGGGGGCTGCTCTTTTGCGGTTATAGGAACGGAGCGGAGGGCATAAATATTGAGGGATGACAGATTTCAACTGAACAGATCACAGAGAATGCAGTTAAAGGCATTTATCTGTCTGCTGGGCGTATTGCTGATTGTACTGCTCCTGATCGGCAAGCTGATCGCTATCCTGCTTCAGGGCGGCACACCGCAGGAAGAGGAGGAGCCGTCCGCCGTTTTGCCGCCGCATATCCCGGTGACAGAGATTTTACATAACGTCTGGATTCTGGAAGAGAGTGAAGAGGGCATCCGGATTTTTTACGGCGGAGAGACAAGAGACTGTCCCTGGAAGACAGCGGCTGACGAATCCGGGGGGGAGGAGGCTGCTTACCGTCCTGAGGAGCCCGTGCGGGAGCAGCTGGCGGATGTGACGCTGACCGACGGCGAAATAACGGATATTTATCTGAAGAAGCAAAAGATAAACGGGCGGATCTTGAGCGCCGGAGACGGCTGGATCGAGGTGGAAGAATACGGCAGACTGCCTCTGGCAGAGGATTATGCGGGATACCGTCTTTACGGCAGCCTGCAGACGTGTACGGTAAGGGATATCCGCTTTGGGTACAGCTTTACGGATCTGTGCGTGGAGGACGGCGAGATCTGCGGGGTTCTTCTGGTGAAAGAGGAGGCAATGCAGAATATCAGGGTGTTGATCAAAGCGGCGGACTACAGCGGTATTTTTCACGCACAGCCGGCGGTGACGGCGGATACCGGTTTTGCGGTGGTGTACGGAAGCTTCGGGGACAGAAAGGAAGAGAAGCATCAGGCAGGGGATGAAATCGTCTTTTCTTATGACAGTCCCTACTTTGAGACGGACAGGGTGCTGATCGTACCGGAGGTGTTGACGGGAAAGGTGGTTTTGAAAAATGTGTTGAGGAACCAGGGGGTTCCGGCCTGTCGGGGAACCGTGGAGCTGATACGGACACAGGACGGTATCGTTTTGGTGAACGAGCTTCCTCTGGAGGAATATCTGTACAGCGTTGTGCCCAGCGAGATGCCGTCAAATTATCCGTCGGAAGCCTTGAAGGCGCAGGCAATCTGCGCCAGAACCTACGCTTACGGGCATATGGAGCGGGCCGGTTATCCGCAGTACGGAGCCCATGTGGACGACAGCTCTACCTATCAGGTTTATAACAATATCGCGGAGCAGGCGAGTACAACCGCGGCGGTGAAGGATACCTACGGGCAGCTCCTTTATACGGCGGAGGGGACGCTTGCGGAAACCTATTATTATTCTACCTCCTGCGGAGTGGGAAGCGACGCCAACGTCTGGAAGACGGAGGCGGCTTCGCTGATTACCTATCTGCATCCCAGGCATCTTTGCAAGACGGATATGGCGCAGATTGCCGCGGGGGGCGTTGAAACGGAGAATATGGGAGAAAAGCTGAAGGACGAACAGGCCTTTTCGGATTATATCCGTTCGGTCAACGAGGACGATTTTGAGGCGGGAGAGGGATGGTATCGGTGGACCTACGAGGTGAAGGAGCTGGATCCGGAAATCGTCCTGGAGAAGTTAAAGAAGCGGTATGCGGCGAACAGCAGGCTGGTTCTGACGTTAAAGGAGGGGGAATATGTCAGCAGCGATATCGGAACGCTCGGCGGAATCAGGGACCTGTATATTGAAAAACGCGGCGTGGGCGGAGTCGCGGACGAATTGGTGATAGAGGGAGAAGAGGGAACCTATAAGGTGATATCGGAACATAACATTCGCTATGTGCTTAACAACGGGACGAGCAAGATCGTACGGCAGGACGGGAAAAAGGTGGCGAGCCCGAGTCTGCTTCCCAGCGCATTTTTTGTGATAACTGCTGGAAAACAGGACGGAAATGTGGTAGGATATACCTTGACCGGCGGCGGATTCGGCCACGGGGTCGGCATGAGCCAGAACGGTGCCAAGGAGATGGCGAAATGCGGATGGACGGCCGGCGATATTTTGACCTTTTTCTATGAAGAATGCGCCGTCAGGGACATGTTTGACACACAGTGACGGATCCGCGCGGCGGACAGAAGGGAAAGCAACGTGATTCGAAGACTTTATCCGGTTTGGAAAAATTTTTCCGCACAGATGAAAAAACAGAATATCAGCGCATATGCGGCGAGTATTGCCTTTTTCTTCTTTTTGTCCGTCGTTCCCATGCTGATTACGCTCTGCGCAATCATCCCGTACACCCCGCTCACAGAGGAAAACCTGGTGAGGGCGGTGACGGATGTGGTGCCGGAGATGGCGGTTCCCCTTACGGTGAGTCTGATTTCCGACATTTACGACAGGGCGTCGGGAGTCATGTCCGTGGCGATTGTCGCGATGTTATGGTCCGCGGCCAAGGGTGTCATGGCGCTGATGCGGGGGCTGAACGCTGTCAACGGTGTGGAGGAGAAGCGGAATTATTTTGTGGTCAGGGGGATAGCGAGCCTGTACACGGCGGTTATGCTGATTGTGGTGATCCTCTCCCTGTTTATCAACGTGTTCGGCAATCAGCTGGTGGATCTGGCGCTGCACAGATTCCCGGTGCTTCAGGATCTTGTGTCCTTTGCCATGAACTTCCGTTTTATCGTAGTCTGGGTCGTGCTGACCCTGCTGTTTGCGGCAATCTATGCCTATGTGCCGGACGAAAGGCTTAAGTTTAAGGAGCAGATCCCGGGAGCCGCCTTTTCGGCGGTGGTGTGGAGCGTCTTTTCCTGGGGTTTTTCTATTTATGTTACCTACGGAAATTCCTACGGTATCTATGGAAGCCTTTCCATTATCATCATCGTTCTTTTGTGGATGTACTGCTGTATGTATATCATTATGATCGGCGCGTATCTGAACCGTTATTTCAGCCCTGTGAACAAGGTGCTTGTGAGAAACAGAAAAAACGGCGGAAAAGCTTGACATTTCCGATAAATACCGCTAAACTATTCAATTAGCAGATAAAGGCGTGGATGGTGTGTAGTAGAGATCCGTTTTCTTACAGAGAGAGGGAGCCGTCGGCTGCAAGCTTCCTTAAGTTCAGACGCGATCTTCGAATTTCCCACCGGAGCCTCTGGCGTGAAAGGCGTGCGGAGAAAGAAGAACCGCGGGCGGATAGCGCCGGACGTGTGACGCGCGTTAAGCGTAAACGAGAGCCCTGTTTGAGACAGGGAATCAGGGTGGCACCGCGGAAGCAGATATTTCGTCCCTTGCATGAAAATGCAGGGGATTTTTTGCGCGGACAGTGAGCCCGGCGCGTCTGCCAGGGGCGGACGCGCAAGCAGAACCGCGAACGCCGCACGGGATGCTTGCATACCGTGCGGCGAGAGAGGGCTGCGTAATGTGTCTGTCCTGACAGACACATTGGGCGAACGTCGCGACAGCGAGCTGACTGGAAAGGAAGCGAGCAGGAAGCAAAAACTCTGTCGGGACAGACACATTGGGCGAACGTCGCGACAGCGAGCTGACTGGAAGGAAGCGAGCGGGAAGCAAAGAGTCTGCCCGAACAGACACATTGGGCGAACGTCGCGACAATGAGAAAATAAAAAAGAAATCGGAGGAAAACGGAATGAACGACAGACTTGCGGGCATCAGGCAGGAAATCACGGACGGAATCAAAGAACGCGCGGAGTCCAGAGCGGCGGCCTTTGAGCTTCGGAAGAAGTTTCTGGATTCAAAGACCGGCAAGATCGGCCAGCTGATGAAGGAAATGAAGAGTATTGCGCCGGAGGAAAGGGCGTCTTTCGGCAAAAGCGTAAACGAGCTGAAGGAATGGGCGCAGCAGCGTTTTGCCGAGCTGGACGAGCGGATGAAGGCGAAAGAGCTGGAGATGCGGTATGAGAGCGAAAAGAAAGATGTGACCATGCCGGCTGAGGAACGGGAGACCGGAAATCTGCACCCGATCACCCAGATGCGCAATCAGATCATAGACGTGTTTGCGGGCATGGGGTTTGAAGTGTTTGAAAACAGAGAAATTGAGAACGATTATTATAATTTTACGGCGCTGAACACGCCGAAGGATCATCCTGCCCGGGATATGCAGGATACCTTTTATCTGTCCCCCGATTTCCTGCTTGCCACACAGACCTCCGCGGCGCAGATACATGCCATGGAGACAAAGGAGCTGCCCATCAAGATGTTATCGCCGGGCAAGGTATTCCGTTCGGACGACGACGCCACGCATTCCCCCATGTTTCATCAGATGGAGGGGCTGGTAGTGGATAAAAAGATTACCCTGTGCGATTTAAAGGGGATGTTGGATGTATTTGTGCAAAAAATTTTTGGAGAAGAAACCACGACGAGACTCCGTCCCTCCTTCTTCCCTTTTACGGAGCCTTCCGCGGAGGTGGACGTAAGCTGCTTCGAGTGCGGCGGCAAGGGCTGTAAGCTCTGCAAGGGAACGGGCTGGATTGAGATTTTAGGCTGCGGGATCGTCAACAAAAAGGTGCTGGAGAACTGCGGGATCGATTCCGACGAATACAGCGGTCTTGCCTTTGGCATCGGGCTGGAGCGCGTGGCTATGCTCAAATACGGCATCAACAACATCAAGCTGTTGTTTGAATCAGATCTGCGCGTGCTGCGCCAGATCGACGATAATTAGGCATCGGAAGGAGGGTAAAGGATATGTTAGTACCGCTTAGTTGGTTAAAGGAATATGTGGAGATCAATATCACGCCCCAGGAGCTGGAGAAAAAGCTGTTTTCCTGCGGATTTGAGGTGGAGGAGCTGACGGAGGTCGGAAAAGAGATCGGCAATGTGGTGGTAGGACTTGTGGAAGAGTGCGAGCCTATTCCCGAAACCCATCTGCATGTCTGCAGGGTAAACGCCGGGGTACACGGAAGCTTTCAGGTCTGCTGCGGGGCGGATAATGTCTGTGCCGGTGGGAAGTTCCCCCTGGCGCTGACGGGAGCGACGGTCTATATGACGGCGAAGGATCACAAGACGGTGGAAGGCGTCATGACCATCAAAAAGGGAAAGCTTCGGGGCTATGAGTCCGAAGGGATGCTCTGTTCCGGCGTGGAGTTGGGAGTCACCGAAAATCTTTTCCCCGGGGGAGGGTACAATGGACTGTTGGTCCTGCCGGAGGACGCCGAGCCGGGGGCGGACGTGAAGCCCCTGCTTGGGCTGGACGACTGGATTTTTGATATTTCCGTCACGGCGAACAGACCAGACTGCCAGAGTATTCTCGGAATTGCAAGAGAGGTGGCGGCGGCGCTGGATCAGGAGTTGAAGCCGCCTGCAACGGATTATACGCCCACAGAGGTCAAAAAGGAAGGTTTCCGCGTGACGGTGGACGCGCCGGAGCTTTGCCCGAGATATATCGGGCACTATGTGTACGACGTGAAGATCGGGGAGTCGCCCCAGTGGATGAAGCGCAGGCTGGCGCTGGTGGGACAGGACGCAATCTCCAACATCGTGGATATTACCAACTATGTGCTGCTGGAGATGGGGCAGCCCATGCACGCCTTTGACTGCGACTATCTGGAGGGAAACGAGATCCGGGTCAGACGCGCCGGAGAGCAGGAGAAGATCGTCACCCTGGACTCCCAGGAGTATGCGTTAAACAGGGACAATCTTGTGATCTGCGACGGCGTAAAGCCTGTGGCGCTGGCGGGAGTGATGGGCGGACTCAATTCCGAGATCCGCGATACTACCGCGGAGGTGCTGTTTGAGTCCGCGAAGTTTGCCCGCGACAATATCAGAAAGACCTCGCGGGCGCTGGGAAAGAGGACGGACTCCAGCGCCAGATACGAGAAGGGAGTGGACGAGTACGCGACCGTCCAGGCCATGAAGAGAGCCCTGCATCTGGTCGAGGAGCTGGGCTGCGGCAAGGTATCCTCCACGCATGTGGACGTCAATGTCGGAAATTCCGTGGAGCCTAGGGAATTGAAGGTGAGTATCAGACGGGTTAACGATGTGCTGGGAATCGAAGTCCCGGAGGAAGAAATTCTGCGCATTATGAAAAATCTGCAGTTTGCGCCTGTGATCGAAGGGGATGAGCTGACGCTGCAGGCGCCTGCGTACCGCGAGGATATGGAGTCCTATCAGGATGTGGCGGAGGAAGTGATCCGCATGTACGGCTACGACCATGTGACGCCTGCTTTCCTGCCGGAGGCCAAGGTTACCATGGGCGGATTAAACCGGAGGCAGCAAAAGGAGCTGCGGCTGAAGAGAGCTCTCTGCGGCGTCGGCGCTTACGAGTGTATCCACTATTCCTTCTTCTCGCCCTCCGATCTGGATCTGCTGCGGCTGCCGGAGGACGATCCCTGGCGGAGAACCATCCGGATCCTGAATCCGATCAACGAAGAGCTGTCCCTGATGCGGACGACGCTGGCGGCGTCCATGCTGGGCGCTGTCTCCAGAAACCAGAAGAAGGGAAATCTGGAGGGAAGATTGTTTGAACTGGGCAATGTTTTTGTGCCGAAGGAGCTGCCGCTTCAGGGGTATCCCGACGAGCGCAAGACTCTTTGCGTCGGTATTTTTGGCGGGGAAGAGAGCTTCTTTACGCTGAAAGGAATCGCGCAGAAGGCAGCGGAAACTTTGTTTGTGAAGTTTGAGTATGCGCCGGATAGGAAGCCCTTCCTGCACCCGTACCAGACCGCGTCGATCTTTTGTGAGGGAGAGCAGGTCGGTTATCTGGGGAAGGTGGCGTATGAGGTGGCGGAAGAGCTTGACTTAAGATGCGACGCGTATCTTTTGGAGATCGATCTGAAAAAGCTTTCCGGATTAAAGGCGGGCAAGGCGGCATTTACGCCTTTGTCCAGGTATCCGGAGGAGAGCCGGGATCTTGCCCTTGTGATGAATAAGGACGTCACCTGCGGGCAGGTGGAGGAGGTGATCCGGCAGTCCTGTTCTTATATCGGCGACATCAGACTGTTCGATGTGTATGAGGGAGGACAGATTCCGAAGGACAAAAAGAGCATGGCGTTTTCGATCCGTTTTGTGCCCGGCGAGGAGGCTTTTGAGGCGGATTCCGTAGAACGGTTCGTGAAAAAAATATTGAAGAATCTGAAGAATAAGCTGGATATCGATCTGAGAAGCTAAGAGGAAGAGCGCTTCGGATGGAAACGGCGGCGGACACTTGCCGCGGGAAGCGGATGCAGGGCCGCACGAAAAGAAAACAGGAGGAAGAGAGCAATGGACAGGGAATGCGCATGGAAAAAATATGAGGAGAAGGATCTGGAAAGGCTGGAGAAGCTCTGCAGCGAGTACAGGGTTTTCCTGGATAACGGGAAAACGGAGCGGGAGTGTATCGACACGATCGTCAACACGGTCGAGGCGGACGGCTACCGGGAGTTGGAAAGTCTGATCAAAAACGGCGAGGGGCTGAAAAAGGGAGATAAGGTGTACAGCGTATGGATGAACAAGTCCATCGTCATGTTCCGGATCGGCGAGAAGCCGATGACGGAGGGCCTCAATATTCTGGGCGCCCATATCGACAGCCCCAGGCTGGACGTAAAGCAGAATCCGCTGTTTGAAGACGGAGACCACGCGTTTGCCTACCTGGATACCCATTATTACGGCGGCGTCAAGAAATACCAGTGGGTAGCGCTGCCCCTTGCGATTCACGGCGTAGTGGTGAAAAAGGACGGCGTGGCCGTGGAGCTGAATATCGGCGAGAACGAGGACGATCCGGTGTTTTTCGTGTCGGATCTGCTGATTCATCTGGCGGGAGAGCAGCTGGAAAAGAAGGCGGCCAAGGTGATCGAGGGAGAGGCCCTGGATCTGATCGTGGGCTCCAGACCCATCGTCATCGGCGAGGAGGAAAAGGAGACCGACGAGGCGAAGGAAAAGGCGAAAGCCGTGATCAAGTCCGGCGTGTTGGACATTTTGAAGGAGACCTACGATATCGAGGAGGATGATTTCCTTTCCGCGGAGCTGGAAATCGTTCCCGCGGGAAAGGCGAGAGAAGCAGGGCTTGACCGCAGCATGATTCTTGCCTACGGCCAGGACGACAGAGTCTGCGCGTTTACCTCCATGCGCGCGATGCTGGATGTGGGAGAGACCTCCAGGACGGTCTGCTGTATCCTCGTGGATAAGGAGGAGATCGGCTCCGTGGGAGCGACCGGCATGCGGTCCAGATTCTTTGAAAACGCGGTGGCGGAGGTGATGAATCTGACGGGAGAGTACAGCGAGATGAATGTCAGAAGATGTCTGGCCCGCAGCTGTATGCTTTCCTCCGATGTCAGCGCAGCCTTCGATCCGGGCTTCCGCTCCTGCTTTGAGACGAAAAATGCGGCGTGGATGGGCGCAGGCATGGTGTTTAACAAGTTTACGGGTTCCAGGGGAAAATCCGGCTCCAATGACGCGAACGCGGAATATATCGCTCATCTGCGCAGCATCATGGATGAGGAAAAAGTCGTTTATCAGACGGCGGAGCTCGGCAAGGTAGACGTGGGCGGAGGCGGAACCATCGCCTATATCCTGGCGCTGTACGGGATGAACGTGATCGACAGCGGCGTAGCGGTGCTGAATATGCACGCCCCCTGGGAGGCCACCAGCAAGGCGGATATCTTTGAGGCGTACAAAGGCTACATTGCGTTTGCGAAAAAGGCGGATCTGTAAGGATTTGTGAGATGGAATTAAAAAAATCGGATTTTTATTTTGACTTGCCGGGGGAACTGATTGCCCAGGATCCTCTAAAGGAGCGTTCCGCATCCAGGCTTCTGGTGCTTAACCGGCATTCCGGGGAGACGGCCCACCGTGTGTTCCGCGATATCGCGGATTATCTGAAGCCGGGAGACTGTCTGGTGTTAAACAATACGAAGGTGATTCCCGCGAGACTGCTGGGAGAGCGGGAGGGAACCGGCGGACGCGTAGAGGTGCTTCTGCTTAAGCGAAAGGAAGGCGACGTCTGGGAGACGCTGGTAAGGCCGGGAAAGAAATGCAGACCCGGCTCCAGACTTTCCTTTGGCGGCGGGATTTTGAAGGCTGAGGTGCTTGAGACCGTCGAGGAAGGAAACCGCCTGATCCGTTTCGGGTACGAGGGGATCTGGGAGGAGATTTTAGACAGGCTGGGGGAGATGCCCCTGCCGCCCTATATCACCCATAAGCTTCAGGACAGGAACCGCTATCAGACCGTATACGCAAAATGCGAGGGCTCCGCGGCGGCACCAACGGCGGGGCTGCATTTCACGGAGGAGCTGCTGGAGCGGGTCAAAGCGGCGGGAATCCGGATCGTTTTTGTGACGCTTCATGTAGGGCTGGGAACCTTCCGGCCCGTGAAGGAAGACAATATTCTGGAGCATCATATGCACTCCGAATATTATGAGATTACGGAGGAGGCGGCGGAAACGATCAACCGTACAAAAGCCGCCGGCGGCCGCGTAATCTGTGTGGGCACCACCAGCTGCAGAACGTTGGAGAGCGCGGCGGAGGAGAACGGGGAAGTGAAGGCCGGGAGCGGAAATACGGAGATTTTTATTTATCCGGGCTACCGGTTCAGGGTGTTGGACGGGCTGATTACGAATTTTCATCTGCCGGAGTCCACGCTGGTCATGCTGGTCAGCGCGTTTGCAGGCAGAGAGAACGTGTTGAACGCGTATGAGGAGGCCGTCCGGGAGAGGTATCGGTTCTTCAGCTTTGGGGATGCGATGCTTATAATTTGACACAAGGTCCTGCTTTTGTAAAATGGCGCAAAAATGGCGCGATTTCAGATTTGTACTTGAGGTTACGGCCGGAAGGTGATATACTTATTGCAGTGGGTGGTCTTCACAATAAAACGTAAGGAGAAGGTAAAAGTGGCAGAGAGAAGAAGAACAAAAAGAACAAACCTGGAATCAAAGCTCATGATAAAGCGGCTGGACGGCGACAGCAACAAGGAAGTGGTTATTGATATTCTGGATGTGTCAAAAACCGGCATCGGCTTCGAATGCTCCGAGCCCCTGAGAATCGGGGAGATTTACGAGTCCTATCTCACGATCTGGACCAAGGAAGTGATTCACGCGTTCCTGCAGATCGTCAGGATTGAACTGATGGCGGGAAAGTACGCTTACGGCGCGGTCTTTATCGGGATGCCCGAACTGGATTCCATCAGGATTTCAACTTATCAGACCGTGACGGAAATGGAAGAGCAGTAAAGGGTGAAAAGAAAAGTTGCAATCACGGTGCCGGTAACGATTCTGTTACTGGCACTTTATATTATGATATTCGGTTTTTCGGCGCAGGACGGCGAGCAGTCGGGGAGCTTCAGCCAGATGATCTCCGAGAAGTGCGTGGAATGGATAAACAATCTGTCCGGCAGACAGTGGAGCGAGATGTTTATGGAAGATTTGGCGGAATATTTTGAACACCCGATCCGGAAACTGGCGCATTTTATGGAATATGCCTGTATGGGAGTGCTGGTGTATGTGCTGTTGAGCCAATGGACGCGCCCGGGCAGAAAAAGGTGTCTTTTTACGGTGGTGTGGGTGTTTTTGTCCGCCGCTTCGGATGAATTTCACCAGCTTTTCGTGCCGGGACGGTATGGCAGTATGGCGGATGTGCTTCTGGATACCTGTGGCGGAGCTTTCGGTATGCTGATGTGCCTCCTTTTGGCAAAATGCCAAAGGAGGCGGAGAGTCAGTCCCTGACGTGCAGGGTGTAGCCCGCCGTCCGCAGGATCGAGACCGCGGTGTCCAGAGAAGCCTCGTCGTAGACCTCGACCTTTAAAACGCCGTCCTCCGACTCTCGGTTGTGGGCGATACCGATGTTTTTGATGTTGACACCATGTTCTGCCAGCAGCATGGCGATATGCGCCAGAGCTCCCGTTTTGTCCGCAATGTCCGCATTGAAGCTGTAGGAGCGCTTGATCGGGCCGCTGGAAGCGTCGATAAAGGAATCCCGGTAAATGCGGGCGCTGTCGAATAGATGATAGAGAGCCTGACCGTCTGCTTCCGTCAGTCTTTTATGCACCGCCGTGAGCGCGGCGATGTAGTCCTGCAGAAGGGATGCGATATTCCCGGTGTTGGTGAGGCAGATCTGCTGCCACATGGAGGCGGAGGAGGAGGCGATTCGGGTAATGTCCTTAAACCCCCCGGCCGCCACAAGGCGCATGATGCCGTCCGCGGAGTCGCTGTCGCGGACAAGATTCACCAGGGAAGCAGCCACGACATGCGGAAGATGGCTGACCGCGGCGGTGACATAGTCATGCTTTTCGTAATTTAGAATCAGCGGGATCGCGCCCATCAGCAGCACCAGCTCCCGGTATTTTTCCAACCGCTCCCGGGAAACAAGAGGAGTGGGGGTGAGAATATAGTACGCGTTTTCCAGAAGAGAAGCCTTGGAGTTCACGAAGCCGGTGCGTTCGCTTCCGGCCATGGGATGCCCGCCGATAAAGCAATGTTCCAGCCCGGCCTCGCGGACGGACCGGTGAATGGCGGTTTTAACGCTTCCCACGTCCGTGAGAAGGCAGTCCGCTCCCATCACCCGCTTTACGGCGGCAAGATTGTCGTCGTTTTTCTGTACCGGGGCGCAGAGAAAAAGATAGTCGCAGGCGGAGAAGCTTTCATCGATGACGCGGACGACATGATCCGCCACCGCTTCCCGGCTGGCGGCCGCCAGCGTATCGGGGTTTGTGTCGTAAGCAATGATTTTTATATGACGGTCGTGTTCCTTCAGCGCTTTGGCGATGGAGCCGCCGATCAATCCGAGTCCGATAAACCCGCAGGTCAGTTCTGACATAGGAATACCTGTACCTTTCCGCAGTCTGTATTTTGCTTTGTTTTTGGAATGCGATTACCGTTTCAATATAGCACCTCACAGCGCGAAAAACAACAGAAACATTCGGCTTTCGGAAGCGAAAGATAAATAATTTATGAAAAGATTACAACATTACCTTGTAAAATGTGGAATTGTTTAGTAAAATAAACGCATGGGATTTTTTTCAATCCGATTCAGGATATACCGAAATACCCAAATTAAATATAATTGGAGGAACGTCAAATGAAAGTTTACACAACTGACAAGATTCGCAACGTGGTACTGCTGGGTCACGGCGGAAGCGGAAAGACAAGTCTGGTCGAATCTATGGCTTATCTGTCCGGCATTACGTCGAGAATGGGAAAAGTGACCGACGGGAACACCGTAAGCGACTACAGCAAGGAAGAGCAGAAGCGCCAGTTTTCTATTAATACCTCCGTTGTCCCTGTCGAATGGGATGGGTATAAGATTAACGTCATAGATGCTCCCGGCTATTTTGACTTTGTCGGAGAGGTGGAAGAGGCTGTCAGCGCGGCAGGCGCGGCGATCATCGTCGTAAACGGCAAGGCCGGTATCGAAGTCGGCGCACAGAAGGCATGGGAGCTCTGCGAAAAATATAAACTGCCCAGAATCGTCTATGTCTCCAATATGGATGTGGATAATGCCTCCTTCCGTCAGATCGTGGAGGATATGACGGCGCTTTACGGTAAGAAGATGGCTCCCTTCAACCTTCCGATCCGCGAAAACGAGAAATTTGTGGGCTATGTCAACGTGATTACGGAGACCGGCAACCGTTGGCAGGGCAAGGAAGTCGTTCCCTGCGAGGTGCCCGAATACAATAAGTCGAACCTGCAGATCTGCCGGGATACGCTGATGGAGGCAGTGGCGGAGACCAGCGAGGAGATGATGGAGCGCTATTTCGGCGGCGAGACCTTCTCCGAGGCGGAGATCAGGGCTGCTCTTAGAACCAATGTCTGCGACTGCAGCATCGTGCCCATGACCATGGGCTCCAACGTGCTTTGCCAGGGCGTTTATACGCTGCTGGACGATATCGTCAAGTATTTCCCCAGCCCCGAGAACCGCACGGTGGCCGGAATCAATATGAAGACCAACGAGATCTACAACGCGGACTATGATTTTGCAAAGGCAAAATCCGCTTACATCTGGAAGACCATCGTGGATCCCTTTATCGGAAAGTATTCCCTGATCAAGGTGAACTCCGGCGTATTAAAGACCGACGATCTGATCTACAACGTGGATCGGGAGATCGAGGAGAAGATCGGAAAGCTGTATGTGCTTCAGGGCAATAAACCGTTAGAGGTTCCCGAGCTTCACGCAGGCGATATCGGCGCTTTGGCGAAGCTGACGGCGGCCAGAACCGGGAACAGCCTGTCTACCAAGGCGACGCCGATCAAGTTCGGCAAGTTTGAGATCTCCAAGCCCTATACTTATATGCGCTATAAGCCGAAGAACAAGGCGGATGTGGATAAGATTTCCCAGGCGCTGCAGAAGATCGGCCATGAGGATCTGACCATGAAGACCGTAAACGATGCGGAGAACCGACAGACGCTTCTCTACGGAATGGGCGACCAGCATCTTGAGATCATCGTCAGCAGGCTCTTAAACGAATATAAGGTGGAGGTAGAACTGTCTCAGCCCAAGGTGGCCTACAGAGAGACCATCAAAAAGCAGTCCGATGTGGAGTATAAATACAGGAAGCAGTCCGGCGGACACGGACAGTACGGTCATGTAAAGATGCGTTTCAGTCCCTCCGACGATCTGGAGCAGGCTTATGTGTTCGAGCAGGAGGTCGTAGGCGGCGCGGTTCCCAAGAACTATTATCCGGCGGTGGAGAAGGGACTGCAGGAGTCCGTTCTGAAGGGACCTATGGCGGCTTATCCCGTCGTGGGCGTAAAGGCGGTGCTGTACGACGGCTCCTACCATCCGGTGGACTCCTCGGAGCAGGCGTTCAAGATGGCGACAATCCAGGCCTTCAAGAAGGGCTTCATGGAGGCGCATCCGGTTCTGCTGGAGCCCATCGCGAACCTGAAGGTTACGGTTCCGGACGCTTACACCGGCGATGTCATGGGCGACCTGAACAAGAGGCGGGGACGTGTGCTGGGCATGAATCCCGCGCCGGGCGGCAAGCAGATTATTGAAGCGGATATCCCGGTGAGCGGTCTTTTCGGTTACTGCACCGATCTGCGCTCCATGACCGGAGGCCGCGGAGAGTATGAGTATGAGTTTGTGCGCTACGAGCAGGCACCTTCGGACGTACAGGAGAAGGAAGTGGCGGCGAGAGCGGCGAGCGTAGCGGAGAATAATGCGGAAGAGTAAGTGAAGATAGCTGTTTTTATTCAGCCAGGTCTTTGAGGATCTGGCTGAATATATTGTCAGTACAGACACGGTTGACACAGTACCCTATATGTTTCGGGATGTAGCCGTCAGCGTTCATTCCACGATTTGTACGCCTGCCTGTGATGAGATGTTTGCGGAATACTGGAAGATGAATCCGGAAAAAGCCGAATGTAGTTGCCGTGAGTTGTTGGTACGGAGAATTGCATGTTGACGAAAGCAGTTGGATTTTTCAGTGGATGTAAGAAGAATTTGGAGATGTTGTCTATGAAGAGGGGAAATACTGGAGATTATACCGTGCGGCGGGGGAGTGTATCATTAAAAAGCAAGAGTAGACAGATGGGCAGAATAGTGAACAATAAGCTATTTTCCCGTATCCCCTACAGGAGAATCCTGTACAGCATTTGTTTCTGCATGTTCTGCGTCATTGATCAGCGGATTCGAACGGCGTATCAAGTGGGAGGATGGTTGGAAACCTTCCGGGATCTGACGGGAGTGGTCATGGCAGTGATTATTTTGTCACATTACAGGCTGCGTGATTTTCGAAAGTGGAAGATTCCTTACCTTTTGTGGAGTGTGGCAGGAGGAGGGGCTGCTATCGCTGCGTTTTTTTGGGGAATTTATCAGCAGAAATGTTTAAATGAATGGTTTGTGATTCTTCTGGATATTTTCCTGTTTGGATATGTTGTCATTCATACTTTTATCGATGTTGTGTTGGAGAAAAAGAGAGCAAGACTGGATAAACGTTTTGGTATTGTCTGGTTTGTTATGATGGTATTGATGGTGCTGTCCAAAAGCGAACAGATGTGGCCGTTATATTATCTGGTGATGTTTGGGGCCTTCTACCTGACGGATTACGACGGGAAAGAGCAGGAAGATCTGCTTCAGGGGATGTTGGACGGTGTTATCCTGAGTTTTTTTCTGCTACAGGGATTGGCATTTGTATCCCGGCCTTATGTTGAGGTGCGATACAGGGGATTTCATTATAATCCCAACATGAACGCGTTGTTTTATCTGGAGGTTCTGGCGGCTGTCCTGTCAAAGCTTTTAATGGCTCTTAGAGGAAATGCGTCAAGATGGCTGAAGCTGTATTATTGGCTGGGGGTGGGAGTCGTGCTGTCTTTCCTTTTTATGACAGTTGGAAGAACCGCCTGGATTACCGCCTTTTTTCTGGTTGTGGTCTTTTTATGGGCGGGGAAGAAGGGGATGGCGAAGAAAAGCGTTCTAAAACAGGGAATAATGATTCTTCTCTGCGCCTGCCTGACGTTTCCGGCCTGTTTTGGGGCGGCCAGATATTTTCCGCCTCTGTTTCATCATCATGTTTGGTTTGCGGACGAATGGCATACGGAGAAAGTGGATCCTTGGAATCCATGGGATCCTGAAAAAAATGTAGATCTGGACGAGTTTTTAGATTATGCGCTGGGAAAGCTTTGGGGCAGTATCGGAGCGGCCTTGGAACGGTCGCCCTTTTTGCTGAATGCCGATGCTGCGCAGGAACAGCCGCAGCTGCCAACGGACGAGGAGAGACGGCGGGAGGAAGCGTGGGCAGGCATGGGGGAAAGGCTGGAGATTTATAAATATTGTGTGTCGCGCCTGAACCTGTGGGGAAACGCCAAAATAGGAGACGATTCCTGGGCGTGGCACGCTCATAATATTTTCCTGCAATACGGAACGGATTTTGGCATAGTGGTTTTGGCTTTGTTCATTACTATTTACGGTTGGAATCTGATTTTCCTTGTCAGACGCTTTTTGATGAGCAATGACGAAAAACATGTGGCTTTCCTGCTTTTTTCCCTGATTACTCTGCTGTACGGTATGCTGGAGCTCACTTGGGGACCTGGAAGCATTGCCTTAATTATGATGTTTTTTGCCTGGGGAAGTACGATTCGGCTTGACACCGCCCCCGAAACAGTCTAAAATAAGCGTTAATTTTATTGGATGTCGGCAGAGTCTGTCTTTTGTCCGCAGACTGCGGGTGATGCAGGACGGGACGAACCGACAGAGACCGGTTCAGGAAATGGAGGAGACAAAATGGCAGTACCGTACAACCATCATGAGGTGGAGAAAAAATGGCAGGCGGTCTGGGATGAGGAGAAGGCGTTTCAGACGTCGGAGGATCATTCCAAACCGAAGTATTATGCGCTGGTGGAATTTCCCTATCCTTCCGGGCAGGGGCTTCATGTGGGGCACCCCAGGCCCTATACAGCGCTGGATATCGTGGCGAGAAAGAGAAGGATGCAGGGATATAATGTATTGTATCCCATGGGCTGGGATGCTTTCGGGCTTCCCACGGAAAATTATGCAATCAAAAATCATATTCATCCGAAGCTTGTGACGAAGAATAATGTGGAGCATTTCAAGGGGCAGCTTCATTCTCTGGGCTATTCCTTTGACTGGGAGAGGGAGATCAACACGACGGATCCCGAGTATTATAAGTGGACGCAGTGGATCTTTTTGAAGCTGTTTAAGGCGGGGCTTGCCTACAAAACAGAGATGCCGATCAACTGGTGTACCTCCTGTAAGATAGGGCTTGCCAACGAGGAGGTGGTCAACGGCGTCTGCGAGCGCTGCGGCTCGGAGGTGGTGCGGAAGGTAAAAAGCCAGTGGATGTTAAAGATCACCGAATACGCCGATAAGCTGCTGGAGGGCCTGGATACCGTGGATTATATCGAGCGGGTCAAGGTTTCCCAGAAGAACTGGATCGGAAAATCCACCGGCGCGGAGGTTGATTTTTCCCTGACGGGTAAAGAGGAAAAGCTGCGCATTTACACGACGAGGCCGGATACGCTCTTCGGGGCGACTTATATGGTGGTATCCCCGGAGCATCCTCTGATTGAGAAATACAGGGATGAGATTCGCAATTACGAGGAGCTCGCGGCCTACAGGGAGCAGGCTGCAAAGAAGTCCGACTTTGAGCGCACGGAGCTTGTGAAGGAGAAGACCGGCGTGCAGATCGACGGACTCACCGCCACAAATCCGGTAAACGGGAAGGAAATTCCGATCTGGATCTCGGATTATGTGTTGATGACTTACGGAACAGGCGCGATTATGGCGGTTCCGGCTCACGACGAGAGAGACTGGGATTTTGCAAAAAAATTTGGCCTTCCGATCATAGAGGTAGTGGCCGGGAGTCCTGTCAGCGTGCAGGAGCAGGTTTATACGGATGTTGCCACGGGAACGCTGGTCAACTCTCAGTTTTTGGACGGATTGTCCGTGGCGGAGGCCAAGGAGAAGATCGTTGCTTTTCTGGAGGAAAAGGGAATCGGCCACAGCAAGACAAACTTCAAGCTTCGCGACTGGGTGTTCTCCAGACAGCGTTACTGGGGTGAGCCGATCCCCATTGTGCAGTGTGAAAAGTGCGGATTTGTGCCGCTTGAGGAGAGCGAGCTGCCGCTGATGCTGCCGGATGTGGAGTCCTACGAGCCTACGGACAACGGGGAGTCGCCGCTGGCGGCCATGACGGAATGGGTGAACACGACCTGTCCCTGCTGCGGCGGCCCGGCAAAGCGGGAGACGGATACCATGCCGCAGTGGGCGGGATCTTCCTGGTATTATCTGCGTTACACCGACCCGAAGAACAAGGAGGCTCTTGCCAGCAAGGAAGCCTTGGAATACTGGCTGCCTGTGGATTGGTATAACGGAGGAATGGAGCATACCACCCTGCATCTGCTTTATTCCAGATTCTGGCACAGATTTTTATATGATCAGGGGCATGTCCCCTGTCCGGAGCCTTATCAGAAGAGAACCAGCCACGGCATGATTCTGGGCTCTAACGGGGAGAAGATGTCAAAGTCCAGAGGGAATGTGGTGAATCCGGACGATATTGTGCAGGAGTACGGCGCGGATACGCTGCGTACCTATGAGATGTTCATCGGGGCCTTTGACCTGAGCGCTGCCTGGAGCGAGGACGGCGTGAAGGGCTGCCGCAGGTTCCTGGAGCGGGTCTGGAAGCTGCAGGATATTTTGACGGCGGACGAGGGTTACAGCGCCGACCTGGAGAGCAGGATGCATCAGACGGTCAAAAAGGTGTCCTCGGACTATGAGAACCTGAAGTATAACACGGCCATTGCAGCCATGATGGCGCTGATCAATGATTTTTACAAGAAGGGCGGCGTGACCAGGGGAGAGTATAAGACGCTTTTGACCCTGTTGAATCCCGTTGCGCCTCACATCACGGAGGAGCTCTGGCAGACCGTGGGCTACGAGGGACGGGTCTATCAGACGGGATGGCCCGAGTATGACGAGGCGAAGACGGTTGAGGCACAGGTCGAGATCGGCGTGCAGGTCAACGGTAAGATGCGCGCGACGATCTGTGTACACAAGGATCTGGAAAAGGACGCTGTGATCGCGGCGGCGAAGGAAGCGCTGGGAGATAAGCTGACGGGCGCCGTGGTCAAGGAGATTTACGTTCCGGGCAGAATCGTCAATATCGTGGTAAAATAACAAACCTATGTTCCTGACAGGAGTGTCAGCATTGCGGTGAAGTGACGAAGGGCATGCAGTGTCGTTTGACCGTGCCGTCTGCGGACAGCCCTGTGCCGCAATTTGGAAAAGAGAGCGTCCGAAAGGGACGGGAAGCCTGTCAAAATTCGGCAGGGAATAGAAATGACGGGCGGAAGGCGTCCGTTTGGGTGGCAGGAGGGGCTGTGAAAAAGGTGGAGCTGGATGCTCCCCTTTCCACAGCCCCTTTTCTGCAACCCAAAGATATGTCCCTGAGAAGTGCAACGGTCTCAGGAAGGCTTCTTTTGCGCTTTTTCCAGAATTTTGTCAATCTGTTCCAGCTCTGACTTTGTGCTGTGCTTTTTGACGGCGGCGATTGCCGCGCTCATCTCCTGGGGAGTAAAGGTGAGATTTTCCTGTTTTGCCCTTTTCATCATGGGCATCAGAAAGGCCATCAGCTCCTTTTGGCTCTTTCCCTGGCCCGCAGTCATCATTTCCCCGAGAAAGCGGAGCTTTTTTTCGGGAATTTCCCGGACAAGCGGGTCGGACATCCATTCCGGCATATTACTCATATCGTTTTATCCTCCTTTCCAAACATGTCGAATACGGCGGACAGATCCATACCTGCCATCCCGGAGAGCATCTCCATGGGATCGCCGGTATTACCGCCAAAGCCGTCGGGAAACAGCTCCTTCATCATTTCCATCATCTCCATCATTTCCTTCATTTTTCCCATATTCTGCAGCAGGCCTTTGAGGTTCTCAATCCGGGAGCGCTCCGACGGACCGCTGAAAGGAAGCAGTTCGTCCAAAAGCTCTACGGTTCCGGCGGTGTCACCGGAAAACAGGTCGGAGGAAAGACGGCGGCTGCAGGCGGCGCGTTCCTGCAGGGGGCGGCGCAGAAGAAAAAAGGTATGCTGCAGTTCCAAAAGCTTTATGTAGACTGCAAATCCGCCCTGGCCTGAGGGAGGGAGCCAGGGGAGGATAATCTTCAGCATACGGATCCGGTCGGTGGTATACATTGAGTCGAATGACGCAATCAGATTTGTTCCTTTTTCTTCCATTGCATGTACCCCTTTCCGGATGGCGGATGCGCCTGTGCCGAACTGCCGCGCTGTTGTTCTGCAGGAAATTCTGTCGCAGTGATTAAAATCCCTGTTAATTATCCTATGTGGCCGTGACGGCAGTTATGTATGCGGGCAGGAAGACAGGCGCGGTGCAGAAACGGATATATATGTCTGCGCTATGTCATGAAAAATGCGGTATATGCCTGCAGCATGTCATGAAAAATGCGGTATATGCCTGCAGTATGTCATGAAAAATGCGGATATATGCCGGCGCTATGTCATGAAAAATGCGGATATATGACTGCGGTATGCCGCGAAAAATGCGGTATATGCCTGCAGCATGCCGTGGGAAACGCGTATATGTGCCCGCATCACGTCGGAACCCGGAAAGTACAACAGGCTCCCGAGGGAGCCTGTTGCCCGGAGAACGGGTTTGCTTAGCAGCCGCAGCCGTTGCCGTTGCCGCAGAAGCAGGAGATCAGCAGGATCCAGATGATCCATTCACAGCCGCTGTTGCCGCCGAAGAGACCGCTGGTGCCGTTACATCCGCAGGAATCGTTGCATCCGCATCCGCTTCTGCCGCTGTTGCCGCCGAAGAGGAAGAGCAGAAGGATGATCCAGATCCAGCTGCCGCATCCGTTGTTATTCTGTGCGCTGACGCCGTTGCATCCGCAGGAATCGTTGCATCCGCAGTTCGTTGCAGTTAAATCGCTCATGGTAAATTGCCTCCGTAGAATTTTTATGGTTTATTGTATGCGCCACGGCATGTCAATGTTTCGCACAATATCTTGACAAAGCACTTGCATAAATGGATAGATGTAGTTAAAATAGAAGAGAGGGAGGAGAATCGAAGAGGCGAAGGGAACGACATGGCGCAGAAGGATTATACGGTGGGAGGCAGAACGTTCCGCACGGCCGCGGAATACGCCCTTGCGTTGAAGGATTATAAAAGAATAGAAGAGCTGCGGGAGAAGACCGATTTTTCGGATCGGGAAGCACTGACGACTCTGTTGAAAGAAATCCGCGGAGGGAAGTATCCTTTCCAGACCATGCTGGCGGAGGATTTCAGGGATGAGCTGCGGGAGGCGGTAAAACGCGCGCCGGAGCCTCCGGCAAAGGGCCGGAAAAAGGTTTTCGCGGAGAGGAAGGAGCCGGGCCGGGCGAAGCAGACCGGAGACGCCCGAAAAGGCCGGAACGCAGCGGAAGGAATCCGGGAGAGGGAGCGTGGAAGGCCCTCTACGGCGGAACACTTATCCGAGGAAATGAAAGGCCGGGTGCAGGAGGAGATCCGAAAGCGGGAAAAGCGCAGGAAGCTGACGATTGCGCTCTGCAGCGTGGGCGCGGCGTGCTGTCTCGGCTATTTTGGCGTGTACTCCTGGTTTCACTACAGGTCGGAGCAGGTGCAGGAAAAATTCAGTCAGTTGAAGGAGATGCCGACAGTCGCGGCGGAACCTGCAGCCCCGGTCCAGACGGGTCCTCTTTATACGCTGGATGAGCCGTCTGAACCCCGGGAGGTGCTGGAAGAATATAAAAATTTATTAAATCGCAACAAAACCCTAATCGGATGGGTAAAAATTGACGATACAAATATAGATTATCCCGTAGTGCAGGCGCTGGACAACGAATATTATCTGACCCACAACCTGGATCAGGAATATGACCGGAACGGTACGATTTTTCTGGATAAGGACTGCGATATCGCAAAGCCCAGTACGAATTACATTGTCTACGGACATCACATGAAAAGCGGAAAGATGTTCGGAACGCTGGACCGCTATGCGGAGGAGGATTTTTGCAGGGAACATCCGCAGATTCAGTTTGATACCATATATGAAAAGGGCATTTACGAGGTCATGTATGTGTTCCGTTCCCGGGTGTACAGCGAGGAAGATATTGTATTCAAGTATTATCAGTTTATAGATGCAAACAGTGAACAGGAATTTAACTCTTATATGAATGAGATGGATTCCATGTCCCTCTATGACACGGGGGTGACGGCAGAGTACGGTGACCAGCTGCTGACACTCTCTACTTGTGATTATCAGGAGAAAAACGGACGGTTCGTTGTTGTGGCAAAGAGGATAAAGGAGTAAGGACATGACAGAGACGGTTAAGAAAAAATCCAGAAGATTGAAGAGATCGGTTCGCAGGACGCTGGGTACGCTGTTTTTGGTCTCGGCGCTGGTGGTGGCGGCGATCCCGACCAACAATTTCAGCTCCAGGGCGGATGAGCCAACTTCCGCTGTGACAAATCTGGAGTCCGATCTGACCTGGGAGAAGGTGAATAAGGCTAATTCGAAAATTCCCCTGGTGCCAAAAAACTGTGTGGATATTTATTCCAACGAGGACGGTATCTTTACCTTTGCCTGGGTGCAGGAGAAGGGCAGTACGAATTATATCGCGGTGATCCTGGGATACACCTCCAGAAATCTGACGGGGAACCGATTGACGATCCCCGACACGGTGGACGCTTACGCAAAATACCAGAGAAACGACGGCTCCAACGGCGGATATGTGGCGGTGAGCAGAACGAGGGAGCCTCTGTTCTACATGGCGCAGGAGCCGAAGGAGATCATGGAGACGGTTCGGGTTCCCAGGACGGATGCAAACGGCGCCGAGATGAAGGACGCGGACGGAAACGTTATCATGGTGGATAAAGTACAGGGAACCGGGCGGTATACGGCGCCGGTGTTCCTGCCCTGTACCCGGGAGGATACGAACTGGGACCGCAACGCTTCCCTGGAGGACTTCTGGTATCGCAACGACAGCGATGCCGCGTCGGCAAGTCCGGACCCCAACCCGACGGATCCTAATCCGGATTCCGTGAAGGACCAGAGTCTGGAAAATACTTACGGCTCCAACGCTCTTACGGCTACTTCTTTCGAATTGGTGGGCGGAGCCAAATATTTTAAGACGGGAACCGATGCCAATCACCAGTGGATCCGGAAGCAGACGGTGGCTTATATCGGAAACCAGTATCTGGTGCCGATTACCGGTTCGACCTCCGCGGCGGACAACGGCAAGGTAATTCAGGAATATGAGGTTGCGGCGGAGGCCGTGAACACGGAGCCGTCCAACGGCATCTTTGCCGGAAACAATAATATTACGGAGCTGACTGTCGGCGAGAACCTGAAGGGCATCGGCAACTATGCCTTTTACAGCTGTGCCACTTTGAGAACGGTAAGGTTCGGTAATGCCCTGGAGGAGGTGGGGCATCATGCCTTTGCAAACTGCACCAATATGACCTCCATCGGCCTGGACTTTACGTCGAACCTGAGCTATATTGCGGATTATACCTTCTACAACTGCCGATCGCTGAAGAGCTTTGCGGTTCCCAGCGGCGTTACGGCCATTTACGACCACGCCTTCGACGGCTGTACGGATCTTGGAAAACGGGGCGAGGGGACGGTAGACCTGACGGGAGCGGCAGCGCAGATGCGGGTCACTCTGAGAGAACTGGGCGCTTCCGTTTTCAAGAACTGTGAGAATCTGTATGAGCTTGTTCTGCCGGATTCCATAGAAGCGGCGAATCCTGTGGACGTAAGCAACTTTGAGGGGTGCTATGCCCTGCAGCATCTGACGGTGACGAGCCCTTATACCGTTTTCGGGGCGAAGTATACGACGGATTCCGGAAAGGGCAAATATGATATCGAGGACTTCAAAAAGGGAGTCGCCGCTGCCTTTTATTTCGAGGCGAAGGGAGATTCGGGCACACATAATTTTACCATGGAAAACGCCATCGCCTTTAAATACGCGGACGAGGATAAGTATGAGATCATCCTGAAGCAGGAAGCTGTAGGCGGCGGCACGGCGGAGCTGACCTATCAGGTGAACTCCCAGAGTGCGCTTCTGTACTTTGGCATGACGGACAATGTGGCGGAGGTGACGATCCCCTCGGTCATCGGCCCTTACGGGATTTCGGCCATCAGCGCGGGAAGCTTTTCCGGAAACTGCTTCCTGGAAAAAATCATTATTCCTGCCACGGTGACGAGTATCAACGAAAATGCCTTCAAGGGATGCCATAATCTGAAGCATGTGATCTTTGAGAACGCGCGGAATGTGCAGCGGATCAGGTCTGGCGCCTTTGCGACTCAGGTGGTGGATGTCCATGCCGACGGATGTAAGAATAAGGATTTCCTGACGGCGTCGGCGGCTCCGGTGCTGACCTTTACGGGAGAAATCGGCAGTGATGTAGAGCCCTTTACCTATGCCATGGATCCGAACAGCAATATTAACGCCGGTCCTCAGCTGCCTACCTATATCACTTATTACAGCGGATGGCCGTCCAATCTTGTCGTGCGGTATAACCGGGATACGGATAAGAACGAGCTGATCGATTATCCGACGCTGGTAGATTTAAGAGATGGAGAGTATGTCAGGACAAAATATCCGTATCTGACCGAGGATCAGGAAAAGGCTGCGGTTTCCGCCGTAAGCAAATATATTGCGGGCGAAAGTCTGGAGGCCTATGAGGAGCAGATCATTCATGAGGCGTTAAACCTGACGCTTCCGGACGGAATCGAGGGCGTAAAGGAAGGTCTGTACAAAGAAAAGGAAGAAAAGGACAAGGGAATTGGACTGCAGAATCTGCAGAAGAGTCTTGTGGCCTACAGTCTGCGGGAGGTTGCGGACGAGACCTTCAGCGGCTGTATCAACCTGACCCGGATAGAGCTGTCGGATGCCACGGAAAAGATTGGCAATTATGCTTTTGACGGCTGTGTGAAGCTGTCAAGCGTAAAGCTGCCCGGATCCGTGAAGGAGATGGGCGTGCGGCCTTTCCGGGGCTGTGATGAGCTGACGACGGTAGATTTTTCGGGCGGACCCTATTTTGCGACGGAGAACTCCGTGATCTATGAGTTGGACGGCAGCGGGGCGGGAATCAAGAAGAAGATTGTCCAGACACTGGAGGGGCGTTCCAACCCTTATCTGACGGCGGACGAGACGGCGGGCGTTACGGAGCTCTACCCGGAAGCCTTTATGGATACGGATCTGGTAAACGTAGACTTAAGTAAGTCGGAGATCACCGCGGTGCCGGAGTATGCCTTTGCCTATACGCCCAGCCTGACCCAGGTGACGCTGCCGAACACGATCCGTAACATCCGGGATAATGCCTTTAAGAACAGCAACATGAGAATCGTAAAAATCCCTGGGGCCTTTCAGAATATCACTCCGCTGGCTTTCGGCGACGGAAATTACGATGATGACGAAGATCCCGTGCATACCGCGGGCTCGGAGGCGGACGCTACGAATCTGAACAGGCTGCTGATCATCTGCGAAGAGGGCAGTATGGCGGAGGATTACGCCAAGACCTACAGTATTTCCTACTCTAACGAGGAGCCGGATATCGACTATAAGGTCAGCTTTTACGACAGGGACTCCAAGCTCATCGAGACCGTCACGGTAAAGGCGGGGCAGGCGGCTACGCCTCCCACGCCGCCCGAGGTGGAGGGTTATACCTTTGTGGGCTGGCAGCCCAATACTTACCTGAGTGTGACGTCGGATATCCCGTATGTGCAGGCCCAGTATGAGAAGGATGACGTGGTCCTGATCGAGCATACGGTGACCTTCGTGGACGACGACGAAAACAATACGGTTCTGTCTACCCAGCAGGTAAAGGATGGCGGAAACGCGGTGATTCCCCAGAGCCCGGTGAAAGCGGGATACACCTTTAAGGGATGGCGCGGAACGCTGACCAATATCACCCGGGACGAGACGGTTTACGCGTACTACGAGAGGAATGTGGACGGTTCGAATCCCAACAATCCGTCCGGCTCCGGCGGTTCGGGCTCCGGCGGGAGCGGTTCAGGTTCCGGCAATAACGGAACGAACGGCGGCAACGGTACGAACGGAGGAAACGGAACCAACGGCACGGCTTCCGGCAACTCGACGCTGTATGTGCTGACGGTAAAGAATGGAAGCGGCTCGGGCAGCTACGGCGCCGGTTCGCGGCCGATCATCATCGCCAACGACCCCGCGTCGGGCCAGGAGTTCAGCCATTGGACCATCGAGCCGTCGAATACGCCCATCGCCAGCACGGCGTTGGAGGCGACGGTGATCACCATGCCGGCGGCCAATGTGACGGTGACGGCCCATTATAAGGCGAGAACCGGCGTGAGCACGGGCAGCGGAAACAGTACCAACACCAATTCCAACCGGCCTACCGGCACAAGCGGCACGCTGTCAAATACCGGTACGGCGGTGGTCATTGACAAAAACGGTCTTTCCAACACGGGAGTGGTGGCGGCTACCGTCAAGGGCTCCTCGGATAATTTCGTCATCAAGGTGACCGAGAGCAGCACGGCTACGGAATCGGTGCTGCGGGCGCTGATGGCGGAGTACGGAAGCGATTTAAGCAATATTAAGTATTTCCCCATGGATATCTCGCTGTATGATTCCACGGGAAATACAAAGATTACGGATACCAGCGGCTTGAGCATCAGCATCACGCTGCCCCTGCCGGATTCCCTGATCCCTTACGCGGGGAACAATAAGGTGGCCGGTGTGGTGAACGACAGACTGGATAAGCTTTCGCCGAAATTTACGACGATCGACGGGGTGGCCTGTGTGACCTTCACGGCGGAGCATTTCTCGCCCTATGTGATTTATGTGGATACCTCCAGACTGTCGGCGGGAACGGAGGCAGACAGCACGCCAAAGACCGGCGACGGGATCCATCCCAAGTGGTTTTTGTCCGTAGGACTTGTCTGCATGTCCCTTGTCATGTTCATGCAGAAGGATAACAGAAAGAAAGAAAAGGTTAAGGTCAGAGTAAGGGCCCGCGCCTGAAAGTAAGCGCGAATTGAGGAAGGCATATGAAAAAGAGAAGGAAACTTTTCGGTGCGCTGGTTATGGCGGCGCTGGTCATTATGGCGCTTCCCGTTTCGGAGGCAGATGCGGCATCGGCAGACGGGGACGGCGAGGTTCTCGGCAGCTCCAGCGTAGTGGGAAACAGGGCGTTTATCTTTTGGAATACGGACGAACTGGATGTGATGGAGCAGACCGCCCCCGATTCCGGCCCCGTGAGCGGGGCGGCCTCCCTGATCGGCAGTATTGCTTCGAATCTGGGCAATCTGGCCGCGGAAGGAGTTGTAGAGCAGTTTCCGAAATATACGGTGGTGGACGGAAAAATTGTGGCGGATGCGGCCTTTTATCAGAACGATACGCTGCAGGAGATGACACTGCCGTCAGGAATTGAGGAGATCGGTCAGTTTTCCTTTGCCAGAAGCTCTCTAAAAAGGATTTCCATACCTGAGGGTGTTGTGACCGTCAGTTACGGCGCATTTTATCACTGTGATAATCTGACCCATGTGGAGCTGTCGGATTCTGTGGTAAATGTGGAGCCGGAGGCTTTTGCCCATACGGCATGGATGGAAAATTTTAAAAACGGCGACGCGGACTATCTGATCAGCGGAGGAGTGCTGGTGGCTTATTCCGGCAGCGATACAGAGATAACCGTGCCCGGCGGGGTGCGCGTCATTGCGGCGGGAGCCTTTGCCGGTCATGAGGAGATCCGGACCGTGAGGATCCCGGACAGCGTTCTGGTGATAGGCGAGGCGGCATTTGAAAACTGCAGCGGATTACAGCGTGTGAATCTGGGAGAAGGCGTGGAACAGATCAAAGACAGGGCCTTTTTCGGCTGCGGCAGTCTGGAGGCAGTGAGCGTTCCGGCCTCCGTGCAGTCTGTGGGGCTGCAGGCCTTCGGCGGATCCGAGGCAATTTACAGAGGGAGTGCGCCGACGCCGACTTATGAAGTCTCGGCCACAAGGCTTTCCAACGGGGAATACAGAGGACTTCAAAAAGGGAGTACGCCGCGTCAGGTGGCGGTTGCAGGAGTCGAGCCGTCCATGGCGGCCCTGGAAGGGGTTGAGAGGAGCTATACGCTGACTGTCACGGAGAGTAAGGATACGCAGGAATTAGAGAGGGCATGGCAGCGGGTTGGAGAGAGCGGGATGCCCGATTCCACGGTGATATACGAGCTGCGTTTTACCGATGGCAGCAATATTCCGATCACAGAGCTGGGGCTTAGGGGTCTCACGGTAATTCTTCCCGTTCCGGACTCTTTGGTCGGACAGGAGCTGGGGCTTGTCACGACGGATCGGAACGGACAACTGGAGGCGCTGGGCGTCGAGCGTGTGATGCTTGAGGGAAGGGAGGCTTTCCGCTTCCGGATCACGAATATTTCCACGATCGGCGTTTACGGACGGGGAACCGCACAGACCGGGACCGAGCTTCGGGAAGTCGGCACAGGCAGAAGCGCAGAGCCGCGCTGATGATAACAGAACAGAGAACAAATAAAAACGTCCGGGCATAGAATAGCAGTAAATGATATGCCGGGACGTTTTATAATATGCAGCGGGTGAGGGAACAGACAGGCGTTTTTTCGGGAAAAGATTTGAGAGGGGGAGCTGGCATTACGGTCGGAGTGCTGGATACGGGCGTCGGATATCATCCGGATCTTGCGGGCAGGATCCTGTGCTTTCGGGATTTTGTGGGAGGACGGAAGACAATGTACGACGACGACGGCCACGGGACGCATGTGTGCGGGATTCTCTGCGGGAGCGGAGAGGCGTCGTACGGAAGATACCGGGGGATGGCACCGGGGGCAAGGCTCGTCGTCGGAAAGGTGCTCGACAAAAACGGCGGGGGCTCCGCGGAAAACATGCTGGCGGGGCTGGACTGGATTTTGGAGATCAGGGAAAGATACGGCGTCCGCATCCTGAATATTTCCGTAGGGATCGACTGCCTGAAGGAAGCCGAAAAGGAATATGCGTTATGTGAAAGAATCGACAGGATCTGGGAAAGCGGGATTCTCGTCGTATGCGCGGCGGGAAACAAGGGGCCGGGAGAGGGAACCGTTTCCGGATTGGGAAAGAGCGGAAACGTACTGACGGTAGGGTGCCACGACGGCGATTTTTTTAAGGGGCGGCCGGGCAGATGTGAGAGTTATTCCGGAAGGGGAATCGAAGGATGCGTCCCCAGAAAACCGGATCTTGTAGCGCCGGGAACGGATGTGTTTTCCTGCAATGCGGCCTGGTACAGGGCAGGCGGCAGAATCCGGAACGCTTATATCGCGAAGAGCGGGACTTCCATGGCTACTCCCGTGGTGGCAGGAGCCGCCGCTCTGGTGATGCAGCGCCATCCGGAAATGACAAACGAAATGTGCAGGCAGAGTCTGCAGCATGCGGCAACAGATCTTGGAATCCCCTGGAACAGACAGGGCTGGGGGATGGTGAATGTGGGGAGGCTGCTGGAGTAAAGGGATCAATTCGGGCAGAGTTTTCAAAACTTTTTGGGAAAATCATTGACACGTCTCGTATAATTGTATACAATCATACGAGACGTGAACGCTGTACCCGTCGGTACGGGGCATCGGCACGCAGAAAGGAATTGGCAGCCATGAGAGATAACGAGACGTTCCAGAATCGCCCGGTCACAATGAACAGTAAAAACAATCTGCTGGAGATTGAGGAACATATGTACATATTGGACGACGTGAAAAAGCCTAATGTGTTCCGAAATATGTTTCCCTACTCCGAGATACCGAAGATTCCTTTTAACGACAGGATTGTTCCCCACAATATGCCGAAGGAGATCTGGATCACCGATACCACCTTCCGGGACGGACAGCAGTCCCGCGCGCCGTATACGACGGAGCAGATTGTGACGATTTACGATTACTTACATAAGCTCGGCGGGCCAAACGGCATGATCCGCGCCAGCGAGTTTTTCCTGTACAGCAAAAAGGACAGGGACGCCGTGTACAAATGTATGGAGAGAGGTTATGAGTTCCCGGAGATCACCAGCTGGATCCGTGCCAGCAAAGAGGATTTCAGGCTGGTGAAGGAGATCGGCATGAAAGAAACCGGGATTCTGGTGAGCTGCTCCGATTATCACATTTTCCTGAAGCTGAAAATGACCAGAAGACAGGCTATGGATCATTATCTCAGCGTTATCAGGGAATGTCTGGAGGAGGGAATCAGTCCCCGGTGTCATCTGGAGGACATCACCAGGGCGGACATTTACGGTTACGTCGTGCCGTTCTGTCTGGAGCTGATGAAGCTGACGGAGCAGTACGGGATTCCGATCAAGGTGCGCGCCTGCGATACGATGGGGTATGGCGTCAACTATCCGGGAGCCGTTATCCCGCGGAGCGTACAGGGAATCATCTATGCGCTTCACACCCATGCCGGAGTGCCGCATGAGATGATCGAGTGGCACGGCCATAACGATTTTTACAAGGCGGTCAGCAATTCCACCACGGCGTGGCTCTACGGCTGCTCCGGCGTCAATACCTCTCTCTTCGGGATCGGTGAGAGGACGGGGAACACGCCGTTGGAAGCCATGGTGTTTGAATACGCGCAGCTCAAGGGCGAGCTGAACGGGATGGATACCACGGTGATCACGGAGCTTGCGGAGTATTATGAAAAGGAGATCGGATATCAGATCCCGCCCAGAACTCCCTTCGTGGGCAGAAATTTCAATGTGACACGGGCGGGGATCCATGCCGACGGGCTGTTGAAGAATGAGGAAATTTATAATATCTTTGACACGGAAAAATTCCTGAACCGGCCGGTGCTCTGCGCGGTGTCCAACACCTCGGGACTGGCGGGAATTGCCCATTGGATCAATACCTATTACGGTTTAAAGGACGGTAACCAGGTGGAGAAGACCTCGGAGCTTGTAAGAAAGGTCAAGACGTGGGTGGATCAGGAGTATGCGGACGGGCGCGTGACGGTTCTGACGGATGAAGAGATTGTAGCGTGCGTGAACCGTGTATGCGCCGAGTTGGGGATTACGCTGGAATCCTGAAGCACGGGACCGTTCAAACAGGAGGGCTGGATAAAAATGCGTATTCAGCCGTTGATCCGAGCGCGTTTCGCAGCGCGTGGACAGGAAATGAAATGAGCAGTTATGATGTAAAGCAGGAAGTGACGGATAAATATTCTCTGCGGGGGCGGGTTTTCCATAAGCTGAGGGAGGATATCTTAAGCGGGAGATATGAGGAGCATGAGGAGCTGAAGGAGACGGCCATCGGGGATGAGATGGGAGTCAGCCGCACGCCGGTCAGGGAGGCGTTCAGGCAGCTGGAGCTGGAGGGCCTGATTCAGATCATACCGAATAAGGGCGCTTATGTCACGGGCATCACCGAAAAGGACGTAAAGGATATTTACATGATTCGCTCAAAGCTGGAGGGGTTGTGCGCCCGCTGGGCCACGGAGCACATCTCGAAGGAGCAGATGGAGGAGATGGAGGAAAATGTCTATCTGGCGGAATTTCATGCGGCGAAGGGGCATCTGGAGCAGCTGGCGGAGCTGGATAACCGTTTTCATGAGATCATGTACGAGGCCTGTAACAGTAAGATCCTGGAGCATCAGCTGAAGGATCTGCACCAGTATGTTCTCAGGGTGAGAAAAAAGACCCTGTCAAATGTCAACAGGGGGCCGAAGTCCAACGAGGAGCATAAAAAGATTATGGAGGCGATCCGGGCAAAGGACGCCGGGCTCGCTGAGGAGCTGGCCCATCAGCACATGATCAACGCATACGAAAACATGGTAAAGAACGGTCTGCATGAAGCTTATGAAAAGGAGAGAATCTATGGATAGGATTGAGATGACGACTCCTCTTGTGGAGATGGACGGGGATGAGATGACGAGAATCCTCTGGCAGATGATTAAGGAGGAGCTGCTGCTCCCCTACATCGATCTGAAAACGGAATATTATGACCTGGGACTGGAGAACAGAAACGCAACGGACGATCAGGTGACATTGGATTCCGCATACGCGACGTTGAAATACGGCGTGGCGGTGAAGTGCGCTACCATCACGCCGAACAGCGCGAGAATGAAGGAGTATAACCTGAAAGAAATGTGGAAAAGTCCGAACGGAACAATCCGAGCCGTTTTGGACGGAACGGTGTTCCGCGCGCCTATTCTGGTCCGGGGGATTGTTCCCTATGTGAAAAACTGGAAAAAACCGATTACGATAGCCCGGCATGCCTACGGCGACGTATACAAAAATGCGGAGATCCGTGTCCCCGGCGCGGGAAAGGCGGAGCTGGTATTTACCGCGGCGGACGGCACGCAGACAAAGGAACTGATCCATGAATTTGACGGCCCGGGTATCCTGCAGGGGATCCACAACACGGAAAAATCCATTTCCAGCTTTGCAAGGGCATGTTTTGGATATGCTGTAGATACGAAGCAGGATCTGTGGTTTGCGACCAAGGATACGATTTCCAAAAAGTATGACCATACCTTTAAGGATATTTTCCAGGAGATCTATGAAAAGGAATTTCGGAAAAAGTTTGAGGAGCTGGGCATCGAATATTTCTATACCCTGATCGACGACGCGGTGGCCAGGGTAATCCGTTCGGAGGGCGGCTTTATCTGGGCCTGCAAGAACTATGACGGGGATGTGATGTCAGACATGGTGGCTACGGCATACGGGGATCTTTCCATGATGACCTCCGTGCTGGTATCCCCCGGCGGGGCTTATGAGTACGAGGCGGCTCACGGCACCGTGCAGCGTCATTATTATAAGCATCTGAAAGGGGAGGAGACGTCCACAAACTCCATCGCGACCGTTTTTGCCTGGACCGGGGCTTTGAGAAAGCGGGGAGAGCTGGACGGCAATACGCGGCTTAAGCAGTTTGCGGATACTCTGGAGAAGGCCTGCGTCAAAACCGTGGAGGACGGAAAGATGACGAAGAGTCTTTCCCTGATCTCCACCTGCGAGTCTCCTGTGATTTTGAACAGTCTGGATTTTATCCGGGCCATCCGGAAGACGCTGGAGGAAATGCTTTAAGCTTTTCCGCGAATCTTGACATTATTTGGGCGCCTTGTTATGATAACTTTAGGAAAAGCCGGAGAAGGGCCGGGTAAGCGAGGAAGCAGACAGTGGAGGAAAAGGAAATTTCACAGGCCGTTATCGGACGGCTGCCGAGATATTTCAGATATTTGGGAGAACTGAGGGATGAAGGGGTCGAGAGAATATCGTCGCAGGATCTGAGCGGACTGATGAAGGTTACGGCCTCCCAGATCCGTCAGGATTTTAACAACTTCGGAGGCTTCGGACAGCAGGGATACGGCTACAACGTCGAGTATCTTTACACGGAGATCGGAAAGATATTAGGGCTTGACCATCAGCACAATTTTATTATTATCGGCGCGGGAAATCTGGGCCGGGCGCTGGGCAACTATATGAATTTTGAGAAGAGAGGTTTTCTTTTCAGGGGCATGTTCGATAAAAATCCGGAGCTTGTAGGGAAAGAGGTCAGAGGAGTACAGGTTCTTCCCATGGAGATGCTGGAGCGCTTTGTGCGGGAGAACGAGATCGATATCGCCGTGCTGACGATCCCGAAGATGGAAGCCCTCGGCGTAGCCGAAGAGCTGGTAAGATACGGGATTCGCGCTATATGGAATTTCGCCCATGTGGATTTGAACGTGCCAGCCGGAATACAGGTAGAGAATGTGCATCTTTCCGACAGTCTCATGAAGCTTTCGTACAATATTAACCGTTATATGAAGGAGCAGGGGCTGCAGGATGGGAGGCGCGTATGAAGGAACAGTTTTCGGAAGCGCTGAAGGACAAGAAAATCCCGATTCTGACGCTGGACGGCAAGTGGTATCGCCTGCTGGACGAGGAGAAGAGGGCGGAGTTTGCGGATGTGCAGGAACAGCTGAACGAACTGCTGAAGAGGCAGGGGAAGCTGAATACCGAGACGGCCAAGATCAAAAAACTGAAAAAGAAGCTGATGACGGAGATCGTCGTCATCGCCGATGAGGCGGAGAAAAGCGGCAGCAGGGAATTGGCAAAGGAGCTGGAGCAGAGAAAAAAGATTGTGGAGGAATGCAACCAGCGCCTTGCGGAATACCGGGACGAGGGACTGGAGCTGCCGGGCGAGATCGAGAGGCTCAATTCCAGTCTGATGCTTGCCACCATGGAGTGCTGCTATAACGTCATGCAGGAGAACTCGGAGCAGATCGGGGAAATAGCGGAATGGGTGACGAAAATCCGTATTGAACTCAAAAAAAAGCTGGTAAAAAAGCAGGAGCTGGAGCGGAAAAATCATGAAATCTATTCCTATCTGCATGACGTGTTCGGCGCGGAAGTAGTGGAGCTTTTTGATATGAAGTATGAGCCGGAGGAACAGGAACCGGCGACACCCGGGGAGAAACCGAAAAAGCAGGAATAGGATATGTCTGACCGGTGCGGGAAGCTGCATCGGTCCTTTTAACATAAGGGCAGTTTGCGGAGGTATGGGATGCAGTATCTGGTGACGGCGGAGGAAATGAGAAGCTGTGAGCGTTATATGATCGAAAAGGCGGGAATGCCTGCCGCGGTGCTCATGGAGAGGGCGGCGCTTTCGGTCAGGGACCGGATCCGCGAATACTGCGGGTCAGAGCGTGTGACGGGGAAGCGGGTTCTGGTTATGGCCGGGGCCGGGAACAACGGCGGCGACGGACTGGCTTTGGCGAGGCTCCTTGCGGACGACGGATGGCAGGCGGAAATATGGTTTGTTGGGGATGAGGAAAAATGCTCGGAGCTGTGGAGACTTCAAAGAAATATCGTAAACTGTTATCTTGTGTGTTTCAGCACCAAACCGAAGCGGGATGAATATACTATTTTAGTCGATGCTTTGTTTGGAGTCGGACTGTCCCGGGAGATTACCGGCGTCTTCGCGGAGGCTGTGGAGATCTTCAACAGGCTGGACGGCAGGAAGTTTTCCCTTGATCTGCCCAGCGGCGTCGATTCGGATACGGGCCGGATCCTGGGAACGGCGGTGAAGGCCGATGAAACCGTGTCGTTTGGCTTCTGCAAGCGGGGGCTGGTTCTTTACCCGGGCTGCGAACAGGCAGGCAAGATTACTGTGGCCGATATCGGTATATCAGGGTCCTGCCTTGACGGACGGGAGCCCGGAATGTACGCGCTGGACGGGAGCGTGCAGGCGCTTCTGCCCGTGAGAGACCGGCTGGGAAACAAAGGAACCTTCGGCAAGGTACTGCTGGCAGCGGGCAGCGTCAATATGGCGGGCGCGGCGGTTTTGGCGGCGCGGGCGGCCTACCGCATGGGAGCCGGAATGGTAAAGGTGATCACGCCCGGAGAAAACCGGGTGATCCTGCAGCAGGCCGTCCCCGAGGCATTGATCGGGACGGAGGCGGATCTGGAAGACGGGATGAAATGGGCGGATGTGATTGCAGCAGGCCCCGGCCTGGGAAAGAGCGAGTTTGCGGCGAGAATGTTAAAAAAGATACTGAAGGAGAGCAGCCTTCCGCTGCTTCTTGACGCGGACGGACTGAATCTGGCGGCATCCCACAGAAGACTGCGGGAGCTTTTGGCAGCCGGAGGACGGCAGGGCAGGGAAATTGTGCTGACGCCCCATGTAGGGGAGTTGGCAAGGCTTGCAGGGAAGAGTATCCGGGAAGTGAAGGAAGATGTTGCGGGCTGCGGCAGTAAACTGGCCATGGAGCTTCAGGCTGTCGTGGCGGCAAAGGACGCCAGAACCTTTATCTGCAAGCCGCAAGGCCCGGTCTGCGTCAATCTCAGCGGCAACAGCGGGCTGGCCACGGCAGGCAGCGGCGACGTGCTGGCCGGTATGATTGCGGGACTTATGGCCCAGGGAATGAAGGCCGGTCCGGCGGCCTGCGCGGGGGCCTATATCCACGGGAAAATCGGGGACGCGGTATCTGCGGAAATCGGGGAGCATGCCTGCATGGCGGGAGATCTTGTGAGGCCTTTCGGGTTTTTTGCGGCGGATGAATTAAAAGGAAAGGGAAAAATGTCCGAAGGCCTGTCTTGTCCCGGGGAGGAGAGAAACAATGGATTTACATGGAATACCTGAGTATTGCAACAGAGGATACGCCAGGATAAACCTGGACGCCATCGTCGGCAACCTGTGCAGAATGAGGGATCACATCGGAAGCGGAACCGAGATCGTGGGCGTCGTCAAGGCGGACGGTTACGGGCACGGCAGCATCCCTGTGGCGCAGGAACTGGAAAAACTGGATTTTATGTGGGGATATGCCACTGCAACGGCAGAAGAGGCCCTGACGCTGCGGCGCGCGGGAATCCGAAAACCCCTTCTAATTCTGGGTTACAGCTTTCCCTACTGTTATGAGCAGCTGATCCGGGAGGATGTGCGGATCACGGTCTTCCGCCGGGATTCCGGGAAGCTTTTGGAGGAAGCGGCAGAAAAAGCCGGGAAATCTGCCAAAGTGCATGTGAAGATTGACACGGGAATGAACCGTATCGGCATTACGCCGGATGAGAGCGGCCTCGATTTCCTGTCGGAGCTTAAGGCGCGCCGGGGAATTGAGATAGAGGGTATTTTTACCCATTTTGCAAGAGCGGACGAGGCGGACAAGACGGACGCAGAAAGACAGCTTGCTCTCTTTTTGCGCTTCACGGAAACGGCGCAGGAGCGTTTGCATTGCCGGATCCCGCTGAAGCACTGCGCCAACAGCGCGGCGATTCTGGAGATGCCCCGGTCCCGGCTTGATCTGGTGCGCGCGGGGATCGCCATGTACGGGCTGTACCCCTCCGAGGAGGTAGATCGGACGGCAGTGGAGCTTTCCCCCGCAATGTCGCTTCACAGCCGGATTGTTTATATTAAGACGGTTCCCGCGGGACAGTCCGTCAGCTACGGGGGAACCTTTACGGCGGCGGAGGATATGCGGGTCGCCACGGTTCCGCTGGGGTACGGGGACGGATATCCCAGGAGCCTTTCCGGGAAGGGATATGTTTTGATTCGGGGGGAGCGCGCGCCGATTCTGGGAAGAGTGTGTATGGATCAGTTTATGGTGGACGTGTCGAAAATACCGGACGCGGAGCAGGATGACGAGGTGGTGCTTCTCGGCGCGGACGGGAAGGAATGTATCAGCGCGGAAGCCCTGGGCGGGCTTTCGGGAAGATTCAACTATGAACTGATCTGCGATCTGAGCAGAAGGCTTCCGAGAGTATATACAAAAAGGGGTGAAGTTGTAAACTGCAGTGAATAGACGCAGAGAAAGCGGTAATACTTTTTCCAGAAACATTATGAACTATCTGGAGGGAAAATGAGACGAGGAGATGTATATTACGCAGACTTGAGACCGGTGATCGGTTCGGAACAGGGAGGCATCAGGCCGGTTCTGATCGTTCAGAATGACATGGGAAACAAACACAGTCCGACGGTCATCTGCGCCGCAATCACCTCTAAGATGAACAAGGCGAAGCTGCCTACCCATATTGAACTGAACGCCGCCCTGTATGATATGGATAAGGATTCCGTGGTGCTTTTGGAGCAGCTCAGGACAGTGGATAAAAAGAGGCTGAAAGGGAAAGTGTGCCACTTGGACGGGGATATCATGCAGAAGGTGAACCGCGCCCTGATGATCAGTTTGGAGCTGAATACATAAGATGGGGCGGCGCGGGATGCTGGAAGGGATGTGGGAAGGGAGGTGGGTGGAGGTTATCAATTGGGGGTGTGCAAGTGACGCCGGATGCCGGCGGATATTCCCGCTCAGACACGCTTGCGCTTGAGGGTGCAGCGCAGCGGCACATAGGCGGCCTGAGGGACGCCCGCCAAGTGCCGGCGCTGCACACAGTCTTCGCGGGAACATCCGCCGTCATCCGGCTGGGAGCGCGACCCCGCAGGAACATACTTACGGGATAAAGAAGTCTGGAAGAAATGTGCGGCGGCTGGCAGCGTCCCATCGCAGGAACAGCTTACCGGCGTACTTTCGAGCTTAGCACCCGCTACGTCAGGCCTCAAGCGAAAGCGAGTCTGAGCCGGGATGCGGGATGGCTGGCGGCGTCCCATCACAGGAACAGCTTACCGGGGTCCCCGCAGGAACAAGTCTGGCGGTGCCCCGGAAAACACACTCCACCGCCGCCGAAAAGTCAGCGCGGTTCTTGACGAATGACGCACAAGATGGTATATTTAGGGATAACACTGCGGCGAAAGCCGCGGAATCAGGAAAGATTTGGAGGAAAGGATTTACTATGGACGACAGTGGGCCTACTGCCAGTATTATTTTCTTTATGATTCTCTTATTGATCGACCTGTTCTTTTACGGTTTCGGATCTGCTCTCGGTCTGGTGAACGAGAAGGAAGTGGAAAGGAGGGCAGAAGAGGAGAAAGACAGAAAATCGATCAGGATGAAGGAAATGATTGGCAATCCTGCGGAGTTTGTAAACGTTATTCAGCTGGTCACGACGCTGATCAACGTGGTGATAGGAGCCGTACATTTCGGACTGCTGCTTCGTTCGATTGAGAACGGACTGCAGTTTATTGCGGAACAGCAGCTGAAACTGAAGGTGATCCCGGCCGAGGTAATTATGGTTTTGGCGTCTGTGCTTTCCACGCTGCTGCTCTTGTACATAACGCTTACGCTGGGGGTTTTGCTCCCAAAGAAGCTGGCGGCAAGGATTCCTGACCGTTGGGCTTATTTTTGTATTACCCCGGTGTATTTTCTGACGAAGCTGCTCTCGCCCTTTACGGGTCTTGTGACGGTGACGACCGGCGCGATTCTCAGGCTGTTCGGTGTGAACGGAAAAGAAGACGAGACGGATGTGACGGAGGAAGAGATCATCAGCATGGTAAACGAAGGTCACGAGCAGGGTCTGATTCAGGCCAGCGAGGCCGAGATGATCTCCAACATATTTGAGTTTGGGGACAAGGAAGCGCAGGATATCATGACCCATCGGAAAAATGTAGTGGCCATCGATGCGGACACGTCCTTAAAAGATGCCATTGCCTTCATGCTGGACGGCAAAAACAGCCGTTATCCCGTTTATGAGGAAAATATCGACCATATCGTCGGTATCCTTCATTTAAAGGATGCCCTGCGGTTTCACGGGACGGTGGACGAGCGGGACATACCGCTCAGAGAGCTGGAAGGCCTGATGCGGGAACCCTGCTTTGTGCCTCAGACGAAAAACATCGACGAGTTGTTTCGGGAAATGCAGGCTAAGAAGCTTCAGATGGTCATCGTGGTGGACGAGTACGGCCAGACGGACGGATTGGTAGCCATGGAGGATATTCTGGAGGAGATCGTGGGAAATATTCTGGACGAGTATGACGTGGAGAGCCAATACATTGAGGAAAAGAGCGAAGACGAGTATGTCATCGCGGGGAAGACTCCGTTGGAGGAGTTGGAGGAGCGTCTGAATATTTCCTTTGAGGAAGAGGAGTTCGACACGTTGAACGGTTTCCTGATTTCCAGGCTGGACAAGATCCCCGAGCCGGACGAAGAGTTTGACACGGATTATAAAGGATATCGCTTTAAGATACTGACGGTGGAAAACAAGATGATCCAGAGCGTGCTGGTGACAAGGCTGACGGATACGGAAGAACAGCAGGGGAGCCCGAAAAGTGCCGAAAACACAGGAAAGTCAGAATAATGCTTGAAGAACGGCAAAAAAAATGATATGATAAAAAGGATTTTTTCAGGGAATAAACAGAACAGATAAAAAGGAGCAGACAGATGTCAGGACATTCAAAATTTGCAAACATTAAGCATAAAAAGGAAAAGAACGATGCGGCAAAGGGCAAAATATTTACGATCATCGGCAGAGAGATTGCCGTGGCGGTAAAGGAGGGAGGCCCTGATCCCGCGAATAATTTCAAGCTTGCAACGGTGATTGCCAAGGCCAAGGCCAACAACATGCCGAACGATACGATTGAGAGAGGAATCAAGAAGGCGGCGGGAGACGTCGGAAACGTAAATTACGAATATGTGACCTACGAGGGCTACGGCCCCAACGGCATCGCGATTATCGTGGATGCGCTTACGGACAATAAGAACCGTACCGCGGCGAATATCAGGAGCGCGTTTACAAAGGGCCAGGGAAATGTCGGAACACCGGGCTGCGTTTCCTTTATGTTTGACAAAAAGGGACAGATTATCATTGACAGGGAAGAGTGTGAGCTTGAGGCGGATGACCTGATGATGACGGCGCTGGACGCGGGAGCGGAGGATTTTTCCGAGGAAGAGGACAGTTACGAGATTCTGACGGATCCGGACAGCTTTGAGGAGGTGCGCAGTGCTCTGGAGAAGGAAGGGATTCCCATGCTGAGCGCAGAGGTGACGATGATTCCCCAGAATTATGTGACGCTTACGGATGAGACGGCGGTTAAGAATCTTCAAAGAACCCTGGATATTCTGGAGGATGACGACGACGTTCAGGCTGTATATCACAACTGGGACGAGTAAGTCAACCGATGGAGGCTGTTGCAAAGAGGCAGTTTCCTGCGGTGCGCCATGTTTTTGCCGCGCGCCGTGGAGATGCCGGGTTTTGCGGCAGCTTTCTGCATAAGAAGGGAAAAATTTTCGGAAAAGAGGGGAATTTTAGGCAGTCTGCGGGAACAATCCGGTGAGACGCGGCGTCAGGAGCGAAGATAAGGAGTTTCGACAGTCTGCGGGAACAATCCGGTGAGACGCGGCGTCAGGAGCGAAGATGAGGAGTTTCGACAGCCTGCGGGAACAATACGATGAGACGCGGCGTCAGGAGCGGAAATGAAGAGTTTTAGGCAGCCCGCGTGAACAATCCGGTGAGACGCGGCATCAGGAGAAGATTTGAGGAGGAGCAGTATGGATAAACTGGCGATTATTGTGCCCTGTTATAACGAGGAGGAAGTGTTGAAGATTGCCTCGGAGGCGCTGCGGGGAGTATTGGACGATCTGGCCGCCAAGGGTAAGATTTCGGAAGACAGCTTTATCCTTTTTGTGAATGACGGGAGCAGGGACAGAACCTGGGAGCTGATCTGCGAGGAACACACCGGTTATCCTGCGCAGGTTCTGGGTGTGAAGCTTGCGGCAAATGTGGGACATCAGTTCGCGCTGACGGCCGGTCTGATTACGGCGAAGGATATGTGCGACGTGACGGTATCCATCGACGCGGATCTGCAGGACGACATCTCCGTTATCGAAGAGATGATCGATAAGTATCATGCGGGCTGCGACATTGTCTACGGAGTCAGAAAAGAACGGAAGACAGACAGCTTTTTCAAGCGGACGACGGCGCAGGCCTTTTACAGGCTGATGGGGCTGATGGGAGTGAAAACGGTTTATAACCATGCGGATTTCCGTCTGATGTCAAAACGGGCGGTGGAGGAATTTTCAAAATACAGGGAGACGAATCTGTTCCTGAGAGGCCTGATTCCTCTGGTGGGATATCGGACCGACAGCGTTTATTATGACAGGAAGGAGCGGGTGGCGGGAGAATCGAAATATCCCCTGAAGAAAATGCTGGCGCTGGCATTTGACGGGATTTCCTCCTTCAGCGTCAAGCCGATCAGCTTCATCCTGGGTATCGGGCTGTTCATCATTCTGGCGTCCTTTGCGGCGTTGATTTACGCGCTGATTTCTTACTGCACCGGGCATGTGGTGCCGGGCTGGACCTCTCTGATCCTGTCAATCTGGTTTCTGGGAGGGCTGCAGCTTATGGCAATCGGCATTGTGGGGCAGTATATCGGGAAAATATATACGGAAGTAAAGCAGAGACCGCGTTATAATATCGAGACGGTTCTGACCGCCGAGGGGAAATAGGTTTTTATGCGTTGGAAAAAAAATGGATTCAGTTATTTCATCTGGGTTATCTATCTTGCGGCGGCGTGTACGGGACTGCTGGGCCTGATAAGCGTCAGCTGCGAATATATGGGAATACCGTTTTTTTGCGGCGTCGCGGTGGGAGCCGTCTATGTTTTGCTGGCGGGTACGGCGGTATATTGTCTGCACAGGCGTAGGACGGGGAAGAAGGAGAAAGGTGACCGCGCCGTTTGGACCGTGGCGGAGGCGTCGCTTTCGGTGATCCTTCTGGCGGCCGGTCTGATCCTTCGGGTAAACGGACTGGAGGAACTGGGACAAAAGGCGGCTTATTTTGAGACGGCGTCCGTGATCCCCGGGCAGACGGTTCCGCAGATTGCCCAGGGAGCGGTATATTTCTATGTGCAGTTTTTGCATACGGTGTTTTATTTTCTGGGCAATAAAATGATTGTCGGGATTTTCTGTCAGATATTGCTGCAGCTTCTGCTGGCGTTCCTTTTGTACTTTGCGGTGCGCCGCAGCGTGGGCAGGATCGGCGGCATGGCGTTTCTTTGTCTGTGCATGTTTTCCGCTTATCTGCGGGGCGAAGCGCTGATGTTATCTCCCGAGACGCTGTATCTGGTACTCTGGGCTGCCGTGCTGCTTTGGACGGTCACGGGAGGCAGGAGGAAATTCCGGGTCTGGGAGTATTTTCTGACGGGGATCCTTTTGGCTGCGGCGTGTTATCCGGATGTGGCGGGAGTCGTTTTGCTTCCGGTGACGGCTGCGGTTATCTTCTGCAAAAGAAAGGAAGAGCCGAGGACTGCGGAGAAAATAACCGCGTGTCTTCTGTGCGTTTTCGGACTGCTTGCGGGGCTGTGTGCTTTCACAGGCGCGGACGCTTTCTTCAGCAAAAAGTCGTTTGGGAGCGTGGCGCTCACCTGGATTGAGCTGTATGGGCCGAAAGGGTTTCGGATGCCGATTGCGCTGGGCGGGGCCGGATTTCCGACGGATTCTCTTTTGCTGGTCGGTCTGATGGTTTTCGGGGTCTTCGGATTCTGGCGGGACAAAAGAAACGACAGGATGAAGGGATGGCTCGCCGCTTTCGGCGCGGCTGTGCTGCTGGACGTTTTCGGCTGCTTTACGGCATATATGCCGGCGGGAATTTTATGCTATCTTCTTCTGGCAGTTCTGGCAGGAGTGAGCGTGGACGAGAGCTTTCGTCCGATGAGGGTGGCAGAAGCCCGGAAGGGGGAAATGAGCGGAAGGGCAGAAAGTGTGGAAGCAGCGGAAAGTGTGGAAGCAGCAGAAAGTGCAGAAACAGTGGAGAGTATAGAAGCAGCAGGAAGTGCAGAAACAGCGGAAGGTACGGAAGCAGTAGAAAGTTTAGAAATAGCGGAAAGTATAGAAGCGGCAGGAAGTGCAGAAACAGTGGAGAGTATAGAAGCAGCAGGAAGTGCAGAAACAGCGGAAGGTACGGAAGCAGTAGAAAGTTTAGAAATAGTGGAAAGTATAGAAGCGGCAGAAAGTACGGAAACGATGATGACGGCAGAGAAAAGCAGGCCACGGGAAAGAGGGACGCGAAAAGACGGGATCCGGAAAAACGGGCCACAGGAAACCGGGCCGCAGAAAGAGCAGACGGGTGGGATACAGTTTCTTGAAAATCCGCTCCCTCTCCCGAAAAAGCATGTGAAGCGTGTCCTTGACTACAGCATTCAGAGCAGAACGCCGGAAGACGATTTCGATCTGGCTGTGGACGAAAACGACGACTTTGACCTATAAACTGCATGAATGGAAAAGAATATGGCAATCCTAACAGGGAACACCGTTTGAGACGGCGTTCCCGTTTTTTACCTTATAGGAAATTACGTCGCGGCCGGGGAAGAATGCGAAGCATTCTTCTAAGTGCCGCACAGCGGCACTTTTTTATCCTACGGGAAATGCCGTTTTTGTTGGGAAGAATGCAAGACGTTCTTCCGGATTGAGGGAAGCGCGCAAAGCGAACAGAGGGCAGGGATAATATGGCGGATGAAAAGAAAGACAGGCAGATGGAAAAAGAGCAATATCAGGATGAAAAGAAAGACAGGCAGATGGAAAAAGAGCAATATCAGGATGAAAAGAAAGACAGGCAGATGGAAAAGGAGCAATATCAGGATGAAAAGAAAGACAGGCAGATGAAAAGGGAACAATATCAGGGTGAAAAGAAAGATGAGCAGATGGAAAAGGAGCAACATCAGGATGAAAGAATCCGGCAGACGGGAGAAGTCACATTAGATGAAAATGCACAGCTGGAAAATATACACCTGATATCCATTATCGGGGAAATAGAGGGGCACGATAATCTGAACAATAATTCCAAGACGACAAAGTATGAGCATATTCTTCCCAGTCTGGCGGCCATCGAGGACAGCCGGGAGATACAGGGGGTGCTTGTCCTGCTCAATACCATGGGCGGCGATGTGGAGGCGGGTCTTGCCATCGCGGAGATGATAGCTTCCTTAAGCAAACCGACGGTATCCCTTGTGCTGGGGGGAAGTCATTCCATCGGCGTACCGATTGCGGTCAGCACGGATTATTCCTTCATTGTGCCGACGGGAACCATGGTGATTCATCCGGTTAGGATGAGCGGGATGGTGATCGGAGTGCCGCAGACCTTTGAGTATTTTAAGCTGATACAGGACAGAATTACGGGATTCGTATGTTCGCACTGTCTGATCGACAAGAATACGCTGGAGGGGCTGATGACGGAGACGGGCATTCTGACAAAGGATGTGGGAACCATACTCGTGGGAGAGGAGGCTGTAGAGCGCGGGATCATTGACGAGGTAGGAGGAATCGACCGGGCGATGCAGAAGCTCCATGAGATGATCCGGGAGAAACAGGAGGCGGCAGGGACGGAACTGCAGCCTGACGGCCTGTCCGAAACCGGCCCGCGGTGAAATCAGGGGCGAAAGAGACGGCTGTCGGACGGAAAAATCAACAGGATTTCTGCAGGCGCCTGCGATTTATGGTGACAAAGAGCCATAAAAATGTTATACTTTTCTCAGTGTGATTTATTTGAGGTAAGAGGGGTTGATGACATGGCAGGTTCCACCGGCAGAAGAACATCATCTTCAAACAATAAAAAGAGTACGGGAAGCTCCCGGACGGGGAGCAGGACAAGAAAGGCGGACGAACGTCAGAGAGCGTCAGACAGCGCATTGTTTCATGAAATCGGGTTAATCGCGCTGTTTGCGGCGATGGTGATTTTGTTCTGCTGTAATTTCGGGATGATAGGGCCGGTGGGAGACGCGGTGAGCGGCTTCCTCTTCGGCGTATTTGGATTTATGGCGTATGCCGCGCCGGCGCTTTTGTTTGTCGCGGCGGCGTTTTGGTTTGCAAACGAGGGGAATCCTACCGCGGCGAGAAAGCTTGCCGCGGGTGTGGTTTTGTTTTTCATGCTGGGCATCGTGTGCGATCTGATTGTGAAGAATGCTTCCGCCATGGAGGTCTACAGCGCAAAGGCGCTGTATGAGAGCTGCCGCGACACGAAGAGCGGAGGAGGGATTCTGGCCGGCAGTATCAGTTACATGCTGCAGCATTATCTGGAGACTGTGGGAACGGTTCTTGTGGTTTTCCTGTGTTCTGTCGTGAGCCTGATTCTTTTGACGGAGAAGTCGCTGATTGCCGGTGTGAAGAGCGGAAGCAGCCGGGTGCGGGAGTTGTCAAGGGAAGACGCCGAGCGGCGCCGGGAAGAGGCTGAGCGGCGCCGGGAAAACGTACAGCAGAAGAAAAAAGCACAGGAGGAGCTTCGGACAAAGAGGGAGGAAGAGCGCAGACTGCGTGCGGAAGAGAAGGAAAATGAGCGTATCCTGCGGATGGAAAAAAAGGTGTCGGGGGTTATGCTTGACACGACGCTGGCAAGGCCGCAGGAACAGCGTAGACGAGACGATGTACATGAGATCATGTTTTCGGAAGAGTCGCCGGAGTATGACGGGGACGGAGCGGACAGGACAAAAGAGGCGGGAATCGATTTTGAAAAGGTCAGAATCCGCAGCATGCATCAGGTGACGCTGAACGAGTCGGAGGAAGAAACAGAGGAGTGTGGCGATAACGCGGAGGAGTACGGGGAAGACGCCGCGGATTGGGAAGAGCCGCAGGAGCCCCGGGCAGTGCCGCAGGACATTTCAAACCGGGAATCGGAGGATCAGACGATCCGGATACATAAAGAGGGGGTCCGGGAAGAGCCTGAGGTTACGGGAACGCCGGCAAAATCTCCCGCGGAGAAGGCGAAGATATCCGCACCTGATGTAAAAACGGCGCCTGTACAGGCGGAAAAGAAGGTTCCGAAAAAATATATGTTTCCGCCGCTTTCCTGTCTGAAGAAGGGGATTGCGGCCACGGGAGATTCCACCAGGGAGCTGAAGGAGACAGCCATACGGCTGCAGCAGACGCTGAATACCTTTGGCGTAAGGGTCACGATTACCGATATCAGCCAGGGGCCCAGCGTCACGCGGTATGAGCTTCAGCCGGAGCAGGGGGTGAAGGTTTCCAAGATCGTAGGGTTGTCCGACGATATCAAGCTGAATCTTGCGGCTACCGATATTCGGATTGAAGCGCCTATCCCGGGGAAGGCGGCTATCGGCATCGAGGTACCCAACAAGGAAAACATGCCCGTGGCGCTCCGGGATCTTCTGGAGAGCAGGGAATTTAAGGATTTCAAATCCAATATTGCCTTTGCGGTGGGAAAGGACATTGCGGGAAAGGTAGTGGTGGCGGACATTGCGAAGATGCCGCACATGCTGATCGCCGGGGCTACCGGCTCCGGAAAGTCGGTCTGCATCAATACCCTGATTATGAGTATTCTCTACAAGGCGCATCCGGACGACGTAAAGCTGATTATGGTAGACCCCAAAGTGGTGGAGCTCAGTGTGTATAACGGGATACCGCATCTTCTGATCCCGGTGGTGACGGATCCCAAGAAGGCCTCCGCGGCGCTGCACTGGGGCGTAAGCGAGATGGAGGACCGTTACCGCCGCTTTGCGGATTACAATGTAAGAGATTTAAAGAGCTATAACGAGAGAGTGGAATCCCTGCGGGAAAAGGGGCAGGAGGACGCTCCGGCAAAAATGCCGCAGATCGTAATTATTGTGGACGAGCTTGCGGATCTGATGATGGTTTGTCCCGGTGAGGTGGAGGAGTCGATCTGCCGCCTGGCACAGCTGGCGAGGGCGGCGGGAATCCATCTGATCATAGCGACCCAGAGACCCAGCGTGGACGTTATAACCGGCCTGATCAAGGCCAATATGCCGAGCCGTGTGGCGTTTTCGGTATCCAGCGGCGTGGATTCCCGGACGATTCTGGATATGAACGGCGCGGAGAAGCTGCTGGGAAAGGGCGATATGCTCTTCTATCCTCAGGGATATTCCAAACCGGCCCGCATTCAGGGCGCTTTTGTGTCCGACGGAGAGGTGTCGGGCGTGGTGGACTTTTTGAAAAATCAGGCGATCGGGAATATCTATGCGGAGGATATCGAAGAGAAGATCAAGAGCATCGGAAGCGGCGCGCCCGGCGCATCGGGCGGCTCGGACTCCCAGCTGGACGAATTGTTTGAGAAAGCGGGACGTTTCATCATCGAGAAGGACAAGGCTTCCATCGGTATGCTGCAGCGCGTTTTGAAGGTGGGCTTTAACCGGGCGGCCAGAATCATGGATCAGCTGTGCGAGTACGGCGTCGTGGGAGAGGAAGAGGGAACAAAGCCCAGAAAGATTTTGATGAGTCCGGAGCAATTTGAGCAGCTTGTGGAAGAAATTGTGTAGAGGAAGGAAAGAGACGTGAAGACGGATATTGAAATTGCGCAGGAAACAATCATGGAGCCCATTGTCAGGGTGGCGGAAAAACTCGGCATAGGGGAGGACGGCCTGGAGCTGTACGGAAAATATAAGGCAAAGCTGTCGGACGCTTTTCTGGGTACGCTGAAGGATAAACCGGACGGAAAACTGATTCTTGTGACGGCGATCAATCCCACGCCGGCGGGAGAAGGCAAGACCACCACCAGCGTAGGCTTGGGGCAGGCCTTCGGAAAGCTGGGGAAAAAGGCGGTCATTGCGCTGCGGGAGCCGTCCTTGGGTCCCTGCTTTGGCATAAAGGGCGGCGCGGCGGGGGGCGGTTACGCCCAGGTGGTGCCCATGGAAGAGTTAAACCTCCATTTTACCGGAGACTTTCACGCCGTCACCTCCGCCAACAATCTGTTGGCCGCGCTGCTGGATAACCATATTCAGCAGGGAAACGAATTACAGATCGATACGCGTCAGATCGTGTGGAAGCGCTGTATGGATATGAATGACAGAGTGCTGCGCAACATTGTGGTGGGACTCGGCAGTAAGACGGACGGAGTGGTCAGGGAGGATCATTTCGTGATCACGGTGGCCAGCGAGATCATGGCAATCCTCTGTCTTGCGGAGGATATGGAGGATTTAAAGGAAAGGCTTGCACGCATCATTGTGGCATATGACGTGAACGGAGAACCGGTGACGGCGCGTAAGCTGCACGCGGTGGGAGCCATGGCGGCTCTCCTGAAGGACGCCGTAAAGCCGAATCTGATTCAGACGCTGGAGCATACTCCCGCGCTTGTTCACGGAGGTCCCTTCGCCAATATCGCTCACGGCTGCAACTCGGTGCGCGCTACGCGCGCGGCGATGAAAATGGCGGACTACTGCATCACGGAGGCCGGTTTCGGGGCGGATCTCGGGGCGGAGAAGTTTTTTGATATCAAATGCCGCATGACGGGGCTGAAGCCGGACGCCGCGGTGCTGGTGGCGACGGTCCGCGCACTGAAATATAACGGAGGCGTGGCGAAGGAGGAATTGGGCGCGGAAAACCCGGAGGCCCTGAAAAAAGGGATCGTCAATCTGGAAAAGCACATCGAAAATCTGCAGAAGTACGGGGTGCCGGTGGTGGTGGCCTTAAACTCCTTTACGACGGATACGCAGCAGGAAATTGCGTATGTGAGGGAGTTCTGTGAAGCGCGGAACTGCGAATTTGCCCTTTCCGAGGTCTGGGAGAAGGGGGGAGAAGGCGGGATTGCCCTGGCTGAGAAGGTTCTTCATACGCTGGAGACGAAGACAAGTCATTTTCAGGTGCTGTATGAGGACGGAATGACGCTGGAGGAAAAAATCCGTACCGTCGCGAGAGAGATTTACGGGGCGGGCAGCGTGAATTTTACGCCTGCGGCGGCAAAGCAGCTGCGGAAGATTACCGAGCTTGGATTTGGGCGTTTTCCCGTGTGTATGGCAAAAAATCAGTATTCTCTTTCGGACGACCCGAAGCTTTTGGGGAGGCCGGAGGGATTTGAACTTACGGTGAGAGAAGCGTATGTTTCCGCAGGCGCGGGTTTTGTGGTAGCGCTGACCGGCGATGTGGTGACCATGCCGGGGCTGTCAAAGAAGCCTGCGGCTTATGGAATCGACGTGGATGAGGCGGGGATGATCACCGGTCTGTTTTAAGAGAGGAATCCGGGACTATGAAATGTCCAAATTGTGGAGAAGAATTGACCGAGGGCGCTCTGTATTGCAAACACTGCGGAGAAGATATTCATATCGTACCTGACTTCGAGCCGGAGCTTGAATCCAATCTGGAGGAGACGCTGCACGGCATAAGAGAGGATCTGGAGGATATCGAGGAACGGGAGACACAGAGGAAGCAGGGGAAGCATGCCGGCGGAAAAGAAGAGGATGGCAGAGAGCAGGGGCCAAAAAAGGGCCGCCTTCTGTGGAAGGTTCTGGCCGTTTTGGGGGTACTTGGCGCTGTGGCGGCGGCCGGTCTGGGGATTTCCGGCTACCTGTACTATTCTGAGGAATATCAGATCCGGCAGGCTGTACGCTATACGGAAAACGGCCTGTACGACAGGGCGGCAGGCTATTATAACCGTGCCCTGGAGCTGGACGGCGGAAATATTGAACTGCGGTTTGCGCTGGCAGAGGTCTATCTGCTGAAAAACAACAAGGTAGAATATGAATATCTGCTCAGAGGGATTGCAAACGATAAGAGCGCTACGGACGAACAGCTGGAACGGGCCTACGGAAAGCTGATTGCAATTTATCGCGCCAGGGGCGATTATCAGACAATCAATGATCTTCTGCTGGCGAGAGAGGATGAAAATCTGCTTTCGGCCTACCAGAGTTACCTTGCCAGAATGCCGGAATTTAGCATTTCTGCGGGAAATTATACCGGCATACAGCCCCTGAAGCTGACCTCCTTTGGTTCGGGAAGAATTTATTACACTCTGGACGGCAGCGAACCGGATGAGAACAGCGAACCGTATATCACGCCGATCCTGCTGGAGGACGGCTACTACTGTGTGAAGGCTGTGTTCATCAATGAAAACGGAGTTGCCAGCGATGTGGCCACAGGCGAATATTATATAGAGAACGACGAAATTCCTGCGCCGGTTCTTTCCGTGGAAGGGGGAGAGTACCATTCGCCGGTTAATATCGAGGTGCTGGAGATCGACCTGACGGACATTTATTACACCACGGACGGAAGCGATCCCACCTATCTTTCCACCCGCTATACGGAGCCGATCCCTGTCCCGTTGGGGGATTCTGTCTATAAATTTGCGAGAGTGGCGGACGGCGTTGCGGGCGATATCGCGGAGGTGGCTTTCCACTTTGAGATGGATTCGGATTATACGCCCGGACAGGCGGAGGCGGATATCCGGCAGTATTATCTTGACACCGGAAGGATAAGGGATGAGGCAGGCCACTTTGACGATTCCGACGACGTGTATCAGTTTGCGTTTCAATATGTGACCAACGTGAATGAAATCAGCGATTACTATGTGATCGCAGTGTTGTATCAATCGGCGGACGGTTCCCTGACAAGAACCGGAACCGATTACGCGGTTGACGCTTATACCGGAGAGCGGTTCCGGCTGGAGAAGGATTATCTGGGAAGGTATAAGCTGACGCAGCCGACGGAATAAAGAGGATTCAGCAATTCAAAATTTTAACATAAAATCGCGCCCGGCAGGGTGCAGAGAGGTGGATTATGTATAAGATCGTAAAAAAACAGGAGCTGACCGCAAACATTTACCTGATGGATGTGGAGGCGAAAAGGGTGGCTAAGGCCTGTGAGCCCGGACAGTTTGTCATTGTCAGGATGGGAGAGGACGGAGAGAGGATTCCTCTGACGATCTGCGATTATGACAGAGAGAAGGGAACCGTTACCATTGTGTTCCAGTGTGTGGGCGCGGCGACGAAAATGATGGCGGGGCTGAACGAGGGGGAAGCCTTTCATGATTTTGTAGGGCCGCTGGGATGCCCTTCCGAGCTGGTAAAGGAGACGCCTGAGGAACTGCGGAAGAAGAAAATTCTGTTTGTGGCAGGCGGCGTAGGCGCTGCGCCCGTTTATCCCCAGGTAAAATGGCTGCATGAAAACGGAGTGGACGCGGACGTCATCGTGGGCAGCAAAACGAAGAGCCTGCTGATCCTGGAAAAGGAGATGGAGGCGGTGGCAGGGAATCTGTATGTCACCACGGACGACGGCTCCTACGGCCGGAGCGGTATGGTGACGCAGACCATAAAGGATCTGGTAGCGGAGGGAAAGCAATACGATCTCTGTATCGCGATCGGCCCCATGATTATGATGAAGTTTGTCTGTCTGCTGACAAAGGAGCTGAATATTCCCACAGTGGTCAGCCTCAATCCGATCATGGTGGACGGGACGGGAATGTGCGGCGCATGCCGTGTGACGGTGGACGGGAAGGTAAAATTTGCCTGTGTTGACGGCCCGGAGTTTGACGGGCATGCGGTGAACTTTGACGAGGCCATGCGGCGGCAGACGCTCTATAAAACCGAGGAGGGCAGGGCGATGCTGAGGCTCCAGGAGGGAGATACTCACCATGGCGGCTGCGGGAACTGCGGGTGAGGCAAGGCTTTGGCATTGTATTTGCAAATCGGAATTCTCGGGGGAAACTATAATGCGAGTCGAAACAATAGAAACAGAACGTCTATATTTGCGTGGATTTCAAAAAGAGGATGCTATATTTGCCATCAGTATTTGGAATGATCCGGAGATGGGGGAATATCTACCGGATCAAGCAATGGAAGAAATCGACAAAGAGTACTTAAAAGAAATAGAAATTCTATCGGAGGATGAGGAATGCTGCTATATGATAGCCGAATTCAAAGGTACACATGAAAGGGTTGGAACCTGCAGTTTTATACCGAGTAAGGACGGCAAATCATACGATATTGCTTATTGCGTACATAAGAAATATTGGAGAAACGGATATGCGACCGAAATGGCAAGAGGAATGGTGGATTACGCGAAGAAGCACGGCGCAGGTAAAGTAACTGTCAGGGTTAATCAGGAGAATACCGCTTCTAATGCAGTCGTTAAGAAAATAGGCTTTGAGGTTATCGGTGAAAATCGTTATAAAAAGCGTGGGACAGAGTTGGAATTCTGCGACTATTTATACGAATTACATGTCGGATGACAGTGATAAATTCTGATTTGTAGAATTGTAAATGGGAAATCATTTTCCCAAAAAGGAAAAGAGAAAAGCGCAATTTATTAAATATGGAGGAAGGATTATAAATGGATGTTTTGACGAAAATTCCCGTGAGGGAGCAGGACGCGAAGGAGCGGGCTGTCAATTTTGAGGAAGTATGTTTGGGATATAATCAGGAGGAGGCACAGGCCGAAGCGGTTAGATGCATCAACTGTAAAAACGCCCAGTGTATCAAGGGATGTCCCGTGGCCATCGATATTCCTGCTTTTATCGCACAGGTAAAGGAAGGGAATATTGAGGAGGCGTACCAGATTATCAGCAAGTCCAGCGCTCTTCCGGCTGTCTGCGGACGGGTATGTCCCCAGGAGAGCCAGTGTGAGGGGAAATGTATCCGGGGCATCAAGGGCGATCCGATTTCCATCGGCAAGCTGGAGCGTTTTGTGGCGGATTGGGCCAGAGAGAACGGCGTCAAGCCGGAAGGGTGCGCGGAAAAGAACGGAAAGAAGGTGGCAGTGATCGGCTCCGGCCCCGCGGGACTTACCTGTGCGGGGGATCTGGCAAAGAAGGGATATGAGGTGACGATCTTTGAGGCTTTGCATGAGCCCGGAGGAGTGCTTGTGTACGGCATTCCGGAATTTCGTCTTCCCAAAAAGGCTGTGGTGGCGGAGGAGATCGAGAATGTCAAAGCGCTGGGCGTAAAGATTGAGACCAACGTTGTCGTAGGGAAATCCGTCACAATCGACGAGCTGATCGGCGAGGAAGGCTTCGACGCCGTGTTTATCGGCTCCGGTGCGGGACTGCCCAAATTCATGGGGATTCCGGGAGAAAATGCCAACGGCGTGTTCTCCGCCAACGAATATCTGACCAGAAGCAACCTGATGAAGGCCTTCGACGAAAATTCCAACACGCCGATCATGAAGAGCCGCAAGGTGGCCGTGGTAGGCGGCGGGAACGTGGCCATGGACGCGGCGAGAACGGCGCTGCGGCTTGGCGCGGAGGTTCATATCGTATACAGGAGAAGCGAGGAGGAGCTTCCCGCGAGAGTGGAGGAGGTTCACCACGCGAAGGAGGAAGGTATCATTTTTGACCTTCTCACCAACCCGACAGAAATCCTTTCCGACGAAAAGGGCTGGGTTACCGGTATGAAATGTATCCGGATGGAGCTTGGGGAGCCTGACGCCTCGGGACGTCGCAGACCGGTGGAAGTTCCCGGCTCGGAGTTTACCATGGAGCTGGATACGGTAATCATGGCTCTGGGAACGTCGCCCAACCCTCTGATCTCTTCTACAACCGAGGGACTGGAGACCAACAAGTGGAAATGCATCGTTGCCCGGGAAGAGGACGGAAAGACCAGCAAGGAGGGCGTTTACGCCGGGGGAGACGCGGTCACCGGCGCGGCCACGGTAATCCTGGCTATGGGCGCAGGGAAGGCGGCAGCAAAAGGGATTGACGAATACTTGAGCAGCAAGTAATCCCCGGAGCCCATAGCCTGCTATGAGGCGCAGGGAAGGCGGCAGCGAAAGGAATCGACGAATACTTAAGCAGCAAGTAACCCCGGAGCCTATAGCCTGCTATGAGGGGCCGGGAAGGCTGCGGCGAAAGGGATCGACGAATACTTGAGCAGCAAGTAACCTCCGGAGCCCATAGCCTGCTATGAGGGGCCGGGAAGGCTGCGGCGAAGGGGATAGCCGGGGATCTGCGGGTATCCCGAAAAAGGAAACAACATATGGGACAGAGAGGGCTTTGAGAAAGAGGAAATCACGCGGGCGGCGCGGATGGGAGATAACGGGAAGCGTTCCGCCCGGCGGGAAAGGTACACTGGAAGAAGGAAGGTAGAAGGGTATGCCATGGTGTCCGAAATGTAAGACGGAGTACAGGGAAGGGTTTACGGTCTGCGCCGACTGCGGCAGCGAGCTGGTGAAGGAGCAGCCGCCGGAGGAGAAAAAGACCGCCGCAGTCTGGGAAATGCCCATGGAGGCGGAGTTCCCGGACGGGGAAGAACTGCCGGAGGAGGATGACGAGACTGCGGAGCAGGCGGACGAGTCGGATAAAAAATCCGGCCGGCGCAGAACGGGGGGCGGTCTCTATCAGGACAGCTCCGAGCGGGCCAGCGAAAACAGATCATCGGCCTGGATGCTGTTGATTCTGGGGATCGTCGGCCTTGCTGCGGTGGGATTGTGCGCCACGGGCGTGATACCCCTTCAGCTGGGTAACCCTTATCTTTTCTACGGCGTCATGGGCGCGATTTTCATCCTGTTTATGGTGGCGGGAGTGGTCTCCATGAAAAATGCCAAATTCTTCGAGAAAAAGGCGGAGTCCGAAAATTCTCTTCGGAATACTTTGCTGGACTGGTGCCGGGAGAATCTGGACGCGGCGGAAATCGACGGAAGGATCGGCGCGCAGGGAGTGCCGGAGGAGGTTCTGTATTTCAGACGCTCTGCCTACATAAGGGAGAAAATGAACCATCAGTTTGTCAATCTGGACCAGGCATTTTTGAATCAGTTTATCGACGATTATGTTTATGAACAGATTTTTGAAGCCAAAGAATGACTGAGGAGGATGTCCGATTAAGGCGCTGAAAAGAGCGGCGGACATGACATTTCGAAGGAATTGCTGAAGCGAATAAGGGGTATGGGCATGAAGATTACCTTAGTCTGCGTCGGAAAGATAAAGGAAGCGTTTTACAGGGCGGCGGTGGAAGAATACGGGAAAAGGCTTTCCCGCTATTGCAGGCTTGAAATCCTTGAGGTGGTGGACGAAAAGATCCCGGACGGAGCAAGCCGCGCGCAGGAGGAGCAGATCAAGGCAAGGGAAGGAGGGCGCATCCTGGAGAAAATCCGGGATGACGCCCTTGTATGCACTTTGGAGATCGGCGGAAGAAGATTTTCCTCTGAAGAGTTTGCGGGCTGGCTGGAAAAGGCGGCGATCGGCGGCAAGGGACACATCGTGTTTGTGATCGGCGGATCCTTAGGTCTGCATGAGTCCGTGATCCGCCGGGCGGATCTGCACTTAAGCTTTTCGGACATGACCTTTCCGCATCAGCTGATGCGGGTGATCCTGGCGGAGCAGATCTACCGGGCTTTTCGGATTATACAGGGGGAGCCGTACCACAAATGAAGTGTGAAAAGACTGAGCCGAGAAGAGGCTCAGCCGAAATAAGGGAAGCGGGGTATGAAAATGGGAGCGGGAAGCGTAGAGGAAATCAAAATCCGCCAGTTGACAAATCAGCATTTGATTACGCCGACGGATAAGCTGACGGCGGTGCGGGATTTATGCGGGATACAGGCTCAGTTCATGGTCAACGTGATGCATTCATTGAAAATTCGGTGCTACGATTATGAGGAAAGTACGCTGGGAGACGGTCTTGTGAAAAACTGGACGGTTCGGGGAACTGTTCATGTGTTTGCGGAGACGGATCTTCCGCTTTTTCTACACTGTAACGACGGCAAGGATTACAGGAGGAATGAGTGGGACAGGTGTAGTTTTTGGAATCAGAGGGAGAGCTGGGCGTTTACGCCGGAACGCCAAAAATATTTTTCCGAGGTGATTTTGGCGGCGCTTCAGGAGCGGTCGTATACCCGGGAAGAATTAAAGGAAATCTGCCGGGCAGGCGGTATGACGGAGGCGGAAGAGAGCAGCATGTTCGATCAGTGGGGCGGCGGAATCCGGGAGCTCTGCGAGCGCGGCTTTCTGCATTACGTCGTCCAGGAAAAGAAAGCGTTCTGTCTGTCGCCGGATTTTGACCCGATACCGGAAAAGCAGGCAAAGCTGGAGATAGCGAAACGCTATTTTACGCATATGGCTCCGGCCACGATTCACGACGCAATGTATTATTTTCATACTTCCGCGGCCCAGGTAAAGGAATGGCTGTCCGAGCTGCCGACGAAGTCGGTGGAGTGCGGCGGCAAGACCTATTATTACATCGAAAACGGAAGCTTATATCAGGAGGAAATTCCCAAATGCTTATTTCTGGCAGGGTTCGATCAGCTGATGCTGGCTTACGATAAGAAAGAGAGCCTGTATCTGAAGCCGGAAAACAGGAGGGCCATTTTTAATCTCGCGGGAATCGTCATGCCGGCGGTTCTGCTGGACGGACAGGTAGTGGGAAGATGGAAAAAGAAGAATAAAAAGCTGTCGGTGGAGCTGTTCTCCGATGCGGATTTCGGCGGACGGACTCCATCCCGGGGAAGTGCTTTGATCCGGGAGAAGGCGGAGAGCCTTTGGGAGGACCTTTCGGCTGTTGAATTTGCGGAATAGTGCAGGCGCAAGGTAATGCAGCAAAGCTTGTTTTGAGAAAGAAGTAAGATAAGTATGATTGCGGAAAAGGAATTTTTACAGCATGTGGAATCGCTGCTTGATTTTTGCAAGTATCCGGCGGTTCATTATAAGGCGAGGCTTACTTTTTTGGAGATTCCCTATGAAAGCGAATCGCTGTCCGCGTTGCGCGGGGAGTTTTTGAAAAGCGATATTGTGGAGGAGATGTATCAAACGCAGAGCGAGAACGGCGGCTGGGGGAAGCTGCGCTCTAAGGATTATTCCGTGAAGGCGAAAATTCCCACCTCCGGCGTAGGGATCGAGCGCTGCCTCTATATCGGCTTGACGGCGGAGGACAGGGATATTCTGTTCCTGGCGGGCGAGTACTTGCAGGAGTTGCTGACAGTCCGGGGAAGCGAGGGGGTTTTTGAAAAAAACGAGCGTGCCGTTCCCTGGCAAAGAGCAATCGCCTGCAATTATCTGGAGGCGATCACACCCGGTCACCCGCTCTGCGATGAAACCTACAGACAGTGGCTGTATATTGCGGGCAGGGCGTACGAGGACGGCGAGTATTCTTATGAGAAGGACAGGGCGGCGCAGCACGAGGTGTTTTCGACGCGGGAGAATCGGCTGGTTCCCATGCAGAGCGAGCTGCTGTTGAAAAGGCGTCAGGAGATTTCGGACGACCTGGAAGGGGCAATGCTGAGACACCTGGGGCGGAAAGCCAGCGAAAACGGTTATTTTTGGGAGAAGACGCCGGACAGGCTGCCGGATTGCTTTGTCAGCAGGCAGACAAGGCGGTGGTTTGATACTTTCCGCTATATCAATCAGTTTAAGGGCTCCAAACTCTACCTGGAGAACGCGGTGGAGTGGATTCTGGAAAATGCTCGTGAGGACGGTCTGTGGGACTGGGGGCCGCAGGTAAAGGATCCCTGGGGATATTTTCGGTATTTTTCCTGCAACAGACATTACAGTCATAACCGCGTGGTAGACTGTACGGTGGAGGTACTGGATTTTTTGAAGCAGTATCGGATCAACAATACGGGACGGTGAACCGCCTGTTTCCGCGAGCAAAATGTGCCCTTCAGGCACATAGCAAAGTCAACGCAGCCCTTTTGTGCCAGCGTTTGCTGCCAACCATGATTGGCTTAGGCAGGTTGGCGAATGCCGCGGGGGTCAATATCCATGTGTCAAAAGGACACATTCCTTTTGGGGCGTTTCAAGCTCCATGCCCCGCCTCTTGCGGCGGGGGTGTTGACAGACCGCTCGAAACAGGAGAAAACACTTCCTCGCGGTCAGCATTTCTGTAATAGAAATATTCGTCCTCTCCGCAGCCCTGCAGCACGATCTCGTCATCCGTATATCGTTTTACGCCCCACAGAAGAGAGCCGCCCGACGTCTGGACGCATTTCCCAAGCTCGCACTGTGTGACAGGCACCTCCAGCTCGCCGCATTCATAACCCAAATGACTGAAAAACTGACACCAGGGTTTAGAATTATCCCGGTAATTGCGGATGCGGAAGAACTGTCGGCCGCCCAGGATCCCAAGGTCAAAAGGAACCTGATAGGTTATGCCGCAGTAAATATTGGTATCTTTTGGCACGATCTGAAAGACATAGTCCGTCTTACCTGTGCATAACAGGAAGTTCATCTGTTCTGCGTCCGCCTGATAGGATGCGGACATTCTCCAGAGCGTCAGGCATTTCCGAATCCCCGCTTCGGCAACGGTGGGCAGCACAGGCTTTGCGTGTTTCACAAAGAAGGTTTCCGTCCGTTTCAGGTTTTTGGTCAGGTTCCTGTCAAAGGGTTCTCCGAGCAGCTTTTCGATTTCTTTGTCGTTAGAACGGATACTGTGTTCCTTTGTCTCATAGGCATAGCTGATCCGTCCGTTTTCGGCGTCGTATTCGCAGGCAGCGCACAGCTTTTTCGACGTTTTCATACCCTTGTACAGCTTTGTCCCGAAGTGCGCGTGATTTCGGGAGCAGAAATAGACGAGCGAGAATTTCTCGGTCTCCACGATCTCGAACTGTTCGGACTTGTATACGCCGCATAGGAACTGTTCCTGCGGAAGATCAAAGGTGCTGATGCCATCGATTAGAATGGAATCCGTGGTCACGGAAAATAATTTGCTGATCAGGACGATTTTACCGATCTCAGGGATCGTCTGGTCGAGTTCCCATTTTGACACAGTTTGTCTGCTGGTCGAAAGCATTGCGCCGAAGGCTTCCTGCGACAAGCCTGCGCCATTGCGGATCTGCTGTATTCTCTGTCCCAAAGTCATTTCCGTTTCCTGCCTTTTCTCTCAGAGTCTGATTTCCCCGCAGCCTGACTGCAGGGAATTGATTAACCGTTTTTTGCAAAGCGCAAATTCCGTTGTCAGAAGGGCCTCCTCCAGGCAGGCCGGTGGCGCTGGCTTGGAGGAAGCTGACGTTGTGTACCTTGCGGTACACGTTTCCGGGTCTATTCATTATTGTAGCGAACCGCTCTTTAAAAGTCTACCAAATCAAGACGGCATTTTGTCAACCGACAGGCGACAAAGGGGAGATCCGCATTGTCCGGGCTGACTGCAGAGTCGAATCGGTAGACAACAAAAGGGGTTCCTCATTGTCCGAGCCGACTGCAGAGTCGAATCGGCAGGCGACAAAAAGGAACCCCACATTGCCTGTGGCGATTGCATTGTCAGAGCGGAAACGAAGAAAAAGAGATTAACCCAGCCGCTTTAAAAATACGGGATCGCCGTTTTTGGCGCTGTATCCCGGAGCCCTGGAATAACCGTGCTTTTCGTAAAAGGAAGCCGCCGTATCCGTCGTCAGGATGCTTGTATAAATTCCCTTTTCTTGCCAGTAGTCTTCAGCAAGGCGGAGCAGTTCGGAGCCGTGTTTTTTCTTCCGAAATTCCTCAGCGACCCAAAATTCCCGCAGAAAGACGCAGGTCTCCTCGAAAAAGTAACCGGTGAGCTTTATGGGTTTGCATTGAAGAAAACCGATTACTTTTCCGCCCTCTGTCGTCCGGACAAAGGCCATGTTATCGCCCTCGCCGTTCATCTCCCGAAAAAGTCCGTCCCAGTCCCGCACAGGAAGACCTAACTCGGAAAAATACTGCCGGAAGGCGGTCTGAAACAAGGGCTCGGAAAAATCAAAGATCAGGGTGTCGGAACAGTTTTTTTCGTCCCTGGGGAAAGAATACACAAGGTTATAGCAATCCGGGACATCCTCGGCGACATACCCGGTATCCCGGAAGCCGAGCTTTTGATACAGCCGCAGCGCCGCCGCATCGTCCTTATGGACGCAGACCTCGACTTGATCGTATTTGCCTTCCTCGGAAAGCAGCGAAAGAATCAGGCGCAGGGCTTCGGCGCCATACCCCCGGTTTTGGACATGCCGGTCGATCATAAACTGCTGCAGGTCATAACAGGTGGGCGCTTCGTCCAGATTCCTTACCATTGCGACGCCGACGGTCTGCAGACCGTCGGATATGCCGAAAACCCCTGCGTTGTCTGAGCGGTAGACATATCCCCTGGCTAAGATTCCAATGGGGCTGGCGAGAAATTTCTTCTGTTCCTCCGTGACGCTCAGCGAAATGATATCCAGCCAGTTTTGCTCGTTGACAGAAAATAAACTGATCATATAAAATCCTCCATACTTTTAGATTGGAGGGTCAGGATTCGTGGGCCCTCCACACACGATTTCTTTTCATAATGATCACTCCTTTCTGATTTTTTGTAAGAACGGCGGCAGAAACAGTATACCGTATTCTTGCTGTCTTTGCAACAGCAGCCGGAACTCCGCAGCTACTTCCTGCTTTTGACGGGAATACAGATTTCGCTCACATAATCCGGAGAGGCGGGATCTCCCGGCAGATAATTTTCGATATCATAATCCGGGATAAGCTCATATTCCGCTATAGGCAGCCACTCCTTATAGATCCTTTCCCACATGGCCTGAATTGCCGCGGGCGACGGACCGACACACTTAAAAACGGCCCAGGAGTATTCCGGAATGTGAAGGATTTCAAATCCTTCCGGGACGCCTTCCACATCGGAAGCCTTACAGCCGATCCCGTATCGAAATACATCCCCGTCTGTCTTTTTCTGGGCGCATACCCCCAGATACCCGGGGACTTTTCGGTACGCCTCGTTTGCATAATACGCATCCCAGAAGGCCGGGATCTCCTGCTCGCTTGTCTCTGCGTGGAAGTCTGCGGCGTGTACGAGCAGTTCCATCGCTTCCCATTTTTCAATTTTGTATTCCATGATACAACCTCCTTCAATTATGATTTTGACGGTATACCGGTTCATGAACTGAACGGGACTGCCTTTCCTGCATTGGAGAAAAGCCGTGAAACCTCATGAATGCTTTCGTAAAGGTAAGCATTTATTTCGGCAGTTATTCTGCTTTACTGGAAGTTCTGATTCACGGCGTAAGATTAATATATCCAATTTCCTCAGATATGTAAAGTCTGTGCGCATAGGAGCCTGATATTTTTGCATGGACGGACTGTAAAAAGAGTGGAAAACACTTGCCAATCTTTGCATGACGTGATATGATAGATGATAGAAAAGGGAAAGCCATAGAAGCGGCTCTACCCTCAATATTACAGTTGTGACCCCTTAACGAGGCCAGCCGTTGCTATTTGCGGTAGCAGCGGCTATTTCTTTTTCCCTTTAAAGATTGTGTAGCACAAACTTATAAGGGCAACAATGAAGATCCCAGTCTGTATAAGCTCTGAATATGTAATCATTGCATCACCCTCCCTTCTTTCGCCTGGAGGGTAGCCCCTCCGAAACGGAGGGTAAAGCCGCCTTTTGCTCTATGGTTTCCCTATGTCTGCCAGTGTATCATATTTGAGTATTTTCCGCAATAGGATTTTTATTGAAAAATACAGAGCCGACATATTCTTTTGCGTGTTTCGGGCCGCTTACGGTGTAAGCTTAATATATCCTATTTTCTCAGACATGTAAAGCCTTTGCACATAGGAGGTGTAACATTTTTGCATGGCGGAACTGCAGAATGGTGAAAAACGGGGTGAAAACGGCTGTTAATTGAACGGAAAAAACTTGCCAATATCCGCGCGACGTGATATGATAGGAGATAGAAAAGGGAAAGCCATAGAAGCGGCTCTACCCTTATTTGCAAGTTACAACCCCTTAACGGGGTCGGCCGTTGCTATTTGCGGTAGCAGCGGCTATTTCTTTTTCCCTTTGAAGATTGTGTAGCACAAACTTATAAGGGCAACAATGAAGATCCCAGTCTGTATAAGCTCTGAATATGTAATCATTGCATCACCCTCCCTTCTTTCGCCTGGAGGGTAGCCCCTCCGAAACGGAGGGTAAAGCCGCCTTTTGCTCTATGGTTTCCCTATGTCTGTCAGTGTATCATATTTGAGTATTTTCCGCAATAGGATTTTCCGCCAAAAAATACAGAGCAGGCATGTTTTTTTGCGTGTTTCGGGCCGCTTACGGTGTAAGCTTAATATATCCAATTTCCTCAGATATATAAAGCCTGTGCGCATAGGCGGCTGACATTTTTGCAGGGCGGACTGTAAAGAGGCTGTATGGAGTCGGAGACTCTCGGAAAAGAAGTTGTAATTTGTAGACGTCCTATGTATAATAAAATCAAAGAACCGATTATATTATCTAAGGGCTATAATAAAATCAAAGAACCGATTTTATTATCCAAGGGCTATAATAAAATCAAAGAACCGATTATATTATCTAAGGGCTATAATAAAATCAAAGAATCGATTTTATTATCCAGGGGCTAATAATGGAAGCAGAGCGGCAGGTACAAATCACAATTTTTCAAGGGCAGTTAAAGCAGTTGATGAACACGGAACGGCGGCTATTCGGAAAACAAAGTCTCGGTATTTCTTTCGGGGCATGAAATCACAAGCGGAATTTGAGGGATAGCATGGATATTGAGAGAGTAAACAATTATACGGACGGCAGATTTTCCCAAACCGTATTGAACCAGCACGGAGCGTATCTCGTTGACAACGAACCCTATCAAATCGAAATTACGGATGCAACATCGGCGGTGGTATCCGGAAAGGATCCGGCGGTATACAAAGCGTTAATCGAAGAATTTCGATTTCACGCGCCGCATATCATCAGATTCTATGATAAAAGCCATGGATTGATAAGGGAATATCCGGTTCCGAAGCTCTTTTCCATCGCACTTGAAAGCATTCAACCTTCTCAGTTTTTTATAGACGATGAAAAGCTGGAAGCAGTCGGGACGTTTGTCCGCAAAGCGGAAGATATTGTTGTTCCGGTAATTCCTTATGGAGACAGGTTTATTTCTCTGGACGGCCATACCCGCCTGTATCTGGCTGTGCGGAACGGTTTCGGTGCGGTAAGGGCTTTGGAAAGTGAAGCGGGCGATTGGGTATGGACTTTCGTCCGGGAAGCAGAGCGAAGAAAGATACGGCAGCCGAAGGATATGATTTTGTTGCCGCACGATCAGTATGAGATTCAATGGAATCGGTATTGTAATGATGTATTTGTCAACAAGAATCCTTTTGGAGCGGTTGACGAACTGAGTTCGGTATAGTACGCCTGCTAAGAAGGACTAAATTATGCACTGAAGGGTATCGGGCGAATTGATTCGCTTTGTAAATCCGAAAGCACTTTAAGGAAGCGTAAGCAGCGTGAAAATATGAGAAAGCGCCAAGGCGGCGCAGGAATGGCAGAAAGCGCAAAACGCGCGGAAATGAGGAAAAGAATGGAACAGAAGGAGAGAATCGAATTTCGGTTCGGAAGGTTTGGAAAGCTTGCGCCGCTTCTTGTGGCGGCAGCCATGATTATATGGGCGGCGCTTCGCCAGTCGAACGTAAACGGGTATGTGCTGGCCTTTTTTGCGGCGCTGGTGACAGGAGTTCTCTTTGTAAAGGACGAAAAGGCATACGGGGAAGCGTTGATTTACGGCTTAAGCAAGCCTATGTTTGGCGTGATTGCGATGGCGGTGATTTTGGCGGCGGTCTCCGGCAAGCTGATCTCGGCCAGCGGGGCGGTGCAGACGATCGCGGCCTATGTGGTGGCGGCGGGCTTTACGGGAAAGCTTTTTGTGGCGGCTTCTTTTCTCATCACCTGTCTGCTGGCCTTTGCGACGGGAACTTCGGTGGGAACCTATTTTGTGGTGATCCCGATTTTGTTTCCGGTTGGGGTGATGGCGGGGGCTGCCCCGGAATTTATGATCGGAGCCATCGTATCGGGGGCGGCCTTTGGCGATAACCTGGGGCCGATCTCGGATACCACGATCGCCTCCTCCGCCACCCAGCACGCGGATCTGGGGACCGTGGTAAAGACAAGGATGCGGTACAGTCTGCCTGCGGCGGCGGGAGCCCTTGTCCTGTTTCTTATCTTTTCCAAAACCACGGACAGGGGAGCGGCGCTTCAGACGGCGGCAGGTACGGCGAATCCGGCAAGCCTGGTCATGCTGATCGTTCCGGCGGTGATTATCGTCCTGTGTCTGATGAGAAAGCATCTGATCACCGCCTTGTCCTGGGGGATATTGGCGGGGGTAGCCGCGGGACTGCTTTTCGGGATCTATACTCCGGACGGGCTGATCTCTTTTCCGGGCGGTTTTACCGTGTCTGGGGTAATCATAGAAGCGATTACGGGGACGGCGGGCACCGTGGCTATGCTGATTGCGGTGTTTGCGCTTCTCGGGGTGGTGGAACGCAGCGGCCTTTTTGAGGATGTACGGGTGTTTTTGACCCGTTTTGCAAAGAGCGAGCGCAGCACGGAAGCGGCTGTCGTGCTGTCCGTCGGAATACTCAGTATGGTAACCGGCGTCATTTCCGTAGCTATCGTAGCGCTTGGGGATCTGGTAAATGAGATCGGGGAAAAGGCGGGAGTAAACCGGTATCGCCGCGCAAATCTGCTGGATTGTACCGGCTGCGTGTTTTGTTTTCTGGCGCCCTGGACGGTACACTGCGTGATTCCGGCCCAGCAGTCGGCTCAGTTTGGTGAAGACTTTGCGGTAGCGCCGGCATCGATCCCTTTTGTAAACTTTTACTCCCTCTGTATGTTGGCGATACTGGCGGCTGCGGTGATTGTCGGATACGGAAGAGGAAAGAAAGCCGATTGATTCCCGCGAGCAATGAGCGAAGCACCATGCTTGCAGGAGCGTTTGGCGAATGCCGCGTGGTTTTGACTTTTGTGAGTGTCAGGCGGTTTGCCGTAGGCCAATGCGTTCCAGCACAGGGAAGGGGGACAGGGAGCCTTGAAAATCGAAGCATTGCGGGAGGATTTCCGCTTTTTATATGCGGCGCTGCTGAAACATCCTTCTTTTTTTGACGGCACGCAAAAGGAAAGAGATTTTACGCGGCTGTATGAATCGAAGAAGGAAAAAGTATGCTCTTATGACAGCTTAATCGATGCGGGAACGGAGTTGACCGTTTTTTTTCGGGACGGTCATACGAATCTTGAAGTCCCCTATTCCATCGGCGACCCTTGCATTCCGTTCCGTTTGGAATGGACGGAGCAGGGCGGGCTGATTCTCGACGGAAAAGGATATGAAGAAATCCCTGCGAATGCACGGATTGCAGCGGTAAACGGTGTGACTGTGGAGAATCTGATTTCGCTGATGCTGGAAAGAATCCCTCACGAGAACCGTTATCTGGTAATGAGCAGGATGATTTTGTACCCGTATCAGAATTACCATCTTTTCAGCGAAAGAAGCCTGAAATATTTATTTGGGGCAAAAGACAGCTATGACGTTTCCTTTTCGGTAAACGGGGAAACGGTAAAAAAGAGGTGCGGCCTCAAAGAATACGACGGTTTTCTGGATTTTGACGAAGACGGCGGTTTTGCCGATTATGAAATACAGGGTCAAAGAATGATTTTCCGGCTGAAGGCCTGCAGATACGACGAGAATTATAGAGCGATGCTGGAAACGATGGCGTGGCTATGCCGGGAGAGGCAGATTACATCGTTCGTGCTGGATCTGAGCCGGAACATGGGAGGCAATTCGGCCGTCATTGACGAATTTATTTCCTATACCGATGTGGATTATTTCAGAAGATATGAGATGATAGATTATTCCTCGGGAGAGGCAAGACAGATTTCGAGCAGGCGGGAGCTTGTCAAAAACAGAAAGAAGCCGTTCTGTTTTCCGAAGGAATTGCTCTGCAGGGTTTCCTGTCATACCTTCAGCAGCGCGAGAACCTTTGCGGTCACCTTAAAGGATAACGGAATTGCCCGGATCATCGGAACCAACACCGGGGGCAAACCGGATTCCTACGGCTTACCTGTAAAATTGCAGATGCCGGAGAGCAAGCTGCGTTTCCGCGTCTCTACAAGCCGATTTTTGAGACCGGACGAACAAAGAGAGGACGCCCTTACGCTGGAAGCGGATTAATGTCTGCTTTTTACAAAACAGATACAATTTGATAGTATTTTCGATACCCGGGTTCCTTAAAATACCCGCAGAAACACAGGATGAAAGGAGCAAAGGGTATGTGCGGGATATGCGGGTTTGTCGGAGATACAAAGGAGAGGGAGCAGGTATTGGCGCGCATGATGCGCGCCATTCGTCACCGGGGGCCGGACGGAAGCGGGACGCATCTGTCGGAGCGGGTGGCGCTCGGTTTTCAGCGGCTGAGTATCATTGACCCGGAGCATGGCATACAGCCTATGTATAATGAGACGGGGAAGAAGGTTCTGCTCTTTAACGGGGAAATTTACAATTATCAAAGGCTGCGGGAGGAGCTGATCCGCAGGGGACACCGTTTCCGGAGTCAGTCCGATTCCGAGGTGCTGCTGCACGGGTATGAGGAGTACGGCGCCGGTCTGCTTGAGATGCTGCGGGGAATGTTTGCCTTTGTGATCTGGGATGAGGAGACGGGGACTCTTTTTGCGGCAAGAGACTTCTTTGGCATCAAGCCCTTTTACTATAGGATTGCAGACGGCGCGTTTGTGTTTGCGTCGGAGATCAAAAGCATCCTGGAGTATCCGGGATATCGGCGGAAGGTCAATGAGAGGGCGCTGGAGCAGTATCTTTCCTTTCAGTATTCCGTCCTGGAGGAGACCTTCTTTCAGGGGATTTTCCAGCTGCCGCCGGGTCATTATCTGATTTTCAGGAAGGGCAAGCCGGAAATTGTGCGGTATTTCGGGCCGGAGCTGATACCGGAGCCGGGAGGAAAGAAAAAGGGCAGGATCCGGGAGCTTCGAGAGGTCTTGAAGCAGTCTGCGGAAAGACATCTGGTCAGCGATGTGGAGGTGGGCTGTTTTCTGTCGGGCGGAGTGGACTCCGGGCTGTTGGCGGCGCTTTCCGGGTGCCGTGAAGCGTTTACCGTAGGGTTTCAAAACGAGGGCGCAGGGTACGATGAGACCGGGTTCGCCGGGGAGCTGGCGAAAGAGCTTTCTGTCAGTCATCACTGCAGATATATTACGAAAAAGGAATTTTGGGAGGCGCTGCCGGAGGTGGTCTATTATCTGGACGAGCCCTTGGGGGACGCCTCCGCGGCAGCCCTTTACTTTCTCTCGCAGGAGGCGTCCGGAAAGGTAAAGACGGTGCTGTCGGGGGAGGGGTCAGACGAGCTGTTCGGCGGATACAATATCTACCGGGAGCCTGATGCGCTCCGATTTATTCAGTGGCTTCCCGCCGGAATGCGGAAGAGGACTGCGGCGATCGCCGGGAAGATTCCCGGGCGCTGGAAGGGGAAAAATTATCTGATACGGGGCGCACGGGGCCTGCGGCAGCGCTACATCGGGAATGCGTTTGTCTTCCGTCCGGAGGAAAAGGACAGACTGCTAAAGCGCAGACAGGGAGCCGATCCGGAGGAAGTGCTTGGCAAAACCTACGACAGAATCGGCGGGCTTTCCGATTCCGATCAGATGCAGAGTATTGATTTAATCTATTGGCTGCCGGGGGATATCTTAAAGAAGGCGGACCGCATGAGCATGGCGCATTCTCTGGAGGTGAGGGTGCCGTTTCTGGATCTGGACGTCTATGAGGCTGCCAGAAGACTGCCCCGCCGGATGAAAATCCGCCGTCGCACTACCAAATATGCGCTGCGGAGGGCGGCCCGGGGGATCCTGCCCGGGAAGGTATCCGTTAGAGGAAAGCTGGGCTTTCCGATTCCGATCCGTAACTGGCTGCGGGAGGAGGGCTGGTATCTGCAGATCAGGGAAGCTTTTTTAAGTAAAACGGCTGAGATTTATTTTCAAAGGGAATACCTTTTGAAGCTGCTGCGGGAGCATAGGACGGGAGAAGCGGATCACAGCAGGAAGCTATGGACGGTTTATATCTTTCTGCTGTGGCATCGGATTTACTTTGAGGAGGAAGACGGAATATGGAATGGCCGGGAGGAGTAGAGTCGGATAAAACCCGGATTCTTATCATAGAAGACGAAAAGCCCATTGCGGATATTTTGAAGTATGATCTGAGCCGGGAAGGATTTGAGGTAAGGTGTACCTGCACCGGAGCGGAGGGAATGCAGGCGGCCGAAGAGTTTGCGCCGCAGCTGGTGCTTTTGGACTGGATGCTTCCTGATGTGAGCGGGGTAGATCTGTTAAAGCTTTTGACGGGACGTTATGACATCCCTGTCATTATGCTGACGGCGCGGGGAGCGGTTGAGGATAAGGTGTACGGGATGACCTGCGGGGCGGACGACTATATCACAAAGCCCTTTGATCTGAGAGAGGTCGCCATCCGGATCAGGACGGTTCTGAGACGGTTTCACAGGGTTTTCGGACGGGAGGAAGCGGATCGGATCCGGATTCCCGGCGCTTTGATTCACGAGAAGGAGCGGACGGTAGTACAGGACGGGGAGCAGGTGGAGCTGACGCCGAAGGAATATGATCTGCTGCTCTGGCTGGTACGCCATCCGAGACAGGTTTTTACCAGATCCCGGCTGTTGGACGCGGTCTGGGGCTATGATTTTGCGGGGGACACCAGGACGGTGGATATCCATATCCAGAGGCTTCGGAAAAAGCTTCTGGCGGGAGAAAAGATCATCACGGTGTTCGGAGTGGGGTATAAGTATGTGCCGGAGGAAGAGCAGATTCTTTCATAGTATTCTTTTCCGGATCAGCGTCTGTATCCTGACGCTGGGGCTTCTGGGAATGTTATCCGTCAACTGGTTCGTGCGGATCCGGATGCAGAATCATATCGAAGAGCAGATTGCGGAGGAGCTGTTGCGGGTATGGGATAATTTTCTGCTCTATGTGCAGCAGACGCTTCTGTTACACGGAAGCGATATGAATACGGCGGATTTTGAATTGTACAGCGCAGAGATTGCGGAGCAGCTTGCGGCCGCCGACTATCGGGATGTGCTGCTCTGTACGCCGTACGGAGAACCGCTTGCCGGGGCGGAAGAGCTTTATGAAATGTGGAGCGGGCAGGAGGATTTTGCGCTGGCGGGGGAACAAAAGGGTGCGTTCACCGTCCGGTACGGGGAAGACGGCGGGTGTAAGGTTTCCTTTTCCGCGCCGGTGGTTTTGAAGGGGCGGTTTTACGGCTGGATCAGCAGCATGTTCGATTACGGGGAGCTGTACGCGGGTCAGATGGATACCGTGGAACGGATTACCTGGATCACCGTGGCGGTATTCGGAATGATCTGTCTGACTATCTGGGTGACGGTCTGGCGGATCGTATCGCCCATCCGGGATCTGAGCAGCGCCGTGAGTGAAGCGTCCGCCGGCCTGGCGGACAACGGGCAGGGCAGCTTAAGCCTGGAGAGGCTGACCGTCCGAAGGCGGCGGGATGAGGTCGGCGAGCTGACTCGGAATTATCTGGAAATGCTGCAAACCATCGAAAGGCAGATTGGAAAGATTCAGGAGGATAAGGAGTGGATTCTGAAGCTGTGGGGAAGCCGTCAGGAATTTTACAACAATGTGACCCACGAGCTGAAGACGCCCCTCACTACGATTTCCGGCTATGCGCAGCTGTTGGTAAAAAACGGACCGGGGGACGAAGAGTTGTTCCGCGCCGCCTCGGGGCATATCCTGGAAGAGAGCGAGAGGCTTTACAGAATGGTCGTACAGCTGCTGGAGCTGCAAACGAAGGCGGAGGCGGAGGAGCCGAAACGGCTGAACCTGGCGGCAATTTTAAAGGATGTGGCGGAAGCCATGAAAATCAAAGCGCAGCGGTACGGAAATACCCTGATTACGGAGGGTACGGAAGAGGATTTCCTGGTGGACGGACGGGAAGACAGGATCCGGCAGGTGCTGATCAACCTGACGGACAACGCGATCAAATACGGAGAGCCGGACGGGCCGATCCGGCTACGGATAGAAGAAAAGGAAGGCCGGGTGCAGATCACGGTATCCAACCGGGGGCCGGGGATAAGGCAGGAGGATTTAAAGTCGGTCTTTGAACCCTTTTTCCGGGCAGACAGGAGTCTGCCGGGGGAGATAGGCAGCTCCGGGCTGGGGCTTTCCATTGCCGCCGGGATCATGGAGGAGCACGGAGGAAGCATCACGGCGGACAGCGTTCCCGGGGAAGAGACGGTATTTACCGTCAGCTTTCCGGGCGCAGGAAAGTAAGCGCCATGCCGATGTTTTTGTCCGGGGCGCGCCAAAGAGGAAAGGACGGGAAGATGAAGCGAAAAGGGAATGGGATGCGGCTTCGCCTGGCGGGAGGAATTTTGGCGGCCCTGACGGCGGCGCTTGCGGGCTGCGGCGCAGGAGAGCAGACCAAAACCGTGGTGCTGCCGTCTCTGACCAAGGGGGAGATACCTGAGGCGGATCCTTTTGAAATCCGGCATATCCGGGAATATGTGGGAAGCGTTTATCCGAATGACGCGGCAGGGCTTGTGTGGGGGAATCCGGAGACGGATTTCATTTATGTGCTGGAAAAGGATTCGGAGGGGAACGACTATTATTATCAGACGGTCGATATACAGACGAATCAGATCCTCTCTGTCATTTCCGTGGAAAACCGGCCTATCTGGAACATCGCGATTGCGCCGGGAGGACAGTTTTTTTCTTACGAGACGGAAGAAGGCGGGAAACAGGAACTGGTTCTCTTTATCCCGGGAAAGGATAACTGCAGGCAGATTCTCCGCAGCTGGGAGGATCCCGAAGAAATTTATTCCTATCTCTGGAGCGATGACGGTATGCGGCTTCTTTCCTGGCAAAGCGGCGATACGAAGGATCCTTATGCCGATTGGGCGGTGACCTGTTACCTGATGGATGATCTGTCGGATTCCCCGGACGGCAGCTTCCGGGGAACCAAGTCGGAATTTTTGCTGGCGGGAAGCGGCCCCTCGTGGAGAATGGTGCTCCCCAACGCGGACGGTTCCGAGATTTATGTGAGGGAGCAGTTTAAAACCTTTGGCAGCGCGGGGACGGAAGGGGACGGCCGGGACTCGGAAAGCGCCGTGGCAGGGGAAGAGGAGGGGCCGATTGCCTGCAACTGGCTCTTTCGATCTGATTCCAACGGTATCGAGGCGTTGGCGGAGTATTCGACCGTTCCCGTCCAGCCGCTGAAATACACGACTGCCGGTCTTTTCGTCCTGGAGGAGAACGGAGGGCTTTCCCTGGTCAGGGATCTTCGCTGGCAGCCGGAGAAAAAGACCGTTATTCCGGGAGATTGGGAAAACCGGGATCCGATCTTCCGAATCTGTGAAAACGGCGATCATGTTTTTCTGCTGGAATGGCTGGATGACGCCGCCTATCAGATCAGCGGCATGAAAGTCGGGGAAGGGGATATGGGCGCTTCTCCCGCCGTTTTGTACAGAGGGCAGTATGACAGCCTGACGGAGATTTCGGTGCTGCGGGACCGCGCGGTATGCTTCTGGAGAAAGGAAGGAAACGGAGACGAGTGGTATCACTATAAGATTACGGCGCTGGAATACTGAGGACGCAGACGGCGGGATGCGCGGGCGCAGAAAAGCCGGAAGCTGCAGGGGGAGCAGGCGTCGGGAAAAGAACCGGGAAGCGCGGAGGATGTCAGGTCAAAAGGGCTTCTTGTAATCCAGCGGAGGACTGTGTATAATGGTGGCAGAGAAAGGTTATGCCCTGAAGAATCCTGTTAGAGAGGTACGAAAGAGATGACAAAAAAACAGAGAGCGCTGGAGATCATAGAGGAACTGAAGAAAGAGTATCCGGACGCGGCCTGCAGCCTGGATTACGATCAGGCCTGGAAGCTGTTGGTCAGCGTCCGGCTGGCGGCGCAGTGTACGGACGCCAGGGTAAACGTGGTGGTGGAGAAGCTTTATGAAAAATTTCCGGATGTGAACGCGCTGGCGGAGGCGCAGGTGGAGGAGATCGAGAAAATAGTACGCCCCTGCGGTCTGGGAAACAGCAAGGCGCGGGATATCAGAGCCTGCATGAAGGTTCTGCGGGATCAGTACGGCGGTAAGGTGCCCGGCGATTTTGAGGCGCTTTTGAAGCTGCCCGGAGTAGGGAGAAAGAGCGCCAATCTGATTATGGGAGACGTGTTCGGCAAGCCTGCTATCGTCACGGACACCCACTGTATCCGCCTGGTGAACCGGATGGGACTGGTGGACGGGATCAAGGAACCGGCAAAGGTGGAAAAAGAGCTTTGGAAGATTATTCCGCCGGAGGAGGGAAACAGTTTCTGCCACAGGCTGGTGGAGCACGGCAGGGCGGTCTGCACCGCCAGAACCGATCCCCACTGCGACAGGTGCTGTCTGCGGGAAAAGTGTGAGAAGAATTTCTAATCGCTCACAGCATAGGCTGTTTCGCGAAGAATTTCTAAACTCAAAATCTGGCATTTTTGCGGGAAACGGCATAGTATATCGAAGAGGAACGTTTAGGAGATCTCTTATGGAAATTTATGTCGTTAAACCCGGCGATACGGTTGACAGTATCGCGCTTAAGCTGGGCGTTGGCGTAGACAGTCTGATCTATGACAATCAGCTGGTTTATCCTTATGCGCTTGCCGTGGGCCAGAGTCTTTTGGCAGGCCAAAACGGCCAAACTGCCGGGAGGGGGATTTCAGTCGGCGGCTATGCCTATCCTTTTATCAGTCCGTGGGTGCTGGAGCAGACCCTGCCCTACCTGTCCGAGCTGCCGATCTTTTCTTACGGTTTTACCGCGGAGGGGGAGCTGATACCGCCTGCTTACGGGGATGATTCATGGATGATCGAGGCCGCTCTGGCCGTCGGCACACAGCCTGTTCTCACCCTGACGCCCTTTGGCCCCGACGGGAATTTTAACAACCGTTTGATTCAGTCTGTGGTGAATCGGGAGGACTACACGGAAAATCTGATCCGCAATCTGTTGAATACCATGATTGAGAAAGGGTATGAGGGCGTTGACATCGACTTTGAATATATTCTCGCCGCGGACCGCGATGCCTTCAGCGCCTTTGTGCGGCGGACGGCGGAGACCATGCGCGCGAACGGGTATCATACCTCCGTGGCGCTGGCCCCGAAGACCTCCTCGGATCAGCAGGGGCTTCTCTACGAAGGGAAGGATTACCGCGCGCTGGGGGAGGCGGCGGATCATGTTCTGCTCATGACTTATGAGTGGGGCTATACCTATGGCCCGCCCATGGCGGTGGCGCCGGTCAATCAGGTCAGGCGGGTGGTGGAGTACGCGCTGACGCAGATCCCAGCGGAAAAGATTGATCTGGGAATCCCAAACTACGGGTATGACTGGCCGCTGCCCTACGAGAGAGGAAAGACGAAGGCGGCGACGGTCAACAATGTGCAGGCGGTGCGCATAGCGGTGGAGCATGGGGCGCAGATTCAGTTTGACCAGGTGGCGGAGAGCCCCTTTTTTACCTACACGGAAAACGATGTGGAGCATGAGGTCTGGTTTGAGGATGTGAGGAGCCTGTCGGCAAAGTTTGACCTGATCCGGGAATACGGTCTGCGGGGCTGCGGCTACTGGCAGATCATGCAGTGGTTTCGGGCAAACTGGCTGCTTCTGGAAAGCCGGTTTGATATCCTGAAATAGGGGCTGCGGAGAAAAGGACTGCAGAGAAAATGAACTGCGGAGGAAAGGGACTGCAGAGAAAAAGGGCTGCGGGAAAAAGGACTGCGGAGAAAAAGGGCAGCGGATAAAATGAACTGCAGAAAAAGGACTGTAGAGAAGAGGTTCGGCTGGAAACGGCGGCAGGAGCCGTCTTGAGATCGGAAAGCGGAGAGTATGGATGTATCTTGCGGTAAAAGAACTTTATGATGACAAAATCGAGCTTGTCTGGGAGTCGGTGGAAGGGGCGGAGGAGTACAGGGTATACTGGTCCGACCGGTATACTCCTTCCATGGAATATCGGTGCGTGGCGGTCACCGAAGAGACGGAGTTTTGCCTTTTCAAAGCCACTCATATCCCGCATTATCTGAGGGTAGAGGCCTGGAAAGCCGGAGAGAAGGCGGAGGAATCCGCCCTGCTGAAAACGCCGGTAAAAAAGGTTTTCCGGGAACAGCTGGAACGGTTGAACAGGGGACTGATTGCGGTGCGGGCAGAGGAAGGCGTGTTTTTGAGCTGGAGGCTGTTTCGCCGGGAGGTTACGGGGTATAGCCGGACGGGACTGACGGGAACGGATTTTAACGTTTACCGCAACGGCAGAAAAATTGCGTTTGTATCGGACAGCACCAATTTTCTGGATCCGCAGGGAAAGCCGGGCGACGTATACGCGGTGGCCCCGGTGGCAGAGGGTGCGGAGGGGGAACGCTGCGCACCGGTGGGGCTGTGGCCGGAGCCCGGGTCTGACCGAAAGGCACAGAAGGCCGGCAGCTATCTGGAGATTCTTTTGCAAAAGCCGGAGGGCGGCGTAACTCCTGCGGGAGAGCGGTACGAGTATACCGTCAACGATATGAGCGTGGGCGATGTGGACGGGGACGGAGAGTATGAGTTTATCGTCAAGTGGGATCCGGATAATTCCCACGACGTGTCAATCCGCGGGTACACGGGAAAGTGCCTGATCGACTGCTACAGGCTGGACGGACGGCTGCTCTGGCGGCTGGATCTGGGTGTCAACATCCGCGCGGGAGCCCATTATACCCAGTTTATGGTCTATGATTTCGACGGGGACGGCCGGGCGGAGATGTCGGTGAAGACGGCACCGGGCACCTGTATGACGGTGTTCGGGGAGGACGGGAGCGTGGAAAGCCGCCGATATGTGACGCTGCCGGCGGCGGACGCGGAGGCAGGCGTCCGCCATGAGGATAATTATGTCTGCAGCGCCGAAGACTATTACCGGCATCTTGTGGAGCTGTTCTTACGGTGGCACACACTGGAAGAGGTGAGAAGCGGACAGTGGCCGGCGGATCTGGAGACCTGCTTTGGGACAGAGCGCAGATATTCTTACCCGCTTTCCCGCGGGGACGCCGAGGCGCTGGCGGATTATTTTCTGGATGTGTATGCGCCTTTCAGGAGCGCGGCCAACAGACTGCGGGAATTTGAGGGCTTTATTTACGAGGGGCCGGAGTATCTGACCATGTTCGGCGGGGACGGAAGGGAGCTGGAGACGATTCCCTTTCCACACCCCAGAGTGGACGACGGCCTGCGCTGGGGGGATTATGCAATGGCCCGGATTGAGCCCTGCAACCGGTCGGACAGATTTTTGTCCGGCGTGGTATATCTGGACGGGGAGCGGCCTTATCTGATCGTCTGCAGGGGATATTATACCAGGACGACGGTGGCCGCCTACGATTTCTTCACGGGCAGGCACCGTCTGAAATTTGATATCGACAGCGGCTTTGTACCCATGAAAAATCCTTTCCGCGATACTCCTCACGGGGGAAAGGGAACGGATCCGGTCTACGGGATTCTTGCGGGGCAGGGAAATCATTCCCTGGCCGCGGCGGATGTGGACGGGGACGGCTGTCAGGAGATCGTCTACGGGGCGGCGGTGATCGACCACGACGGCTCCGTGCTGTATTCCTCCTACGGACGGATGCCGGACGGGAGGGAGGCAAAGCTGGGGCACGGAGATTCCATGCATACGGCGGTGATCGACCCGGACAGGCCGGGTTATCAGATTTTCAACGTGTTTGAGGGCGCGTCGGAAGCGCCTTACGGCTGGGCCCTGCGGGACGCGGAAACGGGGGAGGTGCTGTTCGGGGAAGCGGCGGACAGGGATCTGGGGCGCTGCATGGTCGGCGACGTGGCTCCGGCAAGCCGCGGGCTGCAGGTCTGGACGGATAAGATGTATGACTGTAAGGGAAGGCTGTTGCCCGGGAAAGCGCCCGGAACCAACGCGTCCGTCCGCTGGGCGGCGGATCTTTCCACCCAGATTGTGGACGGGGCGGATTATCTGCGGGAGGAGAAGCGGGGCGTGATCCGGGACGAAACCCACGGCGTCATGCTGGACCCGCAGGGGACGGCAGTGAACAACGGCACGAAAGGGAATCCGTGCCTGATCGCCGACGTGCTGGGAGATTTCCGGGAAGAGATCATTCTGCGCAGACAGGACAATGAGGCGATCCGCATTTACACAAACACGGAGTTGACCGGGCACAAGCTGTTCACCCTGATGCACGACGTCATGTACCGCACGGGCGTCGCATGGCAGAACAACTGCTATAATCAGCCCTGCTACACCCGGTTTTACTATGCGGGCGATATGGATTTTGCACAGGCCTATCTGACCGGTATGCAGGAAGAGAACCGGGAAAGCGTAACGGAGAAGGAAAGCGTAACGGAGAAGGAAAGCAGAACGGAGAAGGAAAGCGTAACAGAGAAGGAAAACAGAACGGAGAAGGAAAGCGTAACGGAGAAGGAAAACAGAACGGATAAGGAAAGCAGAATGGATAAGGAAAGCAGAACGGAGAAGGAAAACAGAACGGATAAGGAAAGCAGAATTGAGTAGGAAAACAGAACTGAGAAAGAAAAGGGAACGGAATAAGGGAAACTGACAGGAGAGAGACACAGGCGGGCGAAATCAACGGAGGGAAACGGCGATGAGAATGTATGACATTATTATGAAAAAAAGGAACGGGGGAGAACTGACAGCGGAGGAAATCCGGTTCTTCGTGGAAGGCTATACCCGGGGAGAAATCCCCGATTATCAGGTTTCCGCGCTGATGATGGCGGTCTGGTTTCGGAAAATGACAAGGCGGGAGACCTATGAGCTGACCATGGCCATGGCTGAGAGCGGCGAAAAGCTGGATCTGTCGGGCATAAGGGGGATCAAGGTAGACAAGCACAGCACCGGGGGCGTGGGGGACAAGACTTCTCTGGCGCTGACTCCCATGGTGGCGGCCTGCGGCATCCCGGTGGCAAAGATGAGCGGCAGAGGGCTGGGCCACACGGGAGGAACCATCGATAAGCTGGAAAGCTTTCCCGGATTTACGACGGCGCTGACTACGGAACAGTTTATCGGGAACGTAAACCGGATCGGGATCGCCATCATGGGACAGACGGCAGAGCTTGCGCCCGCGGACAAAAAGCTGTACGCGCTCCGGGACGTGACGGCCACGGTTGACAATCTGTCGCTGATCGCCAGCTCCATTATGAGCAAAAAGCTGGCGGCGGGGGCGGACGCCATCGTGCTGGATGTGAAGACGGGAAGCGGAGCTTTTATGAAGGAGGCGGAGGACGCGAGAGCGCTGGCCGAGGAGATGGTAGAGATCGGAAGGAGCGCCGGGAGGAAAACCGTCGCCGTGATTTCGGATATGGATCAGCCGCTGGGATATGCGGTGGGAAACGCCCTGGAGGTGCGGGAGGCTATCGATACGCTGAACGGCCGGGGGCCGGAGGACTTTGTAAAGCTTTGCCTGACGCTGGGAAGCCGGATGCTTCTTGCGGGCGGGAAGGCGGAAAGCGTGGAAGAGGCGGAAGAGATGCTGCGGCAGGTAATCCGCGACGGCAGCGCGTTAAAAAAGCTTGCGGAGTTTGTAAAGGCGCAGGGAGGAGATCCTGAGCCTGTGTATCACCCGGAGCTTTTGCCCCGCGCCTCCCTGCAAAGGGAAGTACTCTCTTTAAAGGAAGGCTATGTCGCCCATATTGCCTGCGACGAGGTGGGGATCTGTTCTCTTCTTTTGGGCGGCGGCAGAGAGACGAAGGAGAGTAAAATCGATCTCTCCGTGGGGATCGTGCTGTGCAAAAAGGTGGGGGACCGCGTAAAGAAAGGGGAGCCTCTGGCCGTGATCCATGCCAACGATGCAGGAAAAGCCGCGGAGGCGGAGAAGAGATTTCTGGCGGCCTGTACCGTCTCGGACTGCGCGCCGGAGAAAAGGCCGTTTATCAGGGCGGTTTTGTAGGGAATTTCAAACTCATAGTTTTCCGGCCGCGGTAATATAATAGAGCATGAAGAAAAACAGTGACCGCAGCCGGAAAAAAGAATCATTGGTGGAATCCCTGAAGCTTCCCAGGGATATCTGTATGGGTGCCGTCAAGGTGACTCTGACGGGTAACAGCGAGGCGTGGATCGAGAATTACAGAGGGATTCTGGAATACACGGAAAATCTGATTCTTCTGCAGGGGAAAACCTGTCAGGTATGCTTTGAGGGGAGCAGACTTTCCATAGACTACTACACAAATGAAGACATGAAAATCAGCGGCTGCATATGCTGCGTCAGATATCTGTAGTACAGGTGTCTTCGGACGGCTCTTTTAAAAAGTGAGTGGGGTGTGTAGTCATGATCGGACTTTTGAGGTATCTTAGGGGGTATCTGCGCATCCGCGTCAGCGGATTTTCTCCGGAACGTTTTATGAATCTTTGCAGCAATAAGGGAATCCTCCTCTCCAACATTGTCCGGGAGGGAGACGTCTATTACATGGATATCAACCTTAAGGGCTTTTGGGCGCTTCGTCCCATCGTCAGGAAAACAGGTACAAGGGTGGCCGTATTGGAGCGATACGGGCTGCCCTTTTTTCTGCCCAAGCTGTTGAGACGGAAAATGTTTGTGGGAGGCCTGGTGTTTACGGTGGCCTTCTGGTTTTGGTCGTCCCTCTTTGTCTGGGACATCGAGCTTACCGGAAATTATCAGATCACGGAGGACATTTTTCTGTCGTTTCTCAAGGAGCAACAGGTGGTTATCGGCATTCGCAAGGAGGATGTGGATATCGAGTCTCTGGAGAAGGAGATCCGCAGGCAGTTTCCCGAAATCACATGGGCCTCCGCAAAGCTGGAGGGTACTCGGCTGAAAATCGATGTCAAGGAGAACGATGTGTCCGTGCAGCCGGAGGAAAAGACCGAGACGGGACGGGATCTGGTCTCTGAGTATGCGGGCACAGTGGTTTCGATCATCGTGCGCAGGGGCGTGCCGAAGGTGGCGGCGGGAGATACCGTGGAGGAGGGAAGCGTGCTGGTGGAAGGGAAGGTTCCCGTCTATAACGAGGATACGACGGTGAGGGAGTACCTGTATGTAGACGCGGACGCAGATATCGTGCTGGAGCATACGCTCAGCTTTTCGGCGACGCTGCCCTTTGATCATATTGAGAAGGAATATACGGGCAGGGAAAAGAAGAGATATTATCTGCGGTTCGGGAACAGGGAATGGAAAATGCCGCAGGAAAGGCCCTTTCTCGTGTATGACAGCGTAATCAGGGAAAGCCGCTTCGCCCTTTTCGAAAAGCTCTCCATACCGGTCTACAGCGGCGAATATACATACCGTGAATACCAAAATGTAGAGTATGAGTATACTCTTGCGGAGGCGGAAGAAAAGCTTCATGAAAAATTAATGGCTTTTCTTGCAAGTTTAGAGGAAAAAGGGGTACAAATTATTGAAAAAGATGTTAAAATAGATACAAATGGCGGTTTGTGGATCATTTCCGGCGAGTTTACCGTCCGGGAGCAGACAGGGAAAAGTACCGCCACGGAAAGAACGGTGATCGGAGAGACAGATCAATGATCGGAAAGACAGATCAATGATCGGAAAGGCGGATCAATGATCGGAAAGGCGGATCAATGATCGGAAAGGCGGATCAATGATCGGAAAGGCGGATCAATGATCGGAAAGGCGGATCATGGAAAATGACTATTCAATGAAGCTTGAGCTTCCCGCGGAGCATATGCGGAAGATTTTCGGGATGCAGGACGCCTATATAAAAAAGCTGGAGCACGATTTCGGCGTTTCCGTGGTAGACCGAAACGGCGCCGTGACGATCTACGGAAGCGAGGACATGGTGCGGAAGGCGGCTTCGGTGCTTACGCAGCTTACCATCATCTCCGGAAGAGGAAACGAAATAGAGGAGCAAAGCGTAGATTACGCGATTACAATGGGAATGGAAGAACAGGAAAAGGTTATCACGGAAATTGACACGGACTGTATCTGTCACACGGTAAACGGAAAACCGATCAAGCCGAAGACGCTGGGGCAAAAGGCCTATGTGGACGCCATCAGAAAGAATATGATCGTGTTCGGACTGGGGCCTGCGGGTACGGGAAAGACTTATCTGGCGATGGCGATGGCAATCACAGCCTTTAAAAACGACGAGGTAAGCAGGATCATTTTGACCAGACCGGCCATAGAGGCGGGAGAGAAGCTGGGCTTTCTGCCGGGAGATCTGCAGAGCAAGGTGGATCCGTATTTAAGGCCGCTTTATGACGCGCTCTACCAGATTATGGGAGCGGAAAGCTTCGCCAAAAATATGGAAAAAGGACTCATCGAGGTAGCGCCCTTAGCTTACATGAGGGGACGCACTCTGGATAACGCCTATATCATTCTGGACGAGGCGCAGAATACCACGCCGGCACAGATGAAAATGTTTCTGACCCGTATCGGCTTCGGCTCAAAGGTGGTGGTCACGGGGGACGGCTCCCAGAAGGATCTTGCTCCCGGCGCAAAATCGGGGCTGGATGTGGCGGCGAGGGTTTTGGGAAAGATCGACGATATTGCGTTTTGTAATCTGACCAGCAAGGATGTGGTAAGACATCCTCTTGTACAGAAGATCGTGAAGGCATACGACGATTACGAGGCGAAGGAGAAGAGCAGAAGCAGAGACAGACATGGGAGAAGATAAAAGAAAAAGCGGCTGGAAATATTTCCTTGCCGAAACGGGGATTATCATAGCGGGAGCGGTGGGAATGTGGCTGCTTGGGAGCCTTAAGCATCAGGCGCAGGACAGGCTGTTGGGGAACTGCGTCATGACGGTTCTTTTGCTTGCCTGTTGTATGTTTCATCTGCGCAGGGAATATCTGTACGACTGCCTTGATTATGATAACGGGGAGCATATCGGGAGATTTCTGTTCTGTGCGGTCCTGGGACTTGGGATCGCCTTTGCGTGCGGCTTCCTGCCGGTGGGAGGCTGGCCGTTTCTGCTGATCTATGTGATGCTGACGCTTTTTGGAAGCTCCGGCACAGGGACGATAACGGCCTCCTCCCTGCTGTTAATCGCCGTCATGCTCAGCGGAAGCGGCGTGGAGGGCTTTGCAATTTATTTTGTCAGCGGTATTTTTGCGGTGACTCTGTTCCGGCACCTGGGAGGAGAGTTTAAGATCGGTATGCCGCTTTTTCTGTCGATGCTGTGTCTTTTGGTGTGTGAGACGGCAAATCTTGTCCTGCCTGCCAACGCGCGGCCCGATTTTGAAATGTTTGTGATCCCGGCGGCGAATATGGTGGTCAGCAGCATCCTGCTGGTGGGCTGTCTGAAGCTGTTTTTCTCCAAAGTGGCATATCCTTTCCGGGACAGGTATCTGGATATCAACGACACGGAAAACCCCGTGTTGACGGCCCTGCGGGAAAGGGACCGGAAGGAATATATGCACTGCGTCCATACCTCCTATTTCTGCGAGCGTATCGGCAGGCAGTTGGGACTGGACGCGGACGCGCTGAAATGTGTGGGATATTACCACCATCTGGGAGAAGAACTGGCGGAGAGCGTGAAGGGGAGGAAACTGCCGCCTGCGGTTCCGGAAATCCTTTCCGATTATCGGAACAGGTCCCGGGGGATCCGGAAAAAAGAGACGGCGGTTCTGCTCTGCGCCGATACCGTGATGAATTCCGTGACCTTTATGACGGAGAGAAGCGGGCAGGGGCAGATCGATTACGACAGGGTGATAGACGCGCTGTTCGGAAAGCTGGAAAAGGACAGAACCTTTGACCGCTGCGATATTTCCGTCCGGGAGCTGCGCATCATGCAGAAGATCTTTAAGGAGGAAAAGCTCTATTATGACTTTTTACGTTGAGAACGAGACACAGGAGGAATTTCCCTTCAAGCTGCAGGAGACGGTGGAGACGGTCTGCAGGGCGGTTCTGGAGGAGGAGGGCTGTCCCTATGAGGTCCAGGTGAACGTGGTGCTGACGGATAACGAGGGGATCCGCGAGGTAAACAGGGCGAGCCGCGGGATCGACAGCGCCACGGATGTGCTTTCTTTTCCGAACGTGGACTTTGAAAAAGAAGGTGTGTTTGACATCGACGGGGACAGGGAAGCGGATTATTTCGACCCCGACACGGGCGAGCTGCTTTTGGGAGATATCATGATTTCCGCGGATAAGGTGAGAGAGCAGGCGGTAAGCTACGGCCACAGTCTGCGGCGGGAGTTTGCCTTCCTGGTGGCGCACAGTATGCTGCACCTGTGCGGTTACGATCACATGGAGGAGGAAGAGGCTGCGGCGATGGAGAAAAAGCAGGAAGAGATACTTTCCGGACTGGGGATTACGCGGGAGGGTATGTAGAACAGGAGCGGAAACGGTTGACGGCAGAGCCGCAGGCCGGGATTGACGGATGAAAAGATTTCATTGATGCAGTATCGCAGGAAAAATCTGCGATATGCGGGGGAGCAGGGAATGAATCAGGCGGAGATAAGAAGGAGACAGGCGCAGGCGGTTGCAGCCATGTTTTCCATGGTGATACTGGCGGCTGCGGCGCGTCTGACGGGATATAACGGGGCGACCTATGTTTCCGTTGCGCTGGAAACATATGCGCTTCTTTATGCGCTTGTGAGCGGCGGCGTGTCGGATGTGCTGGGCAGACTTTTAAAGATTAAAAAGACAAAGGGACAGTATAAAAATGCGGCGCGGATGCGCCGGAACGTGATGCTGTTTCAGACGGCCTTCGGGGCGGTGGGAACGGTGGCAGTGGCAGCCGCATCGGAGCAGATTGCGGGAAAACTGTTCCGGATCCAGTACAGTGCCTTTCTTCTTGCGGTGATAGCCCCCGCCGTCTTCCTGCGCGCCGTCTCGGAGGTGCTTTCCGGGTACTGTAAGGGAGACGGAGCGGAGCTTCCGTCGGCGGCCGCCGGGATTTCGAGGCAGCTTTTCTGGCTGGGATTCGGCGTATTGTTTTGCAGGATTCTGAAAAACTACGGGGAAAAGGTCAGCCATTTGCTGGTTCAGCAGAACTTTGCGTCCATGTACGGAGGCGTGGGAGTCGTCCTTGCCATAACGCTTTCGGAAATTCTTGTGGCGGCTGTTCTTTTTCTGTTCTACAAGAGCGGAAAGCGTTCGAAAAACAGGACGGCTCAGGAGGGAATGAGAACTACCGCCTCTTTTTCGGACAGCATTATGGCGCTTTTTGGCGGCAGAGGGGCGCTGGCGGGGATCCAGTTTTTGCTCTTTTTGTCCCTTCCCATCGGTCTGATCCTTTTTGGCAGGGCTGCCGAAAACGGCGATCGGATGGCGGCGGATTACGGGGTTTATCTTGCAGGATACGGAGCGGTCTGCGGAGTCTTTGCCCTGTTTGCGGTCTGCCTGCTGATCCCGGTTTGCGGGAAAACGTTCCTTCTGATGCGTAAGGAGGAGCATCGGTTTGTGAGGACGGCGTTTCAGGGCGGGATCCATATCGGAACGGTTCACACCGTCTTTTTTGCCGTATTTCTCGCCGTGATGTCGGAACAGGTGACGGCGGCGGTCTGCGGAGAACAGGCTGCGGCAGCGGCAAAAATGTTCCGGGGAGGTTCCGCGGCGATCGTCTTTGCGGTGTTGTCTTATTATTTTGCCAGAATGCTGATTCTTGCGGGAAAGAAATATCTCGTCCTGGGAGCGGCGGCTGTGGCGGACGTGCTGTATGCCGTTTTGGCCGCGGTGTTTCTCAACGTGGGAAAGGCCGGCATCCTGTCGCTGGTCTATGCGGGAATCATGGGGAGCGGCGTGCTGTGCATAAGTCTTGGGACGTTTGCGTGCAGGCAGTTCCGTCTGAAGGTCGATTGGCTGCAAACGTTTGCCGTTCCGGCCATTATGGCCTGTGTCACAGGCTTTGCAGGTATGTTTTTGGGAAAAGTGTTTACGCCGCATCTGGGTAATCTGGTCACGGGGATCGTCTGTTTTGTGCTGATGAGCGCGTTGTATTGGGTCGGACTGATCCTGCTGCGCAATTTCAGAGACCAGGAGCTGGAAGGTATTCCGGGCGGCAAAATAATCGAGGCGCTGGGACAGATGCTGCGGGTGTTCTGATCTGCGGATTTGCGCCGTAAATCTGCAGGATTGCGGTATAAACAGAGTAAAAACAGTTGATACTGATTGCAAAAGGATGGTATGGACGTGAAATTTGTAAAAGGTATCAGCTTATTTTTTATTTATCCGGTGTTCCTGCTGACGCTGGGGTTTTACGCGGGAGTCAAAACCACGCATTATTTTTATCCGGGGGAGCAGACAGAGCGGCTTTATTACCGGCCGGAAGAGGAAAAGGGCGTCCAGGCGGACAGCGGCGGAGAAAAGGAGGAGCCCGCCGCGCGGCAGAGCGGCTCCCTTCGCGAGGACGCCCTGCCTGAAATTGCGGACAGCTCCTCTTTGGAGGCACAGCAGGAGGAAACCCTGTCTCTGGAGGCATCTGCGACGAAGGAAAGGCTGAGCGTGGAGACCAAATATGTACTGGAGGAGCGGGATATCGAAGGCGATACTACCGTGGAGACGACATGGAAGCTGCCGGACAGGTATGTGGGGATGAACCGGGAACAGTTTATAGAGGCCATGGAGCTTTATGAGGCATCGCCGCCTCTGTCGGAGCTGGAGCGAGGCTTTGTCAGTCTCGAGGTGCTTTCCTTTTCCCGGGAAAAGGTCGTGGTGCAGATGAATTACCGGTATGTCCTGCCCAGCGGCAGCTTTTATCTGGCGGTGTACGACAACGAGGTGGTGGTCTACCTGGAGGACAGGGAAACGGTGTATATTGAGACGGATATTCAGATGGAACAGCTGCCGGAGAGCATACAGAGGGATATCATCAATATGCTTTGGATCGAGGACGAGGAGACCCTGTACGATTTTCTGGAGGCCTATTCCAGTTAGTTTTTGCAGAGGGGTTTTTCCTGATATTGTCATCTCGGCAAGAAGATACCGGTTTTGGAAAAGCATAAGAAGCAGGGAAGCAGGGAAAGTGAGAGAGCCGGGAAATAAGGGAACCGAAAGAAATACGGAGTGGAATGAAGATGAAGAGGACCGTAGGGATTGTGGGCGGCGGGGCCGCAGGGATGACAGCCGCGCTTTTTGCCGCGAGGCAGGGAGCGGAGGTAACGATTTTTGAAAAGAATGACAGGCTGGGGAAAAAAATTCTCTCCACCGGAAACGGGAAGTGTAATCTGGGGAACAGGGTGCTGGGATTGGAACAGTACAATACCTCCGATCCGGAGCTCCTTGCGGGTTTTCTGGAGCGGTTTGGCACAGATGACACGGAAGCCTTTTTTGCCGGTCTGGGGCTTTTGATCAAAGAGAAAAACGGTTATCTTTATCCGGTCAGCGAGCAGGCTTCCTCCGTGCTGGACGTTCTGCGGTTTGCGATAGACAGGGAACCCGGGATTTTGGTGAAGTATCTGTGTCCCGTGGAGAAAATCGAGGCAGGGGTCAAGGCAGGAAAAGCGGGGGAAGCAAGGCGGGAGAGACCGGAAAAGCAGGAGGGACAAAGGGACGGAATCCGGCTTATTGGCGGCGGAGAAAGCTTTTGTTTTGACAGTGTGATTTTAGCGTGCGGCGGCAGGGCTGCGCCAAAGACCGGTTCGGACGGCGGCGGTTACCGTCTGGCGCGTCAGCTGGGACACGGGATCGTGCCGGTCGTTCCGGCGCTTGTGCAGCTGCGGTGTCGGGAGGAATGGTTTAAGTCCGTGGCGGGAGTCAGGGCGGATGCAACGGTTACCCTGTGCGGCGAAAGAGGCGGGAGCCGGTCGGAGCGGGGGGAACTGCAGCTTACGGATTACGGTATTTCCGGCATCCCGGTGTTTCAACTGAGCAGACATGTCGGATACATATTGCGTGAACAAAACGAGGTGGAAATCAGACTGGACTTCCTGCCGGATTACGGGCAGGAGGATTTTGCGGAGAAGATGATCCGTATCAGAGTGCCGGAGGGCGCATGCGGTACACTGGAGGAATATTTTGCGGGAGTTCTGAACAAAAAGCTGATGACGCTGTTGATCAGGCTGGCGGGAATGAGACCGTCGGATTCGGTCCGTGATGCGGACCCGGAAAGGATAAAGAGGGTATATGAGCTCTGCAGACGGCTTTCGGTACATGTAAACGCCGCCAATTCCTATGAAAACGCGCAGGCCTGTGCGGGCGGCGTGCCCCTGCGGGAAGTGACGGAGAGATTGGAATCCTTAAAAGTCCCCGGCGTCTATTTTGCGGGGGAGCTGCTGGATGTGGACGGAAGATGCGGCGGCTACAATCTGCAGTGGGCGTGGTGCAGCGGCAGCCTTGCCGGAAGGTATGCGGCGGAGGGCCGATGCGGGGAAAGCTTTGGCGGCAGAAAGACCGGAAAACATGGAGCGGAAAAGGTTTTGCATCGGTAAGCGGTGCAGAAAGCTTTTCCTGTTGCGGAATATCCGAAGACCGGGAAGAAAAGAGAGAGGCACGAAAGCATATGATACAGGTAAATCAGGTGAAAATACGGACAGGGCACAGCAGGGCGCAGCTGTTGAAGAAGGCTGCAGAGACCTTAAGCATTCCGCCGGACGATATCCTGAATATGAAGATCCTGCGCCAGTCCGTGGACGCGAGAAAGAAGCCGCAGCTGTTTTACAGTTATTCCCTGGAGCTTACGGTAAAGCGGGAAGAAAAGGTGTTACAGCGGTTTCGGGGGAAAGAAAATCAGGTGTGCAGGGCGTCTTCCGTACAGTACGCGTTTCCCGGGCCCGGGACAGCGAGGCAGAAGCACCCTGCGGTTATCGTCGGAATGGGACCGGCGGGGCTTTTCTGCGGTTATTTTCTGGCCCTGCACGGTTATCGCCCTGTCCTTCTGGAGCGCGGGAAATGCGTGGAGGAGAGGCAGAAGGATGTGGAGCGGTTCTGGGAGACCGGGAAGCTGGATCCATCCTCCAACGTACAGTTTGGAGAGGGCGGCGCGGGAACCTTTTCCGACGGAAAGCTGAACACGCTGGTCAAAGACAGGGACGGAAGAAACCGGGCGGTGCTGGAGACTTTCGTCCGCTTCGGCGCAAAGGAAAGCATCTGTTATGAGGCAAAGCCGCACATTGGGACGGATGTGTTGAAAAATGTGGTGCGGAATATGCGAAACGAGATTGTCCGGCTGGGCGGGGAGGTCCGGTTTCAAAGTCAGGTGACGGATGTGGAGATCTGCGACGGGAAGATTGCGGGCGTGCAGATCAACGGAAAAGAAAGGCTGCCCTGTGAACAGCTGGTGCTGGCTGTCGGCCATAGTGCAAGGGATACCTTTGCCATGCTTTATGAAAAAGAGATTCCGATGGAAGCAAAGGCTTTTGCGGTAGGGCTGCGGGTGGAGCATCCCCAGAGGATGATAAACGTCAGTCAGTACGGAAAGGAAGAGCCGGGTGAACCGGGAGCCGCGGCCTACAAGGTGACGGCCAGGGCAGAAAACGGCAGGAGCGTGTATTCCTTCTGCATGTGTCCGGGAGGATATGTGGTAAACGCTTCCTCCGAGGAGGGCGGAACCGTGGTGAACGGGATGAGCTACAGCGGGCGGAGCGGGCCGAACGCCAACAGCGCGGTTATTGTCTCCGTGACGCCGGAGGATTTCGGTTCGGCGCATCCTCTCGCCGGGGTGGAGTTTCAGAGAAGGCTGGAGAAGAAAGCGTATGAGCTGGGCGGGGGAAAAATCCCGACACAGAGATACGGCGATTTTCGGGAATGTGTGAGCCGGGAGCGGACGGTATCCCGGGAAGCGCAGCCTGTAGCAGAGCGGCCTGCGGATCGGGCGGAGGAAGTGCTGCAGGAGAACGGTTTGGACGAGACGGGCGAGGGAACGGAAATTCGGGTGTTGAAAGCGCCGCAGGAGAACGGCTCCGAAGAGGCTTTGAACAGAACGGAGCTCCGGACAGAGGATACCGGGGAAAGCAGCTTTCTGCCCAGGTGCAGGGGAGAGTATGTCTGGGCGGACGTGAGCAGTATCCTTCCGCCGGAATGCAGGGAAGCGTTTGTAGACGGGATGGAGGCGTTTGGAAAGCAGATCCGGGGCTTTGACAGGCCGGATGCAATTCTTCTGGGCGTGGAGAGCAGGACGTCCTCTCCGGTCAGAATCGGGCGGGACGACGGCCTTCAGTCAAAGATCAAAGGACTGTATCCCTGCGGCGAGGGAGCCGGATACGCCGGCGGGATTACTTCGGCGGCCATGGACGGCATCCGCGCGGCGGAGGCGATTGCAGCAGTGTATGCGCCCCGGGACAATGACTATTGACGGGGCGGGGAAAAGAGGTTAGAATAGATACTGCTGTGATGCAGCGCGATAAAGTGTGAGAAGAATTTCTAACCGCTCAGCAGCCAAAGGCCTGATTCTCAGGCCTGGCTGTTTCGCGGAGAAATTCTAAGTCTCACAAGTTGCTAAAGCAACTTGAAGAATCGCAAGAGGGGGCGTAGCCCACCTCTTTGGGAAGCGATTCTTTCCGGAACCGAATGGTTCCGTGGGATTGGTTTGTGCCGCCGAGGCGGCATGACGGGAAGTGTGCAAAGAGAGACATCGGGAAAGAACAGGCGGATCGGCAGGATGAGCGGATACAGAGAAAAATTAAGGGATAAGAAGAGAATTGTGGTAAAGATCGGATCCTCCTCCCTGACCCATAAAGAAACGGGGGATATGGATTATTTCCGGATAGAAAGGCTGGTGCGTGAACTGAGCGATATCCGGAATCAGGGAAAGGATGTGATCCTTGTGACCTCCGGCGCCATCGCGGCGGGAAAGAACGCGGTGAATCTCAAGGAGATCAGGGCGGACAGCGCCGCGGAGGCCATGGCGGTAAAGCAGGCGTGTTCCGCCGTGGGACAGGCAAGGCTGATGATGGTTTATCAGAAATTGTTTGCGGAATATAATCAGGTGGCAGCTCAGATTTTGATGACAAAGAATACCGTTGTGGATAATCTGAACCGGTTTAACGCGCAGAACACCTTCTCGGAGCTTTTGAAGATGGGGGTGATTCCTGTGGTAAACGAAAACGACACGGTGGCGACCTATGAAATTGAGATTGGAGATAACGATACGCTGTCTGCCATTGTGGCGGCTTTGGCGGAGGCGGATCTGCTGATTCTGCTCTCCGATATTGACGGACTTTATACGGATGACCCCAGGCGGGACCCGGAGGCCGGATTCATCGAACAGGTGGAGGAGCTGACGGAGGAGCTGATGGGTATGGGGAAGGCCTCCACGGGCAGCAGTGTGGGAACCGGCGGCATGAATACGAAGCTGACCGCGGCCCGGATTGCAACCGGATCGGGAATCGATATGATCATTGCGAACGGCTCGGACCCGGAAATCCTCCACAGGCTTTTAGCGGGAGAAAACGAGGGAACACTGTTCACGGCAAGGCGGGATGAGAATTTCGATCTGCCCGGGTTTGTGGACAGGCTGCACGGGTAACCGGCTTTCACGGCATTTGCCGGGCACAGACATGGGATGCGGCTCTTTTGTTTGTGCTGGCATTGATACAAGGGCGGCGCAGGAAAGGCTCACTGCCGCGGGAAAACGGCGTAAGCAGTACAGAAAAGAGGATTCTTATGAATATGGATCAGAGAATACGGCGGATCAACGAGCTGTATCATAAGTCACAGAAGGAAGGGCTGACCGAAGCGGAAAAGGAAGAACAGAAAAGGCTGCGGGAGGAATATGCGGCCAGCGTCCGGAACAATCTGCGCAGTCAGCTGGATAGTATTGTCATCAAAAATCCGGACGGGAGTCTGGTGAAGCCGGGAGAGAAGAACGGGAAGGAAACGGATGACGGAAAGAAAAGCTGAAGGCAGGAAGAAAAACTAAAGGAAGAAAGAAAAGTCGGGGCAGGAAAGCGGATGACGGAAAAAGACAGGATAAGAGGCGAAGGGACAGGAAGAGAAGAGGCCGGAAGCAAAAAGACCGAAAACAGCGCGCATGACGAAAAGCGGATGATTCGTAAGAACGTGCTTTTGCAAAGGGACGCGCTGTCACAGGAGCAGCGAAGACGGGGCGAGATCCTTCTTACGGAGCGAATCCTGGGACATCAGTGGTTTTACGGGTCGGAGATTCTTTTGGCTTTCGCAAGCTGCGGCAGCGAGATCGGTACAGGGGAGATTATTCGGGAGGCGCTTAAGAGGGGGAAACGGGTTTATCTGCCCAAGGTGATTTCCGACGGTGAAAAACAGCCGCAGGGAAAACAGGAGATGGTCTTTTTCAGGATCGGGAGTCTCGGGGAGCTGCAGCCGGGATACCGGGGGATTTTGGAGCCGTCCGACAGGGCGGAGCGGTATGAATACCGGGAGAAAGAGGCGGAGCGCGTTCTGATGCTGGTGCCGGGAGTCGCCTTTGACCGTTTCGGGAACAGAATCGGTTACGGCGGCGGTTTTTACGACCGGTATCTTGCCGATAAGGAGGGGCTTAAGCTGCGCACGGTGGGCGTGGGATTCCGGTGTCAGCTGACGGAGCGGCTTCCGGCAGAGGAAGGGGACGTTCGCCCCTATCAGGTGATCTGCGTCTGAGGAGAAGTCAACAACCCCGCGCAAAGCCGCGGGAATCAAAAAGGAAAAGGAAGCCAGACAGTGAGGAGACGGAGCGTAAAATGACAAATCTGACGGAAACAGGAAAGCGGGCCGCGGCGGTAAAGGCATTTTTGCAGAAATTGGGAAAAGAGGAAAAAAGCGCCGCTCTTCTGGCGGCGGCTCAGGGGCTGATACAAGGCGCCCCCGGGATACTGGAGGCAAACAGGCGGGATCTGGAGGCCGCGGCAGAAAACGGCATGAGAGAGGGAATGCTGGACCGGCTGAGGCTGACGGAGGAAAGAATCCGCGATATGGCAGAGGGGCTGCGTCAGGTAGCCGGGCTGCCGGACTGCGTGGGAGAAATCATGGAAGAGTTCCAGCGGCCAAACGGTCTGCTGATCAGAAAGGTGCGCGTCCCGCTGGGAGTCGTCGGCATCATTTACGAGGCGAGGCCGAATGTGACGGCGGACGCCTTCGGCCTTTGCTTTCAGACGGGAAATGCCGTGATCCTGAAGGGGGGAAGCGACGCGCTGTATTCCAATATGGCTATTGTGGAGGCGCTGCGAAAGGCTCTGGAGGCCGGGGGGATTCCGGGCGACGTGCTGCAGCTCATCACGGATACGGACAGACAGGTGACGGTGGAATTAATGAAGCTGAAGGATTATGTGGATGTGCTGATTCCCAGAGGCAGCGCGGGGCTGATCCGCAGCGTGGTGGAAAACAGCACGGTTCCCGTGATTGAGACGGGAACGGGCAACTGTCACGTCTATGTGGACCGGGACGCGGACCCTGACATGGCGGTGAAGATTATCTTAAACGCCAAGACACAGAGAGTCGGCGTCTGCAATGCCTGCGAATCTCTTGTGGTACACAGCGGGGTGTCGGACACGTTTCTGCCGAAGCTTGCGGAGGCGCTCTCAACTGCGGCGGTGGAGCTGCGCGGCGACGAGAGGACGAGGGAAGTTCTGCCGGATTGCAGGAAAGCGTCGGAGGAGGATTACGGAAAGGAATATCTTGATTACATTCTTTCCGTGAAGACGGTGGATTCCCTGGAGGAGGCCATCGCGCATATCAACCGGTACAACACGGGACATTCGGAGTGTATTGTCACGGAGAACGAGGCGTCTGCCGTCCGGTTTCTGAACGAGACGGACGCGGCGTGCGTCTACTGGAACGCTTCCACCCGGTTTACGGACGGTTTTGAGTTCGGATTCGGCGCGGAAATCGGTATCAGCACGCAGAAGCTTCACGCCAGAGGACCGATGGGGCTTAGGGAGCTGACTTCCTATAAGTATGAGATCTTCGGAAACGGTCAGGTCAGGGGTTGAAATTTGACCGGATTGTGCTATGATAGAAAAGAGGCGGACAGGCAGACGGGAGGCTGTTTCGGATTTTTCTGCCGCAGAAGGATATGACTCATCAGCACGAAGGAGATCGACGGAAATATCCGGCACAGCATCGACGCCCGGCGGGTGTAAGGAGTCTTCGCGGACTCCTTTTTGACGTAATCAAAAAGGGTGGGAAAGGCAGCCGCTGACTTTACGGACATTTACCGTTTTCGGGAGGAACGGTTCATGACGGAAAATACGGGAACAGCCATTTGACGGCGGATGGGGAAGGAGAGCTCGGAAAAAATGGAACATAAAAAGCATATTGCGCTTCCGGCGGCGCTGGCGGTCTGTCTTGTTCTGGTGCTGCTGGTGGGGAACTCCTTTTTTACAAAATACCTGCAGGCGCAGATCTTTGCGGAACGAACCACTCAGCTGGTGGAGATTACCTCTCAGGTTCAGGTCAATCTGGCCGATGCCCTAAATTTCCACTGGTATTATCTCACGGCGGCAATCAATACCCTGGAGCGGGAAGCGCCTGACAGTGAGGAAGAGGCGACGGCTGCCCTGAAAGAGCTGGGACAGATTCTGGAGACAGACAATTACAGCTCTGTGCTCATGCTTTTGGACAGCGAGGGGAACTGTTATGACGCCAACGGAAAGCACGGAGTCTGGTCCGATATCGAGCTTCTCTCGGACGGGGAAGAGAGACATACCTTTATCACGGACAATCAAATCTACGGAGGCAGCTGCTGGGCCTTTGTCAGAAAGCTGGACGCTCCCTTAAAGACCCGGGAGGACGGCTTAAGCTTTACCCATATGGCGCTGTTAAAGGATGCGCGGACGCTGACGGAGTATTATGACAGCGATGCTTACGGCAGCCAGAGCGAGACCTATATCCTGAAAAAGAACGGCACGCGGATGCACGACGACTTTTCCCAGGAAAAGATGATTCAGGCTTACAATGTGCTCAAGGTGCTGGAGGAGATGGAGGGGCAGAGCTATCCGGATATCCGCGCGGCCCTTGACGAGACGGATACCATCAGCGCCAACTTCAGGTATCAGGGCACGGAGTACTATTATTGCATCACCTCGCTGGAGGAGTACGACACGCTGATTCTCTTCCTGATTCCTGCGGAATCCGTGGCGGTGGGAACGGTGGCGATGGTGAATACCGTGGTGCGCACGCTGCTCCTTTTGGCGGTGAGCGTCCTGATTTTACTGGTTCTGGCGGTGGCGGCAGTGATCCGGCAGCAAAGCAGCGACCGTCTTGTCCGGCAGGAGCAGACGAATCTGCGCAGGCAGGAGGAAATGAACCGCCGGCTGGAGGAGACCAACGCCTTGCTGGCCCGTTCGAAGGAGACGGCGGAGCAGGCCTTCCAGATTGCGGAGGAGGCCAACCGGGCAAAAAGCTCCTTCCTGTCAAATATGAGCCACGACATCCGCACGCCCATGAACGCAATTATCGGCTTTGCCGCCCTGCTGGCGCGGGATGCGGAAAAACCGGACAAGGTGCGGGGATATACGCAGAAGATAACCGCGTCCAGCCAGCATCTGCTGGGCCTTATCAACGATATTCTGGATATCAGTAAGATTGAGGCGGGAAAGACGACGCTGAACCTGTCGAATGAAAATATAGTGGATCTCATCGAGAACATTGACAGTATCATCCGCCCCCAGATGAAGGCAAAGGGGCACACCTTCGAGGTATACAGCCGGGACATCCGGCACGAGAAGGTGGTCATGGATAAGGTGCGCCTGAACCAGATCCTGATGAATCTTTTATCCAACGCGGTAAAATATACGCCGGACGGCGGCTATGTGACGCTGACGGTTCAGGAACTGCCGCAGCAGACCAGACAACTGGCAGCCTACCGATTTATCGTGTCCGACAACGGCTACGGCATGAGCGAAGAGTACGCCCAGCGTATTTTCCTTGCCTTTACCAGAGAAGAGGACAGCGTGACCAACAAGATCCAGGGAACCGGTCTGGGCATGGCCATCACGAAAAATCTTCTGGATCTCATGGGCGGAACGATCTCGGTGGAGAGCAGGAAGGGCGAGGGCTCCACCTTTACGGTAGAAATGAGCTTTTCCATCAGCGACGAGGAGATCGATCACGACTCCTGGGAAAATCACGGTATTGCCAGAATCCTGGCGGTGGACGACGAGGAAGTGGTCGGCCGGAATGTGCAGCTGACCATGGAGGGAACCGGCGTTGCGGTGGATTATGTGCTGGACGGTAAAACGGCCTTAAGCCGAATCCGCGAGGCGGAGGAAGAAAAGCAACCGTACAACATTGTTCTTCTGGATTGGAAAATGCCGGGGATGGACGGTCTGGAGACGGCCCGCAGGATCCGACAGGAGGATTTGGCGCATAAGCCGATTCTGATTCTCACCAGCTACGACTGGCCCGAGGTCGAGGAAGAGGCGAAGGCTGCCGGAATCGACGCTTTCCTTGCAAAGCCTTTCTTTCTCACCAGCTTCCGGCAAAAGGTGGATATGATACTGGGACAGAAGGCGGAGGAAGAGCCGGAGCCGTCCGAGCAGGAAAACCTCCTTGCGGGGATGCGTATTCTGGTGGCGGAGGACAATGAGATCAATGCCGAGATTCTGGAGGAACTGCTGGATATGGCGGGAGCGTCCTGCGATATCTGCGAAAACGGCAAGCAGGTCGTGGAGGCGTTTGAAAAGTCCGAGCCGGGACAGTATCAGCTGGTGCTGATGGATGTGCAGATGCCGGTGCTGAACGGGTATGAAGCTACCCGGGCCATCCGGAGACTGAACCATCCTCTTGCCGGGACAATTCCCATTATCGCCATGACTGCCAACGCGTTTGCGGAGGATGTCCGGGACGCGCTGGAGGCGGGTATGGACGCCCATGTGGCCAAGCCGGTCAATATGGAGGTGCTGGCGCAGACGGTAAAGGATGTGCTCTCCGGACAGAACGAGTAAGCATGTACAGAGGAAATACAGGACGTCCCGCAGATAAAGCGAAGACAAAAAGCCGCCCGGAACGCGGCATGACGATTTGTGAAGAACGGAGATGTAAAACGATGCACGGATTACAGGGGGCTGTTCACAGGCAGCATGCCGCCGGAACAAAGGATATGACAAAGGGAAATCCCTATTCCCTGATGATAGGCTTTGCGCTGCCGGTGCTTTTCAGCCAGATTTTCCAGCAGCTGTACAATACGGCGGATGCGTTTATCGTGGGGAGATGTCTGGGAACCAACGCTTTGGCGGCGGTCACGTCCTCCGGCACGCTGATCTTTTTGATGATCAGCTTCTTTATGGGGACGGCCATGGGCGCCGGGGTGGTGATCTCCAGATACTTCGGCGCAGGAAAGGAAGATGAGGTTTCCCGCGCCATTCACACGGTGCTTGCCTTTGGCGTCGTAAGCGGAGTGATTCTGACGGCGGTAGGGGTCGCCTTTACCCCGACGTTTTTAAAATGGATGCAGACGGATCCGGAGGTGATGCCGGAGGCGGTGGAATATTTCCGCTATTATTTTCTGGGGTCTCTCGCTTTAGTGCTGTACAATATCTGCCGCAGCGTCATCAATGCCCTGGGCGACAGCCGCAGGCCCCTTTATTATCTGATTTTTTCTTCGCTGTTAAATATTGTGCTGGATGTGCTTTTCCTGGCGGTGTTTCGCTGGGGAGTCTGGTCGGCGGCCGTGGCTACGGTGCTGTCCCAGACGGCCAGCGTCGTGCTGTGCATGGTTTATCTGCTGCGCAAGGGGAATATTTATACGGTGGAGATCGGAAAGATTCGCTTTCACCGGGATATGCTTTCGGAGATCGTCCGCTACGGACTGCCCTCGGGAGTGCAAAATTCCGTGATTGCCTTTGCCAACGTGATCGTGCAGTCTCAGATCAATTCCTTCGGCAAGCTGGCCATGGCGGCCTACGGAACCCACGCGAAGATTGAGGGCTTTGCCTTCCTGCCCATCACCAGCTTCAACATGGCCAGCACTACCTTTATCAGCCAGAATCTCGGGGCAAAGCAGTATGACCGCGCCAAAAAGGGAGCCAGGTTCAGCATTCTTGCGGCTGTGGCCCTGGCTGAGGTGATCGGTGTCTGCTGTTTTGTCTTTGCGCCCTATTTGATCGGATTCTTCGACCAGACCCCCGGCGTGATTGCGCTGGGAGTACGGCAGGCCCGCACGGTGGCGCTGTTTTACTGTCTGCTGGCCTTTTCCCACTCGGTTGCGGCGGTCTGCCGGGGAGCGGGAAAAGCCTTTGTGCCCATGTGCGTCATGCTGGCGGTCTGGTGCGTGATCCGGATTGCCTATATCATCCTGGTGATGAGCCTTACCGGAGAGATCGGCTATATCTATTGGGCGTACCCCCTTACCTGGGGAATCAGTTCGGTGATTTATCTGATTTATTATCTGCGCTCGGACTGGGTACACGGGTTTGAAAAAAAGTAATCACTGCCTCTTCATCTGCCGCAGGAAGAAATATACCGCCGCGGCCACGGCGACGGCAGTGTAGCCAGCCACCCAGCACAGATGCGGCAGAAGGTCGGCATAATTTCCGCGCAGCACGGCACGCTCCAGCTCGACGGCATGGAGGAAGGGCAGCATATTTGCCGCTTTTTTGAAAACGCCGCCTACCAGATCCAGATCGAACCAGACTCCGGAGAGCCAGGCGGTCAGGTTGGTGAACAGCGCGCCGCAGATGCCGCCGACCTGTTTTGAACTGAAGATGCTGCCGCAGAGCAGGCCCAGCGCGATGAAGAAGAGGGACACCGGCACAAGAAACAGCAGGGCATAGAGAATTGTCACCGTGACGGGCAGTCCGAGGAATACGGCCGTCAGATAGCAGACCGCGCCCTGAGCCGCCGCCATGGGCAGAAGGGGCAGGATATAGCCGAAGATGAAATCCGCAGGCTTAAGCGGCGTCGTATAGAGCCGCTGCAGCAGAGCGCTCTCCCGATCCTTTGCAATCAGGGTTGCGGAAAACAGCGTCATAAAGGAAAGACCGAATACGGTGATGCCCGGGGTAAGCGTCCCGATTTCAAACAGGCTGACAGGGATATTGGCCTGTATGGCGGAGAGCAGCAGAAGCAGGACAAGGGGAAAGCCCAGTCCGAACCCCAGGTTTAAGGGATCCCGCAGGATTTCCTTTGCAGTTCTTCCCGAAAAAGTCAGTAATTTAGTCATTTTGCACCTCTTATCACCGCCACAAAGGCGTCTTCAAATTTTTCAGTTCCCGTGTTTGCTTTCAGTTCCCCGGGCGTCCCGAGGGTGAGGAGTTTTCCGTCCTTCATGATGCCGACGCGGTCAGATAGGACTTCTGCCTCCTCCATGTAATGAGTCGTCAGAATGACGGTAATCTTACCCTTGAGAGAGCGGATCGTGTCCCACAGATCGTTCCTTGCCAGCACGTCCAGACCAAGGGTCGGTTCGTCCAGAAACAGAATCTTTGGCTCGCCGACCAGCGCCATGGCGATGCTTAAGCGCCGCTGCCAGCCGCCGGAGAGCTTCCCGGCCTTTTTGGAAAGCTGCGGCGTCAAAGCAAACTGTTCGGCCAGCGCCGCGGCCCTTGCCTTTCGTTCCTTTCCGGGGAATCCGTGAATGCCGCACATCAGCTCCAGATTTTCCCGGACGGTGAGATTCGGAGCGACTGCCGTTTCCTGGGGGGATACGCCGATCATGCTTTTCACCGAAGGGAGATTGTCCGCGGACAAAATACTCTGTCCGAGAAGCAGGGCGTCTCCGCCGGTCGGCGCGGTCAGGCAGGAGAGCATTTTTATCGTAGTGGTTTTTCCCGCTCCGTTTACCCCCAGCAGGGAGAAAAGCTCCCCCCGCGCCACCGTGAGATCAAGGCCGTCTACCGCGGTCAGCTCTCCGTATTTTTTGGTCAGTCCCATTGTTTTGATTGCGTCCATTTGTTGCTCCTTTCTACTGATTTTGAGCCTGACAGAAGCGATATTTCAGGCCGATATACTCGTCGGTCAGTGCCTGTTCGATAAAATCCATATCCCAATTCAGGTAGGATGTGGCGATCATGGTAGCGATCCCGTGTACATAAATCCACATTTCAATGTGAAATCGGTAAGCCTCATCCTCGTCAAGGCCGGTAGCCTTCCGGATCTGGTCGATCTGCGGTCGAACCGGTTCCCGGCTCTCGTCTTTTTCCTCGCCCGAGCGGTCCCTCATAAACAAAAGCCTGAAAAGCTCCCGTTCTTCTCGGGCAAAGCGGATATAAGCCATACCGCTTGCCTTGTAGGGGGGGTATTTTCCGACGGCAATTTCGGAACTGATGTGATTCAGATACAGGGCGTTTGCGGCGGCAATCACCTCCCGCTGAACCTCCTCCATATTTTCAAACAGTCCGAAGATAGGCTTGACGGAGCAGCCGAGCCTCGCGGCCAGGGATCTGGCGGTCAGTCCCGAGATCCCCTTTTCCCTTGTGACATTCAGGGCGGCGGATGTGATTTCTGCTTTTGTGAACTTAAATTTTGGCGGCATTTTTATCTTCTCCTTTATCGCGCAACAAATATTGCGCAACTTATGTTACCTATTATAAACGAGAGATTATATCCTGTCAAGTACAAAATGAATGCTGTGGATTTGGGCGCGGTTTTTGAGAGAACGCGTCTTGAATCGGATGCGATTCTGTGATAGAATGGGGCGAGAAGAACGGACAGGGAGGAATCAAAATGGAGACGACAAAAATCAGGACAAGATATGCGCCCAGCCCTACGGGAAAAATGCATGTGGGGAATCTGCGGTCTGCTTTATATGAATTTCTGATCGCGAAGCACGACGGCGGAAGCTTCATGCTGCGGATCGAGGACACGGATCAGGAGCGTTTTGTGGAGGGGGCCACGGAGATTATCTACCGCACGCTGGAAAGGGCCGGGCTGACCCACGACGAGGGTCCCGACAGGGACGGCGGGTACGGTCCCTATGTGCAGAGCGAGAGAATGAAGACAGGAATCTATATGAAGTACGCAAAGGAGCTTATCGACAAGGGCGAGGCCTATTACTGCTTCTGTGATAAGGAACGGCTGGCTTCCTTAAAGACAGAGGTGGTGGAGGGCAAGGAGATTACCGTTTACGATAAGCATTGTCTGCATCTGTCAAAGGAGGAGATCGAGGCAAAGCTTGCGGCGGGAAAGCCCTTTGTGATCCGCCAGAACAATCCCACGGAGGGTACGACTACCTTTCACGATGAGCTGTACGGGGATATCACGGTGGAAAACGCAGAGCTGGACGACATGATTCTGATCAAGTCCGACGGCTATCCCACCTATAATTTTGCCAATGTGGTGGACGACCACACCATGAATATCACCCATGTGGTGAGGGGAAACGAGTATCTGTCCTCCTCGCCGAAGTATGTGAGGCTGTACGAGGCTTTTGGCTGGGAGATTCCGGCTTATGTGCATCTGCCTCTGATCACGGACGAAAACCATAAAAAGCTTTCCAAGAGAAGCGGTCATTCCTCCTTTGAGGATTTGCTGGAGCAGGGATTTCTGCCGGAGGCCGTTGTAAACTATATCGCGCTTCTGGGCTGGAGCCCGGAGGACAACCGGGAGATCTTTTCTCTGGAGGAGCTTACAAAAGAGTTTGACTATCACAGGATCAGCAAGTCCCCTGCGGTGTTCGACATCGTAAAGCTGCGCTGGATGAACGGCGAATATATCAAGGCTATGGATTTCGACGCGTTTTATGAGATGGCAGAGCCTTACCTGAAGGCGGCGCTGCCGGAGAGCCTGGATCTGCAAAAGATTGCCGGGATGGTGAAGACGAGGATCGAGGTCTTTCCCGATATCGAAGGGCATGTGGATTTCTTCCGGGAGCTGCCGGAGTATGATGTGGAAATGTATACCCATAAAAAGATGAAGACAAACAGCGCTTCTTCCCTGGAGGTGCTGACGGAGCTGCTGCCCCGGCTGGAGGCGCAGGAGGATTACAGCAATGACGGGCTGTATCAGACGCTGGTGAAGTATGTGGAGGAAAAGGGCGTGAAGAACGGCTATGTGATGTGGCCGGTGCGCACCGCGGTGTCCGGAAAGCAGACGACCCCCGCCGGGGCCACCGAGATCATGGAGGCGCTGGGAAAAGAGGAGTCGTTAAAGAGAATCCGCAAAGGAATCGAGAAATTACAGAAATGCCTGATCTGACCGCGCTGAACGAAGCGCAGCGAAGAGCTGTGACCTGGGGAGAGGGGCCGCTTCTTTTGCTGGCGGGCCCCGGCTCCGGGAAAACCCTCACCATCACAAACCGCATCCTTTTTCTTCTGGAGCAGGGAACGCCGCCGGAGCGGATTCTGGCGGTCACCTTTACAAAAGAGGCCGCCGTCTCCATGCAGCGGCGCTTCCGGAAGATGTCAAAACAGCTTTATCCCGTCAATTTCGGAACTTTTCATTCTGTCTTTTATCATATTCTGCAAAGGTCTGCAGGACATTCTCAGCTGAGACTGCTGACCGGCGTTCAAAAAAGAAATCTGATGATTCCTGTCCTGAAAAAATATACTGATAAGTCCGACGGCACCGATCCTGCGGAGATGAGCGGAGAGGTCGATCGGATGCTGTCCGCCGTCAGCTTTTACAAAAATACGGAGGATAAGACAAGAGCGGCGGATAAGGCTCCGGCGGCGTTTCGCGGCGCGTTTGAAGAAATCTGCCGGGAATACGGCGCTTCGGTTCAAAGGGCAGGAGGAATCGATTTTGACGATATGCTCTTTACCTGCAGGGATCTGCTGCGGGACAGTCAAAGCGTCCGGGAATACTGGCAGGGCTGTTTTTCGCACATCCTGATCGACGAATTTCAGGATATCAATCCGATCCAGTATGAAGCGGTGAAGCTGCTTTCCGCCGTCCCGCACAATATTTTTGCGGTGGGGGACGACGATCAGTCGATCTACGGGTTCCGCGGCTCCAAACCGGAGCTGATGCGGCGGTTCGAGGAGGAATTTCAGGCGGGACGGCTGCTTCTGGATATCAATTACCGCTGCGGCGGAAGGATTGTGAGCGGGGCGGCTGCCGTAATCGGGGAAAACAGCGGCCGCTTTTTAAAGGCGCTCCGCCCTGCGCCGGGAAGGCAGGAGAATATGGCAGGGGAGGGCGTGCTGCGGATCAGGGCTTTTGCGGACAAGGAAGAGCAGAACGCCTGTCTGGCCGGGGAGCTCGGGGCATGGTGGGAGAAGTACGGAAAGAGTCAGAAAAGCTGCGCCGTTTTGTTCCGCACAAACGCCTGTATGCAGAGGGCGGCGGCCAGGCTGAAGAGCAGCAAAATCCCCTTTGTGATGAAAGAAAAGAGCAGAAGTATCTATGAACATTTCATTGTGAAGGATGTCATGGCCTATCTGACGCTTGCGGCCGGAAGCGGAGGCAGGGGGGAGCTTCTGCGCATTATAAACAAGCCGTTTCGGGGAGTGGAGCGGGAGGCGTTTGGAGAGAGCGGGGATATCAGGGGACTGATCAGGTACTGTGAGAGGGAATATCTGTCCGGGCAGACGGGGCGAGAGACGCCGGAGCAGCTTAGGCTTCTGCAGACGCAGCTAAAAAACATAGGAAAGATGAAGCCGCTTCTTGCGGTAAATTATATCCTGAAGGCGGTAAAATACGAGGACTATCTGCGGGCAAAGGCCAGGACGGATGCGGAGCTCTGGGAGGAATGGCAGGAAATTCTGGAATGGCTGAAGGAGGATGCCGCGTTGCAGAAAAACGCGGCGGATTGGCTGGAAATGCAGAAAAGCTATACGGAGCAGCTGGAGAGACAGCCGCGTCCGTCCGCAGGAGACGAAAGCTTTGGCATCCGGCTGATGACCGCCCACGGTTCCAAAGGGCTTGAGTTTGACCGTGTCTATATACCGGACTGTAACGAGAGGATGTTTCCGCACGGCAGTATGCCGGATCTGTCCTGTGTGGAGGAAGAGCGGCGGCTGTTCTATGTGGCGATGACGAGGGCGAAAGAAACCCTGGAGCTCATGTACCTGACCGGTGACAGGCTGCGCCCCAGGGTCCCCTCCCGATTCTTAAATCCGCTGCTTTACTCTTCCTCGATGTCTACGAGCTCGTCAAATTCACAGTTGTCAAGATACTCGTCGAACGCATCCGAAACCTTTTCGTACTCCTCGTCGTCGGAAATGTAGTCCAGTACGGGCTCCTCGTTCGGATCGTCAGGATTTTCGCTGTAGCCGTAAAACCAGACCTCGCCGTCTTCGTTTCTGCCGTCCTCGTTTAACGGCAGAAGAACGATATAATCTTTTGATTCCACTGTGAGAATGGTAATGATCGCGCAGTTGACGACAGAGCCGTCCTCCAGCTCCAGCTCCACCGTCATTTCCTCATCCTCAAAATCGTCTTTTTTACCCATGATAAGCCTCCTTCGCGCTTTGCAGATTCCGGTGATACAATTTAAGTATACTTCTTTTTAAAAGATACCGCAATATATTTGCAATATTTCTGTAATATGTTAAAATAGACGGGAGATGTGAGCATACAAAAGAGGGATACGGATGAAATACAGGCGGATAAGCATGCTGGCAGCCTTTTTGCTGGCGGGGGCCTTGTGTCTGGCGGCCGGGGCTTTTCGGATGCAGGCGGAAAAAACGGAAGAGAATATAGCTGCGGAGCGGGAACAGACGTCAGACCGGGCGGATATCGCGGCGCCGACAGAAGAGCAGAACCGGGCAGGGACACAGGAGCCGGTGCAGACACAAAGGTTTGATTTGTGTGCTATGGCGGAGCCGGACGGGACAGAGGACAGCGAGCAGGTATTGCTGTACGGCGGCATATGGAAGGAACTGAAGGATGCAAAGGTCGTCACGGGAGCCGATCTCGCGGCGCTGCAGGAGAGCATACTGCTTAATGCGGCCGGGAACAGTATTGAGCTTCTGACTGCTCAGGAGCCGCAGGACGGCGGGAACGCACCCACGGACAGAGCGGTAGCCGGCGGAAACGAAGCAGCCGGGGATTTGGCAGGGGAAGAGGACTATGAATACGCGGATCTCGCCCTGGCCGATGTGCGGCACTATGTGAACGTGCGCACGGCGGCCACCACGGGAAGCTCCGTCGTGGGCAAAATCTACGGAGGGGCCGTGGCGCAGATTCTGGAGACGGTGGAGGGAGAAAACGGACAGTGGTTTCGGATCGTCTCCGGCAATGTAGAAGGGTATATCAAGTCGGAATACTTTTTGTACGGTCAGGCGGCAGCGGAGGCGATAGACGATTATGTGACCAGATACGCCACGGTGATTGTGACCAGACTCAACGTGCGGCAGGATCCGGATATCGAATCCAAAAGGATCGGCTTTCTTGACAGCGGGGAAAGGCTTAAGGTGCTGGAGACTCAGGAAGGCTGGCTGAAGGTGCAGTATACCGATACAAAAACGGGATATGTGTCGGCGGAATATGTGACGGTATCGGAAGAATTTGTTTACGCAAAGACGCTAAAGGAGGAAGCCGCGGAGAATGCGGCGCGAAGGGCGCTGGAGGAGCGGCAGAGAATGTCGGAGACGCAGACTACCGAGAACACGGCGGTCACCGTCACGCCGCCCTCCGGAAATTATGCGGATAACGCAGAGCTGCGCAGAGAGATCGTAGAGTACGCCATGCAGTTTCTGGGGAACCGGTATGTACACGGCGGACAGTCTCTGGTTACGGGTACGGACTGCTCCGGCTTTACCAGCCTGATTTATGCGGAATTTGGCTATTCGATCAGCAGGACGCCTGCCGGACAGCTGAAAAACGCCGGAAGAGGGATTTCCTACAGCGAGATACAGCCGGGAGACATTATCTGTTACGGCTCCAAAAAGTGCAGCCATGTCGGACTCTACATCGGGGACGGCCAGATTATCCACGCCGCAAACTCAAGAAAGGGAGTCGTCATTTCCCAAGCGGATTACGATACCATCCTGGGCGTCAGAAACGTGATAGACTAATCTGCAGGGTCGGACATCTTCAGGATGTCCGACTTTTTCAGTGCCATATCCCCGATGATCTCCTGACTCCAGGTCTGCAGATCCTCCAGGCGCAGCCTGACGCCGCCGTAGCCCCGGATGCCGTGGGAGGCGGCCAGCTCCTCCGTGTAATCCTCCAACGGATAGACGTTTTTGAAACGGACGGGTCCGCTTTTATACTGACAGACCAGCGGGAGCGCGCCGGTTCCCTTTTCCGAGAAAGACACGCCGTCCTCCGTCACATGGAAGGTGACCCATGCCATCTCCTCCAGCATACAGAGGGCGGATTTCTGGGTGGATACATAATTGCCGAGAGAATAAAAGCACAGAGCCTGTCGGCCGTTTTCGGCGGTTACCCACTCCACCGGCTGAGGAACATGGGGATGGGTGCCGATGATCAGATCCGCTCCCGCTTCGGTCATCTGAAGGGCAAAGGCGCGCTGATAGCCTGAGGGTTTGGACTGGTATTCGGTTCCCCAGTGCGGGCATACGATCACGATATCCGCAAGCTCCCTGGCTTTTTGGATATCCTCCGTCACTTTTGGATTTAAGGAAGTAAAGTCGATCCGCCCCGTGTCCTCATCATAGGCGCAGAGCATACTCAGATGTCCGCGCAGGCTGCGGGAGAGAGTTTCCGCGTTGGGGCCGTAGGTATAGTTGAGGACCGCAAAAGTGACGTCCTTTATCTGAAACAGCGGAATTTCGTCGGAGGGCTCGTCGCCGCTTATCCCGGTCACAAGGATATCGGGATAGCGTTCCCAGAAGGAGACACAGTTTCGGATCCCGGCGACATCCTGGTCCGCCGCATGATTGGTGGCGTGGAGCACGACATTGAATCCCGCTTCGGCAATCGCGTCCCCCACCTCCTCCGGGGAATTAAAACGGGGATAACCGGAAAATCCCAGGTCGTTTCCGCCCAGAATCGTCTCCTGATTGATGATTTTGAGATCGGCGGCGTCCAGATAATCGCGTATATCGTCAAAAAGAAAATCATAATTATATGTACCGTCTTCCGCAAGCCCGGTCTTGACGATTCCCATGTGCATCAGGTTGTCGCCGACGGCCATGAGCGTGATATCGTATTCTTCAAAAACGGGCTCCGGCAGGGAAGAGGGGATTTCCTCTTCCTTTTCCACGGGCACCTGTCCGCCGTCATCCTGCGGCAGATCTGCAGATTCTGCGTCAAAGCCGTCCGGGACGGAAGCAGCGCTGCCCGGATATGCGCCGACGGGGCTGCTTTTTTCGGACAGAAGGTAGCATGTCCCCAGGAGAAGAAACAGACAAAGCGAGGAGATTAGGCCGGATAACAATATTATTTTTCCTGTTTTCATAGCGAACGACCACCTTTCACTTTGTATGATAGCCGTTTTTCTCCGTTTGTCAATTGCTGTGTCGGAAAGCATGCGTCCAAAATCGGCGAAAGTTATCTTGTGATTTCCGAAAGGATACTTTATAATGGAATTTAGATAACAGAATCGGCCTTATGATTCTGTTATAGAACTTGGATAACAGAATCGACCTTTTGATTCTGTTATAGAACTTGGATAACAGAATCGACCTTTTGATTCTGTTATAGAACTTGGATAACAGAATCGGAAACGGACGGAGGGAAAAAATGGCAGAAGGAAAGATGCGGAATAATCCATATCCCCTGGGAGCAGTGCCGGTGGAGGGCGGGATACGGTTCTCGTTCGTATCGGTGTGTCCGGAGGCCGGGATCCTGTTATATGATTTATCGAGCGGGAAACGGATCGGGAAAATCCCATTTTCCGGGGAAGACAGAATCGGAAACGTCTTTTGCAGGACGGTGGAGGGGCTTGACCCGGAGAAGATCAGCTATCAGTTTTTCTGCGGAAAAGAGATTGTGCCGGACGAGCGCGGCAGGAGATTTAAAGGGGTACGCGCTTTTGGCGCAAAGCAGAATGTCAGCGACTGGAAAGCGGCGCTTCTGCCTGCAGATTACGACTGGGAGGGAGACCGCAGGCCCCTGATCCCTTATAGCGAAGCTCTTTTTTACTGTATGCATGTGAGGGGCTTTACAAAGCATGCTTCTTCAGGGGTGGCGCACCGGGGAACCTTTGCGGGGATCACGGAAAAGATTCCTTACCTGAAGGAGATCGGAATTACGACGCTGGAGCTTCAGCCGGCCTATGAGTTTGCGGAGTGCGGAGGAGAAGAGGCGCTTTATCCCTGCGGCAGTCCCGCGGCGGCTGCGCCGGAGCAGAAGGACGCCGAAAAAAAGGTGAATTACTGGGGCTACAAAAAGGGCTTTTATTATGCGCCAAAGGCTTCTTACGCAGCGGGGGACGATGCGCCTGCAGAGTTTCGGGGGCTTGTGAAGGCGTTACATAAAAACGGAATGGAGCTGGTGCTTCAGTTTTACTTCCCGCCGGAGGTCAACCGCAGCGAGATACTCGATATTCTGCGTTCCTGGCTGCTAAATTATCATGTGGACGGCTTCCGCCTGCTGGGAGAAGGGCTGCCCGTGGAGCTGATTGCCGCCGATGAAATGCTGGCGGACTGTAAGATCCTGTACGAGCGTTTTGAGTCGCCCCGTGGCGGGCTGCAGGAAGGGCAGCGTCCTTCTTATCCTCATCTGGCGGAATATAACGACGGATATCTCTACGATATGCGCAGATTTTTAAAGAGCGACGCAAATCTGCTGGGCAGTGTCCTGCGTCATATGAGGCATATTCCGGAGAACGCCGGGAGAGTTCACTATCTTACGAATTATAACAGCTTCACCCTTGCCGATCTGGTCAGCTATGACCAGAAGCATAACGAGGAGAACGGGGAAGAAAACCGGGACGGAAACGATTATAACTGCAGCTGGAACTGCGGGGAGGAAGGCTTCACCAGGAGCCGCAGAATACGCGGCTTGCGCGTACAGCAGATGAAAAACGCCATGTGTCTGCTTCTGCTGACCCAGTCCACGCCGCTGATTTTTATGGGAGACGAGTTCGGCAATTCCCAGAAGGGCAACAACAATCCCTGGTGTCAGGATAACGGGACGGCCTGGCTGGACTGGAACGCGCAAAAGAAAAACGGGGAGGTGCTGGCTTTCTGGAAGGAGCTTGCGGCATTCCGCAGGGCGCATCCGGTCCTTCATCCGGAGAGCGAGATGCGGCTTATGGATTATATTTCCTGCGGCTATCCGGATTTGTCCTATCACGGGGAAAACGCCTGGAATCCCGGAAGCGACGGGCCGTTTCGGCATGTGGGAATTATGCTCTGCGGGAAATACGCAAGGGTGGACCGTAAGACGGAGGACGCATTCCTTTATATCGGCATGAATATGGACTGGGTCAGCCACAGGCTTGCTCTTCCGAAGCTGCCGAGGGAGCTGCGCTGGAGGACGGCGGTGAAGACGGGGAACGAGGCGGCCGTTATAGAAAAAGCGGAGAATATACGGGAGCTTGCGCCCAGAACCGTCGCGGTTTTTATCGGCGTGCCGAAGCGCCTGGAGCCGGATGAATGAAACCGGAAAGGAAAGCGGAGACGAAAAAACAGGAAGACGCTGACGCGACGGCTTTGCCGGCGTCAGAATCGGAAGACAGGGACGGCGGACGAACAGATGGGGAAGGCATGGAATCATTTTAAGACGATAACCCGGCACAAATATCTGGTGGCGAAGGGATGTTTTCGGGTCGGACTCTACCGGCAGGGTATTTTGCATGACTTGTCAAAATACAGTCCCACAGAGTTTAAGGTAGGCGCAAAATATTATCAGGGAGACAGAAGCCCAAACAACGCGGAGCGGGAAGAGAAGGGACATTCCACGGCATGGATGCACCATAAGGGGCGCAACCGGCACCATTACGAGTACTGGATGGATTATTCGGCGGATCCCGAAAAGAGGGGCTGTATCGTGCCCGCGCCCATGCCGGACCGATATATCGCGGAGATGATTATGGACCGCATCGCCGCAAGCAAGGTTTATAAAGGGAAAAACTATACGGATCGGGATCCCCTGGAGTATTATAACCGCGGCAGGAAGCAGGAATTAATTCATCCCCGGACGGCTGCGGTCCTGGAGCGGATGCTCACGATGCTGGCCGAAGAGGGGGAAGAGAGGACCTTCGCCTGTATTCGAAGGGAACTGGTGAAGAAAAGGCAGGACAGCTGAGGCAGGACGGGCACACGGAATTGACAGACGGCATATGATACCGTAAAACAAAAATACGGTGAGCGTATGAACTGGATTATTCTATTGCTGCTGCTTGGCTGCTGCGGCGGAAACGGCTGTAACGGACAGGGAAGCTGCGGCAGAAAAGCGGCAGGCAGCTGTGGCTGCGGAGAGGGAAGAAACGGCCGCTGCAGGGGAACGAGAAGCGGCTGCGGCTGTGAGGAAGTCGGAACCGACTGCGGCTGCGCGGGAAATGCAAGAGAGGCGGCCAGAGAGGCCGTGCGTGAGGCAAAAGAGGCTGTGAGGGACGCAAGGGAAGCTGTGCGGGAAGCGAGAGAGCAGAGCAGCTGCGAAAATCCCGGCATGGTTCCGCCGCCCTGGCAGGATTATCCGCCCATGCCCAGACGGGAGCCTGACTGCGACTGTGACTGAAGCGGAAGAATAAGTTTTAAAAAAGTATTTCACAACAGGAAGATTTGTGCTATATTTTAGAAAAGGACAAAGGAGGCCTTCCGCATGGAACAGGAAAAATATGTGGCATATGTATCCACTTATACGCAGGGAGACAATCACGGAATCAAGGTTTATGACGTCGATATGGAGCACGGTCGTTTTATCGAGAAGGCAAAGGTGGAGATTACCAACTCCTCCTATGTGACCATCTCCCATAATAAAAGATTTCTTTATTCGATCACGGACTTCGGCGTGGAGGCTTATCTGATTCTGAAGGACGGCAGTCTGGAATTTGTAAACTTTGCGTCCATCAACGGAATGAGAGGCTGCTATCTCTCCACGGATTATACGGACAGCTATCTGTTTGTGGCCGGCTACCACGACGGCAAGCTTACGGTGCTGCGGCTGAAGGAGGACGGCTCTGTCGGCGAGATCACCGACGAGATCTATCATAAGGGGCTCGGCAGTCTGGCGGATCGTAATTTCCGGCCTCATATCAACTGTGCGAGAATGACGCATGACAATAAATATCTTCTTGTGGCGGATCAGGGGATGGATCATGTGAATGTGTACCGTCTCGAGCATCTGACCGGAACGCTGATTCTGGCCGATGTGATCCGGAGCAATATCGAGTCCGCGCCCAGACATGTGAAGATTTCCCGGGACGGAAGGTTTGTCTATATCGTCCATGAGTGGAAATGCTATATTGACGTTTATTCCTATGAGGATAAAAACGGACAGCCGGTATTCGAGAAGATCCAGACGGTGGAGACGGCTAAGACAGAGCATGGCAACAATAACGCCACCAGCGCCCTGACCTTTTCGGAGGATCACAAGTATCTGCTGTCTACGGTGGCCGGGGAAAATTCAGCGGTGCTGTTTAGTGTGGACGAGGAGACCGGTCTGCTCACGAAGATTTTCGATCTTCCGGTCAGCGGAGAGTATCCCAAGGACGCAAGCCTGTTCCCCAACAATAAATTTCTGGTTTCCCTGAACCATGAATCCAACGACATGACTTTTTTCCATGTGGATCTGGAGAACGGCACTATGGTCATGAACGGCGCGCCGATTGAGGTGGACGTGCCGAACTGCATCGCCTTTTACCGCCTCGGAAGCGGGAAATAGAACAGTAAAAAGGAGAGACCGCAAAAAAGTCTCTCCTTTTTTTGACGGGAAGCTTTGCCGCGGCCGACGTTTACGATTTGCGGTAAAAGCCGGTCAGGGAATCCATCCTTGCCGTCATATTGAGCAGCATGGCGTCGAGAACCGTCAGAGCCGTCATGGCCTCCAGAACCACGACGGCTCTGGGAACGATGACGGGGTCGTGGCGGCCCTTGATCTGCAAATCCTTCTCCCGGCCGGAGGAGGTCACCGTCTCCTGCGTCAGGAAGACGGAGGGCGTGGGCTTCACATGCGCGCGGATCAGGATCGGGCTGCCGTCGCTGATGCCGCCCAAAATTCCGCCGGCATGGTTGGAGGTCTTTGTGATCCGACCGTCCCTCATGCGGAAGGAATCGTTGTTTTCACTTCCCTGTCTGCCGGAGACAGCGCATCCGTCGCCGATCTCCACGGCCTTTACCGCGCCGATGGACATGACGGCTTTGGCGAGGTTTGCGTCAAGCTTTTCAAAGACGGGATCTCCGATCCCGGCGGGAAGTCCCACCACGACGCATTCCATGCAGCCGCCCAGGGAATCGCCCTTTTTCCGGGCCTCCTCCAGACAGGCTCTGGCGGCGGCGTCCGCCGCGGGATCCGGCATGGCGGTAGGCGTGACGAGAGCAGCGGCACGGTCAAAGCAGCCCCGGTCGATTGTGACCGGGCCGATGGAGCAGGTGTAGGCGTATACATCGACGCCCAGCTGCTTTAATATTTTTGCGGCCACCGCCCCGGCGGCGACTCTTCCAACCGTTTCGCGCCCGGAGGAACGGCCTCCCCCGCGGTAGTCCCGCAGGCCGTATTTGCAGTCGAAGGTATAGTCGGCGTGTCCGGGCCGGTAACAGGAGGCAAGCTCGCCGTAGTCGGAGGAACGCTGGGAGGTATTGCGGACCATCAGGGAAATGGGGGCGCCTGTGGTGAAGCCCTCGAACACGCCGGAGAGGATCTCCACGGAGTCGTCCTCTTTCCGCGGGGTGGAGATACCGCTTGCGCCGGGTTTTCGGCGGTCGAGATAGGGCTGGATATCGGCCTCGCTGAGCGCGAGCCCGGCAGGGCAACCGTCGATGACGGCTCCCAGCGCCTTGCCGTGGGATTCTCCCCAGGTGGTTATTCGAAAAATTGTGCCATAAACAGAACCGGCCATACAGATCACCGTACCTTTCCGATTGTCGTGTGTCCCGTCCGCGTTTGCAGGCAGACAGGCATCGGCGCACCCTGCCTTTGGGATCAGGGCGGACGCGCTACCTAAATTGTAACGGAAGATCCGGAAAATATCAACTTTTTTGAAAAAAGGAATGCATGTTTTATAAAAGTATGATATACTGAAACTGACTATGCAGGCAGACGGCGCAAAAGAAGGATAAAGACGGGGCACGAATGAAAATGTCGTTGGAGGAGCGGTTTTACAGGAAACTGCGCAGATGGGGAAAAAGGAATAGGTTCTGTCGTTTTTGCGTCATTCCCGTGATGGCCGTGGGAATGTTTTTTTTCCATGGAGCGGCATATTTAAAGGGAAACGGGAAGCGGTTTTCCATGCTGGGAATGTCTTTGCTTCTCTTTGCGGTCTACAGCAGCTTTTCCTTCCCGGCTTTCCTGTCGGGAAAGGATGAGGAAGGCGTGTGGAATCCCATCTCGGAGGAGGCGCAGGGGCTTGTGCTGGCCTCAGAGACGGAGATCGATCTGGAGGAGCTTGTGAATCTGGAGGAGGATGAAGAGCTTCTGGACGACGGGTACGAGGAGCCCGCCCACGATATGGAAAATGTGACGACCTACAGCGCGGAGGAGATCCTTAAGCTGAACCGTCCCGGCGCATCCTCGGAGGAGGCAGCCGGTGAAAGTACGGAAAACGACAGATTTTCCAGGGATGACTGGAGGCTTCTGCTGGTAAACAAGCAGCATTCTATCCCGGAAGGCTATGAGGAGCAGGTGCCGCTGGGAAAAATTATGACCATGAAGGGGATCATGCGCTGTGACGAGAGGATCATCGACGATCTGCTGAATATGTTTCAGGCCGCAAAGGATGACGGGGTAACGCTGCAGGTCTGCTCGCCTTACAGGGATCTGGAATATCAGCAGATGCTGTTTCACAAAAAGGTGAAAAAGTTTATGAACAAGGGCCTGTCTTACATGGAGGCTTATCAGGTTTCCAGCCGGTCGGTGACCGTTCCCAACGCCAGCGAGCATCAGCTGGGGCTGGCGCTGGATATTGTGTCGGATACTTATATCGATCTGAACGAGGGCTTTGCGGATACGGAAGCCGGGAAGTGGCTCGCCGCAAACAGCTGCCGCTTCGGCTTTATTCTGCGCTATCCGAAGGATAAGGAGGATATCACGGGGATCCGGTACGAGCCCTGGCATTTCCGTTATGTCGGAGTGGAGGCGGCCGTCCTGATGACCGAGCAGGAGCTGACGCTGGAGGAGTTCTGGGAGCTTTCGGAGTATTGGGAGGAGCCGTAAATGTATCGACTGATAAAGCAGGAAGGAAGAGCGAAGAGAGCGGAGCTTACCACAATACACGGCGTCATTCAGACGCCTGTATTTATGAATGTGGGAACCGTGGCGGCGATCAAGGGAGCCGTTGCCGCTTCGGATCTGAAGGAGATCGGGACGCAGGTGGAGCTTTCCAACACCTATCATCTGCATGTGCGGCCGGGGGATAAGGTGATAAAGCAGCTGGGGGGGCTCCACAAATTTATGTCCTGGGACAGGCCTATTCTCACGGATTCCGGCGGCTTTCAGGTGTTTTCTCTGGCAGGACTGCGCAGGATCAAAGAGGAGGGCGTGTATTTTCATTCCCATATCGACGGCAGAAAAATATTTATGGGGCCGGAAGAGAGTATGCAGATTCAGTCCAACCTGGCCTCCACCATCGCCATGGCCTTTGACGAGTGTACGCCCAGCAAGGCGGACAGAAGCTATGTGCAGGCCTCCGTGGAGCGCACCACGAGATGGCTGGAGCGCTGCAGACGGGAGATGGATCGGTTAAACGGGCTGGAGGATACCATCAACCGAAGCCAGATGCTGTTTGGAATCAATCAGGGGGCGGTCTACGCGGATATACGGATCGAGCACGCAAAACGGATCTCCGAGATGGAGCTGGACGGCTACGCGGTAGGCGGTCTGGCGGTGGGGGAGACCCACGAGGAAATGTATGATATTCTGGACCGGGTGGTTCCGTATCTGCCGAAGGATAAGCCGACTTACCTGATGGGAGTGGGCACTCCGGCAAATATTCTGGAGGGAGTGGAGCGCGGCGTGGACTTTTTCGACTGTGTCTATCCCAGCCGGAACGGCCGCCACGGACATCTCTATACCAACCGCGGAAAGATCAATCTGTTTAACGCAAAGTATGAGCTGGACGACAGACCCGTCGAGGAGGGCTGCGGCTGTCCTGCCTGCAGGCGGTATTCCAGGGCCTACATCAGGCATCTTTTAAAGGCAAAGGAGATGCTGGGAATGCGGCTCTGCGTGCTGCACAATCTCTGGTTTTACAACACCATGATGGAGGAAATCAGGGATGCGCTGGACGAGGGAAGGTTTGCGGAGTACAAGAAGGGAAAGCTGGAGCGGATCGCGGGAAACCGGGAGTGAAAACCGTTTCCGGGGAAATAATGCGGATTGTTCCGGAATTGTCGTGAAAATATGATAAAATGCTTGCCTGACGGACAGGTTTTGTGTATTATAGTATTTTAGAGGACAGGGCGTTGCCTGCGTTTGCAGGACGGGAAACGCCGGAATGGAGGAAGAATGGGTATTTTACTGGATGGTACTACGGGTGCTGTGGAGAACGGCAGCGCTGCTGCGGGCAGTCTTGTGTCGATGCTGGTGGTTTATGCGCTTTTCTTTGTCGCGATATGGTTTTTCTTATTCAGACCGCAGAGCAAGGAGAAGAAAAGGACCGCCGCGATGCTTGCTTCTCTGACGATTGGGGACTGCGTGCTGACAACGTCCGGTTTTTACGGGATCGTCATCGATATCTCGGAGGAAGACAACACGGTAATCGTTGAATTTGGAAACAACAGAAACTGTCGTATCCCCATGGAAAAGAGCGCGATCAGCCGTGTGGAGAAGGCGGAAGGGAACTGATTCCGGGAGGGGTCAGTCGCAGACGGAAAATGCGGAAAGAGAAGAGGGCGGCCGAAAAAAGAGGGCTGGCTCTCTTTTTTGTGTGAACATAAGCAAATGGTTGATTCTTTATAATTATGGGTTGAAATTTGCCGACCTATCAGGTATTATAAAATGAATATACATTTTTGCACTGTAATATGGGAAAGTCAAATGACATAAAAGGACATACCGGAGAGTTTTGAACGCAAAACGGTGTGCGGAAAGGACGGAGCGTATGGAACTGCATATTACCTGTATCCCCGGCGACGGAATCGGCCCGGAGATCGTCGCGGAGGCAAAAAAGGTGCTCGGAAGGATTGCGGATGTTTACGGGCACAAAATGGTTTTTGAGGATATTCTGATGGGGGGCGCATCCATCGACGTACACGGCGTCCCGCTGACCGAGGAGGCGGTCAATAAGGCGAAGGCTGCGGACGCGGTGCTCATGGGTTCCATCGGCGGCAATACCAGCACGTCTCCCTGGTATCGGCTGCCTCCGAAGCTCCGCCCCGAGGCGGGGCTGCTTGCGCTGCGCAAGTCGTTGAAGCTTTTTGCAAATCTGCGCCCGGCCGTTTTGTACGACGAGCTGGCGGGGGCCTGTCCGTTGAAGGAAGAAATCAGCAGGGCCGGGTTTGACATGATAATCGTGCGCGAGCTGACGGGAGGGCTTTATTTCGGCGAGCGCAGGACTGTGGAGGAAAACGGCGTCTTAAAGGCTGTGGATACGCTTGTCTACGACGAAAATGAGATCCGCAGGATTGCGGTCAAGGGCTTTGATATCGCCAGAAAGCGCCGAGGGAAGGTGACCAGCGTGGATAAGGCCAATGTGTTGGATTCTTCCAGGCTTTGGAGGAAAGTGGTGGAAGAGGTGGCGAAGGACTATCCGGAGGTTACGCTGGAGCACATGCTGGTGGACAACTGCGCCATGCAGCTTGTGAAGGATCCGGCCCAGTTTGACGTGATCCTGACGGAAAACATGTTCGGAGATATTTTGTCCGACGAGGCGAGCATGGTGACCGGCTCCATCGGTATGCTTGCAAGCGCCAGCTTAAACGACAGCAGATTCGGCCTGTATGAGCCGAGCCACGGCTCCGCCCCCGACATTGCGGGACAGGATATTGCAAATCCCATCGCGACGGTGCTGAGCGCGGCGATGATGCTGCGGTACAGCTTCGATCTTGACAAAGAGGCGGACGCCGTGGAGGCGGCGGTAAAGAAGGTACTGCAGGAGGGCTACCGCACGGGGGATATTATGTCGGAGGGCTGTAAAAGAGTAGGCTGCTCGGAGATGGGAAGCCTGCTTGCGGAGCATATTCAGTGACAGGAGTGCGGGAGAATTTGAAATTCCGAAGTTCCACCGTTTAAAATTGGAAAGGAAGGTAAGAATACATGATAAGCGACAACGCGAGAGCCGGTATGCAGCAGGCGCCGGCGAGGAGTCTGTTTAACGCGCTGGGATTTACGGCGGAGGAAATGAAAAAGCCCATGGTGGGGATCGTGAGTTCCTACAACGAGATCGTGCCGGGACATATGAACATTGACAAGATTGTGGATGCGGTCAAGCTGGGCGTGGCGGAGGCCGGCGGCGTGCCGGTGGTATTCCCGGCCATCGCCGTGTGCGACGGCATTGCCATGGGGCATGTGGGAATGAAATATTCCCTGGTGACAAGGGATCTGATTGCCGACTCGACGGAGTGTATGGCCATTGCCCATCAGTTTGACGCTCTTGTGATGGTGCCGAACTGCGACAAGAATGTGCCCGGCCTTCTGATGGCGGCGGCGCGCCTGAATCTGCCTACCGTGTTTGTGTCCGGCGGCCCCATGCTTGCCGGTCATGTAAAGGGGCAGAAGAGAAGTCTTTCTTCCATGTTCGAGGCCGTGGGCTCCTACGCGGCGGGAACTATGACGGAGGAAGATGTGACGGAGTTTGAGAACAAGGTATGTCCGACCTGCGGCTCCTGTTCCGGCATGTATACAGCAAACTCCATGAACTGTCTGACGGAGGCGCTGGGAATGGGGCTTCGCGGCAACGGGACGATTCCCGCGGTGTACTCGGAGCGGATCAAGTTAGCCAAGCATGCCGGCATGGCCGTCATGGAGCTGTACCGCAAAAATATCCGTGCGCGGGACATTATCACAGAGGAATCGATTTTAAACGCGCTGACGGTGGATATGGCTCTGGGCTGCTCTACAAATTCCATGCTTCATCTTCCCGCCATCGCCCATGAGATCGGTTTTGATTTCGATATCAGCTTTGCAAACCCCATCAGCGAGAAGACGCCCAATCTGTGCCACCTCGCGCCTGCGGGTCCTACCTATATGGAGGATTTAAACGAGGCGGGAGGCGTGTATGCGGTGATGAAGGAGCTTGCGGATATCGGGCTTCTGAACACGGAGTGCATGACGGTGACGGGAAAGACCATCGGAGAAAATATTGCAAATGCTCTGAACCGCAATCCCGAGGTGATCCGGCCCGTGGAAAACCCGTACAGCGCGACGGGCGGTCTGGCTGTTCTGAAGGGAAATCTTGCGCCGGACGGATCCGTCGTGAAGCGTTCCGCGGTGGTTCCCGAGATGATGGTCCACGAGGGCCCGGCCAGGGTATTCGACTGTGAGGAGGACGCCATTGCGGCGATTAAGGGCGGCAGAATCGTGGCGGGCGATGTGGTGGTGATCCGCTATGAGGGTCCGAAGGGCGGCCCCGGCATGAGAGAGATGCTCAATCCAACCTCCGCCATCGCGGGGATGGGGCTGGGATCCAGCGTGGCCCTGATTACGGACGGACGTTTTTCCGGCGCATCCAGGGGAGCTTCCATCGGGCATGTGTCGCCCGAGGCGGCGGTGGGAGGTCCCATTGCCCTTGTGGAGGAAGGCGATATCATCAGCATCGATATTCCTGCGCTTACACTAAAGCTTAAGGTGTCGGAGGAAGAGCTTTCGAAGAGACGGGAGAGATGGAGCCCCAGAGAGCCGCAGGTGACGGGCGGTTATCTGTCAAGATACCGCGAGATGGTGACCAGCGGCAACAGAGGAGCCGTATTGGAGATTCCCGGAAGCCAGGAGGAAAAAGGATCATGCAGCTGAACGGTTCGGAAATTGTTGTGGAATGTCTGAAGGAACAGGGAGTGGATACGGTCTTCGGCTATCCGGGCGGGGCGATTTTAAATATTTACGACGCCCTTTACAGGCACAGCGGGGAAATCCGCCATATCCTCACCAGCCATGAGCAGGGTGCAGCCCACGCGGCGGACGGATATGCAAGGGCTACCGGGAAGGTTGGCGTCTGCATGGCGACCAGCGGCCCGGGAGCGACAAATTTAGTGACGGGAATCGCTACGGCCTATATGGATTCCGTGCCCATGGTGGCCATCACGGCGAACGTGACGCTGCCCATGCTGGGAAAGGACAGCTTCCAGGAGGTGGATATCGCCGGGGTGACCATGCCGATCACGAAGCACGGGTATATTGTAAAAAATGTGGAATCGCTTGCGCCTACGCTGCGCAAGGCCTTTGCCATCGCAAAAAGCGGCAGACCGGGTCCCGTGCTGGTGGATATCACGAAGGATGTGACCGCCGCGGTCTGTGAATACACGCCGGAAAAGATACAGGAGAGCAGGTCGGAAGGAGCCTATACGGAGGAAGACCTAAAGACCGTTGTAAAATATATCGACGAATCCGAGAAGCCCTTTATCTATCTGGGGGGCGGAGCGGTGATCTCCGGCGCGTACGGGGAGGTCGCAAGGTTTGCGGAGCTGATCGATGCGCCCGTGTGCGATACGCTCATGGGAAAGGGTGCATTCGACGGAAAAAGCCCCAGATATACCGGGATGATCGGTATGCACGGCACGAAGGCCTCCAATCTCGGCGTGAGTCAGTGCGATCTTCTGATCGCGCTGGGAGCGAGATTTTCCGACCGCGTCATCGGAGACCCGAAAAAATTTGCGGAGAATGCAAGGATCATCCACATTGATATCGATGCGGCGGAAATCAACAAGAATATCCGCGTGGACTGCGGCATCGTCGGAGATCTGAAGGATGTCCTGACGCGGCTGAACGGTATGCTGGCCCGGCAGAACCATGTGGAATGGATGGAAGCAATAGCCGGACTGAAGGCGAAGTATCCGTTGAAATACGATGACAGTAAGCTTTCCTGCCCTTATGTCATAGAGACCATTGACAGGGTGACAGGCGGGGAAGCGCTGATTACGACAGACGTAGGACAGCATCAGATGTGGGCGGCGCAGTATTACCGTTACACGGCTCCGCGCACCTTCCTGTCCTCCGGCGGTCTGGGCACGATGGGGTACGGTCTGGGCGCCTGCATCGGCGCACAGGTGGGACAGCCGGACAGGATCTGCATTAACATAGCGGGCGACGGATGCTTTCGGATGAATATGAACGAGCTGGCCACAGCCAGCCGCTACCGCATTCCGATCATCCAGGTAGTCATCAACAATCATGTGTTGGGGATGGTCCGCCAGTGGCAGACATTGTTTTACGGAAAGCGGTATTCCCAGACCGTGTTAAACGACAGCGTGGATTTCTGCAAGGTTGCGGAGGCGCTGGGCTGCGCCGCGATCCGCGTCACAGAGCGGGAGGAGGTGCAGCCTGCGATTGAGAAGGCGATCGCCATGCAAAGCCCCGTGCTGATCGAATGTGTGATCCCGGAGGACGACAAGGTATTCCCCATGGTTCCCGCGGGAGCGCCCATTGCCGACGTGTTTGACGGAGATGATATGAAAGAGTAAGGCAAAATGAAAAAAAAGGCGCGTATTCTGGTGTTGATCCTGCTGTGCGGGCTGCTTGTCCTGTTGGGCGGCAGCCTTGCGCTGGGCTTATACTATCAAGATAACTTCCCGGTAAATACATGGATAAACGGAGTTTACTGCACGGGAAAAACAATTGATGAAGTCAATACGGAGCTGATTGAACGGACGCCCGCAGCCGACGCCGTTATTTTGGATGCGGCGGGAGAGGAATGGACGCTAAGTTCGCAATCGATCGGACTGCGGCCGGACTACAGGGAAGCCCTGCGGGCTTATCTGAAGCAAAATTCCTCGTTTTTCTGGTTTTATCATCTAAATAAGCCGACGGAGGCAAGCGTTGCCGTGCAGTATGTCTGCGACGCGGACGGACTGTCGGAAAGCATGGAGGAGCTGGAATTTGTGCAGAAGGAAAAGGCGCTGCCCACGGGCTGCCTTGTACTGTACAGCGAGGAGGACGGCTACTCTTTTCGGGACGGGAACACGCTGCGGCTGGATTTTGACCGCGCGCTGGAATATATCCGGGATTGTTTTCTGGACGGAGAGCTGCGGATCGATCTGACGCAGGGCAGCTGCTACCGGCAGCTGGAGGATGACGCCCGGGACAGGGAGCAAAGGCTGCTCTGGGGAAGGCTGGAGGAATTTCTTGCCCGTGATATCACTTACGATATGGGGGCGGAAAAGCTCACGCTGACGCCGGACATTCTCAGCGGCTTTCTGGCGGCGGACGGGGAGCAGAAGCCCGTTCTCGATCCGGACGGGGCGTTGATACCGGACGAACAGCGCATCGGACAGTGGGTGGACGGGCTTGCGGAGACTTACGATACCTGCGGCACGGTTCTGGAGTTTCAGGCTACCCGAGGCGATGTGGTCAACGTCAAGTACGCGACATACGGGACGAGGCTGGATGCGGAGGCGGAGAAAAAATACCTGCTGGACGTTTTGCGGGAGGACCCGGAGGAACCGCAGGTGCATGTCCCGGTTTACCTGCAGGAAGGGTTTGTCAGGGGGCTGGACGATATCGGCGGCACTTATATTGAAGTAGATATGACAGAGCAGCATATGTATTATTATGTGGACGGAGAAATTGTCCTGGATACGGATGTTGTCACGGGCAATACCGGAAAGCGGATGGGAACCCCGGAGGGAATTAATTTCGTCTATAACAAGCAGCGCAACAGAGTGCTGCGGGGGGCGGATTACGAGACGCCGGTAAAATACTGGATGCCCGTGAAGGGAGCGGTTGGGATCCACGACGCCGACTGGCGCAGAAAATTCGGCGGCGAGATCTATAAAAGCAACGGCTCCCACGGCTGTATCAACACGCCGCCGGATGTGATGGCACAGCTTTACGATATGGTGGAGATCGGCACCCCCGTCATCATGTTTTACTGATTTTAAGGGAAGCCGGTCCGGCAATTCAGCAATTTAAAAAGTTAATAATTTACTTGACTAAAGTGGAAAGGGCGAGTATTCTTATTCATAGTATAGATTACACCAGATTATGAGGAGGAGTATAAAAATGTCCAGAGTGTATAATTTCTCGGCGGGGCCGGCGGTTCTGCCGGAGGAAGTGCTGCGGGAAGCCGCGGCGGAAATGCTGGATTACAACGGAACCGGGATGTCGGTGATGGAGATGAGCCACCGTTCCGGGGCTTATGAGACGATTATCCGGGAGGCGGAGTCGGATCTGCGGGAACTGATGAAGATTCCCGAAAACTATAAGGTCCTGTTTTTACAGGGCGGCGCGAGCCAGCAGTTTGCCATGATCCCGATGAATCTGATGAAGAACGGGGCCGCCGATTATATTGTCACCGGACAGTGGGCGAAGAAGGCTTATCAGGAGGCATGTATCTATGGCCGGGCAAACAAGATTGCATCCTCCGAGGACAAAACGTTCTCTTATATACCGGACTGCTCGGATCTTCCGATCAGCGAGGACGCCGATTATGTGTATATCTGCGAAAACAATACCATCTACGGCACGAAATTCAAGACCCTGCCGGATACGAAGGGAAAGCCGCTTGTGGCGGACGTATCCAGCTGCTTTCTGTCCGAGCCTGTGGACGTGACGAAATACGGTCTGATCTACGGCGGAGTGCAGAAAAATATCGGACCTGCCGGCGTGGTCATCGTGATTATCCGCGAGGATCTGATTACGGAGGATGTGCTTCCCGGCACGCCGACCATGCTCCGTTATAAAATTCACGCGGACAACGGCTCTATGTACAATACGCCGCCTGCCTACGGGATTTATATCTGCGGCAAGGTGTTTCAATGGCTGAAAAGGCGGGGCGGCTTAGAGGCCATGAAGGAGTATAACGAGAGGAAGGCGAAGCTTCTTTATGACTGCTTAGACGGGAGCAGTCTGTTTCACGGTACCGTCCGCAGGGAAGACCGCTCGCTGATGAATGTGCCCTTTGTCACCGGCGACGGGGCCCTGGACGCCGAATTTGTGAGAGAGGCGAAGGCGGCAGGCTTTGAGAACCTGAAGGGCCACAGAAGCGTGGGCGGCATGCGCGCAAGCATCTACAATGCGATGCCGATAGAAGGCGTGGAGAAGCTGACAGAATTTATGAAAGACTTTGAAAAGAAACATATGGCCTGACGGAATACTTTCCGAAACGGCAGGAGGAAAAAGGAAATGTATAAGATCAATTGTCTGAATCCCATTGCGGACGTCGGGTTGAAAAATTTTAACGGAAACTACCAGATTACCGCAGATTTGAACGAGGCGGACGGCGTGCTGGTGAGAAGCGCCTCCATGCATGAGACGGAGCTTCCCGAAAAGCTTTTGGCGGTGGCCAGGGCGGGAGCGGGCGTGAACAATATTCCGCTGGATAAGTGCGCGGAAAAGGGTGTGGTGGTGTTCAATACGCCGGGAGCTAACGCAAACGGCGTAAAGGAGCTTGTTATCGCGGGGATGCTCTTGGCGGCCCGCGACGTGGTAGGCGGCATCGAGTGGGTGAAACAGGCTTCGGACGATGAGAATATCGCAAAAAGTGCGGAAAAGGAAAAGAAGCGCTTTGCCGGAACGGAGATCATGGGAAAGAAGCTTGGCGTCATCGGACTTGGCGCTATCGGGGTGAAGGTGGCGAATGCGGCCGTAGCCCTGGGCATGGAGGTATACGGGTACGATCCGTATCTCTCCGTGAACGCGGCGTGGAATCTGAGCCGTTCCGTCAGGCATATGTTAAATATAGACGATATTTATGCGGAGTGCGATTATATCACCGTCCATGTGCCGCTTACGGATTCGACAAAGGGCATGATCAACGCCGTCTCCATCGCGAAGATGAAGGAGGGCGTCGTGATCCTGAACTTTGCGAGAGATCTGCTGGCCAATGAGAAGGATGTGATCGAGGCGTTAAATACGGGTAAGATCGCCAGATATGTATCAGACTTCCCCAACTCTGTCACAGCGGGCCAGGAGGGATGCATCGTCATTCCGCATCTCGGGGCCAGCACGGCGGAATCCGAGGATAACTGTGCGGTCATGGCGGTGGAGGAGCTGATGGATTATCTGGAGAACGGGAATATCCGCAACAGCGTCAACTATCCGTCCTGCGATATGGGGGTCTGTACGAAGAAGGGCCGCGTCGCGATTTTCCACAAAAATATCGCCAACATGATTACCCAGTTTACGGCGGCGTTCGGCGTAAAGGGAATCAATATCAGCGACATGACCAACAAGTCGCGGGGAGAGGTGGCGTACACCTTGCTGGATGTGGAGGATACGCCTACCGAGGAGATTGTGAGCGCTTTGGAGAAAATTGAGGGAGTGTTCCGCGTCCGCATCGTCACAGGGCGGGCGTAGCCGCAGGGAAAAAAGTGCCGCACAGCGGCACTTTTTTAGCGGAACAAAAGCGGCATACCGCCGTCAATACCGTCGTTTAAATCCTGCAGGCTCTCCTCTAATTTGCGCTGCGTGGCGCAGGACGCCTCGCTTTGAAGGTCCATGTAGAGAATAAATATTTCTTCCGGAGTCATCCCCTTTTCACGGGCAATTTCCTCCATCACAGGCTTTAATTTTTCCAGCTGGGCAGAGACGGGAACCTTCTGGGGATCAATTTCACTTAGCGCATTTTCCGCATAGGCGTTTATGCGGGCCAAAATCTGTTTGCTTTCGTCAGTCATATTTTTAAATCCTTTCTGTTCAAGCGTCTGAAACTATGGTAAAATAAATTATAGCAGATAAAAAACGGAAAATAAAGCGCCAAAGTAAAAAACGAAAAGGAGACAGAGAATATGGCGAGAGTGAGACCTTTTGCGGCTTACCGTCCGGCTCCGGGGCTGGAGAGTGAAATTGCGGCGCTTCCCTATGACGTGTATAACCGAAGGGAGGCTGCGGAGGAGGTTCGGAAAAATCCGGGTTCTTTCCTCGCGATTGACAGGGCGGAAACGGGTTTTGACGAAGATGTTGACCTTTACGCGCCGGAGGTTTACGGACGTGCGGCGTCTCTTTTAGCGGAATGGATCGAAAAGGACAGGTTCAGACAGGATTCCCGGCCGTGCTTCTATCTCTATGAACAGAGCATGGACGGCAGGAGCCAGACAGGCATCGTCGCCTGCGTATCGATTGACGACTATCTGACCGGCGTAGTCAAAAAGCACGAGAATACGAGAGAAGACAAAGAGCAGGACCGTATTCGCCATGTGGATGTCTGCAATATGCAGACGGGTCCCATCTTTCTTGCTTATCGGGCGGACCGTGTGCTGGGGGAGCTTATCGCCTTAAAGAAAAAGGAGGCTCCGGTCTGCAGCTTTGTGTCGGAGGACGGTGTCGGACACAGGGTATGGGTGATCGACGGGGAAGAGCAGATCCTTAAGATCTGCCGGATTTTTGAGGCGGGTCCCGCCGTCTATATCGCGGACGGACACCACCGCTGCGCTTCTGCAGTGAAGGTGGGATTGAAGCGCAGGGAGGAACACCCGGATTACACCGGCGAGGAGGAATTTAATTATTTTCTGGCGGTGCTTTTTGCGGATGACGAGCTTCGCATCCTGGATTACAACAGAGTGGTCAGGGATTTAAACGGCTATACTGCGGAGGAATTTCTGGAAAAGGTGAGGGAATGCTTCCTCGTGGAGAAGGCGGAAACGCAGCCGTTTGTCCCTGACGGGAAGGGAATTTACGGGATGTATCTGGAGGGAGTCTGGTATAAGCTGACTGCCACGGAGAAGATCAGGTCCAGGGACGCGGTGAAGGGACTGGATGTCTCCGTGCTTCAGGAGTATCTTCTGGAACCTGTTCTTGGAATCCGCGATCCCAGGACGGACGGCAGGATTGATTTTGTGGGCGGGATCAGAGGACTGCGGGAGCTGGAGAGAAGAGTGCATACCGATATGAAGGTGGCTTTTGCGCTGTATCCTACCTCCATGGAAGAGCTGGAGCGGGTGGCGGATGCCGGGAAGCTGATGCCGCCGAAATCCACCTGGTTTGAACCGAAGCTTCGCAGCGGACTGTTTCTGCACAGTCTGGCCTGAAAAAATACAGAGCGTACATAAGGAAAAAATAAGCTTCCGTATATCGGAATAAATGCCTGCAGGGCGGACATGGAGGTGTCAGAATGAACAAAAAGGTCTACAAGCTGATGAACTGGCCCAAAATCGAAGAAATCATCTATTCGGAGTGCGACGATCCGCATGCGCTGCTGGGGCCTCACAAAGCAGGGAACCAGACGTTGGTGCAGGCTTATTTCCCGGAGGCGGGGAGCGCGGTTTTGGTTCTGGACGGCACGGGGGAAAGATTTCAGATGGAAACGGCGGATGAGGACGGGTACTTTGCCGTGCTGATTCCGATGCCAATCAGGACGCTTCCCAGGTATCGCTACGAGGTGGAAAAGGACGGCGTTATGACGGTACGGGAGGAAGCCTACCGCTTTGAGCCGCAGATCACGAAGCAGGATACGGAGAAGTTTAAAAACGGAATCCACTATACGGTCTATGAAAAGCTCGGCGCACATCCCATGGAGCTGGACGGCGTGAAGGGAACCTGTTTTGCCGTCTGGGCGCCTTCTGCGCTCCGCGTCAGTGTGGTGGGAGATTTCAACAGCTGGGACGGCAGAGTACATCAGATGAGAAGACTCTGGGATTCCGGTATTTTTGAACTCTTCGTCCCGGGTGCGGCCTGCGGGGACAATTATAAATTTGAATTGAAGCTTAAGAGCGGGCTGACCTATCTGAAGGCGGATCCGTACTGCAGCGCGGCGCAGCTAAGGCCCGACACGGCTTCGGTGATTGCGGACCCGTGGAACTTTCCGTGGGAAGACGCCGGGTTTATCGCCGGAAGAGAGGAATTTCAGACGGGGGGAGCGCCGATCAGCGTCTATGAGATGTATCTGGGATCCTTCGTCGGGCCGGGAGAGGGAGAGGAGTACGCAAATTACCGTGAGATCGCGGATAAACTGATCCCTTATGTGAAAGAAATGGGGTATACCCATGTGGAGCTGATGCCGGTGATGGAGCATCCGCTGGACGCGTCCTGGGGATATCAGGTCATCGGATACTATGCGCCCACCGCGAGATACGGTTCCCCGGAGGATTTCATGTATTTTGTAAACGAACTGCACAAGGCCGGGATCGGAGTGATTCTCGACTGGGTTCCCGCACATTTCCCGAGGGACGTCTACGGGCTGTCAAATTTTGACGGGACGTGTCTCTATGAACACAAGGACCCCAGGCAGGGCAGCCATCCTCACTGGGGGACGCTGATTTACAACTACGGCAGACCCGAGGTATCCAATTATCTGATTGCAAACGCGCTGTTCTGGGTGGAAAAATATCATGCGGACGGGATTCGCATGGACGCGGTGGCGAGTATGCTCTACCTGGATTACGGAAAACAGGACGGAGAATGGATTCCCAATATCTACGGCGGGAACGAGAACCTGGAGGCCATCGAGCTGATGAAGCATCTCAATTCCGTCATGAAAAAGCGGAACCCGGGCGCGATTACCGTCGCGGAAGAGAGCACGGCGTTCCCGAAGATCACGGGGGCGCTGGATGAGGGCGGACTGGGGTTCGACTATAAATGGAATATGGGCTTTATGAACGATTATCTGGGATATATCCGTTACGATCCTTATTTCAGAAGCTATCATCACGGCGAACTGACCTTCAGCATGGTATACGCCTACAGCGAGAGATTTATGCTGGTGTTTTCGCATGACGAGGTGGTTCACGGCAAGGCCACCCTGCTTGGAAAGATGCCGGGGGACAGGGAACAGAAATTTGCCAATCTCAGGCTTACCTATGCCTATCGGATGACGCATCCCGGGCGAAAGCTTCTTTTTATGGGGCAGGATGTGGGAGAGTTTGACGAGTGGAACGAGACGAGACAGGTGGAGTGGGAGCTTTGCTCCGTGGCGGAGCATGAAGGAATCAGAAAGCTTGTGCGGGATCTGAACGGTCTGTACAGAAGCGACCCGGCGCTGCACAGCCTGGATGATTTGGCTGAGGGCTTTGAATGGATCAACCATATTTCTTCGCAGGAATGCTATCTGACCTTTGTGAGAAAATCTGAGGAGCAGGACGATATGCTTCTGGTGGCTGCCAATTTTGCGGGGATTCCCCGGGAACTAACTACCGGTGTGCCTGCCGCCGGAAAATATAAGGAGATTCTGAATACGGATAACGTAAAATACGGCGGCTCCGGTCTGGTAAACAGCCGGGTAAAGCGTTCCAGGGCAAAAGAGTGGGACGACCGTCCAAACAGTATCACAATTAAGCTTGCGCCGCTGTCCGTGAGTATCCTGAAGTACATTCCCGACACACCGGCGGAGTCCGTGGCGGAAACGAAAGGAGAAAAGGGCAAAAAGGCCGGGGCGGAAGGAACGGCGAAGAAGGCTGTCGGGAAAAAGAAAGAGGAAGCGGAGCCCGCAAAGACGAAAAGAGAAGATAAGAAGGGCTTAAAGGAAAAGACTTCCGGAAAGGCAGGCGGGCAGAGATGACAAGATTGATGTCCGCTGTGATCCTGACGGAAGCGGCCGCCGAAAAAAAGGTGGATCCCGGCGTGGTGGAGAAATTTTTCACGGAGTTGCCGGATAAGGCTCTTCATCTGGGAATCCGGGTGCTTCTGGCGGCAGTGTTCTTTTTTGTGGGGACGCAGCTGATCAAGCTGATTCGCCGCATCATCAAAAAATCCATGCAGCGCGCCAACGCAGAAGTAGGGGCCGTCCAGTTTATGGATTCCTTTATTAAAGCGGCCCTTTATGTACTGCTGATTCTGATGATCGCCTCCTCTCTGGGGGTGGACGCCGCCAGCATTGTGGCGGTTCTGGGATCGGCGGGCGTCGCCCTCGGCCTTGCGGTCCAGGGCAGTCTGTCCAATCTGGCGGGCGGCGTTTTAATCCTGCTTTTAAAGCCCTTTAAGGTAGGAGATTATATTCAGGAAAGCTTCTCCGGGAAAGAGGGAACCGTGACGGAGATTCAGATCTTTTACACGAAGCTTCTGACCTTTGACAATAAGGCCGTCATTCTGCCCAACGGCAGTCTGGCCAATAACAGTATCGTCAATATATCCGCGCAGCCGGACAGAAGGATGGATATTTCGGTAACCGTCTCCTATCAGGCTGATCTTGCGCAGGTCAAGGCGGTGCTTTTAAAGGTTCTGGAAGAGGATGAGGCTGTTTCGAGGGAAAGAGACAGAGTGGTGTTTGTGGACGAACTGGGAAGCTTTGGGGTGAAGCTTGGAGTGAGATGCTGGTTTGCCCAGGCTGACTTCTGGCCGGGAAAATGGCGTATCGCGGAGAACTGTAAGCTGGCCCTGGACCGGGCAGGAATCGAGATTCCTTATACCAAACTGGATGTTCATCTGGATACCGATACGGAGAGATAAAGGCGTTTCGTTCTAATTTTTAGTTTTTTTTCAATAAATCATAAAATTTGGGTTGAAAAAAACAGCGGAAACCGATATAATACACTTAGTCGCAGTTGAAATGCGGCTGACGATGCTGAAATAGCTCAGTTGGTAGAGCACTTCACTCGTAATGAAGGGGTCGTGGGTTCGAGTCCCATTTTCAGCTGAAACCCGGGAATGTATGTCAGTTACATGTCCCGGGTTTTCGTATATGCGTTTTTTTATCCTGCGGAAGTTTTTGCCGGGCAAATCCGTCCGACCGGCCCTGTGGGCGTTGTCTGCCCTTTGCCGTGCGGCGGCGCCTCACAGCCTGAAGTTTTTCTTGATCCGGTGCTCCAGAATCTGAACGGATTTGTAGAAGCCCAGAGCGATCACGCAGAGCACAATGATACCGGTGATAACCATATCCAGCTGAAAAACCTGAGAGCCGTATATGATAAGATAGCCGAGCCCTTTTCTGGCGGCCAGAAACTCTCCGATGATGACGCCGACCAGGGCGAGGCCGATATTGACCTTAGCCGTGCTGAGCATCACGGGGAGAGAGCCGGGCAGTACGACTTTAAAGAGCGCGTCCCGTTTTTTCCCGCCCAGGGTGCGGATCAGGGTGATTTTTTCCGGATCCACCTGTTCAAAGCCTGTGTACAGGTTGATGACGGAGCCGAAGAGGGCGACGGAGATACCTGCCACAACGATGGTGGTGGAGCCGGTGCCCAGCCAGACGATGAACAGCGGCGCAAGCGCCGATTTGGGAAGGCTGTTCAGCACCACGAGATAAGGCTCCAGTATTTCCGAGAGCTTCTGGGAATACCACAGCAGCGTGGCGGCCAGGAGACTTACAAGGATCACCAGAAGGAAGCTGATCAGCGTTTCCGAGAGCGTGACGCCTATGTGCATCAAAAGGTGATTGGTGCGGAACTGTTTGAGCAGGCAGGCGGCGACGCGGCTGGGACTGGAAAAGAAAAAGCTGTCGATCCATCCCATGGAGGCGCTTGTTTCCCACAGGATCAGAAACAGGGCGAAGATGACAAAGCGCCAGACGGACACCTGATGATGGTGGCGTCTGTGGGCGCGCACAAATTCCTCCTGCCTCGTCAGGGTTTGATTTTGTTTAGTTTTCATGTGTCAGATCCTCCCATAGCCTGTTGAATAGTGTCTGAAATTCCGGCGCGTTCCGGGCGGCGAGAGGAGAATCGTCGGCAAGGGTAAGCTTTACCGGCATCTCTGTTTTTACCGTGGCGGGACGTCCGGACAGAACGATAATCCTGTCCGCGAGACTGATCGCCTCCGACAGATCGTGGGTGATAATGATCATGGTCTTTTTGGCGGCGCGGATCAGCCTGCAGATATCGTCGGATACCATCAGTCTCGTCTGATAGTCCAGAGCGCTGAAGGGTTCATCCAGAAGGAGAAGCTGCGGTTCCAGTGCGAGCGTGCGGATCAGGGCGGCGCGCTGTTTCATACCGCCGGACAGTTCGTCGGGACGTTTGTCCCGAAATTTATCCAGTCCGTATTCGACGAGGAGACGGTCCACCTTTTGAAGCCGCTCCGGCGTAAGCATATGCTGCAGCTCAAGGCCCAGGATTACGTTCTGATAGACGCTGCGCCACTCGAAGAGATGGTCTTTCTGCAGCATATAGCCGATTTTCGGATAGCGCAGACTGCCGTCCGGATTGTTTACCGCAATGGTTCCCTGCTCCGGGGACAGAAGTCCGGCGATGATGGAGAGAAGCGTGGACTTGCCGCAGCCGCTGGGACCCACTATGGCGATAAATTCCCCTTCCCGGACACCGAAGGAGATATCTTTCAGCGCATGTGTCTCTCCGTGGAGACTGTGGTAGGAATAGCCGATGTTTTTCAGCTCCAGAATATTTGTCATAGTTCGCCGTTCCTTTTTGTAGTGTTTGCAACCGATACTTTTAAAATAAGATATGAGAGGAAATAAAAAGAGGTTACATGACTTGCATAACCGGGGGGTTATGTTATAATGTACACGATGGCAATGAGCAGTGCGCAGACATTCGGATATGCGAAGCGGGGAGCTTGCTCACCGAGGCGCATATCCGAATGGATGCATAGGGCGAAGCCCGTGAGCGAGGAAAGCCGCAGGCTTTACGAGCTCGCACTGCGGGGTTACGGAAAGCCGCAGGCTTTACGAGCTCGCACTGCGGGGTTTCGGAAAACCATCGGTTTTTCGAGAGCCTGCACTGCATTCGCGCACAATCAGATACGAAACGGAGAAACAGTACATATGGCACAGCTTTGGGGAGGACGTTTTACAAAAGAAACGGATGAACTGGTTTATGATTTCAATGCGTCGATCGGGTTTGACAGACGTCTGCTTCCTCAGGATATCGAGGGAAGCATTGCCCATGTGAAAATGCTGGCAAAGCAGAATATTCTGCAGGACGGTGAGCGAGACGCCATTATCGAAGGACTGCAGGGGATTCTGGCGGACACGGAGTCCGGAAAGCTCGCTTTGGACGGAGGAAACTATGAGGATGTCCACAGCTTTGTGGAGGCAAACCTGATCGAGCGGATCGGGGAGACGGGGAAGAAGCTGCACACCGGAAGAAGCCGCAATGACCAAGTGGCTCTGGATATGCGGCTTTACACCAGGCTCCGGATCAGGGAGACGGACGCTTTGCTAAAGGAGCTGCTGGAGACGGTTCTTGCCACGATGGAAGAAAATACGGAGACGTATATGCCGGGCTTTACGCATTTACAGAAGGCGCAGCCTGTCACGCTGGCGCACCATTACGGCGCTTACTTTGAAATGTTTCGCCGGGACAGGGAGCGGATGGCGGATATTTATGAGAGAATGAATTACTGTCCCCTGGGCGCGGGGGCGCTGGCTGGAACCACCTATCCGCTGGACCGGGAGTATACCGCGCGTCTTATGGGCTTTTACGGCCCCACGCAAAACAGCATGGATTCCGTGGCGGACCGGGATTACCTGATCGAGTTTCTTGCGGCTCTGGCTACGGTCATGATGCATCTGAGCCGGTTTTGTGAGGAAATAATCCTGTGGAACAGTGACGAATACCGGTTTGTGGAGATAGACGACGCCTATTCCACGGGGAGCAGTATCATGCCGCAGAAAAAAAATCCCGACATTGCGGAGCTGGTGCGGGGGAAGACGGGACGCGTCTACGGCGCGCTGATTTCCCTGCTCACCGCCATGAAAGGGCTTCCGCTGGCGTACAATAAGGATATGCAGGAGGACAAGGAGATGTCCTTTGACGCCATGGATACCGTAAAGAATTGTCTGACGCTCTTCACGGGGATGCTCCGAACCCTGAAATTCAGGAAGGATCGGATGGAGGCAAGCGCGATGAACGGCTTTACGAATGCGACGGATGCGGCGGATTATCTGGTGGGAAAGGGAGTTCCCTTCCGGGATGCCCACGGGATCATCGGGCGGCTCGTGCTGTACTGCATCGAAAAAAACACTTCCATCGACGCGCTTTCCCTAAAGGAGCTGAAAGACATCAGCGACAGATTTGAAGAGGATTTCTTTGACGCGGTTTCGTTGAAGGCCTGCGTGGACAGGCGGCTGACGGAGGGAGCGCCAGGCCCTGAGGCCATGGAGCGGGTAATGGAAATTTACAGGCAGTATCTGAGAGAAGAAGGAAAAGAAAAAGCTTTGTGCGGAAATGAGGAGAAAAATGAGTGAAAAACTGAAGGTTGGTATTTTAGGCGGCACAGGTATGGTGGGACAGCGTTTTATCTCGCTTTTGGAGAATCATCCCTGGTTTGAGGTGACGACGGTCGCGGCAAGTCCCAGGTCTGCGGGGAAGACCTATGAAGAGGCGGTCGGAGACAGGTGGAAGATGGATACGCCCATGCCGGAGGCGGTGAAAGCTCTTGCGGTGATGAATGTCAACGAGGTGGAGAAGGTAGCCTCGGAGGTTGATTTTGTGTTCAGCGCCGTGGATATGACGAAGGAAGAAATCAAAAAGATTGAGGAGGATTACGCCAGGGCGGAGACGCCCGTGGTCTCCAACAACAGCGCCCACCGATGGACGCCCGACGTCCCTATGGTGGTGCCGGAGATCAACCCGGAGCACATGAGGGTCATCGATTTCCAGAGGAAGCGTCTGGGTACGAAGAGAGGCTTTATCGCGGTTAAGCCAAACTGCTCGATTCAGAGCTATGCGCCGGTGCTCACCGCCTGGAGGGAATTTGAGCCCGTGGAGGTAGTCGCCACGACCTATCAGGCGATCTCCGGGGCGGGAAAAACCTTCAAAGACTGGCCGGAGATGTCGGGAAACGTGATTCCCTATATCGGCGGCGAGGAAGAAAAGAGCGAGAAGGAGCCTCTGCGGATCTGGGGAAGGATCGAGGGCGGAGTGATCGTTCCCGCGGCCAGTCCTGTGATCACCTGTCAGTGCGTCCGGATTCCGGTTTTAAACGGCCACACGGCGGCGGTGTTCGTAAGGTTTGCGAAGAAGCCGGAGAAGGAGCAGCTGATTGAAAAGCTGCGCAGCTTTTCAGGAGAGCCGCAGCGTCTGGGGCTTCCCAGCGCGCCGAAGCAGTTTATCCAGTATCTGGAGGAGGACAACCGGCCGCAGATTGCGCTGGACGTGGATTTTGAGAACGGCATGGGGATCAGCGTCGGCAGGCTCCGGGAAGATACGCTGTTCGATTATAAATTTATCGGGATGTCCCACAATACCGTGCGCGGCGCGGCGGGCGGAGCGGTTCTTTGCGCGGAGCTTTTGAAGGCGCAGGGCTATATTACGGCGAGGAGTTAAGTCCGGCCGCGAAAGGAAATTGGGAAAGGATGTTCAGGAGCTCCGGCCGGAAGTGAAGGAATCGAAAAAACGGTCAGGAAGTCTGGCCGGAAGCGGAAGGAAAGTGGTAAAAGGCGGATAGGAGTTCCGGCCGGATACGAAGAGAAAACCAGATAAGACAGTCAGGGCTCGAATGCCCATGGAGGATGATTTACATGAATGAATTGCACTATCAAATCGATCTGTTGAAGGCGATGAATCAGAAACTGACGGAGCGGGAGAGAATGTATGCGAGGGTCTGCGAGGAGGCGGAGGAAGCGGTTCTTTACTGCTCCTTTGAAAGTAAACTGTTTTTTTCGCTGGGACCCTGGAAAAGTTTTTTTGACTTTGAGATCCGGCAGGCCAACGATTTAACCAGGATTTTAGAGGAGGTGGACGAGGATTCCGCCATGTCTCTGCGGGAGCTGCTCTTTCTGGAAAAGCGGGGGGAGGAGTCCGCAGTGTCGGAGTGCAGGCTGAAGGGAGGCGATCGTTGGCTGCGTTTTACGGGAAAGGTGTCTTATGACAGGGAGGGAGTTCCCGTCGATAAGATTTTATATATCCGGAATATTACAGGGGAGCGAATCCAGAACGACGAATTGTCCTATCTGGCCTATTATGACAGCCTGACGGGACTGTATAATCGGGGGCGCTTTTTACAGTTGCTGGCGGAGTATGTGGAAAATGCTTCCGCTGCGAACTGTCCGCTGAGCGTTATGATGATCGATATCGACGAATTTAGAAAAGTACGGGACGGAGCGGGGGCGGCATCCGGCGATACGCTGCTCAGCCAGTTCGGAGATTTCCTGAAGGAGCTCTGCGGGCAGCATGTGATTGGCAGCCATCTGCAGGGCGACGTGTTCTGTCTGGCGGTTTATGACCCTTACGGCGACGGGAGTGTCGAGACTCTCTACCGTAAAATCAGGCAAAGGACGCAGGGGCCTTTCCGGGATGAGGAGGGGCGCAAGATTCGGATTACGGTCAGCATAGGCGTGGCGGAGTATCCGGAGGCGGCGGGTTCCGCGGAGGAGCTTCTGAACCGGGCGGAGAGCGCGGTGTACCGCTGTAAGCGCAAGGGCAAGAACGGACTGCAGTATTTTGATATGGAGGCGTTGAAGGAATATAAAAGCGCTGTTGCGCTGGAAAACCGGCTGCAGGAGGCGATTTTCCAGGGAGAGTTTTCTCTGCGCTACCAGCCGCAGTATTACGCTGGAAATCGGCGGCTGCGGGGAATGGAGGCGCTGATCCGCTGGAAGGATGGGATGCCGGGGCCGGATCAGTTTATCCCGGCGGCGGAGAGAAGCGGAGCCATCGATGCGATCGGGAAATGGGTGTTGGAGGAGAGCGTCAGCCAGTATGCCAAATGGCGCAGACAGTTCGGTTTCCCGATGATCCTGTCGATCAATATCTCGACCCGGCAGTATAAACAGGAGAGCTTTGCCGAGCTTCTGGTCGAGGTTTTGAACCGTCATAAGGTAAAACCGGCGGAGATTGAGCTGGAGATCCGGGAAGAGCTGGAAGCAGGGGATATCGAACAGATCGGGGAGAGGCTGAAGGCACTGAAAAATTATGGCGTTCGAATCTCGTTGGACGACTTTGGTGCGGGGATGTCTTCTTTGACTTTCCTGAAAGAGTTACCCATCGATACCCTGAAATTGGATAAAAAGCTGTTGGATGCCGCACCCGGGGATTCTTCCACCAGGGCGGTGACGGAGTCTGTCATTCAGATCGCAAGGTCTCTGGGGATGGATACTGTAGCGGAGGGCGTGGAGGACGAGCAGTTGTACCAGTACCTTCATTCCATCGGCTGTAATGTGATCCAGGGATATCTGTTTGGCGCGCCTATGACCCCGGAGGAGTTTGAGAAGATGCTGTCCGAGAAGTAAGACAGTTTGAGGAAATGCTGTCCGAGAAGAAAAGCAGTTTGAGAGAATGTTGTCTGAGACGGGAAGCAGCTTGAGAAGATGCTGTCCGGGAAAGGGAAGCGGCTTGAAGAGACGCTGTCCGGGAAAGGAAAGCAGCTTGAGGAGACGCTGTCCGGGAAAGGGAAGCGGCTTGAAGAGATGCCGCCTGGAAAAAGGAAGCGGTTCGGGAAAGCACTGTCTGAGAAGTGAGGTTACTCTGTGGGAAAGAGTTTGTTTATAGCGGAAAAGCCCAGCGTGGCAAGGGAGTTTGCCAACGCCCTGAAAATCAACACGACGTCCCGCGACGGTTATCTGGAGTCGCAGGAGGCGATCGTAACCTGGTGCGTGGGGCATCTGGTCACCATGAGCTATCCGGAGGTCTATGATATCAAATATAAAAAGTGGAGCTTCGAGACGATTCCCTTTCTGCCGGAGGAGTTTCGGTATGAGGTAATTGAGAGCTCCAGAAAGCAGTTTGACATTGTTACCTCGCTGATGAGGCGGCCTGACGTTACGACGATCTACGTCTGCACGGACTCCGGGCGGGAAGGGGAGTACATCTACCGGCTGGTGGAGCAGATGTCCGGGGTTACGGGCAAGGAGAGACGCCGCGTCTGGATCGACTCCCAGACGGAGGAGGAAATCCTGCGGGGAATCCGGGAGGCGAAGGATCTGCGGGAGTATGATAATTTAAGCAGCGCCGCCTATCTGCGGGCGAAAGAGGACTATCTGATGGGAATCAATTTTTCCCGGGCGCTGACGCTGAAATACGGCTGGACGGTAAAGGAGTATTTAAAGCGGGATCGGGCGGTGATTTCCGTGGGACGGGTCATGACCTGCGTACTGGGCATCGTTGTGAACCGGGAGCGGGAGATCCGGTCTTTTGTAAAGACGCCCTTTTATCGGGTGATCGGCAGCTTCCGGCTGCAGGATAAGGTGATTTCCGGGGAGTGGAGAGCGGCGGAAGGGTCGTCTATGTACCTGTCGCCCCGGCTTTATAAGGAGAACGGCTTTCGGGAGAGGGCGGACGCGCAGGCTCTCATCGACCGTCTGCAGATGGAACCCGTTGCGGAGGCGCTGTTGGAGAGCGTCGAGAAAAAGAAGGAGAACAAGAATCCGCCTCTCCTGTACAACCTGGCGGAGCTGCAGAACGACTGCTCCAGGTACTTTAAGATCAGCCCGGATCAGACGCTGAGCATTGCGCAGGAGCTTTACGAGAAGAAGCTGACCACTTATCCCAGAACGGACGCCCGGGTATTGTCCACAGCGGTGGCGAAGGAAATCCAGAAAAACATCGGCGGTCTTAGGGGCTACGGTCCCGGGGCGGCCTTTGCTGCGGAGATTCTGGAGAAGGGGAGCTATAAGGGAATCGCAAAGACAAAATATGTCAACGACAGTCAGATCACGGATCACTACGCGATCATCCCGACCGGCCAGGGCCTGGGCAGCCTGAAGGGGCTTTCTCCCCTGTCCCAAAAGGTCTACGACCTGATTGTGCGCCGCTTTCTCGGCATTTTTTACCCGGCGGCGGTCTACCGGAAGTTCGCCCTTTGTATCGGCGTGGGGCCAGAGAGGTTTTTCGCGAACTTTAAGGTATTGTCCGAGGAAGGGTATCTGAAGGTTGCCTTCCAGGGGAAAAAGGACGGCGGGAGGGAAGCCTCCTCGGTCGGAGAGGAGGGGAAAGAGATTTCTTCAGCCGGGGAGGATGGAAATAAATCGGGGAAGAACGACGGGAAGGAGCAGGAGGAAGAGGAGGAAATCCGGGATGACGCAGCTTTTTTGAAGCTTTTGACGACGCTGAAAAAAGGGGCTCGACTGGAGACGGAAGGCTACGAGATCAAGGAGGGAGAGACCTCGCCGCCCAAGCGTTATACCTCCGGCAGTATTATTCTGACCATGGAGAACGCCGGTCAGTTTATCGAGGAGGAGGAGCTGCGGGCGCAGATCAAGGGGAGCGGGATCGGCACCAGCGCCACCCGTGCCGAGATTCTGAAAAAGCTGGTGAGTATCGAGTATCTGGCGCTGAACGCGAAAAATCAGGTTTTGACGCCGACCTTGATGGGCGAGATGATTTATGACGTGGTGGATAATTCGGTCAAGGCGTTGTTGAATCCCGCTCTGACGGCAAGCTGGGAGAAGGGGCTGACGATGGTGGCCAACGGGACGATTACCTCGGAGGAGTATATGGCGAAGCTTTCCGGGTTTGTGGGCCGCAGGACGGAGTATGTCAAGGGGCTGAATAATCAGAGGCTGCTGCGCGGGCGGTTTGATGCGGCGGCGGCAAATTACGGGAGCGGGCGGCAGGGCAATAGTAAGTGAGATTCCGTGTTACGGCGAGTGACGCCCGCGGGCGGCGGATGCTCCCGCTCAGACACGCTTGCGCTTGGAGGCCGCGCGTAGCGGACGCTAAGCTCGAAAGTACCTCGCTAAGCGCCGACGCGCGGCACAGTCTTCGCAGGAGCATCCGCCTCTGCGGGCTGTGGACGGTAACACAATGCTGGATTGGCTTTTGATGATATGGGGTGCATCCGTCGTCTGCGTGTTGTGAATGGCGTAAGGCGGATGTAATGGAAAGCTCAAAAAGGATAAGCAACGCTTGGAAATCAGGAGGGATTCTTTCAAATGAATTTAAAGCTTGTAAAGGCGAGTTTAGAATACAAAGAACAGATATGCGCTATGCTGGAGGAATGGTACGGCGCGGGAGAAAAGATTGTGCCCTATGCAATCCGCAGGGCGGATTATCATGATTTTGAAAGCTATTGCGCAAGTATTGAGGTAAAAGAGGCGGGCGATGGGCTTGTCCCGAGTTCCACTTTCTTCTGTCTGGACTGCGATAGAAATATTATGGCAGGGGCTGTCAATATCCGGCATTTTCTGAATGAATCGCTTCTTTTGAATGGAGGGCATATTGGGGACGGCGTCGTTCCGTCTGAGAGAAGAAAGGGAATTGCGACGGCCATGATTCGGCTTGCGCTTGAGGAATGTAGGAAGCTGGGAATCGACAGGGTTCTCATGGTGTGTGATAAGGATAATGTCGGATCGGCAAAGAGTATTATCAACAACGGGGGCGTATTGGAAAACGAAGTGGTGGTAGACGGCGTAATCGAACAACGGTATTGGATTGAGAACAAGTCGTAAATTTCCTTCCGGCTGCCGGTCATCATTCGCAACGGGACGATTCTGGCCGATCCGCAGTCCGGGGAAGAACTGGAAGTTTCTATGTTCGGAATCATCGGGGAGAATAACGCGGACGGGGTGGCGAGGTGGCTGGCTGCCCGGGTTTTACGGAGATAACATGAGTGAATACAATTATTATACTTTAAGAGAAATACCGGAAAAGAAGAATGAGGCCGCCGAGTGGTTTCACCGGAAATGGGGAGTGCCGAAGGAGGCTTATCTGGAATGCATGGAGGCTTATCTCTGTCGGCAGACGGAGCTTGGCTGGTATTTGTGCTTGGAGGGAGAGAGGATCATCGGCGGGTTGGGAGTAATCGAAAACGATTTTCATGACAGAAAGGATCTCACGCCGAATGTCTGCGCGGTATATACGGAAGAGGAATACCGTTGTAAGGGAATCGCGGGACGCCTGCTGAATATGGCGGTAGAGGATTTGAAGACAAAGGGAATAACGCCGGTTTATCTGGTTACGGATCATATCGGATTTTATGAGCGGTACGGCTGGGAGTTTTTATGCATGGCGCAGGGGGACGGTGAGCCGGGGATGACGAGGATGTATGTTCACTGGTAAGTTTTATTGCGGAACCCTCTTTTGCAGCCCCCGCGTTTACAGCTTCGGGGTGAGATTTATTACCGAAATTTGAAAAATATTTGACTTTCGGGAATAGGAATACTGTGTGAAGGTAAGGCAGCTGCAATATGCTACGTTTCCGGTGAAGGAAAGCTATGGCGTAGAATTGGGAGAGCAGGCAGGAGACAAAATAGAAAACGGATGGAGGAATCACAACATGACGACAGTAAAAATAACAGAGCTTTACAATCTAAAGGAGACGATCGCGGCGGAGCTTTTTGAGGGAGCAGTCTATCCCTGGGAGGTACTGCCCCGGATTCACGATTTTATCCTGGAGCTGGGGAAGCGTCTGCCGAAGGAGCTTTTTGAGGAGAGAGGGGAGAATATCTGGGTCGCGAAGAGTGCTAAGGTCGCGCCTACCGCCTGCCTGAACGGTCCGTTGATCGTGGACGAGGAGGCGGAGATCCGTCACTGCGCCTTTATCCGCGGCAACGCGATTGTCGGAAAGGGAGCGGTGGTAGGAAATTCCACGGAGTTAAAGAATGTGGTTCTGTTTAACAAGGTGCAGGTGCCGCATTACAATTATGTGGGAGACAGCGTGCTGGGCTTTAAGGCTCATATGGGCGCAGGCTCCATCACCTCCAACGTGAAGAGCGACAAGACGCTTGTAGTTGTAAAGGGAGAGGGGATCCGGATTGAGACGGGGCTGAAAAAGATGGGCGCTATGTTGGGCGATTGCGTGGAGGTAGGCTGCAACAGCGTCCTGAATCCCGGAACCGTGATCGGTCGGAACTCGAATATTTATCCCACCTCCATGGTGCGTGGCGTGATTCCTTCCGACAGCATTTACAAGACCAGGACGGAGATTGCGGAAAAGTATTAATTCTTTGGGAGGTATCGGAATGAGGATTCAGTATGAAGAGAAGGCGGGGATTTTTAAGCTTGACACGGAGCACACAAGCTATGTGATCGCGCTTGCGGACGGAGAAAAATTTATCGGGCACGCGTATTACGGAGGCCTGATCGGCGACGCGGACGTAGCTTACCTGATGCGGACGGGGGAGCCTCCCTTTGTGCCGTCCGGGAACAACAGGGACAGAAGCTCCTTTTTTGACTCCTTTCCCATGGAGTTTCCAGGCTGCAACACGGGGGATTACCGGGAGAGCGCCATCGAAATCGAGGACGGACAGGGACACAATGCGGTGGAGCTTTTGTACAGGGGACACAGGATCTTTGCGGGAAAGCCCGGCCTGCCCGGACTTCCGGCCACCTTTGGCCGAAAAGAGGAATGTATGACCCTGGAAATCGATGCGGCGGATGACTGTATCGGACTGGAGGCGACGCTGCGGTACAGCATTTTTGCCGATGCGGATGTGGTGGCCAGAAGCGTGACGGTCAAAAACTGCGGAAAAAGAAGCGTGTTTTTGACCAGGATCATGTCGGCCAGCCTGGATATGGATCAGCGGGACTATCGGATGCTGACGCTGCACGGCTCCTGGGCCAGAGAGCGGCACATGGATTTTCGGGATATCGGTTACGGAAAGCAGAGCGTGGGTTCCACGAGGGGAGAGTCCTCCCATCAGGAGCATCCGTTCCTCGCGCTGGTCTCCGAAAAGGCGGACCAGGAACAGGGCGAGGTATACGGCTTCCATTTCGTCTACTCAGGCAATTTCCTGGCCCAGGTGGAGAAGAATCAGTTTGACAGTCTCCGGGTGCAGCTGGGAATCCATCCGAAGAATTTCCGGTATGAAATAAAGCCCGGGGAATGCTTTGACGCGCCGGAGGCCATCCTTGTCTACTCCGCCGGAGGACTCGGGGGCATGAGCAGAACCCTGCACGATTTGTACCGGAATCATCTGATCCGCAGTCCCTACAGGGACAAAAAGAGGCCGATTCTCATTAATAACTGGGAGGCTACCTATTTTCAGTTTGACACGGATAAGCTGCTTGCCATCGCAAAAGAGGCAAAAAAAGCCGGTATCGAGATGCTGGTTATGGACGACGGATGGTTTGGCTGCAGAAACGACGACAATACGAGTCTGGGAGACTGGACGGTAAACGAAAGCAAGCTGCCGGGAGGCTTAAAGCGCCTGGCGGACGAGGTAAACAAAATCGGCCTGAAGTTCGGGATCTGGTTTGAGCCGGAGATGGTGTCCCCCGACTCGGATCTGTACAGGGCGCATCCCGACTGGGCTATCGCCATAGAAGGCAGGACGCCCTGCCGCTCCAGGAATCAGTATGTGCTGGACCTTTCCAGACCGGAGGTGGTGGAATACGTCTACCGCGCGGTCGCGGATGTGCTGCACAGCGCCAATATCGAGTATGTGAAATGGGACATGAACAGACAGCTCTCGGATTTGGGAAGCGTTTACCTGGGAAAAGAGAATCAGGGAGAGTTAAGCCATCGGTATGTGCTGGCGGTATATGAGCTGCAGGAACGGCTGACAGAGGAATTTCCCAATCTTTTGCTGGAGAACTGTTCCGGCGGCGGGGCAAGGTTTGATCCGGGTATGCTCTACTACAGCCCGCAGATCTGGTGCTCGGACGATACGGACGCCGTAGAGCGCCTTGCGATTCAGGAGGGGACGGCGTTAATCTATCCGCTCTCCGCCATCGGCGCACATGTGTCCGACTGTCCCAACCATACGGTGGGCCGGGTGACGCCTTTTTCCACCAGAGGGAACGTGGCGCTGGCTGGCACCTTCGGGTACGAGCTGGATATCACGAAGATCCCGGAGGAGGACAGAAAGCAGATCCCCGAACAGGTGGCCCTGTACCACAAATACAATGATTTGATCCGGCAGGGCGATTATTACCGCATCGCTTCGTATCAGAGCAACCGTTTCTATGACTGCTACATGGTGGTGGCGAAGGACAGGCGGGAAGCGCTGGTGACTTATGTACAGGTTCTGGGAAGGGCCAACTGTCACAGCAGGCTGATCAGGCTGGCAGGACTGGATCCGAAGGTAAGATACCGTGTGGAAGAGTCCGGAGAGGAATTTTACGGCGACACGCTGATGAACGCGGGAATTTTGGTACAGAATCTGTGGGGGGATTTTGCGTCCAGGCTGATTCACCTGACGGCGGTTTGAGGGGAGGATTTCGATTGTGGCAAAGGCGGTAAAGCTGGCGGATATTGCAAAACGGGTCGGCGTGAGCACGGTGACGGTTTCCAAGGCGCTGTCCGGCCAAAAGGGCGTCAGCGAGGAAATGCGGGGAAGGATTCAAAAGCTTGCCGATGAGCTGGGTTACAGGCAGCCCTCCGCGGTAAAAAGAGAGGCGGCAAAAAAGCCCGGCTATCAGATCGGCGTTCTGGTAGAGGAGAGCTATCTGGATCAGTACGATTCCTTTTACTGGCAGATGTATCAGCAGGTATCCGCTTACGCCCTGTCCTGTGAATGCTTTACCATGATGGAGGTGGTCGGCCGCGAGGCGGAAGAAAGGCAGAGGCTGCCAAAGCTGCTGCAGGAGCGGAAGGTTCACGGGATCATCGTCATCGGCAGGATGCCGTCTCTGTTCTTACGCCTGCTGCGGGAGGCGGGGAACGTTCCGGTGGTGTACATGGACTTTACGGACGAAAGCCAGGAGGCGGACGCCGTTCTGTCGGACAGCTATTACGGGGCATACTACCTGACAAATTATCTGCTGGGGCAGGGCCACAGGAAGATCGCCTATGTGGGAACCCTGCTTGCCACAGGCTCTATCGCGGATCGGTATTTCGGCTATGTAAAAGCGCTTCTGGAGCATGGGATCCGCCCCAGGGAGGACTGGCTTTTAAACGACCGGGACGTGGCAAGCGGCTACATCCGGGAAGAGCTGCTCAGGCTGCCGGAGGAAATGCCCACGGCGTTTTTCTGTAACTGCGACCTGACGGCCGGGAAGCTGATCCAGAAGCTGGAGGCCGCAGGCCTGCGGGTTCCGGAGGATATCTCGGTCGCGGGGTTTGACAATTATATTTACCCGGGGGTATGCGACATCGGTATCACCACCTATGAGGTGAATCTGACAGCCATGGCGGAAAAAACCGTGGAAATCCTGATCAGCAGAATCGGAAGGGAATCCGGCCGCCGCGGCACGCATGTGGTGGCGGGAAGGCTTGTGGTGAAGGACAGCGTCAGAAAGCTCTGTCCCTGACAGGAGGAGCGCGGACGGCGGAGACATAGATTAATTTTAGCCTCGCGAGAAAAGAGTGAAATATATTATTGTATATTTTCTATAAAAATTAGAATAGCAATTTGTCTATAAAGGAAAATCAGACTGTAAATTTGGAAATACAGTTGATATTTTTTTTGCGTCAGGTTATAATTTAGCTTATCAAACGGCTAAAATTAGCTAATTTTTAAAGTAAGCAGGAGGTTGTCATGAGTGAATTAAAAATGATTTCACCCGTAGTAAAGAATGTACCCTGGCAGGAAAAGCCGGAAGGGCTGAAGGGCGCGCCGGTCTGGAGATACACGGAGAACCCCGTGATCGGACGGAATCCCCTGGAGGGAGTGGCGAGGATTTTCAACAGCGCCGTTATGCCCTATGAGGGAAGCTTTATCGGCGTATTCAGGGGGGAGCAGACCAACGGCATTCCCTATATCTATCTGGGCAGAAGTAAAGACGCCATACACTGGGAGTTTGATCCGAAGCCCATTCCCTTCAAGGATGAGGACGGAAATGACTTTATGCCCCGTTACGCCTACGATCCCCGCCTGGTAAAGGTGGAGGATACCTATTATGTGATCTGGTGCCAGGATTTTTACGGCGCTTCCATCGGCATGGCGAAGACACAGGATTTCAAGACCTTTACGAGACTGGAGAATCCTTTCCTGCCCTTTAACCGCAACGCGGTTCTCTTCCCCAGAAAGATTAACGGAAACTTTGTTCTCTTAAGCAGGCCTTCCGATTCCGGACACACGCCTTTCGGAGATATTTTCTTAAGCGAGAGCCCCGATCTGGTGTACTGGGGAAAGCACCGGCATGTGATGAGTAAGGGAAACGAGTGGTGGGAGTCCTTAAAAATCGGCGGCGGCGCAGCGCCCATCGAGACCACCGAGGGGTGGCTTTTGTTCTATCACGGCGTCAGCGGGACTTGTAACGGATATGTGTACTCCATCGGCGGCGCGATCCTGGATCTGGAGAATCCCTCCAGGGTATTGTACCGCTGCGAGAATTTTCTGCTGACCCCGGAGGAGTGGTATGAGGAGAGAGGGTTTGTGCCGAACGTGGCCTTCCCCTGCGCGACGATCCACGATTCCGAAAGCGGCAGGATCGCCCTTTACTACGGCTGCGCGGACAGCTATGTGGGACTCGCCTTTACGAAGCTGGACGAGGTTGTGGCGTATATTAAAGAACACAGTGTGACAAACGAAACGGACACGGAGATCGGAAGAAGGTAAGCGGCCTCCCTTTTCCGGCGGCCGCCTGTGCCGTTTCGGAGGACTTGCGAAAAGCAGGAAGGAGAATACCATGAGCGCAGTAGATTTTGTAAAACAGATCAGGGCGGGGATCAGTATCGGAAATACGCTGGACGCCACGGATGACCGGTTAAAGAAGGTGGACCCGCCGGAAAAGTTTGAGACGGCATGGCATAATCCCGTGATCCGGGAGGAACTGATCGAGGCGATTCTGGAGGAAGGATTTAATCTGATCCGGATCCCCGTGTCCTGGAGAAATCATCTGGGGGACGGGCCGGATTTTGCCATCGAAAAAAGCTGGCTGGACCGGGTGCAGGAGGTAGTGGATTACGCGTACCGAAAGAATGCCTATGTGATTTTGAATCTGCACCACGAGGACTGGAATTATCCCTATTATGAGAAGCAGGAGGAGGTCTGCGCCAAAATGCGCGCGGTTTGGTCCCAGATTGCGGACTGCTTTGCGGACTATGACGAACGTCTGATCTTTGAGGCACAGAACGAGCCGAGGAAGGTGGGGACGCCCTTAGAGTGGAACGGCGGAGACCGGGAGGGCTGGGACGTCGTGAACGCGTCGAATTTTGCCTTTGTGGAGACAATTCGGGGAGGAAAGGGAAAGAATCCGGAGCGTTATCTGATGCTGCCCGGGTACGCGGCAAACTGCACGGAGGGCATCCGGCATATCGAGCTTCCGGAGAATGACGACAGGATCATCGTCTCCGTCCATGCCTACGAGCCTTATGAGTTTGCGCTTCAGATGCCGGGAAGAGTCGAGTGGAACCGCGATACGGAGGCCATCGACCGCCTGATGGAGGAGCTTAAGACACGTTACACCGGGCAGGGCGTTCCCGTCATCATCGGCGAGTTTGGGGCGATGGAAAAAGAAGGCAATATAAACGACAGGACGGAGTGGGCGGAGTATTATGTAAACGCCGCTGCAAAAATCGGCGTCCCCTGTGTCTGGTGGGATAACGGCCTGTTTCAGGGAAAAGGAGAGCGGTTCGGTCTTTTTGATCGGTACGACTTTTCCTGCGTCTACCCTCAGATCGCGGCCAGATTGACATTCCGCAAGACGCGGGTGTCGTAGGGAATAATCGCAAACACCGGGCAGCGCGCTCGCGAACTGCCCTTATGTTAAAAAGCTGTTCCGACCGAAGACGGCAGACCGGATTGTCAAAGGGGAACAGACGGAAACAGGAAAAGGGGAACGGATTTCGAACCGACGCTTGAGAGGCGAAAGAACGGAAAGTCTGAAAGAACAGAACGGCTGAAGGAGCGGAAAGACTGAAAGAACAGAAAGGCGCGGTAAGTCGTAATGAATGAAATGGAAAAGCTTGCGGAGGAGATGAAGGAACATCTGCTGGGACGGATCGTACCGTTTTGGAGAAAGCTGCGTGACGAGGAAAGAGGGGGCTGGTACGGGTATGTCTCCTACGGTCTGAAGACCGACCGGGACGCGGTAAAGGGCTGCATTTTAAACAGCAGGATCACCTGGTTTTTTGCAAATGTTTTTCTCTGTATCCGGGACGGGCTGATCACAGAGGAAGAATGTCTAAGATACGGCTATTCCAGAGAGGATATCGAGAGCGAGGTAAGGCACGGTTTTGACTTTTTGCGTACAAAATGTCTGGATGCCAAAAACGGCGGGATCTATTGGTCCCTGCGGGCGGACGGCACGCCGGAGGATGTGACGAAGCATACATACAACCAGGCCTTCGCCATCTACGCGCTCTCTGCCTGTTACGCGGCTTTAGGGGAGGAAGAGGCGTTAAAGCTTGCTTTTGCGCTTTTTGAGCTGATCGAGAAAAAATGTACGGACAGCGCAGGCTATCTGGAGGCCTTTACCGAGGACTTCCGGCCGGCCTCCAACGAAAAGCTGTCTGAAAACGGCGTGATGGCCGCAAAGACCATGAACACGCTGCTCCATGTCTTCGAGGCTTACAGCGGACTGTATCAGGTTTCAAAAGACATGAGGGTTCGGGAAAAGCTAATGCGGATCCTTGAGATCTTCGCGGAGCGGATTTACAATCCGAAGCTGCGCCGTCAGGAGGTCTTCTTTGACGAGAATTACCGCTCCATCATCGACCTGCACTCCTACGGCCACGATATCGAGACGGCCTGGCTGACGGAGCGGGGACTGGAGATTCTGGGAGATGTGGAAGGCCGGGAGAGGATAGAGGCCATCACCAAAGAGCTGACGGAGCAGATCTATCAGACGGCCTTCGACGGACATTCTCTGGCAAACGAGTGTGAGAGAGGGATTGTGAATACGCACAGAATCTGGTGGGTGCAGGCCGAGACGGTGGTAGGCTTTGTCAACGGCTGGCAGAGGGACAACAGCAGAACGGATTATCTGGAGGCCGCCCGGAACCAGTGGGATTTTATCAGGGAGCATCTGATCGACCGGCGGGAAGGCTCCGAGTGGTTCTGGGAGGTAGACGAAAAGGGAGAGCCGTTCCCCGGCAGGCCTATTGTGGAGCCCTGGAAATGTCCCTACCATAACGGACGGATGTGTATGGAAATCATCAGAAGAGCAAAGGAGATCAGAGCATGATTCATGAAAAATATTATGAGATGGCGGATAAACAGGAACGGCTTTTGTCCCGGAAAAACGAAATTGACGGCGGATTTTATAACGGAATCTACGATCGTTACCGCTATCCCGTCCTGACCAGAGAGCATATCCCGCTGACCTGGAGATACGATCTGGAGAAGGAGACCAATCCCTATTTCATGGAGAGGCTGGGCGTCAACGCCGTGATGAATGCCGGCGCCATTTACCTGAACGGAAAGTATTATCTGGTTGCGCGCATCGAGGGAAACGACAGAAAGTCCTTCTTTGGCGTGGCCGAGAGCGATAACGGCGTGGACGGCTTTCGTTTTTGGGATTACCCGATTCTGCTGCCGGATACCTGTCCCGAGGAGACGAACGTATACGACATGCGCCTTACACAGCATGAGGACGGCTATATCTACGGTGTGTTCTGCTCCGAGAGCAAGGACACTTCCGTAAACGACCTGTCCGCGGCGGTGGCTGCGGCGGGCATTGTGCGGACAAAGGATCTGGAGCATTGGGAGCGGCTTGACAATCTGACGACGCTGCGTTCGCCGCAGCAGAGGAACGTCGTCCTGCATCCCGAGTTTGTGGACGGGAAATATGCCTTTTACACCAGACCCATGGATGACTTTATCGAGACGGGAAGCGGAGGGGGGATCGGCTTCGGTCTTTGTGAGGATATCGCCCACGCGGTGATCGACGAGGAGCGGATGACCAGTCTGCGCAAATACCATACCATTACGGAGGCCAAGAACGGCGCGGGAGCGGTCCCGATCAGGACGGACATGGGCTGGATCCACATTGCCCACGGCGTGCGCAATACCGCAGCGGGACTTCGGTATGTGATCTATGCCTTTGCCACGGATTTAAAGGATCCCGCAAAGGTCATCGCGGAGCCGTCCGGACTGTTAATCGGACCGAGAGGCGCGGAGAGAACGGGAGACGTTTCAAATGTGGTGTTTATCAACGGGGCGGTCGTGAATGAGCGGGAAGAGGTTTACCTGTATTACGCGTCCTCCGATACCAGAATGCATGTTGCGGTGACCACGGTGGATAAGCTGAAGGATTATGTGTTCCGCACGCCTTCGGATCCCGGCAGAAGCGTAGAATGCGTGGCGCAGCGCGTGGAGCTGATCCGGAAGAACCTGAAGCTGCTACAGTGAGGCAGGTGCGCAGATTCTGAGAAACGGGAACCGGGTGGCGAAACGCCGCCCGAAGCGGAAAAGGAAAAGGGGGAAACCGCCATGAGAGTGGAGGCGGATCACGAACTGCTGCGCTACAGCGGCAGGATCGATTTTGAGGACCCAAAAGCTCCGGTATTTGTCTACGCTGGAAGCTATGTAAAGATTAAGTTTACGGGAAAAAGTATTTCCGTGGAGATTGCAAACCGCAGGAGCTACGCCACCAATTATGTGGGGTATATCCTGGACGGGAAGCAGGGAAAATTTGCCTTGGCGCAGGATGCAAAAGTCCACAGCTATGCGCTGGGGAAGGGGCTTTCCGACGGGGAGCACGAGCTTTTGCTGTTTAAGCGGATGGATGCCTGTCATTATTTTGTCTTCCACGGCTTTGAACTGGCGCGGGACGCGGGACTTCTGTTTTTCTCCGAGATATCCCGTCGTCGTATGGAGGTCTTTGGGGACAGCGTATCCTGCGGCGAGGTGTCCGAGGCGGTGGACTGCGTGGGAAAACCGGATCCCGTGCATGACGGGGAGTTTTCCAACAGCTGGTATTCCTATTCCTGGATAGCGGCCAGACGGCTGAAGGCGGAGCTTCATATCACGTCCCAGGGCGGCGCGGCGCTGCTTGACGGAACGGGATGGTTTCACGCGCCGGATTATATCGGCATGGAGTCCATCTATGACAAGCTGCAGTATCATCCGCAGCTGGGTCCGGTGAAGCAGTGGGATTTTTCGCGCTGGCAGCCCCATGTGGCTGTGGTGGCCATCGGCCAGAACGACGCGAATCCCCGAAATTATATGGCGGAGGAGCCGGACGGCGAAGCGGCGCAAAACTGGAAGAGGCGGTACGAGGCGTTTGTCCGGGAACTGTCAGAGCGGTATCCTAAAGCGCATTTTGTGCTTGCCACCACGGTTCTGATGCATGACGAAGCCTGGGACCGGGCGATCCGGGAGGTCTGTGAAAAGATAGACAGCCTTAGGGTACACCACTTCCTCTACAGCCAAAACGGCCGCGGTACGCCGGGACATATCCGGATCCCGGAGGCGGAAAAGATGGCGGAGGAGCTTGGCGGCTACATTGAGTCGCTGGGAAATATCTGGGAGGAAAACTGACGGAGGTTACAAAAAGATGGATCAGATTTTGTTTTTAAATCCGGTGTTTACCCATAATATCTGGGGCGGCAGCCGGCTGCGGGAAGAGTTCAGCTACTCTGTGGAAGGGGAAGATATCGGCGAGTGCTGGGGAATTTCAGCCCATCCCAACGGGGAGGGAACGGTCCGCGGCGGGGAGTATGCGGGAGAAAAGCTGTCAACCCTCTGGAGGGAGCATCCGGAGCTTTTCGGAAACTTGAAATATGACAGATTTCCCCTGCTGGTAAAAATCATCGATGCGAAGGAGGATCTGAGCATTCAGGTACACCCGGACGATGCCTACGCGGGACTGCATGAGAACGGTTCCCTGGGAAAAACAGAGTGCTGGTATGTGCTGGACTGCCCGGAAGGCGCGTCTTTAGTGATCGGACATAACGCGCGCACGAAAAAAGAGCTTTCCGACATGATCCGGGAAGGCCGCTGGAACGAATTTATCCGGGAAATCCCTGTGAAAAAGGGCGATTTTATCCAGATCGATCCGGGGACCGTGCATGCCATCAAGGGCGGGCTTCTGATCCTGGAGACCCAGCAAAACAGCGATATCACCTATCGGGTCTACGACTATGACCGGCTTTCAAACGGTAAGCCGAGACAGCTGCATGTGGATCAAAGCATCGATGTGATCACGGTTCCGGCAAAATCGGCCGAAGACAGCGTCAAGTCGGCGGCGGAGCTGCCCGAAAACCGGGTCAATGAGCTTTACCTGTGTAATTACTACCGGGTGGCGAAGGTGTCGTTAAACGGGGAAATGCGGTTTGAGGCGGACGCGCCGTTTTTCCTTGCCACCGTCGTCTCGGGAGAAGGGCAGGTCAACGGTCAGGCCGTCAAAAAGGGAGATCATTTCCTGATCGCAAACGGAACGCCCGAGGTGTCGTTAAGCGGCAGGATGGAGCTGATTCTTTCCAATCCGCCCGGGCAGAAGGGCTGAGAGGCGCTTTTGGTCCGCCCGGGCAGGCGTAAATCGCAAGAAGTTTTAAAGGTCTTCAGGGGCTTCCCTTAAGAGGGCGGTAAAGTCCTGCAAAGTTATGGAATAACATTCCCCGCGGCGGTTTGCCAAAGCGGGAAGATAAGCCAAAAGGCTGTCCAGCAGAGCATCTGCCTCGGGACGGCCTTTTTCGATGAGGCCGGGAAGGTCTGAGGTACAGACCAAAACGCCGCAGTCGAGATCCCGCAGATAGAGCTCATAGAGCAGTCCCAGACGGTGGTTTCTCTCAAAATTGTCAATGGTCTGGACGATCGGGAGAAGCTCTGTCCCGTCCAATACGGTGGAGCGGGAAGCCGTGACGATGGAATACCACTGAGGCGTGCTGTAGCGCTCGCAGGGGAAGGACTTCAAGGCCCCGTGATCCTTTTGGATCAGCAGTCCCATGGTGCCGACGGGTACTTCCTTATGCATATTCAGGGAGATATTGCGGAACATGGGATAGCACCAGAAATCCGTGCAGTAGGTTCCCGGAAGGGAAGCCTTGTTTTCTTCCGGAGAAAGAAACAAAAGGCAGGCCTTCGTCTCACGGGGAAGGCCGGATAAGTCCGACAGACGGGATAAAACGGCGCAGTCCGCTTGCTGCGGCAGAGAAACCGTTCCGGGAAGGACGGCGTTCTGCTGCTGCGTCTGTTTTTGCTGTGGCAGAGAAGTCACCTCGGGACAGGCGTGAGAGCCGTCCCGGAAACGCAGACTGACGTTGTCTGCGGAACAAGCTTTCGGCCGGGGATAACACCAGAGGACGTAATTGTTTTCCATGCCCGTACCCTCCAGGGAAATCCGCAGTTTTAAGGCCGCGGGCGCGGTCAGCTCCGGCAGCTTGAGACAGAAATTCCCCAGAACATGCTTCCCGTTCTCCGTGACGGGAGGCGTCCCCGTGGCGATTTCGGCCACTGTTTTGTCTCCGTAAGTCAGCGCGCAGCTTAGACGGCCGCCGGGCAGACCCTTTCTGCGGTAATAGCACAGGGATGCCGTAAAAGGAAAGTCCTGACCGGATACCGCCACAAAGCTGTCAAACTCGGCCAGAAGCACGCCGTCGGAACAAAACTGCCGCCACTCCCCGGGCGAGATCAGCCCCTTGCTTTCTAAAAATGAGTTCAGCATCCCCACCAAGGCTGTCCCCTGTCCGGTAAAGTCCTGGAGATCGAGAAGCTGGAAACCGGCGAGAAGGCGGGAGCGGAGAGCAGTTTCTATCTCGCTCTTGTAACAGGCGGCAGCCAGTGCGCCGGAGCTGCGGAAAAAATCCTCCGCCTGGGAAAGCATTCCCTTTTCCTCCAGACGGCGCTTAAATTCCTGAAGATTGCGGGGCTTCAGCACCCCGGTATAACAGTCGATCTCAGAGAAATCGGGATAGGTCTCGTACTGGCCGATCTCGTGAGAGACGACGGGAAGGAAGGGAACCAGCCCGGTTTGGCTCTCCGACAGCTTTACGCGCCGCACGCCCGTTCCCTGCTGGATCTCCACGGTATTTTGTTCGGAAGAAGAGTCCTCTTCGGAGTGAGGCTCTGTCGGCAGGATGGCGTTATCGTAGCAAAAACGGGCGTCCGGCGGAGCGGTCTGGATATGTCCCTGGGGTTTATCGCACATAGCGTAGGAACCCCGGATCAGCCTGTCCCGGGAAAAGCGCACGCCGGAGAAAAAGTCGTCGCCGGGCTGGATATTGGGAGACCACTGAAAATTATTGGAGCCCTGGGTAAACAAAATCTGAGGGCGGAAAGCCTTATATTTCATCAGCAGATTATTGATGGCGGAAGCGTTTCCCCAAAGCTCGTTTCCCATAGACATCATGCAATAGGAGGGATGGTTTCCGAAGGTCTTTAGCATCCGGAAGCCTTCCGTCTCCAAAAAGAGCTGTGCTTCGGCGTTATAGCCCTCGTCCTGCGGACCGTTGAAGGTGCCCCAGAAGGGAAGCTCCGGCTGCAGATAGATTCCCAGAAGGTCCGCCGCCACGAATGCGGCTTCCGGCGGACAGCAGGTGTGAAAGCGGTAATGATTGATGCCGTAATTCCTGACGGTTTTCATGGCACGGAGCCAGCCGTGTACATCCATGGGCGCGTGTCCTGTTTCCGGAAAAAGCATACCGTCGTGTTTCCCGCGCAGGAAGGTACGTCTGCCGTTGATCGAAAAGAACATGCCGTCGGCGGCAAAGGAGCGCAGACCGGTGTAAACGAAGACGGTATCTGAAGCAGGAGCTTCCTTTGACGGAATCCGTTCGTCACCCTCCCGGGCGCAGGATTCCGTCAGGCTCCGGGACTTTTCCGACGCAGGGAAGCTTTCCGGGGAACGCCGGTTTGCCGGAGCGTCAGGGCTGCCGGAGAGCCTTTGAGCGACATCCTCCTGCACGGCCGACAGCGTGACGGTCAGGCGATAGACGTAAGGGTCTTCCTCGTCCCAGAGCATTCCGGATCCGGAAAGGTCAAGCTTTAGGGAGTACAGATTGGAGCCGGGGGAAAGAGTCACGGGAAGAAAGACGCTTTCCTCCGGCAGCGCCTTTTCCTCTACAAGCTCCTCAAGCGGGGCATTTTCAGGGATATTCCGATCCGGCGCGGCATATATATCTTTCAGATGCAAAAGGACAGGCAGAACATGAATACAGGCGGACAGGGGCGCGGCCCCGTCGAAGCGGACGGGGATTTGAAGCAGGACGGTTTTCTCTTCCAACTCACAGAGGGTCTCGATGGCGCCCAGACGGAAGGCTTCCCTTATGTTCAGAAAAATACCGCCCAGAATCCCGTTCCAGTTGGTCTGCGTGTCCGGCGAGGTCATATGTCCTCCCGGTATCTTGTAGTCGGTGTTGGAGATCATGACGGTCACGACGGGGCGGAGTGTCTTCACCAGTCCCGTCAGGTCATAGCGGTGCGGCGCGGCAAAGCTGTCAAAGCTGCCCGCAAAAACGCCGTCCACCCAGACATAGGAGACTCTGGTCCGTTCCAGAGTAAGCTCGATATATTTCCCCGAAAGCGCTGAGATTTCCTCAAACGGCAGGGGGATTTCCCTGCGATACCAGCTGTAGCCGCTCATCTCGTAAGGGTCCGTGAGAAAACCGGTGTCCGTCCTGCCGTGGGGAACGCCCTTGCGCGCCGTGGAGACCGTGGCGGGGAGACGGATTACATCTTCAAAATCCTCAAGCTCATAATGAGCCTGAAGCCCCTGTTTTTCCGGATCCAGCCGGAAGTCCCATATACCTTCAAGAGAAATCTGAATGCCCATCTGTTTTTCATCCTTTCCGTGGGATTTTTGACTCTCTGATTATACCAGAAACCGGCACGGTATGCCACCGAAAGAAAAGAATTGACACAATTTCCGTTTTTTTGCAAAAACCTCTGGATTTTTTAGGGTAAGTGTGAGAAAATGTTAAGTGAATGATATTATTTTATCAATTATCAGATTGAAGAAATAATAACTTACATAATTGAAAGGAGATTTCACATGATTTATTCAAAGGAAGTTGAAGAAATGTGTACAGTCGCTCAGGGTGTACATCATGGTTGCGCCCCGATCCCCGAAGAAGCAAAGTGGGTACAGGCAAAGAGAGTAGAAGACATTTCCGGTCTGACACACGGCGTAGGCTGGTGTGCTCCTCAGCAGGGCGCATGTAAGCTGACCTTGAACGTGAAAGAGGGCATTATTCAGGAGGCGCTTGTCGAGACCATCGGCTGCTCCGGCATGACTCATTCCGCGGCGATGGCGGCGGAGATCCTTCCCGGTCTGACCGTTATGGAAGCGCTGAATACCGACCTTGTGTGCGACGCCATCAATACCGCTATGAGAGAGCTGTTCCTGCAGATCGTTTACGGACGTACCCAGAGCGCATTCTCCGAGGAAGGCCTGCCCATCGGCGCGGGGCTGGAGGATCTGGGCAAGGGCTTAAGAAGTCAGGTGGGAACCATGTACGGCACGCTGAAGAAAGGCCCCCGTTATCTGGAAATGGCGGAAGGCTATGTTACCGGCATCGCGCTTGACAAGGACGATCAGATCATCGGCTACGAGTTTGTAAGCCTTGGCAAGATGACCGACTTCATCAAAAAGGGCGACGATCCCAACACCGCGTACGAGAAGGCAAAGGGCCAGTATGGCCGCGTTGCGGACGCCGTAAAGATCATCGATCCCAGGAAAGAATAAGAAAAAGGATAAAGGAGGACAGGAAAATGGCTTTATTTGAATCATATGAAAGACGTATTGATAAGATCAATGCTGTACTGAACAGCTACGGTATCTCCTCTATCGAAGAAGCGGAGAAGATTACGAAGGACGCGGGCCTTGACGTATACGAGCAGGTAAAGAAGATCCAGCCCATCTGCTTTGAAAATGCATGCTGGGCATACACCGTAGGCGCAGCGATCGCGATCAAGAAGGGCTGCCGCAAGGCGGCGGACGCTGCCGCCGCGATCGGCGAGGGCCTTCAGGCGTTCTGTATTCCCGGATCCGTTGCGGATACCCGTAAGGTGGGCTTGGGCCACGGCAATCTGGGCAAGATGCTTCTGGAAGAGGATACCGACTGCTTCTGCTTCCTGGCGGGACATGAATCCTTTGCCGCTGCGGAGGGCGCGATCGGTATCGCCGAGAAAGCGAACAAGGTTCGCCAGAAGCCTCTGCGCGTTATCTTAAACGGTCTCGGAAAGGATGCCGCAAAGATCATTTCCCGGATCAACGGCTTTACCTTCGTGGAGACTGAGTATGACCCCTATACCAATACGGTAAAGGAGATCGAGAGAATCCCTTATTCCGAGGGACTTCGCTCCAAGGTAAACTGCTACGGCGCAAACAGCGTTCCCGAGGGCGTGGCGATCATGTGGAAGGAGAACGTGGACGTATCCATCACCGGCAACTCCACCAACCCCACCAGATTCCAGCATCCCGTCGCAGGTACTTACAAGAAGGAGAGAACCGAGGCGGGCAAGAAGTACTTCTCCGTTGCCTCCGGCGGCGGAACCGGACGTACCCTGCATCCCGACAACATGGCGGCGGGCCCTGCATCCTACGGCTTTACCGACACACTGGGACGTATGCACTCCGACGCGCAGTTCGCAGGCTCTTCCTCCGTTCCCGCCCATGTTGAGATGATGGGACTCATTGGTATGGGCAATAACCCGATGGTCGGCGCTACCGTGGCTGTGGCGGTGAGTATCGAGGAAGCCGCGAAAGAAGGAAAGTTCTAAAAACCGAATCACGAAAAACAACAAAAATTGGATATAAAGACAGATAAAAGCACCGTGATTCTTATGAATTATGGTGCTTTTACACATAATATAGACGTATTTTTGCCGTGAGACTGGTGGTAGGGGCGGCAGAGACGCATTTTGCGCACCAACCACGAGGAAATAGGAAAGGCCTGAATCCATGCGGATTCAAGGGTTTAAGCAATTTACGGACTTGAATAAATGGGAGTTCGTAGTACCCAAGTAGCACTCGTATAGCACTCAAATGTAGCACTCATTTTTATAGTAAGATAGTAAAATACAGGAGAATAAAGCAGAGATGCAATAAATGGAAACTGAAAGTTAAGAAAAATTGAAATTTAGTTGCAAAATGTTGACTTTTTATCTATACTTGCATATAATAACACTTAGAAATTGGTTTTTCGAAACTGGTTTCTATTAGATAGCGAACGGGCTTGTGTGTTCTATACATGCAAGCCTTTAGATTTATGGAGGGTACATTTCTGGTGTGCCAGAAAGCGGGAAAACTGCGGGACAGACAGTTTTCTGCGCTTTTGGGTTTGAAACAACGCAATTTTGCTACTTGCGCAACTCATTAAGTTATGGTAACATTATGTTTGAGAATATCAGGGACGAAACGGTGTACCCACCGTAAGGAGCTGCAACTCCTTACGGCAAGGATGGTAGTCTGAGTACCACACAATGCAGAAATAGTCCGCGGATACACACAAAGTTATTATAAGGCAGTTTTTGAAATTCTGCAAGACTCTTTGTGTTGCTATGTTGCTAAGTGGGCTGACTCTGTTTAACCTTAATGATTGACGAGGTGGAGTGTGGACGCGCACTTGCACCTCGTTCTTGATTTCTCACAGAAGGCAGCTTCGGTGGCGGGTAACTCCGCCACTTGGGGCGTTGCCTTTTCGTGAGGAATCGTGGCTGATAAAGAGAGGCTGCGACTTTTCGCAGGCTCTTTTTTGTACGAAAAAATCTAAGGAGGAAAGGGCCATGGTTTGTACGAAGTGCGGCAGAGAGTTGCCGGAAGGAGCAAAAATATGTTCCCATTGCGGGATAGATCCCAGAAAAAAGGTCAAGGTGGAACAGAAAAAAGCGGCTGAGGACACGGCGGCTGACCGGAGCGGCGCGATGTTTGACTGGGTCAGGGAAATGTTTGCGAGCGAGGAGGAACAGCTGCAGATCGAGATCAGGGGCGGCTCTATCAGAAACCTGTTTTCTGGCGGCGGATTTGCGAAAGAGATAGGGGTAGTCACGGATAAGAGGGTCTACTACAGGGGGAAGAGTTACAGCTGTAAGGCTTCGCGCAAGGTGGACTGTACCATCGACCTGCAGGATATCACCTACACAGGTTTTACTTATGTGAGTTCCCCTTTCTGTATTGTGTTATCTGTGATTTTTCAGGCGGCAGGTATCTTCCTGACGTTAATCTACGCACAACCGGCATTTGTACTGGTCTTCCTGATGGGGATATTGTTTTTCTTAGGATACTTCAGGTCGAAACGCACGCTGTACGTCATATCGCACGGAGGCGGCAATATAAGGATGAACGTCTCCTTTTTCGGGCTGGAGTCTATCCGCGAGTTTGACAAAAAACTGCATATGGCGAAGGACGAATGTCTGGCGGAGTTTAAGCCGTTGGGCGGAGGGGAGGTTCATTAAAGGTTGTGGCACGAGGGGGAGTTTGCCTTGATGCCCTGTGTGCGGCGATAAGGTTAGAAAAGCCTGAATCTATGCGGGTTCAAGGGTTTTAAAGATTTGCGGAGTTAAATAAAATGGAGTTCGTAGTAACCATATAGTAACCAATTTTGAGTGTATATTATACAATTTAACACAAGCATATAATTTAATTTGGGAAAAGCGAGAAAATGATGACAAAGCAGAAAGCTTAAAATATCTTGTCGAATGAAATTGTCCGTGTTATACTGGGGGAAAGGAACAGCCGTGTTACAAGGTGGTAGCCTCCCAAAACTTGCTAAAAAAGCCTACCTTGTTACTTAGCCGGTACAGGTAGGCTTAATGTCTTCTGGAGGCTAACCACTTTGTGGGCGGCTGCTTCCTTTATGTCTATAATATAGCATTTCGTGGGAGAAAATGCAAGTCTGTTTAAATAGGTTAAGGGAGAAAAAATGAAATATCGCATCGAGAATATGGAAAAGCAAGTGTCCGTTTTTTTTAAAAAGAACGGGAAATTTATGTTAAGCGGTTTTTTCATCGGCATTTTGGCATATTTTATGATGATGGCATTAAATCTGGTGAATGATATCGATGGAATATGGCATCTTTCCAACTTTATAGCCGGTGATTGGGAAATATCGTTAGGCAGGGGGCTGCAGCGTTATGCGGACAGAGCCAGATTCGGAATTGTATCGGATTCCTTCAATACCATGCTGACATTATTTCTGGTATCCGTGGCAAATACAATGATAATAAGCAGGCTTTTTCCTGAAGGAGGTTTCTGTAAGAGTCTTATTTTAACGGTATTAACGGTCAATCCCGTCGTATGCTGCTCGTTGACTTATAGCTATATGTCGGTGAATTTCGGACTGGCTTATTTCTTCAGCACTCTTGCTTTCTACGGCATAAAAACGGCAAAGAGCAGAAAAAAGATTTTGCCGGAGGGCGCAATCTGCGGGTTGTATTTGGGAATTTCAATGGCTTTTTATCAGGCGTATATTTGTGTAACGGTTACTTTGATGCTTGTTTTTGTATTAAAGAGTTTGTGTGAAAGAAAAGAGTTAAAAGAGGTGCTTCGATATACTATATCAGGAATAATTATTGTTGCGGGAGGGGTATAACTTATTTAGTCATCACAAAATTGTTGTTATATAGGGCAGATGTACAGATGGCTTCCTATAGAGGAGCCAATAATATAAATCTTATGTCAATTTTGAAGAATTTTCCGTATTCTCTGAGACAATGTTATCTGGAATTTATTTCTTTCTTCTGCGACAAGAAGACCTTTTCAAATCTGGAGTTTATAGAAGTCGTACTGGCAGGCTTGGCTTTGGCTTATCTGTCTGCCATTGCACTGCAATTTTTTAGATTGTACAGAAAGAGCAAATTGCATGCCGTCCTTTTCCTTGCGGGGATTCTGTTATTGCCTGCTGCAAGCTGTTTTGTGCTGATTATAGCAGTAGGAAATACGATGTCCGTGCTGATGTCCATGGGCCTGGTCATGAGTATTGCGCTTCTTGGAATCATTGTTCCGAAAGACGGAAAAATCGGATTCTATCTAAAAAGGATGTATATTTTTTCCCTTGCGACATTTTTATGGTTTCAGCTTTCTGCGGTTGTCAATGATCAGTTGGCTTTGAAGGAGGGGAAAACGGCTACTGTCACATTGACAGAAAATATAATTGCCCGGTTATACAGTGAAGGATACCTTGATGAATATCGGACGGCAGCATATTTGTCTGCAGACCGGCAAATAACGACAGATTTGCACAAAGCGCCGCTTATCAGATGGCGAATGAATACGCAATGTTTGGATGTTGGAGTACCGACGCGAGAAATAACCGGGTTTCCTGGAACGGGATTCTGTCAAATTTTCTGGGGGTTAATTTAGACTTATGCGGGGATTCGAAATATCAGGAGCTTATTTTGTCGGAGGAGGTGGCGGAAATGCCGGAATTTCCTTTAGAGGGGTCCATTTGTGTAATTGACGGCATTATTGTAATTAAAGTATCGGATTTATACTGACGGCGAATGAGGATTCAATTTTTACCGATGAAATGACAGTTGGAAACGAATCAGATACAAAACAGATACACCCCTTGCGTAGCATAGGCGGTATCAGATAGATACTGATATTGTTGAACGGACTACGAAAAAACGAAGAAAAAGGAGTGTATCGGATGAAAAGGACAAAAAGAGTTAAGGCGATATCCTGTCTGGTGCTGTGTACAGCTTTCTTTCTGGCTGCATGCGGCAGGGAGGGGACGCCGGGTAATAACGGCAGAGTCGATGACGGCGCGGTATCCGGGGAAGGAAGTGTTTTCGGCAGCACACAAAACGTGTGGGAGCGGGAGTGGGTTTATGTGCCGGAAGTGATCACGGTGGGGGATGAGCGCGCGGATTATGGGCGGATGCAGCCCGTTGGCGACAGCTTCTTTTTTGTGTCCCGGGAGGAAGAGACCGGGAACGGCGCAAAAAAGATCTGTCGGTATTCCCTGACCGGACGGGATTTGACAAGTGTTCCCCTGAACTGGCCGGAGGGAGGGAATGACTGGGATGTAGGTTATTATTTTTTTGCGCAGGACTGCGGGCTGTATATGACGGCAAATGTCTATCCGGCAGGCTCCGGTTCCATGAAACGGTTTTTGTGCAGATTTGACGCGGAAGGAAGCTGTCTGTTTTCCCGGGATATCACCGGGCAGGCCGGGCGGGATGTTTCCCTTCGCGGACTGACCGCGGACGGGCAGGAGAGACTGTATCTTTTCCTCGATAACGGGGAGATACTGCTGTATACGGAAGACGGGGAGTATTACGGATCCGTCGCCTACAGTTCGCCGGAGGATCGGACGCCTGCCCGGGTCAAGGGGGCCTGTGAGGGCGCAGACGGTAACCTATATGTCTGTATCGGCCGGGAAAGTGTGAATATTGCGGGGGAAAATGCAGAGGGGACGGACGGCGGACGCTGTTCGCTGCTAAAAGTTGATTTTGAAAATATCCGGCTGACGGAAGCGGCCGGGAACCTCCCGGATATCAACGGCCTTTGTACGGGAACACGGCGCGCCGGGCAGGGAAATGATTCCGTTGGGCAAGAGGGTAATTTCGATGTGCAGGGAAGCAATTCCGCCGTGCAAGAGGATGATTCCGATGTGCAGGGAAACAATTCCGCCGGGCAAGAGGGTAATTCCGATGTGCAGGGAAGTAATTCCGCCGGGGCAGACGCAAACCTTGCCGGAGAGTATGACGGTTTGGACGGCGGATATGATCTTCTGCTGTATGATGACAAAGCCGTCTACGGATACCGTTTTGACACGCAGAAAAGCGATTCCGGGTCGGCCGGGGAGGAGCTGCTTGCCTGGATGGACAGCGACATCAACGGATATTACGTCGCAAATCTGTATCTGTTGGAGGACGGCAGGCTGTGTGCCACGGTGGAAGACTGGCTGAACGACGACAGGGTAATTGTCGCGCTTGAGAGGACGAAGGCGGAGCAGGCTCCCCAAAGGGAAGAACTGGTGCTTGCCACGGTGGACGGGGGAAGCGGTCTGGCGGCCATGGCGGTAAAGTTCAACAGGGGAAACAGCCGGTATCACCTCACCGTAAGAGAATATGAATCCCTGTCAGACCTGTATAACGCCGTGCTGGCAAAGAGGCCCTTGGATTTGATCGATCTGTCAGGCGTCAATGTGCAGAGATTGGCTGCCCGGGGCCTTTTGGAGGATCTGGCTCCCTATGTGGACCGTTCGGAAGCGTTTGACCGGTCGAATTTTGTGGACGGGATATTGGACGTATATACCTTTGACGGCCTTTTGGCGGGGATTCCGGCGGAGTTTATGATCCGGACCGCAGTGGGGAACGGCGCGCTGCTAAATAATAAAGCGGGGCTGACTTTGGAAGCGTTGTATTCGCTTGCTGACCGTTATCCGGGAGCGAAGGCTTTTGACGGAATGACGGGCGAAGAGATGATGCGGTTTTGCATGATGTTTTATGAGGATAGCTTTATCGACTGGGACACCGGTGTCTGCCGTTTTGATTCGGAGGAATTTAAGGCGCTGCTTGAGTATACGGGTCGGTTTTCGGATTCCGGGGCGGCTTTGGCAGGAATTGTCTCGGGCTCCGGGGAGGAGTCCCTGTACGCCAAAATGAAAAGAGGAGAGGTTCTTTTTTCCGTAAAGGATGTAACTCCATATGCGTTATGGGATGATCGGAAGCTGTTTGGAGAGGACGCCGCCTGTGTAGGATTCCCGACTGCGGACGGCCGGGGAGGCCATCTCCTGATTGGCAGCGATGCGTATGCGATTGCCGCCGTGTCGGAGCACAAGGAGAGCGCGTGGCGTTTTATTGAGGACTCTCTGACGCGGGAGAAAAGTGAACTCTATGCGCAGCTTTGGCTTACTTATCCCGCCCTGAAAAAGACCTTGGAGGAGAGGGTGGACGCCGCCGTGGCCGGGGATCAGTTTACATGGGATGACGTCAATGTGGCGCTTAAGCTGGTCCCGGATGCGACGCCTTTCTTTTCCGCAGAGGATGATGAAATCATTAAAATCATCAATGAAGAAGCGGGAGCTTATTACAGCGGCCAGAAAAGGGTAGAGGATGTGGCGGATATTATACAAAACCGTGTCCGGGTTTATGTGGATGAGAACAGGTAAGGGCATCCGTTTTTCTTCTTGAATTTCGTCGGCACAGGTATTATACTGGCGTTAGACAAAAGAGGCATGACTTTCAGGCACGGAAACGAGGATGAAGATGGTCTATCTGGAACACTTTTCTTTTCCTGACGCGGGGAGGGAATTTGATTTTTTTCTGGGGCAGAAGAGAACCTGCTACGATTCCTTCTACCCCTTTCAGATTTTGTCCCGGCAGGGACTGCGGATGCTGGATTTTGAGCCGGTGACGATTCTTTACGGTGGAAACGGCTCCGGCAAAACCACGGCGTTAAACGTGATCGCGGAGAAGCTGGGGCTGAAGCGGGATACGTTGTACAATCGCAGCAATTTCTTTGATAATTATACGGAGCTCTGCGATTTTGAGATCAGGCGGCCCGTACCGGAACACAGCAGGATTATCACCAGCGATGATGTGTTTGACTTTATGCTGAATCTGCGGTCTTTGAATGAGGGCATTGACAGAAAGCGGGAAGAAATATTCGAGGAGTATCTGGAAAACAAATATTCCCGTTTTCAGATGCGCTCGCTGGAGGATTACGAACAGCTGAAAAGGGTGGTGCAGGCCCGCTCTAAGACGCAGTCAAAATATGTGCGCGCCAATCTGACAGACAATGTGCGGGAGCACTCCAACGGGGAGAGCGCTTTTTTGTACTTTTCGGAAAAGATAAAGGAGAACGGCCTTTATCTGCTGGACGAGCCGGAGAACAGTCTTTCGCCTCTGCGACAGCAGGAGCTGCTGCGTTTTTTGGAGGATTCCGCCAGATTTTTTAACTGTCAGTTTATCCTTGCGACGCATTCTCCGTTCCTGCTGTCTATGCGGGGTGCGAAGATCTACGATCTGGACGGGGAACCGGCAGATGTGAAGCGTTGGACGGAGCTGGAGAATGTACGGGCCAGCTTTGCGTTTTTTAAAGAGCATGAAAATGAATTTCTGCGGCCGTGAGGAGGCGTTTCCGCGCAGGAAGCAGATGGCTTCAGGTATTCCGCTGTCGGCATTTTTGCAGAGCTGCAGGGAAGAAACGGTGCTTTAATTTACAGTTACGAAAACGAAACAGAAGCGTTTTGTAAAAGCGGCACAAAACGGGGAATCGAAAAGGTTTTTTGTTTTGTGCTGTTTTTTTACGCTTTTTCCCGGCAAATCGGCCCTGCAAATCGTATCTATGGTGAAAGGGGGTAAAAAGCATTGAATTACTCGGAAGAAGAGTTTTTGTCGGTATACCGCCGACGGATCGATTTGACTTACAGGCTGTGCTTTTCGTTTTTGAAGAATAGGGAGGATACGGAAGATGCGGTTCAGTCGGTTTTTATCAAATATCTGTCAGGCGGCAGGAGGTTTGAAAATGAGCGCCACGAAAAGGCCTGGTTTATTGTGACGGCATCAAACCTGTGCAAGGATATGCTACGGCAGCCGTGGAGACGCAATGTAAGCCTGGAGGACTGTGATCCCGTTTCAGATACGGACGGGGAAGGAAAGGACGACGTTTATGCGGCGATTCTGAATCTGCCGGATAAGTACAAAACGGTAATCTATCTTTATTATTACGAGGGATATAAAACCCGGGAAATAGCAAAAATGCTGCATAAACCGTCTTCCACGATCCGCAACTGGTTGACGGAAGGAAGAAGGTATCTTAAAAAGATGTTAGGGGGTATTTCAGAATGATTGAGGATAAAATTATTGCGGCATGGAACAGGATGAATCCGGACAGCAGTACAAAAGAAAGAATATTGCGAGAGATTACAGATGTCATGATGGGAAAGAGTGCCATGGCGGAAAAGAATACCATGGCGGAAAAGAATGCCATGGGAATACGCAAAAAGGGAAACGGGATCAAATTATTCCGCCGTTTTGCAGTCGGAGCTGCTGTGGCCGCCGTTTTATTGGCAGGAAGTCTTGGAAGCGTATATGCGGCCAGTCCCGCGTTTCGGGAATATGTGCGTTCCCTGCTGTTCCCTCTGTATACCCCGGAGGAAATCGTGAGCATTGAAAACGGGCATATGACAGGATCTTTTGACAAAACGGACGTGTTGCTTACTTTTCTTGACAGGTTTAACAAAAAGGAATTTGGAAATTCGATTACCGCGGCAATGGAAAACGGTTACCGCTACAGCCTGTTTGTGCAGAATGAGAATCAATTGCTGGCTTTTGTTGACAGCAGCACAGAAGGGTACTGTATCGCGGTATCTATGGAGCGGATCGCGTATGAAGATACAGCGGGGATCTGGCAGATAACGGGTTACCAGATTCTGGAAAAATCTGCCGCGGAAAACAGAAAAAAACAACTTGAACCGTATGCGGAATAAGTTTGGGTGCATATTTTAAGCGCATAATTTTTTACAAAACATTTCAGTGATAAAGGGTAAAAACAATGCTGCCCTGCTGTATCATATAAGCGAAAACGGACAAAAAAACGGACAACTCAAAAAAGTTTTGGGATTGCTGTAGTATTTGCCGTCAAAACCGTAGTATACAGATGAAGCCGGAAAGGGGGAAGCGCGATGACGGACGATGAAAAAATCATAGAGCTCTTCTTTGCCCGCTCAGAGCAGGCAATACGGGAAATTGACGGCAAATACGGAGCAATCTGCCGCGGCCTCTCTTACAATATCGTGAACAGCAGGCAGGACGCGGAGGAGTGTGTCAACGACGCTTATCTGGGCGCATGGAACGCAATTCCCCCGGCCCGCCCTGACCCGCTTCTCGCCTGGCTGTGCAAGATTGTCCGGAATATTTCCCTGAAGAGCTATTACAGGAAAGTCGCGGCAAAGCGCGGCAGTCGTCATGCAGTCGTTCTGGAGGAAATCGAAGGGTGTCTGGCAGACCCGAACACGGTGGAAAGCGAAATAGAAGCCAGGGAATTAGCCCGCGTCATCGAACAATTTCTGGATACGCTGACCGCCGAAAACCGCGTCATTTTTATGCGCCGTTACTGGTTTTGTGACAGCTGCAGGGAAATCGCCGGTTTTACGGGGCTCACGGAGAAAAACATTTCCGTCCGGCTGACCCGTATCCGTCAAAAATTGAAAGCATATTTGTCTGAAAGCCTGCTAATAAAAAGTCAAGCACTTTTTAAAAAAATTTGTGAATTGATT
>JAMPFT010000001.1:0-42299 GCA_023664305.1 bacterium | reverse complement strand
CGGAAAATTTGAGATATCCGGGCAGGCTACGATGGAATTTACCTTTCAGAGCTGCTTTTGGAAGTTCTGATTGACATATTTTTATGTCGGTTGTAATATAATAATAGAGACGGGCAACTTGAGTGTCAGTCAAAGCGTTGATATAAGGTGTTGTGCCAGAGGGCAGTGCCTTACGAGCTTTGAATGGGTTCGGCGTTTACCGCATTCTGGCTAGGCTGCGTATGCAGGAACTGCTCTGCAGAAACTGCTTCGCAGTTGAAAGAAAACGTCAGAAAAGCTCTGCGAAAGCAGGGCTTTTCCTGTTTCAAGAGGGAAAGAGGTAAGTCTGATGCGTAATGTGTATGACTGTGTGGAGGCTTTCGCAAAACTGTTGGATAAGGAATACCATTTGATACTGGGAAGAAAAAATATATCTATCCCATTACAGATAAATTTTGACAGGAAAGAATGTTTCCATTTAATGGGGCTTCAGTACCTGACTGACAGACCGGAGCTGGTACATGACAGGGGAAAAATATTTGATGCAATAAGAGAACGTCGGATAACGGCAGAGCATCTCCAGTCGTCGGATCTGTATTACAAGATTGCAGACAGGATAGACACGCTCCCGCTTTTGGAAAGCGTGATTGACAGCAATGATACAATCTTTAAATACAACCGGAAACAGAATGCTTATTCGGTCATAAAAGCGGATTATATTATGAAAAACCACACAGAAGGGAAAAATATATTTTTGTTTCTGGCAGGGAGCGGAAAGGAAGGAAGGTATTTCTGCCGCTCATTTTTCCCGCAGGATAAAATGGATTATACAAGGAATCAGGCGTCCTGGGTCTTACTGTATAAGAAGAAGGTAACTCTTTCGACGGGAGAAGAAGAAATACTGTATGACAAATTGAAAAGAGAATAAGGGACGCCTAAACTTATCTTGTTTGAAAAAGTACTGAAGTGAAAAGGTAAGATATTGTCTTGCGTATAGAGCGCGGCCGGAAAAGGAACGTAGTATGTTGATAAGAGTGGCGGTTGTAGAGGATGAGACAGAGCTTTACGATTATTACGGAAAGCTGCTAAAAGCGTGGGGAAAGGCCAGGCAGATTCGGGTCAGCACGACGTTTGCCGCAAGCGCGGAGGAATACCTGTTTCATTATGACGGGCGGAAGCTGTTTGACATTGTTTTTCTGGATGTCTGCCTGAAGGATAAGAACGGTATGGAGCTGGCGCGTGAGATCAGAAAGTCGGATCGGAAGGTGCAGATTGTGTTCCTCACCGGGAATAAGGAGTATGTGTTTGAAGGGTATGAGATCGGCGCGGTCAGATATCTGATCAAGCCCGTCGGGGAAAGCGAACTGGCAAAGGCGATGGATGCCTGTATGGAAAAGCTGGAGAACAGCAGAGAGGATTATTTCCCGCTGATGTATCACGGGGAGAATCTGCGGATTCTTAGGAGCGATATCCTGTATGTAAAGGTAGAGGGACATTATCTGCAGATGCAGACGGTAAACGGGATTTATGAGTGGAAGGCCAGCCTGAAGGAGATGCTGGCGAAACTGGATCCCGGCCTGATAGGTCATAAGGCGAACCAAAATTTGCCGGACGAAAGTAGTTTGCCTTATGACAATACAGCCGCCAGATTTGTCATGGCGAACCGTTCGGTTGTGGTGAATCTGGAGTTTGTCAGTAAGATTACCCGCGAGGAATGCATTCTGGAAAACGGGGAGTCAATACCGGTCAGCCGCGGCGCGTATGGGGCGTTGAACGAGGCGTTTGCAAATTATTTTTTCGGTGACGTCTGCAAAGAATAATCCGATGCGGCCGATCAGGATATCCTCTTTGCGCAGGGAACTGTAATAAGTGCTGCGTTGCGGCACTTAGAAGAATGTAATGCATTCTTCTTCAGTTGACATAAAAAGTTCGATAAAAAGTCCGGCGTAGTTGAAGAACATCGTTTTGTATGGGAGGCGGCGAAACCCCATCGGCTTCGGGAGGGAAGGATGTTTCGATTTGGCGATAAAAGATACCTGGACTATCAGGTCGAGGTCATGTCCAGACAGGTGAAGGAAGTAAATGAAATTTATATGACCATGCGCGGCTGGCGGCATGATTATCACAATCATCTTCAAAAGCTGAAAGGGCACCTTGCCATGGGGCAGATCGAGGAGGCAGAGCGGTATCTGAACGAGCTGGAGGGAGAGCTCGACGGGATCCGAGTGAAATACAACACGGGCAACGTCAGTCTGGATGCGATCCTGAACAGCAAGCTGAGCATTGCCGAAAAAGAGAAAATCGGAATTAACTGTAAGGCGGAAATCGGAGAGAATCTGACTATCGGGGATATAGACCTTTGCGTGATTCTGGGAAACCTGATCGATAACGCGGTGGAATCCTGCCGGAAAATGCCGGAGGACGTGGAGCGGTTTCTGCGGATTTATGTCTGTATCCGCAAGCAGCAGCTTTATATTGCCGTGACTAACTCCACCGGGGACGTCATTCGGAAGCTGGACGCGGAGTATATCTCAAATAAGAGGGGCGACCATGGTCATGGCCTGAAGCGCGTCGATCTGATTGTAGACAAGTACAACGGATATATCAGGCGGGCCAACGAGCCGGGCGTGTTTTCCACGGAGATTATGCTGCCGCTGTGACATGAGACTAAGATGCTGCGGTCTGATTTTGCGGGAGTATTTTCTTGCAGTCTTTTTGTCTTTTCTTCCCGATTCCCGTCTTATCTCTCCTGAAAGCAGCCGAATCCTGGTCGTGTACGAAAATCAACAGTTCGTGCACGATTTTTTCTGTTTTCACGGGAAATATGATAGGATAACCTTATTCGAGGCAGGAAACGGCCGGATGGCCATCCATGCCGTGATTGCGGAGCAAACATGGCAGGATAACCTTATTCGAGGCAGGGAACGGCCAGATGGCCATCCATGCCGTGATTGCGGAGCAAGCATGGCAGGATAACCTTATTCGAGGCAGGAAACGGCCGGATGGCCATCCATGCCGTGATTGCGGAGCAAGCATGGCAGGATAACCTTATTCAAGGCAGGAAACGGAGTTATCACATGAAAGAAAAAAAGTATACGTTATTTGGCAACATACGGTATATCTATCAGGTTCTGTATGAGATGAAGCCCGCCATGAGGCTTGGCGTGTACGGCACGGTGTTTTTCAATCTGGCGGGAGAGGTGGTAGGCACGGTCACCCTTACCGCGGCTGTCGCGAGCATCACGGAACGGGGAAGCACAGGTCATTATCTTGCGGTTATGGCGGTGATGCTGGCAGTCTATCTGTTCTGTCAGATCGGGAGCCGGTATGTCGGGAAGTGGAGCGATTATTATTACGAGACTGCCCAAAACAGGGAGTTTCTGATGCGGCTGGTGAAAAAGAGCCTTCATGCGGATTATGACAACATCGAGTCTCCCGCGCAGCAGCGGCTTTTGACCCGCGCTACCCATGCGGTCAACCTGTATCGGGAGGGAGTCAACCTCATGTACATCAATTATCCGCTGATTCTTTCCACGGTTCTGGGAATCCTGCTTTATTCCCTGACGATCTCTTTTTTCGACTGGCGGATTCTGGCGATCATTGTGGTCATGTCCGTCGTGAGCTCCCTGCTGGAGGGAAATGTCCGCAAATTCAGGGCAAAAACCATGGACGAGCAGTATCGGATCTGGGGCAGATTCTATTATCTGAAGCAGCAGCCGACCTCTGTGGAGAACGGTAAGGATATCCGCATCTACAATATGCAAAAGTGGTTCCGCTCGGGCTTTGACAGGCTGGAGGGCAAAAACAAAGCTCTGTGGATCGGGCAGGGGCGGCGAAAGTATGCGGTGGACGCTTCGGACGCTCTCTTTGTGGCGGCCAGAGATCTTTTGGCGTACGGGATTCTGGTGGCCGGAGTGTTGGACGGATCTTTCAGCATCGCGGAGTTTACCCTTGGGCTGGGCGTGGTGAGCGGACTTGCCGCGTGGTTTGGGATCATGCGTTTTCATGTCAGCTATCTGCTGGAAGGAAATCAGATGATCTGCGAGTATCGGAAAATGATGGATTATCCCGACCGTTTTCCGCGGGAGAACGGCATGAGTATCCCCACCGCATGGCGCAGGCAGTTTCCGGAGATCGAATTTCGGAACGTATCCTTCCGGTATGAGGGTGCGGAAGAGGATACCCTGAAAAATCTTTCCTTTACGATTCAGGCGGGAGAAAAGATTGCCCTTGTAGGGCACAACGGGGCGGGAAAGACAACGCTGGTAAAGCTGCTCTGCGGCTTTTATCACCCTGCGGAGGGAGAGATTCTGATCGGCGGATATCCTCTGGAGAGTCTGAATCTGGATCAGTATCACGAGCTGCTGGCGGCTATTTTCCAGGACGTCAATACGATCCCGGTTTCCATCGCCGGCAACGTGTCGGGACGGGCGGAGGAAGAGACGGATTTGGAAAGGGTCCGCGAATGCCTGCGAAGGGCCGGGCTGTGGAAGGATGTGGAGGCGCTGGAGCGCAGAGAGCTGACCAGTCTGACCCAGAGCTTTGACCCGGACGGCATCCAGCTGTCGGGAGGGATGATGCAGAAGCTGATGCTGGCCAGATGCCTGTATAAGGACGCGCCGCTTTTGGTGCTGGACGAACCCACTGCGGCGCTGGATCCCATTGCGGAGAGTAATCTGTATGAGGAATATCAGACGGCAGCCCGGGGAAAATCAGCGCTTTTTATCTCCCACAGGCTTGCCAGCACGAAGTTCTGCGACAGGGTGCTTTACCTGGAGAACGGCAGAATCCTGGAGTCGGGAACCCATGACGAGCTCCTGCAAAAGAAGGGAAAGTATGCGGAGGTCTTTGAGGTGCAGAGCCAATATTACAAGGAAGGGGGAGCGGAGGAGTCATGAAGAAAAACAATGAGAATGCCAGGAACGAAAAGCTTCCCTTTTTCCGGTGTCTTAAGAAGAATCTGGGAACCGTCTACAGGCTCTGTCCTTCCTATGTTCCCGTGGCTGTCCTGAGAACGCTTGCGGAACGCGCCGAGCCGTTTGTGTCCATGATTCTGAGCGCGGAAATTGTGGATATGCTGATAAGCCGGAGGGATCGGAGGGAAATCCTTCAGGTCGCGGCGGTTTTGGTGGCGAGCAGGCTGGCGCTGGAGCTGATCCGCTCCGCCATGATCCGGTTCCATCAGGTTCACTGGCAGCTGGTGTCCCACCGCAAGAACCGGGAGATCAGCTATAAAGCCATGACCATGGATTATGATATTTTGGAGAGGAACCGTATACAGGAGCTGATTGCACAGGCGGACAGCAATACGGATAAGCTGAGGGGGATGGGAGAATATCTGACGAGAACTCTGGATTTGATCGGCGCCGTGATTTCCTGTGTCGGCGCGGTGGCCGCGATGTTCGGACTCTTTGTGGCTGCGCCTTATCACGGGGAAGGCGCGCTGTACGGATTTTTCGCGTCGCCGGTGAGCTATGCTTTGCTTCTCGGGCTGCTGGTCTTCAGTATTTTTGTGAGCAGTAAATGCGAGGCCATGCAGGAGCGGATCCGCTACAACTGCGACCAGATTGAGGTGAGGAACGGAAGAATTTACTGGTTCTTCTTCCATCTGATCAACAATTATTCCATGGGCAAGGACATTCGCATCTTTAAGATGTCCGATCTGATCCTGCGGAAGGGTACACAGGCCAGAGAGGAGATCGAGGGAGCGCAGAAGCAGGCCATCCGGGACGGTATGAAGGTGGAGGCGCTGTCGCTGTTTGTACAGAATTTTTTTACGGTGGCTGTTTACGCGTATGTGGGGATCAAGGCGATCTACGGCATGATCACCGTCGGCGAGGTGACAAAATACATCAGCGCCATCACCCTGCTCCAGTCCCAGATCAGAGTGGTATTTTCCCTGATGATCCAGACTAACACCCAGAACCTTTATCTGGAGAGCTATCATGAGCTGATGGCGGTGAAAAACGAAAAGTACGACGGGACGCTTCCTGTGGAAAAGCGCCAGGATAACGAGTATGAGCTGGAGTTTCGGAATGTCAGCTTTCACTATCCCAACAGCGACAGGATGGTTTTGGAAAATGTTTCCTTCCGGCTGAAGACGGGGAGGAAGCTGGCGATCGTAGGGGCAAACGGAGCAGGAAAGACTACCTTTATCAAGCTTCTCTGCAGGCTTTACGACCCCACGGAGGGGGAGATTCTGTTAAACGGCATCGACATCCGGAAATACGATTATGACGAGTACATCCGGCTCTTTTCCATCGTGTTTCAGGATTACAGAATATTTTCCTTCTCTGTGGCGGAGAATGTGGCGGCAGGGCCGGAATTTGACCGGGAGAGGGTGATAAAAAGCCTCCGGGACGCCGGTATTTACGAGAGGGTTCAGGAGATGAAGAACGGAATCGATTCCCGTCTTTTAAAGGATCAGCAGGACGGCGACGAGGAGGGGATTGAAATTTCGGGAGGCGAAAAGCAGAAGATCGCCCTTGCCAGGGCGCTGTACCGGGATGCGCCGATGGTGATCCTCGACGAGCCCACAAGCGCCCTGGACCCGATCGCCGAGCAGGATATTTATATGCGCTTCAATGAGATGGTGGAGGAAAAGACAGCGGTGTTTATCTCACACCGCATGAGCAGCTGCCGTTTTTGCGATGAGATTGCCGTGTTTGACCAGGGGCGGATCGTCCAGAACGGAACCCACGAGGAGCTTGTGGCGGATACGGCGGGCGTTTATTACAGAATGTGGGAGGCGCAGGCGCAGTATTATACTTAAAAGTGTCGTTTGTGTATTTGGCAGCGAAATCCTGCGCAGTCATGGCAAAATAACCTTATTCTGGCAGGAAACGGCCGAATGGCCATCCGTACCGTGATTGCAACGCAATCATAGTATAATGTCCTTATTCAGGGCAGGAAACGGCCGAATGGCCATCCGTACCGTGATTGCAACGCAATCATGGTACAGGACATTTTGAAGCAAAAGGACATAAGGGGGTAACATTATGCAAACGACGGAGCTGAAAAAGCTTCTTTCCAGGCGGCTGTACCTTGAACTGCAGCTTTTTAAGGATTCCAAGCTCAGGCAGGAGAAGGAAGAAATTTATCAATCGTCCTATGAAATAGAGGTTTATCTGAACCTGTACGAGGTTCTTGCGGCGCGGCTTGACAGCCTGCAGGAGGAGGTCCTGCGCAGGCTGTTAAGCTTCCAGTTTGGGATTCTGAAATCCCTTTATCAGGAGTGGCTGGCGAGAGCGGACTGCCTTGCGAGAGAAGATCGCCTCTATGAGGAGCTGCGGGCCTATATCTGCAGCGATCTGGAGGAGTTTCTGGAGCCGGACTTTTGGCAGGATGCTGCCGGGGAAGAGAAAGCGGCAGGAAGCGGGAAGGATTCCGGCAGGGGATGTCTGAACGATGCGGCATCAGCCGGTATGCCTTGAAAGAATACTTCACGCCGACAGATAGGTCCGCATTGTCCGCAGGGCATTTTTCTCCAGCCGGGAAACCTGGGCCTGGGAGATCCCGATCGACTCTGCGACCTCCATCTGAGTTTTCCCCTCGAAGAACCGCAGGGAGATGATCTCGTGCTCCCTGGGGTTCAGTTTTTTCATGGCCTCGCTTAAGGAGAGATGCTCGACCCAGGTCTCCTCCCGGTTTTTCTTGTCGCTGATCTGATCCATGACGTAGAGGGCGTCTCCGCCGTCGGTGAAGATGGGCTCGTAGAGGCTCATGGGATTCTGGATCGCGTCCAAGGCGTAGGCGATGTCCTCTTTGGCGATGCCGATCTCCGTGGCAATCTCCTCTATGGAGGGTTCCTTCATATTTTTTCTTGTCAGCGATTCCCGGGCATAGATGGCCTTGTAGGCGGTATCCTTCAGGGAACGGGATACCCGCAGCTGACTGTTGTCTCTTAAGAACCGGCGGATTTCGCCGATGATCATAGGAACCGCGTAGGTGGAAAATTTTACGTTTAAAGAGGAATCAAAATTGTCGATTGCCTTGATGAGTCCGATGCAGCCGATCTGGAACAGGTCGTCTACATTTTCGCTGCTGGAAGAGAAGCGTTTGATGACGCTTAGGACAAGCCGCAGATTTCCCTCGATATAAGTCTCTCTGGCCTTGGCGTCCCCGGCTTCGATTTTGCGGAATAAGGTTTCCTTTTCCTCGGATTTGAGCAGCGGGAGTCTGGACGTGTTTACCCCGCAGATTTCAACTTTGCCCTGTGCCATGTCGTCCCTCGTTTCTGCGCGTTCGCGCGTTTTGCTTTCCTGATTCGATAGTGGTAGTATGTACCTGACAAAGAAATTTATTCCGGGATGTTCTCCAAAAACGCAGGGCGACATATTCTATATAAAAAAAGAATCGGGGTGTTATTGTGCTGTTTTCGGAACTGAAGTGCAAGGATGTCATCAATGTGAAGGATTGCAAAAAGCTGGGCAGGGTGTGCGACCTGGAGTTTGATCCCTGCAGCGGATGCATCTGTAAGATTATGGTTCCGGGATGCAATAAGGTGCTGAGCTTCTTAAACTGCGAACCGAATATTGTCATCCCGTTCAAGGATATCAAGCAGATTGGCCCGGATATCATTTTAGTTGACATTCATTGTTAGATATGTTAAATTTAGTGGTGAATATGAATACTTTTTGAGTAAAATTGCTTAAAAAAGGAGAATGCTTATGAAATGTCCTTTCTGCAATCATGAAAACACGAGGGTAATCGATTCCAGGCCGGCGGAAGACAATAATTCCATCCGGCGCAGGCGGATGTGCGACGAGTGCGGCAAGCGGTTTACCACTTACGAAAAGGTGGAGACGATTCCGCTGATTATCATCAAAAAGGATAACAACAGGGAAGCGTACGACCGGACGAAGATCGAGGCGGGAGTGCTGCGCGCGTGCCATAAACGGCCTGTCAGCGCCCAGCAGATCACGGGACTGGTGGATGAGGTGGAAAACGAGATCACAAACAGGGAGGAGAAGGAAATCTCCAGCCAGGTGATCGGAGAGCTGCTGATGAATAAGCTGAAGGATCTTGACGCGGTGGCCTATGTCCGTTTTGCCTCCGTCTACCGGGAGTTCAAGGATGTAAATACTTTTATGGACGAATTGAAAAAAATGTTAAAATAGCGGTTAAAAAATGTCGGTTGCTTACGCAGCCGGCATTTTTTTCAGGAGTCTGCCCAGACAGATCAGGTAGAGGACGCCCAGTGTCAGCTGGCTGGCTAAGAGCCCCCAGAGGTATCCGGCGATGCCAAAGCGCGGGACGGCCAGAAAGACAAACCCCAGGCGGATCAAAAGGCAGACCACGTTCATGGCAAAAATCCGGCCCGCCCGGCCCAGTCCCTGGAGGATGCTGGAGAGGGTGGTGTCCAGGTAGAGGAAGGGACAGATAAAGCCCAGAGTAGTGATAAAGTAGCCGGCCAGAGGGCTGTGGAAAAGAGCAGTGCCCGCCCAGTTCCCGAAAGCGACGAAGCCGGTCATACAGCCGATCCCCAGAAGGCCGCAGTATTTTACGGTTTTGACGGTGGCCTGTCTGACGGCCTTATAGTTGCCCAGAGCATAGTTTTCCGAGATGACGGGCAGCAGAAGAACGGCGACGGAGCTGGTCAGGGCGTTAGGAAAGAAGATAAACGGCATAGCCATACCGGTGAGGACGCCGTAGACGCTTAGGGAGGTTACGGTGTCATAGCCGTGAAGCCGCAGCATGGAAGGGATGGAGACGGATTCCACGCTTTGCAGCAGATTGAGGACGATGCGGTTTGCGGTCAGGGGAACGGCCATGGCCAAAAGTCCCCTGTAAAGCCCTGAACCGGAGGAAGGACGGATCGGGCTCTCCGGAAAGTGTTTTATGCTGAGTCCCTGTTTCCATACAACCGCCGCGGAATAGAGCATGGAGAAAAATTCTCCTACGGTCAGGCCCAGAACGGCCACGCTGATCGGGGGAGTGCTCCCCGACGAAAAATAACCCGCGGAAACCAGATAGACGCAGCCGACCCGCGTTATCTGTTCCAAAAGCTGGGAGGCCGCGGGGATTCCGGCTTTTTTGATACCGTAAAAATAACCGTTAACGCAGGCGTGTACCGCGCTTAAGGGAACGGAGAAGGAGAGGATGCGCAGCATATAGGCCGTGCGGGGCTCCTGCAGCAACACGGCGGCAATGGTGTCGGAGAACAGGTAGATTGCGGCGTTGCAGAGAAGCGACAGCGGCAGACTGATGCTGAGACCTGCGGCCATCGGGCGCAGGGAGGCGCCCTTCCGGATGGCGGACTGTTCCGCCACCAGCTTCGAGATGGCAGTCTGGTATCCCGCCGCCGTCAGGGAAAAGGAGACGGACAGCACGGGATTTAAAAGCTGATAGAGTCCCATGCCTTCCTCGCCGAACAGGCGGGACAGATAGATGCGGTAAAAAAAACCGATGATGCGGCTCAAGAGACCGGTGAGCGTAAGGATTACCGTACCGATAAGCAGAGGATGATTTTTTGCGGATTTCATAAGCTTTACCGAACGCCCTGTTTTTCCCATTATATTCTTTCGAAAAGACGGACAGAACAGGCAAATGAGTCTTTCCCGGGGTGAAATCTTGACAGAAAGCGTCGGCAGTGTTATAGTAACCGTATAATTCCCAGTAACAAAGTATGAATACATTTCCGAAAATATGGTTTGACGCGTTACTGCGTCCGGAAGGAGGAAGAAAAACCATGATTTATCTGGATAATGCGGCTACTACCAGGACAGCGCCCGAGGTAGTGGAGGCGATGCTTCCGTTTTACACGGAAAACTACGGGAATCCCAGCGCGATTTATTCGGCGGGTTCCGCGGCAAAGAAAGCGGTAAACGGCGCAAAAAGGACGATTGCGGCGTCCATCGGCGCAAAGCCGGAGGAGATTTATTTTACGGCGGGGGGAACGGAGGCGGACAATTGGGCGATCAAGTGTGCGGCGGAGGCTTACCGGGGAAAGGGAAAGCACATCATTACCACGAAGATCGAGCACCACGCCGTCCTGCACACCTGCGAGTATCTGGAAAAGCAGGGGTTTGAGGTCACTTATCTGGAGGTGGATGAGGACGGGCTTGTGGATCCGGAGGCTGTCCGGGCGGCAATCCGGCCGGATACGGTTTTGATCAGCGTCATGACTGCCAACAACGAGATCGGCACCCTGGAACCGATTGCCCAAATCGGCGCGGTGGCAAGGGAGCACGGCGTCTTGTTCCACACGGATGCGGTACAGGCCTTCGGACAGATTCCCCTGCAGGTGGATGAGATGAAGATCGATCTGCTCAGCGCCAGCGCCCATAAGCTGAACGGGCCGAAAGGGGTGGGATTCCTCTATATCCGTTCGGGACTGAAGCTGCGTTCTCTTCTGCACGGCGGCGCACAGGAGAGGAACCGCCGGGCGGGAACGGAAAATGTGCCCGGCATCGTGGGGATGGAGGCCGCTGTAAAAAGAGCCTGCCGCATCATGGAAGAGAAGGCGGCGAAGGAAACTGAGCTGAGAGACTATCTGATCGGGCGGATCGAGCGGGAGATTCCGTACTGCCGATTAAACGGCCACAGGATGAAGCGTCTTCCGGGGAATGTGAATTTTTCCTTTTCCTTTGTGGAGGGAGAGTCCGTGCTGATCATGCTGGATATGCAGGGGATCTGCGCCTCCAGCGGATCGGCCTGTACCTCCGGTTCCCTGGATCCGTCCCATGTGCTTTTGGCCATAGGAGCAGCCCATGAGGAGGCTCACGGCTCCGTCAGAATGACGTTGTCCGAGGAAAATACCGTGGAGGAGATGGATCGGACGGTGGAAGCCTTAAAGCAGATTATAGAAAGGCTGAGGGCGATGTCGCCGCTCTACGAGGATTTCCTGAAAGCGGCAAAGAAAGAAGAGGGGCAGGGGAAGCTGCCGCAGGATAAAGAGGGCATGTAAAAGCAGGCGGAAGCAAAAAAACACAGAACATGCGGCAGCAGACGGGAAAGGAGCAAAAAGAATGTACAGCGAAAAGGTGATGGATCATTTTCAGAATCCCAGGAATGTGGGAGAGATAGAGGACGCGAGCGGCGTGGGGACCGTGGGGAACGCCAAGTGCGGCGATATCATGCGGATTTTTCTGGATATTGACGACGAGGGCGTCATCCGGGACGTAAAATTTAAGACCTTCGGATGCGGGGCCGCAGTGGCTACCAGCTCCATGGCTACGGAGCTGGTGAAGGGAAAGACGGTTCAGGAGGCGATGCAGGTGACAAACAAGGCGGTGATGGAAGCCCTTGACGGACTGCCTCCCGTTAAGGTACACTGTTCTTTGCTGGCAGAGGAAGCCATCCATGCAGCTCTCTGGGATTACGCGGAAAAGAATCATATTGTGATCGAGGGTCTTAAAAGGCCGAAGACGGATATCCATGAGGGCGAGGAGGAAGAGGAGTACTGACCCTATGGAGAAATACAGGATCCTGATCGTGGAGGACGACGCGGTGATTGCAAGGCAGATGAAGAACTACCTGGAGCGGTGGGGATATGAGCTGTGCTGCGTCACGGATTTTGAAAACGTTCTGAAGGAATTTTCCGGGATGCAGCCCCATCTAATTTTGATGGATATCGGCCTGCCCTTTTTCAACGGATATTATTGGTGTACGCAGATCCGGCAGGTGTCCCAGGTGCCCGTGATTTTCGTGTCCTCGGCAGGAGACAATATGAATATTGTGATGGCGGTGAATATGGGCGGGGACGATTTTGTCACGAAGCCCTTTGAGCCGGACGTGCTGGCGGCAAAGGTGCAGGCCATGCTGCGCAGGACTTATTCCTTCAGAGGGCAGACCGATCTGCTGGAATACGGGGGAATCTGTCTGGATCGGACGGACGCGTCCGTATTGGTCGGCGGGCAGAAGCAGGAGCTGACCAAAAACGAATTTCGGATCCTGCAGCTTTTCATGGAAAATCCGGAGCAGACGGTGAGCCGGGAGGCGATCATGAAGCGGCTCTGGGACAACGACTGCTTTGTGGACGACAACACGCTGACCGTAAACATGACGAGACTGCGGAAAAAGCTGGAGGCGATGGGCGCGGGGGATATGATACAGACCAGAAAGGGGCTGGGATATTGTCTGGAAAAAAGAAAAGAGGACCGACGCTGAAATATTGGATTTGTTATCTGCGGGAAAGAAAGGCCGTCATTTTTGGGTATTTCGCCACGGTGTCGCTCTTTCTGATCACCGGTTCTCTTTACCGCCTTGAAAATATCGGAAAGATGCTCTATGGCGCGCTGCTGACGCTTGCGGTCTGCGGCCTGACGGGAATCGTCTGCGGGAAAAGATATGTAGACAGGTGTATCCGGCTGGAGAATGTGGTTTCGCATTATGAAGAGACAGGGGAGCTGCTGACGAAGAAAATCGGTGAACCGGAGGAGCTTTCGGAGGACGGCTCCCCCGAAGGGCAGCTGGCGGCGCTGGCCTTGGCGGCGGAGGAAGCCCGGCAGAAGGAGAAGAACCGCTGGGAGGAAAAGGAGTCCGACCGGAAGGATTATTACATGATGTGGACGCATCAGGTTAAGACGCCGATCTCCGCCCTGAAGCTTCTTCTGGAGGAAAATCAGGACTGCAGGAACGGATTTTTGATGCAGGAGGAGTTGTTTAAGATCGAGCAGTACGCGGAGATGGTGCTGACCTTTCAGCGGCTGGAGAGTATCTCCACCGATCTGTCGTTAGAGAGCTGCGAACTGACGGCCCTGCTTAAGCAGGCGGTGAGAAAATATTCGGTGCTGTTTATCAATAAGGGGCTCTGTGCCGAGGTGCCGACGGAGAAGGCATGGGCGGTTACGGACGAAAAGTGGTTTTCCTTTTGTCTGGAGCAGCTGCTTTCCAACAGCATCAAATATACCCCCGCCGGAAAAATCAGTTTTTCCGTCCGAGAGCGGGAGCAGGATGTCCAGGTGATTTTGGAGGACACGGGGATCGGGATCCGGCCGGAGGATCTGCCGCGGATTTTTGAAAAGGGCTTTACCGGTTACAACGGCAGGCTGGATAAGCGCTCCACCGGTATCGGGCTGTATCTGTGTAAACAGGTGTTTGACCGGCTGGGGATCGGCGTTCTGGCTCAGAGCACCGTGGGAAAGGGAACCCGGATGACGCTGACCCTGCCGAAACCTTACAAAAGTGTAAGCTAAAAGGAGGAAAATGTAAGGCAATTCGATTGCCGGACATTTTCCTCTTTTGTATGATTGTGTTGTAAATGCAGTACAGTCATACAAAGATTGGAGGAAAGAAAAATGTCGCTTTTGGAAGTGAAAAACCTGAGAAAGGTATATACCACCCGGATGGGCGGTAATCGGGTACAGGCGTTGAACGACGTGAATTTTTCGGTGGAGCAGGGAGAGTATGTGGCGATCATGGGGGAGTCGGGTTCCGGCAAGACGACGCTGTTAAATATCATGGCTTCCCTGGACCGCCCTACGGGAGGAGCGGTTATACTGGCGGGAAAGAACATGGCGGATATCAGGGCAAAGGAGCTCTGCGCTTTCCGCAGGGACAATCTGGGGTTCGTCTTTCAGGATTTTAATCTGCTGGACTCGCTGTCTTTAAGGGACAATATTTTTCTGCCGCTGGTGCTGGCGGGGTGCGACAGCCGCGTCATGCAGGAGAGGCTGGACCCGCTTGCAAAAAAGCTGGGCATCGCGGAGCTTCTGGAAAAATATCCCTACGAGGTGTCGGGCGGGCAGAAGCAGCGCACGGCGGTGGCCCGGGCGCTGATCACAAGACCGCAGATCCTTTTGGCGGACGAGCCCACCGGCGCACTGGACTCCAAGGCGTCGGACCGGCTTCTGCGGATCTTCGCCGAGGTCAACGAGGACGGCCAGACGATCCTGATGGTGACCCACAGCATACAGGCGGCCAGCCGCGCGGGGCGCGTCATGTTTATCAAGGACGGCTGTGTGTTTAACCAGATTTACCGCGGCAATTTAAGCGACGACGAGATGTACCGCAAAATATCGGATACGCTGACGGTTCTGCACACGGAAAACGCTGGGAGAGCGACGGAAGCGGACGAGAGGGAGGAGGCTTGAGATGAAAAGCAGAGTTTCGATTCTGCCGGGAATGGCAGTGAACAATATCCGAAAGAACGGGAGAGCTTATTTCCCTTATATCGGGGTCAGCATTTTTGCCATGTTTACCTACTTTGTATTCGATTTGATCTTAAAGAGCGACGTCATGCTGAAGGTGCCCAAGGCAGCATATGCCAGTGCGCTGGTCATGGTGGGGTTCTACCTTCTGGGAATCATCATGGTGCCGTTTTTATACTATACCAACAGCTTTCTCATCAAGCGCAGGAAGCGGGAGCTGGGGCTTTACAGTATCCTGGGCATGGAAAAGAAGCATATCGGCATCATGATGTTCTGGGAGAGCCTGATTGTGTACGGCATTGTGACCGTGGGGGCCGTTCTGCTGGGGCTTCTCTTCTCCAAGCTGATTTTCCTGCTGCTGCTTAACCTTGTGGAGCTGCCTGTGGACTCGGCGCTTCGGTTAAGCCCGGCGGCGTTTTTGGATCTGTTTTCCTTTTACGGGATTGTGACCGGGCTGAATCTGTTTGTCAATCTGATCCAGGTGGGGAAGGCAAGGCCGGTGGAACTGATGAGCGAATCCAAAAAGGGCGAGAAGGAGCCGAAGCACATCGGGGTGTTGTCTCTGGCGGGGGTCCTGCTTTTGGGAAGAGGATATTATATTGCCCTGACCTCAAGCTTAAACGGAGATATTTTCACAAAATTTTTCCTCGCGGTTTTTCTGGTGGTGGCGGGAACCTACTTTTTGTTTACCGCGGGGAGCATCGCCTTCCTGCGCTTCTTAAAGAGGCGGAAAAGGTATTATTACAGGGCAGAGAACTTTGTGACGGTGTCCGGCATGCTGTACCGGATGAAAAAGAGCGCCGCGAGCCTTTCCAATATCTGCGTCTTTTCCACTATGGTGATTATTACCGTGATCTGTACCGTAGGGGTGGGACTGAGTATGGATTTTATCACCGATCTTATGTATCCCAGAGAGTGTTCGGTTACCTTTCTGGGGCCGCAGAACGAGGAGGCGCTTTGCGGCGAATTTCAGGACATTGCCCGGAGGACGGGGGTGGAGCTTGCGGATTACCTAAGCTACGGCACCGTCCCGACGGTGGCCTTTCAGGACGGAAACGTGCTGCGGGAAGAAAGGGAGGACGACGTGCTTGCCTATTACAATGTTCATGATGTGGAGTTTTGCGATCTGGATTCGTATAACCTGATGGAGAACGCCCGTGTACAGCTGGCGCCGGACGAGGTGCTGGTCTATTCCTCGGGCGCCGATTTCGGTTTCGGGAAAATCCTGCTGGACGGTACGGAATACACGGTGAAGGAGGAACTGGAACGCTGCAGCATCCGGCCGAAGGCCGAGGGTGATATTTACTATACGCGGTATCTGGTCGTACTGCCGGATGAGGAGGATGTGATCAGGATTGCCGCGTCGTTCGGCATGGACGGGACGGCGAACCGGGTGTTCCACATAGCGGCAAATCCCCGGGGCGGAGAGGAAGCGGCGGATGCGTTTTCCGGCAGGCGGCCGAGGCGTTTGCGGGACGGGAGGGCTTTGCCGGTCTGAAGGATTACCGTTCGGAGCGGACAGAGGAGAGAAGCCTGTACGGCGGACTGCTGTTCGTCGGGATTTTCTTCGGCCTGATCTTTTTGATCTGTCTGCTGGTCATTTTGTATTATAAGCAGGTCACGGAGGGCTTCGAGGATCAGAAAAATTTTGAAATCATGCAGAAGGTGGGGATGAGTGATGAGGAAATCAGGAGGACGATCAAAAAGCAGGTACTATTAGTATTCGCATTACCTTTGGCGGGTGCGGTTCTTCATACGGTTGTTGGCATGAAGCTGGTCATTGCGCTTCTGGCGGCGATCCGATGTGTGAACGTGGCGCTTTTGAGGAACTGCTGCCTTTTGGTCTGCGCCGGCTTTTCCGTACTGTACGGCGTCTGCTATAAGCGCACGTCGCTGACTTACTACAGAATCGTGAAAAAGATGGGATAGGATTTTGTTTGAATTGTAATCTGACGGAAAATCCTTTATACTAATGTGAGGAGAAAATCTAACGCTTGCGGCAGAGGCCGCTTCGCGAAGATTTTCTAAACCTCACGGAATGAAAATTTTCTAAGGCAGTAAAGTACACTGCCCAAGAAAATTTAGATCATTCCGGAAAGAATCGCAGGGATAGCGATTCTTTCGATAGAGTCAGATAATGTGAGATTGACCGGTATCGCTGATGGTATGAATTGAGTCGGGAGGGCGGAGCTTGCGTAAGAGAGTGGTTGTGGGAATGTCGGGAGGAGTGGATTCTTCCGTGGCGGCATATCTGCTGAAAGAGCAGGGATATGAGGTGACAGGCGTTACCATGAGGACCTGGGACGGGGAAGGCGGGGAGACGGAGCTTTCGGAGGGCGGCTGCTGCGGGCTCTCCGCCGCGGACGACGCCAGGGCGGTGGCGGAAAAACTGGAGATCCCCTATTACGTCATGAACTTCCGGGAAGTATTCCGGCATTGCGTGGTGGACTATTTTGTGGAGGAATATCTGAAGGGACAGACGCCGAATCCCTGTATCGCCTGCAACCGTTATGTGAAATGGGAGGCGCTTTTGCAGCGGAGCCTTCAGCTTGGCGCAGACTATATCGCTACGGGGCATTACGCCAGAATCAGGAGACTGCAAAACGGCAGATACTGTGTCTGCAGCAGCGCCACGGCGGCAAAGGATCAGACTTACGCGCTGTACAGTCTGACCCAGGAACAGCTGCGGCACACGCTGATGCCCGTGGGAGAGTACACGAAGGAGGAGATCCGTGGGATTGCCCTGAGGGCAGGGCTTCCCGTTGCCCACAAGCCGGACAGTCAGGAGATCTGCTTTGTGCCGGATCACGATTATGCGGGATTTATCGACCGTATGGCGAAGGAGCGGACGCCGGGGTGCGGCAGCTTTGTGACGGCGGACGGTCAGGTGCTGGGGAGCCATAAGGGGATCACTCATTATACGGTAGGCCAGCGCAGAGGACTGGAGCTCCCCATGGGAGAGCGGGTCTATGTGACGCAGATCAGGCCGGAAAGCAACGAGGTGGTTATTGGAAAAAACGAGGACCTGTTTGTGACGGAGGTGCTCTGCGACAGGGTCAGCTTTATGGCGGTGGAGGATATCGACGGGCCTGTGCGTGTCAGGGCAAAGATCCGCTATAATCACGCGGGAGAGTACTGCAGGATTGAGAAAGAGCCGGACGGGCGGGTCAGATGCACCTTTGAAAAGCCGGTGAGGGCCGCCGCACCGGGACAGGCCGCGGTGTTTTACGATGGGGAATGCGTGCTGGGAGGCGGTACGATCGTAAGCGGGTAAGGACCGGGACAGACACAAAGGCGCGGCCGCCGCATAAACTGGGGTGAGCATCATTTCAGAGAAAATGATAAAAAGCGGGAGAGAAAAGATGGATTTTCAATTTAACGGGAGAGGGCCTGTGCGGAGAAGCCGCTTCGGCTCGGTGACGGGAACGATTGTGGAGATGGTGCCTGCCAGAGTCGGAAATAACAGGGCAGACGGATGCACGGTTTATGTGATGCTGGAGGATTCGGACGGAAACACGGTGAATTTCCTCATAACGCCGTCCACTTATGCGGTCGATTTTGAAACCCTGTCGGTGGGGATGCTCTGTACCTTCTGGTACTCCATGGACGCGCCCGTGCCGCTGATTTATCCGCCCCAGTATAGTGCCGTGGCGGCGGCCAGGGAGAAAAACGGCAGGATGATCGACGTGGATTATTACAATGCAGCCATGGTGAACGAGAACCAGACGCTGCAGCTGAACCTGGACGGCTCCGTGGAGGTGAGAACCGCCAACAACCAGTATTTTCAGGGAAGCCCCGCCAGACACAATCTGTTGGTAATCTACGACAGCTCCACCCGGAGCATACCCGCCCAGACGACGCCGAAGCGGATCGTTGTGCTGTGCTGACGCGTCGGATTTCGGGGAGTTGCCTTCAGGCGCGGGGAACAGGATGCCTGCAAAAAGCAGGGTGGCTGCAAGTCCGGCTCGGGAGCAGTCGTCCGGGATTCCTGCGCGGATTTCAGGTCAGGGGGAGGAAGGCGGGAACGCGCTTTTCAAAGACGGTATAATAGCGGAAGCCGCATTCCCGCAGAACCCCGGCGGCGCGGTCAAAGGAGTCGGCGATGTGGAGTGTGTCGTGGGAGTCGCTTCCCACGGTGACGATTTCGCCGCCCAGCTCCCGGTATCGTTTCAAAATGTCCTGACAGGGATGAAAATCTTTCATCCCTTTTTTGATGCCGCCGGTGTTCAGCTCCAGCCCCTTTCCCTTTTTTAGAAGCATTTTAAGGATGGCGTCCAGAATTTCCCGGTAGCCGGCGTAGGAGTAGCGGGCGTCTCTGTTCGGACCGTAGCGCACTACATAGTCCAGATGTCCCAGTACGTCGAAGTCGGAGAAGAGCCGGATGTTTTCCAGCACCTCCTCAAAATATTCCAGATAGGCCTCTTCCTCGGCGCGGCCCTCGAAAAAGGAGGGCAGATAGGGATCCCTTCCCCGGCAGATGTGGGTGGAGCCGATGATAAAATCGAAAGCATGGGAGCGTGTACAGGCGGTATTTTCCGGGACAATCCCCGGCTGCAGGCCGAGCTCCACGCCGAAGAGCAGGCGGATGCGGCCGCGGTATTTTTCCCGCAGCCTTGTCAGCTCGCGCAGATAGGAATCGGTATCCAGAAGAAAAATGCTGCCCGGCTCGCCGGGGGCGTCGGGATAGGCGATGTCCTGATGCTCCGTAAAGCACATGGCGGAAAGCCCCAAGGAGATGCCCTGCCGGATCATGTCCTCCATGGGGGCGTCGGAATCGCCGGAGTGGGATGAGTGAAGATGACAGTCTGAGCGGATCACGGTAAGCCTCCTTTTGGGTTTCTGAGTCTGCCCTTTCAGTATACCCGCAGAGGGCAAAAATGGCAATCGGTTTTCCGTTTGCGGGGAATTTCCAAAGGATTGGCAATTATTTTTCATTTACATCTTGAATTATCAGGGGAAATTAGGTAAAATATTCTTGCTGATAAAATTTTGACAATGGGACATGCTCAGGCGGGAATGTCCGCAGATGTCAAAATGCTATAAAATAATATTTCAGGAGGAATCTAAAATGGCAGTAAGAGTAGCAATTAATGGTTTCGGACGTATTGGCCGTCTGGCATTCAGACAGATGTTTGATGCGGAAGGATACGACGTGGTGGCGATCAACGATCTGACCAGCCCCAAGATGCTGGCGCATCTGTTGAAGTACGATTCTTCACAGGGCAAGTACAAATACGCTGATTCCGTAGTGGCAGGCGAGGACAGCATTACCGTGAACGGCAAGACCATCACCATCTATAAGGAAGCAGATGCTTCCAAGCTTCCCTGGGGAGAGCTGAAGGTTGACGTTGTTCTGGAGTGTACCGGTTTCTATACCTCCAAGGAGAAGGCTTCCGCTCATATTACGGCCGGTGCGCGTAAGGTTGTTATTTCTGCTCCTGCAGGAAACGATCTTCCTACCATCGTATACAACGTAAACCATACGACATTAAAGCCCGAGGATACCGTAATTTCCGCGGCTTCCTGTACCACAAACTGCCTTGCGCCCATGGCTAAGGCTCTGAATGACTGCAGACCTATCATGAGCGGTATCATGACCACCGTTCACGCTTACACCGGCGATCAGATGATTCTGGACGGCCCTCAGAGAAAGGGAGACCTGAGAAGAAGCCGCGCGGGCGCATGCAATATCGTTCCCAACTCCACCGGCGCTGCAAAGGCAATCGGCCTGGTTATCCCCGAGCTGAACGGCAAGCTGATCGGCTCCGCACAGCGTGTTCCTACCCCTACCGGCTCCACCACGATCCTGGTAGCGGTTGTAAAGGGCGCAGTGACAAAGGATGAGATCAACGAGGCTATGAAGGCTGCTTCCACAGAGTCCTTTGCTTACAACACCGACGAGATCGTTTCCTCTGACGTGATCGGAAGCACCGCAGGCTCCATCTTCGACGCTACGCAGACCATGGTAGCTCCCATGGAGGACGGCAATACGCAGGTTCAGGTTGTTTCCTGGTATGATAACGAGAACAGCTATACTTCTCAGATGGTTCGTACCATCAAGTATTTCAGCGAGCTTCAGTAAGCCGCGGCATTGCAGGACGTGAGGGTCCGGTCTTATGGACCGGGCCCCTTTTTCACGACAACAGATTTTTTGCGAGGCGTAAATTCTGTTTTTTTATTAAATAATTCGACTCTGCGGCGGAGGCGGCGGAGGATGGGAAAGGCATGGTAAAAAGATATGGGACTGAATAAGAAATCCGTTGACGACATCAACGCGAAGGGCAAAAGAGTATTAGTCAGATGCGATTTTAATGTACCTTTGAAAAACGGAGAGATCACCGACGAGACGAGAATCGTGGCGGCCCTGCCTACGATTCAGAAGCTGATCGGGGACGGCGGGAAGGTGATCCTCTGCTCTCATCTGGGCAAGGTAAAGGAAGGCCCCAACGAGAAGGAGTCTCTGGCACCTGTGGCAAAGAGACTGTCCGAGAAGCTGGGCAAGGAGGTCGTATTTGTGTCGGATTACAACGTGACCGGCGAAGCTGCGACCAAAGCTGTGGAGGCGATGCAGGAGGGAGACGTCGTTCTGCTCCAGAATACCCGTTTCCGCGGCAAGGAAGAGACCAAAAACGGCGAGGAATTTTCGAAAGAGCTGGCTGACCTGGCCGATCTGTATGTGTGCGACGCTTTCGGTTCTTCCCACAGGGCGCACGCTTCCGTGGAAGGCGTGACAAAGTTTATCACCGCAAAGGGCGGCGAGAACGTGGTAGGATACCTGATGCAGAAGGAGATTAATTTCCTGGGTAACGCCGTGGAGAATCCGGTGAGACCTTTTGTGGCGATCCTGGGCGGCGCGAAGGTGGCCGACAAGCTGAACGTGATCTCCAACCTGCTGGAGAAGTGCGATACTCTGATCATCGGCGGCGGTATGGCATACACCTTCCTGAAGGCGCAGGGATACGAGATCGGAAGATCTCTGGTAGATAACGAGAAGATTGACTACTGCAAGGAGATGATGGAGAAGGCGCAGAAGCTCGGAAAGAAGCTGCTGCTTCCCGTTGACTCCGTAACGGTGGAAGCGTTCCCCAACCCCATCGACGCTCCCGTTGAGGTAAAGGTTTACGGTGTGGAGGAAATGCCTGCGGACAGAGAGGGCTGCGATATCGGACCGAAGACGGCTCAGATGTACGCGGATGCGGTAAAGAGCGCAAAGACCGTTGTCTGGAACGGGCCTATGGGTGTGTTCGAGAACCCGATTCTGGCGGAGGGAACCATCGCCGTGGCGAAGGCTTTGGCAGATACGGACGCGACGACCATCATCGGCGGCGGCGATTCCGCGGCGGCTGTGAACCAGCTGGGCTTTGGCGACAAGATGAGCCATATTTCCACCGGCGGCGGCGCTTCCCTTGAGTTTTTGGAGGGCAAGGAGCTTCCCGGCGTGGCGGCAGCAGACGACAAATAAGGAGAAAAACAGGTCCCGCCGGGCCGTGCGTGGCGGCGGCAGACGACAAATAAGGAGAAAAGCAGGTCCCGCCAGGCCGTGCGTGGCGGCAGCGGACGACAAATAAGGAAAAGAGCGGGTTCCGCCGGGCCGTGCGTGGAATCGGATTGAAATTTAGAAAGAAGGAAGAAAAAAATGGCAAGAAGAAAGATCATAGCGGGCAACTGGAAGATGAATATGACTCCCGGTGAAGCCGTAAAGCTGTGTGCTGAACTGAAGGATCTGGTAAAGACAGAAGAGGCAGACGTAGTATACTGCGTTCCCGCAATCGACATCGTTCCTGTCGTAGAGGCGGTAAAGGGAACGAACGTGGAGGTTGGCGCGGAGAATATGTACTTTGAGGAAAAAGGCGCTTATACAGGGGAAATTTCCGCGGCTATGCTGAAGGACGCAGGCGTGAAGTATGTCATCATCGGTCATTCTGAGAGAAGGGACTATTTCAAGGAGGATGACGCCCTGCTCAACAAGAAGGTGAAAAAGGCTATCGAGGCCGGTCTGACTCCTATTCTTTGCTGCGGCGAGTCCTTGGAGCAGAGGGAGACGGGCGTGACGATGGACTGGATTCGGCTGCAGATCAAATCCGACCTGGTAGGCGTAGCCGCAGATCAGGTAAAGGAGATGGTGATCGCTTACGAGCCGATCTGGGCGATCGGCACCGGAAAGACCGCGACCACGGAGCAGGCGCAGGAGGTTTGCAAGGGTATCCGCGACTGTATTGCCGAAATGTACGATGATGCGACGGCGGCGGCGGTACGCATCCAATACGGCGGTTCCGTAAACGCCGGAAATGCGGCGGAGCTGTTCGCACAGCCTGACATCGACGGCGGCCTGGTGGGCGGCGCGTCCCTGAAGGCTGACTTTGGAAAGATTGTCAACTATAAGTAATTGCGAAAAGCGCAAAGGAATGAAAAGGGATGCCGAAGAAACAAAGATTTCTTTGACATCCCTTTTGAAGTGGTTTTTCCGTACCTTGAAATATCGCGCCGGATATTGTAAGATATAATAGCCGCATAGGAAAATCAAGCGACGCGAAGCGGCATTTGATTTTCCTGCGGCATTAACGAGCAAACAGCCTGCGAAGCAGGCAATAAAGCGCTGAAAGCGCGGGTTTGCGAGTTGAGATGTATAATGAACGCGTAGGAAAATCAAGCGGCTGCGAAGCAACAGGGAGGGTAAGGATGTATTTTAAGTGCAAAAATTGCGGAGGGAACGTGATTTACAGCCCGGAGAGGCATGAGATGTTCTGTCCGTTCTGCGAAAGCGAAAAGAGCGGGGAGCTTTCCAACGGCACGTCCCCGGAGATGAGCGTATGTCCGAACTGCGGCGGCGAAGTGCCGGTAGAAGAGCATACCTCGGCGACGCAGTGCCCTTATTGCGACAGTTATCTGATCCTGAACGAAAGAGTGGAGGGCAGTTATGCGCCCCGGCTGATCCTGCCCTTTCAGCTGGGAAAGGAGAGCTGTAAGAAGTCTCTGCGGGAGCGTTTTCGAAAGAATCTGTTCGCGCCGGGGGATTTCCTGTCGGAGGTCCGCTTAAACGGGATACGGGGCGTTTATGTGCCGTACTGGCTCTATAACTACAGGACCCGCTGCACCATGCGGGGAGAGGCCACAAAGGTCAGGGTCTGGAGAAGCGGCAATACCGAATATACGGAGACATCCGTCTATGCGGTCAACCGGGATATGAATATTCAATACGACAAAATCCCGGCGGACGCGTCGGCTGCCATGCCGGATCAGGTCATGGATCTGATGGAGCCTTATCAATACGGACAGCTGATTGATTTTGTACCGGAGTATTTGTCCGGATTTTATGCGGAAAAATACAACATGTCCTCGGAGGCGCTGGAGAACAGGGCTTTGGAAAAGATGAAGGAAAGCGCCGCCGCCATGCTGCGGGAAAGCTACGCGGGCTACGGTTCGGTTCGGGTGACAGACCAACAGATCGCGGTTCAGGAAGGCAGCGCGGTCTACGGTCTTTTGCCGGTCTGGAAGTATGAATATACCTACAAGGGCCAGGATTATCCCTTTTATGTCAACGGCCAGACGGGAAAAATTGTAGGGGAGGCACCGCTGTCGGTCAAAAAAATGCTCGCCTATACGGGGACGCTGTGGGGATGTCTGATGGCGATACTGCTCATGGCGCCGCTTTTGCTCTCATGATAAGTGTGTAGAAGCGTATAAAGGGGAAGAATAGTGGATAAGGAAACAAAAAAAGAAGCGCGAAAGCAGTATTTTCATTATTTTCGGTTCTGGTTCGCAGCGGTGGCGGTTTTGGGGGCTGCGGCGGTCTGTGTCAGTCTCCTGCGGGCGGCAGGCGGAGGAAAGGGAAGAACCAACGGCGAGGCTCCCGCCGAGCGTGTCTATGATTATGCGGACATTCTGACAGACGAAGAGGAGGAAAAGCTCCGCCGATACATTGCCGGGAAAGAGGCGGAGTACGGGGTGGATTTTGTGATCCTGACCTTTGCCAGGCCGGTGGAGGGAGAAGAAGCGAAGGAGCAGTATCATTACCGTTCCACGAACTGGGAACAGAATATGACGGATCTGGCGGATGACTTCTGGGACACCAACCGATACGGTTTCAACAGGGGATTTGAGGGAGACGGCTCCATCCTCATCGACAACCGTTATCCCGGCCAGCGCGGAGAATGGCTTTCTACCAGTGGGCGTGTGGAAAACGCGCTGAGCAGTTATGACGTGGGGAAGGTGCTGGATGCGGTGGACGCCTGGTATGACAGGGATCCTTACAGGGCGTACATAGCCTATATCGACAGTGTGTGCGGCTTTTTGGGAGGCGGTGTCCGGGTGGGGGCCGGTTATTACCTGATTGCATTTTTGAGCGCAACACTGGCAGCGTTTCTCTATGCGTCCGTTCATCTCGGAAAGAACAGAGCGAAGAATACGGTGGCCGTCAACGCCTATGTACCCGGCGGCAAGGCGCAGATGCTGGGACAGGGCGACGAGCTGATCAGAAAAAATGTGGTAAAACGCCATATTGAAGCCTCTTCCTCGGGGGGAGGAGGCTCCCACGGCGGCGGAGGCGGACACCATACCAGCAGCGGCGGCGCAAGCCACGGCGGCGGAGGCCGCAGACATTAATCCCTGTGGCTGTGGCTGCGGGTAAAGCTGACGGTAATGATTTGCAGCAGCTCCAGGAGCACATTAATCCCTGTGGCTGCGGGTAAAGAGTAAAGCAGAAAGAAAGCAGGAGAGCGCAAAAGCAGGCGCGGACACAAAAAAATCCGAACATCTACATGACGGTATAGATGTTCGGATTTTATTGCTTTCAAAAACCATGCATTCCCGGAAAAGCCGCAACGCACACCTTAAGTGTGAAAGCTTTCCGCACGTCGGTTCAGGCCATCTCGTTTACTGCCTTGCTGATACGGGAAACCTTGCGGGACACATTGTTCTTATGATAAACGCCCTTGCTTCCGGCCATCTCGATGACTTTGGTAGCAGCGGCAAGCTCAGCCTGAGCGGCAGCCTTATCGCCGGATTCTATCGCGGCGAACACCTTCTTGATTGCGGTCTTCACGCCGGATCTGATTGCCTTGTTCCTTTCAGCCTTTGTGCGATTTACCAGGATTCTTTTTTTCGCGGATTTAATGTTAGCCAAGTCGTACACCTCCAATTTGTATACAATCTATTGTTTTTTGATCGGTTTCGCTTTAGCCAGACACGGGAGACTAATGCAAACACACTATTGTAGTTTAGTAAATAAAAGACGCTTTGTCAATACATAATTCCATGCTTTTCCGCAAAAAATAGAAAAAAATTCAGAACAGGAGAGAAACGTGGAGGCGGAAGATGAGTAGTTTTCAGGTGAGAACCGATTTGGCCCTGGAGGCGCGGGAGAGCATCAGCGATGCGGACAGCGAGCTGCGGGGAGTGCAAGTGGAAGAATATTACCGGGAAAAGGAAGACGTCCGTGTGACAAAGGTCACAATAGATACCAAAAATGCGGCGAAGGCCATGGGAAAGCCTATGGGGATTTACGTCACCATGGAAGCGCCTGCCATGGTGGACGCGGATGAGGATTATCATCGGGAAATCTCAAAGTGCCTGGCGGAGGAACTGCTGAAGCTCATGCCGCAGGAGGATCGGGAACAGAATATTCTGGTGGTGGGGCTGGGGAACCGGGAGGTTACGGCGGACGCCCTGGGGCCGCAGACGGTGGATAATCTGTTTATTACGCGCCATATCGTAAAGGAGTACGGGAAGGCGGCCTATAATTGCAGCAAGATGAATTTATTGAGCGCCCTGGAGCCGGGGGTGATGGCAAGGACGGGGATGGAGACGGCGGAGATCGTGAAGGGCGTAGTGCGGGAGACGACGCCGGATGTGCTGATTGTGGTGGACGCGCTGGCGGCCCGGAGTACCAGACGCTTAAACCGCACGATCCAGATCACCAACACCGGGATTCAGCCCGGCTCCGGCGTGGGCAATCACCGGGACGCGCTGACAAAACAGAGTCTGGGAATCCCCGTGATTGCCATCGGGATTCCTACGGTAGTGGATTCCGCGACCATCGTGATGGACGCCATGGAGAAGCTTTTGGAAGAGGATGAGAGTCTGGACGCCGTAAAATGGATGAGCAGACAGACGCCGCCTTTTCCTGAATTGAACAATATGTATATGACGGGAAAGGATATCGACGCGGTGATCAAGAGAATCAGCTTTACCGTGTCCGAGGGGATCAACATCGCCATGGAAATGCGCATGGAATAGACGGGACAGACATATATTGGTACGAAGGACGGCGAGAGGAAGTAGCCGGTGATAAAATTAAATCGCACTGCAAGAAGGCTTGCCGTGACGGCGGGAGCCGCCGTGCTGCTGCTTCTGCTGCTGCAGGGCATAATCGGCAGACCGCGGACCGGGAGCACGGACGCCGCGGAGGAAGCCGGGGAAAGAAGTCTGCGAAGCTTTATGCTGCGGGAGCTGGCGGATGTGCTGACGGACAGAATCTATGATTCCTACATGCTTTGTATTCCTTATACGGAGGGAAAACGGCAGGACACATACTGGATCATACAGGAGCAGATAGACAGTCTGCTCCCGCTTTATGGATATGCGGCGAAGGAGAAGCGGGAAGAGGATCAAAACACGGAGATTTCTTTCCGGGAAATCCTTCTCGCGGAGGCGCAGGAGGGTCCTTCCCCGGATCAGGATTATTCCGAAGAAGAACGGGAAAATCCGCAGGCGGAAGGGGAAAAAACGCTCACCCAGCTGTTTGAGGCGGAAAACGAAGCGCTGCGGATACAGGAAGGGCAGATGCCCTTTGTGCCCCGTGGAAAAACGGAAGAGGTAGATATCGCTGCGCTGCAGGATTACGAGACGCTGCTGAAACAGTTTTACATAGTAGACAGTAACACGATGGCGGGAAGCGATCAGCTGAATGTGGAGAGCTTCCTGGAAAAGGATATGACGGTGCAAAAGGACGGGACGGGGCCGCAGATCCTGATTTTTCACACTCATTCGCAGGAGAGCTTTGCCGATTCGCGGCAGGGGGAACCGGCGGATTCCATCGTAGGGGTTGGAGACAGGCTGACGCAGATCCTGACGGAAACCTACGGTTATACCGTATTGCACCATACGGCGGAATATGACGCGCAGACGCGGAACGACGCCTATTCCCGGGCCCTTCCGGGGGTGAGCCGGGTGCTGGAAGAAAATCCCTCTATCCAGGTGGTCATCGATCTGCACAGAGACGAGATGCCGGAGGACACCAGACTTGTCATGGATCTGGACGGGCGTCCTACCGCCAGATTTATGTTCTTCAACGGTCTCTCCAGAACGAAAAAGACAGGAAATATCGCCTATCTGTACAATGAGAATCTGGAAAACAATCTTGCTTTTTCCTTCCAGATGCAGCTGAAAGCGGCGGAATACTATCCGGGACTGACCAGAAAAATATATCTGAAGGGATACCGGTATAATATGCATTTGAAGGATAAATATCTGCTGATCGAGCTGGGGGCGCAGAATAATACGGTGGAGGAGGCAATGAACGCCTGCGAGCCGCTGGCTCACATTCTGGATCTGGTGCTGAGCGGGGAGTAGAATATTTTCGACTGATTATTATCGTATTGCGTCCGGGGTGAGAGGATGATATACTGTATTTGATATTGATATTATTACTAATGCTAAATATATAGAGAGGAACCGGATTATGGATAAAAGAAAGCTGGATAAATGGGCAGAATTACTCCTTGATATGGGGAAAAGAAATAATCTGATCAACTTCCGGGATACGAAAGCGACAACGGCTGAGGTTTTATTGCCTGAGGCGGATGTCTTATTTGATAAAGTTGACAGCGCTGCAGCTTTTGAGGTTTTTGATCCGAAAATCGCGGATGAGGAAGAGGATGTAGAGGCGGTTATCGGCGGTGAACAGGAAGGAAATGAACCTGTGGAATCCTCTGAAGGAAGAGATGTTTTCTTCGCACAGTATTCTTCCAGGATAAAGCGGCAAAATCAGATTTTGCTGTACAGTTCTGCCGCGAATCCTCTGACAGCAGTGAAAAATATAGACAAGAAGGCCAGGGAATATATCGAGGAAACAGGTGTTAATGTCGCGTATATGGCATTTGGCTTTATTCATTGGAAGGAAAGCGATTCCTCGAAACAGGTATTTCGAGCGCCTGTTTTACTTGCGCCGGTTCATCTGGAGCAGGAGTCGTCTGTTTCGCCGTATTATATTACATCAACCGGAGACGATATCATAGTCAATCCTACGTTTGCTTATAAGCTGGATGCAGAATACGGAATAAAATTTCCGGATTACAATGAGGAGGGGCTGAGCGCTTATCTGGAAAAAATAAGAGGAATTGTCAGGAAATTACAGTGGGATGTAACGTCTGAATGTAAGCTTGGTATTTTTTCGTTCCTGAAAATCAATATGTACCGTGATCTGAAGGATAATGCGGCAGCAATTCTTGCGAATCAAAATGTCCGTATGCTTTTGGGGGAACCGATTCATCAGACAGGATGTGAGGCCGATGACAACGGTACTACCGTCACGAATCCGTTAATTGAGCTGCACAGCGTTGTGGATGCGGATTCCAGTCAGATTGAGGCGATTGAGATGGCAAAGCAGGGAAAAAGCTTTGTCCTCCAGGGACCTCCGGGAACAGGAAAAAGCCAGACGATTACAAATATTATCGCGGAATGCCTAAGCGACGGGAAAAAGGTGCTGTTCGTATCAGAAAAGCTGGCGGCTTTGAATGTTGTTTATGATAAGCTGAAACAGGCGGGGCTATCTGAATTTTGCCTGGAATTGCACAGTCACAAGGCAAACAAAAAAGCAGTTATCGCAGATATTTGTCATACGCTGAGAAATCCGGGAAGCGCCGTATCCGCAAAAGCGGATCGCGAAATCAGTATTAAAGAAAAGGCGCAAAAGCAGTTGGACGCTTATGCGTCAGAACTTCATAAACATCGGCCGGTGATCGAGAAAAGCCTGTATCAGCTATATGAGGAATTTGCCGCGCTGCGAAATGTCCCGGATGTGGAATGGACAGTGCCTCAGCTGGATAGTAAGGGAGAGACCTTTTTGACAGAAGTCGTTTCTCTTTTGGAGCAGTATGTGGATTATATTCCCTCCATTGGTTATGACTACAGGAAAAATTTATGGTACGGATACATCAATCCGGATAAATCTTATCAGGAAAGAATGACGGTAAAAAGCGGGCTTGCCTCTGTTGTGCAGCTCCTGCAGGAATTGATTCCGACTTTAAAAGAAATTGCGGAACGATACGGCATTTCCTGCGACAGTATTGTAGGAGCGTGCGCATGGCGGAATTTCTTTCAAGCCGCAGATGCAGATCGGGCGGTTACGCCGTCCCTGCTTCAGAGAGAACCTTTTGAAAGGGCGGATTCTTTGTGGGAAAGGCTACGGGATCAAAGCTCTGATATTTTGTCCCGGCAGCTTTCCCTTGCGGATGTGTTTGACGAGGATGTCTATAAGCTTGACGGCGCAGACTGTTACAAAAGGCTGACAAAAGTATTTAACGGCGCATTTTCCAGGATTTTCAGTTCGGAGTATCGGCAGATGATCCGCTCTCTGCAATTGTGCAGGAAAGACGGGAAAAAGCCTTCTTACGCGAAAGCCGTTGAGTTGACGAAGCAGCTTTCGGACTGTCAGCAGAGAATGATTCAATATCAGGAAGAGGAAGTCTCTTTTCGGGAAATATTTGGCTCGGCTTATCGGGGGCTTCAAACGGACTGGTCTTATGTATCCAGGCAGATGGAAATCATCCGTGCTGTTTTTGCAGAGGGAAATTCTTTTGGCAGATTGGCGGAGGGTCACGATCTTGCAGGCGAAAAGACAATGTTTGAGGACTATGCGGCTCGGTTGGACGAGTGTCTGGAGAAATGTACCGGCGAGACGATAGATCATCTTACGGATTGTTTTGACAGTACGATATGGAATATAAAGAGAAGCGGTCTGCTGTTGACATTGACGCGGTGCAAAAAGTGCTTAAACGGATTCGACCAGCTGGAGCATTGGCAATATTTCAGCAGTCTCCTTTCCGGGTTGAATGATTATCAGATGATGCCTTTTGTCAACACGGTTATTCAACGTTGCGTTGAAGCAAAATATATTCCGGGCGCTTTCAAAAAGCAGTTTTATAATCAGTGGATTGAATCGATTTTGTCTGTCACGCCCGCGCTCTCGAAGTATAATCGAATTGCTCAGGACAAAGTAGTCCGTATATTTGCCGAGAAGGATATGGAGCAATTTGAAATCAATAAGGCAAAAATCAAAGCTGTACTTTCCGCTGAACGGCCGTCTCTTGACATGATCGCTTCCGGCAGCGCTTTGGCTGTTTTGCTTCGCGAGGGCGAAAAAAAGAGGAAACAGAAAAGCATTCGCTCCCTTTTAGCGGAAACCGGCGAACTCGTGCAGCGCATAAAGCCCTGTTTTTTAATGTCGCCGCTCAGTGTCAGTACCTTTCTTACATCCGGTTCCATTCGTTTTGATGTTGTTGTATTTGATGAGGCATCGCAGATTTTTCCGCAGGACGCCATCGGTGCAATTTATCGCGCTAAGCAGTTGATTGTGGTAGGAGATTCCAGGCAAATGCCGCCCAGCAATTTCTTTAACGCAACGGTTGAAGCGGAAGACAACGATGAGGAAACCGGAGATATAACGGATTTTGAATCTATTTTGGATCTGTGCTCTACCTCCATGCAGCAGCTCCGCCTGCGCTGGCATTACCGCAGCCGCTATGAGCAGTTGATTGTTTTCTCAAATAAGAATTTTTACGATAACGATCTTGTTACATTCCCTTCTTCCAGAGCTGACTCGGTCGGGATTGGCGTGGATTACTATCATGTGGAAGGTATTTTTGACCGAAAATCACATACGAATCGAAAAGAAGCGGAATATATCGTTGATTTGATTTATCAACATATTAAGAATTATCCAAACCGTAGTCTTGGGGTGGTTGCGTTCAGTGTCGCGCAGCAGGATCTGATCGATAAATTGCTGTCAAAGCGCCGTCAAAGTATGCCTGAAACAGAATATTTCTTTAAACGACAGGGAGAGGAGCCGTTTTTTATTAAAAATCTGGAAACCGTTCAGGGAGACGAACGGGATACGATTATTTTCAGCGTTGCATACGGGAAAGACGCGCAGGGTCGTCTGCTGCATAACTTTGGCCCGCTGAACCGAGTTGGAGGCGAGAGACGGCTGAATGTCGCAGTTACCCGGGCAAAATATAATATACAGCTTGTATCCTCCATGCATTGTACGGATATTGATTTGAAGCGAACGTCAGCGCTGGGAGTTACGCTTTTGCGCGAGTATCTTGATTTTGCAGAGAACGGCAATATTGCGCTGGAACGCGCGATGTCAGTCAGTCCTTACGAGCAGTTTGACTCGGATTTTGAATTGGAGGTCTGCGAGTTTTTGCGATCAAAAGGATTTTCGGTCGATACGCAGATCGGTTGTTCCGGGTTCAGAATTGATCTTGGACTGAAAATTCCCAACAGTTCAGACTATGTGCTTGCTATCGAATGTGACGGCGCTACCTATCATTCCTCTAAGAACGCCCGCGACCGGGATCGTTTGCGGCAGGAAGTATTGGAACGCATGGGGTGGAGGTTTTACCGTATCTGGTCCACCGACTGGTTTCGCAGTAAGGCTGTCGAGCAGCGTCGTCTTTTGGAAGCGGCAGCAAAAGCAGTGCAAAATCCGGTAAAGGAAAAAACGGAGACGAGCGAAATCGTGGAGGCGGAACCTTTTGAAATTGCGGCGGAAGAGAAGCATTTTGAATTTCCACGCTATAAAGCGGCGAATATTGTTCAACTGAACTGGCAGTATTTTCAGGATTTAAAGGGAATGGTCAAGGCAATTCTGGAAATCGAGGCTCCGCTTTCGGAAGAACTGCTTTTAAAGCGGATTGTCGGGTATTTTGGACGGGAAAAGGTCACAAGCTTCGTTCAGCAGGAGTATGAACAGCAGATGTACGGGTATCAGCTGTGTGGAATCATCCGGCGGAACGGATTCCTGTATTTAAAAGAACCGAGAGAAATTGTTTTTCGGGGCCCGGGAGATATTGTCCGCGATATCAGGCAGATTGCTCCGGAAGAGTTGGCTGCCGGGATGCTGGAAATACTCAGACAAAATGTGAAGGCGAATAAGAATGGCTTGTACCGATCCCTTGCGCTTCAATGCGGAGTATTACGCCTTACAAAAACAAGCAGTGAATACCTTGATATTGCGCTGCAGCTGCTGGCTGATTCGGTGGTTGTTGAGGACGAAACGATATATTTGAAATGATGGCTTCAAATGAGGCTATAAATGGCGCTTTAAACATTGAAATGTCCGAATCAATGTCCGAATTGGAGAAGGCGAGGATGCAGATTGTTTTGCGTTATTTGGATGCGAACAAAGAAATAAATAGTCCTACGGCGGCAAAATTATTGGAAGTTGAAGTAAAAACGGCAAGTCGATTGTTGGCAAGGGCAGAAAAATTGAATTTTCTGAAAAGTGCTGGAAAAACAAAAAAGAAAGTATATTTCAGAGAATGAAAAACAACGGATTCCTGCCATCTTTGCCACAATTGGAAAGGATTGGCGAGGTGACAAATGGATTTTGAAGGATAATAGATTTCCTGCTTTCCGCGGATATAGACAAGACTGTAAATTTCTGCTACAATGATAGCTGCAAAAGGCGGCTGGATAAAGCCTGTACCCCGTATTTGCGCAAAATCAGGGATTATATTCGGATTATGCGCTTTTGAAGGGAGGCGCAGACAGGCTGCCCAAAACGTCGGAATAACGCAGGAATGAGGAAACGGTTCATGACATTGAAAGAGCAGAGCAAAATCCGCAACTTTTGTATTGTAGCGCATATCGATCACGGGAAATCCACCCTGGCGGACCGCATTATAGAGCACACCGGTCTTCTGACCAGCAGGGAGATGCAGAATCAGGTTTTGGATAACATGGAGCTGGAGAGGGAGCGGGGAATTACGATCAAGGCTCAGGCTGTCCGCACGGTCTATAAGGCCCGGGACGGGGAAGAGTATATTTTTAACCTGATCGATACGCCGGGACATGTGGACTTTAATTATGAGGTCAGCCGGTCTCTGGCGGCCTGCGACGGGGCGATCCTGGTGGTGGACGCCGCCCAGGGGATCGAGGCCCAGACGCTTGCCAACGTCTATCTGGCGCTGGATCACAATCTGGATGTTTTCCCTGTGATTAACAAGATTGATCTGCCCAGTGCGGAGCCGCAGAGGGTGATCGAGGAGATCGAGGATGTGATCGGGATCGAGGCGCAGGATGCGCCGTTAATCTCGGCGAAGAACGGAATCGGTATCGAGGAAGTGCTGGAGCAGGTGGTGAAGAAGATTCCGTCGCCGAAGGGGGATCCGGAAGCGCCGCTGCGGGCGCTGATCTTTGATTCTCTGTATGATTCCTACAAGGGGGTTATTATTTTCTGCCGGATCATGGAGGGAACCGTGAAGAAGGGCACCGTGATCCGCATGATGGCCACGGGGGCGAAGGAAGAGGTCGTAGAGGTAGGATATTTCGGCGCGGGACAGTTTATTCCATGCGAAGAGCTTTCCGCGGGCATGGTGGGCTACATTACCGCGTCCATCAAGAACGTGAGGGATACGGCGGTGGGCGATACGGTGACGGATGCGAATCATCCCTGCGCGGAGCCGCTGCCGGGTTATAAGAAGGTGCAGTCCATGGTGTACTGCGGCATGTACCCGGCGGACGGAGCAAAGTATCCGGATCTGCGGGACGCGCTGGAGAAGCTGCAGCTTAACGACGCCTCCCTGAACTATGAGCCGGAGACCTCCGTGGCTTTGGGCTTCGGTTTCCGCTGCGGTTTCCTGGGGCTGCTGCATCTGGAGATTATCCAGGAGCGTCTGGAGCGGGAATACAATCTGGACCTGGTGACGACCGCGCCGGGGGTGGTCTATAAGGTGTATCAGACCAACGGGGAGGTTACTGAGCTGACCAATCCGACGAATTTGCCGGATCCTTCGACGATCGAGCATATGGAGGAGCCGATCGTCAGCGCGGAAATCATGGTGACGACGGAGTTTATCGGCCCGATCATGGAGCTCTGTCAGGAGCGGCGGGGCCGGTATCTGGGGATGGAGTATATCGAGAGCTCCAGGGCGCTGTTAAAATATGAGCTGCCGTTGAATGAGATTATTTACGACTTTTTTGACGCGTTGAAGTCCCGTTCCAGAGGATACGCTTCCTTCGACTACGACCTGAAGGGCTATGAGCCGTCCAAGCTGGTCAAGCTGGATATTCTGATCAATCGGGAGGAGGTGGACGCCCTGTCCTTTATCGTACACGGGGATTCCGCCTATGAGCGGGGCAGGAGGATGTGCGAGAAGCTGAAAGATGAGATTCCAAGGCACTTGTTTGAAATCCCGATCCAGGCGGCGGTGGGCGGAAAAATCATCGCCCGGGAGACGGTGAAGGCCATGCGCAAGGACGTGTTGGCAAAGTGTTACGGCGGCGACATCACCCGTAAGAAGAAGCTTCTGGAAAAGCAGAAGGAAGGAAAGAAGCGGATGCGGCAGATCGGGAACGTGGAGATTCCGCAGAAGGCTTTTATGAGCGTGTTGAAGCTGGACGACCGCTGACGGGAAGGAAAGTCGGAAATGGAGGATTTACGGGTGAGCAGAGCGGCGTTGGAAAAGCGTCCTCCGCTGGAATTATATTTTCATATTCCTTTCTGCGCGAGGAAATGCCTTTATTGCGATTTCCTGTCCGGGCCGGGGGATGAGGAGACAAAAAGCGCTTATCTGCGGGCGCTGCGGCAGGAGACGGAAGAGAGGGCAGGAGAATGCGGAGACCACAGGGTGGTCTCCGTCTTTATCGGAGGGGGGACGCCTTCCGTCGTGGCTCCGGAGCAGTTGACGGCGCTTTTGGAAACCGTAAGGAAATGCTATCGGTTAGAGCAGGATGCGGAGATCACGATAGAGGTAAATCCCGGCACGGCGGATGGGAGGAAGCTTAAAACGTATCGGCAAGCCGGGGTCAACCGTCTCAGCATCGGCCTGCAGAGCGCGGAGGAAGAAGAACTGAAGCGGTTGGGAAGGATTCATACGGCGGAGGAATTTCGGGAGACTTACCGGGCTGCCGTAGCGGCAGGTTTTGACAATATCAATGTGGACGTGATGAGCGGGCTGCCGGGACAGACGCCGGAGAGCTGGCGGCGGACGCTGGACGCCGTGCTGGGACTTGCGCCTCAGCCGACTCACATTTCGGCTTACAGCCTGATTCTGGAGGAAGGGACTCCCTTTTTTGAGATGGCCGGACGGGGAGAGCTAAAGCTGCCGGAGGAGGAGACGGACAGGTTGATGTATCACGAGACAGCTGCAGTCTTAAGCAGGGCAGGCTACAGGCGGTATGAGATTTCCAATTATGCGAAGCCCGGCTTTGAATGCCGACATAACTGCGGATACTGGACGCGGAGGGAGTACATGGGCTTCGGCGTCGGGGCGGCGTCCCTGATGGGGGAGACGCGGTTTCGGAACGGGGACAGCCTGAAGGCCTACCTGCAGGATCCTCTCGGATGCCGGGAAGAGATACAACGGCTGAGCAGGGAGGAGCAGATGGAGGAATTTCTGTTTCTGGGACTGAGGCTTACGGAGGGCATAGCTTACGGAGAGTTTGCGAAGAAGTTTGGCTGTACTCTTTGGGAGATTTACGGGAAGATTGTCGAAAAAAACAAACGGGACGGACTGTTGAAAGAGACAGGACCGAAAGAGAGACTGGCGTTGACGGAAAAGGGACTGGATCTGGCCAACTATGTGATGGCACAGTTTTTGCTGACATGACAGGCACCGCGGATGAAACTGACACATAGACTATTGTTAAGAGTAATCCGCGGGGGAACGTTTTGAAAACTTTTCAAAAACCACTGACCCAGGGGGAAGAGACGGAATATATCCGGATGCTGAGGCGGGGGACGCCGGAAGAGGCGAAGCAGGCGAAGGATATTTTGATAGAGCGCAATATGCGTCTGGTGGCGCACATTGCAAAAAAGTATCAAAACGCAGACGAGGATATGGAGGATCTGATCTCCATCGGCTGTATCGGGCTGATCAAGGCAGTGGATACCTTTGACGACCGCAGGGGGCGGCTGGCAACCTATGCGTGCCGGTGTATCGACAACGAGCTTCTGATGCTGCTTCGCGGTAAACGCAAGATTTCCAGGGAGGTTTCTCTTTTTGAACCCATCGGACAGGACAAAGAGGGGAACGAGATCCATTTGGTGGACGTGATCGAACAGCAGCAGCCTGACATTCTGGAAAGCATGGAGCTGTCGGGAAATATCAGGCGGCTTTTCGGGCTGATGGAGGAATGTCTGACGCCCAGAGAGAGGGAAATTCTTGTGATGCGATATGGCTTAAACGGAAAGAAGGAGGCCACGCAGAACGAGACCGGCGCCGCTTTGGGAATATCCCGCAGCTATGTGAGCCGGATCGAGAAGAAGGCGCTTCAAAAGCTGCGGCAGAGGTTCGAGCAGGAGTAGGAAGTGTTTGTTCATGGCGGATGCAGGTTTTCAGAGCATCTGCCATGTTTTTGTCGGTGTGCTTCGGTACACGGTATTTCCTTCTGAGAAAATCTGCTGCTGCCGTCGCAAAGCGTATTTGCGAAATATCGAGAATTTTCCTGTCGGGAAATATCTTTCAAAAATCCTTGACAGAAAGAAGAATGTATACTATAATAAACACACTTTTCGGTATTTGTTCATTTTCCATTTGTCATTTGGGACAATACTGTATATAATGGAAAGCAGAGGAAGGTTTATTCCCGGCAATAAAAAACAGTACCAGGAAAAGAGGAGAAAAATGCCTACGATTGAAGAAATTTTGCGCCAGGCGAAGGATGCCGGAGCCAGTGATGTACATCTGACTGTGGGGATTCCGCCGAAGATGAGAGTGAACGGAGATCTGATTACGATGGATTATGCCAGACTGCTGCCGGCGGATACAATGGATATCCTGCTCAGCGTCATGTCGGAGATCCAGCGGGAACGGTTCGAGGAGAGAGGAGAGTACGATTTTTCGTTCTCCATTCCCAACTGCGGACGGTATCGGGTGAATGCTTACAAACAGAGGGGCAGTGTGGCGATTGCCTTCCGTATTGTAGGTACAAGGATACCCACGCCGGAGGAACTGGGAGTCCCGGAATCGGTGGTGGAGCTGTACGAGAGAAAAAGGGGGCTTGTGCTTGTCACGGGGCCTACGGGAAGCGGAAAGTCTACGACGCTGGCGGCTATCATTGACAAAATCAACAATAACAGAGACGCCCATGTCATCACCCTGGAGGATCCCATCGAGTATCTGCATCAGCACAGGATGTCTATGGTAAACCAGAGGGAGATCGGACTCGACAGCGACAATTATGCCAGCGCTCTCCGTGCGGCGCTTCGGGAGGATCCTAACGTCATTCTGGTGGGGGAGATGAGAGACTTTGAGACGATCAGCGTAGCCATCACGGCGGCTGAAACGGGACATTTGGTTTTGTCTTCACTTCATACGATCGGCGCCGCCAGCACGGTAGACCGTGTTATCGATGTGTTTCCCCCGCATCAGCAGCAGCAGATTCGCGTACAGCTTGCCAACGTACTCGAGGCGGTGGTATCCCAGCAGCTGATTCCCAGAGCCGACGGACGGGGAAGAGTTGCGGCTTTTGAAGTGATGCACGCAAATCATGCCGTGCGGAATCTGATCCGGGAGGGAAAATCGCATCAGCTTACCAGCGTCATGCAGACGAACAGAAAGCTGGGGATGATTACCATGGACGAGGCGATTCAACAGCTTTATCAGGAGGGGAAGATTGACAGGGAGAACGCTGTGCGGTTCGCCCAGGATCCCGACAACATGGAGATGAAGCTCCGCTGATTTTGCAGCAATATTACATACGAAGGCGAAGGCAGCCGCCGGATAGCCGGTGCGCCTTCGCCGCAGAAAAACTGTCTTTAAACAGCCGGTTCAAGGCATTCTGCCACGGCGCATGGGGTTTGTGAGTTTAAAAATCCCGGATTATCAAGATTGATTTCCCAAAGTATTCTTTTAAAACAGACAACAAAAGCGTTGAAAAGGAAGTGCAGCCGTTTTCAACAGATTTACGGTGCTTTTCGTCGGACAAAGGACGGAGGCAAAAAAGGAGGAGGCTTATTTATGTATAGCACGGTTTTTTCCGGCGCGCTGCAGGGAGTGGCAGCCTATCTTGTGTCGGTTGAAGTGGACGCTGGGCCGGGACTTCCCTGTTTTTCCATGGTGGGTTCTCTCGGCGGCGAGGTGCGGGAGTCCAGGGAGAGGGTTACCGTAGCCCTGAAGAATGCGGGGATCCGTCTTCCGCCCAGAAAGGTGACGGTAAATCTGTCGCCTGCGGACAAGAGAAAGGAAGGCAGCGCCTTTGATCTGCCTGTCGCGGTAGGGGTGCTGGAGGCGATGGATTATTTTCGGGCCAAAGCGACGGACGGGATCTTGTTCCTGGGAGAACTGGGTCTTGACGGAGAGATCAAAAAGGTGAGGGGCGTGCTGCCCGTAGTGCGGGAGGCGGCCGCAAGGGGGATCAGGGAGTGTATTGTCCCGGCCGTAAACGCCAGAGAAGGAGCCGTCATACCGGGAATTTGTGTGCGGGGCGCGGCTCACATCCGGGATGTTTTTGCTTTTCTGTCGGAGAGTGAGAAAGAGAGGCGGGAAGAGATTCTGCCGCGGGAGTCGGTGGACACGGAAGAACTTTTCCGGGAGACGGAGAGGGACGCTTTGCCGGACTTTGCGGAAGTAAACGGACAGGAGACCGCAAAGAGAGCCGCGGAAATCGCGGCGGCAGGCTTTCACAATTTGCTGATGGTGGGACCGCCGGGGGCGGGTAAATCCATGATTGCAAGAAGGATTCCTGGGATTTTACCGCCGCTTACGCTGGAAGAAAGTCTGGAGGTATCCTCCGTTGTCAGTGTGGCGGGAATGATGCAGGAGGGTGAGGCGCTGGTGCGCCACAGACCCTTCCACAGTCCTCATCATACCATATCCCAGGCGGCGCTCACCGGAGGAAGCGTCATTCCGCGGCCAGGTATGATTTCTCTGGCGCACAGGGGCGTCCTGTTTCTGGACGAGCTGCCGGAGTTTCAGCGCATGGCCCTGGATTCCCTGCGGCAGCCGCTGGAAGAGCGGAAAATCCATATTTCCAGATCCGGCGGGAACGTGACTTATCCCAGCGATTTCATGCTGGTCTGCGCCATGAATCCCTGTCCCTGCGGCTATTATCCTGACAGAAACCGCTGTCGCTGCACCGAGCCCCAGATCAAAAATTATATGAGGAAGGTGTCCGGGCCTATTCTGGATCGGATCGATCTTTGCGTGGAGCTGCAGCCGGTGGATATCGCGGGTCTTAAGAAAGAGAAAAGACCGGAGAACAGCGCCGCCGTCAGGGAACGCGTGCTTCGGGCGAGAGAGCGTCAGAAAGAAAGGTTTCAGGGAACCGTCTGCCGCTTCAACGCGGATATTGACGCGGCAAACATAGACAGGTACTGCGTTCTCGGGAAAGCGGAGCAGGAGCTTATGGAGCAGCTGTATCATTCTTTGAAGCTCAGCGCCAGGGCTTATCACAGGATTCTGAAGGTTGCCAGAACGGTTGCGGATCTGGAAGGAGCGGAGAAGCTGGAAGCAGAGCATCTGTTGGAGGCGTCCTTTTACAGGCCGTCTCTGGAGTACTGGATTTGAAGCCGGGATAATGAGGCAGGCGGAAGAAAAAGAGCGGGTCTGAAACGACGGAAAGAGGCTGAGAGAAAAAGGGGGGCAGAAAAAGAGCAGGCGGAGGGAAAAGAGTGGGTCTGAAACGGCGGAAAGAGGCTGAGAGATAAAGGGGGGCAGAAAAAGAGCAGAGGGAAGAAAAAAGAGCGGGTCTGAAACGGCAGAAAGAGGCTGAGAGATAACGGGAGGGCGCAGGAAGAGCAGAGGGAAGGAAAAGGAGCGGGTCTGAAACGGCGGGAAGAGGCTGAGAAATAACGGGGGTGCAGAGAAGAAAACAGAGGCGCAGAAAAAAGGAGGATACAAGGAGAAAGAATGAAGAGTGTGTGCAGGGAGGATCCGGGTTATCCGGATAGATTACGGGAGATTCCGGATCCCCCAAAAATTCTGTATTACGAAGGAGAACTGCCGGGAGAGGACAAGGTATCGGTGGCCATTATCGGCGCCAGGGAATGCTCGGAGTACGGAAAACATGTGGCGGCAAGACTGGGAGGACTGATGGGCAGAAACGGCGTACAGGTCATCAGCGGTATGGCCCGGGGGATCGACGGAATTGCGCAGTCTGCGGCGCTGGAAGCAGGAGGCAGCTCTTTTGCCGTTTTGGGAAGCGGTGTGGACGTCTGTTATCCGGCGCAGAACAGGGAACTGTTTGAAAGGCTGAAGCAGGCGGGCGGAATTTTGTCGGAATATCCGCCCGGCACTCCCGCCAGACCGGGACATTTTCCGCCCAGAAACCGGATTGTCAGCGGACTGGCGGACGCGGTGGTTGTGGTAGAAGCCAGGCAGAAAAGCGGGACGCTGATCACGGTAGATATGGCGCTGGAACAGGGAAGGGAGGTTTTTGCCGTACCCGGCAGGATGACGGACAGTCTCAGCGCAGGCTGCAACAGACTGTTGAAGACAGGAGCGGGCGTTTTGGCGGACGAAGAGGAATTTTTGGAGGAATTGCGGGAAATTGCCGGGAAAAGATATCTTCTGTTCGGCGGGCGGGGGAAAGGAAAAGAGGAGCCGGAGACGAGAGATACAGGGATGGAGAGGCTTGGCGCAGGCAAAGAGAGGCTTCGGACGGTGTACGACGCGCTGGATGTCACTCCCAGAACCGTAGGGCAGATTCGGGAGGGGCTGCCGGACTGCGGCGAAAAAGAGGCGGCCATGCTGTTGGTCAGACTCTGTGTGGAGGGGCTGGCGGTACAGGTCAGTCCGGGGCGGTTCTGCCGGGCCATGGACGGGTGACACGGGTGCTGCCCGCATACGGAAGGCGACACTTTGGACGGATGCCGGTTTCTCTGCGGACATATTTGCACTCGGGCGGCACGCATAAGAATCGTCATCTGCCTGAAGCTGATTATGCAGTGACGCTCCGGACAAATTACCGCGCACCGTATTAAAATATCAGTTTCGGGCAGGCATCAGTTCCTCTGCGGACCGTAAAGGCACATCGGCGCTTGGCGAGGTCCTTTCGAGCTTA
>JAMPFT010000019.1 GCA_023664305.1 bacterium | reverse complement strand
TTTGAACCCTCGCGCCGGTTGCCCGACCTACACCCTTAGCAGGGGCGCCTCTTCGACCTCTTGAGTATTTCTCCTTAGTTCGAACCACGTCTCTACCAATATCATATTATCGCGTCCTAACCCGTAACGCAAAATTTATTATACCCAACCCCCGACACTTTGTCAATTGCTTTTTCCTGTTTTTATAAAAAAATCCGTAACAGTAACTGCAATTTTTCAGCCGGGGCCTTTAGAAGTGGAAGTTATTTTTCACTTCAGCCAAAAATAGATTCCGTCACTTTGAAACACTGCTTCCGTATTCCGCAATGGCTGCCTCGATCCGGCCTTTTACTACACTTGCAATCTCCGGCGTCTTCATGGAAGCATACTCTTCATAATACAGCGGCGGCAGATAAATCAGTTTGACCGTAACGGGCGCGGCGGAGTTTTCGTCAAAGGGCTTGAAGGAATCAATCAGTGCGCAGGGTACAATAGGGCACTTCGCTTTTACGGCGCTTTTAAAAGTTCCTCCTTTAAACGGAAGCAGTCGGTTGCCTTTCCTGCTTCTGGTTCCCTCCGCAAAAATAAGAAAATTTCTGCCGTTCTTTACTTCCTCAGCCATCTGATTGATTACGTCGAGAGACTGCCGGATATCTTCTCTGTCTATCACAATCGATTTTAAAGCAGCGACCACCTGTTTCAAAAGGATAACGTTGCTCGCTTCCTTTTTGATCACAAAAGAAAACGGAACCGGGCAGGACTCCAGGAATACCAGCACGTCAAACAGCCCCTGATGATTTGGGAAAAAGATAAAACCGTTTTCTTTCGGTATGTTTTCCGCTCCGTAAGACTCTATTGTTACTCTGCCGGCACGGTTTGCAGCCTTTGTCACTTTTTTTACAAAAGCATAAGATTTATCCAGATCATAATTCTTCCTTTTCCCGCACCACCATATTCCCAGCATATAATAGGGTACTCTCAAAATGAGCCTCAGCACCATCAGAGCAATTCTCTTCATTCCGTCTCCCTGCTGTATCGCAACACTTTTCAACCCGAATCCGACAGAAACGCCTCTGTCAGAACCCGGCGGCATTTACAAGTCTTCCAATATCCTGCGAACGATTTTGATATGCCGTTTCCTTCGCCGAATAAAGGAATCTCCCGCTAATTTTTGCAGTACCTTTGCGCAGCAGTCTCGTACAAATTATTTCCGAGGGAATCAATTACCACGACCACCGGAAAATTTCTTATTTCGAGTCTGCGGATGGCTTCCGTGCCCAGATCGTCATACGCCACAACCTCAGAGGAAACAATGGCCCGGGACAGCAGTGCGCCCGCTCCTCCGACCGCGGCAAAATACACCGCCTTGTTTCTGACGATAGCGTCAACCACCGCCTTGCTCCTCTTTCCCTTGCCAATCATTCCCCTCATGCCAAGGTCAAGAAGCTTCGGCGTATAGGTATCCATCCTGCTGGCCGTAGTCGGTCCCGCGGACCCAATGGGCCTCCCCTCCCGCGCCGGAGACGGCCCCATATAATAGACCACAGTATTCTCTAACGGCAGCGGCAGCGACTCGTTACGCTTCAGCGCTTCCTCCATCCTCATATGCGCGGCATCTCTCGCCGTATAAATTGTTCCCGCCAAACAGACATAATCCCCTGCTCTCAGCGAGACCGCCGCTTCTTCTGTCAACGGCACGCAAATATGCTTTTCCATCCGTCAGTTCTCCTCCGGTTTTCATCCCGCCGCTTTAACACATATTCCGGCTCAAACCGCTTTCCCTGTGCATCTGCGCCAGCGCAGACAACCTGCAAAAAATCATAACTACAACACCCTCACAGCATGGCGGTTTACATGACAGCATATATTGACTGCCACGGGAAGTCCCGCGATGTGCGTCGGATATGTATTTATATTGACAGCAAGGGCAGTCGTGGTTCCTCCCAGTCCCCCGGGACCTATCCCGGAACAGTTAATCTTCTCCAGCAATTCCTGCTCCATCTCCCTGACATAAGGAATATCCGAGCGTTCGGTTACAGACCTGGTCAGCGCTTTCTTTGCCAGCAACGCACATTTTTCGAAGGTTCCGCCTATCCCCACTCCCACCACCATGGGCGGACAGGCATTCGGCCCGGCGTCTCTCACTGCCTGCAGCACGGCGTTCTTTACGCCTTCCGTCCCGTCTGACGGCTTCAGCATAAAAACACGGCTCATATTCTCGCTTCCAAATCCTTTCGGAGCCACCGTAATCCTGACTTTGTCTCCCGGAACGATCTCATAATGAATCACCGCCGGCGTATTATCCTTCGTGTTCTCCCGGATCAGCGGATCTTTTACCACCGATTTGCGCAGGAATCCTTCCGTATACCCTCTGCGAACCCCTTCGTTTACGGCATCCTCCAGCGCTCCGCCTTCAAAATACACTTCCTGCCCGATTTCCAGGAATACAACAGCCATACCTGTATCCTGACAGATCGGAATCATATCCTCTCCCGCAATCTTCAGATTTTCCCGAAGTTGTCCCAGAATCTGTCTGCCTAAATCCGCTTCCTCCGTATCGGCCGCGTTCTCCAGAGCGCACCGCATATCCTCTGTCAGAAAATGATTCGCTTCGATGCACATTTCCCTGACGCTCTCCGTCACGCAGCTTACATTCAACGTCCTCATTTACTCCGCCATTTCCTCTCTTACCGTCTCCAATTCATCCTGATCCGGTTTGGCAGGCACCCAGCTTATATTCTGCCCGTCGTCCTTATACCTGGGAATCAGATGCAGATGGAAATGCGAAACGGTCTGTCCCGCCGCCTCCCCGTTATTCTGTATCAGATTCAAGCCGTCACAGTGAAGCCTGTTTTTCATCCTTTCCGCCATTTTCTTTGCCAGCTTTATTGCCGCAGCAGCAGTCTCTTCCGGCAGTTCAAACAAATCCGCCGCATGATCCTTAGGCAGAATCAGCGCGTGTCCGCGCGTCGCCGGCCCGAGATCCAAAATAACGCGGAAGGTTTCATCCTCATACAGCGTCTTGGCAGGGATTTCACCGTTCGCTATTTTACAGAAAATACAATCTTGTTTTTTCATCCTCACGTCTCCTTTGCGGTCTTAGATTTTCTTATCCTCAAAGACAAAAATCTGATCCAGCGTCCTCAATATCCTGAAATCGCCCTTTGTCTTCATAGCGCCGGACATAAACGCCCTCTGAAAGGTCATTCTCCCGCTGATAATTTCTTCCATGGCCGCCCGGCTTAACTGCAGTTCCATCTGCGGTTCTTCCACGTTTCCGTAATAACACTCCAGCACAGGCCCCTTCACGGACAAGATCAGTTTTTTCTTCTTTTCTTCTATCGCGACAGAGTAGTCCGCCTCGAACCCTGCCTGCGGCTTAAAGCATTTGCGAAATGTTCCGATATATTCTTCTTCGCTTTCTGCGCCGTCTTCGCTGAGCATATCCCTGAAAAGACTCGTCAACTCCTGAATATCCTTTTTCTGCCGCTGCACATAACTGTCGTCCGCAACATACTGTGACAACTGTTCCGTCTCCTGCGGGGTGAGATTATCCGACTTCGGCACCGCAATTTTCTGCTTCACAGCCTGGTTACTCGCAGGAAAACAGGCCATTTTCTGGCTGATGCTTCTGTAAATATTCTCCGCCTTTTTTTCGATAGTCCGGATATACTGCTCGTTCATCTCCAGCGTAACCGTATTCTCGATATATCCGCAAAGCCCGCTGCAGGGCAGACCGCCCAGTATTTCCCACGCTGTCGCAAGATTCAGTTTTCCTTCCCTCTCTCCGTAGGTGGTTGACATGACCACAGGACACATATAAATCTTTGCGATCTTTTCCTTGTCGCCAAAAAGCCAGCACGCGTCGAGGAACTGCTGCATATATCCTCCGATGCCGTACCACTCCACGGTTGTCGCCAGAATAATCCCATCCGCTTCTTTCAACGTCTGCGGAAGCGTCACAATGGAATTTTTACTCTCGTAGAGATTGTATCGCGTCACATTAACGCGAAGCTCCTCCAAAATCTCCTGCATCTTATTAATCACAAACAAAGTCGGATCGTCAATAATTCCTCTGCCGCCGTAATATATATTTATATTCAAGCCTGTACCTCCCGTAACACAGTCACCGTCCCAGGCGCCTTCTGCGCTGCAGAATGCATACTACGCATCCGCCCAGAAAACCGATAATCAGCCCGCCCACATGTGCCGCATTATCGATATTTTGTCCGGTGAAACCGCTGTATAATGAAAGAACGATCATCGCCACAACCCTCCCCGGCGTCACCCGGGGCATTTCCCGGCCGGCGAAAACCACCAGGGCCAAAAGCACGCCGTCCAGACCGAACACCGCGCCGCTGGCTCCGATAGAATAGGTTCCCCCGTTTTCCATCACTTTAACAAAAAGAGACAGCAGATTCCCGCCGATTCCCGAGACGAAATACAAAATCCCGTAACACAGATGGCCAATCTCCTTTTCTATCATAGCGCCCAGGAAAAAGAGAATCAGCATGTTGTTGAATAAATGCTGCAAGTCGCTATGCAGAAACATGGACCATATAATCCGTCCGTACTCTCTGTTGTACAGAACGCTGTAGGCATTCAAATTCCCCAGTGCATACAGGCGCGTTCCCGGAAACATACACAAAACATAGACGATAACGTTAACGGCTACAAGCGTTCCGCTGACGATCGGCAGTTCTTTCCACCTGTTCAACCCTTCCACCTCTATGATTTCCGATAAGCCGATTTTCTCATGCGTAAAAAGTATACCATATTTTTTACGGCTTTTCAATCGGTACAAGAGTGTCTATCGAAAAATCAGTATCACACGCCCTGCCTGTATCTCGTCTCCTTCCTCCAGTTCGCGCTTTTCATACGGCTGCAGGCGCAGGCCGTTTTTAAACGTTCCGTTGGTTGAGTTCAGGTCCTCGATATAAAAGGTATTATTTTCTTCCGTGATCCGGGCATGCAGTCTGCTGACAGACATATTATCCAGCACCACATCCGCCTCGCCCTTCCGCTTTCCCAACGTCACGCTGGGGCTGTCGATCACTGCCAGCACCCTGCCGGACGGCGTACAGAGTTCTTTGGGCCTTTGCTTCGCCTCCACCTTCTGCTCTATATAAACCGTTCTTCCGTATTCTTCCCCGTATTCGGTCTCTTCCGCCACTGCACGGTAAACCGCCGTATCATTGCTTTCCTCCTGGTAGCTTACGTCCGTATCCTTATTTTTCTTTCTTCTGCCGTCAAAAATTCCAAAGAAATGTTTTTTCTGCTCTGACGCAGGCTGCAGTAATGCCGGTGCTTCCTCGCCTCCTTGCTCCCCGGTTTCTGTCTGTCTGCCGTCATTTTGTCCTGCCTCCCGATTCTGCGAGGCAGAAACGTTAAGCTTCTCGGCATCCTCAAAAATACGGGTCTGGAAATAGACGTCCCCATTCTCTTCCATCTGTTCAAACATGTGATAGACGCACTCTACCAGCGCCTCATCGTTGTAATCAATATGCTCCACCCAAAATTCCAGGAGCTGCCGGAAACCGTTATCTCCCTGATAATAGGGCACATACACAAAAGAAAAAATATTGCTTTCCAGATCCTGAAACACCTGCTCCGGAAAAAAGAGAAGATTTCCTGCATCCAAAAGGAAACGCTCCAGCTCCTGCCGGATCTGCCGCAGGCTCCACATAAAATCCTTCACCCACATCCTGGTGATATTGCGTGTGTTGTACAGCTGTTTCATATTCTGTTTAGACGATATATCATAATACAGATACGCCGATCCGTTTATATACCTCAGGCTGCAGGACAGCAGACCTTTGATGCCGCCTCTGCTCAGGATACAATATTGGTATCTGTTTTCTTCCGGCTTTTTGTCTAACAGAATCCTCTCATAATTACAATTAAGACTCCTTACAAATTCAGTCTGCATCTGTTATTTCCTCCTGTATTCTGCGATAAATCCTGATAAAATCCGCCGGGGACAACTGCGCCGATTCACGCAGAACATTAGCTTTCCACCCGTTCTCTGCGTCAAAAAAATTCCATCCCGGCAAAGGAAATGTCAGTCTCCCGGCGCCGGATATCCTCACCCCGCTTTCCTTTAGGGTAATCCGCAGTTCATCCGGCTCCCACGCAATATACTTTTCCTTTGACAACTCCGCCGCCCTGCGTCTGATCAGTTCGGCGGCGTCCTGCGTATTATCCGCCTCCAAGGTTGCAGCATACAGCGTCAACAGACTTATATCCTGTTCCAGCAAACATCTGTCATATTGAAAAACAAAAAGAAAAATCATCAGGATCAGCGCTCCCGTCACAAGGGGAAAGATGATCGCAGCTTCCACCGTAAAATAGGCATTGCTTCTCCTCACTTTACAGAACACCTCCTCTTCCGCAGATCATTATCAGCCAGCCTGCCGTCATAAAGGGCACAAACGGGACTTTCGTATTTCTGGTTACCCGCTTCGTCAGCAAAAGGACCCCGGAAACCAGCGCCGCCAAAAACAGGCTTCCCATGCAGATCATCAGACAGTTTTTATATCCCCCGGCGACCCCCAGAATCATAAGTATAATTCCGTCCGCGCACCCTGCTTTTCCCGTCCCTGCCGCCAGAAGAAAAAGCAATGCCCCGGGGATGAGCGCCCTGAGGACAGACAGTATGCGTATCGGTTCTCCCTCGCCGCCGCACACCAGGATTCCTCCGGCCAGCGCCGCTCCCAGCCAAAGCAGCCATATCGGAACGCTTTTCTTTCTGATGTCGCACAGACTCAATATTGCCAGCCAGCCTACGATCAATAGATTCTTCCACATCTTATTCCTCCTCGTTTTTCCCTTTCCCGATGTCGCCGCGCCTGGTTTCCGCCCCCGCGACGGCGCTTTACAGCTTTCTTTTTCCCTGCCGCACCCGTCATCCGCCACCGCAGCGGTGCTTTACAGCTTCCTTTTTCCCTGCCGCACCCGTCATCCGCCACCGCAGCGGCTGCAGCAGGGATAATCTGCAGCCTCCGTCAGCGGCACGGACAGCACGGTGCGTTTCAGCCCGGGGCAGTCGTCCCGCCAGTGATATCTTGCCCCTTCCACTGTCACATACAGTATATCCGGCAGCGACGCCTCCGCGCATTTTTCACAGGCGCTGTAACGGCCTCCCCACCGGTTTCTTGCCTGATCGACCGACTCTCGCGCGACGGCCTGAACCGACAGCCGTAAATGTGTACAGTTTCTGTCCTTATGATAGACTCTTCCGTTTTCCGTCATGTATACAATCTGTACTTCTTCCGCGTTTTCCGTCAGGTCGTATCCGTTCCACAGATGAACCGTGTAGCGGTTCGCCATACGAAACATTCGGAATCCCGTCAGGGAAATTGCCGGGCCCACGGAATAAGTCAGACGGATATCCAGCCGGTCTCCCTCCAGCATGTCGCTCTCCCACAGCTGCAGGCTTTTTTCCCCTGCGGTAAGCGGCGAAGCATCAAGATAGTTTTCACCCAGATAGTCCAATATCCTGTTTTTGATATAAAAACCGGAAACCCACGATGCGGCCTCATTTTCCGACTGTTCATATCCGTACAGCGCCAGTCTGCTTCCCGCGTCCCACAGCGCCATCTGCAAATTATTGTGAAGGCGGATCATTTCAACGGCGCTCCCCAGATTGATCAGAAAAAACAGACAAATCGGCAGAACGATCGCCGCCTCCACGGTGACTCCTGCTCCCGCCCTCATGAACGGTAAGGTAAACGGTGATAGCCTCCCTATGGTCCGGCGCGGTAATACTTTTTTCCATAGGGGATTTTTTCTCAGGTTCCGGGCAGAACCAGACGTCTTTTTGTGATTTGTCGGAGAAGGGTTTTGGGTTAATAGTTTCATTTCTTTTCTGTACCCCTTGTCCGCTTCAGCGGACCTTAATTCAACATTTGAAAGGGGTGTTCTTTCAAATGCGCCGCTCCATAAGGAAGCCATCACCGTTCACCTCCCGTCAATACGCCCTGCTTCTCTGTATCTGAAACCGGTAACCGAAAACGCTGCGGATACATACGCAGGTCTCCAGCCTGTCTATGCAGGCATCCAGCCGAAAATTGCTGTTTCCCGGCGTTTTTCGGATATCCGCCTCCACCATATTCATGGCCCGCCCCGTCAGCGCGTCAAGGGGCGTTAGCATCATAAGCACTCGCAGATAGTCCTGATAGGAAAGCCCTTCTTTGCCCTCTGCCTCATCGTTCAGCTCTCCCTGCAGCGCCGCTTCCAGACTGTAGTGCCAGCTGTCTGCGCTCTTCAGCAAGGGGACTTTGCCGCCTGACAGCAGAGCTTTCACGTCGTAGATACTCTCCGCATAGGCCCATCCGAACAAAATAGCCATCTCTACAAGCGCGGTCAATGCGGGCAGGGCGAGCAGTCCGCACACCACGGCTGCAGCGGTCTGAATCTCCAGATATTTTTCTTTGTCCGTAAAGAGGAAAAGCGCATTTGCCGCCTCACGCACAGCGCAGATTCTTTCTGCCACGAGTCTCAGATTTTCCGCGTCGCTGTCATTGCCCGCAATCAGATATTCCACCTGATAACAAAGCGCTCCCTGTCTGTTTTCGTTTCCGTAGCGTCCCATATAGCGGAGCAGATACTCCTGGAACAGAAAACGGTCGGTCAGACCGTCAGACGCTTCCGGCTCCAGGTTTCCCCTGCTGACATTCTCCCTCTCCATACGGCTCATGATCAGGTTCCCACTGTTCAGCACGGTCTCCGACACATTATCCTGTTCTTCCAGCACCAGCTTCAAAATACCGAGACGCCGCTTGCCTTCCAGCAGTTCGGTAGGATTTTCGATCTCTGCGCAGACGCTTTCTTCTTCCGAAATCTGAACCTCTACGCCGTTATACTCCTGAATTTTTTCATCCAGCTCCTTTTTTATCTCTTCCGCCTCTGTTGTATCAAGTCCGTTGATCTCGATCACTTCAAGCCAGCCGCTTATTTCTTCCAGGAGGCGCAGTCCGATATCGTCCCTGACCGCTTCTATTGACCTGTTCCGAAACACAGCTCCCGCCCCGTCCGTCAAAAGCGACACGCCGGTCAGTTCTGCGCTTTCGAGCTGCAATCCGAAGAAATCCCGATACAGATACTCCGACAGCAGCACATCGTCAAGACTCAGATTCATCTCAATATATTGCCGTAGGTGTTCTTCGGTGTTTCCCCTGCCCGACACGGCGGAGCCGTAGGAAGAATCGATCGCAAAAAGATTGTATTGCTCCAAAAGCTCCCTGTGGTATTCCGCCATAATGCTCTGAATCCCCGCCTCCGTGACGCACACAGCTTCAAGTCCCGCTCCGTTGCGCCTTACTCCGTCTATCAGGGTCAGATATAACGACAGGATCAACGGCAGACACAGCGCCAGATACACTGTCAGATATGCTTCTTTTCTTCTCATTTATATCTTCTCTGTCTGTGTGGTGATTTTGTCGAAAAGATTATTGATAATTTTTGTAATCTGACCCTTAAACAGAATTACCAGCCCTACCAGGACAACGATGATCAGTATCACCTCAACGGTTCCCATACCGTCCTCCTCTCTGATCAGATGCCTTAATCCTTTAAGCTGCGATGTTTCTTTCCTTTCCGTCTGTTCTCTCATTTGTTTTTCTCCTTTCCCTTGTCTTCTGTTTTTCCCTTCTGCCTTTTTCTTCTCTTCTGCCGTTTCCCTTCCGCTTTTCTTCTCTGCCCTTTTCCTCTTTGTTTTCCCGTCCTGCTTTTCCCTCCCGCTTTTTCTTCTCTGCCCTTTTCCTCTTTGTTTTCCCGTTCTGCTTTTCCCTTCCGCTTTTTCTTCTCTGCTTTTTTTCCGTCTGCCCCTTTTCCTCTTTTCTTTTCCCTCTTCTTTTCTCCCGCGTCATATTGTCCCAAACGCCGGAAGCATAATCATAATCATCACCACGGCAAGCATCATTACCATGGGAAACAGTAACTTCGTCCCCGCTTCCTCCCCCAGCTTTCTGACCTGCTGCAGGCTTTCCCCGGAAGCCTTCTCCGCCTCTTCACGGAGACGCTCCAAAAGCGTAGTGTTTCCTCTCTTCAGATTCTGGCCTAACAATGTGCCGAGCCTTATATATTCCCGCGAACCCGCCCTTTTTCCAAAATGCTCGTAAGCGCCGCCCTCCGACACGCCTCCCTGAAGCTCCCGGCAAGTGTACTGCACCTCCTCAAAGCTCTGTTTTATCCTGCCGCTCTGACGCTTCTTTTTTTCATAGTCTGCCGCAATTTTTCGAAATGCCCCCTGTATGTTCATTCCCGCGCCCATATAGAGCAAAAGCTTATAGACCAGTTCCGGGTACTCGCGCCGCAGGCTTTTTCTTCTCTTCTCCACTTCTCCGTGCAGGTCTTTATCCTTAAACAGGTTAAGCAGCACTGCCACCGCCGGAGTCGCTCCCCAGATATAAGCGCTGTAATCCTCCGTCCGCAGGCTCCAAACTATTTTCTGCCCCTCCCACTCTTCCGGCAGCAGCAACACCTCCTCATCCCGGCTCTCCCGCTCTGTCTTCAAAAGAAACTCCTCCAATTCCGCATACGCTCGCTCTTCCTCTGTGAGGGCGACCGGCGCTGCGGTCACGGAAATTGTCTCCGTCCTCTCCCACCCGCCGCAGATCAGTCTGATTTTCAATTCCAAAACGACAGGGGCTTCCACCGCGGCAACCCTTCCCTCGTTGTCGATGATGTCCTGCCTGCTGCTCTCCCAGATTACTTCGAACGGAAATCCGCCGTATTCCTCCTTCAGATTCAGATCCGCGGTAATATGCTGAAGATCTTCATTGCCGTTTAAGATATAGCGTTCCAAACCGTTCAGAAACGAATCGGACAGTTCGACTGCCTCTTCTTCGGTCAGTTCTCTGGGCTGCACCGCTATCTGAAAACTCCTTTTACCGCTTCCGTTGTCCGCCTCCAGCCAAAGCTGCCGTTCTCCGCTCTCGCGGCTTCCCCTGTAAATGATTCTCTCTCCGTCCAAAGAGGCGTTTCTGTAAGCCGTCAGCTTTACGGCGCCTCCTAAGAAACTCCCTGCCAGAATAACCGCCAGAAAAAGCGCCAGCTTTTTACCGTAATACTCCGCCCTCACGCCCTCCAATTTCTCTCCGGGATGCAGCTGCGCCAGATCATTTTCTACCTGAACCTTCCGAAACAGCGGAAGCCCGCTTCTGCGAATCCGCTCATAAAGAAACACCGTCGTTTTTCGCATTCTTATACCCCCTATTCCATTTCCTTCCACATATGCCCAAGCACCGCCTCGCCGATCGCATACGCCCCGAGATAGAGCGCAAGACACCCTGTCATAATCAGGACTCCCCTCCAATTGTGATAGAGCATATCAAAATATCCCGCATTGGAAATTTCTATGTAGAACAGGATAAAAAAGGGCATCAGTTTCATGATCGCCAGTTCCATCCTTTTCCCGCCGAGAAGGATCTCCAGCTCCCGTTTAAGCTCTATTTTTCTTCCGATCAGTTCAGAGGAGCTGTTGATAATTTCCGCCATATTGCCGCCGTTTCTTTTTGCGATGGAAAACACCTCCGCAAACTGCCCGATCTCCTCACATCCGCTCCGGTTCCCAAGATCCGCCAGCAGCTCCTCCAGAGAAATATTAATATTCAGGCCTCTCCGTATCAGCTTCAGTTCGCTGCAGATCAGCGCATCCCCGCCAAACATCTGGATCATGTCCCGCTCGCTCTCCAAAAAAGCATTCTCCACGGAATATCCTGCCTGCAGAGACGACGATACAGCAAGGATGCATTCCCGAAACTGACCCGCAAGCTCTTCCCGCTGTCGCCGCCCTCTTTCGCCGCGCATCCGGCGATAATAAATTACTCCCAGCGGCGAAAGCGGGAGGATGGCCCAGATACTGCGGTAAAAAAAGCCCGCCAGAAAAGCCGTGATTCCCGCCGCCGTTAATACGGCGGCCGCCAGCTCCGTATTCCTCCATCGGTATTTATGATAGTCCTGCCGCTCTAAGCTTGTTTTCCCGCTGCAGCCTCCCTTTTTCCTTAAGTTTTCCGACAATACTTCCGTCACTTTCCTCTCCTGTCTCCTCAAATTCAAACAACGGATTCAACTCAATTTCGCCGTTTCTGCACTCCAGAACCTCCGTGATCTCCAGCACTCTCCTCGACTTATCCCTGAGCCGCCCCAGATGCACGATGATATCCAGCCCGGACGCGATCTGCTGCCGCACCGCCGCAAGCGGCAGCTCCATACCCATCAGTACCATATTTTCCAGCCGGGAAAGCATATCTCTTCCGCTGTTGGCATGGCCGGTAGACATACTTCCGTCGTGTCCCGTATTCATACATTGCAGCATATCTACCGCCTCCGCCCCGCGGACCTCCCCGACCACGATACGGTCAGGCCTCATCCGCAGCGACGATCGGATCAGTTCTCTCACGGTGATTTCCCGGCATCCTTCCACATTGCCGTTTCTGGTCTCCAGACGCACCAGATTCGGAAGTCCGCGAAGCTGCAGTTCTGCGCTGTCCTCAATGGTAATCACCCTTTCCTCGGAGGGAATAAACTGTGACAGCGCATTCAGAAACGTGGTTTTCCCGCTCCCCGTACCGCCGCTGACAAATATGTTGTAACCGGCCTTCACCAGCTTTTCCAGAAACTCCGCCGCTTCTGCGGAAACAGAATGTCTTCGGATCAGCCATTCCATCGTGATCGGCTGATCCGGAAAGCGTCTGATTGTGACGATCGGACCGTTCAGGGCAACCGGATTCATGACGACGTTGACCCTGGATCCGTCCGGCAGTCTGGCGTCCACGATAGGAGACGCCTCGTTTACCACCCGGTTGCAGCCTGCGACGATCTTCTGGATCACATCCTGCAGCTTTTCCAGCGAGTCAAATCCCACGGCCAGCTCCTGCAGCCTCCCGTTTCGCTCCACAAAAATGTGATCTGTTCCGTTGATCATAATTTCTGTCACAGAACTGTCCTCCACAAAGATTTGCAGGATATCCAGCCGCCTCAGGGAATCGAACAGTTCCTTTTTCAACCGTCTGCGCAGCTCCACCGGATATGTCACAAGGCTTGCTTCTCCCAAAAGCACCTCGTCTATCGCCTCTTCCACCTCTCCATCGGAAAGATCCTTCAGGTAATCCATTCTCTCCTGCACTTTTTTCCGCAGTTCCTTTTTCAACTCCGTGTATTCCAAACTTCTCTTCCGCCTCCGTATCACACTTCTTTCAACACTTCATTCACCAGCGCTGCCAGGTCTCCCCTTGTCAGCTGCTCCAGCTCCTCCGGGAGCCGCTGTATGTGCGCAAGGCTCAGCCGCCTGGTTTTTTCCAGCACATCCTCGTATTCATACATTCCCAGCAGCTGTTCGTATTGGAGGAGCTTGCTTCTGGCAATCCTGTCCTCCTTTGTCAGCGTAAAGACCTTCGTACACATACGCAGAATGTCGAAAAGGCCCTGCATGCTCTCGCACAGATCCAGCACCACATACTCATATTCTCCCAGCTCTTCTATCTTCTGCAGCAGTCCGATCCATTCTCCCGCAGGGACCGTCAGCAGGTTCTGGCCTGATTTCATGGGCGGAATATAGTCCAGCCTTCCCACATGCTTCATCATTGTCCGCATTTTCAGCCTGAATTTTTCCTTTTCGGCGCTCAGAAAATACATCAAATCCGCCATATCCATCGTCTGCTGATCGGGCAGCAGCTCCGCGACCCCTACATAGTGCTCAAAATTTAAGTAAAGCGTGGGGTGATCTCTCGCAAGGATCTGACTCATCGTCAGCGCGAAGGACGTCTGCATGCTTCTGCGCACCGGGGAATAGTTACCGATAAATTTCGTGCTGCAGTTTTTCTTCAGCTTTGGCAGCGGCGTATCCGCAACCTCCATGTAGATTCTGAGCAGTTCCCTGATTACCTCCTCCGCCGACTGATATTTGTCTACGCAGGGAATGTTTTCCCATCTTACCCTGCCGCTCTCATTCAGGATCACAATGCGCAGCGGCTGCAGTTCCTGCAGGGCCTCGCAGTAAGCCGATTCCGATACTGCCAGCAGTTCAACGGAATTTTTTTCCGCGCGCATCAGTTCGTCGATCTGCGTATAGGTATGTACCTTCCAGGGCAGATCCTTATGCTTTTTTATAAATTCGGTCATAAGCTGTGCGTACTCCTCTTCCGTATCGCACAACACCAGCACCTTTTCTTCTTCCCTCAATAGACACCTCCCAGAAGGAGCAGCACGCCGAGCAATATCGGACCGGCAAGAGGAACCGTGGCGCTCTCCCGGTCCTTTGGCAAAGGATAAAGGCACAGTCTTTTGCTGCCCGCGACGTCCCGCGCGTAGTCACACAGTGTTTGAAACCGCTCTCTGATACATTTTTTCCTGATAATCCTGAAAAGTGAAAATATAGCTGCGATCAGCAAAGAAACAAATGAAAATAACAAGATTTTTTGAAATGGCAGAAACCCTGCCGTCACTCCAAACAATTTTACATCGCCGGCCCCCAACGCTCCAATCCTGAAAAACGGATAGAGAAAAAACATAACCGGCAGCGCTCCCGCCAGAAAGAACGCAATTCCTCCGATTCCGGATTCCCGGCACCGGATCATAATACCCGCGGCAGCCATCATGACAGTCAGATAATTCGGAATCCTCCTCCTGCAATGATCATAGATACAGGCCGCCGCCAAAAACGCGCACAAAACCGCCAACGTACCATCTCCCTTTTCTTTTTTGTACTGAAGCCTGAGACGATATTCATCCTCACAGATCACAAGATCAATCGAATAATTACCGAACAGCTCAAGATGTGAAGCTGTAAACGCATTATAACCAAAAGCTCCCGTCTTTGCAAGAGAGAAAACGGAAAAAAATTATTTTTGTCAATAACTTACAAACTTTTATAAAGTCCTATGCCGTAAAGTACCGCAACCCCAGGGATTCCGAGGATTCCGGATGTCAAAACCGTACAGGGATTAATCCCCACGCCCAGATTAATTTCCCTTCCCGCCAGCACGGCATTGATGAAATAAATTGCAATCACACTCAATATACTCCGCATAAATAAATTTAAAAACCACTCTTTTTTCATCCGATATTCTCCCTGCCGTTCGGACCTTTCTTCCGGCTGAAAGCATGTTTTTATAATTTATGTATTGTCCGCCCGAAATATTCTGGTATATTTTTCATTTTCGCCGCCTATACTTGTAACAACAAAGCGAAAGGAATATTTTGCCATGAAATTCTATTTCAGCCAGAAAACAGATACCGCGCAGCCCGTAGCGGAGGATTATACGCCCCTGTCCCTGCAGGATTCCATAGAAAAAACCCGCAGGGCGCTGGATATCGCCTACGCGGGCTTTGACAATGCTGTTGACGAGGATCTGATCGACAGTTATATTTATGAGATTACTGCTTTGCAAAAAAGGTACAAGCATCTCATCGACCTTGCATCGCTGGAACGGGAAACCGAAAAGGAAGAGCTACGCGTACATTCCCCGATTCGCGCCCTGGTCAGCCATGTTCTCGGTTAAGGTATTCTTTCCGTAAGTAAGTCCGGCATATACCGTCTGGGAATTGTTCATCACCGGCCCCGCGCTGTTTTGCCCTGCAATCTGCCGGAAAGCGTCCCGAATCGGTTTGATTACGCGCTCCGCTTCCTGCAGCGGTTCCGGACTTTTCCGCAGTTCAGACGCCGTCAGCCTGCCGATGCAGAAGCCGCACAGGCTCAGCAGGGCAGGCGCCGGCTCGTATTTCAGATTCAAAGAATTCATCAACTCGCTCAGGCATCCTTTCGCCTTTCGCAGCGCCTCGTGCAATTCCTCGTCATTTTTTCTCTCCAGCGCCTCCGCTCCGTCCCCGATATAGCAGAGAAGCATTTCATACAGTATAACGACCATCTCCGTCGGATTAGCCTGCGATATCCTCAGCGTAAATTCCTGTTTCCGCTCCCGTGTCATATTCACTCCCGCTTCCTGACCTTCAGGTTACTGCAGAAGCTGCAGCACCTGAGACGGTCTCTGATTTGCCTGCGCCAGCATGGAAGTGCCCGCCTGCGTCAGCACCTGATAGGTAGTATATTTCGTCATTTCCTCCGCCATATCCACATCCATGATCCGGGAATAAGCCGCCGTCATATTTTCGGACGAGACATCCAGATTATTCACTGTGGATTCCAGTCTGTTCTGATAAGCGCCCAGCTTGCCGCGGACGGAGGACACATATCTGACAGCCTTGTCAACTCCTACGATGGCGTCCAACGCGCCTTCCGCCGTGCTCACATCCAGATCCTCGATCCCCATGTTCCGCAAAGACATCGCCGGGATCTCGATTTCCAGCACCTGACCTTCGTTTGCGCCGACCTGTACGATCATCGCCCCGATTCCCGTGGCGTCGATAGTCAGATCCGTCAGCTCTAACTCCGCGCCGTCCGCTGCCAGCGCCTTTTCCAGATCCAGGCCCGTCAGATCCAGCGTTATCTCAAAATTGTTGGAGCCCCTCAGGCGCATGAGCCCGCCGTCCATTTTTGCCGTCATGCTGTCCGGGTCAGGGAATCCGTCGCCCAGCTTCAAATCCGTCACCAGATATTCTCCGCTGGCCTCGCCGTTTATCATCTCTTTCGTAATGGTCACAGAGTCAATCCCGTACTGCTTTGCTGGAACCTCCCTGGAGCATTCGCTCACCTTGACGTCCAGATTCCCGTACACATAACCCTTCAGGCCAAACTCGCCGTTTAAAAGCTTCTGGCCGTTAAACTCCGTAACCTCTGAGATTCTCTCGATCTCTTCCTTCAGCTGGGCCACCTCATCCTGTACGGTATCCCTGTCGCTTTCGGACATCGTACCGTTTGCGGACTTGACCGCCAGCTCATTGATACGCTGCAGCATCTCGCTGACCTCGGTCATCGCCCCGTCGGCAATTTCAATGATCGAGATACCGTCGTTTGCGTTCTGGTTCGCCACGGAAAGTCCTTCGATCTGCGCATTCATTCTCTTTGCCATGGCAAGTCCCGCCGGATTATCCTTCGCACGGTTGATTTTCAGTCCGGAAGAAAGCCTCTGCAGCGACTGGGACAGCAGATTGTCGTTGTTTGCCAATGCGTTGTTTGAGAGCATTGCGGATACATTGTAATTAATTCTCATCGTTTACTTCTCCTTGCTGCACGGCATGTATAAAGACCTTTGCCACGCGATAAAGCTCTATATTTTCTGTTTCGGCATCCGTGCCCTTTCCGGCGTCCGCAAATCCGATATCGGCAGTCACTACGCTGACGTCTCCCATATCCCAGCTTTCACCGGCTTCCTCTTTAAAGATATCGGCTACTCTGGCCGTTTTCATAACCTCATCCGTCCCGCTGCTTTTCAAAATTCCTTCCAGCGAGCCGCCGTTGAAACGGAACAGTCCGCGGATCCCGGATCCCTCTCCGGACCGGAACGTAATCTCCACCGTACCTGCGCCTTTTTCGCCGCGCCCCAAGGTCAGATGAACTCTGGTGAGCCTGTCTCCCACATATACAGGCAGGAAAAACTCCTGATTCCGGGCCAGCGCTCCGGCTACCGTCAACTGTTTATGCACCAGCTGCATATGCCGCACATCCAGACTGGTATCCGCTTCCTCAACCGTCGCTCTCTCCGTCTGCGCCTGTGACTCTTCCGTATTTTCTCTGTATTCCTTCTCAAATTCCTCCGGCCTGTCTAAAAGCTCCCACAGCTCTTCTCCCCGCCGCTTTCTTTCCCCGGGAGCAAAAAGATTTTCCTCTCCCTCCAATAACGCCCGGGCCGCCAGAAGATTGTCCGCGTTCGCCGAAAGCCCGCTTCCCTCCAGCATTGCCGCGCTCTCCTGATCCGCCTGCGCCACGGCCGCCCTGTACTGTTCCAGCTGCTCGCTGTAGTAGGCCTTCGTCGTCTCTTCACTGTATGACACTTCTGTCAGTACTTTCTGCGCGTCAGACGCAAAGGCTCTCCCGATCTGCTCCGAGATACTTGCGCCCTGCCGCACCAGCTCGACCGTCGTCCCAAGCCTGTCGCCCACCTTTGCGTCCAGCGATTTGACCCTGCCGCTTCGAACCGCGCTGAGAAGATTGGAGAAATGCAGCTCCGCTCCCGTATTTACCAGTGCTCCCACGGCAGCCCCGTCCGCTTTTTCGATCTGTCGCACCAGCCGGTAGATACCGATGTAGCTCTCCCGTTCCGCCTGCGTGATCTCTTTATTTCTCTCCAAACCGTAAAGGAACCGGCTGTAGCTCTCCGTCTCCTCCCGGTATTCCTCCGGCAGCCCGCTGAAATACTGCTCCAGCTCGGGAAAGCTCTTCTCCAGCGGATTCACGCCGTCGCGGATCATTTTCAGCGTCGCCGCAGGCGTCAGCTTCTCCACCACTGTCTGCACCTGTCGGTCCGCTTCCTTTACCTTTTCCAGATTTTCGACATTGATCTCCATACGGTTATACGCCAGGATCCGAACCGCTCTCCGGTTCTCCTCGCTTGTATCCTGCCCCATATCGCCGAGAAGCTCGTCTATATTTCCGAAGGCCTTGCGCATACTGTCCCCCAGATCCCGCCGGGGCGCCGTCATCAGCGTCTCATAGCCTTCCCTTGCCCTCTCATAGCTCTCCTGTCTTGTCTTTCCCTCCCGGTGAAATTCCTCCAGAGTCTGCGTGCTTTGACCCTCCGCAAAGGTTCCCAGCACATCCGCAGGCAGCCCGGGCAGCTCCGCCACGGTTCGGTCCGTCCGCTGCAGCTCCCGATACTTCTCCACTGCCGCGCCGTCCAGCGGGAAATACTGCTCCGCCAGCTCGCTCTCAGCCCGCCGCAGCGCCTCCACAAGCTTCTCCATCGGCGCGGTATCTATGGAAAAACCGCTTTTGAGCAGCTTGATATTTACCTCCGCCGTCATGCGCAGCCTTATTTCCTCCAGCTGTCTCCTCGCGGTAATATCGCCCCCGTACTTCTCCCAGGCTTCCTCGCTGTGATAATACTCCGCAAGTCTGTCCGCCTTCTCGTAAAGGTTTTCTCCCTTTCCGTCGAGAAGTCCGTGTATCGGGTTCTTCCCCTCCGTCAGCGCCTCCGACGCCGCCTTCGCAAAGGTCGCCGGATCCGCGGGCAGCTTTAACCCGCCCAGCTCCTCCAGCCGGTTCAGATTCTCTTCGGTAAGCGGCAGACCCTGATCCAAAAGCCACGCGGCGTTTCGTCTGTTTTCTTCGTTCACCTCGCGCCCGGACCGTTCGATTACTCTGTCGATCTGCTCCTCCAGCCCGCTGTTGTCCTCGCCGTTTCGGGTATAATATCCCTGCACCTCCTCCGCGTAAAACTTCGGCGCATTCCTGTCGGCGTTTCCGGCCCCGCTGTTCTCTGCGAGGTACAGATTCCAGATCTCGCTCTCCATCCCGTTGTCAATCAGGTATCGGGCGCCTCCTTCCCCCAGAGGGCCAAGCTGCCGCGCCATGTCCCAGGCTCTGGAAACCAGATCCAGATTTTCTTCCGTCAGAGGGATATCCGCCTGTTGGAAGCTTTTTGCGACAGCCTCCGCCAAAACCTGGCTTCCCAGCACAGCCGTCAGCGTCTCCACATCCAGGTCGTCCGTGTACCCCGTCACATGCTTGCCGGAGCGCACCAGCTCCGCCTTGATCCGATCCACGATTGTCACGGACTCCTTCGGATCCATGCCTCCAAAGTCAAAGCCTTCCTCCTGCATTTTGGCATAGTCCTCCGCGGACATGGTATTTGACATAAGTGTCATATAGTCCTGGGTGACCCCTACGTCGGCCTGCGCGGCCTCCTGTTGGATGTCGAGAAGACTTTTCCCCTTTTCCGGCGCTCTTCCTACCAGGCCGTCCTGTCCCCGGCTCACGACGCACCCTCTGTCCGCCGCCCGGGTTCTCTCCTGCGCGCGGCTTCTGTCGCCGACGCGCCGCCCCGTCTGCCGGTTTTCGATTTCCGCTGTTTTCTGTTCCTGAAATGTTATCTTCAAATTCTGCTCTCCTATACCGAACGCCGCGTTTCCACGGCTGAAACAAAGTCCGCAGAGCCTGCCTGCCGAAAAAAGCGTCCCTTCGTGACGCTTAAAAGAATGCTCCGCATTCTTCCCCGGCCACGATAAAGTTTCCCGTGAGACAAAAAGGCAGGCGCAGCTGTGCGCCTACCTTTTATTTCGGTAAAATGACCGCTTTCCTTTACCCCGTCAGAACACAAATACCGCGGCGCAATAAGCGGGCAGATCCACCGCAAAGGAGTAATCATGGTAATGGAAAGGCTCCGCCTCTGCGGAAATTTCCGCCGGGATCTCATTTCCCCAGCCGCCGAAGCGCTCCTCGTCGCTGTTTAAAATCAGCCGATAAGTCTTCTTTTTCGGAACGGGGACGCGGTACGCTTCCCTCTTGACCGGCGTCATGTTCAGCACGAACAAAAGATTATTTCTCCCCGAAGACGTTTTTCGCACAAAGGAATAGACGCTGTTCTCCGCGTCGTCCGCGTTCATCCACTCGAAGCCCTCCCAGGAATCGTCATGCACATAGAGCGCGGGATATTTCCGATAAATCCGCAGCAGCTCTCCCACAAAATCCTTCAGCCCTCTGTTGTTCTTCTCCGCAAGCAGGAACCAGTCAAGCTCCCTGGCCTCGCTCCATTCCCTCTCCTGTCCGAAGTCCTGCCCCATGAACAGAAGCTTTTTGCCCGCATGTCCAAACATATAAGTATAGCCCACGCGCAGATTGGCGTACTTATCCACCTGATAGCCCGGCATCTTATTCACCATGGAACACTTCAGATGTACCACCTCGTCGTGGGACAGAGGCAGAATATATTTTTCGCTCTCATTGTAAGTCATGGCAAAGGTCATGCCGTAATGCGCGCCCTTGCGGTACAGAGGATCCAGCTTCATATATTCGCAGAAGTCATGCATCCAGCCCATATTCCACTTAAAGGCAAACCCGAGACTGTCCCCGCCGATCGGGCCGGTGACATTGGGCCACGCCGTAGATTCCTCCGCAATGGTCAAAAAGCCGGGATAGGTGCCGCGCACCACGGAATTTAAATGCTTGAAAAACTCGATCGCCTCAAGATTCTCATGACCGCCGTACTTATTGGGCACCCACTGCCCGTCCTGCTTTCCGTAGTCCAGATACAGCATGGACGCCACCGCGTCCACCCGGATTCCGTCTACATGGAACTCCCGCAGCCAGAACAGGACATTGGCGATCAGGAAATTCTTTACCTCCGGCTTCCCGAAATTAAAAATTTTCGTTCCCCAGTCCGGATGCTCGCCCAGCCTGGGATCCGGATGCTCAAAAATACATCCGCCGTCAAACTCGCTCAGGCCATGGGCATCCGTTGCAAAATGCGCGGGCACCCAGTCCAGGATCACACCCACCCCCGCCTTATGCAGCCGGTTCACCAGATACATGAAATCCTGCGGCGTCCCGTAGCGCGAGGTCGGCGCGTAATAGCCCGTGACCTGATAACCCCAGGAGCCGTCGAAGGGATGCTCCGCGATCCCCATCAGCTCCACATGAGTATATTTCATCTCCTTCAGATATTCCACGATCCGATCCGCAAACTGCCGGTAATTATAAAATCCTTCCTCCGTTCCGTCAGGATGCTTCATAAACGAACCGACATGGCACTCATAGATAGCCATGGGCTCTCTGTTCCAATCCTTCTTGTCCCGCTGCTCCATCCACTTTGCATCTCCCCAGGCAAAACCGGACAGATCGGCAATGACGGACGCCGTGCCCGGCCGGTACTCCGCCTGGTTTGCAAAGGGATCCGCCTTATAAAGCTTCCGCCCGTCCTGCGCATGGATCAGGAATTTATACATATCCCCTGCCGCCGCCTCCGGAATGAACAGACCCCAGATTCCCACAGAGCCGAGCTTATCCATGGGATGCGACTCCTCGTTCCAGCCGTTAAAGCTTCCGATCACATGAACCTCCGCGGCATTCGGCGCCCAGACGCCAAAATAGATACCTTTTACGCCGTTCTCCACGGAAGGGTGCGCCCCCAGCTTTTTGTAAATATCGTAATGGGTTCCCCGGGAGAACAGGTATTGATCGGCCTCCGATATAAAAACCTGCGCGCTCCCGTCCTGTACGGATCCTGTTTTTCCCGTTTTGGCTTTTGGGATCCTGACCCGTCCCGTCCCGGGTTTCCCCGTTTTAACCTTTTCGACCCTGACTTTTTCTGCTCCGGCCTTTCCCGTTTTAGCCTTTTCGGTTTCGACCCTTCCCGCTCCGGCCTTTTTTGTCCCGGTTTTCTTCCGTTCGCCTGCCATGTTGTGTCTTCCTCCAATCAAACAAAATCTTTTTCCGTCAGTATAATCATATCTTCGTCATCATATCTCTTTGCAAACAGAATATCGAAGAAATGTCCTAATGTCTTCCTGTCCGCATGGCGGATCGCCTCGTCCACAATCTCCTTTACCTCCGGAGCGGTGACCGCATGGTCGATCGTCTGGAGCTCCTCGATTCTTGTGTGGAGAGCCAGCACGCCCAACTCGTCGATGGAATACTCTCTCTCCCGCGCATACTGCCTGCCGTAAGCCACCAGCATATCGTTGCTCATCGCCTCCACATCCATCCTGGCTGTAAAGCATTCTTTCAAATGCGGATACTTCGACAGCATATTGGCCATGGCCCGCTTTGTATCTTCCAGCACGACAATAATTCCCAGCCGTTCCTGCTGGAGCGCCTTATGCAGCGTCTGAACCGTCTCCGCCTCCATACCGGACGCGCTTTCTATGATCAGCGCCCCGCTTTTAAGCCGTTCCAACGTCTCCTCCGCATTCCTGGCATTCATCCCCTGCCCGGTTATCTTCGCGACCTTGCCGGAAAAATTACTGTCGGTCATCTGAACCTCACGGATCATATTTTTCGCAAGGGCAATTGTATCCATTCCCTTTTCGCCGGTAATGATAATATTGCCTGTATAGGCGGCCATACTGATATTGTCGATTGCCTTGACAAGTCTTTCGCGTCCGGCGCGGCTCTGGACGAAGGGCGCATACAGCTCCTTTTCCTCCTTTGTCAGCTCCCTGACCTTGACCTTCTCCCATTCCGCGGAACCGTCATGCGGGGACTTATCCGCAGTTCCTGTCTTTTTCCCGGCCTGCTTTTCCGGCTTCCGCTCCCGTACTTCCTCCTTTGCGTCTCTTTCCGGCTCCTCGATCTCCTCGAGTTCCTCCACTTCTCCGTACTCGTCCTGCGCTTCTTTTTTGTCTTCCGCTTCTTTGGAGCCGTTCTGCGCTTCCCGTGTGTCTTCCAGGTCTTGCGCTTCTCCGAAGCCGTCCTGCTCTTCCCTTGTGTCCTCCGCTTCTTTGGAGCCGTCCTGCTCTTCCCTTGTGTCTTCCAAGTCTTGCGCTTCCATGCCCTGCGCTTCTCCGGAGCCGTCCTGCTCTTCCCTTGTGTCCTCCACTTCTTTGGAGCCGTCCTGCGCTTCCCGTGTGTCTTTCAGGTCTTGCGCTTCCATGCCCTGCTCTTCTCCGAAGCCGTCCTGCTCTTCTCCTATGCCTTCCGGGGCCGGCGCTTCCATGCCCTGTGCTTCTCCGAAGCCGTCCTGCTCTTCCATGACCTGCGCTTCTCCGGAGCCGCCTTCATATGTCGGCCCTGCTTCTTCCTGTTCGGGAAGCAATTCATCTGCCGCAGGGTATGCCTCTGCGGAACTGTCCGGATTCTCCGGCATGTCCTCCTGCGGTTCCAAACGCGTTCCGTCCTGTTCCCGTACTTCCAGATACTCTTCCGTTCCGCCCGTCAGGGCATCCCCGCCGTAATACTCCTGCATTTCTCCGTCGGATTCCTCATCTTCAGCGAAGAAATCCTGATCTTCCCCGTAATTTACCGGCTCTCCGGCTGCCTCCTCCTGCCCGGCGTAATCCTCCTGTTCCCCGGCATACTCTCCGCCGTCCGTCTCTCTTAGGAATTTCTCGATACGGTACTCTTCCGTTTCTTCATAGGCTTCCTCATCCTCCGCAAAGAAATCCTGATCTTCTCCGTAATTTACCTGCCCTTCTTCCGGTTCTCCCTCCGCCGTTTCCTGCAGCCCGACAGTCTGGCCGCTCTCCAGCTTTTCCAGCAGCCCGTCCCGCACAGACGCCTCAAACTCGGTAAACATATTACCCGTCTGCTCCATGACATGCTGCCGCACGTCCTCCCGGCGTTTTTCCTCGTTCTCTTTCTTCATCCGCTCCCACTCGTTCAGGATGTCGCCTATGCTCATCTGACCGGTGATCTGCTTTTCAACCGCTTCTTTTTCCGGGACCACCAGACTGAGCTGGCCGTCCGATTCCTGTGAGAGTACCCGGGCAAGCTTTTCCGGCGGCTGTACCGTCAGTATCTGCTCTGCCCTGTTCTCCATCTGCAGCTGCTTCATAACGATTTCCGCCGTGCCGTCTGCCGCTCCGGTCTTTTGCTCCTCTGCCTCCGGCGGCGCCGCTTCCGACTGTCCCGGCGTCGTCTCTGCCGCCTTCCCCGTCTCCGGCTGTCTCTGTGCCGCAGCCTTCTCTGTCTCCATCCGCCCCTGCGCTGCCGCAGCTGCCGCCTTTTCGATCTCCGACCGCCGCTGCGCTGTGGCGGCAGCTCCGATCCCCGGCCACTCCTGCGTCGCCGCCATATCGACTGCCGCGGGCGAGCCCACGGCTTCCTCCGGTTCGGGCTCCTCGGGCAATATCACTTCCTCTTCTTCCTCCGGCTCGGAATCCTCTCCGACCGCCCCGTCCAGCTCCGCCGTTTCTCCGAAAAACACCTCTGAAGCTTCTACCGTCTCGCCCCCGGAAACAAAGCTTCCCGCCGCCTCTTCCGTCTCCGGTGCGGCAATCCTCTCCGTATCCGCGTTCAGCAAAGGCGCCAGAATCGACCGCGTAATCGCGTCAGACTGCATCTGCTCCTGCGACAAAACCTCCTGCAACCCCGCCGCAAGCTCCGCCTGCAGATTGATGGTATTATACTGACCCACATCCATCGTTTTGACCTGAATATCCAGCTCCTCCGGCCTGGATTCCTCCGGCACGGTCCCCTCAGGACGCGGTTCCTCCCCCGGGGGCTCCTGCTGCCCCTCGGCCTGTTCCGCCGGCTGCGCATACCAGCCGCTCTGTTCCGCGGCGTTCTCCGGCTGTGCCTGCTCCTGATTTTCGGAAGCTTCCCAACTGTCAAACCGATGGTCATACTTTTCCTGCTGCGCCGCCGTCAAAGGCTGGTGCAGCATTTTGAGCTCCATCGCCTTGACCACATATTTACCGTCTCCAAACCACAATATCAGTTCATCGCATTCCTCTACGCACCTGGTCCCCAATCCCACACGGTGATACAGGTAGGCCAGTTCATAAGCCCACTTTTCCCTGTAATCCCGCTTTTTCAACTCCTCCAGGACGCCGATCCGCTCCTCAAGTCCCACGTCCTGCGCCTCGTAAAGCTTATACTGAAGGATATACCGCGCGGGATCCTTCGGCGCCGCCTGCACAAACTCCTTATAATAATTCACCGCCTGAACGAAATCTTCCGTCTTAATACAGAGTTCGCAGAGCGAATAACAGATCGTCTTTCCGCCCGGTCTCCTCTCGTAGGCCAGCAAAAGCATATTTCTGGCGTCCTCATACCGCCTGTTTATCTTGTACAAATCGCTGATCGTACAGAGCATCATAACGCTCTTCACCCTGCGCCAGTCAATCGTATCCGCAATTTCAGCCGCCTGGGAATACTCGCCCATGGCGATCAGCTCTTTGATTTCATCCGCCCGTATTTTGTATTCGTATTTATCCAAGGTACTTCGCTCCCTATCCGACACACGCGTATAATTTCCCACTATCATTGATTAGTTTACCACATGCGGCAGATATCTGTCAAAAAGAAAAGGCAAAAAAATACAAGATATAGTGTATATACCCTGTATTTTTTAACAATATATCGGAATTACGGCTATACATGGTCTTTCCTGCGATTTGCGCCGCTGCGTCTCGGTTCCCGCTGCGCCACGCTTCTACAGACTTCACACCGACCCGGCAGCTCGGCTCTCCTTCTCAGGCTTCTTCTCAAATCCGATTGCTCAGTTCCGCGAACTGCTCCAGCGTCAACGCTTCTCCCCTCACGGCTGCGGGAAGCCCCATCTCTTCAAGTACCTCCGTCACGCGTTCCCTGGAAATCCCCAGACCCGGCGCATTGGCAAGCCCGTTGGCAAGCGTTTTCCGCCGCTGGTTAAAGGACGCCCGTATCAGAGAAAACAGCTTCTCCTCATCCTCCGCCTTCACCGGCGGTTCCTCATACCGCGTAAGACGGATCACCGCGCTGCCCACGCCGGGTCTCGGGATAAAACAGTTCGGCGGCACGTTCGCCACGATCTCCGGCTTTGCGTAATACTGCACCGTCAGGGAAAGCGCGCCGTAATCCTTTGTCCCCGGCCCTGCCTGCATCCTTTCGGCCACTTCCTTCTGCACCATGACGGTAATGCTCTTCAGGGGAACATGACTTTCAAACAGCTCCATAATGATCGGCGTGGTAATATAATAGGGCAAATTCGCCACTACCTTCACCGGTCTTCCTCCGTTTTTCTCCTCCAAGACCCGACGGATATCCATCTTGAGAATATCGTCATTTATGATCGATACGTTGTCATAGCCCGACAGGGTATCTCTCAGCACCGGGATCAGATTTCTGTCAATCTCCACCGCAATCACTTCCCCGGCGCTTTCCGCCAGATATTGGGTCATCGTCCCCAGTCCGGGCCCAATCTCCAGCACACAGTCTTCCTTCGTGATATCCGCCGCGGCGATGATTCTCTCCAACACCGACGTATCGATCAGAAAATTCTGCCCGTACTTTTTCCGGATATTGATATGATATTTTTGAAGCACCTCTATCGTGTTGCCCGGTATTCCCAGTGTTGCCATTCCGATTCCCTTTCTTTTCCGCCGCGTCTGTTCTGTCATAATATATCCGCGGCTTTTCTTTTGCTTTACTGCAAATTATACATCAATTTTTTCCCTTATTTCCTCCACCAGCTGATACACCGTTGTACATGGACACATTTGAGATGGGACGGTTTTCCCTTCCCGTACACATTGTTCATACTTCTGCCTTGCCAGTTGAATAGCTTTTTCTTCATCTCCTGTCCGAAAGATTTTTTCATATACTTCCGAGTCGGATTTTGAATACTTCTGTCCTGTTTTCCTTTGAAAAATCTTTGCGAACTCACTACAGCATACCCAGGATTCCATAACAGCCGGCATTGCCCCATAGTAAGAATGCATCCAGATTTCAAAGCATGGGTTTGACCATCCCACACTTATGCCAAAAGATTCGGCTTCCCTGATAATGTCGTCAAAATCTTTCACCTCATCCCTGTCAAACACAATCCACGGTATGCGATATTGCGCGTCATAAGCAGTCATTGCAAGGCATTTATCAATCATTGTCCTTGTCTTGGTTTCCACTACCCTGATCGTCAGTTTATTTTGTATTTCTTTTGGAAGCTCTTTATGCAATCCCTGAAAATAACATCTCTCCGTGGCCTCTGTATCTGTAACCACCAGATAGTATCCCAATTCCGGAATCATTATAGGAGGACGCTGTTCTCTGGGTTTTCGATTCCCGGTTCTGTCTTTTCTTGCCATGCCGTTCACTCCTCCTTAAAGATGTCAATACTTTTTAAGGTCGGAATCGCACCGTACTTGCCGATCAGATAATTTTTTTCATAACTCTCATCCTTTCGGATTCTGGCTCCGGATTCGTCTACAAAATCTGCCAGAGAATACAGTTTTGAAATTCCCTGTTCATCCTTTTCTGTAAACCACACCTCATCCCTGCGCAAAAGCTGATTAGATAACTGCCATGTATCATGTGTTGTAAAAATCAACTGTGCATGCTTCGTGTTGATTTCCGGATTGAGGAAAGTAAGCAAGAAATTACGAACCAGCAACGGATGCAGACGGGCGTTCAGTTCGTCAATAAAAAATACGCTCCCCTTTTCCAAAACAGCCTGCAATTCCGGATACAAAGCAAACATTTTAAGCGTTCCTGCAGACTCCATACTCAACGGAATAGCTGCAAACGTATCAGAATCTGTTTTTTTATGCAATGAACTGATCTTATAGGTTTCTTCTTTACTGTCCGCATCATGCGGAAGCTTTTCTATCTCAAAATCCTTAATGTGTTCATCAAAGGACGCAAAGTATTCAATTACTTTCTTTTGTACGCTGTCATCATCAACAAATCCCTTCGGCAGACGGCGCGACAAAAAGAAGTTAGTAACCGGATCCCCGAAATCAGCGAACTCATTTGCCATGAACCAATCGCGGATATCTTTACATTTAGCTACCTTTAATTTAGCGCCAAGGGAAACAATTAAAACCTGTTTTTCCAAGGCCACTTGAATATTATCCCTGCTGTTTTTGGGAAGTCCGGACAAATCCAGTATACTTTCTTCAACGGAACGGTAAAAAACGGAAGTATATTTTCGTGCAGTTTTTGCCTTAACATTCAGCCATTCCTCCGTCACTCCGTGTCTATCTACGCAAAAACCGTAATTGTATGTTTTTTCCGACTTATCTCCCGGAACAGTAAAGTACACTTCAAAACCGGACTCTGCATCATTTGAAACACTGTCGAACAAAAACGGCGTGGGCCTGTATTCCTCGAATTTCTCTTCCTCATCCCCATATTTAAATGATTCAGCCACATAATCTGCCATATACCCAAATGCATTATATACATTGGATTTTCCACTTGCATTTGCACCATATATAGCCGCCATAGGTAAAATCTTATCATTTCCCTCTGAAACTACCCGGTCAGAAAACTCTGTCATCTTTGCGGCAGACAGATCCAATGTTGCCTCATCCCTAAATGATTTGAAATTCTTAAAATTGAATTGTATAAGCATGATTGCACCTCACTTCTTCCCTTATGTCTATTATAGCGCATCGCCTTCACTTTTCAATATCCAAATTAGATTTTTTCTCACTTTGATGTATTTCATTCAGGTTTTAGCAATATACTTCACCAAACCGGCACAGCCTTGTGATTTGCGGAGGAAATCCCTAAAATTTTTCTTAAATCACGCCTGACTCTTTCCGCCCAGCATACCGTTTAATTGCTTATAAGTCAGCGCGATAACAATCCCGGAAATGAGGAACGTTAAAATGTCGGACACCGGCATGGAATACAAAACGCCGTCCAGGCCGAAGAATACCGGCAAAAGCAGCGCAAAACCGACGCCAAACACAATTTCCCTGACCATGGAAAGCATCGTCGATGCGGCCGCTTTCCCCATCGCCTGCAGGAAAATAAACGCCGCTTTATTGACACAGGCAAACACCACCATACAGAGGTAAACACGGAATGCGCGGACTGCAAAATCCGTATAATAAACGCTTTCATTCGACGCCCCGAAGATACCGATCAGCCCGGCCGGGAAAAATTCCACGGTGATAAGCGCCAGGACGCCGACCGCGGCCTCCGCCGCAAGCAGCTTTGTAAACAGCTCCCTGACCCGCCTGCCTGCGCCCGCGCCCATGTTATACCCGACGATCGGGATACAGCCTGCAGCCATGCCTACCACTACAGAAATTACAATCTGGAAAAATTTCATCACAATGCCCACCACTGCCATCGGGATCTGGGCATACTGCTCCTGCCCAAACACGGCGTCCAGCGCGCTGTATTTTCTGATCATGTTATTGACGGCCGCCATTGACGCCACAAGCGAAATCTGCGACAGAAAGCTGCAGACGCCAAGCGGCAGCATCCGTCCGACAATCTCTCCCTTAAGCTTAAAATCCTCTCCGGACAGCTTTATTGTCCTTGTATGCATCAGATACCACACTGCCAGGACCGCCGTTACGACCTGCCCGATCACCGTGGCCACGGCCGCCCCCATCATTCCCCATCGGAATACAAAGATAAAAACCGGATCGAGCACAATATTGACCGCAGCGCCCGCAAGCGTTGACGCCATGGCATATTTCGGGCTTCCGTCCGCCCGTATTACCGGATTCATCGCCTGTCCGAACATATAGAACGGAATCCCAAGCGTAATCCAGAAAAAGTATTCCTGCGAATAACGGAAGGTTTCCGCGTTTACCGTTCCCCCAAACATTGCAATCAACCGATCCCCGAGCACAAGGTAACCCCCGCAGAGCACAAGGCCGAAAAGCACCGTAAGCAGAATTGCATTCCCCATGCTTTTGCCTGCGTCCTGCGGCTTATCCTTGCCGAGGCTCAGGCTCACAAACGCACAGCAGCCGTCGCCCACCATGACGGCTATGGCCAGGGCAATCACGGTCAACGGAAAAACCACCGTGTTCGCGGCATTTCCGTACGACCCCAGATAGGCCGCATTGGCAATGAATATCTGATCGACAATATTGTACAACGCCCCCACGAGGAGCGAAATAATACAGGGGACGGCATATTTCCCCATCAGCCGCCCTACCGGCTCTTCCGTTAAAAATGAACTGCTTTTTGTTTCCATCTCTGCTCTCCTTCCGCAAAAACTGCCACTGCGGGCAGCGCGTCTTTCCCGTTTTTCAAAACAAAAAAACGTGTGGCAGATAACCGGATTTACACATCTCTGCCACACGTTCTCTATTATTATATCGGGTTATTTCCGAAATGGCAAAGGTATTTTTGCACAAATCGAATCCCGATTTCCGGCTGACATTTAGGATTCCGTTAGGGGAGTCCTCCACGGCAAAGCCGCTCCGTATCGAACAGCACACCGTCCATGTCAAACACTACCGTATTCAAAATATTATCCTCCGTTTCCCGTCTACAAATAGACAAAATTCTCCAGAAAATGGATGCAGTTATACAGAACCAGCACATCCGCCTCCGCAGCATACTGCTCCAAAAATGGGTAAAGGCGGCTTCTGACATAGCGCAGATCCAGCACATAAATCGTGTCGTAATGAGCCGTCAGAAGCGGAATCAGGCAGTTCGCATAAGAGTCCTTTATCAGAAACAGCGTCTTTCCCGTACTGCCGCCGGTTTCGATCTCCACAAAGCCGTGATTGTCATCCAGAAAAAAGCCGTATTTGTTTTTGGTTTCCAGATAAGAGCTCTCATACATGGAATCCGCCGTCTGCTTAAAATCATAGGTTACCGTCACGGGAATCTCTTCCGTCTCACGAAAATAATAAATGCTGTCGCCCTTCCGGTCAATATTGATTTTGGAATGCAGCGTGCCGAGGAAATCCCCGGCGGCCAGCTCCATGTTTCCCGGATCGCAATCCCGAGGCTTAATCCCCATAAAGTCCGTCCACGCCAGATATCCGTACCAGGCTCCCCTGCTGGTCCAGTGGTGGTCCGTGCGGTAATAGATTTCTTCCTCCGCATGACTTAGCAGCGCGGAAAAAACGTCTATATAATGCTCCTGACCCACCAGCTCCCTGACCCGCTCCAGAAAGGCATCCTGCGGAAAACAGGGCGCGTATTCCGGCAGCTTATCCGCGAGAACACAGTCCGCGGTGGGCACAAGCATCACCGAAGCGTCCCAGTCCGTGACCAGCCGTTCCAAAAGCGCCAGCTTCTTCTCCGTCTCCTCCTCGGGATAATCCTCCGGAAGATGCTGCTCTAACAGATACCCGTCCTTCCCCAGATAGACTCCGCCTATCTCCTTCTTCTGCAAGGCCACGTCCAGGACAGTCTTCAGGGCGATCCACCTGTCTCTGCCCACAAACTGATCCGTCACATAGGTCTCGTATTCCGCCGTATAGCTCCCCTTTAGCAGGCTTTCCGCGGAAAACTCCGGTTTCCCGGCAAGCAGCCTGTTCTCGGTTTCCGAAAAGATCCTGTCCCGGCCCGCCAGATCCGCGGCCGTAATGACCAATATCACCGCTGCCAAAAGAATCGCCGTAAACAGGGCATTTCCCTTTTCACTCATATGCCGCTTCCCTCCCTGCGTTTGCTCCGTTATTTCCCTTCTGCTTCTGCTTTGGCTTTTTTGCTTCTGCTTTGGCTTTTTTGCTTCTGCTTTGGCTTTTTTGCTTCTGCTTTGGCTTTTTGCTTCTGCTTTGGCTTTTTGCTTCTGCTTTGGCTTTTTGCTTCTGCTTTGGCTTTTTGCTTCTGCCTTGGCTTTTTGCTTCTGCCTTGGCTTTTTGCTTCTGCTTTGAATTTGCTGTCCCTGCCTTGAATTTGCTGCCCCTGCTTCGTGTTGACGATGTAATTCCTTCCTTATATCTTTCTCTTATCTCAAAAACGACACGCGCGTCAAAATCTGAAGTACAGGAACGGATTGTAGGACGCGTCCACGATCCCCGCCACAGAAAAGATCAAAAATCCCAAAAGGATCACCTTTTCCGCCAGCTGGTACAGAACCGTTCCCGCCTCCGTCCCGGAGCTTTCCAATCGTTTTGCGATTCCCGCGCCGAGAGGCGTCGCCGCCACCGCAGCGATCAGCAAAAGCACCGCGTATTCCCTGCCCAGATAAAGCGCCCGACTGTCAAGGAGGCCGCCTCCGCCAAAAAGCGCCCTGAAATAGCTTAAGATCTGCTCCGGCGTTTCCAGCGCGAAGAGCACCCAGCCCAGCAGAACCACGGCGCTGTTGTAAAGGATGCCAAACAGTCTGGGAAGGCTCTTAAGCGCTTTCCCCAAAAAGAGCTTTTCCAGAGACAGAAATACTGCAAACCAAAGCCCCCAGAGCAGGAAATTCCACCCGGCCCCGTGCCAGATTCCCGTCAGCATCCAGACAATAAATATGTTGATCAGCTGTCTGGGCAGTCCCCGACGGTTTCCGCCTAACGGAATGTATACATACTCCCTGAACCAGCTCCCCAGAGAAATATGCCATCTCCTCCAAAATTCGGTGACCGAAGCGGAGATATAAGGGTATTGAAAATTCTCCGGGAAGCAAAAGCCCAGCATCTCTCCCAACCCGATCGCCATGTCGGAATATCCGGAAAAGTCAAAATAGATCTGGAGCGCAAAGGCCAGCATCCCGATCCATGCGGTAAGCGCGCTGAGTTCTCCCGGATTTCTGCCCGAAACCTCCGCCCAGAGCAGGCCGATGTTGTTCGCCAGAAGCGCCTTCTTCGCCAGCCCCGTGCAAAACCGTCTCATGCCGCGGCTGACTTCGCAGATGCCGATCTCTCTTCGGGAAAGCCGTGTCTCCACATCTCTGTATTTCACGATGGGCCCGGCGATGAGCTGCGGAAACATGGTCACATACACCCCGAAATCCAGCAGATTCTTCTGCACCTTCGCCTCGCCCCGGAACACATCTATCGTGTAAGACATTGTCTGGAAGGTGTAAAAGGAGATGCCGATGGGAAGTCCCAGCTTCATAGGCGGAAGCTCCGTCCCCAACAGGCCGTTCACGGACTGCAGCAAAAAGTCTGCATATTTAAAAAAGCATAAAATTCCCAGATTGATCAAAACCGAGGAGATCAAAAAGGCTTTGGCCTTCCCGCTTCCCCGAAATCTCTCGATCATACGGCCGTGAAAATAGTCCACCCCGGTCGAAAAGAGCATCAGCAGCACATACACCGGTTCTCCCCAGGCGTAAAAAATAAGGCTCCCCAAAAAGAGGACGAAATTTTTCATCCTCCCGGGAACTGCATAATAACAGATCAGGAAAGCCGGTAAAAACCGAAACAGAAACACTACGCTGCTGAATACCATATCTGCTCCCGTCTGCCGCGTTCAGGCCGCGGCGCGTGTCATTCTTCTATCGTATTCCTGTTCAGAAGCTCGATGACCAGCTCGTTCACTTCCTGACACTGAACGATCACCGCCTCGTCTCCCTCGTCCAGCGCGTCCATGGTATCCGCGCCCAGCTGCACAAAATAAATGTATCTGCCGTGGCGCTCCACCCTGGAGGCTTGGATCTTACCCACATTCATGGGATACTGCATGGTATCGTTTACCCTTGTATCGCGGTACGCATTCAAAGCTTCCTCAACCTCCTCGATCCGATCCTCCTTCGCCTTCACCACGATCAGCGTATCCACGTTATTGCTGATCCTGCACATTTCCGCCAGATAATCCTCATACAGATCCGGCGTAACGCCTACGAATACTTCCAGCTCGTCCGGCATCAGCGCCATGTCCGGCCAGTAATTCTCACCCAGTTCTTGGGCTATCACATCCCGGATTCCCTGCATTTCCTCCGTCCAGCCGTCCGCGTAATCATAACCGTTGACCACGGTGCCTGAGGTCTCGCCGCCGTTTTCCCCGGAGGACTGATCCCCCTCTGCGCTTCCAACGGAGCCGCCCTCCGGCTGACTGCTCTCCTGCTGCCCGCTACTCTCCGGCAGACTGCCGCTTTCCTGACTGTTTCCCTGCTGGCCGCCGTCTCCGTCCGCCTTCGTACCGCAGCCCGCGATCCCCAGCAGGAAAACGCCAACGCTCAACATCACCAACATTTTTTTCATAGAACACCCTACCTTTCCGTAGCCTGCGCGTTTAAACCGCAGGCACAAATCTGCGTGAAAAATAAAATTTTCACACGAACCTCTGTCTGCATTTTGGAATGCACTGTTTCGATACCGCATAAAGTATGCCCCATTTTTTCACGGTTAATATAAATAGTCCGCTCTTTCCCGAAAAACTGCAAAAGCTTTGTCTTATATTGCGCATTGTGTTTCATGACAGCAATATTCTCTATTCCATTCCACCGGAAAATATGCTAAAATATATCCCGTCTGTTCGGATGCATCAATACATAACCGGCAGAATTTCTGCCCGGAACCGACAGCCTGGAGAATCGAAATGAACAAAAAAAGACAAAAGAATTTTTCCCTGTTTCCCTATCTTTTCCGCTATGGCCTGCATTATCTGCTGGGGATCGTCATCCTCTGGCAAGTGGATCAGGCCAGCCTCTATATTCCGCAGTATACCGGCGAGATCATAGACGGTCTCACACAGAGCGGATTCGGCTTTGAGCAGGTGAAGCCGATCCTTGTCAACATCCTGATTGCGGGACTTGTGATGATGATCGGCCGGTTTGGCTGGAGATATTTTATTATCGGCGCCTCCCGCGGAATCGAGTACAGAATGCGCAACGATCTCTTTGCCCATCTGGAAACCCTGTCGGCCCGTTTTTTCAACAGCCACAAGACCGGCGATCTGATGGCGCATTTCACCAACGATCTGCAGGCGATCCGGATGGCGGTCGGCATGGCGGTCATTACAACCTTTGACGCCGTGGTCATGACCGTGATGGTATTGGTCAAGATGATTGTGGATATCGACTTTCGGCTGACCCTGCTGACCTTTGTCCCCTTAATCCTGGTGGCCGTGGGCTGTTATTTCTACGGTATCGAGGCAAAAAAGCGGCAGACCAGAAGGCAGGAAGCCTTCTCCCATCTGTCCGACAAGGTGCAGGAAAGCCTTGCGGGAATCCGCGTGCTGAAGGCCTTCGTGCAGGAGGATAAGGATTTCGCCTCCTTCGAGGAAGCAAGCGTAAACAGTATGGAAAAGAACCTGTCTGTAGTCAAGCTGCGGGCAATCTTCGGCCCCGCCCTGGACGCGGTCACGGGCTTAAGCCTTTTGCTGACGCTGATTCTGGGCGGCAAGATGGTGCTGAACGGTCAGGTCACCATCGGCCAGTTCGTGGCCTTCAACTCTTATATCGGTATGCTTGTCTGGCCCATGATCGCCTGCGGGGACTGTATCAATTCCTTCAGCCAGGCCGCCGCTGCCTACCATCGGATCGCCGCGATTTTCAAGGTGCAGCCGGAGATTCTGGATCCCTGTCCGCAGCTTACAGAGTCCGACGCCGCTCCTTTAAACGGCGATATCCGGCTGAACGACCTTACCTTTACCTACCCCGACGGGGAAACTCCCGTCCTGGAGCATGTCAGCCTGCACATCCGTCCCGGCGAAATGCTGGGAATCTTGGGGCGCACCGGAAGCGGGAAGTCTTCCCTGGCGGATCTTTTGCTGCGGGTCTACGACTGCGAAAAGGGAATGCTTCTGCTGGACGGAAAGCCCATCGACGAGATCCCTCTCGCCGCCCTGCACCGGGATATGGCCTACGTTCCTCAGGATAACTTCCTGTTTTCTGATACCCTGGAGGAAAATATCGCCTTCGGTCTGGAGGAGCGCATTCAGGATCACCCCGAGATTCGGGAGAATATCCGCCGCGCCGCAAAAAGCGCCTGCATCCACGACAATATCATGGACTTCCCCGAGGAATACCTCACTCTTGTCGGCGAACGGGGCGTCACCCTTTCCGGCGGCCAGAAGCAGCGGAGCTCGATCGCCAGAGCTTTGCTCAAGGATTCCGCCGTCCTGATTCTGGACGATTCTCTCTCCGCCGTTGACACGGATACGGAAGAGCAGATTTTGGAAAATCTTATGGAGCTGCGCAAAGGAAAGACCACCATCGTGATCGCCCACCGCATCTCCACTCTGGAAAAGGCGGATCACATCGCCGTCCTCACGGAGGGAAAGCTGACCGAGTACGGAACCCACGAGGAACTGGTGGCTCTGGGCGGGTTCTACGCGCATATCAACGAGAAGCAGCAGCTGGAACAGCAGCTGCAGGAAATATAAGGAAAATTTTATTGAGTTTGACATGTGCGCCTAAAGCGCGTAAAGGGGTATAAAAATGAGTGCTTTGACAGATGACAAAATTGAATCGAATTACAGAGGGAGCGCCCTGCTCAGGCTTCTCACTTATATGAAGCCTTATATCGGTCAGGTGAGCCTGTGCCTGGTTCTCGTGCTGGCCCTGACGTTTTTCGACCTGTACCGCCCCACCCTGATCGGCGACGCCATAGACACCTTCGGAGAGCAGGGAGATTATGACATCATTGTGAGCACGGCGGTAAAATACGGAATCGTGCTGGTCTTAAGCTTTATCTTTAATTTTACTCAGACCTGGGTATTGCAGAAAACCGGCCAGAATATTATCCTCACGGTCCGCAAGGAGCTTTACGCCCACATCCAGTCTCTCAGCAGCCGCTACTTTGACCTGACTCCCGTCGGGAAGCTGGTAACCCGCGTCACCAACGATGTGGAGGCTCTGGACGAGATGTACTCCGGCATCCTGGTGCGTCTGTTCCGCAACATCGTCAAGATCATCGGTCTGGCCGCGGTGATGCTGTTATTGGATTTCAAGCTGGCGCTGCTGTCCTTCCTGCTGCTGCCCGTGGTGGCGGTGCTCACCGTGGTCTTCCGCAAAATTGCCAGAAAGACCTACCGTATCACAAGGACGCGCCTGACCGACCTGAATACCTTCCTCTCCGAAAATATCTCCGGGATGCGCATCATCCAGATTTTCGGACGGGAAAAGCGGAAATACGAAGAATTTACCGACAAGAGCCATAAGCTCTATAAAGCTTTTTACCGGGAGATGATCGTTTTCGCGGTCTTCCGCCCCCTGATCTATATCCTCAGCATCCTTTCCCTGATCGTTGTGCTGGGTCTGGGCAGCAGAGAGGTATTGGGCAGCGTGATCTCCATCGGTACGCTTTATGTTTTTTCGCAATATATTCAGTCCTTCTTCGAACCGATTCAGGAGCTGGCGGAGCAGTTCTCCACCCTGCAGTCCTCCCTGGCCTCCGCGGAAAAAATTTTTACTATCATGGACGAGGACGCGCTGGTTCCCGAAGCGCCCCAACCGGTTTTGCTTTCCGAGATAAAGGGCCGTATCGAATTTGACCATGTCTGGTTTGCCTATGACAATGAAAATTATGTGCTGCGGGATGTGTCCTTTGTGATCGAGCCCGGCCAGAAGGTGGCCTTCGTGGGCGCCACCGGCGCTGGAAAGTCCTCCATCTTAAACCTCATCGGACGGTATTACGATATCCAGCAGGGCCACATCTATATCGACGGCGTGGATATCAGGGATTTGAGCAAGAGCCAGCTGCGCAGCGCAATCGGACAGATGCAGCAGGATGTTTTTATCTTCGAGGGAACCGTCGAGAGTAATATCCGTCTTTACAATAACGAGATTTCTTTAGATGAGATAAAGGCCGCGGCGGAGTATGTCAACGCGTCGCATTTTATTGAAAAACTGCCGCAAAACTACGCGGAGCCTGTCTCAGAGCGAGGCTCTACTTTTTCCGCCGGGGAAAGGCAGCTCCTCTCCTTTGCCAGGACGTTAGCACACAACCCCAGCATTCTGGTCATGGACGAAGCCACCGCCAACATCGACACCGAGACCGAGCTGCTGATCCAGGAAGCGTTGGAGAAGCTGATGAAGGGCCGCACTACTATTATGGTAGCCCACCGTCTCTCCACCATCCAGCACGCGGACTGCATCATGGTCATGCATAAGGGAAAGATACGCGAGCGTGGAACGCATCAGGAGCTGCTGGCGCAGAACGGGATTTATAAGAAGCTTTATGAGCTGCAGATACATCATGAGGTTACGGCGTAGGGGTATTGCGATAGGGATATTGCGACAGGGACGCCGCGGGCCGGCCTATGCTCCGCTCAGACACGCTTGCGCTTGAGGCCGGGCGCAGCGGTGCTAAGCTCGAAAGTACCTCGCTAAGCGCCGGCGTCCGGCACAGTCTTTGCGGAGCATAGGTCGGCCCGCGGCTGAAGTTTGCATTTCTTTGAGGGAAATTGCACGGAGGCGGCACCGGAGCGGGTGATTCAGTTCCGGTGTCGTCAACCTTATCGGAGTTTCATCAATAGTTGGTGCAGTCGGTCTATATCCTCATTGCGGAACAGCTTTTCATCCACACAAAAGCGTTTTGACAAAAAGGAGATTTCCGTTACTTTTTTCTTTGAGAAGAACAGGCGCAGTCCTTGAATCACACAGAGGATTGCAGCGGCGTTTACAAACCAGGAAGTCCAGTCGGTATCCAGAAAAAAGAGATAGTCCCCAATTTTTCCGGCAACCGTATCAAACAGTTCCAAAATGCACGCAAGTACAATAAACTGCAGCAGCTTTTTGGGGGAGCGTTTCCGCAGACTTCCCAGCCCCATGTATTCCTTTATGCTGCAAGTACCTCTGCCGCTTTTTACAGGGCGGAACTCTTTGTTTACCAGATAATAGAAATCACCTTCTATGACAAAATCCGTCTCCGAAACAGAAATGTGGCACTGCTTTTTATCAGATATGCCGTCAATCTGTAACAATTCCATAATTGCCCCCTTTGCATGAGATCGGAAGAATGCCTGTTTTTGGCATTCTTCCGTGTGAGATTAGAATTTCTCCGCGAAACAGCCAGGCCTGAGAATCAGGCCTTTGGCTGCTGAGCGGTTAGAAATTCTTCTCACACTACAGCCCCAGAATTTTCTTTTTCATAGCGTCGTATTCTTCCTGTGAGATCAGCCCCTCCTTTAACAGGTCGGCTATTTTATGCAAATCGTCCGGCACGCTGTTTTGCAGGGCTGCCGCGGGCTGCACAGGCGCTTCGGTGACGGTGATTTTGGAAGCGGATTCCTCCGCTAAATCCTTTGTACGTCTCAATTGTTTTTGGAAATCGTCAATTTCCGCTTTGGCATAAAAGGAGACGTCAAATGCAATACATCCTCCGGCGTATTGGATTTGGAAAAAGGTTCTTCTGCTCATCAGATAGTCCAGAAAGATAAGAATACAGGTGATTGCAAAGGATAGGAATAGACTCAGGATGGTGGCGGCTGCGGGGACTATCTCTTCAGCCCGACGCTGATGAGCTGGAGCTGCATATTGCGTTATGTATAGCGTCCCGTAACCCACTGCAACAATACCCGCCACAAACACAATGAATGCTGTTATCAGCCCCAGCAATATGCCGATATATCGTTTATAGATAAAGCCGCTGCCTGTTATGTCTTTAATATCAACTGTTCGTTCTTCATTTGTTTTTGTGAGGGATTTTCCCTGCCCGCTAAAGCAGCTTCCGCGAAAATAAACTCTTTTGTTGGTAATGTAAGAAAAACCCTTGCTGAAACTCCTGTTCACCAGAAAATTCATAATATATCCGTTCCCCAGAGAGGAGATAAATTTTTCATCTCTGCTGACAAAATACTGTGAAAGTTTTTGGAGTTCTTTGTCGGTTAAGGTTTGCTGCTCGACTTCCTGTGTGTCCCGTTTCCTTTTTTTGCGCAGAACTTTGAGGCACACTGTGAGAACAACGGCAAACAAAAGCAAGGAAATTGCTATTACTAAGAAAGACGAAGATACTATACATAAAACAGCTATCACATATAAGACAGCTATCATTATAACTGCCAGACCGGAAAAGAGAACCCAGAGTTTTTTCCGTTTTGGGGCTTCCGGTGCAGCAGGCGCCTCTGCTCCGCAGTTAGGACAAGACTTGCCCCCGTCACTGATCTCTGTGCCACATTTATCACATTTCATTATACTTGTTCCTCCTGCTTTTTTCTTTAGTTTACGCCCCCCCGTGTTTATGTCAACGGAAAAATGTATATTTGACTCGCTTTTTATCAGATGCCAAAAATGCAAAACAGTAACTTGCCGCCCATAGGAATTGATTTTATCGTTTACATCGCTTATAATGAAGGAGGGAAACAAATGATGGAGACAAATTTATCACAGGCTGTTGATGCAACGAACGGTGCGGGTTCTGCATATGATGCGAGTATAAAATATCTGCTTGCAGACAAGCAGATATTATCGCGAATCCTGAAATATACGGTCGAAGAATTTCAGGATATGGATATTCAGGATATTATGGACTGCATCGGTAATGATATTGAGATAGGGACAAGACCGATTGATGCCGGCCTTTCCAACTTAGGCCGTGTAAAAATGACGGCAACGGAGGATAATATTCCGGGAGAGGGTATCATCTACTATGACATCCGGTTTACCGCACATTATATGGAAGCGGTACACTCCGTGGAAAGGGAGATTAAGATTCTTATAAACATCGAAGCACAGCGGTCGTCAGATCCCGGCAAGCTGGGGTATCATCTGGAAAACAGGATAGTTTTCTACCTTGCGAGGATGATATCGGCACAGAAACAGACAGAATTTTTTCACAGTGATTTTGACAACCTGAAAAAGGTTCGGAGTATCTGGATCTGCATGGATAATGATGAAACAGAGGATTCGATTGAGGAGATTGGTCTTGACAGAAAAGCTGTATTCGGGAACAGGAAAAACTCATACCACACCGATTTGATGAAAGCTATTATCGTCAATATAAGAAACGGGAAAAACTGCGGTGCCGGAGAGACGGTAAAGAAATCTCAAAACAAGTTGATTGCCATGCTGGAAGAATTGGTGTCTGAGAAAGGCGCGGCAGAAAAGAAACGTATCTTAGCAGATGAATATGGAATGGTGATGACGGCTGAATTAGAAGGGAGAATCCAGATTATGTGTAATTGGTCAGAAAGTATTAGAGAAAGGTCTTATAATATAGGAATCACGCAGGGAATCACACAGGAGCGAATGAATGCCATTGAGAGAATGATGAAAGCAAATGCTACGAAAGAGCAGATTATTTCTTATGGGTATACAGAAGCGGAGTATTTAGAGGCAGAAAAAGCATTCTATGCAAATGCTTAAATGAGGGAGCGATTAAGGGATATTTCATTTCATTTCTTTGAAATATCCCTTCGTTTTTTATGTCATGTTTTTGGCCTTCCTAATACTCTGATACAACATGTTATATTCGCCGCCTGTCATGCTTTTCTGCGGCACACAGATTCTTTTGTCTGTGAATGAAATTTCAATCACTTTCTTTTTGGAAAAGAACAGGGCAATACCAAACAGAATACAGAGGACTGCAAGGGCATTCACGGTTATGTTCATCCACCCCGGCAAACTGATCGATTGATCAATCCATTTCAGATAATCGTTTGCTTTATCCACCCATTCCGTGAGTTTATCCATTATCAGCTTAACGACTTCCAGCGCGGAACCCGCAATGACAAACAGAAGGCATTTCCTGAAAGAGCGTTTTGCAAGATACCCTATCCCGATGAAATTTTTAACCGGAGCGCTTTCATTCCTGCCACGGGATTTTAAAAATTCCTTGTCCTTTAAATACCAAAAATCCCCGGTAAACAGGACGTTTTCCCTGTTGACGGTTATTGTGTAGTTGCGCCCGGCATTTTCCGTAAGCTGATACAGCAGCTGATTGCCCGAAGATAAGCCTGCCTGATCAACCGCCATGCCGCATTGAGGGCAGAATGCGGCTCCGGCAGCTACTATTTTCCCACATTTGCTGCATTGCATATCAGTTTTTTCCTTTAACATGATTTTTTGCCCTGCGGATTTGTTTCTCAAAATCCTGTGATTCCGCCAGACCGTAGATGGCGGCGTCAAATTTAATGCAGCCACCGGCATATTCAATAAAGAACAAGGTAGCTCTGTTTTTTATGTAGGATACAAATAGTAGTATTGCTGAAATGATGCACACCAGGAGTAGTGGATAGAAATAAATAAAATATGCCATTAGCGGGATTCCGATAAGGACTCCGGCGAAAAGCAGAATAACTGCGCATATCACTTTCCACAATGGACTGCTATAGAGAAATCCAGTGCCCGTAATATCCTCTAAATCAATAGTCTTTTGCATATTAAAGCGTTGAAACTTGCCGCTGTTGGTATCTATCATGTTGCCGCGCAGATATACACGTTTATCGGAAAGAAAGGCAATACACCTTTTTATTGACTTAGCGGTCAAATAACTGCTGATATACCCGTTTCCCAGAGAAGCGATATAGTTTTCGTCCGGTTCAACGAATATTTGGGAATATCTATTGTCATTTCCGACAGGTATTTCTTTCTCAACCATAGTCCCACAATAAGGACATACATTGCTGGTATCTTCGATTTGTTTTCCACAATTTCCACAAAACATAATGATTTAGCCTCCTGTTATCTAAATTGTATTTAATTTTTCTCCGCACTTTGTACAGAATTGTTTATTCCCAGATACCGGTGATCCGCATTTGGGACAGATTGATGACTGTTTACTTATTTCGATTGATGAAGGGGTTTTAGGTGTTATCATATAAGCAGCAATAACAATAATGCCTAAACAAAAATTTATAAAAAAGAGCATTACTGTGGCGATAAAGATACTAAAAATGCTTATTGCAAGTGATGCCATCGAAATTATCTGTATATTCTTTTGCTCGCTTTTATCGGCAGCTAAAAAGATAAGTGAAGAAATGAAAAAATTAATATTAGCCACGGTGAGGAAAAACGTGCTAAAGATAAAGTCTATTGAATCAGCCCATTCCGGGTATGATTGTAACGCTATTATTTTCCTGGATCTTGACAACATGATAACGCTTATTAACAGCACGACGACACTTATTGTGATAAGCAATACTTTTCCGATCATCTGCTTATTTTTTGGCATTTGTTGCGTATACTTTTTTGAGATATACTTTTTGGCGTTCCAAATAGTGAAAAGAGAAATAATAAAATTACCTATAATTGCGACTGTAAACAAAAAATTCTTGTGATCAAACATATTTACAAATCCTCCTTAAGTGTAGTTTGCATAATGCAGGAATACTTGTCATAAGGCATTTTCGGGATAATATTCTGTATCACAGGCGTATCCTCCGCTCACATTTACCGGAAAATACCTCATGGCTTTTCTTCCTTCCTCCATAGTTTACGCCTCCCCGTGTTTATGTCAACGGAAAAATGTTTATTAATTCCGTTTTCTGAAAACAGATCCAAAAAAAGACAATCGGCCGAGACTAAGCGCGAATGCCAAATCACCGAAAAAATAAGTGCCAACTTGCCGAAAAAATAAATGCCAAACAACCGAAAAATAATTAGCCGAATTGCCGAAAAATAAATTGCGCTTCCCCTGCGAAGCGGGTATACTATATATTAACGTAGGTAGGAGGCATGATTTGCAATGAAGAAATATAAGGGAAGAATTGCGGACGAGATATTAAAAAGACGGTTAGCCGGAAAAGGGGCCGTCCTGATTGAGGGGCCCAAATGGTGCGGAAAAACAACAACGGCCGAGCAGATTGCTCCAAAGTTGTAGGACGAATTGATACGACCAAAATGAAGCCGCCGACTTTTTTGATGGCGCTTATCGGAATCGGCGACTATGCTTACCGAAGGCAGGACGGTGTGTATGTAGTCCCCATCGGATGTCTGAAGGATTAAAAGTAGAGATAAAGGGATATTTCAATTCATTTCTTTGAAATATCCCTTCATTTTTTACATCATATTTTTGGTAAAAACCCATTTCTTTCTTGCCGCCAATAACAGGCTGTTTTCTCCGCCCTGTCAATCTCCGGATTTTTTACAATTGTTATAACCCTTCACTACCCTGAAGGGATGCCGTAGTTATCAACATTTCTGACAAAGCTATGACGCAGTTAATCAGCGAACGATACATTAGTTTCCAAATTTACGGTATTCCCACTCTTCACTGTAATAAACGCTGCCGTCTGATTCATAATAGATATGTTTCGTCTGGTTCCCGTTTTCATCATATTCCCACTCTTCATCGGAAGAAACATTGCCGTCCGAATCGTACCATACATGTTTCGTCTTGTTCCCGCTTCCGTCATATTCCATCTCTTCACTGTAAGAAGCGTTGCCGTCCGTGTTCGAACCGGAATACACATGTTTTATCTGGTTCCCGTTTCCGTCATATTCCCACTCTGAAGTGAAAACGCTGCCGTCCGGTGCATAATGGATCTGTTTTACCTGGTTCCCGCTTCCGTCATATTCCCACTCTACACTGTAAAAAACGCTGCCATCTGATCCATAATTTATCTGTTTCGTCAAATTCCCGTTTCCGTCATATTCCCTCTCTATGCTATTAGAAGCCTTGCCGTCCGAATTGTACCATATATATCTTGTCTGGTTCCCGTTTTCGTCGTATTCCATCTCCGTACTGGAGGAAACGCTGCCGTCCGAGCCATAATCGATCTGTTTTGTCAGGTTCCCATTTCCGTCATATTCCCACTCGTCACTATAAGAAACGCTGCCGTCCGAGCCATAATAGATCAATTTCGTCCGGTTCCCGCTTCCGTCATATTCCATCTCTATATTATAAGAAATGCTGCCGTCTGACCCATAATAGATCTCTTTCGTCTGGTTCCCGCTTTCGTCATATTCCATCTCCATACTGGAAGAAACACTGCCGTCTGACCCATAATAGGTATATTTCGTCTGGTTCCCGCTTTCGTCATATTCGTACTCTGTACTGGAAGAGACGCTGCCGTCTGACCCATAATAGGTATATTTCGTCTGGTTCCCGCTTTCGTCATATTCGTACTCTGTACTGGAAGAGATGCTGCCGTTCGAGTCGTATCGTATATATTTCGTCAGGTTCCATACAGCTTCCGGCTCCTGGTTCTCCTCAGATTCATTTGCTTCCTCCGGCTGTTCCTCCTGCTCTGATTCTTTTGTCCCTTCTGCTTCGGAATCTTCCGCCAGCGCCGGGTCTCCCGTATTCCCCGTTTCTTCGGTCTCCGTATTTTTTTCCGCTCTGTTGCCGGTCTCCCCGGCTGCGCCGCATCCTCCAAAAACGAGAGACACCGCCACAATCGCTGTAAGGATTATTGTTACTGTTTTCTTCTTCATACTTCTTCCTGTTCCTTTCTGATTTCATTTCCTGCGTTTTTTATTTAATCATACCGGTAAACGTCTATAGGCTGTTTTCTCCACCCTGTCAATCTCCGGATTTTGATTTTACTCTTCGGTTCCGTCCAAAAGCCGTACCGCTTCCCGGTTGAGGACAGCCCGGGTAAAGTCGTGGATGTCGCGCAGTCTGCGGGAAAACATCATTCCGCCCCAGAGCATTTCGGTGCTGTGCTGGTCGGAACCGGCTGTCAGGGGAAGGCCGTGCTCCTCTGCGTAGGCAATCGCCCTCTCGTTAAACTCCGGATGTCTCCCTGCGCCCTTTACAAGGCTGGAATGGCTGGCGTTGATACCCTCTACGGCGTCCGAATACTGCGGGAAGAGGCGGATTTCACTGATATAGGAGGCCTCCCGGTAGGGATGGGCCTGTACTACGATTCCACCGCCTTCATGTACCAGCTTAAACTGCTCCTCCACCGTGGCGTCTCTGATTTCAGGATGCTGCAAAAGCCATTGCCGGTCAAGTCCGTACACCAGAAACTCTGTCCCTCTGTAGCAGGACTCCCATCCGAAAAAGACCTGAAGTCCCAGCTTTTCCCCTTCTTCTTTCGCGTGTTCGTATCCCAGACAGTAACGGTCTACCCATTCGCTCCAGGGAAGGGACCGATCTACTGCCGTATTGCCGTAAAAGAAATGATCCGTCACAATAATCCCCGTATATCCCGCTTCTGCGTAAGCCCTTGCCATTTCCGCGCCGCTGCACGCTCCGCAGGCGCTTGCCTCCGAGGTGTGCATATGTGTCTCATAGAAATATTCGTTTTCCTTCCGCTTCATCCGTCTCTTTCCCTTTCCTGTCATCCTCCGGCCGAATCTCAAGTCTGAGCTCTTCCATCTGCTCCTGCTCTTACGCCTGCGTCCGTTCTTCCGCCTGTTTCTGCTCCTCCATCTGCTTCATCTCTCTCAGCACGCCGATTCCCAGCGGCACGGAAAGCAGCATGGTACAAATGTCCGACCAGGTCTGGCACATCTGCACGCCGAGCAGATCAAAGAACAGCGGCAGGATCCAGATCAGGGGGATAAAGAAGATTCCCTGTCTCGCGGCCGCTACGATAGAAGCCTTTGCGGCTTTTCCAATCGACTGAAGCATCATATTGCACATCACGATCCACGCGTTCAAAGGAAACACAACGCATTGCAGGCGCAGCGCCAGCGTTCCGATGCGGATCACATCCAGATCTTCCTTTCGAAACAGCGTTACCAGCGGTCCGGCAAACAGGAAACCGGCCGCTGAAATAACTGCCAGAAAGACGGCCGCGTATTTCACGCAGAACCAAAACGCTTCCCGCACTCTGGCATACTTTTTTGCCCCGTAGTTCATGCCGCATACCGGCTGGAAGCCCTGTCCGAAGCCGATCAGCGCAGAGTTTGCAAACATTGTAATACGGCTGACGATCGACATGGCTGCAATCGCCGCGTCGCTCAATTCCCCGCCGAAAAAGCCTGCGGAACGGTTTAAGCAGATCTGCGCGATACTGGCTAATCCCTGTCTGCACAGCGACGGGATCCCGCCCCTGAAAATTTCTTTATAGAGAAAAAACGAGGGCGTAAAATCCTTCAACCGCACCCTGATATTTCCGCCCCTGCGGCTCATGAGATACAACACGCCAAAGCTGACTACCTGGCTGACTACCGTGGCCAGAGCCGCCCCGGCCACACCCATGCCGCAGGAAAAGATCAGAATCGGATCCAGCACTATATTCAGCACCGCGCCCGTCACGATTCCCACCATGGCGTAAGAAGCGCTTCCCTGAAAACGCAGCTGATTATTCAGCACGAAAGAAGACATCATAAAAGGACAGCCGATCAGGATGATGCGCAGATAATCCTTCGTATAGGGAAGGATCGTCGGCGTGGAACCCAGCGCGCCGGCCAGAGGCGTCAGAAAGATCAGTCCCAGAGCGCCCAGAAGGATTCCCGTGAGGAAAGCCGAGAAAAAGCCTGTGGACGCCATCCGGTTGGCCTCCTCGAACTCCCCCGCTCCCAGCTTCCGGGAGATAAAGTTTCCCGAACCGTGGCCAAAGAAGAACCCGCAGGCCTGAATCAGCGCCATCACGGAGAACACCACGCCCACCGCCGCCGTAGCCTGCGTATTGATTTTTCCCACAAAAAAGGTATCCACCATATTGTAAAACGATGTCACCAGCATACTGATGATCGTGGGCACCGCCATCTGACAGACCAGATGGGGCACCGGCTCGCTCAGCATATAAGTCACTTTTTCCTGCTGATTCATGCTTCGTACATTCATTCCTGCACTCCTTTGCGCGCTACGGCGCGCCTGTTAAATTCTTCTTTCAATCGGGCTCGCAGCGCTGCATATCCGTCCTTCCCGATCATCCGGACTTACAGGATGGAAATCAGCTTCCTGCACCGGTTCAGGGCGGCAAACAGCTCCTGCCTGCGGGGCATGGCAAGATTTCCGGGCGTCGCCCCGCCGTCAAATGCGCTTCCCTCCGCAGACCGGCCGCCGCAGAACGCGGCAAAGCCTTTTTCCCGAATCCTGTCATAAAGCGCTTCCACCGCCTCCGACACCGTTTTCTTTCCGTCGAAGCTCTGAAGCTTCATATATTTTATCATATAGGACAGAGCCGTGAGCTGTTCGTGATCCACCAGCTGCTCCACATAGCGCAGATCCACCTCCTCGCGGTTGATGGAAAAGCCGTCCGTCCCGTCCGTGCGCATCTTGATGCGGTCGTCGCCCGCAAACGCCGTATCCCGCTTCACGATCCGCTTGAAATCCGGTTTCTGAGACTTCGCCGCATCCCCCAGCGTATAGGGAAAGTTCTCCGCCTCCTTTTTGGCAAGCGCCGTGATCTCCATCGGACGATAACGGTTCATCTGCAGGATACAGTCCGCTTTGTGGAAATAAGAGCCGCAGCTTCCCGCCACCAGAATCGTAGAGATACCGTATTCTTCGTACAGCTCCCGCACTCTGTCAATGAAGGGAATGATCGGCTCCACATCGCGGCTGACCACCCGCTGCATCAGCTCGTCGCGGATCATAAAGTTCGTGGCGCTGGTATCCTCGTCGATCAAAAACACCCCTGCTCCCGCCTCCATGGCTTCCACCGTGTTCGCCGCCTGAGAGGTGCTGCCGCTGGCGTCCTCGGTAAAGAACGCGTTCGTATCCCTGCCGTTGGGGAGATTGCGGATAAACATGGAAATATCGGTCTTCTGGATGCTTCTGCCGTCCTCCGCCCGCAGCTTCACCGCGGAATCGTCGGTAATCACATACTCTCTGCCGTCCCCGGCGATATGATTGTAGATTCCCAGCTCCAACGCTTCCAGCAGGGTAGATTTCCCGTGATAACCGCCGCCCACGATCAGCGTCACACCCCTTTGTATCCCCATGCCGGTAAGCTCTCCGCGATGAGGCAGCCGGAGGGTCACCGCCATGGACTCAGGCGTCTCAAAGGCCACCGCCTCCTTCATGGGCAGCGGCGAAATTCCCGACTTTCTGGGAAGGATGGCCCCGTTTGCCACAAACGCCGCCAGACCGCGCTTTTTTAATTCCTCCCGGATATACTGCTGGTCGTCCGCCAAAAACAGGACCTTCTGCAGCTCTGCTGCCGGGCAGGACGCCGCAAGCAGCGTCTGACGCACGCAGACCGGCAGAAAATCAAACAGAATCTTGCCGAGCTCCCCCGCGTTAATCGTGCGGCCGTTGGCCGGAAAACCGATCTCCATTCGAACCGAAATGTCTCCCGTGGCCGTATTGACGGTGCAGGCGCTCCGCTCCAGAATCTCCTGCCCCGGCTGGCTGATTCCCAAAAGACCGCTCTTCCCGGAGCCCTTTGCCTTAAAAGAATATTCCTTTATCTTTGCCGCCATGCGCCGCAGCAGATAATCCTGAAACGCAATTTTTCTGACGCCGCTCTCGAAGCATCCCTTATCAAAACCCGCCACCTTTCCCGGCACATGAATACTCACCTTGGACGGCGCGGCAAAAGGATCCCCCTGCACATGGTCGATCGAAAGCACATACTGCTGAAACTGATATTTCCCTTTTGTATCTTTATAGGCAGGATAGCCCTTGTGGTCTATCTGCCGGAGCAAAGTCTGCAGCTCTGCCGCTGTTTTCATCGTTGTCTTCCCCTTTCTGTCATGCCGCGCGGCAGGCGCGAACCGCTCCCGCGAAGTCTGACGCTCCGTAAAATCCGTCAGCTTCCGGAAGAATGCCTGCCCGGTAATTCTCCACACATTATTATACTGATAGGTCAAATACAAGTCAATCATTTGCTTGCCGGAGTTTTCTCTGTTCTTTTTTCCCGCGCTGTGCTATGATGAACTGAAAAGAGGATTGATTCTATGGCAGCTCATGTAAAAAATATGACCGAGGGAAACCCCTCGAAACTGATCGTGACCTTCGCCCTGCCGCTGATGGCAGGCAATGTGTTCCAGCAGCTCTACACCGTGGTGGATACCGCCGTGGTCGGTAAATACTTAGGGGTGAAGGCCCTCGCGGCGCTGGGCGCTTCCGACTGGCTCAACTGGATGATGCTCGGGATCATCCAGGGCTTCACGCAGGGCTTCGGCATCCTGATGGCCCAGGAATTTGGCGCAAAAAAATATGACCGTCTGAGGAAGGTCATCGGCAATTCCACTGTTCTGGCGGTTTTCTGGAGTTTTGCGCTGCTGGCCACGGGACAGCTCATCGCCCGGCCCGTGCTGCTTCTTTTGCAGACTCCGGAGGAAATTCTGGGCAGCGCCCTGCTGTATCTGCGCATTATGTTCCTCGGCATTCCCATCGTCATGGCTTATAATCTTCTCGCCTGCGTTCTGCGGTCTCTGGGAGACGGCCGGACGCCCCTGTATGCCATGATCATAGCCTCCCTCACCAACATTGCGCTGGATTTGCTCTTCGTCCTCGTGTTCCGCTGGGGGATTCCGGGCGCAGCCGCGGCCACGCTGGCCGCCCAGCTGATCTCAAGCCTGTACTGCCTGTATCACATCCGCCTGATCGACATCATGAGATTTGCTTCCTCCGACTTTTCTCCGGAGGCGCGGCTTTCCTGCCAGCTTTTGGGGCTGGGTTCTCCCATGGCCTTCCAAAACTGTATTATCGCCGTCGGCGGCATGATCGTGCAGTTTGTCGTCAACGGCGTCGGCGTCCTCTTTATCGCAGGCTTTACCGCCACCAATAAGCTTTACGGGCTTTTGGAGATCGCGGCCACCTCCTACGGCTACTCCATGATCACCTATGTCGGACAAAACAGAGGAGCAGGGAAATATGACCGCATCCGCCGGGGAATGCGCTCCGCCTTAAGGATAGCCCTCGCCACCTCCGTGGTGATCGCCGCAGCCATGCTCCTGTTCGGGAAACCGATCTTAAGCTGCTTTATCTCCGGCACGCCCCGGGAGGTCGAACAAACTCTCCAAATCGCCTATTTCTACCTTGCCGTGATGAGCGTATGCCTCCCTATCCTGTATCTTTTACATGTGGTGCGCTCCGCCATCCAGGGCATGGGAAACACGCTGCTTCCCATGCTGTCCGGTATCGCCGAATTTGTCATGAGAACGGCCACCGTCCTGCTCCTTCCCCTTGTCATGGGCGAAACGGGAATCTTTTTTGCGGAGATTGCCGCCTGGGCAGGAGCCGACGTGATCCTGGTCATCAGCTATTTTGCCACATTCCGGCAGATATCCGGCGGCATAACGCAAAACGCCGGTTCATGATCGCGCAGGCTGCCCGGCCGTCTCATCGGACTTCACAGAACGCGCAGGCGAAAACCGCAAAGACCTGCGCTTCTATCGAGCCGCATCCCGAATCAGTTTCATCATCCGCCAGCGGGACACATTAAAGGTTCTTATGCCGGGATTTCCCGTGCGCAGCTGCATCCGGCGCATCCAGGAATATCCGAAGCTGTTTTCGGCGCGGTAATCCTCCGTGTACAGCATCTCATTTCTGTACTGCATCGCGTTCTCTGCCTGAAAAGCCTTCAGATCATATCCCTGCTCCTTCAGGTAAGGCACCAGCACAGGCGCGGCATCCGCGCAAAGCCCCGCAAGATAGCCAAAATCGTCGTAAGGCCCGTACTCCGCCGTGTTCCGGGAACTTTTCTCCTCGGTATAGGCCAAATTCACCCTCGCGATAACCGCATCCGGATGGGCAAAGGAAAGTCCCAGGTACAATACCGTCACCACCGCCACACTGTAGCGGAACAACGGAAACTTCTTCCGGTAAATCGAGAGGATCACCCCCACAAACAACAGCGCCAGCAGTCCAAGGCTCCAAAGCACCAACAGCCGCAGAAACGTGAGATAGTAACAGGTAATATAGATGATCATCCGCATGGCGCTGGAAGCAATCATCACGAACGTGCATAACGACATCAGTGTCAGAACGCCCTTCAGCGCCCTGCTTTCCTTAAAAAAGCTCATAAACGTCAAAACAATTACCAGATTCAAAAAGCTAACCGCCAGCAGCTGGAAGAATCCTTCCCTGGCATAAGCCGCGTAGGTGTACCCTGCCGGGAGCTGCAGCTTTCCCAGAAAGAGACCGGCAATCTGCACCACGGAGAACACCAGATATACCGCCGTCAGCATTACGGCCACCGTAATCGCCGTGACCGGCTCTCCGTTTTTTCGATCCCGCACCTCTTCCTTAATACGCCGCCTGCAAAGGAAAGAAAACAGACCGTAGGAAATCAGAAACAGGAAAAGAATCCGAAACAGCACCTCAAAAATGCTGCCGACGCTGATTGCGTCCAAAAAGCATCGGGTCATCTGCCGGAAAAAAGCGTCCGCACCGGATAAAAGAACCAGAACGACAAGCACCAGCGGGATTCCGGCCAAAAAGCCGACCCCTACGGCCCAGAGCCGACGGTCTTCCTTTCCGGTCCACTTCTCCCAAAACTTCCCGACATCCCAAAACGGCTGCTTCCATTCCCCAAGACCGCCGGCCGACAACCGACAGATACTGCCCAGAAATTTCCCCAGTCCCCAGCCGGATGTGTCAAAAAACTGCCGCAGCAGAAGACTCATCAACAGCAAAAACACGCCCAGCTTATTGAAAAAAATAATCCTCGCGTCATCCGTGCAGAAGGTGGAGACGCCCAGCAGCATTACGGCCACAGCGTAAAAGATACTTCCTCTTTTTAAGGTAAGCCGCAGCCTTGTAAACGAGAAGTACAAATACAAAAGGCTGCCTGCGACGAAAAAAGGGAAGGTCACTCCCGAACCGTTTCGAAACATGCAAAAGGCGTAAAATGCGGCATACAAAAGGGTAACCGGCCCAAAGAAGCCGAAATTCTCCCGCATACGCTTTGTTTCCTCCGTATCCTCGCGTGAGGAAGCTTCTTCCGGCGGGACCGCTCCCGCCAAAGCTTCTCCCTGTGCTGCTTTCCGCTCAGCGGCCTCGTGGAATGTCCCGCCTTCCATGTCGCTTTGCCCTCTGGCCCAGGTCTCGCCGTCCGCGCCTGCACCTCCTCCTGCGCCGCTTTGCTCTCTGGGCCAGGTCTCGCTGCCTGCACTTACGCCCCTTTCTGCGCCGTTTTGTTCTCTGGACCAAGTCTCGCCGCCTGCGCCTGCGCCTCCTTCTGTGCCGCTTTGTCCTCTGGCCCAAGTCTCGCTGCCTGCACTTATGCCCCTTTCTGCACCGTTTTGTTCTCTGGACCAAGTCTCGCCGTCTGCGCCTGTTCCTCCTTCTGTGCCGCTTTGTTCCTCAGCCCAGGTCTCGCTGCCTGCGCCTGCACCTCCTTCTGTACCGCTTTGCTCTCTGGCCCAGGTCTCTTGTCCTGCCTCATACATTGTCCGCTCCTCCTTCCCGAAATTGCATCCGTCCGCGGCCTCAATGACGGTTCTTCCGCCCTTGCCCGCGGCATCCGTCCGCGCCCCGATTACTCCGTCTCTTCTCCGAGCTTCCGCTCTTTCTCCTCTTCTCTGACAAACTCCAGAATGTCTCCCGGCTGACAGTCCAGAGCGTCGCAGATCGCCTCCAGCGTGGAAAAACGAACTGCCCGCGCCTTGTTATTTTTCAAAATAGACAGATTGGCAAGCGTAATATCCACTTTGTTCGCAAGATCCGTAAGACTCATCTTCCGCTTTGCCATCATGACGTCCAGATTTACAATGATCCCCATGCTCCCCTCCTAAACCGTCCAGTCGGTCTCTTCCTTGTAAGCCACCGCCTGTTCAAACACAAAACCGAGCACCTTGCTGAACAGTCCCGCAATTACAAACACAAGAATAATCACCGCCATGGCAACCGTCATATAGACAATACTCCTCACCACCGCCATCAACGCAATGAAAAAGCTCCAGTTTCCCATCTTCCGCAGACTTACCACATTTTCCTGCACAAAGCAGTTTCCTTCCAGAACCGTCCTGAATATTTTCCGCAGCTCCCACAGCAGTTTTTCCGCGGCAACTCCAAGTACAAAATAAATGATTACCGTCTCTTCGTACTGTTCAACCAGATAAGGCAAGGCCTTTCCGATCCATTTGATGCTCCAGGGCAGAGAAGCCGTCACAAATATTCCCGCAAAAAACATGAAATCCAGCAGATATTTCGTTCCCATAATCCATGGCGCTTTCCTGTCCGTTGCTTTTTTCTCTTTCATCAAAAACCTCCTCTTTCCACTGTCCCCGTTTTTGGACTCCCTTTTTCTTCTTTCAGGTGCAATATAGCATCTGCATGATCGAATGTCAATATATTTTTATTGATATTCAATAAATATTCAGAAAATCATAAGAAATAAAACAAGCAAAAATAGGAATGTTCTTTAAGGCAGCCTAACAGGAAATATTTCAACAGAAAAAGGCGTAACACCGCGTGGAGTTACACCTTTTTATCGCTTTGAGAAATCTGTTATTTTATTCTAATGCAACACGCTCCTTGCGGGAAACAAGCTCAGCATGAAATATCGTCCGGGAACGCAGAGGTTACTTGTATTTCCCAATATCTTCGGTTCCGTAGGCTGCCATCGGTTCCGCCACCATAGACATATTTTGCGGCTCATCATACATATAGGTTACCGCTTTCTCCGAAGACTTATATCCTTTCTTCCTCATCTCCCGATATATCACCTCTGCCAGCGCGCTCATAATCGCATGATATTTCGCCGTATCCTCAAATAAGCTCTGATACGACTCCTGTGCTTCTATATACCCGTCCTGAGCTGCCGCACCAAATGCTTTTGGAACATTCACTTGCCAAGAGAAGTGCGCGTCATGAGTTGCACTAACTGTTTTGTATATTTTTGCAACTTTCTCTTGCTCCTCCATTGGAATGTATATAATCGCGCTTGTACAAAATTGGAATATCTATGCTTAATTTAGATACTCCAACAATTCTGAATAGGCTTCTTTATTGTCCCGAATCAGCCATCTTTTAAATGCTACAAAAGGCGAACTATCTCTTAATTCCCGCTGCAAGAGACATTTCAAATCCTCCTTTTCTTCCTCTTCCGCCTCTTCATATTCACGGACATATTCCTTAAATGCAGAAAGCTCTTTTCTCAAAGATCGTCTCGGCATTTTAGCCTCCATCATTTTCTGCGGCGTAGAACCATAATAAACTTCCCGTAACAATTTCACCGTATTCTGTGTTTCTGTTCCGGAATCCAGCATATCAAAAACCAGCTTCTCCTCTGTCCCAAAGTATCCCACTTTACGAAAGGCAATCAATTTCTCCACATTCTCCTTTGTACAATCAAGAATAGGATCAAACCTATCACTCTTTATGTTATTGCAATGCGCGTACGCCAAAAAGAGATTATTCCAATCGTACTTTAAATCCGCATTACCGCGATGTGGAATCAAATGCTCAATTTGATAAGAAATACCCTCTTTATTTTCACAAATGTAACATTTTCCGTAAAACATTTCATTTAATGCCGCATTTACTTCCGGGGTATTATAAGACCCTTTTTTTTAATTTTGCGGCTTTTAATGAGTCTATCGCTTTCCTGGATTTATCTGTTATCTTTCGTTCCACCTTTATCATAAACCACTTCCTTCTATTTCATCAAGAATCCCGGCTATTTCCGGTGGTAAGCCTTTGGAAGTATGCCGAAACTCACACCGAAGCCTCGCTCTCTCTGCGCGCTCTTCCTCTATTAAATCCTGCTTTTCTTTTAAGTATTTGTATTTATTGACTTTTTCTTTTACGATATCCGAATACTCATCTGCGCCGAAATATCCTTCCGCAAGGTCTTCCGAGGAATATGCGGATAAATCTTCTAACTCTACACAATTTTCCAGATCATATACTTTGGCATTCGCAAGAGAGTTTAAAATATAAGGTGAGTGCGTCGTAACGACAAACTGCAGCCTGGGGAAAAACTCTGTTAAAAACGGCAGAATCTTCTTTTGCAGACCAATATGAAGATGCGTTTCGATCTCATCAATTAAGACAATCCCCTCTATGTCATATTGACTGATGCTATCCCCTAAAAGCCAGTTTTTATCCATTCTTAAAATCAAATCCGATACAATCTGAATGACGGAAGAATACCCGTCTGAAAGCGTCTCAAGACCAAAAGGGATTCTGCCGGATTCATATATCTTAAAATCATACTCTTTGTAGTCATATTCCAGTGCAATCGTATCGTTATCCAGTAAAATCCGCAAGGCTCCTACAAACCGATCAAACCATCCCTGGATTCTGTTTACGGTGGTCATATCCCCTTCATTTCTTGCGTATGCCTGCTGTGTTTTCAAATGTACCATGTATTTGTGAAGAAGGTTTCCCGGCCCATAGCTGACCTCATAGACATCGTTTAACCTGATATCTTCGACTCCTTGGGCACGGACAATCTGAGTCTTTCTGTTCGCCGGGAAATAGGCTGTAATAAATTTTCCCTGAATATATAAAGACTCTATCTGTTTGCTGTCATGAAAGAATACCTTTACTCCGTCTGCATATTGATTTATTTGTTGTAAGATAGTCTTGTTTTTTTTCTCTATTTCGTGTTTCTCGACTTCTGTCTCAGCCCTGTTTAATTCCTCATTTATCTCCTGAAACTTAGGAATAAGTTTCCCCATTAAAAATTCAAAGTCCTCATTATTTATTGCCTGCAAATACTTTTTCAACGCTATGAGCAAAGAGGTCTTTCCTGATCCGTTTTTACCGGTAATGATCAAATGTTGTCTTTGCTCCGGATTTAAAGAGATAGTTATATTGGATAAATGTCTTAGCTTTTCAATGTTGATTTCTGTAATATAATGTTCCATTTCTTTCTCCTTAATGGGGGTTCACTATAATTGCCTGGCTGCCGCCCACACTCTGAGAACGGGGCGGCCCAAAGCTTATATAATATATGTGTTGGGACTGATATAATACAATCCGCTGAACAGATGAACAAATAGCAGCAGCCACCCTACAACGATGACCGTTCTGCGCCACTTCCCGGACTCCGGGGAGAGGGTCAGATGAACCAGATATGCGGCGCCGGTCACCCACAGGAGGAGCATGCCGGAGAGCATGGGCCACACAAAATTTGCCTGGCTTAATCGGTATCCTGTCTCCACGATAAAGGAAAATTCCAGCGTTCCCACCGCATATCCGATGACGCTGATCCTTCCCTCCACGGAGCGCAGAAAATATTTCCAGTTGGTCAGTACCATCCAAAACGGAAAAGACATAGACAAAATCAGGGACGTCGGCACATCAGGCGAGTAGAGATGCCATACCGTCAAAAACGGATAAACGGCCACATGGGTTTCGTAACGGTCGATGCCGCCCCAGTGATAAAACGCTACATATACCAGCGCCAGATACAGCAGGGCAGGAACGGATGCAAGCGCCATTTTCCATGTAAAATCCCATATTCCTTTGTAATTCTTTTCTTTCTTCCACAGTCCGGCCGCCAGCTCGGTCAGCAGATAGAGAACGCCGGCCGGAAGCAGCATAAACAAAAAGGTCGGCTTTACCAACGCGGACAAAAATAAATTCGCCGAAAAAATCACATACAGCCATTTCCTGGAACGTATTCCCGGGAAATAAAGCGCTTCCTCCTTTTTGTAGGATCGGATCAGATCCACAGCCAGCATAAAACACAGTAATCCAAAGGGTTTTACGGCCATCTGCGTGGGGTTATGGATGGGGTTCATGGAAAACTGGCCGAAATACTGCTGGCCGTTAAACCAGCGGACATACATCGGCTGCACCAGCATCAGTATTGCGGGCACGCATGTCGCCAGAAACCCCGCGTCACGGTCTGTCAGCTTGAAGACCGTGCGGTCCAACAGATAAAACGTGAGGAAATAGTTCAGCAGGGCAAAATCGGAATAGACAAACGCGGCCGCCTCATTGATCGGCATCCCCAGAAACTTAATACAGCTCTTAACGCACAGATGCCAAAGCAGATAAGGACATCTCAGCCAGGATTCCAAAAGCCTGTCCATGTAGATATTCCCTGCATGTTCCGTGTGCCAGATCAGGTCGCTCATATCCGTTTCCAGATCGTTCAGCACATATTTGTAGAGTATGACAAATATAAGCGTCGCCCAAAAGGCCGCCAGCGCGTATTTTGCATTATTTTGCTTCCTGTTTTCCTGCATTTTTTATACCCCTGATTATTTTTCCCGTTTCTGCCGGGTTCCCCCGGCGCCTTTGAACAGGCGTTCCCGTCACGGTACTATCGTATCATTGATTTCCGGGAATGTAAATAGACCGCTACATCTCATATACCCTGACTCCGTATTTCTCCAGCAGAACCGTTCCCTCTTCTTCCTCTCCCGTCAAAAGATCCCGCAGTTTTCGGGACAGCCCGATCTTCGCCGGTTCCGACAGGTAATTCAGTACAAACAGAAATTGGGAGCCGCCTGCCTCTCTCACCGCCAACTCGCAGCCCTCGGGCAGCCGGACCGTCTCCTTGTAAGGCTCCGCCGCGTCCAGCTTTTCCAAAAACACCCGCGCGGTGTCCTCCGCAAAAGCTCCGCCGAAATAATACGCCTCCCCTTTCCCGAAGCGGTTGCGGATCAGCGCGGGAGCCCCCGCATAGCAGCCGGACCGGTAAAAGCCCAGCGTCTCGGCGTTCTCTCCCACAGGCGCCAGCATGTCGTTAAATACCGCCGCCTCGATCAGGCTGTCTTCCCACCAGGCCATGACAGGACTCTCGTCCGGCGCCGCAAAGGAATACTCGGGGATATCCGTTCCCGTCAGCTTACCCGCAAGCCCCGGAAGATATTCCGTGACGCACCTTCCGCAGATATCCTTATACCCTGTCCTGCAGCCCATGACAAGCCTTCCGCCCTCCGCCACATATTGCTCCAGAACGGCCGTCCGCGCCGGGGTCAGAATACTCGCATGGGGATAGAACAGCACCTCATACCGCTTCAGCGTCTCCGGATCGGTTTCGTCCTCCAGATATACATAATCGAAAGGGGTATGCGTCTTCTGCAGGGCAATAAAAAGCCCGTTTTGACTGACAGAATCCACCCTGCTGTGCCACCTGTCCTGCTGGGCGTCCCAGACATTGTCGTAATCCTTCAGGATACCCACCCTGGCCGCATAGCGGGACCCTGCGGCCGCCTGTATGCGGCGGATTTTTTCGCTGACCTGCGCCACCTCCCGCAGCCTTCTGTTCTCCCTGCCGGAATAATCCAGAATGCCGTGCCAGTAAATCTCTGTGCCAAAGGTACAGGTTCTCCACCTGAAATAGCTGATATAGTCCGCCCCGTGAGCGATGCTCTGCATCGTCCAGAGGGTCAGCTGCCCCGGCCTTGGCGCAGGCGCTTCCATGCGTGTATTCCAGCCGTTGGCCCCGCTCTGCTGCTCCATGATACCGAAATTGGGCGATACGGCTCTGACCTCGGCCAGATTGCGGCTCCACCATCTGTCTTTCATGGGATCCTTCGGATTGTAGCCGTTCAGCGCATACCCGAAATCGGGATAGGAATCATACATCAGCACATCCAGACTCTCCCTGCCCATGCGCTGATAGTCGATATTCGCAAACATGCCGTTGGTGGTGATAAAGTCCTCCGGCTTTTTGTATTTCCGCACAATGTCAGTCTGAAGCTTCGCATAGCTGTTGACGCTGTCGGAAATAAAGCGGTAAAAATCCAACATCTGATGAGGATTCGGGGAGTCGGTATTAGTCTTTCTGGGCACATAGACCTCCTCCCACGCCGTGTAGGTCTGATTCCAGAATACCGTCCCCCAGGCGCGGTTCAGTTCCTCCAACGTGCCGTATTTCTCCTGCAGGAATCTGCGAAACGCCGCCGTGTCGCTGGCGGAATAAAATCTGTCGTTCTCGCAGTTAAACTCGTTATCCAGCTGCCAGCCCACAATCGCGGGATGCTTTCCGTAATGAGCTGCCGATTTTTCCACGATATTCCCGCTCTTTTCGCGGTATACGGCGGAATTATAATTATAATGCCTTCTGGAGCCGTGGCGGTACAGATGACCGTCCATATCCGCGTTGAGGACCTCCGGATATTTTTCCGTCAGCCAGGCGGGCGGCGTGGCTGTGGGCGTACAGAAAATAACCTGCATCCCCTTCTCTGCCGCCAGATCCAGAAAGCTGTCAAAAAATTCATAGGTGTATTCGCCCTCCCGGGGTTCGATCAGGCTCCAGGCAAACTCTGCGATACGAACCGTCCCAATTCCCACCGCCAGCATTCTGTCGAGATCCTCCGCCCAAAGCGCCCTGTCCCAATGCTCCGGATAATAACATACTCCCAGATCGATACCCGTTCCGTTTATCAGCTTTCTCATCTCTGATTCCTCTTATTTCCTCACTTTCTTTTTCCTTTTGTGGAAAGGTATTCAGTCCTTTTCAATACTCATCGGTTCGATTTTCTGCCGTTCCTCCTGACGCTGCCTGCTTTATAACAATCCCGCATCAGCCGAGCCGGTACAACGCAAGCGAGTTTTTCCAAACCGCCTGACGCACCGCCTCCTCCTCAAGCCCCTTGATCCGGGCCAGGGCGGAGACCACATAGGGCAGATTCAGCGAGCTGTTCCGCTTGCCGCGGTTTGGCACAGGTGCCAGATAAGGACAGTCCGTCTCCAACACGATTCGGTCTAAGGGAATATACTCCACCGCCTCCTTCAGCTTCCTCGCATTGTTAAAGGTGAGCACTCCGCCGATTCCGAAAAAGAAGCCCATATCCAAAAAGGCCGCAGCCGTTTCCTTTGTGTAAGAATAGCAGTGTATCACACCGCCCGTTTCTCCCGCTCTCTCCTGCGTCAGGATATCCACCGTATCTCTGGCTGCGTCCCTGGAATGGATGATCACGGGCTTTTTTGCTTCCCGGGCCAGGTGAAGCTGCCGCACAAACCATTTCTTCTGAATCTCCCGGTCCGGCTCATCCCAGTAATAGTCCAGGCCGATCTCGCCTACCGCCACACACTTTTTTACCTGACACTGCTGTCGTATCCATTCAAAGGACTCCTCGTCCAGCTCCGCCGTCTCTCCGGGGTGTACCCCCACCGCCGCATAGATATAGTCATACCGCTCTGCCAGTTGAAGCGTCCGCTTGCAGGAGGCAGGACCGGAGCTCACATTTACCACCCGGACGATCCCCTTCTCCGGCAAAGCTCCCAACAGCTCCTCCCTGTCTTCGTCAAACGCCTCGTCATCATAATGGGCATGCGTGTCAAACAATTCTGTCATAACGCCTCCTCGTTTTCTTCTTTGGCCGAAAATCCTGCCTGTTCCGTGTCGTTTTGCCGCTCCGTGCAGACATCTCCCTGCGGTTCCTGCTCTTTACAGTCTGCACCCTACGGCCTCCCGTTTACCGGCCCGTCATAGTATACCCTGCTTTCCTCCACGATTCTCAGCCTGCCCGCCTTTAGGGAAAGCACCGCCACCGCACAGTTTGGCAGATACAGCTTCCAGAAATCCCGGTCCGGGATACCGGCGAGCCCGTTGACCACGCTTCGGATCAACGCGCCGTGCGCCGCGATCAGGATGCTTTCGCAGGTCTCCTCCAGCGGGAAAACCCTCTCCCGCAAAAACGCCCCGACTCTTTCCCGGACGCAGTCGAAGGACTCCCCGCCCTCCATCGGCACAAAACACTCCGGCTTACAAAAGAAATTATGCATGGGATGGGAAGGATCCGCCTTGGCCGGATCAAAATAGGTTCCTTCTCCCGCGCCGAAATTAATCTCCTTCAGTCTCTCGTCCGTCTCTATCGCGACGCCGCGGTTTCCGACCACGATTTTTGCCGTCGTCAACGCGCGGCTCAACGGAGAACTGAACGCCGCGTCAAAATGAATTTCACGCAGTCCCTCCGCCGTCTTTTCCGCCAGCTCGATTCCCCGCCGGTTCAACGGGATATCGCTCTGACCCTGAAGGCGTCTTAAGTGATTCCACTCCGTCTCCCCGTGCCTCATGAGATAAATAAGCATTCCGATACCTCTTTTCGCGCTTTGCCGCGCGCCCTGATTCTTCATTTTTTAGTTTGCTCCCGCATTTTCAGCAGGGCGCGTCCAAAACCTTCCTCACCGCGTCCGCCACAATCTCAGCCGTCTTCCTCTGCGTCAGGGCGCTGGGATGCCAGTCCGCCCCGTAGCCGTCCGCCGCATCCTGCGGCGGCAGCAAAAGGAAATGAACCCTGCCGTCTCCCTGTTTTCTGCAGAAATCCTCCACCGTCTCCTCCAGCTCCTTCAGCAGCCGCCGGTCCATGGTTCCCAGCATACAAAAGATCTGCGCCTCCGGATTGTGCCTTCGGATATATCCCAAAAATTCCCCATACCGCCTCCTGTACTCGTCCTTTCTCTCCCGGATATCCTTACACCAGCTGCAGTCGTTGGTTCCCAGATTGATCAGGATCGCATCGGGTATGAACCGGGAAAAGTCCCACCTTTCCCACTTGCTCTCATCCTCGCCGAAAAGCGCCGCCGAGCAGGCGATATCCGTATACCGATAAACCTCCGGCATCAGCCATTTGTCGGAGGGCGTCAAAGCCGTCTCGTCCACATAGCCGGAAATAATTCCGTTCCCGCTCCAGGAAACCAGATTGACCTCCGCATCCAGGGCTTTGGCCGTCAGCAGCGAGTACGATTTTTCCGGATTCTCCGTATCCGTGCGGAAGGGCTGCAGCTCGTTTTCCGCCTCCACCCCGTAGCCGCAGGTGATGGAATCCCCGATGATCTCGATCCGCCGGCTCTTTCCCGCAGGTGGCGCACAGAGCTCCTCCGTGTCGATTTCCAGATAACGGACGCCGCACTTTGCAAAGGCCGCCTCCGAATATTTTACGATTTTAACCGTAGTTCTCTTTTCCTCGCTGCCTTCATAAAGGGAATATATCCCCGTCTTTTTTAGACAGATCCGCCTGACGGGCTCTTCCCCGCCGTCCACATAAACCGCAAGATATCCCTTTAGCTCTTCACCCCATTTTTCCCCGTCCGTCCACAGAAAGGCGGACGCCTTTTTTCCCACGAAGGTAAACGTGATACTGCTGCCGGAATACCCCAAATACCTGGTTCCCTCCACGAACAGCGTTCTGCCCGACAGCTTCACCTTATCCTCTACAGCCTGAAACCTCATTGTGCTCCTCCCACGGGCGATTTACCGCCTACATCCCCATGACAGAATCGATCGGCAGCGACACCACAAGCCCCTTCGCCTCGCTCTGCATACCGCATTTTTCACTGATTGCGCTCATAATCGGCAGTCTGAGATCGCTCTCGGACAGGATCAGCACGATCTCCTTCTCGTCCTGCACGCTCAGTCCCCAAAGGGCGGTGACCTCGTCGTTGCCGATCCAGCGGCTGTGAATCAGCGTTCCGCCTCCTGCTCCCGCCGCCCTTGCCGCATCCATCACATCGCCGCCAAAACCGATATTTACCACTGCCGCGATTAACGCATATTTTGCTCCTGCCATATTGTTACCGTCCTTTCCTGCGCCGTGGGCGTCTTCCTCCCCGGAATTTTGTGTCAGCATGTGCAGCACCAGATTACTCATCCCGTTCAGCGGAACCGTAAAGGCAACGCCGCTGTTGACCGAGCCCAGCCGCAGCTCCGTGCGCAGCCTGCCCAGCACCGTATCTCCCAGCTGCTTCGACACGATGCTCGCCATAATACATTTGTCGATACTGCCCAGCCCCAGCATATCCATGATTTCGCTGGACGCCGTCCCCTCGGCGTTCAGCCGGTACTGGATCGGCAAAGCGTTTTTGCGGAAGATCCTCTCCGCCTTGCCTGCCAGCTTCGGCGTTGTGATCAGCGCCAACAGTTGAAAGGAAGGATGCTTCTTCTTATTCTCCATCTGCCGTATCCTCCTCCAGATCTATAATTCTGTCGCCATCCGCCAAAAGCGCGGCATTCTGCAGCACCTTCTTTTGCAGACGGTCCATCTTGACCTTATAAACGATTCCCATGATCTGAATCGCGATAAGCGGCGTCAGCGCCACCAGCGCCACCACGCCGAAAGCGTCCGTCATCAGATTTCCCCCCAAAGCCTGACAGGTCCCGATGCTCAACGGCAAAAGGAACGTGGAGGTCATGGGCCCGCTTGCGACTCCGCCGGAGTCAAAAGCAATACCGACGAACATTTTCGGGACAAATCTTGACATGACCAACGCGATAATATAACCGGGAATCACAATCCACTGAATCGGCGTTCCCGTCAAAACCCGCAGCAGAGCCATGCCCACGCTGATCGATACGCCGACGGACATACAACGGTTCATGGCCTTCACGGAGATAGCGCCGCCGGTCACATTTTCCACCTGATGATTGAGCACCTGGATCGCAGGCTCCGCTTTCACGATATAATAGCCGATCAGCATACCGATGGGCACCAGCACCCATTTAAACCGCAGGGACGCCAGCTCCTGCCCCAGAAAGGAACCGATCGGCGCAAAACCCACGTTTACCCCGCACAAAAACAGGATCAGCCCCACATAAGTATATACGATACCTACGGCAATACGCTTGATCTGCCTTCGTTTATATCGGCGGGTCAGCAGTTGAAACAGCCCGAACACCGCCGCTATGGGGAGCAGCGAGACCAAAACCTCCTTCCCGTAAACGGGAACCCCTCTCCCGAAAACCCTCACCACATCCCGGGTCGTAAAGACAGAAGCGACATCCGCCCCGGCATACACCGCCTCCGTGGGCTTGAAAAAGCATCCCAGAATCAGCACCGCAAGAACCGGTCCCACACTGGATAAAGCCACCAGACCAAAGCTGTCGCTGGCGGAATTTCTGTCATTTCGGACCGATGCAAGACCCACGCCCATCGCCATGATAAAGGGCACCGTCATAGGACCTGTGGTAACCCCGCCCGAGTCAAAGGCGACGGCCAGAAAATCCTCCGGCACCAAAAAGGAAGCTCCGATCAGCAGCACATACAAGAGGATCAGCAGCTTGGAAAGATCGATCTGAAATTTGATACGCAGGATGGCAAAGGCCAGAAAAATTCCGACGCCCACCGCCACCGTCATAATCAGCACCTGATTCGGCACTGAAGGCACCTGCTGCGCCAAAACCTGTAGATCCGGCTCCGAGACCGTGATGATCGCTCCCATGACAAACCCGATCAAAAATACCAGCGTAACCCTGCGGGTCTTCGAAATCTGCACGCCGATACCCTCTCCGATCGGCGTCATGGACATTTCCGCGCCCAGCTGGAAAAAGCCCATGCCAAAGATCAGCATGACCGCCCCGACCACGAACATGACCACACTTCCCAGCTCCATCGGCACCAGGAAAATACTGATCAGCAGCACGATTCCCGTGATGGGCAGCACCGCGGAAAGGGATTCCAGTGTTTTTTCTCTTAATTTTGGATTCAAATGGCTACCTTCCCTTCTAAAATCATTACTCTCCCGTTTATTGTATCAAGTCGCCGTTGTCAGGGCAAGCAAAAAAACTGATTTTTCCGGCTCCCCTGTTTTTTCACGCAAAAAAAAGCCCTAGAACCCGCATAAATGCAAGCCCTAAGACTTCCCATGCACCGCCAGGGGCTCGAACCCTGGACACCCTGATTAAGAGTCAGGTGCTCTA
>JAMPFT010000018.1 GCA_023664305.1 bacterium | reverse complement strand
CAAACCCCGGAAATCTCAGCTTCGGTACATTCACCCCTTGACTATTACTTGAGGATACATTAGTCATAAAAATTACACCTCCACATCAAAGGGGAAATCCAGGCCAAGCTCATCAAAATAGGGCTTGAGCTGTGCGTTGATATCCTTGATTTCTCCCTGTATTGTTCTAATTTCCTGTGCTACTGCAGCAAGATCGATTTCCGGCTCCTTCTCAAAAGTATCCACATAACGAGGAATGTTGAGGTTGAAGCCGTTTTCTGCGATTTCTTCCATTGTCGCTACATGAGCATACTTCTCCACATCAACACGGGCTTCATAAGCAGATACAATCTTGTCAATATCACACTCTCGCAGAATGTTCTGATTTTTTCCCGCCTCAAAGTCTTTAGAAGCATCGATAAAAAGAATATTTCCGCCGTTGCCGTTGCGCTCCTTTTTCAGTACAAGAACACATACAGGAATGCCCGTGCCAAAGAACAGATTGGCAGGCAACCCGATCACTGCGTCAAGAACATTCAAATTCTCAATCAGATATTTACGGATAGTTTCTTCCGCACCGCCACGAAACAAAACTCCGTGCGGAAGAAGAACAACAGCCCGCCCATCTTCATCCATATGATAGACCATATGCTGAACAAAAGCAAAATCGGCTTTTGACTTCGGCGCAAGCTTTCCGTATTGATTAAAGCGATCATCCTCCATAAATTTCTGATCGGCAGACCAGTTTGCGGAATACGGCGGATTGGCAACCTGAACCCGGAACTTTTCATCACCAAAATAGTCACGTTCTAAAGTATCCCCATTGTAAATTGCAAAATTACGGTAAGGAATACCACGAAGAATCATATTCATGCGGGCGAGGTTATAAGTCGTAGATGTCAACTCCTGCCCATAGTAAAGGCGCACATTAGCGTATTTCTTTAAACGAAGTAGCAGAGAGCCCGAACCACAGGTCGGATCTGCTGCCGCTTTGATATCGGTAAGTCCCAGACAAGCCAAACGGCAAAGCAATTCGGCAGGCCCGGAAGGGGTGTAAAACTCTCCCGCTTTCTTCCCGGCAGTAGCGGCAAACTGTCCAATAAGATATTCATAGGCATTGCCAAGTATATCCATCTTCGTATCTTCTACACCGAAATTGATTTCATCAAGCGAAGCGATGATTTTTGACATCACTGCGCTGCGGTCTTTAACCGTGTGGCCAAGCCTTGTAGAATCAAGCTGCATATCCGAGAACAAGCCCTCAAAATCGTCCTGGCTTTCACGCCCGATGGTGGATTCCATTAAGCTGTTGATTGCCTTTTGCAAAAATTCAATGTCGAAAGATCGGTTCTCCACCATTTTTACAAGGTTGCCGAAAAGATACTGCGGCTCAACCACATAACCAAGGTCACGGAGAGATTCTTCTACCACCGCCTCACGGTATTCAGAATCAGCCCAGGCGTCCTCGTAAGAGATATCATCGTCCTTCAGAAGGTTTATCATATATTTTTCCGTACGGTCGGAAAGGTAGTAATAGAAAATCATCCCCAAAATATAGTTCTTAAACTCATACGCTTCCATATTACCGCGCAGGGCATTTGCCATTGCCCACAGCTTTGCGGAAAGCTCTTTCTGATGTTGTTGTAGACTGTTATTATCCATTGCTTGCTTCTCCTTTAGTTGCTGCTGTATTTATCCACATGAGCGTGAATGAAATCCACAATACGGTTTACGAGCGCCCGCTTTTTGAGCAGCGGCATAGGCTCTGTAATGTTATCTCTGATTTCACCGGGATTTAACACCCCTGTAAACTCAAATTCTGCGATTTCACCTTTCAGCATAACGGCATCCACTCCCTCCTTCTCGGCGAACTCCTCAATTTCCTCTGATTTTTGTTTGTTCTCAAAGTCATTGTAAGCGGCGTCAATGTCCTCTGTGCCTTCAAAGCCGGATACCACCTGATCCAGAAAAGCACGGAGAATATCAATCTTTTTAACCAGACGCATATTGTCTGAACGCCCCAGTTCGGTTTTGATATGTTCAATGTCACGCTCACGGGTTTGCCGGGATGCGAAGTTAATATTGCGAATGAGGTTCATAATATAGGCCACATTAATGCGATTGCTCTCCATCAGTTCAATGCAGAAATCCACATCGTCAAGTACAGATACAACCTCTTTGTCTGTTCTATATTTACGGTAAAGCATCAGATACTTGCTCTTGTAATCTTGGTACTCCTGATCCGTCATATCCAATTTGCCACGGTCAAAACTGAACTCCACAAAAGTCTGTAAGGACAGCAAATACCGGGTCAGTTCACGAAACAGGATAACAAATTCTTTCTGGTCGTCTTCAGAGTACATCATATCAATCGAAGCCGGGGTCGGCGCAATCTGCTTGATTCTGGCAACCAATTCATTAAATTTCTGTGCATAGAACTCAAAGTCCTTTGTCAGAATCCCGTCGGGATGTCCCTGTGAAAACAGGGCAAGCGCGTCGTCGGTCTTTTGCTTCAGATTGCGGTAGCAGACAATAATCCCGTATGGTTTCGTCTCTTTCTCCACACGGTTTGTACGGCTGTAAGCCTGAAGCAAATCGTGGTACATCATATCCTTATCCACATACAAAACGCCGAGCGGTTTGCTGTCGAAACCGGTAAGAAACATATTGACGACGATGAGAATATCCAACGGTTTCGTCTTCTTGCCCTTTACGCGGTCTGAAATATCTTTGTGGTACGCCGCAAAGGTATCCGTGCTGAAATTTGTACTAAAAATTTTGTTATAGTCTGCTATGATTTTCTCCAAAGAATCACGGGAATGCTCATCGCGTTCCTCATAATCCTCATTTGCTCCATAGGAGAAAATACCGCTGATATTCAAATCATGGTCGATTGACTGGAAAATGTTGTAGTATTTCACCAGCATCGGGATCGACGATACCGCAAAAATAGCGGTGTACTGTCTGTTCCTTGTTTTAGCTTTATGGTTCTGTACGATATGATTGGCAATCATCGTCATACGCTCGTCCGCCATATACAACTCGCCCACATCAATAGCTTCTGTCATAGTGGAGTCTTTTTCGTCATAAGCGCCTTTAAATGTGGTGATGTACTCAATATGAAAGCCGAGAACATTGTTGTCGAAGATAGCGTCTTTAATGAGATAAGAATGCAGACATTCTCCAAACAGCTTTTCCGTCGTCTGCGTTACCTTTCCCTCCACTTTGCCGTTGACCTCAAAGCGCGGTGTCCCCGTAAATCCAAAAAACTGTGCCTTTGTGAAATGACGGACAATATCCTTGTGCATATCCCCGAACTGGCTGCGGTGGCATTCATCTATGATAAATATCACTTTCTCGTCGCGGTACAGCTCCATAACCTTCGCGTACTGTGGCTTCTTTACAGCGGTTGCCATTTTCTGAATGGTAGTAATAATAAGCTGACGATTCTTGTCCTTCATTTGCTTTACAAGAATATCTGTGCGGTCGGTAGCATCAACGGAGCCCGCCTCAAATTTGTTAAATTCTTCGGTTGTCTGTGTATCTAAATCCTTTCGGTCAACCAGAAAAACAACCTTTTTAATACTTGGCATGGAAGCGAGAATCTGCGCCGTTTTAAATGAAGTAAGCGTTTTACCCGCACCTGTGGTATGCCATATATAGGCGTTTCGATTCGTCAAGGTCGCCTGACGAATAAGCGCTTCCGTTGCATACACCTGATAGGGGCGCATAATCATCAAAATCTTGTCTGTATCATTCAGAATTGTAAATTTGGTCAACATCTTAACAAGCAAATCGCGCGCAAGGAATACAACAGAAAAATCCTTCAGGTTTGTCACACGGATATTATTGTCATCCGTCCAAAAGAATGTGTGAGAATACAAGATATCTCTGTCGCTGTTAGCAAAGTATTTAGTGTCCACACCGTTTGACACGACAAAAAGCTGAATAAAACGGTAAAGCCCCTGATAGGAGTGCTTTCTGTATCTCATGATCTGATTGACCGCCTCCTTGATATCCACACCACGGCGCTTGAGTTCGATTTGAACAAGCGGTAAACCGTTGATAAGCAGCGTTACATCGTAGCGATTGGTATACTTGCCGATAACGGTTGTCTGGTGTGTCACCTGATAACGGTTCTTTGTGTAATCCTCGTCAAAAAATTGAAGATATGGCTTTGTTCCGTCATCCATTTCGAGCACAAACTTGTCCCGCAGAATTTTTGCACTTTCAAAAATACTCTTACCATTTATGTAATTCAGCACACGCTCCCATTCTTTGGATGATAACGCTTTCCCGTTCAGCTTAGAGGCGTTAAAAGTCTCAAACTGTTCCTTAAAATTGACAAGGAGCGAATCATACTCGGGTAATGATACACTATGATAATTTTGATTTTTCAGTTGTTCTATAAGCTGCTGTTCCAACTCTGCTTCACTTTGGTACGCCATAAATTATCCTCCGCTTATTCCAAAAATAGCATACTTAAAATCTTGTTTTTTGTCAATGCGCAAAGACTGCCGTTTATCAAATAATAAATTTTTGCGGGTAAAATAAAGATACGGCACAGCCCATTTAAGGTACTGCACCGCATCTCCTATATAATAGCACTTCTTTTAAAGGGAGCGGCGTTACGCCTGCTCCCTCTCATGCAGAAACACATAAAAATTGTCGGGTCTCTCCAGCCATTCGCCCACCCGCTTTGCAAGCTCCGAGGCGCTCCGGATATCGTTCTCCCGCATTTCATGCTCCATCCTCTCGATGATCCGCGGCAGGAAAAGGACAGAGTCGCCCCGCCTGATAATTTCCCTGAGCACGTCAAGCAACAGGCCGTAGGATATTTTTTCCGGAACCGTTCCCGTTATCAGCGCCGGATAATCGATCTGCAGATTGTCCGTCAACTGCTTCACCAGATCCGCGTTGAGGATCTCGTCGTAACGGCTTCTGACCACCTCTCCCAGCTTCCTCATAATGTATGCGAGCTTATCTGCGCCTGTGTCCTCCAAAACCTCATGGTATAGGACATTTTGATAGGAAAGAATCATAAATTCTCTCGGCTTCAGGCGCAGCTGATCCATCACCCGCAAAACCGGCATCAGGATTCCTTCCGCCGCCAGCTCCCGCCGTTTGTCCGCCACATCACGCATAAAAGCGTTATCCACAAAAAGAGGCAGCAGTTCTTCCCCGAAAATCAGCTGCAGCGGCTCCAGACTGCCCCGCAGCCTTTTACCGATTTCCGTCTGTTTTCTCTCTCCTTCCGCCTCCGCCGCACTGCCCGCGGTTCCCAGCAGATAATCCGCGCCGACTCCCAGCAATTCGCTGATCCTGACAAGCATCATAAGATCGGGAAAGCTGCTTCCCCTCTCCCACTTGCTCAAGGCCTGAGGCGTGACGCCCAGCCGTCCGGCAAATTCCTCCTGCGTAAACCCGCAGAGCCGTCTGTTCTCCGCTAACCTCGTTCCGAATACATTTTTTTCTTCTCCCGTGCCGCCCATAAAATCCCTGCCTTTCTCTTTGCCCTCGGCTCTTTGCTTTTGGAAAGCTTCAACGCTTCCGAAATTCTTTCAAACCTTCTATAAAGGATTATACCCGCATCCGGCGCGGAATGTAAAACAACATTTTGTTGAAGGTCCCTCAACCGTTTTTTATTCTATAGGAAACTTCATCGCAGTAAAAAGCGTCCGATAGGACGCTTTTTTATTTCAAAAACAGACGGATCAGCCTGTCCTTCCGGCTCCCGTAGGGCTGATAGCGCAGCGGCAGATCGATCCAGCCGTATTTTTTCAGAATGTTTTTCTCATGCGAGAAGGTCTCAAAGCTCCTGCGGCCGTGGTAGGAACCCATGCCGCTGCCTCCCACGCCGCCGAAGCCCATCCGAGACGTAGCCAGATGCATGATCGTGTCGTTGATGCAGCCGCCCCCAAAGGAAAGCTCGCGCAGGAAACGCTTCTCCGTCTGCCTGTCCTTCGTGAACAGATAGGCCGCCAGCGGTTTTTCCCCCTTCAGGATAAAATCAAAGGCCTGCTCTATCCCGTCAAAGACGATCACCGGCAGAATAGGGCCGAAAATTTCCTCCTGCATAACGGCGTCCTCCCGCGACACCTGATCCATCACCGCGGGAGCAATCCGCAGGGCGGCGGGATCTGACTTTCCTCCGTAGACAAGCTTCTTCTCATCCAGCAGCCCGATCAGCCTGTCAAAGTGCTTCCGATTGATAATTTTTCCGTAATCCGGATTTGCGAGCGGATCCTTCCCGTACCTCTTTTCCACAGTCCTGATAAAATGGGTGAGAAATTCTTCCCTGACCAATCTGTCAATCAACAGATAATCCGGCGCCACACAGGTCTGCCCGCAGTTTAAATACTTTCCAAAGGCAATCCGCTCCGCCGCCAGCTTCAGATCACAGGTTTTATCCACGATACAGGGGCTCTTTCCGCCCATCTCCAGCGTGACCGGCGTCAGATGTGCCGCCGCCTTCTCCATGACCAGCTTTCCCACCTTTACGCCGCCCGTGAAAAAAATATAGTCAAAGCGTTCCTCCAAAAGAGCGCTGTTCTCCGCGCGGCCGCCTTCCACCACAGCCACATATTCCTCTGGAAAGACAGCCTGAATCAATTCCCTGATCGCCGCCGACGTCGCGTGGGAATAGGCCGAGGGCTTCATCACACAGCAGTTTCCCGCCGCCACCGCGCCGATCATCGGCTCCATGGAGAGCAGGAAAGGATAATTCCAGGGCGCCATCACAAGCACGCATCCGTAAGGCTCCCGCACGGAAAAGCTTCTCCCGTGAAAGTTCGTCAGATCCGTTCCCCGTCGCTTTGGCCGCGACCATCTTTTCAGGTGCTTTATCTGGAAGGCAAGCTCGCTCAACGTCAAGCCGACCTCGCACATATAAGCCTCGCTCGCGCTCTTTCCCAGATCCTTTTTCATCGCCTCGCAAAGACTTCCTTCCCGGCGGCGGATCTCCTGCTGCAGACGCTTCAACACCGCAATACGCGCGTTTACATCTCTTGTAGCGCCGTCGGCAAAATATTTCCGCTGCTTCGTTACGACTGTACTGATTTCCATTTTCATCCTCCCCTGCGCGTTATGATTCCCGTTATACCGCCTGTTCACGCCTTAATTTTCCGATACATGACCGCCAGCTCGCCCGCGTCCATCAGGCGGGGCACAGGATATAAGGGATTGCTCTCCTTATCCGCATGCGCCGCCATCTGAGGGATATCTTCCTCTCTGATCCCGTCAATTTTATCCGGTATCTTCATGGACCGGTTCATCTCGCGCACCCACGCCAAAAACGCCTGCGACGCGTCATGATCGTTCTTATCCCCGGGAGCAATCCCGCAGATTCTTGCCAGCCTCCCCAGACGCTTCTCGCAGCTGCACCCGTACTCCTCCAGAAAATACGGCAGAATCACCGCATTGGCAAGCCCGTGAGGGATGCCGTAGCGCCCTCCCAGAGAATGCGCCACTCCGTGAACATATCCCACATAAGACTGCGTAAAAGCGATGCCCGCGCAATAGGCGGCGCGCAGCATATGCTCCCTCGCCTCCGCGTCCTCCCCGTTGTCGTAAGCCCGCTTCAGATAGTCCCTGATCAAACTGACCGCCTCTTCCGCCATCTTACGCGTATGCTTTGTGGTACTGCCGCCGATGTACGCCTCCACCGCATGCGTGAGAGCATCCATTCCCGTAGTCGCCGTGATCTGCCCGGGCAGCCCTGTAGTCACCCGGTAATCCAACACCGCATACCGCGGTATCAGTGAAAAATCGTTGATGGGATATTTATGATGTGTCTCTGAATCCGTGATGACCGCAGCAAGCGTGGTCTCGCTCCCCGTGCCCGCCGTGGTCGGAATTGCCACCAGAAGCGGCAGCTTCTTATGTACCTTCAAAAGTCCCCGCATTTTCCGCACCGGCTGCTTCGGTTTCACAATCCTTGCCCCGGCAGCCTTTGCGCAGTCGATAGAAGAGCCGCCTCCGAAAGCGATAATGACGTTGCACTGATTTGCAAGATAGACCTCTCTGGCCTGCTCCACATTGTCGATTGTAGGGTTTGCCACGGTATCGTCATAGACGGTATGGGAAATCTCTGCCTTCTCCAACGCATCCGTCAATTGCTTTACCAGCCCCAGCCCGGAAATCCCCCTGTCCGTGACAATAAGCGCCCGATCCTTCCCTTTTTTTGCCAGAACGCGCCCAAGCTCCTCCATGTCGCCCAGTATCTCCGGTTCCCGGTAGGGCAGCAGCGGAAGCGCCGCCCGAAAACAGAATTGAAATGCCCTGCAATAAATCCTTCTGATTATGTTCATTCTCTGTACCTCGACCACCCGTGTTATTACTTTGAAACTCAAAATATTCTATCACGAGTATACAGAGGAATCAAGCTGAAATTTCAGATATTAACTGCGAAGTTACTGTGAAACCGTCTTTTTCTGTTGTTTTGCTCTCTCCGCCTGCCTTGCCCGGTCGGAAGCACCCTTCCAAATGCCCGCCTCGCCTGTCGTTTGCTCACCTTAACAAGACCTGCGCCGTTATACTATTTTCACCGACGGCTTTGACAAATCCCACCGATTCACACAACCCTATCGCAGCGGCATTATCAATATCCGCCAACAGCAGCATAGCCTTTGGCCTGTTAAGCTCAACCGCCTTAGCCAGCATCGCTTTTCCGTACCCTTTTCCCCGATATTCTTCTTTTACAAACAAATCATACGGCTCGTTTTCGTCCTGTTGATATGTGACGTCCAAATACCCCACAGCCGCGCCGTTTTCCAGGGCAAGAAAAATCCGAAATGTATCGGCTGCGGCAATAACTTTCTCCGCCGTCCAGTATCCGTCGGCCTGATGCATGGAAAGATACTGCTCCCTATATTCCGGGCTGTAAAGCACAACCTGATGATTACTTTGATACGGAATTTCTTCCTTCAGCACCATTTTCTGCTGTTCCGGATAAAATTCCGCACCTTCATCCTGCAGCAACCGATGCAGCAGACTGTTGGCGGGATTGTACACAAAATCAGCCTGAAAGCCTTTATATTTCGCTTTCAGAAAAGACAGCATCTCCTCATAAGCCTTCGGGCTGCGCGACAGACCAACGAGCATTTCCAAATAGGATTCTTCTTCCAACACTAAAAAAACGAACAGTCCCGCGATTTCTTCTCCGTCAAAAATTCCCCAGATTTGATGTGTCGGTTTACCGGAAGCATCCAACAAGTTACACTGTATCTGTTCCTGCGTTTGAAGCATAGGATCACTGAAGTCGGGATCACTGTTTACTTCGTTGATAAAGCTCATGTACTCATTTACACCGGTTAAAATTCTCAGCATAAGACAGGCTCTCTTCCTTGTGGTTTATTTCTTCATCAATTTTTTCAAAATAATATCCGTTTCGCGCCTTTAAGTATATCATTTCCCATCCGCTTTTGCCACCTGTAGCATGAAAAAACCTCCGAAAATCACTCTTTCGGAGGTCTCTGTAACAGGGCTACAAGGATTCGAACCTTGAAATGACGGAGTCAGAGTCCGTTATTTCAAGGCCGTTTTCCCCAGTAAAATCAAGGGTTCCGGGGTTGGGGGCAAAGGAAATTGACCTATGGATTGACCTATCGCTTTGGGGAAAGGCACTATCCATCCGCTTAAACGCTGATAATAAAAGGCTCATTATAATAGGGGATCAACATATCATGTGTCATGAACTTCATCCCTTCCGCTTTTGCCTGGGCAAGCAAAAGCCTGTCAAAAGGATCTTTATGTGGCGGAGCATCTTTAGAACGCACCAGCGTCTCTAACTTGGCCGAATGCCTATTGTATATAGGCAACGCAATAAAACCATTTTCCTCGCACCCTCTTTCCAGATATATTCCACTGTATAAGAAGGTTTTCGGATGAGCCATATGCTTAATGGTAATCTCCCATACGGAAGCTGCACTGTAATAAATTTCATTATTTTCGTCAAGTATCATTTCTCTTGCTTCATCTGATAATTCCACCGAGTCCAATACAGCCCATATTGCAATATGCGTATCCAATAAAATTTTCATTCGCCATCTACTCCAAACAATCTCGCGATTTCATCATTGCACTCGTCTATATCATGACCATCCGCAATAAATCTCTGTCCCTTCATGCTTCCAAGTTTGCGTACCCTTCCCTGTGCTGCAGCATTATAGCTTTTACCCTCACTTTTTGCTTCTGCTGGCATTACAAATCGCTGTATCATATCAAGGATAAAACTCAAACTGTCGTCCGAAAGTCCCTCCAGGGATTGTGTAATCTGCTTCTGTAATACTGACATAATGAACATGCACCGCCTTCCTATAAATAACTTTCAGCATCACCCTCAGATAAACCATAATTTTTTATGATTACTTTTCTAATCTCTTCTCTGCCAACCCCAAAATCCTTTAATGACTTGACCGTAATCTGGATTCCTTTTTTCATAATAGCATCTTCCCTCTGCTTTATCTTCGGCTCCATAATCTCCATCAATGCTTCGTACATACTCTCATCTCCTATCAACTCATCAACTATTTTCCTGTTTGCGCTAATACTCACTTCCAGAACAGAATCCGCCAACTCCCTATCCTCTTTTTCCGTCATCAGCTTTCTCTGGTTCAGCAGCTCCCGGAACTCCTCCTTGGTCAGGTTATCCGATACCCCTTTCACCCAAATATGGGAAGCATCGTCCAGTTCACCCGTAACCACTATCTGTGTCGGGAACCAAGTCTTTCCCTCCAAGTAGTAAATCCCGTTGCTGAACTCCACAATTTCGCACCCATGCTCCGTGAAGTAGCGGAAAAGCCCTGTCGGCCTCTTCTCCCGGACGATAGACAATGTAATGTCTTCTGCTTTTATGGCATCTACGGTTTTTCCATAAGCTTTGTAAAGACAGGCATATGCCAGAGTTTTATAAAAGGTATCAATATCCAGATGGTCTTCCGGCGACTTATACTCTATGATATTATGCCCTTTAAACAGTTTCCCTATTTCACTGGCAATCTGAAAAGAAGCTTCCTTTTTGATGACCAGCAGGTCAATCTCCAAAGGCTTGGTATTCAGATTGTATTCCTTCTCAAAAATCAAGTCAGCCCTGTCCGACCCAAAATCCAGCCCCAGCGCGGACGCAAAAGCCGAATGCCACTGTATTTTCGTTTCTTTCATAAAATCTCCCTTCTGTACTCCTAAGTATATCATTTCCCATCCTTTTTTGCCACCTGTATATTCTAAATTTTTGATGAAACCCACGGCAGCCTGTTCCGGCCTGAAAGGATATTGCCTCCCTCATATCAGAACAAGGCTGCCGCAAACCAAAACCTACAGATTACAGAAATTACACTTCTTCAAATCATTCCAGAACGAAGCTCCTTACTTGCCAGCGGTTTACTCCGGCTGAATTGAAGGAGAATAGTAACTTCTGGGCAGTTCCACGATCTGCTGCGCGGTTCCGTCCACTATCCATTTCTTCCTTATGGCAATATAATACTTCTCCGTCGTGGATTCCAGATCTCCTATGTAGGCGGCGATTTCCTTGGTGCGCGCCCCTCTCTCATACATCCTGGTTGCAAAGGTTCTCCGAAAGATATGCAGGCCGCCTTTCAGTTCCTTTAAACCAGCGTTGTGGAATATGGTTGCCATCCTGTGCTCCAGGTTGGTGGCCGTGTTTCCTCGTCCCGTCCTCGTCTTGACGACCAGATCCGCCTCCCCCGCGCTGTCATCCATCGTTCTCAGCAGCTTCAGCACATCCATCGCCTCCTTCGTCAGGCTGATCTTCCGTGCTTTTTCATTCTTCGTGCTTCCCTCTACAATGACATACCTTTTGTCACTGTCTGCGCCGGTTCTGTTTTTTGCCACGGAACGGCTCTTTTCAATCGTCAGTAAGCCATGTTCAAAATCCACATCACTCCACCTGAGAGCCAGCATTTCCCCGCAGCGCATCCCTGTATAAAGCAGCAGCATCCCATAAAGCCCCGCCGGATACTTATACTCCCCTTTCGGGTTGCGGGACAACGCTTCCCCGACAAACGCTTTTTCCTCCGACTCCGACAGAACCGACACGTCCGCCTCGTTTGCCGTCTTCTGCTTCATCTTCTGCAGCCGCTTATCCAGTGTGGGCTTGATCGGTGCCACAGGATTGGATTCCAGCTCCCCCCTGGTTACTGCCCAGTTATAGGCCGCATTCAGCACGTCCAGCACCTTTTCGATGGACGAGGCCGACAGCCTGTCCTCCCTGACCAGGCCGCTGATATGGCTGTCAACGTCCGAGACTTTCACCGCCTGCAGCTGCAGCCTGCCGATGGGGTACGGCGCGATATGCTTCTCTATGGTGCATTCCCTGCGGTCAATCGACTTTGGCTTCAGTTCCCCTTGCTCCACCTGATACCGCAGATGCAGCTCGCACAAATCTGCCACCGTATTCCCCGGAACCACAGTATTGAAACCGCATACCCTGTACCATTCTTCCTCTTTCTTCCGCATCTCTTTGACACATGCCGCCCTGCTGCTTGCCGTCACCGTAATCCTCTTCCGCTGGCCGTTGTACTGGTAGCCTACGGACTTCTTATAGGTGACAGTACCGTTCGGGTTCTCTCTGAAAGTCCCTTCCCCTTTCGCATTTCGCTTTTTCTCCATGGTCCCTCCTAAAAAGATTCCTGCCAGGGCATTTTGCCTTGGCAGGAACAAATTCTCTGGCTACAGCGCAAACGACTTATAGGCATATCGCTCCAGCCATGCTTTCAGCTTGCTCTCCTCGACATAATATCTCCCGCCAAGCTTGATCGATGGAAATGCAGCTGCGTGCATCAGCGCATACGACCTGTCCCTGCTGACCCCAAGCTTCTGCTGCAGCTCCCGCGTTGTCAAAAGTAAGCCCATTGCTTGTCCTCCTTCCTGTTTGACCTGTTTTCTGAAAGCAGTATATTGATGTGGGTATCATTAGGATATTTACCAGAATTTTTTCTTTTTAGATAATAGAGTGGTTTTAGATTTTGTCTTTTGTACCTTACGCGACACTGATAATATCCAACCGGCTTTTCCATCCGCAATATGGCATGGTTGCTTCCTCGCCATTTCTACTGCTTCCAGATATTGTTCCAGTAGGATAATGTGTGTCTGTTTTTGTCGGGATTTCGGCCATGCTGTGAGGACTCCTCTGCTGTGATTCCCACAATGTAGCCGCTCCCCATTATTTGCCGGAAAAATAACTCAGGGTAGTATACTTGTTCAGTTCGTCTGCCTCTCCGCAAAGTTCCAAAAGACGCTCAACCCGCACATGATACATCCTTCTTGTTGTACCCATCCGGGTACACAGCTTGCCTTCGCTATCCACGAAAGCCAGTCCATACTTTTTCAGTTCCTTAGAAAGTACATGCTTGGATATCCCCTCGCCGACCCCCGCTCCATTATTAAGCAGCTCCAGCATCGACTCCATGTCAAAGCTCAAGTACCCTTCCCTGACGCAAAAGCCGATCTTTTGGGGCCGCTCTGCTTCATTCTTTTCTTTCCAATACTTTTTCTCATTCTTAGATAACTCATATCCATTATCTATACAGCGAATCAGTCCGGCTAATCGCGGCAACGCTACCATGCTTTTACCCTCCTCTCTCAAAGACTTTATTTGCCCACGCATCTCACGGCCTACTCTGTTTATGGTATTTTCCAATGCGTTATCCATCTGCTGAATGTGCCGGTCATCAAATCCCATGTGTCTGTAATAGGAAATGATTATTTTTTTCAGCACCATTTGGACGGCAATGGTATTGGCAATCCTGTTCTCGTACTTTTTTCTGGCATCATCCAGGAACATCCTGTAATCAGCCCCCGCTTTTTCAGCCAGCATATCATAGTCATCTTCAACAAAGCGGATAAGGGAATATATAAAGAGCCCCATACCCCTGCCGCTAAAGTCTTTCATCTTGTTGTATTGTCCCAGAGGAAGACTCTCCTCCATCTTCACCCAAAAGGTTCTGTTTATGGTGGAGGGGTTCTTAAAGATCTCCTCTCTGTTTATAATCACATGTGCCGAGCACCCTTGAACACTCCCGTCTATAAGCAGCCCGGCTGTGTTGCATGTCCCCTGGATAAGCTCTGACACAGTTTGCTGGACACGTTCTTTCGTCCTGCCAGACTCTGCCTTATTGTAATCATCCAGGACAAGAGTGACGTCTTTTAACTCTCCCATCTTTTTTAACAGGTCTTTTCTGTTGGAAGCCAGTGCAAAGGATATTCCCGTCACACCATTGACTCCCAGCTCGGTGAGCTCTGTTTTTCCTATCCCGCTTACCCCGGATATGTCTGTCGCAAAGTTGTGCCGGATTCCTGCATCCGCCAGAAAACCGATTAATGGTCCGTGGATGCTTCCCAGAAACACCGCATTCAAGGCATCCGACCCGAATCTGAGCAATACCGACGCTTCCGCAGCAATTCCATATCCCTTATCCTCCGGCACCTCAACTCGTTTGTTCTGCACGAAAAAATTCTTTTCGTCCCAGCCAAACGGATGTCTGACCTCTTCCTCCGGCTGCAGCTCCAGCATATCCTGCTGAATGCACCAGCAAAAGACTTCCTTAGCTTTTGGCGCACCGCCGGGCTCTATGATGACCTGATCCGGCAGGTCATCCATAAATTTCCCCGAGCGGATTTGGCTTACCTCATATGTCCTTTGTACTCCTATCCCCGAACCGAGGATATCGAATTCGATAGTTACAAGCGAGCTCTTTTGTCCTTTAATGCGGTCTACCATATCTTTGCGGTTCACCGCCTTTACCGTTGCGTTAGTAATGGCTTTGTTCTTATTATTGGATAGAACCCTACAGAGTTTGTCTCCAATGACCTCAAATCCATCCGGCAGCCTTATCCGCTCGTCCATTGCGTCCACCTCCTTTCCGTGGAATTACCGAAGCCTTTTTGCGCATGACGCACCAAACATGAATTTGGTTTGCTATCATAAAAGCGTTTCTCCTTTCTCCACAACCTGTGGTTATTTTCCTTATCAAATATACAGCATTGCTACCCTTTTTTCTATTTCCAGATTTACTAAAATATCACCTTTGAACAAATCTCTCATTTTTTAAATATTGCGAAATATCTCTCTCATTTCCTATTTACTATCTATGCCTTTCTTGCTATAATACCTTAAAGTAAACTTAAGGAGAATTATTAAAATGACTACCGAAGAAATGTTCATAGATCAAATAAAGCATCCGCATAAATATTACTATATCAAGGAATTTAAAAATAGCAGAGATACTAATGAAGGAAAAATCACTGAAACTATAATACATATCAAAGCAAAATCTCATTATAATAGTGAAAACTATTCAACCGCATATACAATTACAAATGCGCATACGGATTTATTGTTGCTGGCAAACTCACTTAATACACAACTAGACATATATGAGAAAACCGCGCAAAAATACATAATTGCTGCAGCTAACGATTCTAAAGATTTGGCCAATACATTAATCCAGCAACTTATTGAAGATATTACAGCTCTTCATACTTTTTTTAATCCATCCAATTTTAGTTTCAGAAATTCCATAGAATACGTAGAAAAGCGTTTGCTCAATTATTTTAAAAAACTTTATCCATATAATATAGCTGCTTTTGTGTCAGAAAATCTTTCTGTTGAATCTATCATTGGAAAAACTTATGAATTGTTTGAAAAAATATTTCTACCCCTAATACTTTTTAAAATTAAAAGTCAGAAAGTCGAATGTCCGCTTTCCAATTATCATTACGACTGCAAAAAACATTGCAAAAACATGTGGAATTTTTATTTGATTTCATCAAAAGAGTATTCTTCTGATCTTCCTCAAAAGTGTATTATCGATACAATTAAAGACATCAAAATGAATCCGCATGAATATGACAAGGCACCTACAGGTCATATTTTTTCATCACTATATCGTTTACGATCTACATTATGGGGCAGCTATATACACAGTTTTTCCGAATTGTTTATGTATATGAAAAACATTTCCTCTGCACAAGCATACTGCTTATTTTTAAGACAAAATCCGCATATTGCGAGAATCTTAGAAGATCTAACCTTATATAATCATCCTCATACACTCTACGAGTTTCTTACTGAAAACATGACCGCAACTGTTTCAAGCGAATTTTTTGAAGTTGATAAATTATTTGACCGCTGTACAATCGACGCGAATGATACATTTCCGGATTATTTATCGGACCCCGAAAAAAATATGTCTGCTTTCAAAAAGATCCAGGAGGCCTTAGATACATGGATACCTTCTGAAAAAGATTCCATCTTTCACCAAGAGCTAGGTGTCGTATATTCTTTTGAACAATTAATATACATAGAGATTCTCGAACTTGTAAAAAACAGGGTAATTATAAGAAAATGTGCTTCTCCAAACTGCAATAATTATTTTACCTCCAATAGCCGAAAACAAAAATACTGTAATGATTGTAGTTCAAGCAAAAATATCTATAACAAAAAATATCGCGAATCACAAAGACCTGTTGATCATACATATACAGTATATATAAATTTCTTTAGACAACAAAAGGTCGAAACAGAACTGCTTAATAAATGGAAGGAAAAGGCAAAAGAATTATTAGAAAAGTACAAGCAAAATAATATGCATGACGATGTTGTTTCATTTACCAATGAGCTAAATATTATTTGTGACACCTTCAATTTAAAGTATACTGGTCGTTCTAAATATGTTGCAACATCAAAAGTATAATTCCAAATTTTTGAGGGGATTATTCAACATTTCCACCAAAATCACCTGAAAATACCACCTATACCACCCAAAAAGGTGGTATTTTCATTTTTCTACGTTTTTTAATTCGTCCCCCTCACAACGGCTCCCCCATCTCCTTATAGACAATCACAATCTATCACACCGTCACCAACAAGCAGAAAGGCTTCACCTATATTCAGGGAAGCCTTTCAACCAATCACCAGCTATAAGTATGTAGCTTTTTTTTAAAATTTTTTAAATGATTTTCAACTTATCTTCTGGAAAATACTTGAATATAGAAACAAATTTCAAAAACAACATTGCGCTAATAGAAAATACTGAAAGGAGATTTTTATGATAAACTATTCAGTTCATACAATACGGTTATATTGCAGACTGACTTATACAGATTATATCTCTATAAAAGATACATTATTTACTTTGGACTGTTCTATACAGCCTAAACCATATAAAACGAAAAAAGGTATTACAAAAGATTCTTTAATTTTTCGCAAACTTCCTTACTATGGATTTAATTCTATCGAGCTTGTCAATATTAAAGACGATATAAACGAAATCAATTTGCGATACACGATTTACTTTATAATCAATCTTTATAATACACATACTTGCTTACCCAACTCAAATTGCCGCATTATCAGTCCCGCTGACATCGAATCCGCAGTCCATAACATGATGCGTGATATCCGAAAAATCATCGGAAAACGTCTGCTGACGGTTTTAAAATTGGGACGTGTAGACTTTTGCATAGATCTCGCCTTCAATAATCAGCATTCTGCCCAAGAATATATAAATCTGTTGAAATTGGGTATTCCACGCAAAAATCTACATGAATATAAATACAGGGATTCTCTTCAACACAGAAAGGTTGCGTATAAGGAATCGTTTTTATTAAAATGTAAGTCTTACGAATTTCAAATATACCTTAAATATAAAGAAATGCTAAACCGCAAAATAAGCAATCCAGAAGAAGCCTCCGGAATAGTGCGGGTGGAATTACGAGCATATGGAGATAAATTATCCAGGCTTGCTGAAAAATACCATATTCCTTATCCGGAATGTTCTATTGATAATTTTCTTGCAAAATGTCCCACCATCGCATATCATGAAATACCTAAAATGCTGGCCAAGATGGTAGGGCAACGGGATTTTTTCCCATATGACTCTGTGCGCGAAAAGATTATCGCCTCAAAATACAAGGATTCCGTCAAAGAAAAAATGCTGCAAGTTTCTTTCTATTTTGCCAGACATTCAAACCAAAACCTGTTAGAAGACCTCGGCCTTTCAAGATATGACTGGAATTCTCTTCTAAAAAAATATGATGAACTTGGATGCAGCCCTATTCCTGTTCCGATAAGATACAGCAACCCGATTTATCCCGGTGTCTCTTCCTGGGAACAGTTTTTCTGAATTACCCTTTTCATTGCGCCCCTACCTGATACCGCAGTTATACTATAATAATGTCACGACAAAGGACAGATTTGAACCTGTCCTTTGCCGCTTTTTCCATGGATATTCAATCTCTGGTGTAGCTCATGGTCTCACCCTTCGCCTTCCACATCCGAAATCACTCCGTCCAGCAGCGCCAGCACCTTATCCAGCGCCACTTCCAGCACCACGCATACCGTATTCGGTATCTGCCTGGTGTCTGAGCTGCCCAGATAAATGAGGCTGTCCCTGATGCCGTCAGCGATCTCCCTCGCTTCCTGGATTTTATCAAGATTCCTTAACTCCATCCCGGCTCCCTCCTTCCGTTCCAAGATTTCCGCCGGGCTGTAAAGCATTGCCTCCCATGCCTTATGCAGGCTTCCCTCCTGAAAAGATGCCGTACAGGAACGCATTGCAGCTTTCTGCGGATATCCCCTATACTACACTGGTTCCAGGCTGCAGCCCCGAAAGCCGTCTCCCCTAAAGCACCCTGATTTCCTTTTCAGAGCGGTCATAATAATAGAGGCTGTCAGAAAGCACATCCTCCGGGGCAACCGTTGTCCGGTTTACACAGGATATGATATTTTTCAGTCCGTCGGTGTCGCCTCCATCATCCGGCAGGAGGATCGTTTCGTGGATGGAGCTGGGGAGAATAAACAGGTTTTTCCCTTCTTTTTCCGCGACCTGCCCCAATACACCCGGATAAAGGATACAGGCCGCGCCGAAGCACCGGCTGGCATTTGTCAGGACTTTCATGGGGATATCTACCAGGTTCCCCCGGCCATAAGAATCCTCCCTGCCATCCTCCGATGGTCCCGCCTCCATGGATTTCAAGATGTCCTCCATCCCACGGCATTCCCATGGGAAAAGCCTTGGTGTGTTGGTCTGGGCAAGTCGGAACAATTCAGATGAATTCGTCCCCCACTCCTCCACATGGGAATGGATAATCGGAATCGTCCCTTTCCCTAATTTCCTGTCCCGGTAATCGTAATAAAAGCATATAGCCAGGTCAAGGAAATCCAAGTGGGGCCTTTCCTCCAGAAGAGCCTTATTCTTCTCCCGGTTTACCAGACGGTAGCAGATCCGGTCTTTCACCGCCCCGAAATGCCGGAAATATTCCATGTCAGGGTTTCCCTCCGGCTTCTTTTCCGTATATTCGCAAAGGATCCATTTCACAAGCCTCTCAAAAGGGATCCCGGCTTCGTAGGCTTCCAGATAATTCTCCAGATAAACCGTTGGGACCACCTGGCTCCCCTGCTCCCAGATTGCCAGACCATGCAGGAGCAGCCCGTTGTTCTTCCGTACTTCCCGAACCTCTATCCCATATCCCCCGCCCAGCTTCTCTTCCACCGCGCTGCGTGTCCTTTGTGCAAAATCATTCATCTCCATGTTCTCTGCTCCTTCTTAAATGTAAAGTATAATTTTAACCGTCCGCCACAGCTGTATTTTCTCTATGCGGCTGCATTTTCTTTACGCGGCTGTATCCGCCGGGTTTACGGCTCTGGTTTTGGGTTTCGTCTGTTTCAGCGCCGACATCGCTTTCCCATAGGTCTCCTGTGTCATCTGGCTGATGTCCTCAAGGCCGTAGCGGTTCAGGACCGTCTCCAAAGCAACCCCTGTCCTGTTCAGTTCCGCCATAAGGACCACCTCTGCAGCCTTGGTGATGGGAGGCTCCTGCCCCGGCTTCTCACCCAGGCTTTGCGCCGGCTCCTGATTCGGCCTCCGCCCACGGCTCTGGCTCAGGCCTTGGGTCTGCCCCTGCGTCTGCTCCGTGTCCTGCTCCTGCTTCAGGTTCTTCCGGTTTTGGTTCTGGCTGCGTCCCTGCCCCTGTTTCTGGGACTGCGCACCTTTCACACCCTGCTGCATGGAGTACACCATCTGCCCCTTGGAGTCCGTTATCTCCAGGGACACGATCTCCCGGTTGTCATTGTAGGCGATGCTCTTCACTTCAAAATGCTCATTGGAAGCATACCTGTCCCCTTTCGGATAGACCTTCGCCATGGCTGCCGGAATCCAGATAAAGGGTGCCGTGTACAGCTCCCTCCCGATTCCCCAGTTGAAGCAGGCCCGCTTGAAGGAATCGGAAGCCTGCCCTTTCTCTTTCTCTGAATAAGACATTGTCCCCACGTCCTGCTTCCCGATCCACTGCTTTTTACTCTCGTCCCAAATCTCCACCGTGCAGTACAGGTTCCCGTCAATCGCCTGGTGGGAGCGCCTCCATCCAAAGGGTGTATAGGTCTCGTCCAGTATCTTCTGGTCAACCCTCGCATCCTTGAACAATAACAGGCTCAGCCCTTTCTCGTTCACCACCGAAATCCTGCACTCAATCTCCTCCGCCGTCAGCAGCCTTACTTTCTTTGTCTCCGCCACCGATACCATCCTCCTTTCCCTGCTTCACGCGGAGCCGGAACCGCAGGAGCTCCGCCTCCACATGCGCCTTCAGTTCCTCATAGTAGCTGTCCTCCGTCTTCATCCAGGTCTCGTACAGCCATTCCAGAAGGCTGTCTTTTCCATACAATACCTCCAGCTCCGATTCCGGCATCTCCACCGCCAGCCCGTAAAGGACTTCATAAATATCCCTGTGTACGCTGATGCAGAAGCAGGAGCCGTACAGTCCCAGCTTGTCCTGCTTTAGCATGGATTCCTGGAACTGCAGGTACTCCCTCTGGAGCCGGATGCAGAAAATCTCTTTCATCCCTTCCACTTTCCCGCCCCTTTCCTAGGCCACAGTAAGCCTCCGATACCGGCTCTCCGTCAGGTATTCGTCATAGACGTCCTGCTTCTCTTTCTCCAGCCGTTTCGTGTCAAGGTACTTTCTGGTCAGCTGCTTCCATGTGACCACCTTCCCGCCTACCGTACCGGCTTCGTTCTCCCCCAGGTAATTCCGCAGCTGGTTCGCTAAAGCTTCCTTCCTCTCCTCGATCTCCTTCATCTGCTGGGTGACGTCCTCATACCGGAACACGACCTCCAAAGCTTCCTCCGGCAGCTCTATGGTCTGGCCGTTGCACTTCCCATACCTTTCATTGAGGTAGGAAGTGGTTGCGTCGGAGCCGTCCGGCACAGGCTCCACCCCGCCAAGGACATTTTTCTCCCAGAACTCCTTCTCCATCGCCGTGATCATCCCGATCAGTTCCCCGTCCCGCATGACCGTATGCGCGTAAAAATGGTTTCCCCCTACCAGGGCTGCGACATAGGCTTTCTTCGCCCCCGTCACCGCCATATAATGCTGCACCTGCAGGATGTACTCCACCGGGACTCCCTGCTCCCATACCTCCTGCTTGTAGGCTGACGCGGTCTTCGCCTCGAAAATGCACATCTCCCCATTTTCATAGACCACACCGTCCAAATCGCACAGCATAAAGGGATGCTCCTCACTCTGCAGGATTTCGTTCCTCGCCCTGACCTTCCGTCCCGTCCGCCTCGTGAACTCCTTCTTCACAAGGGGTTCCAGAACCGTCCCAAAGTGGGCATACTCGCTGTCCGTCTCTTCCAGCTCCGCCCGCCCTGTCTTTTCAAGCCACAGCTGGAAGACGGATTTGAACTTGTTGACCCCTGCTATAATCGATACATCCGAACCGCCGATCCCTTTCCTGCGCAGTTCCAGCCACGTCTTCCGGTCCATGTTTTTTGTCTTTGCCAATGTCTTCATGTCTGCCTCCTGTTTTTTAATCTGAAAATTTCCTGTTTCTTCCATATACAATAGGGTTCACGTTTGCGAAAACTCTATTGTCATGGATAATATCTGTTTTTACTTCTGCAGATACAAAAAGAACAGGACCCGGAGCCACCTCCTTGTCCTGTTCCATTACTCTGTATGTATCTGCTGTTTTCCGTGCTGCGCTTCCCATTAAGCCGCCTGCAGGATTAGCTTATGCGCCCGATCTAAGAGCGGGTTCCCGTCCACCGTCTTCGCAAAGAGGTTGTCCCTGTAGGAGCCGGTCTCCCTTAAGGGCTTTGCATGGTTGGCGAAATCGGAGACCGCATTGTAGAGTCGGTAGCCGTTCTCTGGGAGCCCTTTCAAATCCGGGGCATTCAGGTAGCGGTACAGGATATCCTTCCGCTGGTTTTCCACGTTCTTCTCCTGAATTACCGTCGCATTCTCGGGGACGGGCAGGAGCTTCTGGACTTCCTTTTCCGCCTGCTTCCTGGGAATCCGGATGCTGTGCAAGAGCTCAATCTCCTTCCCCAGGCCGTCCATGTACTCCACCGCCCTGAACAGGGTTTCCTTTGCATCCTCCATCCTGTCGCTGATGCTGCCGGTATGCTTCGTGCTCCAGCTCCTCTGCGCGGTCTGCAGGGCGAGGCACAGCGTATTGTTGCAGACCACCCGGATCGGTGTCAGCGCCACCTTGATGGAGCCGGAGCCGTCGTGGCTGTTGGAAAAGACAAGATAAGGGCTGATCTTGTCCCCTTTCATGGTGTACTCGTTGGGAAGCTTCGCCAGCATCCAGACCCTCCTGCCTCCCATAAGGCTGCCCGCGGTCTCATACCTGACTCCCGCGCCCAGCAGCCTGTCGGTGAATGCGAAGGCCTCCCGGTTCTGCACCACCGCATACTTCTCCGTCACCACCCCCAGGACTTTGCCGTCATTGGAGCGCACATTTGCATAGTAGCCCGCCACAGGGCTCCCGTCCTCCGTCTGGAGCTGCCTCTGCTGCACCTCCCAGTCCAGGCCGGCCATGACCAGGGCATCCTTTGAGGACGGCGCCTCCTGGACCCGGACTCCAAGGCCATGCCACGGCACCTGTCTTACATAAAACATGGATTCCACATTTGCCGCCATTACTTTTTCCCTCCTGCTACTTTTTCCGCAATCCAGACGATGACAACTACAGATGTCTTTCCTACCGCTTTCAGAACCTTTACTACTTTGCTCATTACACAAATCCTCCTATTCTTTTTGTGTCTGCCCGAAGCTGTGGCGGATGCGTTACCGGCCCGGGCAGTTTGTTTTGGTTACAGGAGAATAATATATGGGCAAATTTGGAGGGATTGCGGATTTGTGGGTTCCGTGGGAGCGTAAAAAAGGGGCTGTCACCAATGACGCCCCTCTACTAAATATGTACCTATTATAGCTTTTGCAATATTCTTCCAGTTATTCCTGCAGCTTTCCGTTATCGTAATAGGCGAAAACTGGGATAATATCAAATGCTCCTACAGTTCCTCCAACATCCTGACTCTTGCGCTATCCACCACCAATAACAGGTTTTAATCTTTGCCGTGCTCCGTACCCCTTCTCTCTTTTATATATATTTCTTAACGATTTCACTTGCCGGACAACCCAACTACAGAACGCTGACCAATTACCTTAACAGATTTGGATTGAGCAAACCTCAGCGTTTTGCAGTATAACCAAACAAAAGAATCTTGATATTTATTATCTTTTCAACAGTCCTTATCTCGGAATCTTATTCGAAGTATTGCGAAAGTCTCTAGTAATTAGCATCTATTTCTGCTGCTGAATCCGCAAACCACTTAAGAACCTTACAAGCCTCCAGATGAGATGTAGCTTCCGAGTAGCCGTGCTCTATTGCCTTATTGTACCATTCAATAGCTTTATTGTATTTTTCTTGAGCCATATAACACCATCCCAAATTATCCATCGCCCTTGCATAACCTTGTTCCGCTGCTTTTCCGTACCACTTACAAGCTTCAGTATAATTTTGTGCTACACCATTTCCATAATGATAACAATTTCCCAAATTATACTGTGCATACATGTGTCCACACTCCGCCGCTTTTCGATACCATTTGACAGCTTCCTTATAATCTTGTATCACACCTATTCCATTCCAATAGCAGTTTCCCAAGTTATTTTGGGCATCTGTTTGGTCTCGGTCCGCCGCTTCCCTATACCACTTACAAGCTTCTTTATAATCCTGTGCTACTCCAGTTCCATTATAATAGCAATTTCCCAACTTATTTTGAGCATCACTATCTCCTTTTTCTGCCGCTTTCTTGTACCACTTACAGGCTTCTTCATAATCCTGTGCTACTCCTTTTCCATTATAATAGCAATCTCCCAAACTATTTTGAGCATCACTATCTCCTTGCTCTGCCGCTTTTCTGTACCATTTACAGGCTTCTACATAATCTTGGGCTACATGTTTTCCATTATAATAGCAATCTCCCAACTTATTTTGAACATCCTCATTGCCTTGCTCTGCCGCTTTCCGATACCACTTAAAGGCTTCTTCATAATCTTGGGTCACGCCTTCTCCATTATAATAGCACTCTCCTAAAACATCTTGGGCATATTCGTCACCTTGTTCCGCCGCTTTCCGATACCACTTAAAGCCTTCTTTATAATCCTTCGGCACTCCCCTTCCATGCCTATAGCAATCTCCCAAAACGCACTGTGCCACTGCATGACCTTGTTCCGCCGCTTTCCGATACCACATACAGGCTTCTTCATAATTAGCCTCCTGATTCCAATACCACTCTCCCAAATCATATTGTGCATCCGCATATCCTTGCTCCGCGCTCTTCCGATACCACTTATAGGCTTCTTCAATATCTTCATCTGCACCCCATACATAATAATAGCACTTTCCTAATCCGTACTGTGCCCGCGCATTTCCCTGTTCTGCCGCCATTTTGTACCACTTATAAGCTCGATCTTCTTCTACAACTTCTTCATACTCTTCCTCATCTTCATCTCCATCATAATCCTTATGAACATAATAATCTCCCAAATTACACTGCGCCTCTGCATTTCCAAACGCTGCTGCCTTGCTCCATAGCTTTATTGCCTCATCATAATTTTGATCTGCCGCATATTTTTCAGCAGAGGCAAGCATTTCCTCTATCCCGATGTCTATGTTCTGAAGGACAATCCCCTTTTCTCCAAACCATTCCGGGACGCTAACAGAAGGATGGTTCACTCCGATATAGGTAATGCCTTCTGCACCAGGTATCTCAAATGCCCCCTGTTCCTGGCAGAGATATATCCTTTTCGCCCCCCCGTCCAGCAATCCCTGCAGTTCCTCCTGCGTAAAGGCAACACAGTCCACGGCTTTCAGTATCTCATTGTCACCCGTGAATTTTTTCAATTTTTCAAGGCGCCTGTTTTTGTTGGAAATATCCGTCAGGTTTATATTCCCTGCTTCCTTTCCGACACAGGCCACACCAAGGATGCCGCATATTTTTTCCTTGAAGTCGGCAGAAGAAGGATCCAGCGCACCGATCTCAGCCGCTTCCTCATCATAATAATAATTTTCCAGCCATTCCCGCAGCTTCCCGCTGTCATAATAAGCAAGAACCAAGGCAATATCAAAATGCTCCCTCAATTCCTCCATCGTCCTGACCTTTGCGCCATCCGCCATCAGCAGCGGGCTCTTAATCTTTGCCATCTTCCGCACCCCTTTCTCCCTCTTCTTTAACCAAACAAAAGCGTTTTGATATTTGTTATCTTTTCTACGGTTCTTCTTCCAAAATCCTTTATGCCTTCCCAGGTTGCAACCGCCGCGCCACGGACAACCGTATACACATTCTCATAAAAAACCGGGCTTTCCATATGCTCCAGCAGACCGCCAAACACATCCACAAGCAGCGGCCCCACCAGCGGTACATTTGCGATACAGCCCTGAAGGGTCCTTTTCCCGATACGGCAGGCAGAGACAACCCCCGCCCTGCCGACCCTGTCTGCAGCCTCCGCCGCACTGATTTCCCCGTTTGCGGCATCAAACAATGCCTCCGCGCCTTCCACCGCCACTCCGGCCATATCGGAAATATCTTCAATGGAGGTATCATAAGGCAGAGCGTCTTCCAGCCTCTTTTCCGCGACAACCTTTACAGCGCCTGCCACTACCGCCTTGACCTCTTCCGGCGCTGTCACCATGTCTTCCCGGAGGGCTTCCCTGACGGCTTCCCCTATGGTGGTTTCCCCGTCTGCCTCCTCCCGATACCGGACGGCATTGGCGGCAACCGCTACTCCTGCAAAGCAGGCCTTCTTCCCGATTTCATGGATTTCATTCTTTATGCTGTACTGGTTCCACGCAGCCGGACCGGCATCCGCCTCCTCCGCTTCGTACTGTGATGTCCCGTCCATTTCCTGCATCAGCTGCACGCCCGATACCGTAAGCTCCTGCTCCATCCGCAGGAGTTTCTCTCCGGCATCCTCATATTCCAGGCCCGCGCAGTCTTCCGCCATCCGCTCCGCAAACCATTCCTCTTTTGACATCCCGGCATCCATGGCTTCGTCCAGATCCGCCAGCGTCTTATCGTAATCCGCCACAGCCGCCACGATATCCTGCACAAGCTTCCGCTCCGCCCCTTCCGGAAGCCCCGGCATCTCCTGCCGCAGCCTGTCTTCCAGCCAGACGGAGAAATCCGTCTCCCTGTCCCGCTGCGCATAAGCTTCCACAAAACTGCCGACCACACCTTTTAAGGTTCTTGCGTCCCCTGCCATAAATACCTACCTCGATGCTTTCTTGAATTTTCTTTCCTCGTAGATCTTCGCCATTTCCTTAAGCGGCTCTTTCATGATCTCCGAAAGGGACTGCGTATTCCGGATACAGTCTGTTATGTCCTCCGTGGTAAGCCTCTGGCTTCCTTTCACGAAAGCGCTTTCCACGCTCTCTCCGACTACCCCTTCAATATCCGCGCCGCTGTAGCCCTCGGTCTCCTTCACCAGCTTCTCCAGGTCAATCTTCTTTACATCCTCTTTCCTGCGTTTCCTTAAGTGGATCTCGAAGATTCTTCTTCTCTCTTCCGGGTTTGGGAGGGCCACATAAAAGATTTCATCAAACCGTCCCTTGCGCAGGAGTTCCGGCGGGAGCTTCGTGATATCATTTGCGGTGGCCACCACAAAGGCGGGGCTCGTCTTTTCCTGCATCCATGTCAGGAATGTGCCAAACAGACGTGTCGTCACATCCGACCCGCCACCGCCGCTGCCGATTCCCGCAAAGGCCTTTTCCAGCTCGTCCACCCACAGCACACAGGGGGAGATCGCCTCGGCCAGCCGGATGGCTTTGCGCATATTTTCTTCCGACTCTCCTACATATTTTCCCATCAGGCGCCCCATATCCAGACGCAGCAAGGGTACGTCGAACAGTTTCCCCGCCGCTTTTGCGCTCAGGCTCTTGCCGCATCCCGGGACTCCCGCGATCAGTACCCCTTTCGGCATCGTGACACCGAACTCTGTCGCTTTTTTGATATCCTTAAAAACCGCTGCCTTTTTCCGCAGCCATTCCTTCAGGTTCTCCAGGCCTCCTATGTCGTCTATGCTTTCCTTCAGGGGAATCATCTCAAGGATCCCGGCCTTCAGGATCATCTGCTGCTTCTGGTTAAAAATGAACTGAAGCGACTTCTTTGTCAGCTCCCCGTCCGATGACACTGCCAGCCGGAGCAGATCCCTTATTTCCAGTTCGGACAATCCCTTGAAAGCAGTTGACATTTCATCCAGAATCCCCTGATAAACACCGTCTATTTCATTCTCCTCCAAAAAATTCTCCAGAATGGCATAAATCTCCTTTTCATCCGGCAGGCCAAGCTCCATAACGGTGATCAGGTTCTCCAATTCTTTTGGAATCTGCAGCGACGGCGATACGATAATCACGGTGGTATCAATCTCCCCGATACGGATTCTACGCGCGATCTCCTTTAACAGCGCCGTTACCTTCCCGGACTCAAATTCCCTGGCGGCATCCTTAACCACCAAAAGCTTACGGTTCAGCTCCTTACCGTTTTTCAGGAATGCCAGGGTGCTTTCCAGCGACTGTCCCGGCAGGAACGGAGCCTTTGTCTTAAAATTTACAAATCCGTCGGCGCCATTCCATTCAAGCGTCTCACGTCTTCCGGCGGCAGCCAGGATATGCCTGTCCGCCTTTTCCTCCTCATAAGTGCGGATATACAGCATGGGGAATCCGGCATCAATGTACTTTGCCAGATTCTTCTCCACCGATAAATAATCATTCATTGACGGCACCTTCTTCCTTTTTCATAAGCGGCCTGCCTGACCTTATAAGTATAAAATATTCTTTTCAAAATCCCTGCACAATTCAGTAGGGGAGTGCATTTCCCCATCATTTTTGCACATCCCCTTTGCATTGGAAAACTTAGACATCCCTGTCGCGAAATTGGTATCCGCAGGGTCTCCCAGCCATTCCTTGCAGAAGATACACATGTTCTTTTTCCTGCAATTTTCTCTGCCCAATATCTTTTCCTCTCTCCCATATGTATTTTTCATCAGGCTTGCTCTCTTTCAAAGCGTTGCAATACAATGCGGAGCAATACCCCAATACAGCTATGCCCGCTCCCAGCGGGGCGCGTGCTTTCCGTTGAAGGATGACGGACATTTCCCCTGCACTACCGGTGTGCTGTTCGGTGTCCCCCCTGTAGGTGTCCCTGCCGCCCTGGTTCCTCCCACTTTTCCGCAAAGCTGGCATACTGGTTTAAAACGTGGTGTCATAGCTTCTTTCCTCCTTGGATTTATTATCAGGTGCATTTAACCGGCAAAAGTCGAAATTTATCTGATTTTGCCAAATTTACAGTGCTGACAATCCCTATTTTAGCATTTATAGATATATTTATCAATCTCTATAAATATATTTCTATAACTTTTTCTCCGCATGTAATCATTATTGAGCATTAGATACACCTGATGGCACAGTAACGCGTTTCCGACTTCCCGCGAAGCTTCTCCTTATTTTGTTTGGCAACACAGCCTTTTAAACCGTATCCCGCATCTCACTCCAAAATAAATTATGCCTTTTAATATTTATATAGTTATATATCAATATTTATAAATGTAACATTATCTTTTTGGTTTTGCTATCCTATCACTATAACTTGACAGAAAGGATGAGCCTATGAACGTTGGAAAGCGAATCTCCTTTTTCAGGGAGGCAAAGGGATACAGCGTCAACAAGCTGGCTATATTGTCCGGCATCTCCCAGAGCTATCTGAGGGATGTGGAACTGGAAAAGAAAAATCCTACCGTTGAAATCATTTCCTGCCTATGCAATACACTCGGGATCTCCCTGAAAGAGTTTTTTGACACGGAAGCGGGCGGAACCCTTTTTGATGACCCGCTGGTAAAACGGATTTACCGCCTGACTCCTGCCCAGAGGAAAACGCTGGCGGCTTTCCTTGACTCCATGGCCGAAAAGTAATCACCTTCTGTTCTGAAATATGCAGAAGGTGATTTGCCGCTTCCATCCTCTGTCAAACGTCGCGATTCTTGCCTCCTGCCTCCAGGCGGGCGGTCATCCCGAACTTCCCGACCGCTTTCCCGGCATCCCTCTGATGCAAACACTAATATAAACCGGAATAACCCGGTAAATTCTCTTATAAACCATTTTCATAAAGAAAGGGAACAAAAAATGTTTGAAAATGAACCCGACCTGCTCACACGAAAGCAGGCCCAAAATCTTTTGTCTGTCGGAAAGAACACCATCCTGAAGCTGATTTCTGACGGATGCCTGCCCGCAGTTATGATTGCTGGGAGCTATAGAATTAAAAAAAGTGACTTGATTGACTTCGTAGAAAAGACCTCAGCTCTTTACTGCTGAGGTCTTACTGTATACTCTTCTGTATTCCCATTGCCGAAATAAACCAAATTTCCCTGTCTTTTTACACCACCCCGCCAAAAATCCCATATCTATCAGCAAAACTGCCCCTCCGCGTTGACCAATGCGTTGACCTATCGCCCCGGAAAAGCCCTGATTTTTACGGAAAACCGAATATTTGTTATCATGACATATTTCGCGGAAATTCGACAATTTTCATCCGTCTATAAATTCACAATTCCCGGAAACCCCTGAAAACATCACGTTTTCCAAGCATGAAAAACCTCCGAAAATCACTCTTTCGGAGGTCTCTCCAACAGGGCTACAAGGATTCGAACCTTGAGATGACGGAGTCAGAGTCCGTTGCCTTACCGTTTGGCGATAGCCCTATTTCTGTTACCTGATACATTGTACACTAAGTATATCCGTTTTGCAATACCTAAATTCAAAAAAATCTGTTTTATGCGCAATTCCAGCTATTGCCCGGCGCGCCGGAGGCGACGCTTCAGCCGGACTACGATAATATTATGTCGTTGCCCTGGGAATAAAATCCGTCTCAAAAATCTGCCTGTACTCTTTCTCCTCCAACTCCCCGCCGGAAATCAGACGTTCCATAACCTCTATCGCCGCGCGACATATATCTTCGATCCGATGGCGCATGGAGGAAATCGGCTTGCCGATATGCAGCGGAGACAACATGTCATTACAGCCAATCACCTTGACGTTGTCCGGAATTTTGTAATGATGCAGTTCCAGCGCTTCAACCAGCGCAAGCGCAAGATGATCGGAGGAGCAGAAGTACCCGTCCGCTGCAGGCTGCTCATCCAGCTTTCTGTTGATCTTTTTCAGAATTATATCGTAATCATTTTGGTCAGACACAATCGACAGAGATTCTGCATAAGTGACATTATGGTCGTACAGCGACTGAAGCAGACCCAGATGACGGCCCAGCGGGAACTGATTGTCGCTGCTGATCAGCCTTACCTCCGCAATCTGCCTGCAGCCGAGCCGTTGCAGCTCGCAGCCCGCCTGATAACCGGCTCCGTAATTATCCGTTTCAACCCTGCAGACCGACGGGTTTGTCGGTGTCTGCAGGGGATATCGATAGACATAAACCAGAGGGATAGCGCTCTTGAAGTCAATCGTGCTGTCGCTGTGATTGACAATCATGAAAATAGCGCAGGCGTTCATGGACAGCATCATCTGGTAATAATGCTCTTCTTTCTCTGCATTTGCGCCTATATTGCAGATAATAGTGGCAAAATCCTTCTCCGCCAGACGGTCATGAAGCCGCGACATCACAATAGAGGATATTCCGTAATCCAGCGTGTTGACAAATATCCCCACCAGGCGGGAGGTACGCATGCGGAGATTCTTTGCCGACTCATTGGGAACATAACCCCATGCCGTAGCAATATCCATCACGCGTTTTTGCGTTTCCTTTGAGATATGGCTGTTTCCGTTCATTACCCTCGAAACCGTGGAAGGCGATACATGACAGTACTCGGCTATATCCCTGATGGAAACTTTCTTCTTATTATTGATCGTCATACCGTACCTCCGGATAGAATAACTTCGCTCGCGTTTTCTTCTTTGGCGCCGACAGTTCAGCTGCCTTAAAACATACCCTAAACTATTTTAACTTATGCAATTTGCTTTTGTCAAGGATTCTTAATTGCATTTGTGCAACATTTGCATAGTTTTGCATTGGTAAATTGTGCTATGTATTTCATTGTATTTTCAAAATTAAATAGCAATTTGCACTTGACACGGCTCATATTTCAGTATATACTGGATTCAGTTTAAGGCAAACGTTTGCATAAGGTGGTGAAAATTCTGAACCTCAATAAAGAAATTACCGGGAATGAAAAACTTTGGAGTCCCTCTTTTATATTGTTGTTTCTTTACAGCTTATTCAGCAACATGGGGTTCTTTATGACAATGCCCACGCTTCCGCGGTATGCAGTGGAGATCGGCATGTCTCTCTCCGTCGCCGGTTTGCTGACAGGTATTTTTTCCGTCATGGCAATTTTCGTGAGGCCGATCGCCGGTATTCTGTCCGATCGGGGCGGAAGAAAACCTCTGTTGATCCTGTTTACTTTGCTTGTCAGCTTTGCCGCCTTCGGCTATTCGCTGAGCCATCACCTTGCGGGTCTGTTTCTGTGCAGGATTCTGCACGGCGCATGCTTTGCCATGAGCAGCACCATCCAGCTTGCCATGGTCACATCCGTCATTCCTTCCGCCAAAATGGGAGAAGGAATGGGTTATATGAGCCTGGCACAGATTCTGGCAATGTCGTCTGCTCCCAGTCTCGGGCTGGCGCTGGCTGATGCAAAAGGATATACCGTCATGTTTCTTGTCTCCGGAATTTTAATCGCAGCAGCCGCTGTCTGCGTTGTCTTTCTGCCAGACTCAAAGCATCAGACTGCCGAGTCCGCATTGCAGGCGCGAGAAGCAGGAACAATCCCGAATCGGCGTTCTCTTCGGCTTTCGGAATTATTTGCAGCGGAGCTGTTGCTGTTGTCGGCTGTCAGCGGATTGTTTTCCGTCATGAACGGCGTGGCCTCCTCTTATCTTTCCATGCTGGGCGACGAGCGCGGAATCGTCAATATTTCGATTTTCTTCACGATTTCGTCTGTTGCCGTCCTGTTGATCCGTCCTGCTGCCGGGAAGCTGCAGGACAAAAAGGGACTTTCCATCGTGCTGATCCCCAGCCTGATTTTGGGGGCGGCCGCTATGTTCTGCATCGACGTGTCGTGGAGTATTTTGACCATTGTGATAGCCGCCCTGCTCAAGGGGGTTGCGCAAAGCTCCGGACAGGCTGCCATTCAGGCAGACTGTGCCCGACGTTCTCCGGCAGACCGGCGCGGCGTTGCCATGTCCACCTGCTATCTCGGAAGCGATCTGGGGAATTGTGTCGGCGCATCCTTAGGCGGCTGGCTCGCGGGGCTGTTCGGATACGGAACGATGTTCGGCCTGATCGGCGTCATGGTCGCCGCCGGGCTTGGCATGTATGCAATTCAACTCGGCATCGACAAAAAGCATCAAAAAGCAACGCATAAGGACGCGGCGTAACGTCCCGAAAGCAAAAAAGAAAGCGGGGAAATTGACTATGCCTTATGTACAGGTTCCAGACGGTATCAAACTGTTTTATGAGGATTGGGGCGAAGGAGATCGGTATATTTTTACTTCTTCCATTTATCTCGACTATTACTGCTCCTATACGCGGGAGTTATCCAAACGGGGATATCATGTCATCGCCGTCCAGATGCGCGGATACGGGAAATCCTCCCGTGTGCCGCAGACGGACGATATCGCGGAGCATTGGCTTCCGGACATGCTGACCGTTGCGGATCATCTAAGGGTCAGCCGCTTCGCGTATACGGGAATCAGCCACGGCTGCCTGTTGGGGTGGCAGATGATGCGGGAATGCCCGGAGCGTATTCTGGCATTTGCCGGCGTAGTGACCGGCCCAAATTTCAAGGGAGATACAGCCTACTCCGGCGGCGCTGCCCGCGCAAAGGATGCCGCCCGCAGCGCCACGCCGGAGGACTGGCAGGCGCGCTGCGAGGAAACACGGAACGGAATCCTGGCCGCAGATCGGCCTTATACAACCGATTACTGGCGCGACCAGCTCCGTCAGCTGGCGGACTATGAATATGAACACAGCATGGGCCTGGATGCCCAGGAGCGTGCCCTGAATTTCGGACACGGTGTGGACGACGGAATGAAGACCGAGGAGGAACTGATCGCATGGATGAAAACAGTCCGCACGCCCTGCATCCTGCTCGGCGGGATGAAAGACATTATCATCCGGCCGGAAGCCATGGTGCGGACGGTGCGATATGTACCTCACTGCAAGCTGGTGTTGTACCAGGATTCAGATCACGGCGTCGCCGTCTGCCATGCGCAGGATGTATTGGAGGAGGTTGACCGCTTCTTCCGGGAACGGTGTATCTAAAGTCTGTCCGGTTCGTCGTAGCGATCGGATAGCTTTGATATAAAGTAACCCGTCAACCGTACGGACGCCGGAAGAAAATCCGCCCCACGGCATCCGTACCGCAACAAAGCAACACGGCTGCGGCATTTGTCCGGCCGAAAATTATTACGCGAGGAGGATATATCGTGAAAAAGAAAAAATGTACCAGATTTTTAACCCTGCTCCTGACATGTGTGTTGGCCTTCTCAATGCTGACAGCATGCGGCGCAGAAAATGATCCGCCCGGATCAGACGTACAGCAGTCTGATCCCGCTCAGTCAGGCGGGCAGCAAGACGAAAGCGGCCAGACCGGCGGGGATGAGACGGACGGTCCCAGAACCGGCGGCACACTCACCATCGCTTTCCCGGGTCAGCCGACCAATGTCGGTTTCCCTATCGTAGGCGGCGTACACCCCCTTTGGATCTCCAAGCCCGCCATCGAAATGCTGGGACGCTACGATGAGAACGGTCAGGTATACGGCTGGCTTGCAAAGGAAATCCTTCCGGATCCGGATAATCTGCAGATTGTCCTAAGGCTTCAGGAGGGAGTGATGTATCATGACGGAACGCCCTTCAACGCGCAGGCTGTATGCGACGTCTGGCAGATTCTCATTGACAACGGCAGTGCCGGCTCTTATTTCTCCAATGTCGAATCCTTTACGGCAACCGGCGAATACGAGGTTACCGTAAAGCTGACGGAATGGCGCAGCAGCACTGTTTCCAATCTCTGTATCGAATGCGGCACCATGATCTCTCCGACCGAATACAACCGCCTCGGTCTGGAGGGCATTTATACCAGCGTCGTAGGCACGGGTCCCTATAAGATGGAAAGCTACGACATTGCCGAGGGCATCAAATATGTCCGCAACGACGATTACTGGATTGAGGGACTGCCCTATCTGGACGGCATTAATATCATTTTCTTCACAGAGGAAAACACCGGGGAGAGCATCTTCCGCACCGGAGAGGCGCAGATGATTTACGGCGCTTCCGCCAGCATGACGAATCGCTTAAGCCGCGACGGATTTGAAAAAATCTGCAATGAAGCCTGCATATCTCCTACCATGACAGGCATCTACTTTGCCAGTGGCAATGAAAACGACCCGATCAGCAAGCTGGAGGTGCGTCAGGCATTCAGCTATGCGTTAGACAAGCAGGCGCTTTGCGACACCTTTGCGGAGGGCATCGGCTTTGTCTCGGAACAGCTGGCCGTACCCGGGAGCAAGGAATACAACGACGCGGTGACCGGATATCCCTACAGCGTAGAGAAGGCAAAGGAAAAGCTCCGCGAGGCCGGATACGAGGACGGCGAATGCGTCATTACCATCTATTACCAGCCTGCAAACGAGGATATGTTTGTGGCGGTAAAGGGTATGCTGGAAGAGGCAGGCTTTAAGGTAGAGGGTGACACCCGTACCGGCGATGTCAGCCGGAATATGTACGGCACGACGGATCCCTGGACCTGCTGCGCGTTCTTCTGGGCGCCCACGACATTGGAAAACTGGCATCTGTTCTTTGGCAATCCGCCGGTGGTGTACGCAATCGATACCATCGATATGGAAGAAGCAGGAATTTTTGAATGCTATAACAACTGCCTGACCGCTAAGACGACGGAAGAGCAGCACGAGGCAATGATGGAGCTGCAGCGCCTCGTCACTGAGGAATACTGCCTCTACACGCCTATGTTTGACACCCTCGCACTGATTAATTTTTCAAACGGAACCGTCCACGACCATGGCATGGCTGAAACATGGCTGTGCGAATGGACGCCTGAGACAATCTGGCTGAGCGAATAAAGGTCCTTTACAGGCCGGGCAGGACGGCAAATCCGTTTGCCTGGCCTGTTTTCAAAATGACATCTGATCTGGCTATCATACGACGGAGACTGAGTGATGGGAAGATTTATTTTTAAGCGATTTATACAGACAATTATTATTCTGATGATGGTTTCGGTGCTCGCTTTTGCGCTGATCCAGTTCATCCCGGGCGATCCCGTATACGTCATGCTGGGGGAAAATATTTCAAAAGAATACCACGACACCGTATACAGCAGCATGGGACTGGATAAGCCTCTCGTTCAGCAGTATTTTTCATGGCTGTGGAAAATGCTGCACGGAGATATGGGATACTCCTACCATTTCAACAAAAACGTAAATGAGCTGATTGCCTCGCGGCTGCCGGTCACGCTGATCCTGGGAGTCGCCTCTGCCGTTGTCAGCATTGTTCTGGGGATTCTTTTCGGCACGATTACAGCCGTAAAGCGCGGCACCTTAACCGATACCGTTATCACCGTGCTTGCGAATGTCGGTCTGGCGACGCCCAATTTCTGGATTGCCGTTTTACTGGTGCTGGTATTTTCCATTCATCTGAAATGGCTCCCGTCCTACGGATTTACGCTTCCATGGGTGGACTTCGGCAAGAGTATCCGACAAATGATTCTCCCGGTCATCTGCATGAGTCTGGGCGGAGTGGCGTCCTACACCCGCCAGATGCGTTCCAGCATGCTTGAGGTGATTCATCAGGACTATGTGCGCACCGCGCGCTCCAAGGGACTGCCGGAGGGAAAGGTTCTCTGGCGTTATGCCATCAAGAACAGTCTGATCCCGATTCTCACCATGGCGGGCACAACGCTCCGTGGCTGTATCGGCGGATCCGCTATTGTAGAGACGATGTTTAACATTGTCGGCATGGGGCAGATCATGGTGATTGCAATCAACTTCTGCGATTATCAGCTTCTGCAGTCCGGCCTGCTTTTCATGGCGGCGATCACATGTCTGTGCAATCTGCTGGTGGATATCGCCTATGCCTACGCCGATCCGCGCATCAGGCTCGAATAGGGAGGTAATCATGGGAAAACGTGTAAAACAGTTTTTATCGGTTCTTTTTGGCAGAAAGATCGTACTGATCTCCGCCATCGTCATTTTATTTTTTGCATTTTGCGCCATAGCGTCGCCGCTGATGGCTCCCTGTGACCCGTATGAACAGGATCTGTCCAACCGGCTGGCCGGCGCTTCCCGCGAACATTGGCTGGGAACGGATCAACTGGGCCGGGATTTGTACAGCCGTATCGTCTACGGCACGCGGGTTGCGTTTCTGGTCGGTATTCTGGCCGTCTTTATCGCCGCCGCCCTCGGCTGTGCCATCGGTCTGATATCCGGGTATTTCGGCGGATGGGTTGACAATATCCTGATGCGGATTATGGAGGCACAGATGGCGATTCCGCCCCTTATTTTAGCTCTGGCGCTGGTAGCCGTATTCGGGCGGAGCGTCCCCATGCTCATCTTTGTGCTGGGCATCTCGGCGATTCCCGGCTTCGCCAGAATGATGCGCGGACAGGTACTCAGCATCCGCGAAATGGACTATATAGCTGCCAGCCGGATCCGCGGCAATTCCAATCTGACTACCATGATACGGCACATTTTCCCAAACTGCCTGTCCCCCATCATCGTGATCATGACCCAGAGTATCGGCGGAACCATCCTGGCCGAGGCGGGCATGAGCTTTCTGGGCGCAGGCATTGTGCCGCCTACCGCTTCCTGGGGAGCAATGGTAAACGCCGGGTATTCTTATATCTATGACGCGCCCCTGTTCGCGCTGGCTCCCGGCATTGCGATCATCCTTCTGGTACTTGCATTTAACATTTTTGGCGACGGACTGCGGGACGCACTTGATCCACGGCTCCGGGGCACAATATAAGGAGGCGGAAAATGGAAGAACATTTGTTAGACATCAGACATCTCCAGACTGTTTTTCACACCCGGGACGGACTGATCCGCGCGGTGGACGACGTCACGCTCCATGTAGATCCCGGCGAGATCGTCGGCGTGGTCGGAGAATCCGGAAGCGGGAAGTCTGTCACCATGATGAGTATATTGAAGCTGATCCCCATGCCGCCGGGCGAAATCGTAAAGGGAGAAGCGTTTTTCGAGGGAAAGGATATTCTGCAATACAAAGTCGGAAGCAGCGAGCTGCGCCGAGTTCGCGGAGGCGGTATTTCCATGATTTTTCAGGAGCCTATGACCTCCTTAAACCCGGTGATGACCGTTGGCGAACAGATTCAGGAAAGCGTTATGCTGCATCTTGGCATGAAAAAGAAAGAGGCAAGAGAGCGCGCCATCGAGCTGCTTGGCATGGTTGGTATCCCTGACAGCCAAAGCAGAATCGATTACTATCCCAACCAGTTTTCCGGCGGTATGCGCCAACGCGTGATGATTGCCATGGCTATGTCCTGTAATCCCCGGCTCCTGATCGCGGACGAGGCGACTACCGCCCTGGATGTGACCACTCAGGAACAGATTCTGGAGCTGCTGCGCGATATCGTCCGCAAGACGCATACTGCGCTGATTATCATCACTCACAATCTGAGTATCATTGCAAGATATGCCGACCGCATTTATGTGATGTATGCGGGAAATATCGTGGAACGGGGCGCTTGCAGAGAACTGTTTTCCGACGCGTGCCATCCCTACACCATGGGACTGCTGCGCGCCATTCCCCGGCTTGACAGCGACAAGTCCAACAAACTGCTGTCGATTTCCGGCACACCTTTAAATCCGGCGCAAAAGACCGGGTGCTGTCCCTTTGCGCCGCGCTGCTTTTACGCGAAGCCTGAATGCCGGGAACCAAAGTCTCCTCCTGTGCAGGAATATTCTCCCACTCACAGCGCAGCCTGTCATTTCCGCCGGGACGAGCTGAAAGCCGCCTCCGTCGCGCAGGAACAGAAGGCCGGGAAACGGACGCTGTCGGAAGAACCGCTTCTGGAGGTTCGGCATCTGTGCAAATATTTTCCTGTCACTCAGGGAATCACGCGTCGCAAGGTGGGGGACGTCAAGGCTTTGGACGACGTCAGTTTTACCGTCCGCAAGGGCGAAACCCTCGGGCTTGTAGGCGAGTCGGGCTGCGGTAAAACTACCCTTGCCAAAACGCTTCTGCGGCTGTATGACGCTTCGGCCGGAGAAATCGTTTTCAAGGGCCGCGATATCGCGGGACTGAAGGAAAACAAGGTACGGGATCTGCGCAGAGAGGTTCAGTTCATTTTCCAGGATCCCTTCGGCTCACTGGATCCGAGACAAAGCGCGGGAAGCGTGGTGGGCGAGGCGATCCGCGTCCATCGTCTGGCTTCCTCCAGAGCGGAATATGACCGGAAGGTGGATGAGCTGTTTGAGGCTGTCGGCCTGGATCCGCTTCTGAAAACCAGAGCGCCGCACGAATTTTCCGGCGGACAGCGGCAGCGGCTTTGTATCGCGGGCGCGTTGGCCTCCGATCCCAGCTTTATCATCTGTGACGAGCCGATTTCGGCGTTGGACGTGTCGATTCAGTCCCAGATTATCAATCTGCTGATCGACCTACAGACGCAGCGCGGGCTGACCTACCTTTTTATCGCACACGACCTCTCCGTCGTCCGGCATGTAAGCGATCGGATCCTCGTAATGTATCTTGGAAAATGTGTCGAGATATCCCCGTGGGACGAGCTGTATCAGCGCCCGCTCCATCCTTATACGCAGGCGCTGCTCTCTGCAATACCGATCCCCGATCCGGAAGCTGAGGCGAAACGTACTCATACCGGAATTATCGGCGAGGTTCCCAGTCTGATGAACCGCCCCGCCGGATGTGTTTTTCACACGCGCTGTCCTCATGCGACGGAAAAGTGCCGCTCCGGCATACCCGAACTCAGGGATTGCGGCAATGGCCATCAGGTCGCCTGCTTTCTGGCGGACGGCTGAGGCATTAAATATACGGCGAAAAGGGAGGCAAATCTTCCTTCAAAAAGCGTCCTATCGGACGCTTAGAAGAATGCTTCGCATTCTTCCCTTGCTGCGACGAAGTTTCCTATAGAGCAAAAAACAAACCGATGCCCCTGACAGCTCTACACTGCCCGGGACATCGGCTTACTTTATTTTATGAGAAATTTCGTCGCTCTTTACACCTCAAAGGTCAACTCACCGTAGGACGGCACCGGCCATACGTTTTTATCCACGATCATTTCCAGCGCGTCCACAGGGGCCCTCAGCGCGTCCATGGCCTCTCTGACACAGTCCTTGTAGAAGAACGCCTGCTCCTTTGCGTCCTTTATGGCACAGGCCTGCGCCGTCAGCTCCTTCAGGCTGTTAAGAGCCGTCTTAGCGGCCGCCAGATAGTCGCTTACCTCCTTTAGCAGCCCCGTCTGAACGGACGCGTCCGCGCCGGCCTCTTTTACCGCAATGACGGTGTCCGCCAGAGATTTGGTGTACTTCACCACCGCCGGGATGTATTTCTTGCTGGCCATGTCGATCATGGTCAAAGCTTCGATGTTGATGGTTTTCGCATAGGTTTCGTAAATAATCTCCTCACGGGACTCCAGCTCCACCCGGGTAAAGATGCCGAACTTCTCAAAGAGACGGATCGCCTTATCGGTGGTCAGCGTGGCTGCAGCCTCCACCATGGATTTGATATTGGGAAGTCCTCTTCTCTCCGCCTCCGCTACCCATTCCTCCGCGTAGCCGTCGCCGTTGAAAACGATTCTCTGGTGCTTCGTCATGTACTCCTTAATCAGGTCATGCACCGCCACTTCAAAGTCATCCGCCTTTTCCAGAATATCGGCCGCCTCGCAGAAGGTTTCCGCAACGATGGCGTTGAGGGTCGTGTTGGGGCTTCCGATGGAGTCGGCGGAGCCTACCATACGGAACTCGAACTTGTTGCCGGTAAAAGCAAAGGGCGAGGTTCTGTTGCGGTCCGTAGCGTCCTTCTCAAAGTCGGGCAGCGTGGAAACGCCGGTCTGAAGCTTGCCGCCCTCGATCAGGTGCGCCGCCTCTCCGGTCTCTACCAGCTGCTTTACCACGTCCTCCAGCTGCTCTCCCAGGAACATGGAGATGATTGCCGGCGGCGCCTCGTTTGCTCCCAGTCTGTGGTCGTTTCCCACGTCCGCGGCGCTCTGGCGGAGCAAGTCCGCATGAGTATCCACCGCTTTCATAATGCAGGCCAGCACCAGCAAAAACTGGATATTCTCGTTGGGCGTATCGCCGGGGTCAAGCAGATTCACACCGTTATCGGTGCCCAGCGACCAGTTGTTATGTTTACCGGAACCGTTTACCCCGGCAAAGGGCTTCTCGTGGAGCAGACAGGTCAGGCCGTGGCGGCCTGCCACCTTCTTCATGGTCTCCATTACCAGCTGGTTGTGGTCCACGGCAATATTTGCCGTCTCATAGACCGGCGCAAGCTCATGCTGGGCGGGAGCCACCTCATTGTGCTGGGTCTTTGCGGTGACGCCCAGCTTCCACAGCTCAATATTCAGATCCTTCATGTAGGAGCCGATTCTCTCGCGGATGGTGCCGAAGTAATGATCCTCCAGCTCCTGTCCTTTGGGGGCGGGGGCGCCGAAAAGAGTTCTTCCCGCAAAAATCAGGTCTTCTCTCTGCAGATACTTCTCCCGGTCCACCAGGAAGTATTCCTGCTCGGGGCCGACGCTTGCCACTACCTTCGTGGCCTCTGTGTTGCCAAACAGTCTCACGATTCGCAGCGCCTGCTGGCTCACCGCTTCCATGGACCGCAAAAGCGGCGTCTTTTTATCCAGCGCCTCGCCGGTGTAGGAGCAGAATGCGGTGGGAATACAGAGGATCACTCCCGTTGCGTCTTCCTTCAAAAACGCGGGAGAGGTAATATCCCAGGCTGTGTAGCCTCTTGCCTCAAAGGTGGCCCTCAGGCCGCCCGACGGGAAGGAAGACGCGTCCGGCTCGCCCTTGATCAGTTCCTTTCCCGAAAACTCCATGATCATCCTGCCCTCTTCGTCCGGGTGGGTCACAAAGGCGTCATGCTTCTCCGCCGTGATACCGGTCAGCGGCTGGAACCAGTGGGTATAATGGGTCGCCCCGTTCTCCACGGCCCAGTCCTTCATCGCTTTCGCCACCACGTCCGCCGCCGCCAGGGACAGCTCTCCGCCCTGATCCATAACCTTCTTTACCTCTTTGTAGGCGCTCTTCGGCAGTCTCTCCTTCATTTTCCCGAGCGTAAACACCTTGCTGGCAAAAATCTCTTCCACATTCAATACTTCACTCATTTTACGTCTCCCTTTCTTGTCTGCCCGGCATACATACAAAAAGACGTCCCAAAGTAAACCTGTTACCATGGAACATCTTCGTTCTCAAAATGCCGATGTGTGGAAACAGGGACATTCCTCTGACCCTCGTTTCGTTTTCTATAAGATAACCCACTTTCCGGTAAAATGCAATACCCAAATTCCATTTTTTCGTTTTCGGCAAAAATCCGCGGGCCGCCGGGCAATTCACTGGGCACATTGTACAACGCGCCCTCACCTCATCCAGTAGCTTGCGCCTGCCACAAGGCGGACGAAAAAGTACAGACCGCAGAAGAGATGCCAGCCGTATACCAGCCCCAGCCCCGCCCGCAGGAGCTTCGCCGCTTTCGTCCCGCCAAGCTGCAGCCATTTTACGGAGCAGACCGCAAACAGCACGAAAAGACAGAAGCTGTAACCCCAGAGGAAATTGCCGTCCACGGCGCGGCTTCCGTTCTCCGCCAGACAAAGCGCTTCCCCGAATCCCAGCGCAGTCATCAGCACAATAAAGCGATACTCTTTCTCCCGGAAAATCCGCCGCAGCGTCGCCGCCATCATCAGGATACAGAACAGCGCCGAACAGATCACCGCCAGCTTCGTCACCGCAGCGTGGAGCGAGAAGATATACCAGGGCCGGAATGCAATGCCGTTTCCCGTCTCCTCCCCGAACAGCACGGAATTTTGCCAGAGAAGCACCAGTCCGCTGGGCAAAAGCGCGGAGCCGAAGACAAAAATTCTCCGAAACGGCACATGCCGCAGCAGATCCGCCAGCAGGAAAATTCCCATAATCGGAGAGAAGACAAGCAGAAAGCTGGGCTTGACGCCGGTGCATACCACGTTCAACAACGCAAAGACGCACCACTCTTTCCAGGTGATCCCCTCCCTGTACTTTTCCTCCAGCCGCAGATAATACAAAAAGCACAAAAGCGCCGCCAGACGCATACAAAGGTAGGTGGAATTATGCCAGATATTCCCGGACTGGTAGCTGACATAGCGAAATTCCCCTACCGCCCTGATATACACAGGCATCACAAAATTCAGGCTTAAGGAAAGAAGCAGCGTAGGGCCGCTTTTGTCCCGATACCGCCCGAGACGGCAGACCAGCGCCTCGGACGCATACACCGTCCCCACGCAGACCGCCGCCAGAAACACCGCGATCCCCGCCGTGCTCCCGCCTGCCAGAAAATCCAGCAGCTTGTACGCATAAGCCGTAAAGCTATAATACCAGCCGTCCTCCAGAATCATGCTGATGTGCAGCGGAAGATCGGACTGATAAGGGATCTCGCCCTCCACGGTCAGGTCCGCCACGGACTGATGATAAAAAAGCCACAGGCAGGCAATGCCGTAGACTGCTGTGAGAATATGTGCCGTAATTCGCGACGCCTTTTTCCTATCCATAAATCTGTACCCTCATATGCCGCCGTCCTTTCCTGATTTCTCAAAGCTTCCGCTTCCGGAAAGCCTTTTCTCTCTCTCGCAGGCCATACTGCCGCGGGAACCTTTCTTCCGCTCATGCGGCCATATTGCCGCGGAAATCCTTTTTCCTCTCCCGCAGGCCGACGTTCCTTCAGTCTCCGGATTTCACAGCCCTCAGCAAGTGATATTTTCCCGCGGCGGAGGATAACTTTATCCACAGCTTTTGTCTTGCATGAGGACAGTTTTCCACAGCTTCCCCGTCCTCATTGTACATAGCCTCCACCGTGACGGGCTCATCGCTCCCGTCCGGCTTCATGATCTCTATCCTGTCCCCCACGGCAAACTTGTTTTTCTGCTCCAGATGCATCAAAGGAACGTCCCCCTGATCCTTCACCGGTGTATCCGAAGCCTTTGACACCCGATCCACGATCCCCAGGTAAACATATTCGTTCACATAGGTGCTTCCGTCGTAAATCTGCGTATCCTGATCTGCTCTGCCAAAGTAAAAACCCGTGGTAAACCGCCTGTAGGTACACTTGGCGATCTCCGCCCTATACCAGTCCATATTGGCGCGGTAGGTCTCCTCAGAGGAAAAGTAATCGTCAATGGCCCTCCGGTAGGTTCTTGCCGCCGCCGCCACATAAAGCGCCGCCTTCATTCTTCCCTCGATCTTAAAGCTGTCGATCCCGGCCTCTACAAGCTCCGGTATGTGCTCGATCATGCAAAGATCCCTGGAGCTGAAAATAAAGGCGCCTCTGTCATTTTCCAGAACGGGCAGATACTCTCCCGGCCTGCTCTCCTCCACCACCGCATACCTCCAGCGGCAGGGATGCGTACAGGCTCCGTGATTGGCGTCCCTGCCCGTAAAATAATTGCTCAGAAGACAGCGGCCGGAGTAGGAAATGCACATGGCTCCGTGGACAAAGCACTCGATCTCCATCTCCTCCGGAATCCTTTCCCGGATCGAGCGGATCTCCGAAAGCGTCAGCTCCCTGGCGGATACCGCGCGCTTCGCCCCCTGCTGCCACCAAAACCGATAGGTGAGGTAATTGGTATTGTTGGCCTGCGTGGAAATATGGATCTCCGCCTCCGGCCACACCTCTTTTGCCAGCGCAAAGATTCCCGGATCGGAGATAATCAGGGCGTCACAGGTCTCAGGCTTCATATCCCGCAGCTCTTCAAAATAGGTTCTCGCGCCCTCCAGATCATAATTGTGGGCAAGGATATTGGCGGTGACATAGACCTTTACGCCATGTGCATGGGCAAAGACAATACCATCCGCCATCTCCTCCAAAGAAAAATTTTTCGCCTTGGCGCGCAGCCCGAAGGCTTCCCCTCCGATATATACCGCATCCGCCCCGAAAATCACCGCCGTCTTCAGTACCTCAAGGCTGCCGGCGGGAATCAGAAGCTCCGGCTTTTGTCGCTGTGTCATTCTGTTATCCGTGCCTTTCTGCCGCCTGCGGATTTTCAGCGCGAAAAGACGCAGGCACAATATCTATAAAATGAATCTCGTACTCAGTGTCACGCCGTCCCCCATCGGAAGGATCACCGTCTCCAGTCCGGGCGTATGCTTCAGTTCGTAAAGATATTCCCGCATCCTGGCGTGGATGGTGCGGTTCCTTCTTGTCACCGCAAAACGGGACTCGATCACGTCTCCGTCCTGCAGCACATTATCGCTGACCAGCAATCCTCCGGGCGCAAGCAGCCGCAGGATATCCGGCAGGAAATGAAGATACTGCCCCTTTGCCGCGTCCATAAAAATCAGATCATAGCTTCCCTCAAGCTCCTTTAAAATATCCGCGGCGTCTCCCTCCAGCAGCGTAATCCTTTCTTCCGCCCCTGCCCGTCGGAAATTCTCCCTGGCAGCGGGAATCCGCTTTTCCTGTTTTTCAACGGTGGTAATATGGCAGTCCTCAGGCCCGTATTCGCTCATCAATAACGCAGAAAAGCCGATGGCTGTCCCGACCTCCAGGATGTTCTTCGGCTTTGCGAGCGCCAGCAGGAACTTCAACAGGCTCTGTACCGATCTGCGTATCACGGGAACCTGTGTTTCCAGGGCATATTTTTCAATTTCATCCAGAAAAGGAGTGTTGCCCCTATCCAGCGAGTCGATAAAGACAGACATTCTCTCGTCAACGATCATCCTTCTCCCCCAGCTTCTTTATGTCAGGACGGCCTGTTCCCGACCGACTAATTGCCGGACGCATCCTGCATATCGCTTCCGTCGCGCCCTGTGCGTCGTCTCTGGTATCCTCTCCTGCATCCTACGCGCCGCTTCCGTCGCCTTCCGCCGCGCCCTGTGTACCGTCTCCGGTAGCCTCTCCTGCATCCTGCGCGCCGCTTCCGTCGCCTTCCGCCGCGCCGTCCTGGCTCACTGTCATGGCCTCCATCATCTCCTCCGCCGTCATCGACGTATTCAATTCAAAGACGCCCGGCTTTACATCGGCACGAAACTCGGACAGATAATACTGAATCACAAACAGCTTTGCATCCCGGACAAGCCCTTTGTTCTCCAAAAGCTCCCCGATATCCGACGCGGACATGCTCTCCGTGATGGCCACCGTCACCGTTCTTCCCTCTCCGGAGGACATTGCCGGTTCCGTAAAGATACGGTAACCGTAATCATAGCAGGCCAACGCGCCTTTGTAAATCAGAAATACCGCCGCGACGGCAATCACCACCCGGAAAATTGCGCCGAGTACCGCAATAATGATATTTCCCGTCTTCATAATTCTTCTCCGTTCCGGAGCGGTTTGCCACGCCGCTTCTCTTAACATAAGGCACAAATCACGAAAAATCCAGTTTCTCCGTGACGCGCATACTGATGTTCTGCATCATTCTGCACAAATCGAGCTCCGCCGCAAGGAAATCCGCCACCATGGGCTGCTCTCTGAAATTTTCATACTCTTTTTCGAAACGGTCCAGCTTATTAAAATCTGTGTCCGCGTTTAGCTGCAGCTCAAAATTCCGCTTGCGGAACTCATCGATCTGCTGCTTTAACTCCGGCATCTGCTGCACCTTCTCCAGCTCTGTCCGATAGGTACGGTAGACTTCACTGGCCAGGACTGCCTCAATAAACTGATCCGTAGCGCGATCCAAACTGCTCATGCTCCCGTCTCCCTGCTCCTCACTTTCCTGCAAATCCGGCCGTTCCGGGACCCTTTTTTTCTTTCCGCGCAGATAGCCCTGTTCCGGGCCGTCTTCCGGCTTCGCGCGCCGACCGCCCGGTCCCGCCTTCACTTTCTCGCTCTCCCATGCTTTTCTTGCCTTTTTTTCAAAAATACGGCTCATCAGACCTCCATGATAATCGGGAGGATCATCGGACGACGCTTCGTTTTCCTCCACACAAAATCGCTAAGTGAATCCTTCGTGGTATTTTTCAGCTTGCCCCAGTCCGTGACTCCTCTGTCGAGGCATCTCTGGATTGCCTCATCCACAATGCTGCGGGCCTCTTCGATCAGCTCGTCGGACTCCTTGACATAGACAAATCCTCTGGATACAATATCGGGTCCGGCAACCAGCTGCCCGCTGTATTTATCCAGACTCATAACCACAATCATGATTCCGTCCTCCGCAAGGTGCTGTCTGTCACGCAGTACGACGTTTCCCACGTCTCCCACGCCGAGTCCGTCCACCAGGATCGCTCCTACCGGCACCTTTCCGACGACTCTCGCCTCTGTTTCATCCAGCTCCAGCACATCTCCGGAGGAAAGGATAAAGATATTTTCCTTGTCTATCCCCAGGCTCTGCGCAATCTTTGCCTGCGCCTTCAGATGCTTGTATTCGCCGTGTACGGGAATCGCATACTTCGGCTGCACCAGCGTATAGATCAGCTTGATCTCCTCCTGGCAGGCATGCCCTGACACATGGGCGTCCTGGAAGATTACGTCCGCGCCCTTGCGCAGCAGCTCGTTGATTACCTTTGTAACGGATTTCTCGTTGCCGGGAATGGGATTCGACGAAAAGATAACCGTATCTCCCGCGCCGATGGTGATCTTGCGGTGCATACCGCTTGCCATGCGGCTCAAAGCCGCCATGCTCTCCCCCTGGCTTCCGGTGGTAATGATGACCTGCAGGTCGTCGGGATAATTTTTCATCTGTTCCACTTCGATCAGCGTATTGTCAGGTATATGGATACATTCCAGATTCCGCGCGGTCTCGATAATACTTACCATGCTCCGGCCTTCCACGCATACCTTCTTGCCAAACTTGTACGCCGTATTGATAATCTGCTGTACGCGGTCCACGTTGGACGCGAAGGTCGCCACAAAAATTCTGGTGTTCCGATGCTCCTCAAAAAGACTGTCGAAGGTCTTGCCCACCGTCCTTTCGGAGGGGGTAAAGCCGGGGCGCTCCGCATTGGTGGAGTCACACATCAGCGCCAGCACGCCTTTCTTTCCTATCTCCGCAAAACGCTGCAGATCAATGGCGTCGCCAAATACCGGCGTATAGTCCACCTTGAAATCGCCGGTGTGTACCACGATCCCCGCGGGGGAGTAAATCGCCAGCGCCGCCGCATCCACGATGCTGTGATTTGTACGGATAAACTCAATCCGAAACTGTCCCAGATTGATGGACTGTCCGAATTTCACCACCTTGCGCTTGATTACCTTTATCAGGTTATGCTCGCGCAGTTTGTTCTCGATAATCCCCATGGTAAGCCGGGTGGCGTAAACAGGTACGTTGATATCGCGGAGCACATAGGGCAGCGCCCCGATGTGATCTTCATGTCCGTGGGTGATCACAAACCCTTTCACTCTGTCCTGGTTTTCCTTCAGATAAGTCACGTCGGGAATGACAAGGTCAATTCCCAGCATATCGTCCGCCGGAAACGACAGGCCGCAGTCCACCACAATAATACTGTCCTCATATTCAAAGGCAGTAATATTCATGCCGATCTGTTCCAGGCCGCCCAACGGGATTATCTTCAGTCTGGAACCGCTGTTATTCTCTTTTTTCTTCAATACAAATTTCCTCCAAACTCCAGCTCCGAACCGCTTCCGGCCGGAGAAACAATAGTCTTCTACACAAACTTCACGTCGTCCAGCATGTTTTCAAATACTCCCGCCACCGCGGACAGCTCCGCGTCATCGGACACAACGGTAAAAACGCTCTCCTCCTCGCCGTCTTTGGAAAGATCCTTCAGAATCAGAGCCTCTCCGTCACCCTCTTCAAAATCGGTGACAAGAATATAGTTCACCCCGCCGATTCTTGTCTGCTCCAACACATAAAACTCTACCGGTTCCTCCCCGTCGGGGTTAAATACGATTTTCTCCAATTTAGCCATTCTCTTTCTCCATGCTGCGTTTGTCAAGGTAGCCCTGCAGGATCAGGACCGCGGCGATCATATCCACATAATCCTTTCTGTTTTCCCTGCGGATCCCCGTCTCCTTCATGATCTTATCCGCCGAAACGGTGGTCAGGCGCTCATCCCACAGCTGCACGGGCAGCCCCGTCCTGCGCTCCAGCTTTTCCCGAAATTCCATCGTGAGCCGGACTCTCTCGCCTTCCGTGGCATTCATGTTTTTCGGAAGCCCCAGCACAATTTCTTCCACCTCGTTCTCCACGATCAGCTCCTCAATGCGCGCAAGCGTCTGCCGCAGCTTATTCTCCTCTTTGCGCCGGATGATTTCGACGCCCTGGGCCGTCACGAGCAGGCTGTCGCTGATTGCAACTCCCACCGTTTTCGAGCCGAAATCAAGTCCCATGATACGCATAGGCCGCCTCCTAACCTTCCCACCTTATTCCCAGTTCTTGTTATGGATGTATTCCGCCAGCAGCTCCTCCACAAGCTCGTCCCTCTCCACCTTCATGATCAGGCTGCGCGCGTTTTTATGGCTGGTAATATAGGTGGGATCGCCGCTCATAATATACCCGACGATCTGATTCACCGGATTATACCCTTTTTCCGTCAGCGCCTCGTATACAGTGGCCAGCACCAGATTTGCATCCGTCCTCGTCTCTGTCTCGACCTTAAAATATTGTGTGTTTCCAAAATCCTGCATACCAACCCTCCGCGATTCCGTAACCGGCGAATCCGTTTATAAAAAACGCTACTATTTTTACTATAACGCATTTACACATAAAATTCAAGCCGCTAAGGCACACTACATCAGAATTTCTTCGGTCAGAAAGCCTCTGACGCGGACCTTTACCGTTTCATTCGCAGGCGGCGCTTCCTCCGCTTTCACGGCGACTTTTACATAATCCCGGGTATGTCCCGTTCTCCAGAGCGTGCCCTCAATCTGTACGGTATCCTCCAAAAGCACTTCCGCCTCACGTCCTATGTATGTTCTGCGAAATTCCGCAGACTGCCGCTTCTCCATGGCAATCAACTCGCCGCTTCGGACCGCCTTTTCCTCCTCCGATACCTGGCCGGGCATCTTCGCCGCAGCGGTTCCCTGCCGCTTTGAATATTTAAAGACGTGCATCTCATAAAAGCGGATCTCTTCCAAAAATTTTTTTGTCTGCGCAAACTCCTCCCGCGTCTCTCCGGGGAAGCCTACGATCACATCCGTAGTGACCGCCGGATGTCCGAAGGCTCTGCGCAGCTGCTCCACACCTGTACAGTATTCCCCGGTGGTATAATGTCTATTCATCCGGCGCAGCGTTTCGTCGCATCCGCTCTGCAGTGAAAGGTGAAAGTGCGGACATACCTTCGGCAGCGCCGCCAGCCTGTCCGCCGCCTCTGCCGTCACAATCCTGGGTTCCAGAGAGCCCAGGCGGATTCTCTCCGGTCCCGGAATCTCATGGATTTTCTCCACCAGGTCGATCAGCCTGCTCCCGCCGCCGTACGCAAGTCTCTCTCCCAGATACACCGGCACGCTTTTCCCCTGCAGCCAGCTTTCCCCGTCAAAATCCGTCCCGTAGGAGCTGATGTGAATCCCTGTGAGCACGATCTCTTTAACGCCTCTCCCGGCAATGCCGCGAATTTCCTTTAGGATATCTTCCGCCCTGCGGCTTCTCACCCGCCCCCTGGCATGGGGAATGGCGCAGTACGAGCAGAACTGGTTGCAGCCGTCCTGTATCTTGACGTAAACCCGGGTATGCTCCGCGCTCTGCCTTAGCTGCATCTCCTCATACTCACAGGCGCGGTCGATCTCCAAAACAGCCGCGCTTTTGCAGGGGTTCCCCTCCCGCCCCGCCAGATACTCCTCCAGCAGCTCCACAATATCCTTCTTCCGGTTATTTCCGATCATCAGATCTACGGCCCCGTCTTTCTCCAGAGCTTCTTTCCCGGTCTGCACATAACAGCCTACGGCCACCACTACGGCGTCCGGATTCAGACTTTTTGCCCTGTGCAGCATCTGTCTGCTCTTTCTGTCCGCAATGTTTGTGACGGTACAGGTATTTATGATATAAATATCCGCCTTACTGTCAAACGGCACAATATGATATCCCTTTTCCTGTAGCTTTTGCCGCATAACTTCCGTTTCATAAAAATTCACTTTGCAGCCCAGATTATGTAATGCCACATTTTTCATGAGAATCCTCACTTTTTTTGTACTGATTTATCCTTGACTTTTAAATGTCCAGCCCTTAATATGGAGTCAAGAGCAAGAAAATATAAAGGAGGTCAACAATGAAAACCGTACAGATTTCTCTTAATTCTATCGACAAGGTAAAGTCTTTCGTAAACGATATTACGAAGTTTGATTTTGATTTCGATCTGGTATCCGGCAGATATGTCATCGACGCCAAATCCATCATGGGCATTTTCAGTCTGGATCTTTCCAAACCGATCGATCTGAACATTCATGCAGAAGACGGCGTAGAAGAAGTATTGAGCGTACTGAAGGCATATATCGTGTAAGCTGCGATATTACATAACGGGAAAGCAGAGGCAAAGGCTCCGGAGGACACACCCCGTGAGCCTTTTCTTTTACTCTATAGGAAGCTTCGTCGTAGCAGGGGAAGAATGCGAAGCATTCTTCTAAGTGCCCATATGGGCACTTTTTTATGGGAAATTGCGCGACGCTTTTTGTCACCCGACAATAATCAGCTCGTCCGTCTCCAGAGCAGTCTTCACCAGCCCGTCTATTTTCTCCTCCAGATTCCTCTCATGCCTGCGGATAATATTGACATTCGGCTTTGTCACGGGATGCTTGGCCACAAAAATGGTGCAGCAGTCCTCAAAGGGAAGGATTGACGTCTCAAAGGTATCTATCTTTTTCGATACCGCTACGATCTCCTCCTTGTCAAAGCCGATCAGCGGGCGGTACACGGGAAGTCCGCACACCTCGTCGGTCGCGGCGAGGGACGCCATGGTCTGAGACGCCACCTGTCCGATGCTCTCGCCCGTAATCAGCCCCTGACACTCCGTCTCCTTCGCAATATGCTCCGCGATCCGCATCATATAGCGACGCATGATAATCGTCAGCTCCTCGTGCGGGCATTTCTCATAAATATAAAGCTGAATGTCCGTAAAGTTGATGACATGCAGATAGATCGGCCCCGCATAACGGGAGACCAGCCTTGCAAGATCCACCACCTTCTGTTTTGCCCTGTCGCTTGTATAGGGGGGCGCATGAAAATAAACGGCATCGATCTTTACGCCACGCTTGGCAATCATATACCCGGCCACAGGGGAATCGATGCCGCCGGACAAGAGAAGCATCGCCTTGCCGCCCGTTCCCACCGGCATTCCTCCGGGGCCGGGGATGACCTCGGAGTAAATATAGATCTTCTCCCGAATCTCCACATTCAACAGGATATCCGGCCGGTGTACGTCCACGCGCAGCTCGGGATAAGCGTCCAAAAGCGCCTCTCCCAGCGCCGCGTTTACTTCCATGGATTCCAGCGGATAATCTTTCCGGGCGCGCCTGCAGTTGACCTTGAAGGTTTTTTCTTTGTCGGGATATACCTCGTCCATGTAACGGATCACCCTGTCGCGAAGCTTCTCAAAGCCCTCGTCTTCCACATAGATCATGGGACAGATGCCGGAGATTCCGAATACATGCTGCAGATGCTCTACGGTCTCCTCATAGTCAAACTCTTCCTGTGCCTCCACATAAATACGTCCCTGGGACTTTGTGATCAGAAATTTCCCCTCGCATTTTTTCAGGGAAAACTTAATCTGATGAATCAGGGCATCCTCAAACAGATAACGGTTTCTTCCCTTGACGCCGATCTCGGCATACTTTATCAAAAAAGAACTGAACATGCTTCTTCCTTTCTGCGCTGTACGCTTCGGAGGGACTGCGCTCCTCCGAAGCCGCAGGCTGCGCGGATGCTACTTGCGCGCGTATCTTCTCAGCATAGGAATTTTATCATACAATTCCCGCAATGTATAGTCTATTTCTTCCTCGGTGGTATACACGGAAAAGCTGAACCGCACGGTGGATTCCAAAAGCGGCTTCTCCAGGCCGATGGCTTTCAGGGTCGCCGACGGCTGGGGCTTGCGGGCCGCGCAGGCGCTTCCCGCGGACACATAGATTCCTGCCTCCTCCAACGTGTGAAGCAGCACCTCGCTCCTGACTCCCGGCACGGACACGCTGACAATATGGGGGGCTGTACCGCTTCCGTCCGGCTCTCCCGGCAGCAAACCGTTGATGCGTACCCCTTCGATCATCCTCACTCCGTCCATAAAATGCTTTTTGCAGCGGTACAGTCTCGCCGCATCTTCCTCGTAATGGTCATAGAGCAGCTCCGCCGCCCTCGCCATCCCCGCGGCTCCGGGTACATTGTCCGTTCCGGAGCGGAGATTCATCTGCTGTCCGCCTCCGTAGATCAGTGGCTGGATTTTTACCCGCTCATTGACATAAAGAATGCCGACGCCCTTGGGGCCGTGGATCTTATGACCGCTTGCCGACAAAAGATCGATCCCCATCCTCTTCGGGTAAATCCTTGCCTTGCCAAAGCCCTGTACCGCGTCCACATGAAACAGGGTGTAGGGGTTCATCCGCCTGATCAGATCTCCCGCCTCCGCAATGGGCTGCAGCGCGCCGATCTCATTGTTGGTATGCATAATCGATACCAGAATCGTATCCGCGCTCATGGCCCGCTTCAGTTCCTCCAGGGAAATGCGCCCCGTTCGGTCTACCGGCAGATAGGTCACTCTGTAGCCCAACGTTTCCAGGTAAGCGCAGGTCTTTAAAACCGCCGGATGCTCTATCCGGGTGGTAATGATATGCTTTCCCCTTCTGCCGTTTGCAAGAGCGCAGCCCGTCAGCGCCATATTGTCTGACTCCGTTCCGCCTGAGGTAAAGAAAATTTCCTTTTCATTTACCTTCAACAGCCTCGCCAGAGTCTCCTTTGCATCGCGCAGATAATTCTCCGCCTGTACGCCCTTCCTGTGAAGACTGGAAGGGTTGCCATAGTCTTCACACATTATTTTCGTCATCAATTCCGCCACTTCGGGAAATACGCGCGTCGTAGCAGAATTGTCCAAATACACTTCCATTTTCTTCTCCTCCGGGTCCGTATAACATAGCATATGCGGTCTATTCGATCCCTGTGCCTTCCAGCACATACCCAATCCACGCAAGAGCTACAAGCCCCGCCGTCTCCGTGCGCAGGATCCTTTTTCCCAGCGTCACCGGCTCAATGCCCTGTTCCTTCGCCAGACAAATCTCCTCCTCCTCGAACCCGCCTTCCGGCCCGATAAACACAGCGATACTCTGTCCCGGACGGATGCCCTCCAAAAGCTTTTTCGTCTTCTCCATCCCCTGTGCAAGCTCGTAGGGAATCAATCTGACATCCATGTCAGATGCTTTCTTTACCGCCTCGCGAAACCCTGTCACCTCATGAACCAAAGGAATTACGCCCCGCCTGCTTTGCTTCGCGGCCGCCTCTGCGATTCCCTGCCATCTCGCCGTTCTTGCCGCCGCTTTTCTGTCGTCCAGCTTTACCACACAGCGTTTTGCCGCTACCGGGATGATCTCGCAGACCCCGAGTTCTACCGCCTTCTGAACGATAAGCTCCATCTTGTCCGCCTTGGGAAGCCCCTGAAACAGGAATACCCTGACAGGCAGCTCCGCATTTTCCTCCTTAATGAACCGCAGTCTGCAGAGAATCCTGTCCTCCTTCAGCTCCTCAATCCCACAGCGATATTCCCGGCCGTCCCGGCCGTTGCTGACGCTGATTTCCTCCCCCGGCTTCATCCGGAGTACGTTTTTGATATGGTTGACATCCGTTCCCGTTATTATGACACTTTTGTCATCTATATTAATCTGTCCCGGCTCTACAAAAAACTGATACACAAATTTTTCCTCCCGGAATACCTTACTCCCTCGGTTCCTTCTTCTTCCCTACAAACCGAAAGCAGCAATTTCTGTCTCTCGGCGCCGAGTCCCGCCGCTCCGCCGCGGGTCATTCCTTCTCCGGTTTCTTCCTCGCCGTGACACTGACCCATTCGCCCTGATAAGTTACCTCCAGCACCTCCAGTCCCGCCGACTTTACGGCTTCCGTCACCGTGTCTTCCCTGTCGTCCAGGATCCCGGAGGTAATATAAATCCCGCCGGGCTTCAGCTGATTTACGATCACGGGAGTCAGCTGCACCAACACATCCGCCAGAATATTCGCCGCCACGATATCGTAACAGCCGTAACCCACCCGGTTCTGCACGGCTTTATCCGTAATAATGTTTCCGATCATCATCTCGAACCGATCCGGCCCGACCCCATTGGCCGCACAATTCTGCGCCACGGCCTCCGCCGCGCAGGGATCCAGATCCGTCCCCACCACATACTCCGCGCCGAACATCAGGGAAAGAATCGCCAGAATACCGCTTCCCGTTCCCACATCCAAAAGCCTTGTCTGAGGCGTTATATATTTTCTCAGCTGCCTGATACAAAGCTGCGTCGTCTCATGCATCCCGGTGCCGAACGCGGTGCCCGGATCAATATGAAGCACCGGTCCATCCGCGCCGTCTCCTTCTTTCTCCTCCCAGGAAGGGATCACCAGAATATCGTCAATATAAAATTGGTGAAAATACTGCTTCCAATTGTTGATCCAGTCGATATCCTCCGTCTCGTCCACCGCGACGGTTCCCTCGCCGATCTCGCAGAACGATCTCAACTCCTCAAGCTCGTCTCGAATGCTTTTCAGCACCGTATCCGCATCTGTCGCTTCTCCCTGAAGCTCCAGACTGCCGTCCTCCTTCTTTTCCACAAAAAAATTCAGATACGCAATCCCGTCATCCTCCGGCCCCTCCGGAAGAATATCCACAAACATCTGCTCCTTCTCCAGGGCAGTCAGCGGCACCTTATCTTCGATCTGCGCACCCTCCAGGCCGATATCATAAAGGGTACTGATAACGATATCCTCAGCTTCCGTCACCGTCTTGATCCGAAATCTCATCCACTTCATAACCGTTGTCCTGCCTTTCTATCTTTTCGCTTTGCTCTTCTTTCAGGAATCGCTTCCTGCTTTTTCCGACCTTGTTCCTCTTTCTGAAGTCGCTTCCTGCTCTTTTCGACCTTGTTCCTCTTTCTGAAGTCGCTTCCTGCTCTTTCCGACTTTGTTCCGCTTTCTGAAGTCGCTTCCTGCTTTTTCCGACCTTGTTTCGCTTTCTGAAGTCGCTTCCTGCTCCTTCCGACCTTGTTTCGCTTTCAGAAAAATATCTCCCCTGCTTCTTCCCGTCCGCTTTCTCCGAATCCCTGCAGGACGATATTCCTCTCTCTGCTCTCGCACAGCCCCAACAGCAAAAAAAGCAGCGGCGTGCTCATGCACTGCTGAAAGCCGGTCAGGGAAACCGCGCCATACATCGCCAACGCAAGAATCCCCGGCAAACATCTGCGGTAACGCACCGCGGCCGTGACAAAGATTCCCAGATAAAGGCCCGTCCCCATTATACCCAAATTCACCAGATGATTCAACCATTCATTGTGAGCGTTTGCATATATGGAGCCCGCCCATCTTCCTTTTGACAAAAAAAGCGCGTTCCCGATTTCCGTGGAATAAATGTATTCCGCAAAGCAATCCGGCCCCACTCCGATCAGCTTCCGCAGCGGACTGTTTTGTAAAAATCCCCGGGCGGCAGCGCTCCAGAGCATTCCCCTTCCGTTGCCCCACATTTTCCCAGAAGGCTGGCTGAGCAGGAAAAAGGCCGCGCCGCCTGCCAGCGCCAAAAACAGCAGAGCCACCGCAGCCGCCCGCAGCCGCCTCCGGCGCAGTGTACGGTCTTTGGACGTTTCTGCTTCCGGCTTTCGAGGAGAGCGATCTTCCGGCCCTCTCGCTTCTCTCTGTTCCTGTCCTCGGAGCAGAACCCACAGGCACAATACCACAGCTCCTGCCACCCACCACAGACCGCTTCCGATCACCTGCCAGCCCACGCTGTCCTCCGGCAGAGCCCACAGAGCGCTTTCTCCCAAAAGAGCTGCCAGTCCGCCATAGCAGGGGAGCAAAAAGCACATTCCGGCCAACAGCAAAAGCGCTCTGCCAAAGATTTCCCTGTCCCCAAATCCCCAGACCAGGCAGACCAACAGACACACCGCCGTCAGGATCACACCGATATCGCTGCCCTGAATAAAAAGCAGGAAAAGCCCCGCCACGCTGATCAGGTACAGGACTACCCCTTGCCATCTGTGTCTGCTCTTCAGGAAATAAGCCGTCGGCAGCGCCAGCGCCACGCCGGCATACCCGCAGAACCAGTTGATATTTCCCACCGTTGACAGCATATGGCTGTAAGTCCAGTCTTTCGGCTCAAAGTCCTTCATCAGCCCCAGCGGATCCAGGCCGACACGGTGCAATATTCCAAAAACGATCACCAGAAAAAAACCTGCAATCCCCATGTAAACCGGATATCTTTTCCCGTCATAACATCTGGAAACGAAAAAATAAATTCCCACAAACAAAAGCTGGGAAATAGCTCCCATATACCATTCCCGATAGCCCGTCCAGGGCGTTGCCCCGTACGGACTGCACAGAGCGGACAAAAGGACCGTGCCACCGTACAGCAATACAAAAACATCCGTCGCGCTCAATTTCATCCGGCCGCCGGGCTGACGCTCCGATGCGCCGCCAAGGCTCTTTTCCCCTGTTTCACGCTCCTCTTTCTCTTTCCGCTCCTCTTTTTCTTGCTGCTCTTCCTTCCCTTGCCGCTCTTCCTTTCCCTGCCGCTCTTCCTTCCCTTGCCGCTCTTCTTTTCCTTGCAGTTCTTCCTTTCCCTGCCGCTTCCGCAAAGCAAGTGAAAAACTGTACCACAGCTCCCTCACCGCCTCCGCCGCAGAGATTGCCAGCCATGTGCCAAGGCACAACAGGGTCAGATTTCGAAACAGAATATATTTTGTATCTCCCAGCTGCGAGAAAGTGCCCCCTGTGTAAAGCGGCAGAAGCACCATCATTCCCACAAGGTAAAGGCCGCAGAGCAGTCCCAAAAACTCGTTGTTTTTCCGCATAACAAATCCCCGCCGTTTCTTCGGTTCAAAGCCGCTCAATGCAGATAGATTTCAAAATCGCATCATTCCAAAAGGGCTGCCGCAATTCTGCGTCAGCCCCCGACCCGGTTATTTCCAGAAATTCTTTTTCTTTTTCCCGGACTTGCCGCTGTTTTCCTTGCCGTCGCCGGAATTTTTCTCCTCGGACGCGCGGGACACCTCGTTCAGTGTGTCTCCCGACGCCTCGTCAAACTGGCGCAAAAGCTCTTTTGCCTCATGGCTCAGTTTATCGGGCACCTGCACCACCAGCGTTACATAGTGATCCCCGCGGACATCTTTATTCCTCCAGGAGGGAACGCCTTTTTCGCGCAGCCGCACCCTGGTATCCGTCTGCGTGCCGGGCTTCACGTTATAGACCACCTTCCCGTCCACCGTGTCGATCAGAATTTCGCCTCCCAACGCGGCAACCGCAAAAGAAACGGGAACGGTAGAATAAATGTCGAAATCCTGCCTCTGGAAAATAGGATGGCGTCCTACCATCACCTCAATCAACACATCGCCTCTGGGGCCGCCCTTCACACCCGGTTCGCCCAATCCCGGCTCCCGGATAGACTGACCGTTGTCAATACCGGCGGGGATATCCACCGAGTACCTCTTCTTCATGGGGATGTAACCCGTTCCGCGGCAGTCCGTACATTTTTCCTTGATGACTTTTCCGCTTCCCTGGCATTCGGGACATGTCTGAACATTTCGAACCGTCCCGAAAAAGGATTGCTGAGTATATACGATCTGGCCCTTTCCGCCGCACTTCGAACACGTCTCGGGACTGGTTCCCGGTTTCGCGCCGGAGCCGTTACAGGTCTTACAGGTCTCCTTGATCGTCAGCTCGATTTCCTTCTTACAGCCGAAAACCGCCTCTTCAAAGGTAATCCGGACGCTGGTTCGCAGATTCGCGCCTTTCATAGGTCCGTTATTCTGGCGACGGCTTCCGCCTCCAAAGAAATCGCCGAAAACATCACCAAAAATATCGCTGAAGTCCATACCGCTGAAATCAAAGCCGCCGCCCCCGGCTCCTCCGTCAAATGCAGCATGGCCAAACTGATCATACTGACGCCTCTTCTCCGGATCGCTGAGAACTGCGTAAGCCTCCGATGCTTCCTTGAACTTCTTTTCCGCCTCGGCATCCCCGGGATTCATGTCCGGATGGTACTTTTTTGCCAACACACGGTATGCCTTTTTGATTGCGGCGTCGTCTGCATTTTTCTCCACGCCGAGGACTTCATAATAGTCCCGCTTCTGTTCTGCCATACTAACCTCATTTCTCAAATCAGGCGTAAAGAGGTGCGTCTACACACCTCTTTCCAGCCTTGAAAAATCTTTATTCTTCTTATAATTCTCTGAAGTCTCCGTCGATGACGTCATCCTCGGGAGCGGAAGCCGTATCCGCCGCGCCGTTCATATCGGGGCCTGCGCCTCCCTGCTGCGCCTGCTGCATTTTCTCATACATCTTGGTAAACAGTGCCTGCGCGCTGTTTGTCAGCTTTTCCTTTGCAGCCTTCAGCTCATCCAGATCGCTGTCGCTCATCTCCTGATCCTTGGTTCTCTCCAGGACAGCCTTCACGGCTTCCAGATCGGCCTGCACCGCGGACTTGTCGCTGTCGCTCAGCTTATCTCCAACCTCTTCCAGCGCCTTCTCGGTCTGGAATACGAAGGAATCCGCGTCGTTTCTCGCCTCTACGGCCTCTTTCCTCTTCTTATCCTGCGCTTCGAACTCAGCGGCTTCCTTTACCGCCCTTTCAATCTCGTCATCGGACATATTGGAGCCTGCCGTGATCGTGATATGCTGCTCCTTGCCGGTTCCCAGATCCTTCGCAGATACGTTTACGATACCGTTTGCGTCAATGTCAAAGGTAACCTCGATCTGAGGCACGCCTCTTCTTGCGGGAGGGATACCGTCCAGACGGAACTGTCCCAGAGACTTGTTGTCCCTTGCAAACTGTCTTTCACCCTGTACCACATTGATATCTACCGCAGTCTGATTGTCCGCCGCCGTGGAGAAAATCTGGCTCTTCTTGGTCGGGATCGTGGTATTTCTCTCGATCAGTCTGGTCGCCACGCCGCCCATGGTCTCAATAGACAGGGACAAAGGCGTTACATCCAGCAGCAGGATATCGCCTGCGCCGGCGTCTCCCGCCAGCTTGCCGCCCTGTACGGACGCGCCGATCGCCACGCATTCGTCGGGATTTAAGGACTTGCTGGGCTCCTTCCCCGTAAGCTGTCTCACCTTATCCTGTACGGCAGGAATACGGGTGGAACCGCCTACCAGAAGCACCTGACCCAGATCCGCGTTGGTCAGCCCCGCATCTCTCATCGCATTCTGGACGGGAATCGCCGTTTTTTCTACCAGATCATGAGTCAGCTCGTCAAACTGCGCACGGCTGAGATTCATGTCAAAGTGCTTGGGTCCCTCTGCGGTAGCCGTGATGAAAGGAAGGTTGATGTTGGTGGTCATCGCGCTGGAAAGCTCCTTCTTCGCTTTCTCCGCAGCCTCCTTCAGTCTCTGCATTGCCATCTTGTCGCCGGACAGATCTACGCCCTCCGCCTTCTTGAACTCGGAAAGCATCCACTGAATCACCTTATTGTCAAAATCGTCTCCTCCGAGATGGGTGTCACCGTTGGTGGAAAGAACCTCGATAACGCCGTCGCCGATCTCAATAATGGATACGTCGAAGGTGCCGCCGCCCAGATCGTACACCATGATCTTCTGTTCTTTCTCATTGTCAAGTCCGTAAGCAAGCGCCGCCGCAGTAGGCTCGTTGATGATTCTCTTTACGTCAAGGCCCGCAATCTTTCCGGCGTCCTTGGTAGCCTGACGCTGAGCGTCGTTAAAATATGCGGGAACCGTGATCACCGCCTCCGCAACCTTCTCTCCCAGATAGCTCTCTGCATCCGCCTTCAGCTTCTGCAGGATCATTGCGGAAATCTGCTGAGGGGAATATCTCTTTCCGTCGATGTTGCGGCCGTTGTCCGTACCCATATCCCTCTTGATGGAGGAGATGGTTTTTTCCGCGTTGGTGACCGCCTGACGCTTTGCAGGCTCTCCTACCAATCTCTCTCCCGTCTTTGTAAAAGCCACGACGGAAGGGGTCGTTCTCGCTCCCTCCGCGTTTGCGATAACGGTAGGCTTACCGCCTTCCATAACGGCCACGCAGCTGTTTGTAGTTCCCAGGTCAATACCGATAATCTTGCTCATTTTATATGCCTCCTGAATTTGTTTTTATGATAAATTAGTTTTTATTGCTTCTCAACTGCTGTAACCCGGAAGAATCCGCTTGCGGATTCTTCTGTGTGAGATTTAGAATTTCTTAGGCAGTGTACTTTACTGCCTTAGAAATTCTTCTCACACTTTGACGGATACCATGGAGTGACGAACCACGCTGTCGCGGTAGGTATAACCCTTCTGCAGCTCCTGCACGACCACGCCGGACTCGTACTCCCCGTCCTCCACCTGCATCACGGCGTTGTGGAGATTCGGGTCAAATTCCACACCCACCGCCTCGATGGGCTTCACGCCGATATTTTCAAGCTCCGTCAAAAGCTGCCTGTAAATGCGGTTCATCCCGTCTACAAAGGCATCCTCCTTTTTATCCTCAGGCACGGTGGCCAGCCCTCTCTCAAAATTGTCTACCACGGGAAGGATCTTTTCAATGACGCTTTTTGCTCCCGTCTCAAACATCGCCGCCTTTTCCTTTTCCGACCGGTTGCGGAAATTTTCAAACTCCGCCAGCTGACGTTTCACCTTGTCTTCCAGCTGTGCGATCTGCTCCTTAAGCGCATCCGTCTTTTTGTCCTGCTTCGCCTGCTTTTTTGCGGCGCGCTTTTCGGCCCAGCTCATGGCGTCTTCTTCTTCGGAAGCTTCCCCGTCCTCTTCCGGCATATCGTCCCCGCCGCTTTCTTCCGTCGCTTCTTCGGCGCTTCCCGACTCTGTCCTTTCTTCGTCGTCCGGCGCGCCGTCCTCCGGCTTTTCCGTCCTGTTCTCCTCTTCCATTATTTCCTTTTCCTGCTCCGCCATATTCTCAGCCCTTTCTATCCGTTACTCTTCCTTTCCGTACAGTTCATCCAGCTGCACCTGTATCGTCCTCAGAGTTCTCACAACCTTGTCGTAATCCATCCTTTTCGGCCCCACAATACCGATTGTGCCCTTCATGCCGTCGCCCAATTCATAAGAAGCCGTAACCACACTGCAGTCTTTCATACTCTGAACCTGCGTTTCCGCGCCGATGTAAACCTGGATTCCGGTATTTTCCGTTCCTTCCGCCACATCCTGTAAAAGCTCGCCCAACAGCCGTTTTTCTTCAAAAGTGTTAATCAGCTCGCTTGCCTTCTGATGGTCCGAAAGCTCCGGGTAGCGGAAAATGTTGTTTGTGCCGCTGGTATAAACTTCCAGATCGTTTTCCGATGTTATGGCTTCTGCCAACGCATCGACCACCTCCCCGACAATACCGCTGTGGAGCCCCGCCTGCTGTTTCATAACGGAGATCGTCCCGAGACTGATCTCATCGACGGACAGGCCGTTGAGATTGGTGTTGAGCAGAATATTCAGCTTAAGCAGCGTCTCATCGGAAAGCGCCTCTTCAACGTGGAGAATGTTATTTTTAATCACATTCCCCTCGATGACGATAACCGCCAGTATCTGGTGCGCGTCCACCCTGGAGAGCTGGATAAATTTCAGTTTGCTGCGCTTGACCTGCGGAGCCGAAACCATTGTCGCGTACTGCGTATTCTGCGCCAGCACCCTCGCCATCTGCTTCAGCAGCGTCTCCATTTTGTCCTGACGCTCCACCAGCATTTCGTTTCTCTCCACGACTTCCTTCTGCTTTTCCTCCAGCATGGCGTCCACATAAAGCCGATATCCCTTATCGGAGGGAATCCGGCCCGCCGAGGTGTGAGGCTGAAGAATATATCCCATCTCCTCAAGATCAGCCATCTCATTGCGGATCGTTGCCGAACTCAGGTTCAGGTCGGTGTATTTCGAAATGGTTCTGCTGCCAACCGGCTCGCCCGTTTCCAGGTAATTGCGGATAACAGCCTGCAGGATTCTCTTCTTCCGCTCATCCAGCTCCACTTCTACACCTTCCCTTCTTTTGTTAGCACTCGCTAAAAGGGAGTGCTAACATTTACTAAACATAAAATAGCACTAAGCCCATTTATTGTCAACTGCTTTTGCAGAAAAAAAGTATAAAGAAATTATAAAAAGCGTCCGCATTCTTTCGCCTGTTGCTGCGAATAAATGCGGACGCTTCCCGTATCGTCCCGTCAGATATAAAAGCTTCCTGTGAACTCCTTGTTCATCACATAATATACTATGTTCTCCTCAGGCTTTACATACAGCTCTACGCTCTCCAAATCCCCGGTCTTCTGCTTCAGGTCGTACTTCCATATGTCTTTGGCCATCTTTACCAAGTCTTCGTCCGCATAAGACTTTCCCGAAAACTGAACGTGCATGGCGGTTTTTAACTCCGCCTTCTTTGTCTGCGTCTTCTTTGCTGCCGTCTTGTCCGCCGGTTTCTTTTCGGCAGTCTTCTTCTGTGCCTTTTCGACCGTCTTCTTCTCTACGGCCTCCTCCGCCGCCTTTTTCACTTCCGCCTCAGGCGCCACGGCCTTAACCTCTTTTTCTGCTGCCGCCTTTACCGCAGGCTTTGTAACAGCCTTCTTTGCTGCTGCCATAAACTGTTCTCCCTTCCTTATGGTTAATCAAAATTTTTTCATTTGCGCTTCCGCAAATCTTCTCCTCAACAGACTCATGTCTGTTTTCGTCAGTTTATCCTCTTTTTCCCAAAATGTCAATAGTACATGAGCGGGATTTTGTTTTCCCGTTACTTTCCGCCGTTGAATGGTCCGTCTACCGAGCCAGTCCGAAATACGCCAGCACGACGATTCCCAAAGCGATCCTGTACCAGCCGAAAACCTTAAAGTCATGCTTTTTGATGTACCCCATCAGGAAACGCAGCACAAAGAGCGATACCGCAAAGGAGACTACCGTACCGATAAGCAGAAGAACCAATTCCACGGAGGTGAAGGCAAAGCCGAATTTTACCACCTTTAACAGACTGGCGCCGAACATGACCGGGATCGCCAGAAAGAAGGTATACTCTGCCGCTACCGTTCTGGATACGCCGATCAAAAGCGCGCCGACGATCGTCGCGCCGGAACGTGAGGTCCCGGGGAAAACTGCGGCGATCACCTGAAAAATTCCAATGAGCAGCGCCGTCGTATAAGTGATATCCGAAAGCGCGTTTACCTTCGGCTTCCTGTTCTTATTCCAGTTTTCAATCACAATGAAAGCGACGCCGAATACAATCAGCGCGATGGCGACACAGACCGGGTTATAAAACAAACTGTTGAACACATCGTCAAAAAGTATGCCGATTACGGCGGCGGGCACACAGGAGATCAGTATCTTGACCCACATGATCCAGATATCCTTCTTAAAATAAGAGGCAAGCCCCGTCCGGCCCTGTCTTTCTTTTTCCGTGAGGGCAAAGGGCCATATCTGTTTCCAGAACAGCGCCACCACCGCCAGAATGGCGCCCAGCTGGATCACCACGTCAAACATGTCAAAAAAGCCTTCCCCTGTTTCACCGAAGGGGATCAGCTGCTCCACCAGGATCAGATGTCCCGTGCTGCTGATCGGCAGCCACTCCGTGACACCTTCCACAATACCGTAAATAATTGCTTTTAGAATTTCAAGCATTTCCGTATTCCTCCCTGACAAATTTCTTAAGCGCCCCCAGAGAACGCTCCACCTTCTCCGTATCGATACAATATGCCATACGGAAATATCCCGGCGCGCCAAAGGTGTCGCCCGGCACCAGGATCAAATCATACTTTAACGCCCTGCGGCAGAAAACGTTTGCGTCCTCCTCCAGCGCCTTCGGGAAAATGTAAAAGGTTCCCCCGGGCCTGACACAGGTAAATCCAAGCTCCTGCAGTGCCCCGTAGAGTATGTTTCTGTTGGTCTCGTAAACGCCAAGATCCGCCGTCCGATCCAAAACCTCCGCCACGGCAAGCTGGATGACGGACGCGGGACAGTTATGCCCGGTCCCTCTGGAGATCTGCACGCACATCTGCACCATCTCCTCCCCGTGGCCGCAGCGGGGATTCACAGCCAGATAACCGATTCTTTCCCCCGGCAGAGACAGGGATTTCGAGAAAGAATAGCACATAATCGTGTTGTCATAGAAGGCAGACACGCAGGGCGTCTCAACCCCGTCAAACACAATCTCCCGGTAGGGCTCGTCGGAAATCAGGTAAATCTCGTGCCCGTACTCCGCAGATTTTCTGCAGAGCAGATCCGCCAGCCGCTTCAGGGTTTCTCCGGAGTACACGACGCCGGAGGGATTGTTGGGCGTATTTACAAGAACCGCCATCACCTTTGCCGTCAGCATTTCCTCAAATCTCTCAAAATTGATCTGGAAGCGCTCCGTGTCCGGCGGCACTACCTTTAACACCGCGCCCGTCAGATCCACATAAGGATGATATTCCGGAAAAAAAGGCGCAAAGGTCAAAATCTCGTCGCCGGGCTCCGTCACCAGACGGAAGGCATGCGCCAGCGCGCCGGCCGCGCCGGAGGTCATGAAAATATGCTCCTTCCGGTAGGGCAGACCGAACCTTTTTTCCAGGGAAGCCGCCACCGCTTCTCTTACGCTTGTGATTCCGGGATTAGGGCTGTAGCCGTGAAGCTCGTTGCTTTCCTTTGTATTCAGCATATGAATCATTGCTTCCGTAAATTCCCGGGGAACCGGCACCGAAGGGTTCCCTAAGCTGTAATCAAATACATTCTCATATCCGATTTCACTGCCTCTCGCCGTCGCAAACTCGGCAAGCTGTCTGATTACCGATTTCTGCGAAAGCATGTCTCTGTATTTCTGAACTAACATTCTTCTCCTCCTTGTTCCGGGCGTATACATCTCCCGCTTCTGCCGGACACTGGTCTTCGGCGGACCGTAGAGGCACATCGGCGCCTGGCGAGGTCCTTTCGAGCTTAGCGTCCGTTATGTGCCGGCCCGAGTGCAAACATTTCCGCCGGACACTGGTCTTCGGCGGACCGTAGAGGCACATCGGCGCTTGGCGAGGTCCTTTCGAGCTTAGCGTCCGCTATGTGCCGGCCCGAGTGCAAACGTGTCCGCCGAAGACCAATGTCCGGCCAAACCCTAAAGTCAGCGTCCCGACCATATGCCGGTTCCCTTTAATCCTCCTGCGTCCAGGCGAGAGCACACCGCACTGCCCGCTTCCATCCCTTAAGAAGGCCGCTTCTTGTGCTTTCCTCCATCCCGGGCCGGAACACCCTTCCGATCTTCCAGTTTTCTCTGATCTCGTCCCTGTCCTTCCAGTAGCCCACGGCGAGGCCGGCCAGATAAGCCGCTCCCAGCGCGGTGGTCTCAATGCATTCAGGGCGATGCACCGGCATGTCTACAATGTCCGCCTGGAACTGCATCAGGAAATCATTAGCGCTTGCGCCGCCGTCTACCTTCAGACTCTTCAGCCTGATCCCGCTGTCCTGCTCCATAGCCCGCAGCACATCCGAGGTCTGATAAGCGATGGATTCCAGCGTCGCGCGGATAAAATGCTCCTTGCTGCAGCCTCTGGTCAGGCCTACCACCGTCCCTCTCGCGTACTGATTCCAGTAAGGCGCGCCCATCCCCGCAAAAGCAGGCACCACATAAACCCCGGCTGTATCCTCTACCGCCTCGCAGTATTCCTGGGACTGGGCCGCGCTCTTGATCATCCGCATACTGTCCCGCAGCCACTGCACTCCCGCCCCGGCCACGAACACGCTGCCTTCCAGCGCATACTCCACATGCTCCGACGTCCCGGCGGCAATAGTGGTCAGAAGCCCCGACTTAGACTCGATGGCATCTTTTCCCGTATTCATCAGCAAAAAGCATCCTGTGCCATATGTATTCTTCACCTCTCCCTGCTCAAAGCAGCACTGTCCGAACAGCGCCGCCTGCTGGTCGCCTGCTGCTCCGGCGATAGGAATTACTCCGCCCAAAACCGCCGGATCCGTATGGCCAAATACGCAGCCGGAGGGCTTCACCTGAGGCAGAATACAGGCGGGAATCCGAAATCTCTCCAGGATCTCCCCGTCCCAGCAAAGCCTGTGAATGTCAAAAAGCATCGTCCGGGACGCGTTGGTGTAATCCGTCACATGAACCGCGCCCTTCGTCAGATTCCAGATCAGCCAGGTATCCACCGTCCCAAAAAGGAGCTCTCCCGCCTCCGCCTTTTGTCTGGCTCCAGGCACATTTTCCAGAATCCACGCAATCTTGGAGGCGCTGAAATAAGCGTCTGGAATCAGCCCCGTCTTCTCCCTGATCACCCGGTCAAAGCCGTCCGTCTTCAACGCCTCTATCATATCCGAGGTGCGGCGGCACTGCCACACGATAGCGTTGTAAACCGGCTCCCCCGTGCGTCTGTCCCACAGAACCGTAGTCTCCCTCTGGTTCGTGATGCCGATAGCCGCGATCTGCTCCGGGGCCGCTCCCATCCTGGCCATACATTCCGCCGCCACCGCAAGCTGCGATGACCAGATCTCCATGGGATTGTGCTCCACCCAGCCGGGCTGGGGATAAATCTGCGTAAACTCCTTCTGCGACATAGAGCAGATATTTCCCTCTCTGTCAAACAAAATACAGCGGGAACTGGTAGTTCCCTGATCCAGCGCCATTACATATTTTTGCATACGATACCTCCTCGGTTCCCTATATTATAATACTGCCGTAGCACACGAATAGTATATTAATCATATCTTTTGATCGCGGATTCAAGTATAACGATGTTTCCCCATTTAACTGCCTGTGTAATTCTACATAATCTTTTCTGTCCTCATCAGATAGCGTACATATTATCAATTCGCCGTCTGTAGCAAAAATTTCTCTTTCTGTCACTTCAA
>JAMPFT010000017.1 GCA_023664305.1 bacterium | reverse complement strand
CCTGCCCAATTCATATCATACCAAAATTTTTTATAAAATACTATATTTTCAAAAATTTATATTGAGCTTTCTTTTTGTCATTTCAAGGCTCTTTCAAAAATGGTGTAGTAGTGGTGTAGTAAGTGCCTTAGCTTGCCATGAAATCATTGATTTTACAGGCTTTTTCAGAACATTTTATAATACTGCCGTAGCACACGAATAGTATATTAATCATATCTTTTATATCTCTTCATAAGCCTACAAGCCCTGATTTTTCAAGCTTTTTGGCACTTTTTCATTCTGCACTCTGTCTTCGTTTTCTCAACATAGTATTTTCCGCCCGTTTCCTGACAAGTTGCTTGTCCACACGGATCTTTCTGTCTTGGAAATCAAGGTCACTTTTCTTTCTCCCAAAGTTCTTTCAAATCGGAAGAATAGACGGTCTGCCGTTTTCCATGAATATCCGTATAGCCCAATTTATCACTTAACTCTTTTATAGAGCCGCATTTTCAAGGCCATATCTTTTTATTGCATTTTAAAGCAATATGCCAAAAAAAACATATAGAGAACATTATATGAAAAACTGAATAATAGAAATCAATAATGCAATAACGCAGATAATGTAAAAAATTACATTTCCCTTTTTGTTTGCCTTTTCATCAATTTTTGCAATTAATTCATTTTCCACACTATTAACATGTTCTGAACCTAATTCTATTTTCGATGACAGCTCCTTACATATAGTTTCAAGTTCTCTTATCTTCTTCTCCTTTTCGAGATTAGTTTGTTTCAATTCATTTACCAACTTGCTTAATTCTTCATCTTTGGCTGCCTGACGTGCTATTTCTTCATCTTGGCTTCTATCTTTTTCTTCGCGCTTATCAATCCGTTTGCCCAACTCTTCGTCTTTGGCTGCCTGACGTGCTATTTCTTCATCTTGGCTTCTATCTTTTTCTTCGCGCTTATCAATCCGTTTGCCCAACTCTTCGTCTTTGGCTGCCTGACGTGCTATTTCTTTATCTTGGCTTTTATCCTTTTTTTCTTTCTCATCAAACAATCTACCATGCTCAGTAATTTTCTTTTTATTTTCTCCAATCAAAGCATCTTGTTCTTTATCTTTTTCAGTGTGCTTTTGTAGTAAATCATCCTGTTTCTTGTCATGCTCTTCGTGTGCTTTAAATTTAGAGTCATATTCAGCGGTTTTTTCCTCATGTAATGTCAGTCTACCCTCATGTTCCTTGACACGATTAGTCAACTCACTTTGCTTTTTCATAATATCTTCTTGGGCTTTAAGCTGCTTAACAACTCCGATTATCTCTTGACGAGCAAATTCATCGATTTCTTCTTCTGACGCCCCTTTTAACTTCATTTCCAATTCGCGACACACGCTTCGATTCATCGCAATATTAGTAACGCCTAAGCCAAAAAGGAATTTTGTCACCTCAGTTAATTTCTGCTGATATTCAAACGACAATTCTTGTGCTTGCGCTGCAGAAATTTGCGCATCCGCTATATCACTGGTAGCTTCCTGTAATGATTCTATTGCTTCTTTTTTATGAAAAAGTCCTGCTGATTTGTTCTTTGCAGATCTGGCGCTCTCTTGTGCTCGTAATGCCTTGTTTGAAGCTTCATCAACATTCTTACGCAAAATTGATAATCTGCTTAATTGATCATTAATAACCGATGGCACTTGACTTTCGTTTATATTATCTATGCTTAATATCTCATTTTTACTCATATATATTTACTCCCATTTAAGTATATCATTCATTTCCTCTAACAATCCTACATTTTTCTCCTCAATATTTGTTATATAGGTTCCTATCTTTTTCAGATCAGACTTCATATCAGAATATGCTTTTGCATAAGTCTTTGCAGTTTCTTCCATCAAGCTATAAGCTTCTTCTAATGTTTCTTCTACACTTTCCGCTGCAATCCACATTTCTGCTTGTTTATAGAATGTCTTTCCATTCATAAGGAATATCTGCTCATTCATAGCAACAATACGCTCATTTCGTAATTTATTACGCCTCATTCCCATACTTACATCTGAACCAACTGCAATTGCAAATCTACCAATTCCCACAAAGTTGACCTTCACAAGCATATTAGAAACAAATGCAGGTCCTACACCACCAGATTGTACAGCAGACTCAATAGCTGCATCCGCTAAATCTATTGCTGTCATTGTTCCTGTCGATATAGTCAACATCCTAATAACAGTTCTATTCTTAAATGGTAGCGTATTTTCCCAGCTTATATCTTTCAAGTCACTTATCTGTTTTACATTATTATCACGGAGTTCCATATAAAATCTCCTAATAAAGTAAAACCCTCTTACAATGCATTCGTTTATAATTACAGGTACAGCTTGCTTACCTATGTACTGCGCTACCCCGATCTCTGTCCTTAAGTCAAATTTCAAAGGAATCAGTCTCCCATTTTCATCCCTTTTTCCCAATAATGTTCCATTAAATAACTTCGAAATCCATACTGAGAACTCTTTATAACCTTTGTCGTTTAATTTTCTAAAAATGGGTAACGCTGATATTTCTTTCAATAGCGAAACCAAAGGTCCCGGAAGTCCCGTTCCAACTTTTCCTTCCATGATAGAACCCGATGAGCCAGCCATATCACTCGCCATATGAAAAAACCAATTAATCACACCAAATGTGATTTTTTCAGGAAAGTTTTTTCCAACTAAAAATAAATCTTCCTCTTTTAATTCCACTATTATAAAAACGCCAGCTACATCTGTTCCGTACACCTTATGAGTAAACTGTGTTAAAAAAGAGAATATTAGCCCCATTGGAGTTGGGTGATGTGAAAAATCTCTTAAATGATGCTGCAAACCTCCTCCATATTCATTTGTCACCTTATCCGCCGCAATAGGATATTTCTTTTCTAAAAAATTGACAGCACCATATAAATCATCACCTTCATATCCTTTTTTCTGTGCTATCTTTACAACAAAGTTATTTGTTTTTTGGTTTCCCCATTCATTTGCTTTTTCAAGTGAAAAGTCTTCAACAAAAATAATATCGATAATACCAGCCAATACACCGCTAGCCACAGCTACCATATAATCAATACCATCTGCATGATTTGTCAATTTATTTATTTCCAAATTCAAACTATCAAGAATCTTTTGGTTTTCTGCTATCTGTTCATCAATAGATGCAATTCCATCAATAATTCTTTTCTGACGATCGTCCATCTTTTCGGTAATATCTACAGGCGGTAACACTTCAAATTCCACTGCAAAATCTTCATATGTATTTTTCAAATTTACTATTGCACCCATATGCAGTTCTCCTCTTGTAAGACTATTCACGAAATCATTAATCTATTGATCTGTGCAACATTATTATTATAACACAATTCTTAACACACTGCCATATGATAAGTTTAATACTATATTAACATGATAGGATTTATTGATATTGCTTTTGGTTTCTGCTTCATACCATACCTGAAAATTTGCGTAAAACACTTCTTCTATACTCGAAAATTGGCGGCAGTTTTTATTAAACTGTCTCCATATTTTATGTTTTTCATTTTCTATTGTAACTATGTCATTTCAAGACTCTTCCAAAAATGGGGTAGTAGTGGTGTAGCAAATGCCTTATCCTTCCATGAAATCATTGACTTTACAGGCTTTTTCGGAACACTTCAAGATACTGCCGCGGCAAATAAAGGGTACCCTTCCTAAACCCTTGAACCTCAGGCCTTTCAGACATTTTCATACTTTTCTGCAATGTCACGGAATCTGTCATGCCTCATCAAGCATCACCTTCACGGACAGACAGCTCCCATCCGTCTCTGCGCCGATGCTTCCTCCCATCGCTTCCGTGAACCGCCTGCACAGATAAAGCCCGATGCCGCTTCCCCGGCTTCTTGCCTTATCCTGCATGTAAAATCTGTCAAATATCCGGGCTGTGTCAATAGGAGTGTCTACAGGGTTTGACACCGTTATGACTGCCTGTCCGTTCTCCTGCCTGATAGAAAAGAAAACATCGCCGCTTGTATATTTTATGCCGTTTGAAATCAGATTCTGGAGCACCCTGTTTAACAGATCCCGGTCAGCCAAAACCATGACTGGCTTGTCCGGATCTTCGAAATGCGGCGTTATACCCTTTTCCTCAAAAACAGGATAGCTGGCAAGTATCTGTTCGCAGAGCAGCCCTGCCGCATCTATCCTTTCTGACTTTGGCTCATATCCGTGGGCTTCAACTACAGACAGTTCAAAAAAATCATTGATCAATAAATTGCAATAATGCGCCCGCTCCAGACATATCTTTATGAGTTCTTTCGTTTTTTCGTCATCACATTCTCTTTCCGCCAGCTGCAGGTAACCGATGACTGACGTCAGCGGCGTTTTCATATCATGGGATATGTCCGCTATGGAAGATTTTAATGCCTCGGAAGCTGCATTGCTTTTGATTATCGTCTGGCGTATTTTTTCAAGCAGTCCGTTAATTTCCAATACGACTGCTTCCATATCGCCGTCCGTCAGCTCCACCGTCACAAGAGGGGTTATTTCATCCTTCAGTTGCATGGAGACGGCCTTTAACTGTTTTTTCAGCCCGTAATATTTTCCCGCCCAAAATATCACAGCGGCAAAAAGGATTAATAGGATAAAATATTCCACCGCTGTATCATCTCCTTATTCTATCTCGGCTTTTCTGAAAACAAAATGCGTTGCAGTCAGTGAAACGGCAATCACAGCTGCCGCAAGCGCCGCCGACAATGCAAGCGTTTCACTGTCGCTTGTCTGTGCAAGGCTAAAACAGGTCAGCCTGAAAAAACTGTCGCTGATAAAGTTTCTGAGAATGTTGCAGGCCACAAAGCTGAAAACAACTGTCACCGCTATCCCCGATGTGACTTTTCTGAGAGAAAAAACAATAAACATAACGATACAGATGTTGGCGCATATCTGCAGCATGACTACCAGCAGCCAGGCAAAATTCGTAACAGAAAATATACTGCTGTCAAACCTGTATTTCACGGCAAATCCGAGAACCGTTGCGAAAACAAAGGTCAAATGAAGCAGCACCGCCATGATAACGGTAGTAACCGTTCTTGCCATAAATACCGAAAAACGGCTGTATCCTGTTTTTATTTCATTCTGTATCGTCCGATTCAGAAAATCATTTCCTGCAAACCATGCTGTGACAAGGGAAACAATAAACATAAAAGAGGTATCGCAAATCGAAAGAGAAAATACACTTGCCGTATCCATATATTCGGGGAGTTTAAGCAATCCGTAGAAAAATCCTGCCGCTGCAAGAACGGCCGCAGCAAGATACAGGATAACAAACCTTTTCGCCTTATATGCTTCAATTATTAACTGATTATGCATTGCTGTCACCTCCCGTGATACCGAGAAAGTATTCTTCAAGGCTTTGCCCCGTAACTGAAAATTCCTTCGTGACAATATGATTCTCCATGAGAAGCTTTGCTACCCCCTCTGCCCTGTCAGCGTGCGAGAACAGGTGCAGGGTCTCGTCATCAAGGCAAACGTATTCTGCATCGCTATACTTCTTCTCAATGATAGTGATACATCGCGGCAGCTCGGATGTCTTTATGCTTATGTATCGTCTGCATTTTTCCTCCAATTCATCGTGGGTCAGCGATTCGATAATCTTCCCCCTGTGGATGAAATAATAATCGGTGGCAAGCAGATAGAGCTCGTTAAGGATATGGCTTGACAGGAGCAGTGTTACATCATTCTCCTTATTCAGCCTTTTGAGGAGATTCCGCAGTTCGGATATGTTTTTCGGATCGAGACCGTTGATCGGCTCATCCAGGATAAGCAGTCTCGGCTTGCCCACAAGCGCCATTGCTATGCCGAGTCTCTGCTTCATGCCCATAGAGAACTTTCTTACCTTCTTATTTCTAACCTCAGTCAGCCCCACCGTTTCCAGCAGCCGATCACATATGCCTTTGTCGGGATTGCCGATCAGAATACGCTGTAATTCAAGATTACGGTAAGCGGAGTATTCCGGATAAAGGGCAGGGGCTTCTATAATGCTGCCGATATACCGGCGCATTTTCTGAATGTCGGACGGCTCAGTCTTCCCGAACAGCGAGAATGTGCCGCCTGTAGGATAAAGCAGCCCCGTCAGTACTCTCATCAGTGTGGTTTTGCCTGCGCCGTTCTCTCCGATAAGTCCGTAAATATGCCCTGCCTTCAGCGTGACGGAAACATCGTCCAAAGCCTTGAAATGACGGTAAGACTTTGAAATGTTTCTCGTCTGCAATATTACATTTTCCATAGTTTATGTCACCTCCAAAAACAATCATACAGGGCAATGTTAAGAGGATTCTTCACAAAACTTAAAGGAAATCTAAAGTTTATGTTTTTTACCTGTTGATTCTGCCGTCAGGGTAAGCCGGTATCCCATACCATATACCGTTTCAATATATTTTTGATCCGTGTGCATGGCAATTTTGCGGCGGAGATTGCTTATGTGGACATTCATCGTATTATCTTCCTGCAAATAGTCCTCGCCCATTACAATCTCATACAGGGTGCGCTTTGAAAATATTCTGTCCGGGTTTTTCATCAACAGCTCCAATATGGCATATTCTGTCACCGTACAGGCAAGTTCCTCGTTATTCACAAAAACGCGTTTGGAATCTGTCTTTAGCATGAGCTCACGGAAAATAATTTCATGGCTTTCCCGCTGTGCGGTCCTGCGCAGCACTGCCTGAATCCTCAAAAGGACTTCGTCAATGTCAAAAGGTTTCGTTATATAATCGTCCGCACCGAGCCGGAGAAGCTCTATTCTGTCACGGGTTTCGCCTTTTGCGGATAATATAATGACCGGTGTGGAATTTGCCTTGCGCAGCTCTTTGATAATTTCCTCGCCGGATTTTTCCGGCAGCATTAAATCTAATAATATGAGAGCATAATCCTCATGCAGTCCCATGTCAAGACCGTCGGTTCCGTTATATGCGCTGTCGGCTGCATATCCGCTTTTTTCAATAATATTCCTCAACATTCCGTTGATTGTCATATCGTCTTCAATGATCAGAATTTTACTCATGCCTGTTTTGCCTTTCTGCATCCGATTCCGTTTATCTTTTGAATCCGGAATGGCCGGTCGCCGCAGACGTATTTCAAGATACCGCCGCCTCCGCAATCCCTCTGGTAGCAACGACATTGACTCCGGTGCCGCACACATTCTCCGCCACGACATCCCCCATACGGACAGGCGCCTGCAGCTCAATCTCCTTCAGCACACGAATACACCCGCCGATTTTATCCTTCGGAATATCCGACGCCGTCTTTACGGAAACCACGGGAAGCTCACCGCCTCTCACACGCACCAGACTGGTGACGACCCTCCTGGGATCGGTCAACTCCTTTGTAATATAATCTGCTCCCCGGGGACAGGTATTTCCCGTGATTTCCCGGATCTCTCCTCCCTCTGTCCGCGCCGTCACATTACAGCCCAAGGGACAACCGATGCAGACAACCTCTCTTTTTTCCATGAAACTACCTCCTGTCAACCGAATCCTTTTCGCCGAACATTTCTCTCCCTCTCTGACACCGCCCGCGGGATACGCCTTTCCTCCGATCCGCCCTCTTTTCGAAGCACACCGCTTTTCACTTCTGCCGCCTCCTGCGGATTGCACCTTTCGCCGATCCGCCCTCTTTTCGGGGCACACCGCTTTTCACTTCTGCCGCCTCCTGCGGACTTCTGCCCTTTCCGGTCTCCCGCCGTCGCATCAGGTTCCCGCCGGGCAGCGGACCGCCAGGGAAATTTCCTCCAGATCCTCCGCCTGTTCCAGTTCAGCCCTTTTTAATATAATCTGCTCCATCTCTCCGGGCGCGAGCACCTTCTTCTTCCGGCTGCCGACAACTTTACCGTTAAAGGAAATCTCTATGGCCGCATCCCTGTAAACGTTTCCCACACGGAAGCGGACGGTCTGTTTCTCTTCCATCCTGCTTACATCCACAGACGCCGGCACCGTATATCTCACTCCGTCCGCCGCCCGGATCGGAATCTGTTTTAAGGGCTTCCCCAGATTGCCCGCAAGATACGCCGCTGCCCGTCTCCCGGCCTGTGCCGCCTCCTCGGACACATAATCCACCAGATCATGCACATGGAGCACATTGCCGCAGGCAAAAACCCCATCCTTATCTGTCTCCAGACTCTCGTTCACCTTAGGACCGTTCGTCGCCGGGTTCATCTCCACTCCGAGTCCGTCCGACAGCTCATTTTCCGGGATCAGGCCGCAGGACAGCAGCAGGGTATCGCAGATAATTTCCTCCTCCGTCCCGGGGATCGGTCTGGAATGCTCATCCACCTGTGCGATCACCACGGCTTCCACGCGCTCCTTCCCCTTGATATCCACTACCGTATGACTCAGCTTCAAGGGGATCCCGAAATCGTCCAGGCACTGCGCGATATTTCTCTTCAAGCCGCCGGAATAAGGCATCAGCTCCGCTACCAGCTTTACCTTCGCCCCCTCCAGAGTCATACGGCGCGCCATGATCAGCCCGATATCGCCCGATCCCAGGATCACTACTTCCCTGCCGGGCATCCTTCCTTCCATATTCACATACCGCTGCGCCGTGCCTGCGGAATAGATGCCCGCGGGACGGAAGCCCGGAATATTTAACGCCCCTCTGGCCCGCTCCCTGCAGCCCATGGCAAGGATGACCGCCCTTGCCTCAACGGTGTAAAGCCCTTCCTCCCGGTTCATAACCGTCACGAGCTTTCTGTTTCTGCTTTCTGACGCTCCTGTCGTTTTTTTGCCCGGCGCCTCAGCCAAATCCACCACCATAGTATTCAGCTTATAAGGGATACCCAGCGCCGCCGCTTTGTCAATATATCTCTGCGCATATTCCGGCCCCGTCAGCTCCTCCTTGAAGGTATGAAGGCCGAAACCGTTATGAATACACTGATTCAGGATACCGCCCAGCCTCGCGTCTCTCTCCAGGATCAGCACATCCTCCACACCCGCCTCCCGCGCGGCGACAGCCGCCGCCAGTCCCGCCGGACCGCCTCCGATGATTACCAGATCTTTCGTCATGCCTCTACCCCCTTGCGCGCTTCGATTCCGTCCTTGTTGTAGCCTGTGAGAAATTCGCTTCCGGTATTGTTCTTGCGGATCTCTCCGGGATCCACGCCCAGCTCTCTCGCCAGAATTTCAACCGTTTTAGGCGAACAGAACCCCGCCTGGCACCGCCCCATACCGGCCCTGGTACGCCGCTTCACACCGTCCAGCGTAGTCGCTCCCAGGGGTCTGTGGATGGCGTCCATAATCTCTCCTTCCGTCACCAGCTCGCAGCGGCAGACCACATTGGCATACAGCGGATTTTCTTCAATCAACCGCCGACGTTCTTCGTCGCCTGCCAGCGCCATGCTGGGAATCCCTTTTCTGACCGCGGTAAAATTCTTTTTCTTTTCCGTCGGCATATATTCCGACACCAGCGACGCCAAATACTTTCCGAGAGCCGGAGCACAGGTCAGCCCCGGCGATTCGATCCCTGCTGCGTCAAAAAACCCCGGCGCGTCCGCAGGTTGTCCTACGATAAAATCTCCCTTCTCCTCATGGGCCCGAAGTCCGGCAAAGGAAGTGATGACCTGGCGGGAGGGCAGTCCGTTCACGCTCAGAGAAGCACGGCGCAGCAGATCCTCCATCCCTTCCCGCGTCGTATTCAACGACTCGGGATCCTCTACATCCACAGCCGTAGGCCCCGCTAAAAGATTGCCGTGTACCGTCGGCGTCACCAGCACCCCTTTCCCGTATACGGTAGGCAGTTGAAAAACCGTCCTCTTCACAAAGCCTCCCGCCTTTTTATCCATCAGACAATACTCCCCTTTTCTGGGAATGATACGAATCTTTTCTTCGCTCACCATGTTGTGGAACCGGTCAGCATAGACTCCGGCCGCATTGACAACCGCCCGGCTCTCAAAAACGCCCCGGTTTGTGACGACGCGGTAGCCTTTCTCTGTCTTTTCAATTTCCTGTACTTCCGTATTCAACCGAAACTCCACCCCGTTGACCGCAGCATTTTCCGCCAGCGCCACCGTCAGGCCGAAAGGACAGACAATGCCGCCTGTCGGCGCATACAGCGCCGCCACAGCCCTGTCGGAAAGATTGGGCTCCAGCGCCTTAAGCTCCCCGCGCTCCAGAATGCGAAGCTCTTTTACACCGTTTTTCTGCCCCTGCCTGTAAAGCTTCTCAAGTCCCGGCCGATCCTTTTCATCAAAGCACAGCACCAGGGACCCGTTCTTTTGAAAAGGAAAATCCAGTTCCTCGGACAACGATTCCATCATGGCGTTTCCCTCCACATTCAGCCTGGCCTTCACCGTACCCGGCTGAGCGTCAAACCCCGCGTGAACGATACCGCTGTTTGCCTTGGAGGTTCCCTCGCACACATCCGACGCCCTCTCCAGCACAGTTATCCTCCAATCGTACCGCGCCAGCTCCCTGGCCGCCGCGCACCCGGTAACGCCCGCGCCGATCACAATAATATCTGTCATATCCCTTCTCTCCTTCCCTTTTCGCCGGGAAACAACTAAAAACCCAGCGCATTTTTCCGTTCGGGAACAGCTTCCCTGCGATACAAAAAGAGCCAGACAAACAAATGCCACCCCTGTGACATTTCCGCTGCCTGACTCCTGATCTCTCGCATACATTCTTTAATTTTTGAGTCCTCTTTCCGCCTTGAATGAGCTTATTATACTATAATCCCACCCAAATTACAACGTTTTCCCAAAATTTTCAGCAATCCCTTCCTCTGCGTCGGCCTTCCGTATCCCGCCTGATTTCGCCGTATTCGCCGATAAACACCGGGATCCCCGCCACAGGAGTCTGTCCGCCCTATGCATACCAAAGCTCCCGCCTGGTCGTGGAGATCGATACCGCCCCCGCGTCCAGCGCATTCATCACATCCTCCTTGTCCGTGATGAGTCCTCCCGCAATCACAGGCTCCCTCACCTCCCGGACAATGCGCCGGATGACCTTCGGCATACCGCCGGGCAGGATTTCAATGCAGTCTGGCCTGGCCTGCTCGCATTGCCTGTGTATATTTTCCACCGCCATGGAATCGATCACAAAGAGACGCATCACCGTAAAAAGCTTCAGTTCGTTACCCCGCCGTATCAGTCCCGGCTTTGTGGAGATAATTCCGTCCGCCCGCGTGGCCGTGCGGATAAAATCCACGCTGATCTCCCTGCTGCCCAGCCCGGCAACCAGATCCATGTGTACCATGGCAAGCTTGCCCTTTTCCCTGACCTTCTCCACAATAGAGGCGATATTCATGATATCTCCGTACAAAATGAAGACAATGCCACAGTCCGTCTTCAGGCATTCCTGCAAATCCCCGTCATTTCTGACTGCCGCAATGACAGGGCAGTCCTCCAGCTGTTCTCTGATCCTACGACTCATACTGTCCTCTCCGAATCCTCCATCCTGTCAGGCTGCCGCATTCTTGCCCTCCGTCCCGCCCTTTTTGCCGCACTTACGCTTTCTGTCCTGCTTTTCCTGCCGCCCTTTCCGCCCTATCCTGGCTGCCCGTCGGTTTTATGACAGTTCTGTCAGACGGCCGCCCTTTGCCTCCACATAGCGGCTGTCGTCCACCTCCAGCCAGACGCTTTGGGCGCTGGGATTAAAGACCCGCGTGTTGTCCGCCGAGAACCGCAGTCTCTTTGCGGCCTCCATATAGTCGATGATCTCAATGTTCGTGGCATACCAGATGTCGTCTCTCCCGCCCATGTATCTGCAGAACTCTTCGATCACATTCCAGTTATCATTGTTGTCAAATTCATAGCTGTGGCCCCAGACACACATCAGCTTCAGATACTGCTTCTTCCGGAAACCGGCGAAATATTCCGCCTTCCGCATCAGCTCCGGATCGTTGTGGTGGCAGGTAGGATGCCACTCCAGCGGATCCGTGGGCAGTTCAAAATCGTCCACGGCGGTCACTACCCGTCCGTATGCGATCCCAAGCTGCCCAAACAGCTGCTTGATCTCCTCGCTGTAGGAACCGTTGGGATAGGCGTGCCCCCGGACGATCTGTCCCGTCAGGCTCTCCAGTCCTTTCCTGTCCTCCAGTATTTCCGCTGCCACCTCCGTCAGCGGGCACCGGGCAATGGTCGGATGCGTCATGGTGTGGGTCGCGATTTCATGACCCCTGTAGATCTCCTTTACCTTCTCCTCGCCCAGCCTGGGCTCTTTGCCGATCCCTCCGTAATTCAGGTTAAAGGTTCCCCTGATCCCGTATCGGTTAAAGATATCTACCAGTCTCTCGTCCTGCCTCTTTCCGTCGTCATAGCTCATCGTCAGCGCTTTGGCTTTCCCCTCCGGGAAACAAACGTATACTTTCATCCCGCCCGCTTCTCCTTTCTATGTGGCCTTCTTTCTGAAATTCTAACATTTTTATAAACTTCCTGCAACCTGCACATTAAATTTTCTAACGTGCGTCGGTTGCCATTGTTTTTTTCCCATCCATCCTGTAAGATGTATTACAGGATTCAGTTTTCGAAACTATACTGTCGGATGTCCCGGCGTATCTGCCGACGGCCTCCCGGCAGCGGTTCCGCGTCTGCGCTGTCTGCCGCGGAACCGGCCTTATGCAAAAGCGGCGCAGAAACGAGGTTTTTATGAGCGGAGATTCTTTTCAGAACAAAAGGAACGGATTTACCACCATGGACGGAGGGCAGAAGCAGCCTGTCCGGAAAAAGGGCAAAAAGACCGTCAGCATTGCGGCTGCAGTCGTTGTCCTGCTTCTTCTGGCGTTTAATTCCACCTATGAGATCAAGGAGCAGGAACAGGCCGTGCTGATCACGCTGGGACGGGCTACAGCCGTGACGGATCCCGGACTGCACTTCAAAATTCCCTTTATCCAGAGCGTGCGGAAGGTAAACACTACCATCCAGGGCTTCTCCATCGGTTACAGCACGGACAACAACGCAGTGAACGAGGATGAATCCCTGATGATCACCTCCGACTTTAACTTTATCGACGTGGACTTTTATGTGGAGTACCGCTACAGCGATCCGGTGAAAGCCCTGTACGCATCCCGAGATCCCCTGAAGATCCTGCGGAACATCAGTCAGAGCTGCATCCGTAACGTCATCGGCAGCTATCCGGTGGACGACGTCCTGACCACGGGAAAGAACGAGATTCAGGCGGCCATCCGGGATATGATTCTAATACAGCTGGAGACTCAGGATATCGGCATACAGCTGGTCAACATTACCATCCAGGATTCCGAGCCGCCCACCACAGAGGTTATGGAAGCCTTCAAGGCGGTGGAAACCGCAAAGCAGGGCAAGGAAACCGCCCTGAATAACGCCAACAAGTACCGCAACGAGCAGCTTCCCTCCGCCCAGGCAAAGGCCGACGGCATCATCAAGGACGCGGAAGCGCAGAAGACCGAGCGTATCAATGAGGCTACCGCCCAGGTGGCGCGTTTCAACGCCATGTACGAGGAATATATCAAAAATCCGGCCGTGACAAAGCAGAGAATGTTTTTTGAGACGATGGAGGAGGTTCTCCCCGACTTAAAGGTCATCATCGAGAGTCCGAACGGCGACGTGCAGACCGTTTATCCCATCGAATCCTTCACCGGCAGCTCAGACAGCCCTGCAGGCAGTTCGGGCACATCCGCCCAGACGGGCGGCTCCCCGGAGGACGCCGGTTCGCAGGAATAAGGAAGCACACGGTTTACTTTACGGTTCGACAATACATGCCCGCAGAATCGGGCAAGGAGGTATCTATATGAAGGCAGTTAAAAAAATTTTCCTGACCGTCATCGTTCTCGTTGTTTTAATGGTCGGCGCTTCCTGTATCGTTATCACGCAGGAAAACGAATACAGTCTCATCCGCCAGTTCGGCGCGATCGATCACGTCGTATCCGAAGCCGGCGTCAGCTTTAAGCTTCCCTTTATCCAGACCGCGGATACTCTGCCCAAGCAGACTCTGCTTTATGACCTGTCTCCCTCGGACGTCATCACCAGCGACAAGAAGACGATGATCTGCGACAGCTACATTCTCTGGCACATCACGGATCCCGTCAAATTTGCGCAGACGCTGAACGGATCCATTTCCGCCGCGGAGAGCCGTCTGGACGCCATCGTCTATAACTCGACCAAAAACGTGATCAGCAGCACCTCCCAGGACGAGGTAATCTCCGGACGGGACGGCGCTCTGTCCCAGGCGATCCTGAACAACATCGGCACTTCTCTGGATCAGTACGGCATCGAGCTTTTGTCCTTTGAGACAAAGAAGCTTGATCTGCCCAGCGACAACAAGGCCGCCGTTTACGAGCGTATGATCTCGGAGCGGGACAACATCGCCGCCACCTATACCGCGGAGGGAAGCTCCGAGGCCCAGAAGATCCGCAATACCACGGACATGGAGGTCACCGTGATGCTGTCCGAGGCGGAAAAGGAAGCCGCGATTCTGATTGCGGAAGGAGAGGCGGAGTACATGCGGATCCTGTCGGAGGCTTACAACGACGCTTCCAAGCAGGAGTTCTATTCCTTTGTGAGAAGTCTGGACGCCTTGAAGATTTCCATGCGCGGAAACGGCAAAACCGTGATCCTGTCGCCGGATTCTCCCATCGCGCAGATCTTTTACGGAAAATAATTTTCAAATTTGCTGTTGACAGAAGAAAATGTCAGTGCTATACTCGCTTAAGTAAAGCAAAGGTGCTATGGAGGAATCCGTAGCGCCTTTTGCAGTCAGACGATGCGACGGGGCTTCGAGGGGGAGCACTGTCGCATCGTTATTTTTTTGAGGAGGAAAAAATTTATGACAGAAGAAATTTTAGGCACTATCCAAAACGAGGTGTTCGGCGTCTGGTTTCTGATCGGCGCCGCGCTGGTATTCTGGATGCAGGCAGGCTTTGCCATGGTGGAGACAGGCTTCACCCGCGCAAAGAACGCAGGCAACATTATCATGAAGAACCTGATGGATTTCTGTATCGGAACGGTCGTATTTATCGCTATCGGGTTCAGCTTTCTGCTGGGAGAGGATCTGTTCGGGCTGATCGGGAAGCCCGGCTTTGACATCTTTACGGCCTATGAAAGCTTCGACTGGTCCAACTTCGTATTCAATCTGGTGTTTTGCGCTACCACCGCAACCATCGTGTCGGGGGCCATGGCGGAACGGACGAAATTCCTTTCCTACTGCATCTACTCCGCAGTGATCTCCGCGCTGATCTATCCCATCGAGGCGCACTGGATCTGGGGCGGCGGCTGGCTGTCGCAGCTGGGCTTCCACGATTTCGCCGGCTCCTGCGCGATCCACATGGTAGGCGGCATCTCCGCCCTGATCGGCGCAAAGCTCTTAGGCCCCCGTATCGGCAAGTTCACCCGGGACAAGGACGGAAAGGTTACAAAGGTAAACGCTTTTCCGGGACATAATCTTCCCATCGGCGCACTCGGCGTATTCATTCTGTGGCTTGGCTGGTACGGCTTCAACGGCGCGGCCGCCACAAGCGTCGAACAGCTTGGCTCCGTCTTTGTGACGACGACAATCGCCCCCGCGCTCGCCACCGTGACCACCATGATTTTTACCTGGGTCAAATACGGCAAGCCGGACGTATCCATGTGTCTGAACGCTTCTCTGGCAGGGCTGGTGGCCATCACCGCCCCCTGTGACGTAACAGACGCGTTCGGCGCTATCGTAATCGGTATCGTAGCCGGTCTGCTGGTAGTATTCGGCGTCTGGTTCCTGGACTACAAGCTTCATGTGGACGATCCCGTGGGAGCCGTCGCCGTACACTGCTTAAACGGTATCTGGGGCACCGTCGCGGTCGGCCTGTTTGCCACCGATAAAGCGCCCGGCTACAGCATTGCGGACGCCGCCGGGACGAAGCTTACCGGGCTGTTCTACGGCGGAGGCTTCAAGCTCCTGGGGCTGCAGCTTCTGGGCTTTCTCTCCGTCGCGGCCTGGACGGCGGTGACGATCACCGTTGCTTTCCTGATCATCAAGGCGCTCGTCGGGCTGCGCGTTTCGGAGGAGGAGGAAATCGTAGGTCTGGACGCAAAGGAGCACGGACTGTCCTCCGCCTATGCGGGCTTCTCCATCATGGATGTGTCCGGCGGCATTATGGATATCAATGAAAATACCGATCTGGGCGAGAGCGACTATTCGCTGGCCTCCGAGACGAAAAAGGCCGCGGCGGTTCCCGTGGTGGAAATCCCCTCCTGGACATCCACCGGTATTTACAAGGTCGTTATCATCGCAAAGATGAACAAATACGATACCCTGAGAAAAGCCATGAACGATCTGGGCGTGACCGGTATGACGGTAACCAATGTCATGGGCTGCGGAATCCAGAAGGGCGCCGGTGAAATGTACCGCGGCGTAGAGCTGGATGCGACCCTGCTCCCGAAGGTAAAGATAGAAGTAGTGGTCAGCAAAATTCCCGTGACAAACGTTATCGCCGCAGCCAAAAAGGCGCTGTACACCGGACATATCGGGGACGGAAAAATATTTGTATACAGCGTGGATAAGGTCGTAAAGGTGCGCACCGGCGAGGAGGATTACGCCGCGCTGCAGGACGTGGAGTAGGAGACGCGGAAGAGCCTTCCGACTTTGGAAAATATTCCGCGGAAAGCCGTTTCCCGTAAAATTATGATTGAAGAAATATCCCCGGAGTGTTATGTTAAATGAGGTTCCATAGAAACACTCCGGGGTACATACAATGTGTAAAGAGACAAATAATCTCAACAGAGAAAACGGGATTACGGAGGGCATCATCTGGAAACAGCTGCTGCTCTTCTTCTTTCCCATCTTATTCGGGACGTTTTTCCAGCAGCTTTACAATACCGTAGATGCGGTTATCGTGGGACAGTTCGTGGGCAAGGAGGCTCTCTCCGCCGTCGGCGGAGGCACGGGCACGGTCATCAATCTGCTGGTGGGCTTCTTCGTCGGGCTGTCCGGCGGCGCTACCGTGATCATCTCCCAATATTACGGCGCAAAGCAGGGCGAAATGGTGAGCTTCGCGGTACATACCGCCATCGCCTTCAGTCTGGCGGGCGGACTGGTTCTGACGGTTTTGGGGATTCTCTTTTCTCCTGCCGTCCTGAGAACGATGAATACCCCCGCGGACGTCCTCGCTCCCTCCATCCTTTATATCAGGATCTACTTTACGGGGATGATCGGCAATCTGATCTACAACATCGGCTCGGGCATCCTGCGGGCGATCGGCGATTCCAAACGGCCTCTGTATTTTCTGATCGTAAGCTGCCTTTCCAATATTCTGCTGGATCTTCTGTTTGTGGCGGTTTTCCGCATGGGCGTGGCCGGGGCGGCTCTGGCTACCGTCTGCTCCCAGCTTCTCAGCGCGGCGCTGGTCATCGCCGTCCTGATGAAGACAGAAGATGTGTACCGCCTAAAGCTTCGCAGGATCGGCTTTGACCGCCGGATGTTTGCGCGGATCATCCGGATCGGCTTCCCGGCGGGGCTTCAGTCCGTGATGTACAGCCTGTCAAACATTATCATACAGACCGCCATCAACGGCGAGGGAACAGACACTGTAGCTGCCTGGACGGTGTACGGAAAGCTGGACGTATTATTCTGGATGTGCGTCAGCGCCTTCGGCATCTCCGTCACCACCTTTGTGGGCCAGAACTATGGCGCGAATCAGCTGCGGCGCGCGCGTCAGGGCGTCCGTACCTGTCTGGGAATGACTTTTGCCTCTACCGTGGTCATCTCGGCGATCCTGTATCTTACCTGCGGGGAAATCTACCGCATCTTCACCTCAGACCCGGAGGTTCTGCGGATCGGGGTGCATATGACAAAGTTTCTGGTGCCCACCTACGTCACATATATCTGCATCGAAATCCTGTCCGGTGCCCTGAGAGGAGCCGGCGACGTATGGTTCCCCACCCTGATCTGCCTCACCGGCGTCTGCGCCATCCGCGTCGTCTGGATCATGGCGGCTGTTCCCGTCCGGCCCGGCATCGACACAATCATCTTCAGCTATCCTTTAACCTGGGCGGTGACTACGGTCATGTTTTTGATCTATTACTGCTTCTTCAGCAAAATCAGCATCCGTCAGACGAGCCATGAGCAAAACAGGGCAGCATAGTCTCCGCCGCTGCCAGCACAAGGCGGAAATACTGTCTCTCTCCCATGGTCAGTTCCTCCACCGCACGGAAGCCCAGCTTGTCGCACAGTCTCAGAGAAGCCGCGTTTTCCGTCTCCACCAGCACCTGTACTTTTTCAAACTGCAGCGTGGTCCAGCCGTACCTAAGGACCGCCCTGCATACCTCCTCCGCGTAGCCTTTTCTCTGCCAGGGTACGCCTATGATAAAGCCAAGCTCCGGCTCATCGTAGCCTTCCCGATAGGAAAATCCGGCCCGCCCGATCACCGCGCCGCTTTCTTTCTCCAGAACGGTCCAGACGCCAAATTCATAAAAAGAATAAATTTTCTCCCGATATTCCCGGATATAGGCTCTCTCCTGCTCCTTCTCCGGATAAAGCCCTTCCATAAACTCTGTGATCGAGGGCTCGTGATAAATTTCATAAAAAGCGTCCACATCGTCCGGCGAAGTCTCCCGAATCCGGCACCTTTCCGTCTCCAGGATGTTCCAGGGCAGTCCTTTCAGCCTTCGGTACACCTTTTCCAGATACTCCTCCTCCAGACCTTCAGGATCCTCAACGCCATAGGCAAAGCCCGAAAAATTGCTGTCCTTGTTACCCTCGTGAAAATAAATCAGCACCGCCTCTCCGTCGCTTTTCAGCCTCTCGGCAGCGTCCGCGTCATCCGTCACATAAAGGCAGCCCTGCGTCTCTTCCGTATTCACGGTAAACCGTTTTAAATAGCTCACTTCTTTTCACTTCCCTCTTTACGGCCTGTCTGTTTTAAGGTACAATCAATACTATTATAATACATTTTCAGGAAAGGACAATTATTATGGCACAAAATCCCATCGTCACCATCACCATGCAAAACGGAGACGTCATCAAAGCGGAGCTTTATCCGGAAACCGCGCCCGTCTCCGTCAACAATTTTATCAGTCTGATCAACAAAAAGTTTTACGACGGCCTGATTTTCCACCGCGTTATCAAGGGCTTTATGATTCAGGGCGGCTGTCCCGAGGGCACAGGCATCGGCGGCCCCGGCTACAGCATCAAAGGCGAGTTTGCCCTGAACGGCTTCGACAACCCGCTGAAGCATACCGCGGGAGTACTCTCCATGGCAAGGGCGCAGCATCCCGACTCCGCCGGAAGCCAGTTCTTTATCATGCACAAGGACGCTCCTCATCTGGACGGAAGCTATGCGGCCTTCGGCAAGGTGACGGAGGGTATGGAAAATGTCAATAAAATCGCGGAAACCAGAACCGACTGGAGCGATAAGCCCCTTGAGGCTCAGGTCATCAAAAGCATCACGGTAGACTGTTTCGGCGTCGATTATCCGGAGCCCGAAAAGCTATAGACGATGTTTTCCCGTTCACATTCCGTTTACAATTAATTAAAGTTTTTTTTATTTTCTTATCATTTTTTATCCATTTTCTTAGCCTATACTAAGACCATAAGATAAACGAAAGGCCAATCACAGTTAACTGTTCACTAAATAACTTTTTCATAATAAATGCCAGGGAACGTAAGTTCCCTGGCATCCTCCCTTTTCAGGGATTTTATCAGACCAGATAGACGGTTCAGGTCTCTCCCTTAGGACCGTCACGCGAATCCTTTCCCTTTCATATATGACGTCTGTGTCATAATCAGCTTCCGCGCTTATCTCTGCCCTCACCGGTTTTCCGCTTTTCCATGCCGTAGACAGCTGCGCATTGCCGATCAGGCGCAGCCCCCGGACAGAGCCGTCCGCCTGTGGACTGCATTTCTCCTCCGCCCGGCGGCTTTCCCGAATACATCTTACCGCTTTTCACCTTGCGGAAAACAGACTGTTTTATTGAATCAGCAAAAAAACAGCAAAGCCGCGGCCGCTATCAAAAGAACAATCTGGATTATCTTGATTCTCTGCACTGTACTCTGTTCCATAAAAATACCCCCGCCTTTCCTGTGATGCTCACAGTATAAGGCAGGGGAACTTCGATTTCAACAGGGTTCACACAACATTAACCTTTGCTTCCGCCAAATTAAAAGCTTCTTCCAAAAGCTTCAGGAAAAATTAATTTATGCCTTCCCAACGGAGCCGAACAGCTCCATCTTTTCCTTTACGGTAGCCTTGATTGCCTCGACGCCGGGAGCCAGAAGCTTACGGGGATCAAATCCCTTGCCCTCCAGGTCCTTGCCTGCCTCGATGTACTTACGGGTCGCATCCGCAAAGGACAGCTGGCACTCCGTATTTACATTGATCTTCGCAACGCCCAGGGTAATCGCCTTCTTAATCATATCCGCGGGGATTCCGGTGCCGCCGTGAAGAACCAAGGGCAGCTCGCCGGTCTTCTGCTGTACCGCGTCCAGCGTCTCGAAGCTCAGGCCCTTCCAGTTTGCGGGATACTTGCCGTGGATGTTGCCGATGCCTGCTGCCAGGAAATCCACTCCGAGATCGGCAATCTGCTTACACTCATTGGGATCCGCGCACTCGCCCATACCGACAACGCCGTCTTCCTCGCCGCCGATCGCGCCTACCTCCGCCTCGATGGAGATTCCCTTGCCGTGAGCTGCCTTTACCAACTCTGTGGTCTTCTCAATGTTTTCGGCGATCGGATAATGAGAGCCGTCGAACATGATGGAGGAGAATCCGGCCTCGATACACTTGTAGCATCCCTCAAAGGAACCGTGATCCAGATGAAGAGCCACGGGAACGTCGATATCAAGATCCTTCAGCATACCGTTTACCATGCCTACTACCACGTCATAACCGCCCATATACTTGCCGGCGCCCTCGGACACGCCCAAGATGACGGGAGAGCGGTTCTCCTTTGCGGTCAGAAGGATCGCTTTGGTCCACTCCAGATTGTTGATGTTGAACTGACCCACCGCATAGTGGCCTGCTTTTGCTTTTTTGAGCATTTCTGTTGCAGAAACTAACATGTTACTTACCTCCGTTTATCTTTACATTTATCATAACTGTCCTTTCGAAGGACAATCATACCCACGTCCAATATAACACAATTTTTCCCAAAAGGGAAGCGGTATTGTCAAAGAATCGGGATAATACCGGTGATTGAATTACGCCCTGAAAAACGCTCCGCCAAGCACCGGTCCCTCGATCAGGTGACGGTTCCCCCGGTCAGGTGACGGCTCCCTGATCAGGCACCGCTTCCCCAGCCAAGTGACGATTCCCTGATCAGGCACCGGTTCCCCAGCCAAGTGACGATTCCCCGGTCAGGTGACAATTCCCTGATCAGGCACCGCTTCCCTATTCAGGTGACGGTTCCCCGGTCAGGTGACGGCTCCTCTGCGGACCGTAAAGGCACATCGGCGCTTGGCGAGGTCCTTTCGAGCTTAGCGTCCGCTATGTGCCGACCCGAGTGCAAACGTGTCCGCAGAGGAACCGTCGCCTGACCAAAGCCAAGCCTTTACAAGGCATAAACATAAATCACCGCTTTACCCTGATATCCATCCCCTTGCAGATATTTCGAATTACAGCTTTCGTGTGGCTTCCCCCGTTTTCTCCGTCCAAAGTCCAGGTCAGGGGCTCTTTTGTCTCAAAGGTAACCTCCGCCGTGCGGAAACAATACATTCCGCCAGCATCGATGTCCCGGTTCAGGAGCGCGAGCATAATATTGTTCAGCTCCGCCGGATTTTTGGGAACCTTGATCAGCGTCACCTCGAACACGCCGTCGTCCAGCTTCACGTTCTTTCCCGTAATGTTTTTAAACCCGCCCACCGATACGGAATTTGTGACCATTCCGAAGATAAAGTCATCCTCTATGACCGTGTCCTCATAAGCGACCTTCATGGGGAAGGAACGGATCGCGGACAGGCGCTTTACGCCTTCCAGCAGGTACGCCATATGCCCCAGCACATTTTTCATATCCTGATTTGTCTCGTAGGAGACGTCCGTAAACAGTCCGAAAGCCGCGATATAGACAAATACGTCGTCGTTAAAGGATCCGATATCACAGGGGAAATCTCTGCCCTTTACGGCGGTTTCCGCCGCCCGGAGCATATTCTTCGGCAGGGCCAGGCTGCCTCCGAAATCATTGGTGCTGCCCGCGGGGATATAACCGATCGGAGTCCTGAATCCGCTCTGGATCATGCCCGTGACTACCTCGTCCAACGTCCCGTCGCCGCCGCAGCATACGACCAGCTCATAGTCCCCTGACCGCTCCGCCATGGCTTTCCGCGCATCGTCGTGGCCCCGTGTGGGCAGGACAGTAAGCTCGTAGCCTTCCTGCACAAATATACTTAAGATATCCGAAAGTCTGGTCCTGATCTGCGTCTTTCCCGCCTTCGGGTTATAGATGAAAAGAAGCTTTTTCTTCATACGCGTTCCTCCGCCGTGAAACAGACCGCACTGCCGCAAAACACGCCGTCTGCAGATTTTTCGGGTTGCCCTGCGGAAACGGTCTGCGTAATTTGCACAAAGGGCAGAATCAACCTAACGCATTGATCCCGCCCTGCATGTTTTATCCTTTTTCTGTTCAGGCTCCCTTTCCGCCGAGAAAGTGTTCGATGCCTTCTACTGCGGACTGTTCATCCGCGCCGTCAGCGGAAACCTCAAGCTCTTCCCCGTTGTCAAGTCCAAGGCTCATCATTCCCATGATGCTTTTGGCGTTTACCCTTTTCTCGCCCGACTGAACATAAATCGTGCTCTCGTATTTACTTGCCTCCTGTACCAGCAAGGCCACCGGCCTCGCTTCCAGACCGCTCTCAATGCTGATCTGAATGTTCCTCTTTGTCATAATATTTCCTCCTCTTTTCAGAACTCCTGCCTTTCCCTTATTTCTTCGGCAAGCCTGCTGAGCTTGCGCAATCTATGATTGACCCCCGATTTCCCGATCGGGGGATTAAAGTATTCTCCCAGCTCCTTCAACGGCGCATCGGGATTTTCCAGTCGGATTTCCGCCATTTCCCGCAGCGGTTCAGGCAGATTATAAAATCCGAAACATTCTCGCAGAAACTCGATATCCTGTACCTGTCTGGCAGCCGCGTTGACTGTTTTGGCTATATTGGCAGTCTCGCAGTTTACCCTCCTGTTCACGGAATTTCTCATTTCTTTCAGGATACGGAGATTTTCCAGCTCCATCAGGGATACGGGCGCTTCGAAAACGTTTAACAGGTCTACGATTCCGGATCCTTCCTTCAGATAAACCACATGATATTTTTTTCGAATTATGATCTTTGACTCAATATCAAAGGTTTCCATGATATCCTGCAGCTGCTGTGCCTTGCCCGCACCGGCGCAGTCAAACTCGAGATGATACCCTTTGGCAGGATCGCTCATGGAGCCCACGCTCAAAAAAGCGCCTCTTAAAAAGGCTCTTTTACAACAGGCGCTTCTGACAATCAGGCCGCTCACCGGTTCCTCCAGGTTGCCGATCTTCTGCAAAAGCTCCCGTATATCCGTTTCGTTCAAGCTGGAACCAGTATCTATATTATATGTTTTTTTCAATAATGTAAAGCCTTTTCTCACAACAGCCGCATTTTCTGTCTGAAATCCGACCGTAAAATTGCCTTTTTCGTCCCTGCCGTACTGCCCGCAGAAGTTCATAATAGCCGCAAGCTCGGCAATCTGGCAGTGTCTTGCCGGGCTGATGCGTTTTGCCAGTTCTTCCTTCACTTCGCTTGAAAATGACATTCTCTTACTCCTGCTCAGTAGCTTTTGTTGGCTACATCCCGATGATAGAGCTTCATGCCGTACTTCCCCTTGTCCTTCATGCGTCTGTAAAGCTCGTTTGCCAGAGTGACGCTCCTGTGTCTGCCGCCCGTACAGCCGATGGCAATCACCAGACGGTACTTTCCCTCTTTGACATAATTCGGGACGAGGAACCGCACCATATCCTCCAGCTTGTCCATAAAGATTTCCGACTCTTCATACTTCAGGACATACTCCTGCACCTCTCTGTCGTTTCCCGTTTTTTCCTTCAGCTCGTCGATGTAAAAGGGGTTCGGAAGAAACCTCACGTCAAATACCAGGTCCGCGTCCGAAGGAATCCCATACTTGAACCCGAAGGACATCACGGTTATCATGAGACTATTATATTCTTCATTCTCCACAAAAATACGGTCCAGTTCTTCCTTCAGTTCCCGCGTGAGAAGATTTGAGGTGTCGATGACATAATCGGCGCTGCGGCGGATTTTTTCCAGAACCCTGCGCTCCGTCCTGACACCGTCCTCCACCCTGCCGTCCACGGCCAGCGGATGGACCCGCCTGGTCTCCTTATATCTCTTGATGAGCACCTCTTCGTCCGCTTCCATAAACAAAATCTCAAAAGGATAGCCCCTTTGCTTCATCTGCTCCAAAACTCCGGTCGCGTCTTCAAAGGACTGATCCGACCGCACGTCCAGCCCCAGCACCACCTTGCTGATCTCGCTGTTTGGCGTGGAAATCAGCTCCACAAATTTTTCAATCAGGGAAACGGGCAGATTATCCACGCAGTAAAACCCCGCGTCCTCCAGCATTTTCAGGGCAGTGCTCTTACCGCCTCCGCTCATCCCCGTCACGATCACAAATCTCATCTGTTCTTCATCTCCCCGCCCAGAAACAGGATTTCCGTCTCCAGGTTTACATCAAACTTCTCTTTCACACAATCCTGCACCGTTCGGATAACGTCCGTCACATCCTTAGCGGTGGCATTGCCGGTATTGACGATAAAGCCGCAGTGCTTCTCGGAAACTCTCGCCCCGCCCGACTGATAGCCCCCAAGCCCGGCGTCCATGATAAGCTTTCCCGCAAAATACCCTTTAGGACGCTTAAAGGTACTGCCCGCGCTCGGAAATTCCAGCGGCTGCTTTTCCTTCCGCATGACCGCAAGCTCCTCCATCCGCTCTCTGATCCGGTCCCTGTCGCCCGGCTCCAGCCGGAAGATCACTTCCGTAACCGTCAGGGACGCCGCCCTGACAACGCTGGTACGGTAGCCAAATTCCACGGTTTCATTGTCAAGCTCCATGATCTCGCCCGCGCCGTTTATCACGGTCACCTGCTCCGTCACCTGGCTCAGCTCGCCCCCGTATGCTCCGGCATTCATTACGATGCCGCCCCCTACCGTTCCCGGGATACCGGAGGCAAACTCCAGCCCCGTCAATCCGTGTTCCATTGCAGCTCTTGCCGTCTGAGCAAGAGTTGCGCCGGCCTGAGCCGTAATCCTGCAGCCGTCAACCTTAATCCGGCTCATCTTCTGCCCGATCTGCAGAATCACGCCGCGATACCCCTCGTCGCTGACCAGCAGATTACTGCCGTTTCCCAGGATAAAAAAGGGAACTCCGACCTGCCTTAAATACTTCTGTACAGGGATAATCTGTTCCTCATTCTCCAGACGCAGGAAGCAGTCGGCAGGCCCGCCGATCCGAAAAGAAGTGTGCGCCGCCATCGGCTCCTGCAGGGAGATGTTCTCTTCCGGTACAAATCTCTTTAATGCCTGGAATACAGCCTCACTGATCATGAATTGTTTTTCATACCATACCTTTCCCACGGGCTTTCCGCCGTCAGCCAAGCCCGGTTCTACAGAGGTTTGCCCTCCCGCACCGTTTTGTTATTCCATCACCATTCCCGCAGCGCCAAAGATACCCGCGTCATTCCCAAGCTCCGCCAGGGCAAACCTGGCGTGGCTGCACTGCTGATAAACGTACTTCTGAAACGGCGGTTCCACAAAACGGAGCAGAATCTCGCCCGCCTTCGAGACGCCGCCGCCGATGACAAACACCTCCGGATTGACGACTCCCGCGACCGCCGCAAGGCCTTTTCCCAAATATTCTCCAAACTGCTCCGCGATCTCAACAGCCACCTTGTCTCCCGCCTTCACCGCGTCAAAGACGCTCTTTGCGGACAGCGGTTCTTCGCTGTTTCTCAGCACGCTGGGCTCCTCGTCCTTCGCAAGACGTCTCTTCGCCAGCCTTACAATCCCCGTCGCGGAGGCATACTGCTCCAGGCAGCCCTTATTCCCGCAGCCGCACTCCTCCGTCTCGCTGTCCTCGATATGGATATGGCCGATCTCGCCGCCCGAGCCGGTCGCCCCGGCAAGGATACTTCCGTTGACGATGATCCCGCCGCCTACGCCGGTTCCCAGCGTGACCGCCACCATGTTTTTATAGCCCTTCCCGCCGCCCTTCCACATCTCGCCGAAGGCCGCCGCGTTGGCGTCGTTTGCCGCTTTCACCGGTACATTAATATATGCCCTGACCGTCTCGGGAATGTTAATATTTTCCCAGCCCCGGATGTTCACGGCTCCGCCTACCAGCGTTCCCCTGCTATCCACCGTTCCCGGCACATCCACTCCGATCCCGATCAACTCCGTCTCGCCGATTCCCTTCTCCTTCATTTTTCCCAGAAGGCTTTCCGCCACGTCCGGCAGAATCGCCGCGCCCTTATTTTCCCTGCGGGTGGGAATCTCCCATTTTTCCAAAAGACTGCCCTCCCCGTCAAACAAACCGATTTTTACCGTGGTGCCTCCGATATCTACTCCAAACACATATCTGCTCATATCCTGTCTCTCCTTCTCTTTTTTCATATTGTCTCCGGCTTCTTTCCGCGCCGCCTCGCGTGTCCGCATCGGGTTGCTGCGATGCACTTCATCGAATCTCTCCGGACTTTTCCGTGCTGCCGCGCGCATCCGTATCCTTCTGCATTTTCCCGCCTGTCCCGGTTATCGCGTTTTCAACATGCATCGCTTTTTATCCCCTGCCGCACCCTCAATCCTCGTCCTCGTCGCGTTTCCTTGCCAGGGAATTTTGCACCCGGGTGTAAAGCTCCTGGGCGGCGTTATAGCCCATTTTCTTCTGACGGTGGTTTACCGCGGCGGATTCGCAGATAATCGCCAGATTACGCCCCGGCCGGATCGGGATATTATGACATACGATCTTGTTGCCCAGATATTCGGTATAGGTTTCCTCCAGCCCGAGCCGGTCATACTCCTTGTCCTTATCCCATTCCTCCAGCCTGATCACCAGATCCACGGACTGGGTGTCCTTTACGGAGGAAGCGCCGAACAGCGCCTTGATATCCACAATCCCGATACCGCGCAGCTCAATCAGATGCTTTGTCACATCCGGCGCGGATCCGATCAGCGTATCGTCGCTGACCTTCCGAAGCTCCACCACATCGTCCGTCACCAGACGGTGGCCTCTCTTTACCAGCTCCAGCGCCGCCTCCGACTTACCGATGCCGCTCTCGCCCGTGATCAGCACGCCCTCCCCGTATACGTCCACCAACACGCCGTGTACGGAGATACAGGGCGCCAGCTTTACGTTCAGCCAGCGGATCGCCTCCGCCATAAAGGAAGAAGTAATCTTTTTGGTGGAAAGGATCGGAATATTGTGGGCAACCGCCTCCTCCATGAAGACCGGATCCGGGACCAGCTCGCGGCAGAATACGAAGGCAGGCACATCATAGCTCATCAGCTCCTCGCACACCTCCCGCTTCCTTTCCTCCGGAAGATCCTCAAAATAACTGAACTCCACAAATCCGACTACCTGAAGCCTCGTCGCCTCAAAATGCTTCAGATAGCCCGCCATCTGAAGCGCCGGACGGTTGATGTCAGGCTGCCTGATTTTAATTCCCTTGACGTCGATCTGCGGCGTCAGATTTTTCAGCTTCATCTTCTCGATCAGACGGGTCAGCGCTACATATTCCATATCTTCCTCGTTTCTGCAGTCTTCCTGCTGTTATTCCGATACACTTGTCCCTATTTTATCATAATAAAAACTTTATGTGAAGTTTTCACTCTCCTTTTTTCTGAAAAAACGCCGGATCTCCTCCGCGGCACGCCTGTTCAGCTCAGGGATCTGAGCCAGCTCCTCCACGGACGCGCTCTTTATTTCCTCGATGGATTTAAAATGTCGCATCAGCGCCTTTCTCCGAGCCGGGCCAACGCCCGGGATATCGTCCAGCACGGATTTCACCTGTGCCTTGCTCCGCAGGGAGCGGTGGTACTCGATGGCAAAACGGTGCGCCTCGTCCTGCACCCGCGTGATCAGCTTGAAGCCTTCGGAATGCGTATCGATAGGCAGCTCCACGTTATTGAAATACAAGCCCCTGGTCCGATGGTTATCGTCCTTTACCATGCCGCAGACAGGAATATTGATTTTAAGCTCCTCCAGCACGGAAAGCGCGATATTGACCTGACCCCTGCCGCCGTCCATCATGAGAAGATCCGGGAATTTCGTAAAGCTGCCGTATTCTTTGTCAAGGCGCTTTTCCTCCAGCTCCTCCCGCTCCTCCATGCCGTGCGTAAAGCGCCTCGTCAGCACCTCCCGCATACAGGCGTAATCGTCCGGCCCCGACACCGTCCTGATCCGGAATTTCCGGTAATCGCTGGGCTTCGGCTTCCCCTTTTCAAACACGATCATGGAGCCCACGTTTTCAAAGCCGTTGATGTTGGAGATGTCGAAGGCTTCCATCCTCTCGATTCGCTCCAACCCCAAAACGGCGGCGATTTCCTTCACCGCGCCGATGGTGCGTCCTTCCTCTCTCTTGAGTCTTTCCCGATCCTGCTCCAGAATATGCCTTGCGTTCTGGGCGGCCAGCTCCACCAGCTTTTCCTTGGAGCCGATTTTTGGCACACGGAGGTATACCCGTCCGCCTTTACGCTCCGACAGCCACCGCTCGATGAGCTCTCTGTCCCCGATCTCATACTGCAGCATCAGCTCTCTGGGAATAAAAGGCGTCCCCGCGTAAAACTGCTTCACAAAATCCTCCAGGATACCGGCCCTGTCGTCTCCCGACACATGTGTCATATAATAATGCTCCCTGCCGATCAGCTTGCCGTCCCTGACAAAAAACACCTGGACCACAGCCTCCGCCTCGTCCTGATAAAGAGCGATAATGTCCTTATCCTCTCCCGCGCTGTCCGTGATCTTCTGCTTTTGAGCCACCTGCTTCACGCTGTTGTACAAATCGCGGAAGCCCGCCGCCGCCTCAAAGTCCAGCTCCGCCGCCGCCGCTTTCATCTTTCCCTCCAGCTCCTTCAGAATCACGCCGTAATTCCCGTTTAAGAAGTCCAGAGCCTGATCCACACGTTCCCGGTACTGCGTTTTGTCAATATAGCCCTGACAGGGCGCCATGCACTGCCTGATATGATAGTTCAGGCAGGGCCGCTCCAGACCCACGTCCCTGGGCAGAGAACGGTTACAGGTGCGCAGACAGTACAGCTTGTTTAACAGCTCTATGGTATCCTTCACCGCCGCAGCGCTGGTATAAGGCCCGAAATACCTGGACTTGTCCTTCTTCATGGTCCTCGAAAACAGAATCCGCGGATAATCCTCTCCCACCGTCACCTTGATATACGGATAGGTCTTATCATCCTTTAACAGCGTGTTGTACTTCGGCGAATACTCCTTGATCAGATTATTCTCCAGCACCAACGCTTCCAGCTCGGAATCCGTGACGATATATTCGAACCGGGCAATCAACGTCACCATCTTATCGATAGCCGGTCCTCTCCCGATGTTTTCCCGGAAATAAGAGCGCACGCGGTTATGCAGGTTTATTGCCTTACCCACATATAAAATGACATCCTTGTCATCTCTCATGATATAGACTCCGGGCTCTTTCGGAAGCTTTTTTAATTCCTCTTCAAACTGAAACATGCTATATTTGTCTCCTGCCTGTTGGAATCCCGTGCGGACCTGTATTCCGACTCCGTCGCCAGGGGTATCCGTCTGCCAAAAATGGCGCTGACCTTACTTTGTCAGTTTACGCCAGAGACGGAAGCTTTGTCAATAGCGGTGCCGGGGGAGAAATTTGGGGAAAAACCGTTCACGGGCCTGAAAGTGGAGCGTTTGGAAGTAACGTGTTTGAAAGTGGCGCGCTTGAAAGTAACGCGCCCGGCAGGCATGGGTTCTTTCGCGGACACGTTTGCACTCGGGTCGGCACATAGCGGACGCTAAGCTCGAAAGGACCTCGCCAAGCGCCGATGTGCCTTTACGGTCCGCGAAAGAACCCGTGTCTGTCGGGTGCTGTTTTTACACGGTGTGAACTTTTGGGAAAAAATAGGTTGACTCTCACGTTGCGTGATAATGTATACTCATTAGCAGGGAATACGAATGACCGACAATTATACGTTTCTTGAGATGTGTAAGGAAAGGGTTCCACACTCAGCCAAAGTCTGCAAGGAGGTAACAGATGAAAACAGTAAGCCAGGTCGCAAAATTAACAGGTATCAGCGTGCGCACCCTGCAATACTATGATGAAATAGGGCTGTTGAAGCCAAGTAAATTTACTCCTTCCGGTTACCGACTGTATGACGATGAAGCATTGCAGACATTACAGCAAATTCTCTTCCTGAAGGAGTTAGGTTTTCCCTTAAAGGAAGTTAAGGAAATTTTAGAAAAGCCTGATTTTGACAGAATTACCGCTTTCAAAAAGCAAAAGGAGATGCTCCTGTTAAAGCGAGACAGGATTGACGGATTGATACAGCTTCTCAGCCGTCTGGAGAAAGGAGAACAGTGTATGAGTTTTAAGGAATTTGACTTGTCGGTCTATATTGCCGCGCTGGAAAATTTCAGGAGCAACAGTACAGACGACGTCATTAAGTATTGGGGAAATACGGAAAATTTTGACATGTTTATCCAAAAAGTCAGGGATGACGAATCGGAATTGGCAAAAATCGCCGTTGCGCAGTTTGGAAGTGTTGAAAGCTTTACGGAATCCATGAAATATAATATGGCGCATTTTTCGGAAATCATGGAAAAACAAATGTCCCAAATCCCGGAGGAACTAAAGCAAAAGGACTTATTTCAAGAGCTGGCGTCGAAGAAAGACAAGGACGTATCCGCGGATGAGGTACAAAATATTGTCAGGGAAATCATTCATTTTGCGTACAGAAATGCTCCGTCTGAGATACTGGGAGATCAGGAGAACTATTGTAAAATCATCATGGAAACATACTCCAACGATTATCTGAAAACATTGTTTGATACGAAAAACGGGGCCGGTTCCGCCGATTATGTTGTCCGGGCATTTCAATATGCACGGGGATAATTTTCGGAATTGTGCTCCTGTTAAAAGTGAGCTATAATAGTTTTTGGATCATAAAATCCGCCCTTTGATTTTATGATAGCACTTAGATCATAAAATCAGTCCTTTGATTTTATGATAGTTTTTGGATCATAAAATCAGCTCTTTGATTTATTATAACCGAAGTTTGGAGGAATCTGGGTATGGCAATTTCCAATATAAAAGCAACTTTTCAACAGGATATTCAGAAGGTTTGGGAAACCGTTACTTCTCTCACTGACTATACATGGCGCAGTGATTTGAGTAAGATAGAGATTCTAAATGAAAATCAATTTGTTGAGTACACAAAGGAAGGCTATGCGACTCTTTTTACAGTTACTGCCGTGGAACCCTGCAAGCGGTGGGAGTTTGATATGGAAAATGACAATATGAAAGGTCATTGGATTGGCATATTTACGCAAAAAGGCGGACAGACAGAAATTGATTTTACGGAAGATGTTGTCGCTAAAAAATTGCTCATGAAGCCTCTTATAAAAGGTTTCTTGAAAAAGCAGCAGACATTGTATGTCTCTGATTTGAAAAAGGCATTGTTGTAATTATTCCGGTTTGCAGAGTTGTATGAGGCACCGGGAAATCTATGGCCTTGTATCATGCATCCGAATCGAATATAAAATGGGCAAAGCACTGATTTGAGGCGAATTTAAAAACCGGAAAGAAAAAATATGTGTATGTATTGTAAGCGTAATATAATGACCTTATTCACAACATAAAACAGTTAAACGGAGACGAGGAGAACACCATATGGATATTTTCGAGTTGATTAAGGCCCGCCACAGTGTAAGGCAGTACAGCGGGAAAAAAATTGAGGAAGACAAGAGGAAGCTTCTGGATACGCTGGCGGAAGAATGTAACCGGGAAAGCGGATTGAGGATTCAGATTATTTATGATGAGCCGAAGTGCTTTGACAGCAGGATGGCACATTACGGAAAGTTCAGCGGCGTGGAAAACTATATTGCTCTGGTCGGGAAAAAGGATGCCGGTCTGGAAGAAAAGGCAGGATATTTTGGGGAGAAGCTTGTACTGAAGGCCCAGGAACTGGGACTGAATACCTGCTGGGTTGCACTGACTCACGGTAAAGTCAAAGCGGATATAGGAGCCGGTGAGAAGCTGGCCTGCATCATAGCTTTGGGATATGGCGCCACGCAGGGGATCGCCCACAGGAGTAAGGAGACAGGGCAGCTCTGCAACTGTGCGGACGCCATGCCGGACTGGTTTGCGAAAGGTATGGAGGCCGCCATGCTTGCCCCTACGGCCATCAATCAGCAGAAGTTTTATTTTACGCTTGAAAACGGGAATGTGTCTGTAAGAGCCGGAAGAGGGCCTTATGCAAAAATGGATCTCGGAATCGTAAAATATCATTTTGAAGCCGTGTCGGGGCATGAGGTGGAGGTATAAGAAAAGTACAGGGGCATTTGAAGGTACAGTTGACAGAAATTTCGGACTGACATAAAGAAGGGCAGTGTGCAGTGAACAAGGAACCGATAAGACATCATTATATTCCACAATTTATTCTGCGAAATTTCTGCTTTGATGACAGTGGAGATTTGTTTTATTTTGATAAAAAGAAGTCTCAAATATTCGTAAAGAAAACCAGGGATATTTTTGCGGTCAGGAATCTGTACCGGGACGAAATAAATAATCCGGAGGAGCCCACAAAGATCGAGAAAGATATGGCACGATTTGAAGGAGAAGTTTCGCGGATTATAACAGAGAAATTTCTCTGCGGGGATGAAATAGCAATTTCTCCGGAGGAGGACGAGAAACTAAAAATTTTCTTTGCCATTATGTCATTTCGTTCCAATATCACAAGCAAGAAATTCGGGACCGGAGCATCCGAGGAGAACAAAGCATTCTACTCAATATATCAGGAGGACGGCAACCTGTCAGATCTCTGGAAAAGGAACCTGGGGAATTTAATAAATTGCAGAACGCTGAAGGAAATATGGGAGCACAAAGGGATAGATACTCCAATCAAACTCTTCTTTCAGCGGGATACGGTCGGATACTTTGGGCTATATTTCGTTGTCGCAGAAAGAAGAGGATTCATGGATTTTGTGATAGGTGATGCTTATCCGACGATTGTAAACGGCGTGACGGAATGGGGGATGCAAATGCCCTTATATTCCATATTCCCGATTTCACCTGACAGAGTTATATTGCTTACGGCTAACGGAATTAGCGGGGCACCGAAAAGCGTTGCTTTTTTCAGCGACGAAATTTTGCGAAAACCTCAACTGAGCCGGGACAGAAAGACAATAACAATCCGTGTCAGAAAAATGTATGAAAATGAAATAAAATACATAAATTCCTCATTGGCAGAGGAAGCTTATGAGGGGATTGCGTTCAGGAATAAGGACAGAGTAACAATTTTATAACAACCATCTTGTCAAATTTTCTTCTTATTGTTTGCTGTTGATCTGCCAATGACCTTTTGTGTCGGAACCAATTCTTTGAAGGATTCCTTTTTCCTTTAACTGCCTGATTCTTGCGGAAACAGTTTTGCGGCTTAATCCCAGTTTTTCGGCCAAAGCAGTATATGTGTAAGCAGGATCTTCCATCAACAAGGCGAGGATTGCGTTTTCGTTCTCAGTCACCTTCTCAGTCACCCTCTCAGTCACCCTCTCAGTCACCTGATTCAGCGCTGTACGGACGATGCGACCTTCGGCAGCTGTAAATTTAATCATAATATCCCCCGGATGGATAGTATATTCCGGCCGGGGACTGCCGTCATCATCGCAGGCCTGACAGATTTTTTCAATGCCACGTCCCCAGCTTTCAATAAATCCGGCCAGATAATATACATTGGCTATACCTGGATTATACGGCTTTGAAGCATGCTTGTTCATAAGGTTTTCCACAGTCCAGTTTTCAGGCAGTTGTCCGCAATTTGCAATATATAGCCTGTCCTCATACACACTGATTTGGACGGGAATACAGGACTGGTACAGCTTGTGGCATAAAGCGTTCAGGAGAGCCTCGCGCAGGGCAGCGTCAGGGACAAAATAGCGTTCAATTCGCTGCATTCCTTCATAAGTGATTTTTGCTTTCATGTATTTCAGGTGAATCACTTCTATTATTTTGTCAATCTGCTCTAACAGGGAGCCATGGATTTCATCCTGATACAGGAGATCGGCATCTGTTTCAAAAAAACCGATTTTCGTGTATGCACCGAGGAGCCAGTCGTCAGGCTTTTTGCTGAACAGGAGCATGGCTGCATTGGTATAGTATCCGGCATTGGTCAGCCGGAGTTTTTCCATCAGCACCTCTTTTGGTTCGTTTAAAACGCTCTCATCAATTCGGCCTTTTTTGACAGCCATCTGCTTAAAACGGTCTACAAGTCCGTCATCTATATCGTCGGCGGTGAAGGAGGGCAAAGGCATATTGTCCCATGTGGCACCCCGTTTGCGGAGGATAAAGCTCTCCAGTTCAAGGCCGGAGAGTGTCTGCATGGTGCTTCCGCTCCGATAATAGTAGAGCCCTTTGTAGGATATGGCAACCGGATAAGGTGGAACAACGATTTCGATGTATGACAGATTTCCCCGGTTCAGGCGATTAACATCGACTACAATTCCCATGGACTGTCGAACCTTGTTGGGGATATCTTCCATGAGTTTGCCGGTGTTATCCAGTCCGATGACTTCCCCGCTATCATCCATACCAATATATAACTTTCCGCCCTGGGCGTTTGCAAAACCGCAGATCCACTCAAGGTATTCATCTCTCCATTTTGATTTCCATTCTATATTTTGTGTCTCCGCCATTGGCTCCACCTCTTTCAGGACTATATGAAAGTGCTGTTACCAGCCATTAGACTTATTATAGAATCAAAAACAAATTCTATAATGAAGTCTGTCCTTTAGATTTTATTATATTCATAATCAGGAATCATATCAAGAGCATGTAAAAAAGATATCTACTGTCCTTACCGTGTAATCAGAGTAGGTAGATAACATGATACAGAATAAATTTTCCGATTATCTGCGAAAGCTGAGGGAATCAGAAAACACAACACCGAAAGGCCAGCAGGCTGCAGCACAGGATCCCATTCTTTTCGCAGCGGCAAAACACCTCAGCACCCGACATTTTTCCCGTAACTTTGCTCAAGCACCTCAAGGAAAGAGCAAAGCATATTCCCCATGCTCTCGGGAGACTGCTTCATTCCCGATTTTATCCAGTCGATGCTGACGGAAAAGAAAATCCCCTTGACCGCCGACACTGCTACCGCATCCATGGTGTAATTTTTGTCAATCAGCCGCCAGAATTTATCGACCATCTGGCGGATTTCATCCATAAGCACAAAGGAAAGGCCGGAATTTAAGACATTGTCGATCAATTCCTTATTGTTCCGCAGATAAACGAAGTACAGGGTCATCTGCTTTTTTTCGCCGCACTTACGGATGATATCGGAAGTGATATTCCCTCCAAACAGATCGTTAGACAAATGCTCGTGCAAAATATCCGCTATATTGTCGTAGTTGCGGTAAAAGGTCATACGCGAAAGGTTTGCGGTTCGGACCAGCTCCGTGACGGTTATCTCCGTAAAGCTCCTTGTCTTCATCAGCTTCATCAGAGCTTCAAATAACAGCTGTTTGGAATCCGGTCTTTTTTCCGTGGCGTAAAGCTCATCGACATCCGTGTCATAAATATTTCTTTCACAGATATTCCTATCTTTAGTATCTATACCGTTCACCGCCCCTCCTGTCTGCACACAGGAGAAATTCCTGTGTAAAAATGCCCGTCCGACAACAATGATTGTCTGTTACAGCTGTAACAATTATAGCAAAAATAACGAAATAAATCAAGCCTGTGCCCGCCTCAACACGCAAAATAGCCAAAAATGATCGAGAAAAATTTTCCTGTTACAAGTTTTTCAGATGTGTCACAAGCCGCGTTGACTTCCCCTTTACCCCATGCCAAACTGAAAGTGTCACTGACAGTCAAGCTTATGAATAGGAGGTACTACTTATGGGGAAACAAGAGGAAAACGCCGGAATCCGGCCGATGAAAATGACGTTCCGAATCTGGTTCATTGTAATCCTGCTCAATCTGGTCGCAAAGGTAGGCTGGTCGATTGAGAACACCTGGTTTACATCTTACGTCTATGCTGAGATCGCTTACGACGTAAACATCACTTCCTGGATGGTGGCCATTTCGGCGATAGCCTCCACCGTGACCACACTAATCTTCGGCACCCTTTCCGACCGCTTCGGAAGGCGGAAGCCTCTGATCGTCTGGGGCTTTATCTGCTGGGGCCTTACCACCTTTATGTTTGCATTCGGAAGCAAGATGCCGACGCTTGCGACGGCAGGGATTTTCTGTATCATCATGGACGGCATTATGTCTGCAATCGGCTCTATCGGATCCGACGCAGGCTATATGGCCTGGACTACGGATATCTCCAACAGGGAAAACCGCGCCACACTGGGAGCCTGGCTGGGTGTTATGCCTCTGCTGTCTTCACTGGTTGTCGCGGTCATCGCCGGTATGGTGGTTGACAAGCTGGGCTATTTCTGGCTCTTTGCGATTACCGGCGGCATCGTATCGCTGTTCGGCTTCTTTGCAATTTTCATGGTAAAGGAAAATCCTTCTCTGCAGCCTCAGAAGAGAGGATCCTTCGGGAAACAGCTGATGGAGGTCTTTGATTTCAAGTCGTTAAAGGCAAACAGAGCGCTGTTTATGGTGCTGATCGCCTACGCTTACTACTTTATCGTTTTTGACGCGTGGATGCCCTACTCTGCAGTGTATATCATCAATAACCTTGGCTTCAGCGCAACGACGGCGAGTCTGGTTCAGGGAGTGGGAATTTTACTGTCCGTACTGGTAACCGTTCCTTTCACCAAAATGATCAAGAAGCAGAAGGAAGGCCTTGTTCTGGTTATCGTAACAATCATGTCCGTGGTCGGATGCATCCTGAGCGGTATGTCCGAGCTCATCAGGGAAGTCTGGTTCCTCCTTCTGGGCACGGTGATCCTTCTGGGCGGTTATGTAGGCATGGAGCAGACCTGTAACGCGTGGATGAAAAATCTGTTCCCGGACAACGCACACGGGCAGTACGAAGGAATCCGCATGGTGTTTTATGTGGCTCTTCCCATGGTATTCGGTTCTGTGCTCGCCAACGTACTGATCACGAATTTCGGTAATGTCGTGGCGGAAGGCGTTGTGATCAGCGGCAACGTATATTACATTCTTGCCGGTTTGAACCTGTTGCTCATCGTTCCGTCGCTTCTTGCCAATAAATTTGTGAAGGAAAAAAGCGGCAAAAACGAGAATCAGGCATAAGTTGATTGCGTAAAGAGGGGAACAAGCACACAAAAAGAGTATAAGGATAAGGTATACGCATACGCGCCGGAGCGCAAAGGGGGTATAAAAAGAATGAATATAATAAAACACGAAAACGGGAAACCGTTTATGGAAAATAACAGCGGCTTCCGCTGGACGCCTTACTGCAAAGACGGAAAATGGGGCCTCGGCAGCTTTTGTGTCGGAGGCGCGCAGATCGGCAGGGAGAGCGACTGCTTTGTCGCGGAAGAAACGGTCGGGCAGAAATTTTTCTGTTATGACTGGAAGGAGCTGAAAAACAGCGCCGAAACCGGACATCTGCAGTTTTCCGGCTACGACGGGAAGGCGAGGATGACGGTGGACGTCATCATGAAGCAGGATGTCCCGGCTGTCATCTTTGATGTGGCCATCGACCCGGAACTGCCCATTAACCACAGAATCTATGCAAAGGCGCCGTTCGATACGGCACAGATGGATTTCGTCAAATTCCCTTTTGAGGATACCATTCTCTCAGAGCGGCCAAAATATATGAGACAGAAAACGTCCTTCGCCAACGCGCCCGCCGTGCTGGCCTGCCAGAATCTGGGAGCGGGAAAGGGCTACCTTTCCGTCGGATATACGTTAGACAGCGATTTTGACAGAGGGGAATTGGAGTTTGACCCTTCCGACAAGGATACGCCCCTTCGGATTTACCACACAAAGGACTGGATTGTCCGGTCGGTGGATATGCAGCTGTCCTGGAAGTTCCAGGTTTTGAGAGAGATCGATTTCGACAAAGAGCTTCTGAAGGGAATACAGCATTTTAAATTTGTCGTTTCGGGAGGGGAGACGCAGTACGACTGCGTAAAGGGCTACATCGATACCTGCGGCTACGACAAACAGGCGGATTTCCGATACTGTGCGGACGATATCTGCGACGATATCTTTGACAGCTTCAAGCGCGCGAAAAATTATATAAAGGGAAAAGGCTACCAGTCGTTACTTCGCTCCGATAACGGCAAGATGGATAATATGATTGCCCGGGGCGGCTACGGGAAGCTGATTATCGCCGGCGCAAACGCTGGGATTGCGCTGGAGCTCTACCGGCATTACCTGAATCATCCCGAGGAGCTTTGGGCAAAGGAATATGCCTGTGAAATGGCGGACTTTCTCTGCGCCTATCAGCTGCCCAACGGCGCCATCCTGCCCTATGATTCCGATACCGGGGCGGTAGACAAAACAAATCCCGCCGGGACGGTACAGGACTATATGGGCGGCTATGTGCTGATGATGATGTCCCATTCCGCGGGCGCAAGAGCCATGTTGGAGCTTTCCGGGCTGGCGGAAAAGCACGAGCCGGAGAAGGCCGGACGCTGGTTTGAGGCCGGCGCAAAGGGAGTCTATTTCATAGCAGGTCTGATCAGCGAAGAGGGGATTTTGGGAAGAAACTATAACTTTAAGGGAGAGTATGATCAGGTATGTCCCGCGGTAAACGATTCCCTGCTGGCATTGGAATATTTATATCAGAAAAACGGCGACGAAAAGATAAACGACGCCAGAAACAGGCTGGAGACCTATGTCTGGAACCGGTTCATGCTGCGCAACTGTTGGATAAACGACAGCTTTGACGGCGGAAACTGGGACGCAAACGACAGCGCCATCGACAATAACGACAGCATGAACATGGCGACCTTCATCTCCTACTGCGCGCTTGTTCACAGCCGCACAAAGGAGCAGCGCTACATCGACATGGCAAAGCACGTCATGGCGTACCAGTGGCTGATCTCCGTTCCCGTACAGCTAAAGGGCTTTACACACTTTACCAGAGGGCTTCAAAAGGAACAGGATTTCTATACAAATTTTGACATTCCGTTTAAAGCGCAGGATATCGCCACCGGCTACCCCTATCTGGCAAAGGAATCGGGGGATCCCTTCTTCATGGAATGGTACGGCATCCTGCTTCAGACGGAGATGAGTATGCAGGAAAAGGAGCAGCCCTTCCGGATGATCCATCTGGGGCTGGAATGCGACAGGGAGAAAAAATGTCCCACAGACGTGCTGGGCGAGGGGAAGCAGCTTTTCATGGTTGCGTCCGATATTTTCGTCAACTCCGTGCGGCACCCGAAGTCCTATCAGTATGTAGGAGGAAAGGGCTGGGGCAGAGGAAGGGATTATTATCTCCCGTTCTCTCCCGAAGACGTAAAGGATTTGCCCTATGTCCTGTCAAGCACCTCCATGCTCCGGGAGATGGAATACGACGCCGCTTACGACCGTATGCGCTATTGCATTTACGACAGGGAGTGTAACGAGGCCACGCTGGAAATCAAGTGGAACACAGACAGGGATATCGGGCAGGCGGCGGTGTTTGTCTGTGATAAAAAATATCCGGCAAAGGATCTGTACGATCCCGAAACGGACGTGCTGACCATACAGGTGACGGGAGACGGCTCCCCCAGCAAACTGATCTTTATTTCCTTCCACGGTTCGCCTTAATCCTTAAAAAGCGTCCTATCGGACGCTTTTTGCCGCAACGTAATTTTCTATGAGATAAAAAAACGTCCTGCCGGACGCTTTTTGCTACGACGAAGTTTCCTATAGAATAAAAGATTTCCCGGCAGGGGCACACCGCCCCGCCGGGAAATTTTTAGCTTATCGGGAACATCCCCGTCTGTTATTTTTCTGTACTCCCCTGGTTAATTTATCCTTCCGTTGGAAAAGCGGCCTCTGGGGCTGTTATCCTCCGGCGGACGGCCGGGCTGCGGCTCCCTTTCGGAGGGCGTCGGCTCCTGCTTTTCGGGGAGGGTGGCTTCTTCCGCCGAATCGGCTTGCGGCTCCACGTCGTGGCGCTCTGCGCTCTCTGCCGCTTCCGCCCCGGTTTCCCCGCCGTCGGCTTCTCCGCTCTCAGGCGAAGTCTCCGAGAGATTTGACGCTTCCGGCTCTTTGCCGTCTGCGGCTTTGTTTTCCCCGGGAATCTTCAGGGGCTCCGCCGACTCTTTCTCTTCCGGCTCCGCTACGGGCCCCGGCATCTCTATCACATCGGCTTTATTCTCCTTCTGTCCGTCTTTCTCCGCTTCCTTCTCCTCCGGCTCCGGAATACCCTTTTCCCTGCGGAAGATCTCCATAAATTCCTTGCCCGTAATCGTTTCCTTCTCGATCAGGAACTCCGCCAGTTTATCCATGATTTCCCTGTTCTCCCGGAGCAGGGAAATTGCCTTGTCATAGCTCTCCTTTAGAATCTCCACGATCTCCGCGTCGATCTTGGCCGCCGTCTCGTCGCTGCAGTTCAACGACATCCTGCCCTCCAGATACTGGCTTTCCACGGTGGCGAGTCCCACGAGACCGAATTTCTTGCTCATGCCGTAGCGGGTCACCATATTCCGGGCGATATCCGTCGCTTTCTCGATATCGTTGGCCGCGCCGGTGGTGACGGTATCGAACACGACCTCCTCCGCCGCGCGCCCGCCCATCAGGCCCACAAGCATATCACGCAGCTCCGCCTCGGTGTTCAGATATTTCTCCTCCTCCGGCACATGCATCACATAGCCGAGGGCTCCCATCGTGCGGGGGACAATCGTAATCTTCTGCACGGGCTCTGAGTTTTTCTGCAGGGCGCTGATCAGAGCGTGTCCCACCTCGTGGTAGGATACAATTCTCCGCTCCTCCTTGCTCATGATCCGGTCCTTCTTTTCCTTTCCGACCAGGACCACCTCCACCGCGTCAAACAGGTCCTTCTGGCAGACATACTCCCTGCCCTCCTTTACCGCGTTGATCGCCGCCTCGTTGATCATATTGGCAAGATCGGAGCCCACCGCGCCGCTGGTGGCCAGCGCAATCGCGTCCAGATCCACCGTCTCGTCCATCTTGACGTCCTTGGAATGAACCTTCAGGATTTCCACCCGGCCTCTCAGATCCGGCTTGTCAACAATGATTCTCCTGTCAAATCTGCCGGGGCGCAGAAGCGCCTTGTCCAGAATCTCAGGCCTGTTGGTAGCGCCCAGGATCAGGATTCCCTTTGAACTGTCAAAACCGTCCATCTCCGACAAGAGCTGGTTCAGCGTCTGCTCCCGCTCCTCGTTTCCTCCGCCGCCGTACTTGGAATCACGGCTGCGGCCGATGGCGTCAATCTCATCGATAAAGATGATACAGGGCGCGTTCTTGGTCGCCTCCTTGAAAAGGTCGCGCACACGGCTTGCGCCTACGCCCACATAAAGCTCGATAAAGTCCGAGCCGGTCAGAGAAAAGAAGGGAACATGCGCCTCCCCGGCCACAGCCTTCGCCAGCAACGTTTTTCCCGTTCCGGGAGGTCCCACCAGCAGCGCTCCTTTCGGCAGTCTGGCGCCGATCTTGGAGTATTTGCCGGGATTGTGGAGAAAGTCCACCACTTCCACCAAAGACTCCTTCGCCTCATCCTCTCCCGCCACATCCTTGAAGGTGACTCCCGTCTCCTTCTGCACATAAACCTTGGCGTTATTTTTACCCACTCCCATCGGGCCGCCGCTGCCGCCCATCATGCGGAACATAACGCTGAACAAAATCACCATGATAAGCACGGGAAGCAGATAGGTCACAATGATTTCCAAAAAGGAGCTGGTCTGAATGGAGCGCTCCGCCTCGATGCCGTGCTCCTCAAGTCTGGCCGTCAGGGTAGTCACATCCTCCATGATAACGGAATAATACAGCTTTTCCGTCTGCTGGGGATTGTAAAAACCGATCCCCAGGAAAAAAGCGGGGCGCTGATTTTCCTCCTCCTGACTCTTATCGCTTTTCAGGGAAAACTCTACCAGTATGTCCTTCGCCTCTTTATTGGCGCGGACCGTCACCTGCTCGACAGCGTCCTGCTCGACATACTGCAGGAACTGCGAATAGGGCACCTCTTCGCTTTCCTGATCCAGACTCGACGCATTGGCCAGATAATAGACCGCAAGGATACAGGTGACGAGCGAAAGGATTCCGAGAAATATCAACATGGGGCTGGGCCGACGCGGAGGTTCGTTTCCGTTGTTCCCGTTACCGTCACGGTTGCCGCCGGGCCTGTTCCCGTTGTTATATCCGCCTCCGTTATTATATTGATTCATTCTATCGTCCATAGCAGCTCCATTCTTTTCAAAATATCGTTTACTTTTATCGGTGAAACGGAATCCATTTTATTATAGAGATTACGGGTTGAGAAATCAATAGCAGAAATGTGAAAAAAAAGTGTCTTCTCTTAAAGATTTCTAAACTTTCCGTATTCCAACGGCGTCAAATCTGTGGTAAGATATAGAGGTATTTTTGTTGAGGATTTTATTCTTTGTCGGTGCAGTGTCGCAGGCCTGCGATATGCGGGGGTATCACTATGAAAATCGGTTTTGACAATGAAAAATATCTGAAAATGCAGTCGGAGCATATCAAGGAACGCATCGGCCAGTTCGGGGACAAGCTGTACCTGGAATTTGGCGGAAAGCTCTTTGACGATTATCACGCTTCCCGGGTCCTGCCTGGATTTGCGCCGGATTCAAAGCTGCGTATGCTGATGCAGCTTTCCGACTGTGCCGAGATCGTCATCGTCGTCAGCGCCGCCGACATCGAAAAAAATAAAATCCGCGGGGATCTCGGCATCACCTACGATGTGGACGTCCTGCGTCTGAGGGATGAATTTCAGCAGATGGGGCTTTATGTGGGCAGCGTGGTCATTACGCATTACTCCGGCCAAAACAGCGCCGACCGGTTCAAGGCAAAGCTGGAAAAGAAAAACATCCGGGTTTACCTTCATTATACCATCGAGGGCTATCCGGCCAACGTGCCGTTGATCGTCAGCGAAAACGGCTACGGGAAAAACGATTATATCGAGACCGCAAGACCGCTTGTCGTCATCACCGCTCCGGGACCCGGCAGCGGGAAAATGGCCACCTGCCTTTCCCAGCTCTACCACGACAATCTGCGGGGCATCAAGGCCGGTTACGCCAAATTTGAGACCTTCCCGATCTGGAACATTCCCTTAAAGCATCCGATCAATCTGGCCTACGAGGCGGCCACGGCCGATCTGAACGATGTAAACATGATCGATCCCTTTCACCTGGAGGCCTACGGCAAGACCACCGTCAACTATAACCGGGATATCGAAATTTTCCCTGTGCTGAACGCTATCTTCGAGGGGATCTACGGCAGCAATCCCTATAAATCTCCTACCGATATGGGCGTCAACATGGCGGGGAACTGCATCATCGACGATCAGGTCTGCTGTGAAGCCTCCAATATGGAAATTATCCGCCGTTACTATTCCACTCTGAACAAGGTGGTGCGGGACGGAGCTTCCGAAAACGAGGTTTACAAGATTGAGCTGCTGATGAAGCAGGCCAAAATTTCCACCGATGACAGGCATGTGACCGTGGCCTGCAAGGAGCGCGCCGAAAAACTGGGCGTCCCCACCGCGGCGATCGAGCTGCCCGACGGGGAGATCATCACCTCCAAAACCTCGGATTTTCTCGGCGCCTCCGCCGCGCTTTTACTGAACGCTTTAAAGCGCCTTGCCGGCATCGACCACGACACGCATCTGATCAGGCCTGCTGCCATCGAGCCGATCCAGGATTTAAAGGTTCGTTACCTGGGCGGAAAGAATCCCCGGCTGCACACGGACGAGGTACTCATCGCGCTCTCTCTGTCCGCCGTCAGCGATCCGAACGCAAGACGCGCTCTGGAGCAGTTGCCGAAGCTGAAAGGCTGTCAGGCACATACCTCGGTAATGCTATCCGAGGTAGATATCAAAATCTATAAAAAGCTGGGCGTGGATCTGACCAGCGAACCGATTCAGTCTGCCAAAAAACGCTATTGATTGTCTTTTATGTTCCATATTTTACGCTCGCGTCTCCGTGCCGCCGAACCGAGCGTTCCAGCCGGGCGGCACAGAAAAGAGGGAATTTATGCCGGTAAAATATGTATTTGTCACAGGCGGCGTCGTCTCCGGACTCGGAAAGGGAATCACTGCCGCGTCGCTGGGACGCCTGCTGAAGGCGAGAGGCTACAAGGTAACGATGCAGAAATTTGATCCCTACATCAACATCGATCCCGGAACCATGAACCCGATCCAGCACGGCGAGGTTTTTGTCACCGACGACGGGACCGAGACAGATCTGGACCTGGGTCATTACGAGCGGTTTATCGACGAAAATCTGGATAAAAACTCCAATGTGACCACCGGAAAAGTGTATTGGGCCGTACTGCAGAAGGAGCGCCGCGGCGACTACGGCGGCGGCACCGTACAGGTAATCCCCCATATCACAAACGAAATCAAAAGCCGGTTCTACCGCAATTTTACCGATCCCGACATGCGTATCGCCATCATCGAGGTGGGCGGCACCGTGGGAGATATCGAAAGCCAGCCCTTTTTGGAGTCTATCCGGCAGTTCCAGCACGATGTGGGCCACGAAAACGCCATCCTGATTCATGTGACGCTGATCCCTTATCTGAGCGCTTCCCAGGAGCTAAAGACCAAACCCACCCAGGCCAGCGTAAAGGATCTCCAGGGCATGGGGATCCAGCCGGATATCATCGTCTGCCGCAGCGAGCATCCTCTCGAACAGGGCATCAAGGACAAGATCGCTCTCTTCTGTAACGTTCCCAGCACCCGGGTGCTGCAGAATCTGGACGTGGAATATCTTTACGAGGCGCCCTTAGCCATGGAAAAAGAGCATCTGGCCCAGGTGGTCTGCGAATGTCTCCGTCTGGACTGCCCGGAACCCGATCTTCGGGACTGGGAAAAAATGGTGGACGACTTAAAGCATCCCACCAACGAAGTCCAAATCGCGCTGGTCGGCAAATACGTCGCCCTCCATGACGCCTACATCAGCGTAGTGGAAGCCTTAAAGCACGGCGGCATCACCAACCACACCACCGTACATATCAAGTGGATCGATTCCGAGACGGTAACCCCGGACAACGTTGAGGAGCTTTTGTCCGACGTCAACGGCATCCTGATTCCGGGCGGCTTCGGCTCCCGGGGCATCGAGGGAAAAATACTGGCCATCCATTATGCCCGCACGCACCGAAAGCCTCTTCTGGGCCTGTGTCTCGGCATGCAGCTGACCATCGTAGAGTATGCCCGCAATGTACTGGGTTATAACGACGCCCACAGTATTGAGCTGGATCCCAACACCACCCATCCCGTCATCGCCCTGATGCCGGATCAAAACGGCGTGGAGGATATCGGCGGAACCCTTCGTCTGGGCTCCTACCCCTGTGTTCTGGATAAGAACTCAAGAGCCTACTCCCTTTACGGCGAGGAGGTCATTCGGGAGCGCCACCGCCACCGCTACGAGGTAAACAACGATTACCGGGCCGCTCTGACGGAAAAAGGTCTGCGGCTCTCCGGAACATCTCCCGACGGACGTATCGTGGAGATGTGCGAGATCACAGACCATCCCTTCTATGTTGCCACCCAGGGACATCCGGAACTGAAATCCCGTCCCAACAGGCCTCATCCGCTGTTTAAGGGCTTCATCGCCGCGGCGCTGAAGGACAGACAAACGCAGATGCCTTAAAGCTTTTTTAAATAGTTTCCCACCACGCTGACCCCTTCGTTTACCACAATAAAAGCGTTGGGGTCATGTTTATGGATAATCGTCTTCAAATGGTTCACTTCATACTTTGAAAGCAGGATATACAGGACGTGCGAACGGTCGTAGGTGTAGGCTCCGAGCGCGGACCACTTTGTGATTCCCCTGCCCAGCTCCTGAAAGACCTCTTTTTCCATAACCGTCGTGTCCGCCTTCGTGATCACGTTGACCTCTACATTGATATTCTGGGTATGCATCTTATCCATGGCCACGGAATAGACCGCCGCATAGATAATGGAATACACCACTACCTCCACGTCAAAGAGGAAGAAGCAGGCCGCGTAAAGCGCCAGATTCACCAGAAGGCTCACCTTTCCCACGCTGAAATCGTTTTTCCATTTGGTCAGCAGCACCCCCACGACGTCCATTCCGCCGCCGGAGGAACCCATCCGAAGTACAAAGCCCACACCCGTGCCGGAGATAATACCTCCTACGATACAGGCGGCCATGGCGTCCTCTACAATGACCGTCGGCGGAATCACCGACATGAATACCGTCATCGCCGTAACCGTGAGCACCGTCTTTCCAAAAAACTTTCTGCCCATCCGGGTAAACGCGATAATAAAAATAGGAATGTTGATAATATAGTAGATGATACCCGCAATGTCAAAATTCTGGAAGCTCAAATGCAGAAACTGCGCCAGGAGCGTCCGGATCACCTGACAGATTCCCATCAGCCCTCCGGTATACAGCCCCGAAGGAACCACGAAAAGATTGATTCCCGCCGCGTACAGCAGCGCGCCCGCAAGGCACACAAGGCATCTTTTTCCCTCATCAATCAGAATCTCTCTCTTCATTTTGCCAAAACCTTCTCCAGCTTCCCCTTCAGCTCTGACGTTGACATGGCTCCCACCCAGGTTTCGACGGCTTCTCCGTTCTCAAATACCACAAAGGCCGGAATACTGGAAATGCGATACCTCGCGGACAGCTGCGCATTGTCGTCCACATTGCATTTCCCTACTTTCAATTTACCCTCAAATTCCTCCGCCAGCTTTTCGACGACGGGCGCCATCATCTTACAGGGGCCGCACCAGTCCGCATAAAAGTCAACCAGCACCGGCACCGTCGCCTTAAGCACCTCTTCCTCAAAATTGTCTGCTGTAAATCTGTACTCCATAACTCCTCTCTTTCCGCCGCCTGTGCGGCACAAAGCGTCTCTTCGGACGCAAAGCGTCTCTTCGGACGCTTGAAAGAATGCTTTGCATTCTTCCCTTCTTGTAATCTTGTAACAAAATTTTCCATACAATGAAAAGTTTTTTTCGGATACCCGAACCGCATGGGACTTACCGTTCCCGGTATATAATATATTTACAGATAGGATTCCCCAACGCCGAGAATTTCTCTTCATATTCCGTCATGACATTTTTTTCCATCAGAACGGGATCCCCGTGCAGATCGTACGTCACGGTCTCCGCCTTCCAGCCCGCAGGTTCGAGCTCCTCTATCGCAAAATCAAACAGCTCCCTGTTGTCGGTCTTAAATTCCAGCCTCCCCCCGCTTTTTAGAATAATGTCATACCGCGCCAGAAATTCCCGGGACGGGAGACGCCTTTTGGCATGTCGGTCTTTCGGCCACGGATCCGAAAAGTTAAGATAGATCCGATCCACCTCCCCCGGCGCGAAGACTGCGGTAACGTTTTCCGCGTCCATGCGCAGGAATCTTAAGTTCGGCAGCGCTTCCTGCTCCGTCTTCTGGACAGCCCGCAGAAGTACGCTGGAATATTTTTCGATCCCCACATAATTGATCCCCGGATGCTCCTTCGCCATCGTATGAATAAATTTCCCCTTGCCCATGCCGATCTCAATATGAACGGGGTTTCCGTTGCCGAAAATATCCTTCCAGGTTCCCGGGCACTTCTGCTGTACCTCCTCCTGCACCACATAGGCGCTCGCGGCAATCGCTTCCCTGGAACCTGTAATATTGCGCAGCCTCATTGCAATCCTCCCGTCCTCCGCGTCCCTCCGGAAGACCGCCTCTTTATTCAATTTACTTTATCTTGCAAAACTTGTCAATGAGAACCATTTTGATCTATGGTTTTTTGCAAAAATAGTGTATACTTGTTTTGAGAATAACTTGGACATTTTATAGACGAGGTTACCTTATGCCGAACCGTATGAATCATAAACCGAATAAGTCCATCCTGTCCCTTCTTTTGCTGTTCTGCTGCGCCGTCCTGTTTTTCGGCGAATGGATTTCTGCGTCCGCAGACGAGGCGGACAATGCGGATCTCCTGGAGCAGCAGCGGGAAATGCCCGTCCAGTCCAACGATATCGTCAACTGGCCCGTGGGGCCCGTTGTCTCCGCGGATTCCGCGATCCTCATGGAAATGGATACCGGGACAATCCTCTACGCCAAAAATATCCACAAAAAAGAATACCCCGCCAGCACCACAAAGATTCTTACCACACTGATCGCCGCGGAAACCTGTTCCCTGGACGAGACGGTGACCTTCTCCCATGACGCCGTGTTTGACAATCCGCCCGGCAGCAGCGGTATCGCCATGGACGTCGGCCAGACGCTCACCATGGAGCAATGCCTTAATGCCATCCTGATCCGCTCGGCCAACGAGGTGGCTTTTGCCGTCGCGGAACACATTTCCGGCACTACCGACTGGAGCGTTTTCGCGGATACCATGAACCGGCGTGCCGAGGAGATGGGCTGTCTGAACTCCCACTTTGTCAATCCTAACGGCCTTCCGGACGACGACCACTACACCACCGCCTACGATCTGGCAATGATCGGCCGGGGCTTTTTTGCAAACGAGATGCTTTGTAAGATCACCCTGACCCGCAGGCTTGAAATTCCCGCCTCCGACACGATTCCCGTGACGAAGCTGGAAAACAACAACATGCTGATCATCCCCGGCGGAACCTACGCCTATCCCTATCTGGTAGGCTGTAAGACCGGCTACACCAACGCGGCGAGAAGCTGCCTTGTCTCGTGCGCGGAAAAGGACGGCATGAAGCTGATCTGTGTTGTCATGCGGGACGAGGCGCCCCTTCAGTACGAGGACACGATCTCCCTCTTTGACTACGGCTTCAATAACTTCAGCAAAACCAATGTGTCCCAGACCGAGACAAAGTATAATATAGACAGCGCCGATATGTTTTACGGCGGCACAGATATCATCGGAAGCTCCCGTCCCCTGTTGACCCTGAACAGGGACGATTATATCATCCTGCCGCGGACCGCTTCCATTGACGATATCGACTCCACCGTTTCCTACGAATCGGATCCGCAGGATTGGGTTGCCGTCATCCGTTACACATACCACGGCGCGGATATCGGCTCGGTGCGGGTCATTTTCGACGACGGGGACAAAAGCAGCACGCCGTTCGCCTCCACGGAGCCGGACGCTCAGACGTCCGAAAATCGGATCATTTATATCGATCTTGTCAAAATCCTCGGCGGCGCTGCAATCATAGCCGTTCTTCTCCTGCTTTTTTTCCTGCTGCGGGCCATATTCGGAAATTTTGCATTTTCGGGCAAAAGCAGCCGGTATGTCTGGGGACGGAAGGGCAAAAAGCATTTCCGCGGCTTCCGGTCAGGAAAAAGGGACCGGCGCTCATGACAACGGTGCCGGTCCCTTCGAATTTGCTGCAAGTATGTCTGTAATTGCGTTTCACGCGTAAATTCAGTATCCTCCCTGGCGCTTCTTCCGCATTTCAAGCGTCTTCTGCATTCTCTGCAGAATTTCATCCGCCTCGGCTCCATCGATCAGCTTTGTGGTCTTCACGATATAAATCGTTCCCCTATCCGTCTTGCGGATCCTGATCTTTCCTTTCAGGTAGCCGTGCTTTTCACAGTAGGCAAGGCAGTAATAATGTCTCCCGTTGGGGGTGAACCATTTCAGTTTCTTCCGCAGATTGCGGTTGCAGAGATAACATTTGCTGGAGCTTACCTCTCTGTCTGCAAAGGCAGCGGCCTTATCGGCAAATTCCCTGGAAATATACTTCACATAATTGTCAAAACGAATCTTGACTTCCTTTTCCCTGCTGAGCGGCGGGTGAAACACATCGTAAGAGAGATTCTTTTGTGCCTCCGGATGCTGTCCGCCGATTACCTGCAGAATCTTTGCCGTATAATAAGCGTCGCCGAACGCCCGGTGGAAAGGAATGTCTTTCTCAATCCGCAGCAGATCTACCGCATACTCCAGCGCTCTTCTCGACTTTCCGTCCTCAAAGACAATGCTGAACAGCTTCTGTACATCCAGAAACGCGATCGGTCCGTCCGACAGCGGCTTCATTTTATAATATTCCATGTTCCTCTGAAGCTCCGTGAGATCCAGACCTCCCCAGGTACAAAAGATATATTCCTCGCTTCCGCACCATCTCAGAAAGTCCTCCGCCGCCTCGGCAAAAGACTTCCCCCGCTCCAGCTCCTGCATCTGCAGATGAATCAGCCTGCCGGTCACCCGGTTCATCTCATGATAGACCTTTGGCCTCACCAGGCAGCTAAATTCGTCTACCATGACATATCTGTCGTTCAGCTTCACCGCGCCGATCTCAACGATCTCAAAGAGAAGGTCTGAGGATTCATTTTTCCCCCCGGTGCTGCTCTGATTCCATTCCAAATCCAATACGATGTAATTCATCCAATATCTCCTCGTGCCAGCAATGCTCCCCCTCCCTGATATCGTGGAAGGGATAGCTTTCCTGCCCATACAGCCTGTAAGCGTGTCTCACCGTATCCAGCTGCTCCTGCACATTTGCCAGCCCCCGCGGTCCGTTCAGATGATCGTTGCGGCAGGACTGCACGGCCAGCGGTCTCGGCGCAATCAGCGAGGCAATATCCCCCATGTCAAAATGCTCCCAGAGATGCGGCACATAATTGCAGCTACAGTTCCCGTTTAAGATCAGCAGAGAATCCTTATACCCATACAGGTATCCGCTGATAATCGCCCGCTTTACGCGCGGATCCAAAGCCGAGGTCCAAAGCGTCTGCATACCGCCGCCCGAAAATCCCACAACTCCCAGCGTATCCGTATTCCATTCCCCTCTTTCGTAGACATAATCGATCAAACGCGACGTATCCCACGCGCACATACCGATCACGGTCTCGCCCAGAGCCTCCGCCATGTGGGAGAGATGAAAACAGGTGCTTGTCAGAAACGCCGCCTCACTCTCCTGATTCCGCAGCGCCTCGTCCCTGCGCTCCCCAAAGCCTCTGCAGTCAGGGCAGACGGCGACATAGCCTCTCCGGGCCATCTGCATCCCGTAATCGTAATGGAAAAAGTCGATCTTCTCCTTTACCGCCGGAATCTCATAGCAGCCCGCAACGCTGTATTTCCCGCCGCCCTGATGACCGGGAAGACACAGAAAGCACTCTCTCTTTTCTCCGGGCGCAGGATTTTCCGACGTCTCGGGAGGGATCAGAATATACATCGGCATCCAAGTGTCGGGCTCTACCTGAATGACTACCTTTTCCCGCACGATACCGTCCTTTAGAGTCACCCTCTCCTCAACCCGCGGAAGCAGCTCACAGTCCTCCATCCGGTTCCATCCGATCAGCTCCTTCAGGGTTTCCCGGGATTTCTCCTGCCACCGTGTCAGCTCTTCCAACGTGCCGCCGGCAAACCGATCCCGTCTCCCGTATCTGTCGAATTTCTTCAGCATCCCCGGAAGACTCCCGTAAAACCTCGGAATTTCGATGATTCTGCTCTTTCCGGCCTGCGGCCCGATTACCGCCTTGACCAGCTGCCAGGCAATGCTTCCCTCGCGCAGCAGGGACAGGGCTTCCTCATACTTTACCCACTCTGCCGAGTCTACTTCCCCCGACAGCCTGAAATCCTGCTTCTTTACCGTCGCCTTGTATCCCAGCATCAGCATTTCCTTTTTTTCATACGGGTAGCTGCCGATAAACTCCACCGCTTCCACATCCTGCCCGATTTCTTCCTTTATTTCCCGGATTACGGTTTCTTCCGCCGATTCCCCGATTTTCATGATTCCCGCCACGCACACATAATTTGCCGTCGAGACATAATTTTGCCGAATCAACGCGACCTCTCTGTATTCATTCACGACAGCGGCAATGATGCTGGTGGTAAACATATCCCACAAAGGAATCTTACAGTTCTCGCAATAGGGAATCTTCCCTTCGTCGCCGATCTCTCTGCTGATCAGCTTTTTCCCGCAATGGGGACAGTATGAAAAACGCATATTTTTCTCCTTTCGGCGGCGCCTGCTTCCCTTTTGCCGGGCAAGCCGCTCTCCGCCTTTTCTCTCCCTCGCTGAACCGGCGGTCTTTTTCTGCTCTCTGATAAACTCTGCGCTCCCGCTTATTTCACTCTCCCCTGCACAGGGGGCTTCCAATATTTCTATGGCATCTTCAGAATCAACTTCTCTTACTGTTCCTATCAATTCTTAAAGTAGAAATTGACATACGCAATCGATGTCATCAGCTTCATTATTTGTTTCAATTTCAGCTATATACTTCATTTGTGCTATACCGGAAAACGGTAAGTACTCTCAATCCAGGTCCGCGCCAGGGAAATCCAGCTCGTACATTCCGGCTGCAATGCGCCGCCTGCCCGCGTCGCGGTCAGATGATTCGCCAGGCCAAGACCGTGGCCGCCCTTCGGATAAAGGTGAAACTCCACGGGAACCCCGGCCCGCCGCAGGGCGCTCACAAACAGCAGCGAGTTCTCGACGGGAACCGACCCGTCCTCAAAGGTATGCCAGAGAAAGGCAGGCGGCGAATCCCGGTCAACACGCTCCTCCAGCGAAAGCCTGCGCAGAAGACTTTCGCCTTCCGCCCAATGCTCCTCTTTTCCCGCCTCTTCCCCCAGCAGATTTTCAAAGGAGCCCCTGTGGGCAAAGGAGCCGGAGGTAATGACCGGATAGCAGAGAATCATGCCGTCCGGGCGCAGAGTCTTCCGCTTTTCCCCCGTCGCGCCCACAGCCTGCCCTAAAAACGCCTCCTTCCAGAGCGTACCCAGGCTGGCCGCCAGATGCCCTCCCGCGGAACACCCCAGCACGATGACCGCTTTGGCGTCCACATGCCATTCCTCCGCGTGCTCCCGAATCAGCAGCATGGCTGCCGCCAGCTCCGTCAGCGCCGTCGGATACCGCGCCGGGGCGCAGGAATATTTCAGCACCGCCGCGTGGCACCCCATGGCAAGAAACTGCATGGCAAACGCCTCTCCCTCCCGGGCGGACGTATAGGCATACCCGCCCCCCGGACAGACCAGCACCAGCGCCCTTTTATCGATACCAATCTCCTCAAAATGATCCTGAATATAAGTGATCAGCCGCGTCTCCGGCAGCGACCCCTCTACTTGGATCGGAAACACCTGATTTATCATCTCTTTGTTCGCCTCCTGATATTCTTTCACGCCTCCGGACATGCCGCCGACAGCGGCATGAACCAATCCCACGGAACCATTCGGTTCCGAGAAGAATGCCTGCATTTGGCATTCTTCCGTGTGTAACTTAGATTTTCTTATGTAGCGTATTTTGCTACATTAGAAAATCTTTACACACTTAGTACGCCCGTCCCCAGTACACCATCTTCTTCGCGGGTCTTCCGCAGCAGACACAGGTATCCGCGATATGCTCCTGCTCGAAAGGCATACAGCGGCTGGTCACCGCCAGCTTCTCCTTGATCTTGTCCTCGCACTCCTGCCCGCCGCACCACATCGCTTTTACAAAGCCGCCGTCTTCGTTGAAGATTTTCTCCAACTCCTCCATGTTGACCGCAGTATGAGTGTGAAGCTCCCGGTGCTTTCTTGCCCGCTCCAGCATCTCCCTCTGGATCGTCTCCAGCAGCTCGCCCGCCTTTGCCTCCAGCTCCTCCAGACTTACCTCCATCTTCTCTCTGGTATCCCGGCGGCAGATCACGCACTTCCCGGCCTCGATATCCTTCGGCCCGATCTCCACACGAATCGGATAGCCCCGCATCTCCGCCTCGGCAAACTTAAACCCGGGCGACTTGTCCGTATCGTCCACTTTTACGCGGAAGCCCGTCTGCAGCCTGTCCCGAAGCTCGTAAGCCTTCTCCAGAACGCCCTCCTTCTTCTGCTGGATCGGCACAATACAGATCTGAACCGGCGCCACCTTAGGAGGAAGAACCAGCCCCTCGTCATCGCCGTGTACCATAATGATTGCGCCGATCAGCCGCGTCGTCATTCCCCAAGAGGTCTGATGAACATATTTCAGGGTGTTGTCCCTATCCGCAAACTGAATCCCGAACGCCTTTGCAAACCCGTCTCCAAAGTTGTGGCTGGTGCCGGACTGCAGCGCCTTTCCGTCGTGCATCAGGGCCTCGATGGTGTAGGTGGAAACGGCTCCCGCAAACTTCTCCTTCTCCGTCTTCTGTCCCTTGATCACGGGAATCGCCAACACCTCCTCGCAGAAGTCCGCGTACAGATTTAACATCTGAATCGTTCTCTCCTCGGCCTCCTTCTCCGTAGCGTGGGCGGTGTGGCCCTCCTGCCAGAGGAACTCCCGGGAGCGCAGGAAAGGGCGCGTCTCCTTCTCCCAGCGCACGACGGAGCACCACTGATTATAGACTCTGGGAAGATCCCGGTAGGAATGAATGTCGTTTTTATAAAAATCACAGAACAACGTCTCCGAGGTGGGACGCACGCAAAGCCTTTCCTGCAGAGGCTGCAGGCCGCCGTGCGTCACCCAGGCCACCTCCGGCGCAAAGCCCTCCACATGATCCTTCTCCTTCTGCAGCAGAGACTCCGGAATAAACATGGGCAGATAGACGTTCTCCACCCCCGCCGCCTTGAACCTCTCGTCCAGCTGCTTCTGAATCAGCTCCCAGATCGCGTAGCCCGCGGGCTTGATCACCATGCAGCCCTTGACGGAGGTATAATCGATCAGCTCCGCCTTCTTTACCACGTCCGTGTACCATTGTGCGAAGTCCACATCCATGGACGTGATCTCCTCCACCATCTTTTTCGACGTTTTCTGTGCTTCCTTTTCCATCTTAAATCTCCCTGCCTTTCTTTTTGTTTTCCCTTTTCGGGAAGATTTCCTTTAAAACTGAATCTATGGATTATTTGTGCCGCCGCAGGCGGCATGGTAACAAGTATGAAAGTTCCTTTCAAACCCTTCATTGGTGCAGTATCGCAGGTAAAGCCTGCGATATACGGGGTATAAGATCCGATTTTACTCCAACTCCATCGTATAAAATTTTGCCCGGAACGTCTGCGTGCCGTCAAGCTTTGTAAATTCCCCGTAATGATCAAATTTCAATCCGCACTTTTCCATAACTTTTCCGGAACGCGGATTATCGACCGCGTGGTCTGAGCATATCTTTTTTACGCCGAGCTTTTTATACGCAAATTCAATAATAGCCCTCATGGCTTCCGTGCAGTATCCCTTGTGCCAATAATCGTAGTGGAGATTATATCCTATGCCCCAATAATCCTGCATTTGTGCATTGGGTCCTATACTTCCTGCTCCGATTACCTTATTTTCTTCTTTCAGGACAAATGCCCAATTCCACTCCTTTTCATCCGTGAGCGTAGACTTTATCCAGTCTACCGTCTGACTGACATCAGAATAGGTGGAATAGGACATATACTTTGTGACTCTTTCATCGCTGTTCCAGCCAAAAACTGCTTCCGCGTCATCGAGAGTCAGCGGGCGCAAAATCAATCTGTCCGTTTCAATTATCGGTTCCTTACTCATGATCATCCCTCCTCGTTCGCGTTGCTCGTCCGTCTCTCGACTCAACCGCAACTCGTGCAAGCGCGGCCTGTACACGGAGAAGCTTCTGACTCTGCCTATTCGAATCAGCAGACTCGAAAGGCTGCGCCTTTCTCGTTCGCGTTGCTCGTTCGTCTCTCGACGTAACCGCAACTCGTGCAAGCACGGTTTCGGTTACGCCGCGATCCGTCCTCTGCTGATTCACGCAAGAACGCCGGGCTTCGCTCCCATAAGGGACCGAAAACCCGGCGATACCACCCTGATTGACGCCTGCGCGTCCTCCTCATTACCCGTTAACGCCGGCTTACGCCGCGCTTCCTCCGACAGGCTGCTTTTCGCCATCAGTCTCGCGTGGGACTCCGAGGCAGGTTCCGAACTCTTTGCATAAGGATCTCTCAGCCGCGCCGCCTCTCTTTGCCCGATGCGTCGCCCCATCCTCTCTCTGTGCTGTCTCCAAGCCCGTACTAATCCTCTTCACAGTCTTTACTATGTAGTGATTGTAGTGCAGACAATACCGGTTTGTCAAGAAGAAAAACTTTTCACCGGGATAAAACTTGTTTCAAACAAATGCGGCTGGTACAATAGGACGCAGATAACCAATCATTTTTTTGAGGATTAAATTTTTTCGAAAATATGTGACGCATCCTGTCATTTTCCGGTCTATATATGTGAAGAGCTCTACCGCAAGGGAAGGGAGGTTCTATGGAGGATAAGCAAATTATTGATCTGTACTGGGCGCGCTCTGAAACTGCCATATCCGAAACTGCAGACAAATACGGGAGATACTGCCATTCCATCGCGTTTCATATCCTCCACAGCCATGAGGACAGCGAGGAATGTGTGAACGACACCATGTTCAATGCCTGGAAAGCTATACCGCCCCAGCGTCCGAACAAGCTGTCTGTTTTTCTCGGAACGATCACCCGCAACCTGTCTTTAAAGAAGTGGGAGCAGTACAGCGCCGAAAAGCGTGGCGCAGGGCAGGTTCCTCTTGCGCTGGAGGAACTGCAGGACTGCATCCCAGCCTCGGAAAAGGTGGGACAGGCTGCCGATGATCTTACGCTGGCGGAAATACTCAACCGCTTTTTAAGTACGCTTCCAAAAGAGAGGCGAAAAATCTTCATGCGCAGATATTGGTATATGTGTTCCGTCAAAGAGATTGCGGCGGACTATTCCATCGGCGAGAGCAAGGTGAAGATGTCTTTGCTTCGCTCCCGGAACGAACTAAGACAACTATTGGAGAAAGAAGGTTATGATTTATGAAAGAAAAACGTTTGTTGAAGGCGATGAGTCAGGTGGAGGAAAAATACGTTGAAGAAGCGTCCCCCGCCCGACGCCCCAAAAGCTCCGGCTGGCTGAAACGGGGGGCTATGGCGGCCTGTCTTGCTCTGGTATTAGTCCTTGCTGTTCATTTTGCCGTTGCAAATAACGGTGATGAGGTGACATCTCAGGGCATTGCAGATGCGGCTCCCATGGTTTATGTGAATGACATACTTTATAAACAATCCGTCAGCGAGCAGAGCTATCCGGAACGGAAGGACGAGTTTGTTTATCTCGGACAGATTTTGAGTGATGTTACAAGCAATCAAAGCAGTGACACGGATGGAATACCAAAAGAAAATTTTCAGGCGAATCATCCGGTCGTCGGCTGTGAGGTATATCAATACGGAGAGGACATCGTTCTTCATATCAACGGTGCGTACTGGTTATACATGAGGTACGAACGAAACACCAACTGAAACGATCTTCCCTGCCAGTCTGAAAAAGAAAAAGTATTGACATCCTTAAATCAATTTTGTACAATTAAATTGTTTCAAATTTGTAGTCGCGCGCGCCTGCCGCAGGCTTGTTACACACAAGGCGGCGCAGAAACGGAGAAAAAAATGAATATTCAAATCAGATATTACACTCGCTCGGGAAACACGAAGAAGCTGGCGGAGGCCATCGGAGAGGCGTTAGGCATTGAGGCGAAGGACGTCTCTGTCCCGCTCGCCGACAAGGCCGACATTCTCTTTTTGGGATGTTCCTACTACGCTTTTGACGTTTCCGACGAAATCAAATCATTTGTAGCGGCAAACAAGGACAAAATCGGGAAGATCGTATGCTTCGGCACCTCCGCCATGATGAAATCCGTCTACAAGCCGATGAAAAAAGTAGCGGAGGCGGCAGGACTTGAAATGCATCCTGAAGATTTTCATTGCAGAGGCTCTTTCGGTCCCATGCATAAGGGACGTCCGAACAGCGAGGATCTGCAGAACGCCGCAGCGTTTGCCAAGGGAGTGGCCGGAAAATGAATCCATCGTCATTCGACGCCTTAAAACTGGAAAACCAGCTGTGCTTTCCGCTTTACGCCTGTTCCAGGGAGGTCGTAAAATTATACAAGCCCTTTTTAGATCCTCTGGATCTGACTTATACGCAGTATATTGTCATGATGGTCTTATGGGAGCACCGGGAAATTACGGCTAAAGAACTGGGCCGTCTCCTCTACTTGGATTCCGGCACCTTGACACCGCTTCTCAAGAAGCTGGAGACAAAGGGCCTCGTCTCCCGGGAACGCTCTGAGGAAGACGAACGGAATCTGACGGTTCGCATTACGGGGCAGGGAGAGGCGCTGAAAAATTCGGCTGCTGCCGTTCCCATGCAGCTTGGAAAGTGCGTCAATCTTGATCCTGCGGAAGCGGCGGAGCTGTACCGGCTCCTGTATAAGCTTCTCGGCAGAATCGGCAAAGGCTTTTCAGACAGGGAGACAACATGCAGCGCACATTGAATTATCCGATTCCGGAAGAAAACGACGGATATGTCATAAAGCAATATCTGAAGGTAAAGGGCTTCTCGTCCCAGAGCATGATCCGGCTGAAAAAAGAGCCGGAATTTGTTCTGGTGAACGGGAAGCCTGCCTTTTTGACGGCCCGGCTGAAAAAAGGAGACCTTCTCACCCTTCATATCGTAGAAAGCGTTTCCTCCGAAAAAATACTGCCGGTAGAATTGCCCTTAAATATCCTTTACGAGGACGAGGATCTGATGGTAATCGACAAACCCGCGGGTATGCCGATTCATCCCTCCATGAACAATTACGACAATTCTCTTGCAAACGCTCTGGCGTGGTACTTCCGTCAGCAGGAAACTCCTTTTGTCTTTCGCTGTATCAACCGTCTGGACCGGGATACCTCGGGCCTGACCCTCATTGCAAAGCATTACGTCAGCGCAGGCATCCTTTCCGCCATGCTGACCGCTCCCTGTAAGGGCATCCGACGGCAGTATCTCGCCATTGTCCGCGGAAGCGTCACGCCTCCCTCCGGGACAATCACCGCCCCTTTGGGGCGCAAACCCGGCTCAGTCATCGAACGCACCGTAGACTTTGAGAAGGGGGAAAAAGCCGTGACACACTATTGCACCGTAGCGCAAAAAAACGGGTACAGCCTCGTCTCCTTGGAACTGGAGACGGGCCGCACCCATCAGATACGAATCCATATGAAATATCTCGGTTTTCCCCTGATCGGAGATTACCTGTACAACCCGGATACGGAATGCATCGGCAGACAGGCCCTGCACTCTTACCGTCTTTCCTTTGCGCATCCGATTACCGGCAAAAGCATGGTGTTTACTGCGCCGCTGCCGACGGATATGCGGAAAATCCTTGAACCTTTCTGACCTCTCCTGACGTTTCCCGCCGCATATTCAGCTTCCCGCCTTTTTCACGATGGACGCCAGTCTTTTAATCGCCTTATCCCGAATCAGGCAGATACCGTTCTGCTGCAGATCCTGTATTTTGGGTTCAATCGCCGTGTACAGTTCGCCGAACTCCAGAGCCTGAATGCAGGCTCTGGTAAATCGGTCATAGGAAGCGCCGCCCTTTCTCAGATAGAGATAGTACAAATCATCCATCAAATACAATTCGCTCCCCACCCTGAGGTTCGACGGCAGCGCCGCCGCATAACTCATGACATCCCGCATAGTGGTAAAACTGAACGCAGCAATCTCCGGTTTCAATTCTTCAACGGCATCCTCAGGAAGCTCCGCAGCTCCCGCCGCCATGTCCGCCAGCACCTTTCGCGCCGTCGCCTCATTGGCGGTCTTCAAAAGCCTCTTCAACTCCTTCAGACATTCTATCAGGCGTTCGCTGTCCCGCGCCACCTGGTCCTTTTCCGAAAGGGTCAGAACCATCCCCTGATCGGGCACCATCATAATCTGCAGATCAAAGGAATATTTCGGCGGCACAAAGCCGACCTCTTCTGAGGCATGTGCCACGATATCCTGAACTACTTCCCGGGCCTTTTCGCTGCGCATGATAAAGTCTTTATAATCGATATCATACTCTTCCAGCTCTTCGTTTGACAGGAAGCATTTTACGGTTGTTTCATCCACACGCTCAATTCTCATACATACACCGCTTTTACAATTACAGCTTGAAGAAACTCATTTCCTTCTTCAACTGCTCTGAAATGTCTCTCAGCTTCGCCGCTTCGCCGGCCAGCATGTTGATATTTGCATTCAGCTCCTGCATGGATGCAGTTGTCTCCTCTGCTGCCGCCGCGTTCTCCTGCGAAATAGCCGACAGGTTTGTGATGACATCCATAACGGAAGCTCTCGCACTGTCGCAGGAATCTACGCATACGCGGATCTGCTCTGTCTGTTCCTTGGAAACATCGATTCCGGCATTAACCTCGTCAAATTTCTCCTTGGTATCTCCCAGCTTCTCCTGCTGTTCCTTCATCAGGACTTCAGCATCCTGCATCTCATTGATGGTCTTCTGGGACTCAGCCACCAGATTGCCGATGATCTGCTGGATTTCTACCGCTGCGTCATTGGACTGCACTGCCAGCTTCTGAATCTCGGAAGCAACCACCGCAAAGCCTCTTCCTGCCTCGCCTGCTCTCGCGGACTCGATGGAAGCGTTCAGTGACAGCAGATTCGTCTGGGACGCGATAGAGGTGATCAGCTCTGTAGCGATGCTGATCTTCTTGATGGACTCGTTCGTCAGGTGGATCTGCTCGCCGATATTGTTGATCGCCTGGGATGTATGGTCATTGGAGGTACTCAGCTTCTGCATGGTCTCCATAGATGCGTTACCCGCATTGGTCATGGACTCCGACGCTTCCGTCAGGCTCTTTACATTGTTTACAATCTCTTCGATTACAACGCCCATCGCTGCGATCTGTCCGGATGCGGACTCGATCTCTTCCGCCTGGGATACTGCGCCGTGGGAAATCTCTTCCACCGCACGGCTGATCTCGTCTGTCGCGGTGCTGGACTGCGATGCCATGGTATCCAGAGAACCGCCCGCCTCTGTCAGCTCGTCAGAGGAATTCTTGAAGTTGCCGACGATCTCCTTCAGCTTCTCGGTAAGTCTCGCCACTGCTCTTCCCATGTCTCCGATTTCGTCGCCGCGGTTTACTATCTTCTGATCGATCTCCAGATTGAGATTTCCTTCCGCCAGCTCCAGTATCATCTCTTCCGCGCTGCCGATGGACTTCGCGACGCTGTTTACCACGACAAGGTTCAGTATGACAACGCACACAAGAATGACAACGTCAATAATCAGGAACCGGATTATCATTTCGGAAATATACTCTTCGACATCCTCACTGGGAGCGCCGGCGAAAACCATACCGATGATATTGCCCTGGCTGTTCTCCAGAGGAAGATAGCATGCGCAGTACTCCTCATTGTTGATCATCACACTGGTGGACAGATAGGTCTCGCCTGTCCTTACCTTGCTCCATACCTCGCTGGGCGTATCCTCGCCGATTGCGCGCTGTCCCGACGCGTTGCGGAGCGTTGTCGCTCTTCTCGTTGCGCCGATGAGAATCGAGATCTCAGCGTCCGTACCCTGAACGTAAGCGTCAAGTCTTTCGGAGTTCTGAGACAGATTCAGTTCACCTTTCCAGAGGTCATTATTCTCGTCAAGGAAATACTCCCCGGCAACGTTCTCCGTTCCGCCCTTAGCGGCCTGCGCCAACCTGGATAAACCCTCCAGAGCCTCATCCTCCATTCCCGTTCTCAAGCTGTTGTTTGCCAGGATCATCAAGACCACCGAAATAAGCAATGCCGGCAAAACCGACACGGCAATCAGCTTTACACGAATACCAAAGATTTTTTTACCTGCACTTTTCATGTCTATGCTCTCCTCCTTTATTTCCTCGTTAGTGCCTGTACCCCTATTCTACCAAACTGGCGTCACATTTTCAAAGGGTTTTTCATCAAATACCGTAATTTTTTTAATTTTTTGTGTTTTTTTCCCATAAAGCGGCAAAAGCAAGGCGCTTTCTCCCGATTTATTCCCTCCTCCCAGTGTATTTTTATGCGGGCGTCATGCCACATATGCCCCGGATCCTGCCCTGCGCCCGGGTGGGAACCGCCCCGATCCGCCAGCGCGCCTCCGACGTCCTTTGCCTGATGACAATATCATATACCTAAAGCCGCTCCCAGTCAACACAACGAAAATTTTTCGGCAGCGGTATTTTTTTCCTCGCCGGTGTGCTATACTTAAATCCGATGCCCCGCCCGGCTGCAGGACAGCCCGGGGTCTGATATTAGGAGGAGGTTCGCTATGGAAATGCGTTACAAAGAAGCCGCGGAGGCTTTCCTGACAGAAGGCCGGGATCTGCTGGAGTTTCGCCCCTTTCCCGCCGCGTGGCAGCGCGAGGCCTGGGAGCGGCTGCCCGAGCCGTTAAGGACCCGGCTGATCGCTCAGGGGGAAGCCTGCCTGAACAAGCCCTGGCCCCTTATACGGGCTACAGATTTCATGGCCTTCAAACGGACCGGGAACCGCGTCAACTATGAAAATCTTTATTTTGAAAAAAGATACCGGCTCAATTCCCTCGCGCTGGCCGAATGTGTGGAGAACAAGGGACGGTTTCTGGACGATATTATCGACGGCATCTTCGCTGTCTGCGAGGAAAGCGCCTGGCAGCTGCCACCTCATAATTCCTACAGAAGAAGCGATCCCCAGGAGATTCTGCCGGACGTCTCCCGCCCGGTGCTGGATCTGTTTGCCTGCGAGACCGGCGCGCAGCTCGCCTGTATCCGGTATCTTCTGTGGCGGCAGCTGAATGAAGTCAGCCCCCACATTGTCACAAGAATCGCCATCGAGCTGGAAAAGCGGATTGCCGCGCCCTATCTGCACAGGCATTTCTGGTGGATGGGAAACGGGGATGAGCCTATGTGCAACTGGACGCCCTGGTGTACCCAGAACGTGCTGCTCACCGTCTTTTTAAACGGGTGCGACCAGCCTCTCGGCAAGGCGGTTCTGGCAAAAGCCGCCGAAAGCTGCGACCTTTTTCTGAAGGATTACGGAGAGGACGGCTGCTGCGACGAGGGCGCGCAGTATTTCCGCAGAGCAGGGCTTTGTCTGGACGCGGCCACGGATCTCATGAATCAGATCACGGGCGGTTCCTTCGCCCACCTCTACCGATGGGAAAAGCTTCAAAATATTGCCCTTTATATCGCAAACGTCCATGTGGACGGAAAATATTATTTCAATTTTGCGGACTGCTCACCCGTGGCGGGCCGCGCGGGCGTGAGGGAATTTCTCTTCGGGAAACGCACCGGCCGGCACGACCTGATGCGTTTTGCGGCAGAGGACTACCGGGCGGCGCAGGATGAAATTTATGAGGAGGAAATCTATCAGCTGAACCTCTACTACAGGGTTCAAAACGCCTTTCACTTTCAGGAGGTCACGGATTATGCCGCCCTGCCCGCCGCGCCCGCGGTCTTCGGGGATATCTTTTATCCCAGCATCGGCCTCTTCATCGCCAGAAGCAAAAGCTTCTGCCTCGCGGTAAAAGCGGGGAACAACGGAGACAACCACAACCACAACGACACGGGAAGCCTGACGCTCTATAAAAACGGCCTTCCCCTGCTGGCCGATATCGGGGTGGAGAGCTACACCGCGAAAACCTTTTCCTCCAGGCGATATGAAATCTGGACCATGCAGTCCTGCTACCACAACCTTCCCACCCTTGAAGGCCTCGATCAGCGGGACGGGGCAGAGTACGGCGCCAAAGACACCGTCGTCTCCCTCCGTGACCAAACCGCTTCCATTTCCATGGAGCTGGCGGGCGCTTATCCTTTCCCGTCCGGGACCCATTCCTACCGGAGGCAGGTGACCCTGGAAAAGAATGAGGACCGCGTCCTTTTAACCGACAGGACGGACTGCGGTAACGTAATTCTTAACTTTATTACTTATGAAAAGCCGGAAGCGACAGAAGAACACACACTGCAAATCGGAGACGCGGCGTTCTGCTTTTACGGCGCAGAGCTTCTCGCTCTGGACATTCTGCCGGTGGAGGACCCCAGACTCCGGACCGCATGGGATCATGACCTGTACCGCATCCGGCTGAGGATGACGGCGCCCGTCTTTGAGTTGGAAATCCGCTAAGCTCTTTGCGGCTGCGCCGGAAGGGCTTCAAAATTCACTGCCGGATTATAACGGCATAAATGACAGGAGGAAGAAACAGATATGACTTACTCACCCGCCGATCTCGCCTGGCTGTTTTTGATATACTCCTTTATCGGATGGTGTATCGAGGTCTGCTATGCTGCCGTCCGCCGCAGACAATTTATAAACCGGGGCTTTATCAACTCCCCGCTCTGCCCCATTTACGGGGTCGGAGCCGTTTTGTTCGCCCTGTTCCTCCCCGAGCTCGCAGGCAGACCGTTTTTCCTGTTTCTGGGCGGGACGGTTCTCGCCACGGTACTGGAATATTCCACCGGGATGCTGATGGAAAAATTTTTAGGCAAAAAGCTGTGGGACTACTCCGGGAACAAATACAATATCGGCGGCTATGTCTGCCTGCGCTATTCGCTGCTGTGGGGCGTCCTCGCCGTCGTGACGGTTCTGTTTACCAATGCGCTCTTCTGCCGCCTGCTGGGACTGATCCCGCATTTGATCGCGGTCATTTTCCTCTGGACCGCCGCCGTTCTTCTCCTGCTGGATTTTCTGACCTCCGCCATGGCCGTCCTCGGGATGACCGTCCGGATCAAACAGCTGACCGACCTGTCGGACGGACTGCAGCATACCTCCAGCCTTTTGGAAAACCGGCTGACAGTGAGCGTCCGGAAAAGAATGACAAAATCCTTTCCGGCCATCACCCGGGAAAATCTGGAGGACAGCATCCGAAGCCGGGACGCCAGAAAAAAGAGCGCCGTCTTTGCGGAAGGCTGCTCTTTTTACAAGCTGATCGCTCTTTTCTTTATCGGCGCGTTTCTGGGAGACGTCACGGAGACGGTTTTCTGTCTGCTCACTATGGGCGTCCTCATGAGCCGCAGCAGCGTCGTGTACGGCCCCTTCAGCATTGTCTGGGGACTGGGCTGTTCTCTGCTGACCCTGTTTTTGTACCGCTACCGCGGCAAAAGCGACCGCTATATCTTCCTGGCGGGCACCTTGCTGGGCGGCGCTTACGAATATATCTGCAGCGTCTTCACAGAGCTGGTCTTCGGCGCGGTTTTCTGGGATTACAGCGGCTTTGCCTTCAATCTGGGCGGACGGATCAATCTCCTCTACTGCTTTTTCTGGGGAATCGCCGCCGTGGTCTGGTTAAAGATCATCTATCCCGTACTGTCCCGGTGGATTGAAAAGATCCCCAAGCGGTTTGGCACGATCCTCTTCAACATCCTGATCGTGTTTATGCTCTTCAACATGGCGGTCTCCTCCCTGGCGCTGGCCAGATACAACGAACGCCACGCTGCAGACTCCGGAGCCTCCGTGGAAACCTCCGCGCTGGATCTGCTTTTAGACAGCCGCTTCGACGACGAAAGGATGGAGAGAATTTATCCCAACGCAAAGCTGGTAGAGTGACGGCCTCACGGCAAATTATATTTTATTAAGAATGTTTATAATTTCTTTCGGATAAAGTCAAACTTTTGACACATTTTCCCTGTATGATGAATATATAAAACAAAGGAGCTGTTGGATTTTAACACTGCGTTAGGGTTCTGTCAGCTTCGACAAAAAGCAATCCTGCGCGGCAGGTTTTCATACATTTCCTTTTATTTAACTCCATTACATACGGGCGGAAATCCCCGGCATACGCCGGGGATTTCCGCGTCCCTAAGACCCGAAGCTTTTCAAGAAATCGGAAAATATCCGCTCCCTGTCCCTTGCGGTTTCAAAATACGGCAGGCCGTATTTTTGACACTGCTCTTTCATACAGACGCTTTGCTCCACAAGATACACCGCGCCTTCCCGCAGCTCTTCGTCCGATTTGTAAAAGGTATAATCCTTTTCCGTGTCATACTTCTTTTGAATGGTAAACCGCTCCTCCGGCGTCACGTCAGACGTGATAAAATAAAAGATTTCACAGTTCGCCCCATGGATATATTTCATATAATCCTCCGGCAAAAGCTGATACATATCCAGCACCATACCCGGACGAAACTCATCGTATTCACCGCTCTCCAGCATTGCCCGGACAAAAGGCGCCATCTTACCGCTGATGAGGCGCAAGGTATCCATAGAAGACAGCCCTGCATAAGTATTCACCCCCGTTTCGGGGAAGCACTTCTCAAATCCCGCTATGATCGAATCCATGCTGACATGCTGATACCCGTACTGTTTTGACATCAAACGGGAAACGGTGCTTTTTCCGGCTCTCGGAACACCCGCAATGATAATGTTATTTTTCATCCTACAAGATCCCCTTTCGTGTCAACATTTTACCATAATTCACCGTGTAACGCCAAAAATTTTTCCCAAATTCCGCTTTTCAAATCTCACTATTTTCATTACAGTCGGGAAAATAACAGTATACACTTTTAGGAATAGTTCTGGTATAATAAAAGACGCGTTTATGGGATTGTGTTACGAACTGCGGATACGGGATAAAATTATTATAAAGATACCAATGTTTAACTATGGGGACTGAAATGGATAACCTGAACTATGCTTTTTTCGAGGAATTTAAGCACCTGGATAAGCTGTGTGGGGAACTTTATGGAGACAGGCACGGCATTTCCAAATACATTGACGATATGAGAAATGTGTCGGGAAACAACTTCAGAAATATCTCCAGTTGGAATGCAGATTTGGAACAACTGGTTCGGCTCCGGCATATCAGAAACAACCTGGCACATACGGAAGGGGCATTTCATGAAGAAATGTGTACGCAAAAAGACATTGCTTGGCTCAGGAATTTCCATGAGCGTATTTTAAGCCGATCCGATCCGCTTGCCATGTTATACCAATATTCCAGAATGACCGAAGCAAAAAAGCAGAACCGACAGTATCAGGCATCCGTACCGCCATCCGGTTATCCGATCAGATTTGATACAGTCAATGAGAGCATCGAGAAAACAAACGGAAATAAAAGTACGAAAACGAAGAAACTTTATTGGATTGTATTTTCACTGATAATGCTTGTGACAGTGCTATCCGCCGTATTTTCTATGATAGCACTGCTTATGTAGTACAAATTTTTATCTTAAGAAAGGAATCTTCCTATGGAAAAATTATCCGATGTAACAAAAAAACTTATGGAGGAGCGTTTCGGACATGACTCCATCCTCTCTCTGGCGACAGCGGAAAACGGTATTCCCTATGTGCGCAGCGTTAATACTTTTTATGAAGACGGCGCTTTTTATGTGATTACCTACGGTCTTTCCAACAAAATGCGCCATATTGCCGAAAACCCCGTTGTCGCCGTCTCCGGGGACTGGTTCACCGCTCACGGCACAGGTGAAAATCTGGGCTATTTCGGAAAACCGGAGAATGCCGATATCGCCGCCGCGCTGAAGCGCGCCTTCTCCGCCTGGATCGATAACGGTCACAACAACTTTGAGGATGTCAATACCTGCATTCTCCGCATCCGCCTGACGGACGGCGTCCTGTTTTCTCACGGCGCCCGGTATGATATCGACTTTACAAAATAATCCCTGATTTTGCCGCGGCCGGATAAAGAACGGGAAACAGGGCAGACTAAGAGTATGAAAAAGCAAATTACTCCCCTCAATGCAAGAAAAGTCGATTTTTATATACTCCTGTTTTTCCTGCTGGCTTTTCTGGGCTGGCTCTGGGAAGTGGGGATCTATCTGTTCACAAGGCATGCCTTTGTCAACAGGGGAATCTACTATGGCCCTTATCTGCCCATCTACGGAATCGGCGGACTGCTGCTGTGGTTTCTCCTGCAAAAATGGTCCCGGCGGCCAATTACTACCTTTTTCCTCTCCGCACTGATCTGTTCTGTTCTGGAATACGGCGCCAGTGTATTTCTGGAATGGAAATGGGGACTGCGCTGGTGGGATTACAGCAGCTTTTTCCTGAATCTGGGCGGCCGGATCTGCCTGGCCGGAGCTCTGTGCTTCGGTCTGGGCGGCATGCTGCTCAACTGTTTCCTTCTCCCGTGGTATATGCGCCTCTATCATCGGATTCCGCCGGTTTGGCGGCTTATTCTATGCGGTTTTCTCCTCACGGTTTTTCTTCTGGATATCACCTATTGCGCTGTCAGCCCGAATACGGGGCGGGACATTGCCTGGTAAGATCGCCTGCCTTTGCCGTATGCGGCAGATTATCTTAAAAATTTTCTTTGCTCATTTCCCAATTTCCGGGAACCTCTTTCCTTTTTTGCCGTCTGTCTCTGTGAAGGGCATGGATCATTCCTGCAAGTGTGCTATAATGATAAGAAACATAAAAAGACGCCTGCCGTTCAATGCATAGGAAAGGATGGGTATTTCATATGAGATCAGAAACAAAACGAATCGTTTCAGCAGGCCTGTGTACTGTCCTGCTGACCGCCGCCCTGACAGGGTGCGGTTCACAGTCCGGGCCCGCTTCCGCGGCCGGAGGCCCTTCCTCCGACGACAGGAATGCGTCGTCTGCCGGGGAGGACATATCCGGTTCCTCCGTGTACGCTTCCAAAGACGCCGAAAACACGCTTTCCGGAGAAGGCACATCCGGTTCCGCCGTGTACACTTCCAAAGACGCAGGAAACGCGCTTTCCGGAGAAGGCATATCCGGCCCCTCCGAAGACGCGGGAAACACAGCCTCCGCGCCTTCCCTGCCTTCCGCGGACGCCGCCGTTTACACGGATTTTGCAGTCCGCCTGTTTCAGGAATGTCTGCTTCCGGACGGGAATACGCTAATCTCCCCGCTGTCCGTGATAAACGCCCTAACTATGACCGCCAACGGCGCGGCAGGAGAAACGAGGGCGCAGATGGAGCGTCTCTTTGGCGCGGATACCGCCTCCTGCTGCGAATATCTGCGCGATTACAACGCTTCTCTTCCTGCAGGCGACGGCTACAGGCTTCATGTGGCAAATTCCGTCTGGTTTCGGGATGATGAAGATTTTACGGTAAGAGATGATTTCCTGAAGGCGAATACGGATCTGTTTGACGCCAAAATCTGCAAGGCGTCCTTTGACAGTTCCACTCTGAACGATATCAATCTCTGGGTATCGGAAAACACGGACGGCATGATCCCCCAAATCATTGACCGTATCCCGGATGACTCCGTCATGTACCTGATCAATGCTCTTGCTTTCGACGCGCTGTGGCAGACGCCCTATACCGAATACCAGGTTCAGGAGGGTACTTTCACCTTGCGGGACGGAACGGAAAAGGAAACAGAACTGATGCATTCCCGGGAAAATATCCTGATCCGGGACGAAAACGAACAGGGCGAAGCCGCAGCTCTCGGTTTTCTGAAGTATTACGCCGATGGAAAATATGCGCTGGTCACTCTGCTCCCGGAGGAGGGAACCGATATCGCCGATTACATCCGTTCCCTGTCCGGCGAAAAGCTCCGCCGGATGCTTGAGGAGACCTCCGATGCCGATATCCGCGCCGCCCTTCCGAAATTTGAGACGGAATACAGCGTCGGCATGAAAGAGCTTCTGGCATCCATGGGCATGACGGAAGCCTTCGACCCCTACGGCGCGGATTTTTCCGGCATCGGTTCCTATGCCGGCGAAAACCTGTATATCAGCGACGTGATCCATAAAACCTATATCGCCGTGGACGCTTCCGGCACAAAGGCCGGCGCGGCCACCGCCGTCGCCATTTACCAGACTTCCGCCGCCCTGGAAGAGCCGCAGCCGATCTACATTACCCTGGACCGCCCTTTCGTCTACATGATTATCGACTGCGAGGATAAGCTACCCGTCTTTCTCGGGGTCCTCACGGAACCGTAAAAAAGTGCCCCTGCGTGGCACTTAGAAGAATGCTTCGCATTCTTCCCTTGTCGTGACGAAGTTTCCTATAAGCTAAAAAAGTGCCGCAAGCGGCACAAAGCGTCTCTTCGTGACGCTTCGAAGAATGCTTCGCATTCTTCCCTGACTGCGACGAAGTTTCCTACAGAGTAAAAAAGGACAAGCGATGCCCGTCATCACTTGTCCTGTAAAATTTGAGTTGCCGCTAATTTGTCAGATCAAGCTCCTCCTGCAGATAACTCTCCTCCTCAATCAGCCCGATTCCCGTAAACACTGCCCAGACATAAGGCGCGCCGTACACATTCAAGGTCTTTGGCCCGACAATCTTTTTCGGCGCACCCTCTCCGCACTGATCCTTCTCCAGCTTTAAAAACGCTCTCTCAAAGGTGCTTCTGGTAATGGAACGCTCTCTTCTGTCCGTAAAAAGCTCGCCTCCCTTAATACTGTAGGTAAAAGGAAGACCTTTTTTAGTGGAAAACGGCTTGCCCGCATAGTCAATGATTACGCCCCACAGGTTCTCGACGGTTATCTTTGAGGTGTCAAGTTTCATAGGAATCCTTCCCCGCACGGCTGACCTGACGGCTGCAACATGCGACTCCGCTCGCGGATATCTCTATTTTATAACAAGACCCGTCAATATTCAACCGCTTTTATTTTTCCGCAGCTCTGAAAGGTAAATTCCATCGTAGCCTGCCCGGATATCTCAAATTTTCCG
>JAMPFT010000016.1 GCA_023664305.1 bacterium | reverse complement strand
TAATTTTGTGTGAAGTTTTCAAAGCGCTATATTAGGGGCTTTTGACCCCAACATCTTTGGATATAAAAAAGCGCAAATGCATATGGAAAATGAGAAACTCAGGAAGGCCGAATCAGCTGAGGTTCAAAATGAAAATGTTCTTAAATTAATTGAACTTAAATCTTTCATGGATTCGTTAATGAATGCCGAAAAATATATTGCCAGAAGCGATTATTCTGAAAAAATAAAGCATTATTCACCAATTATAGATTATTATAATGTCTTAAAAAGTAGTGGAATGTTAGATGAGTATTGTAAACGTAATGCGGTTTCGTCATCTGATATATACTATGTGTTGAGCCTTTACAGTGATATGGAAAGACTGGTAGATCAGCATAATGAAGGCTATATAGTTGGAACCATGGAGCGTGAGAAGAACTATCTGGACACCATACTGGAAGCTGTTGATCCAGCGATTTCATTGGATGATGATCAAAGAAGAGTGGTTCTCACAGATGAAGATTACTGTCTGGTTATTGCGGGAGCCGGAGCAGGAAAAACCACCACAGTGGCGGCTAAAGTAAAATATTTGGTGGACAAGCAGGGAGTGCTCCCTTCACAGATTCTGGTTGTTTCTTTTACGAATAAGGCTGTAAGTGAACTGAAAGAAAAAATACAGGGGGCATTAAACATTAACTGTCCCATTTCAACATTTCATTCTGCCGGAAACGCGGTCATTCATATTAATGCGCCTGACGAGAAGTTGAATATTGTTGATAATTCGAAATTGTATTTTGTAATCAGAGACTATTTTCGAGGTTCTATTTTACAAAACGAAGGCATGGTAAATAAGCTTATCATGTTTTTTGCGTCCTACTTTGATGCTCCTTATGAGGGAGATGATTTAAATGGGTTTTTCAATAATATTGCGAAAGCAAACTATTCGACCTTGAGAAGTGATCTGGAGGATTTCAGACGTGAAGTGATTGATGCAAGAACCAAAAAATCAGTGACAATACAGAATGAAATTTTGAAATCCTATCAGGAAGTAGAAATTGCAAACTTCCTTTATCTCAATAATATTGATTATGAATATGAACCAATTTACCAATATAATATTTTGACTGCAAGAAAACCATATACACCGGATTTTGTTATTCATCAGGATGCAAGGAGTGCTTATATAGAGCATTTTGGGATATCTGAGAGCGGTGAAAATGACAGATACAGTAAGGGTGAATTAGAGCGATATAAAAAAGCCGTGAATGATAAAATTCGTTTGCATAAGCAGCATGGAACTGTCTTGATATATACTTTTTCTGCCTACAACGATAGAAAACCATTATTAACGCATTTGAGAGACGAATTGGAGGCAAAAGGTTTTGAACTCAAACCGCGGTCGAATAAGGAAGTAATGGAGATGCTTGTAGCAGGGGAAGAAAATCGTTATGTTCGTAAGCTGATTAATCTTATCTGTCGTTTCATCTCTAATTTTAAAGTAAATAATTATTCTGCAGATGATTTCAATCGTATGTATCATTCTACGCAGAATGTGCGAAGCAGATTGTTTTTAGATATTTGTAATGATTGCTATCTGGAGTATGAACGTTGGCTTAAAGAAAATAAAGCTGTAGACTTCGAAGACATGATAAATGAATCGGCAAGAATCCTCAATGAAGTGAAGGAGATGAAGCAGAGGCTTGATTTTAAATATATCATTGTGGATGAATATCAGGATATTTCAAGGCAGCGTTTTGATCTAACAAAAGCATTGTCTGAGGTGACAGATGCAAAAATTATTGCAGTAGGTGATGACTGGCAGTCTATATATGCGTTCAGCGGATCAGATATATCATTGTTTACTAAATTTGCTGAGAAAATGGGATATGCGAAGATGCTGAAAATAGTAAAGACGTATCGAAATTCTCAGGAAGTAATTGATATTGCCGGCAACTTTATACAGCGTAATCCGGAACAGATTTCAAAGCGTTTGATTTCGCCCAAGAGAATAGAGAATCCGGTTCTTATATATACTTATGACAGTACATCGAAAGGTAAAAACGGGAATCGCAGAAGCGGCGCGAATTATGCGTTGGCCTATGCGGTGGAGACGGCAATAGGGCAGATTCTGGAATATAAAAAGAAGGAAAATAAAGAACCGGGAACCATCTTGTTGTTGGGACGATTTGGCTTTGATGGGGACAATTTGGAACGATCCGGATTGTTTGAATACATAAATCGCGGAAGCAAAATTAAAAGCGTTAAATATCCGAAACTGGATATTACTTTTATGACGGCACATTCCTCAAAGGGATTGGGGTATGATGATGTTATTATTGTGAATGGTAAAAATGAGACTTATGGGTTTCCGTCAAAAATTGAAGATGATCCTGTTTTGGCTTTTGTTATCAAGGGAGATAGGTCTATTGATTATGCAGAGGAACGAAGACTGTTTTATGTGGCAATGACAAGAACAAAAAACAGGGTTTTCTTCATTGCGCCGGAGCAAAATCCCTCGGAATTTCTTCTTGAATTGAAGCGGGATTACAAAAATGTGATTTTACATGGAGACTGGAATGAGGAAGGAGTTGCACGGACGCCCCATAAGTCATGTCCCCTTTGCGGGTATCCGATGCAGCTGAAATATAAGCGGGCATATGGCCTTAGGTTGTATATTTGTACAAATGAACCGGAAGTATGCGGATTTATGACGAATGATTATCGCGCAGGCAAAATGTCTATTCAAAAATGTGATAAATGCCGTGATGGATATTTGGTTGTGAAACAGGGATCGGATCAAGGATTTTTTCTGGGATGTACAAATTATAAACCAAACGGAACAGGATGCAGTAAGACAATTAGTAAGAAGTACTTCTATGAGCAGATGGGATATGAGATGGAAGACCAGACAGCGGCAACAGAAGTAAAAAGCAGGAAGGCATCGTCTTCCGTTAAACAGCAGACTGATTCGGCAAGTATGACGAAAAAGTCAGTTATTGATCATGAGATTGAGGAGGATGCTTTTGAAATTGTCAGGGCTGATGTAGCCGTAATTATGTACGGAAATTTTGATCTGAACGATTTGATTTTTACTATAGTAAAAGCACTTCAAAATATCAGCAGGGCAAAATTTTATGGAATCACAATGCTGACAGATGTTTTAAAAGGAGTAACCAATAAACGGATTTTTGATAATCAACTGGATAAAATTCCTGAGTTTGGCGTATTAAGCGATTTGCCTTTTGAGGCTATACATGCAATTATTGAGTGGATGATAGCGGAACATCTTATTTTAAAGACCAAAGAAAGATATCCCGTATTACATTCAACTTATAAAGGCCTGCATTATTCGGAGGTCATTACAGAAAGTAAGTTGAAAAAACTGAAAAAGTACCTGGAGGAAGAAGTGGTCTTGTGGAAGTGATAGATATGAAAAGGCTTGAGACTGCTATTTTATACTTACAGAGGATAGCAGACGGAAAAAATCCGGTGAACAATGTGCCTGCAGAAGAGGATGCGGTTCTTAACAATCCAAATGTTATCCGCTGCATGTACTTTGTAAAGGAAGTGCTGGAAGAGGTGAAACGGAACAACGGACATGTCGGTAAAAAAGCAAAAAAGAGCGATAAACAAGCATTCCCGACAGAAACGCTTGCAACATTCTCCTATCGGGAGGATAAGTCAATATCAAAACTGGTGGCGCAGCTCAATGAAGCGGTTGACGGTACTGTTTACAGAAAGTTGACCTATAGGCCAATATTGCAGTGGCTTAAATCAAACGGTTTTTTGACAGAACAATTTGACCAGGAATTGAAAAAGGAGGTTACCTTACCGACAGAAAAGGGTACTCAAATTGGAATCCGGGCAGAAAGAAGGAGCGGTTTAAGCGGTACAGATTATATGCTTGTAATTTATGGAAAACAGGCTCAGGAATATATTGCAGAAAATTTGGAAGCTATTTTAAACGGGATACATGCGTAAAATCAGGCCCTTACCCCCCATACCTCTCCCGGTACTCGCCGGGCGAATACCCGCTGTATTTTTTGAATACTCTTGAAAAGTGGCTTTGGGAAGAAAAGCCCAGGTAAGAGCTTATGCTTGCGAGGGATTTGTCGGAATAGCAGAGGAGGCGTTTTGCTTCCTCTGTTTTTCGTTCTATCAGGAAATTTCGCCATGGCTGGGGAAGAATGCGGAGCATTCTTCTAAGTGCCACGCAGGGGCACTTTTTTACGGAATAAAGCCTGGCCGGGGATACAAAAAGGAAACAGACAGGAGGTATTGTTAAAGAGAAAAAAAGTAACGGGAGTGCGGCATGTACAAGATAGGAATATGTGACGACGGGAAAAATATCTGCGCATCGATAGAGGATATGCTGTTGGGTTACGCAGAGGAAAGGTCGCTTCAGGTCGAAGTCCTGGTCTGGTATACAGGAGAGTACCTGAAGGAGTATCTGGAACAGGGAAACCATCTGGATATTCTTTTTTTGGATATCGAGCTGCTGCAGATGACGGGGATAGAGGTCGGAAGCTATATCAGGAACGTGTTGGATAATGTGAGACTGCAGATCATCTATATCTCCGGAAAAACCTCCTATGCCCTGCGTCTGTTTCGGACGCAGCCTGTGGATTTTCTGATAAAACCGATTTCCCGGGAACAGGTTGTCCGCGCGATGGATCTGGCGGTTAAAATGATCGAGAAGCGGGGGGAACGGTTTGAATTTCGGCAGGGAAGGGATTACTACTATATTGCCGTGGGGGATATCGTATATTTGGAGAGCAGGGGGAGAAAAATCAGGATTGTGACCCTGAAAGGCAGTTACGAAATATACGGACGTCTGAAAGAGGCTGCGGAAAGGCTTCCGGGTGATTTCATTCTGATTCATCAGTCGTATATCGTCAATCAGGGGTACATTTTCCGGTACGCATATGAAAGCGTGGAGCTGATCAACGGCGTGACCCTGACGATCAGCAAACCCTACCGTAGGCAGGTCAGGGAAAAATTATTGAGGGATGAATGACGATGTTTGATTTTACGGTTTCCGCAGTAACCGATCTTTTGCGTATCTGTCTGATCTGCAGATTTGCCGGAATCCTTTCGGGAGAGACGGCGCGGAACAAAGGAAGGGTATTCTGGGCGGCGGCCTGTTTCTTTGCCGTTAATATGGCGCTGTTCTGGAGCTTTCACACGGCATGGATCAATATCGCATGTAATATCATAGGGATTGGCGGAATCGCGGGCCTGTATGTCAGGTCGGCGAAAACGGCCCTTTTTGCGACAGGTACGATTTGCCTGGTCAGCATGGGCTGCGACGTGGCGGGGATATTGCTGTTTGTACGGTATGAGGACGGGCAGGGATTTAGCCAGATTTATGAAATTGCGTCCGTCTTTTTGTTTTTGGTCTGTCTGCTGGCGGCGGACAAAATCGTTACGGCGCGGAAAAGCGCGGAAGAACCGCAGAATGCTTCCCTGATTTTGATTCCGCTTTGCAGCATCGCCCTCGTCTGTGTCCTGATTTATTCGGAGGCCTGTGAGAAAACGGTTCTGATTGCAGTCTCGCTGGGGCTGCTTGCCATCAACTTTTTTATGCTTTGTCTGTATAATCAGCTGCTCTGCTCTGTCTCACGGAAATATGAGGAAGAGATGCTTAAGGAGCAGATACAGATTTACGCAAATCAGCTTGAGGTAATCAGGCAAAGCGAAGAGAGGGGAAAAGCGCTGCGGCACGATCTGAAGCATCACATGAATGAGCTGAAGCTGCTGGCAGGCAGATATGGCGCGGCGGAGATTCTGAATTATATCGGGCATATGGAAGAGTTCCTCGATAACCCCAATGAGCTTGTGTCCTCCGGAAACGCGGAGATTGACAGCGTCCTGAATTATATGCTGCGAAAGGCAAAGGAGGAGCTGGGGACGGTTCAGGTAAAGGTGCTTCTCCCGGAGAGGCTTAAGTATTCCTTCGACCTGAATGTCCTGATCGGGAATTTGTTGGAAAACGCCATAGAAGCGGCGAGGCAGACAGAGGAGAAATATCTGAATGTCTGCGTCAGGCTGGAGAAAGGAGTCTTGAGGCTCCAGGTAGAAAACAGCTTTCGGGAAGGAGCAATTTCAAAGAGGCGGGAGGGGGATGGCGGAAGGGTCTTTTTGACGACAAAAAGCGGGAAGGAGTCTCACGGTATCGGGCTGAAAAATGTGGAGCGGATCGTAGAGTCCCGCAACGGAAGTATGGACATACAGGCAAAGGAGGGAATCTTCAGCGTCAGGCTGCTCCTGTATATGGCGGAATTTGCAACGGATTGTCAGGAAGGGAAATAGCGTCTGATTTTTACAAAAATATGGGCTGATTCTGTCAAGGAACAGTACTTCTTTTTTTTCGGTGGTAGAATCGTTTTCGAAAAGAGGAAAAGCGTTGCGCAGCGCAGTAAGTTCTCTTGGCGCAGAAGAAATGCGTTTGGAAACGAAAACGGAGGAAAAGAGGTATTCTATCATGAAAAGAGTCAGGAAAGCGGTTTCGGCCCGTCTTGTATGTTGTCTGGCGCTCTGTAGCTCCCTGCTTTTGGCGGCATGCGGCAGGGAGGAAGGCACATCCGGCGGAGCCGGTAATAAACAGGAAGACGCGGGCGCGGGCAATGTGTCCGGCGCGGCGTCGGAGCGGGAGTGGGCTTATGTGCCGGAGGTAATCACTGTGGGAGACGAGTATGCGGATTACGGGCGTATGCAGCCTGTGGGTGAGTCTTTTTGCTATGTGTCCCAGAGAGGAGATTTTGCGGAAGGCGCAAAAACAATCTGCCGTTATTCCTTGTCGGATCAGAAGCTGGAGCGCGTCCCGATCGGCTGGCCCGAGGGCGGCGGCAACTGGGATGTGAGCGCGTGGTTTTTTGCGCAGGATGGCAGCCTGTATCTGATCGCGAATGTCTATCCGAAGGATTACAGTCGGCTGAATCGGTATCTGTGCAGGTTTGACGGGGAGGGAAACTGCCTGTTTTCCGAAGATATTACGGAGCGGCTGGGAAAAGAGGATTCGCCGGACAGACTGACGGTGGACGGACAGGGGCGGCTTTATGTTTTTACGGACAGTGGGGAAATCTTACTGTATAACGGCGACGGGGAGTATCACGGCGCGGTCGGCTGCAACCCTTCGGGGGATCGGGCTGAGATACAGGTAAAAGGAGCCTGCGACGGCGCCGACGGCAAATACTATATCTGTTTTTGCAGAGAGAACACGAATGTGCCGGGAGGAGAGAAGCACTACACCCTGGCGGAAATTGATTTCGCGGGCGCTGCGCTGCAGGAGATTGCAGCGGATCTTCCGGGCATGAGCGGATTCTGCGCCGGGACACAGGGGGAAAACGTGGCTGCCGGGGAGGCCGGGAATCCTGCCGAACAGGGAGAAAACAGAGCTGTCGGGGAGGCCGGGAATCCTGCCGAACAGGGAGAAAACAGAATTAGAGGCGCTCAGTATGATTTCCTGATGTATGATAACAGGGCTGTCTACGGGTATAACCTTGCCGGAGCCAGGGGAAGCGGCTCTCTGGGAGAGGAGCTTTTTGTCTGGATGGACAGCGATATGAACGGATATTATGTCACAAACCTGTATCTGCAGGCGGACGGACGGATCTATGCCACGGTGGAAGACTGGGACAATGAGGATCGGTCGATTGTGGCATTGACCGAAGTGAAAGCGGACCAGGCCCCCCGGCGGGAAACCCTGACGCTTGCCACTGTGGGCGGGGAAAGCAGGCTGGCGGCAATGGCGGTAAAGTTCAACCGCGGCAACAGCCAGTACCATCTTGACGTGAAAAGCTACGAATCCCTGACAGATCTGTACAACGCCGTGCTGACAAGGAAACCTGTAGATCTGGTGGATTTGTCCGGCATCGATGTGCAGAAGCTGGCTTCCCAGGGATTTTTCGAGGATCTGATGCCCTATGTGAACCGGTCTGAGCTGTTCGACAGCACTGACTTCGTAGACGGCATCCTGAAGGTGTACACTTTTGACGGCAAATTGACAGGCATTCCGGCGTCTTTTACCCTCCGCACGGTGGTCGGAAACGGATCGCAGCCGGAAAACAAAGCGGGTCTGACCCTGGACGGGCTGATTGCGTCCGGAGACCGCTATCCGGGGGCGAAGGCCTTTGACGGGATAACAAGAGAAGAAATGATGCAGTATATTATGATGTTCAATGAGGATACCTTCATCGACTGGGAGACAGGCGTCTGTAAGTTCGAGTCGGAAAGCTTCCGAAGAGTGCTGGAGTACGTCGCCCGTTTTCCGGATTCCCCGGAAAGCGGGAGGGAGGAGCTTTCCCTGCCCGCCAAGGTCAAAAGCGGGGAAGTGCTGTATGCCATAGCGGAGCTGGATGAATTAAAGGCGCTTCAGGTATATCAGGGGATGTTTGGGGAAGATGCTTCCTGCATCGGCTTTCCTACGCCGGAGGGCCAGGGCGGACATATTCTGTTTACCGACGACGCTTATGCGATTGCCAGCCTGTCGGAGCATAAGGAGGCAGCATGGAAATTTATCGAGGGATTTCTGTCGCAGGAGAAAAATGAGTCCTACTACATGTCAGACAGCTTCTTCAGCGTCAGCTTCCCGACCCTGAAAAGGCTGCTGAATCAGAAGGTGGAGGCAGTCATCGCGTCAGACGGGCAGACAGACAGCAAAAAATTTCCGGAATTGATTTATGAGGACGGAACAACCTTTCAGTATCATGCCCTGACCTGGGAGGACGTCAATACCATGCTGCGGCTGATTCCCGAAGCGAAGCCCTACGCCGCTGCGGAAGGAAATGAGATCATCCGGATTATCAACGAGGAGGCGTCCGGCTATTACAGCGGACAGAAGGGAGCGGAGGATGTGGCAAAGGTCATACAAAACCGGGTGCAGCTTTATGTGAATGAAACATATCAAAACTGAGCGATGTGCGTCCGGGAGACGGACGGAAGAAAAGACAGTATATATTGGTATTGCATCAGCATGTCGGCTGAAAAGACAAAGCAAACGGGAAACGGAGGGAAAGTATGATTACCGAAACAATAGCAAAGATGACCCTAAAGGAAAAAATCCGCCTCTGCTCCGGAGCGGATTTCTGGCACACCAAACCGCTGCCGGAATATGACGTGCCGTCCATGATGATGTGCGACGGCCCTCACGGCCTGCGGAAGCAGGAGGACGCCGCCGACATGCTGGGGGTCAACGAGGCCGCGCCCGCCACCTGTTTCCCTGCGGCGGTATCTACCGCCTGCAGCTGGGACGGGGAGCTGCTGGGCAAAATCGGACAGGCCATCGCGGAGGAGGCCGCTGCAGGCGGGGTGGGACTGCTTCTGGGGCCGGGAGCCAATCTTAAGCGCAATCCCCTGTGCGGGCGCAATTTTGAATATTTTTCGGAGGATCCTTACCTGACCGGGAAGCTGGCGGCGGGTTATATCCGGGGTGTGGAGTCTACGGGGGTAAGCGCCAGCTTAAAGCACTTTGCCTGCAATTCTCAGGAGTATAAGCGCTTTTCCTCGGACAGCGTCCTGGATGAGAGGACGCTGCGGGAGCTGTATCTTGCAGGATTCGAGACGGCGGTAAAGGAGGGGAAGCCTTCTACCGTTATGTGCGCCTATAATAAAATAAACGGCGTACACTGTTCCGACAGCAGGGAGCTTTTGACAGACATTCTCCGGCGGGAGTGGGGCTTTGAGGGGGCGGTGGTCACGGACTGGGGCGCTATGAGCGATCGGATCAAAGCTTTTGAGGCAGGGTGCGACCTCAATATGCCGGGAGGCTCCGCCTATATGGAGGCGGAGGCGCTTCAGGCGGTGAAAAGAAAAAAGCTGGATGAGGTACACATCGACCGTTCGGCGCTGCGGGTCCTGCGAACGGTGGAAAAGGGGATTGCCGCGGTAAAGACGGCAATGCCTGTAGATTGGGAGAAGCATTATAACCTGGCCCGTCAGGCGGCGGAGGGAAGCGCCGTCCTGCTGAAAAACGAGGAGGGGATTCTGCCCCTTTCAGAGAACGGGAAGATTGCTTTCTTCGGTCATATGGCAGAAAGACTGCGTTATCAGGGCGCGGGCAGCAGTCGTATCAATCCGTGGAAGCTCTCCCAGGTGACGGATACCTGTCCCCAAATTCCCTATGCGGAGGGCTGCGATGCCGACGGAAATACAACGGAGGCCTTATTGACCGAAGCGGTCCGGCTGGCAGAACAGTCGGACGCCGCCGTGGTGTTTGTCGGACTGACGGACAAGTACGAGTCCGAGGGCTTTGACCGGGAGGATATGGCAATGCCGGAGGGACACAACCGCCTGATCGAGGCTGTGGCGGCGGCAAATCCCAACACCGTGGCAGTGCTTCTCTGCGGCAGTGCAGTGGAGCTGCCCTGGGCGGATAAAGTGAAAGGGATTTTATATATGGGATTACCCGGCGAAGCCGGGGGAGAGGCCATCCCGAATCTGCTCTTTGGGAGGGCCGTGCCCTGCGGGAAGCTGGCGGAGAGCTGGCCGTATCGATATGAGGACTGTGTCAGCGCGTCTTATTATGTTGAGGAACCGGAGGATTCTTGGGAGAAAGATCATTCCTGTGAAAAGGGGAGCTATGATAAAAAAGGAGACTCACGGGAGGAAGGAAATCACGGTGAGCGCAGGGCTTCCCGGGGGAAAGAGCGCTCCCGCCGAAAGAAGGACGCCCACTATCGGGAGGGGCTGTATGTGGGCTATCGCTATTATTCTACCGCAGGCGTGCCGGTGCGTTATCCCTTCGGATATGGCCTCAGCTATACGACCTTTGCCTATTCTGACTTAAAAGTCAGCGAAGACACGGTGACATGTACCGTGACCAACACCGGCTCTGCAGCCGGGAAGGAGATTGCGCAGCTCTATATTGCGCCGCCGAAAGGATTCTTTTACCGTCCGGCGCGGGAGCTGAAGGGTTTTCGGAAAATAGAGCTAAAACCGGGGGAGAGTAAAACCGTGGGATTTCGGCTGGAGGGAAGGAGCTTTGCCCTCTGGAATCAGGGCTGGGTCATTCCCGGCGGTACATACACCGTTTTTGTGGGCGGCAGCAGCGAGAGCCTGCCCCTGTCCGGCACGGTGGAGAAGGAGGAGACTGTTCTGACGGAGCGGGAGGGCTTGCGGGCGGAGGATTGGGAGGGTTCTTGGGTGCAGTCAGAGGAGAGTTTGGAGGGCTTGCGGGCGGCGGAGGAAGAAGGCCGGGAAGCTTCCCGGAGGCAGCCGGATGCGAGTTCTGCCGGGTCTCCCGTGCGGTCGGAAACAGAGAAGGATGCCGCCCTTGTCCCGCCCCGGACGCCCGCTTGGTACTTTGCGCCGAAGGGTGCGCCGTCCCATGAGGATTTTGAGGGCCTGACAGGCCGTCCCGTTGCGGAAAAACCTCTGAAAAAGGGCGAGTTTACCATGGAAAATACCGTGATGGAGATGAAGGACTATTCCCTGATTATGAAGATCATGTTCAAGGCGGTAGAGGCCACGGTTGCAAAAGGGTTCGGCGGAAAAAAGGACTATAACGACCCCAATTTCCGAATGATGATCAATTCCGCGGCGGACGCTTCCTTAAGCGGCATGAAGATCAGCGGCGGCATGAACAATTATGTTCTGGAGGGGATGCTGGAGATGGCAAACGGGCATTTCCTGAAAGGGATTTGCAGGATGTGTAAGAAGCCTCATACCGTTTAAAATACATTCCGTCGGAATCCGTTACGGAGCAACAATAAAAGGCGCAGGGCTTTAATTATTCCGTTAAGCTCCTGCGCCTTGTTTTACCGGCTGTATTTATTGCTTTTCTGCATCCGTGCTACTGGAAGTCATTCCCCGGTCAATCGTTTTATGCCGTTTTTAATCACTTCCTTTGCCTTTTCTGTGTTGTCGGTTTCAAGCAGCGCGAGAATCGAATCCAATAAAATGCATAATTCCTGATTGCCCATATGTTTACCTCCGTTTTGCCGATCTGATTGCCTGTTTGTTGATATCTTACATTATAACAGTCATTTTACAGAGTGTAAAGCCTGCGGTTTTAGAAAGTTTTCATTGAGTAACCGGGAAAAATTTGCTATAATAAAATTAATCAATTTGGCAGATTTCGGCGTAAGACGCCGGATCGGGTTACATCAATATCGGCAGGCTGGAGGTTAGTACATGGGAAAGCAGTTGTCATGGCAGAAGCAGTATGAGCTGGGAGTAGAGGTTCTTGACAATGAGCATAAACGGTTGTTCCGTATTCTGAATAAGCTGTTTGCCTTTGAGAAGCAGAAGTTGAAAAGCCAGTGGGTCTGCCGGGAGGCGGTAAAATATTTTAAGGATCATACGCTGCAGCATTTCCTGAACGAGGAGGAGTACATGGAATCCGTTCACTATGAGGGACGTGAAATGCATAAGCGTATCCATAAAAATTTCCGCGAGACGACCCTCCCGGCCCTGGAGAAGGAATTGGAGCAGACCCGTTACTCGGACGACGCCATGGAGCATTTCATCGGCGTGTGTACGGGGTGGCTGGTGGGACATACCCTGATCGAGGACCGGGCGATCATAAGCGGGGAGCCCCTGAAGCAGTGGGAAAATCTTATGCCGGAGGAAGAGCAGGCCGTGATGGGGCAGGCCATCGCCGACCAGTTATATAATATGTTCCGCCTGAAGCCGCGTATGGTCAGCAACTGCTACGGCGGAGAAAAGTTCGGGGAGGGCATTTACTACCGTCTGGTTTATCAGTCCAAAGACAAAAAGAGATGGGAGTTTTTCCTGATTTTTGAGGAAAAGCTGATTGTCAGCACCATGGGAAGCGTCATTGATATGGAGGCGAAGGCCATCAACGCCATGATGATGAACGCCACAAGATATACGGCGCGGCAGCTCATAGGCCGGATCAAGGAGCATTTTCCGTCCCTTTGGAATACGGAGGTTCAGACGGAACAGCTGTTGACTTACGATCAGTTTCAGAAAATATTTGAGAAAAACAGCCCTCAGTTCAGTCTTTTGTTCGACACGGGGAGCGGGTACTTTGCCTACTGTATGACCACAACGGATATCTGCATGGACGAGGACAACGCTTCGATCATTACGGAAAACGCCATGGAAAAGGTGGAGTCCTATCTGAAGCATAACGAGGAAGAAAAGGCCGCCGTGAAAGAAAAGAAGAAGCTGCTTGTGGTGGACGATTCGGAGTTTATGCTGCAGGTGATGCAGAAGCTGTTCAACAGCGACTACGAGGTGATGACGGCTTTGTCCGGTATGTCTGCTTTCCGAAGCATCGCTTTGAGCAAGCCGGATTTGATTCTGCTGGATTATGAGATGCCTGTCTGCAGAGGGGATCAGGTGTTGGAGATGATCCGCGCTGAGAAGGAATATAAGGATATTCCGGTCTTTTTCCTGACCGGCAGGGCAGACCGGGAGAGCGTTGAAAAAGTAATCGCCTTAAAGCCGCAGGGCTATCTGACCAAGAGTCTTGCGCCGGAGGCGATCAAAAAAGAGGTGGATCGCTTCTTTGAGGGAAAGAAATACATAAAAGTGTGACAGCCGCCCGCCCGTAATGGGCGGGCTTTGTTGGCGGTGAGCCGAACAAAAAGGAGAATCGGACATGGGAAATCGGCGGTGGAAAAGAATACTCGGAACAGGACTTGCGTTTGCGCTGGCGGTGGGGCTGTGCGCCTGCGGCGATGGCTCAAGCGAAGGGAATCCGACGGGAAATCCGGGAGCAGGAAACGGGAAGGAAGCGCAGTCCGCCGACGGTTCAGGCGTTTTTTCCGGCGCGGATTCCCCGGGCACTTCCGGCGGCGCGGACGGAAAAGAGACTTCCGGAAATTTCAGCAACGCGAACTCTGCGCTGGCGAAACAAAATGTTTACCGGGTCAATGAAGTGAAAATCCCGTCCTGGCCGGATTATGACGGTGACAGTATCGGAGTGGAGAGCATGACCTGCCGGGACGGCAGGATTTCTATCGTCCTGAAGGCTTACGACTGGGAAAATGGACACCGATACGGGGTGTTTTCCATAGACGGGGAAGGAAATGTTTCAGCGTTGGTTCCTCTGGAGCGGTTGGCGGAGAAGGACAGGGAATCCGATTCCGACGCAGAAGCGGAAGCAGGGGTCGAGGGAGTTGGTTCCGGAGAAGGAACAGAAGCCGGGGAGCCTGCCTCCGGCACGGGAGAGGGAACGGGAGTCGGGGAGCCTGCCTCTGACGGCGGAGAAGGAGCGAGTCACGAGAAAGCCGGAGCAGAAGAAGCGCAAGCAGCATCGGAGCCCGATCCCGACGTCTGGGAGCGGGAAGAGGCGCGTTACAGCGACTTTACGGCGGGAGCGGAGGGAAGGATTTACGGAATTTGCCAATATCGGTATTCCTACGCAAATTACCGAACCGACCAATATCGGGAGGAAGAGCATCAGTATGTTTGCTGCTGGGACTCTGACGGCAGCCTTTTATGGAGGACTGAACCGGGCGGAGACAGCGGAGAGGATCTCAGCGTATGGGCTCTTTTTCCCTCGGCGGACGGCTCGCTGGAGCTGCTTTTAAGCGGGAAAAATGCTTACCGGCTTTCCGTGACGGCGGACGGCAGCCTGTCTGAGGCAGGGAAGGAGACGCTTTCGGAGGAGACGGGGAAAGCCCTGAAAACCTGTAGAACCCTGATCCGGAAAGAAGACGGAAGCTGTCTGCTGCTCTGCAGAGAAGCGGACGGGGCTTACTGTCTGGTGCCGTATGACCTTTCGGCGGACAGGCTGGGAGAGTCCTTTCCTCTGCCGGGAAATCTGGAGGAGGTAACTTTAAGCAGCACCGTTTTTGCCGCCGGTGCGGACTGCGATCTGATTTACGCCGGGCGGGACGGGGTCTTTGCCTATGAGAAAGGGAAGGAGCAGGCTGACCTGAAAATGGATTACGTCAATTCCGACCGATATATTACGGAGGTTTTTTCCCTGCAGGCGCTGAATGAGACCCGTTTTTGTCTGCTTTTCAAGGAGGATTACGGACGTGAGCTGAAATGCGGGATTTTCGAATATGTAAGGCCGGAGGATATTCCGGACAAGGCTGTGGTAGTGCTGGGAGGGCTTACCGTAAACGGCGGAATCAAAAACCGCGCCGTTCAGTATAACCGGGAAAACGATCGGTACAGGGTTGTCGTCAGGGAATACGCTTCGGTCGGGGATCTGAATCTGGAGATCGCCGCGGGCAGGATGCCGGATATTCTGATACCGGAGGGACTTTCCACGGGGGAGAGGCCGCCGATGGAAAGCTATATTGCAAGGGGCCTGATCGCGGATGTGGGAAAGCTGATCGAGGAAGACGGGGAGCTTTCCGAAACCAAGTTTCTGGAAAACGTGTTTGAGGCTTATTCCGTGGACGGAACGCTGAGGTATGTGGTTCCCTCCTTTACCCTGTCTACCATGGCGGCCCGGACGGCAAATGTGGGGGACGGAAGCGACTGGTCCATGGAGAGGATGCAGGAGATTCTGGCGGAGATGGGCTCCCGGACCCAGCTTCTGGACGGTCTGGATCAGTCTGCGTTTCTGGAAAAAGCGCTGGAATACCGGGGGAATGATTTTGTTGACCGGAAGACCGGGAAATGCGCTTTCGACTCTCCGGAATTTATCGGGCTGCTGAAATTTGCCGGCACGCTGCCGGAGGAGGGAAGCTACGCCGGGGAGAGAGGGGAAGGAGAGTACGAAAGACAGTACCTGAAAGATCGGACACTGCTGATGGAGCTGAGTATCTGGAGCTTTGACAGGGAGGAGATCGAGGAGCCCCTTTCCTACCGGCTAAACGGCTTTCTGGGCGGGGATTATACCTTTGTGGGATTTCCCGGGAGCTTTGCGGAAAACATGGGGGAAGGTTCCGGCGCGGTGATCCGCGGGTGGAACTGTATGGCGCTGTCCGCCCGGTCAGAAAGTCTGGCGGGAGCCTGGGACTTTGCAAGGTATTATCTGACGGAGGAGTATCAGAGGAAGATGACGAGCAGCCTGCCGGTCAACCGACAGGTGTTCGAGGAATGGGCGGCAAAACAGACCGAGCGGGTTTATGTGACGGATGAGAACGGGGAAAGGGTAGAGCTTGACGTCGGCCTGTATCTGGACGGAGGGCTGACGGATGTTCCGCCCCTGAGCCGGGAGCAGCTGGATCAGGTGCTCGCTTATATGGAGTCGGTGACGGCTGCGCCCTTTGAGGACAGGGAGCTTTTGAATATTATCCGGGAGGAAGCGGGAAGCTTCTTTTCCGGTCAGAAGAGTGCGGAGGACGCCGCGGCGGTGATCCAGCGGCGGGCGCAGATGTATGTGCAGGAGAATCTGTAACGGCGGAGGGCATCGGCATAACTCGGGTTTGAGCTGATTTTTTATTCTATTATTTTATATGGCAGGTAGTCTGTGTGATTGCCTGCCATAAATGTATAGCAAAATGCTTTACAAATGCTGAAGAACAGGGTATACTGGAAATATCATAAAGGAAGAGGTGATAGGATGGCTCAAATCAGTTTGCGTATAGAGGATGATGTAAAGAAAAATGCGGAGCAGGCTTGTGCGGATATTGGTATGTCTTTGTCTACAGCTATTAATATTTATCTTAAAAAGCTGGGACGAGAAAAGCGTATACCATTTGAGGTGTCTGTAGACCCGTTTTATTCTCCGGAAAACATGGATAGACTTAGAAAATCTGTGGCACAGATGGAGGCTACAGGCGGGACGGTGCATGAGGTGAAGTTGGATGATTAAGTCATGGTCGGACGCTGCATGGGAAGATTTTGAATACTGGATGAAGCAGGATAAGAAGATTCTAAAGCGTATTCTTCAGTTGCTAAAGGATATTGATCGAAATGGCTATGATGGAATAGGTAAACCGGAAAGATTAAGCGGTGATTTGTCTTCCTATTGGAGCAGACGAATCGATGATGCGAATCGTATTGTTTATCGTATAGAAGATAACACGATAAAGATTGTACAATGTGGTTCTCATTATAGAGATAAGTGAAAGCGGCAATATTTTGACAACAGAAAATCAGCAAGCCATAATGAATGATGTCTACGGTACACTCGCGCCGCAGTTCTGGCAGGAGCGGTCGCCCCGGCTGACCGGAGCGCCGCATTTGGGACACCGTGCGGAGTCGCCTGCGGCGCTGACGCCGAGATTTCTGTCTACATTATCTTCCGTCAAATCGTACCATGTGACGTCCGCTTTTTGATCGAAAGTCCCACTGCCCATGTCAGGCACTTCCACGATTGCATATCCGCCCTCCGACAGCTGAAGCCTGCATATGCTTGTATCGCTTGCGCCTGCGGAAGCCTCAAAGAATCCGTCTGTCTTCAGATTCATGCACTGTCTGGAGTACAGGGTGAATCCATAGATTTCCCCGCCGCAATCATATAAAATTTCAACCCCGTAATCTGAAATTCCGTTTACCCGCAGCCAGAGGACAATTTCATCGCACCCGTTTCCGTCCAAATCGACCACTGCAAATTGAGTCGTCTCAACGGTTACGCCGTCCTCGTCAGCCTCCCTGATATTTTCCAGCCTTATTTTTTTGTCCCGCTCCCTGTGTTCCGGATGGATAATCTGGACAAATTCCGCATTCTCCAAGAGAACTGCCCGGTATCTTTCCCTCATTTCGGACAATGCATTTTCGTCCCAGTCACTTGCCGCGCCGCCTGACGGTTCCCCGTCGGCTCCTCCGGCAGGCTGCGCCCCGGCGCCCCCAGACCCGGTGTCGTCAGAATTTTCAGGCGACACTCCTGCTCCCGGCTCCTGACCGGCACCATTGCTTTCCCCGGATAATCCTTCCACAGATTCCGATTTCTGTCCGGCACCATTGCTTTCCCCGGATAATCCTCCCATGGCTTCCGCTTCCTGACCGGCCGAACCGGTTCCTTCCTGAGACTCCATCCCCGTCGCCCTGACTTCCTTCAGCATGGCAAAATCAATCTCATCCGCGATTCCCTGCAACACTTCCTCCGTGATGCCTTCTTCGCTGCCCCCAAGAACATTCAGCAGAATAAAGCATTGCTCAAAATCCGCAAAGATAAGGGACTTCCTTTCAGAGAGCGCCAGCACCACCGTCTCCCCACAGGCGGCTGTATAAGGAAGCTCCTGATATTCGTCAATATTTCCTATTCTCAACGTAACCTCGTCGAGGGTTCCCTTGACGGTGCGGCGGCATTGGAATCCTATCCTGTCGCCTATCCTGCCGCCGATCTTGCCCGATTTCCAGTAGAACGCATCCCCTTCAAAGTGGATCGTTCCGTTTTCGTACAGATAGGGATATCCCATACTGATATCGATCCCTTTCCCCAGGAATTTGCCGCCCACATAAGTCTCCAGCTCATCCGGAGTGAGGTCAAGCATTTTTGTATGGAGCTTCAGCTGATATTTCTGCGCGACCTCCTCCAGCTGATCCGCCATTTCCTGCGTATACACTGTGTACGCCCCATATTTCTCCTCCAGTCCGGTGAACGCGTTTCCGATCTGACCTATTATCTCCCCGTCCGCATCATATTCCTCCAAAAAGGCACGCCACTCGCCAAGAGCCTGTGCCTCCGGGCTTTCCTGAAAGCCGGACAGCCCAATAAAATTCTTCGCAGGCAGCAGCAAATCCCTCAGCCCAAACCAATTTGCCGCAATCGCTATAACCGGAAGCGCCAGAAGGAGAAGCAATCCCAGAATACATGCCGCTACAGGCCTGACTCGCTTCCGCAAAACTCTCTGTTTCCTTATCCCTGCCTCTTCTTGCGCTATGTCAAGAAACCAGTCGTCCACATACTGAAACGCCCAAACAAGCTCACTGCTCAGCTCTGCACGATTCATACCGCCACCCCTTTCCGCGCCAAAAATTTGCGCAGCTTTTCTCTCGTTTTCAACAGCAGATACTTTACCTGGCGCGCCGTCAGCGAATACCGCTTCGCAAGCTCCCCTATGGAATAACAGTAAAAATACCTCCCAAGGAAAACCGCGCAGCTTTTTCGATCCAAGGTGTCCAAAAACGCATTGAGCATCTCGCCAAGCTCCTTTGCTTCCCAGCTTTCCTCCACATTCTGCCTTCCGTCCGGAATGCAGTCGTCCAGCTCCACAAACAGGGCTCTCCTCTTTCCCGCCGACAGATATTCCAGCCGTTTCAGCGAAAGATTTCTGGCTATCCGTGAAAGAAAATGCTTCAGGCAGTCCGGTATGGTGGGCGGAATCGCATTCCACGCCCGCATATAGGTGTCGTTTACGATTTCCTCCGTGTCACAGTTGTCACGCAATATATTGTACGCCAGCCGATGCAGAAAAGCGCTATACTTTAAGTCCGTTTCCCGGATCGCGTCTTCCGACCGCTCGATATACAGTTCAATAATTTTCGTATCCTCCACGCCGCATCCTCCTTGTCTGTCTTTTCCGCCTTGTAAGTTTCCCTCTATTACTATAGACCGAAAAAAATGCTTTCGGGACAAAATATTGAAATATTTTGGAGGTTATACAGCAAGAATACTCAGAATAGTATCCAGGAAAATACCCAGGCATAAAAAAACCTCTCTCGTCTGGTCCACGAGAGAGGCGGTGTCCGTAAGGACATTTGCTGTTCCATGTGCCTTTACCAATTGTTTTCTGATTATGCTAACTGCATGATCTCAGCTTCAATCTCCCTTAATTCGTCAAATGACAATAGCGGAACACAATCCGCAATATCCTCAAGTGTCATTTTTCCTTTTTTTATTAATCTTTCTGCTGTTTCTCTGGCTTCATCATGCCTTTCGCTTTTAACATAAGTTTTTATAATCTGCTCATCATCAAATAAACTCATCATGATCGTTACAACCTCCTTTTCCCTCTGTGCCAAATATTCCCTCAATACATTCCTATCCTTACATATACGGATTGTTTCCGTGACCGCCTGTTGTTTCATACCATACATTTTTGTCTGTTCGTTAAAAACTTTACAGAAAATAATATACTGATTGATGATGTTATCTTTATCACTTTCATAAATAACGTTTGCTTTCACTTCAATATCAACATCCGTGCCCTCAAAAAATTCTTTTGATAACAATATTTTATCGGGTTTCCGTCCTTTGCTTCCTGTGAAGATCACATAAAGTTCAGGTCTTGGCATTTTTACTTTCTTGCTTCTATAGTAGTCTTGACTGGTGTGCTGAAAATATTCGTGATAGCTTTGTGCCAGATACATTAGAACTCGCACCAGTATGTTCACTGTCCATGTGGATTGGGCTTCTATGAGTATCATCAGCTTGTTATTTACGATAAAGCCCATATCATTATACAAATTATCCGTCAATACATTAGTGATCGTTACATCTGTAAGTGAATCCTCCGTTGCTGTTGTGTCCTCCGGATGGAGCGTTTGATACAGCTTTAGCAGATAACTTTTATTCTGGAAGAGGTCTACAAATACACTGTTTTTTGCGGTGCGTTTTGCTGCGGGTTGCACATCGTGAAGCGCGTTGACTTTCTGTATCTGTCTGGTATTATCCTGCACCTTACCACCTCGGTTTCTTAAAGTCTGGGACAGATCACTCCTGTCACATCTTCATTATACAGAAAAGCATCCGTGTTTACAATAAAATTCGCATTAAATTTTCACCAATACCAAAAAGCCACCGGCCTCCCGATGGCTTTCTGTTTCTCCTGATTCATGACAACAGACTTCCCGTAAAGCTACTGTATACTTGCGCCGCAGTTCTGGCAGAAACTGTCGCCCTGGCCGACCGGAGCGCCGCACTTGGGACACCGTGCGGAGTCGCCCGCGGCGCTGACGCCGAGGTTGCTGTTGATGAGCCTGATCTCCTCGTCATATTTCGCGCCCATCTCCGTTTTCTTTGTCTCCTGTTCCGCGATGCCTTTCTCCAATTCCTGTATTTTATCCCAAAATTCCGACAGATCAGCCTGCGTATGGCTGTTAATCCACGCGTCGTAGGCGGTTGTCCCCGCCTGCAGCAGTACGTTGCTACGCTCCCTCTGCAAGCGCGCAATCTCGCCGTTGATGGCGGAAAAAACCGACTCCCTTCGCAGCTCCAGGCTCTTGATCTCCTGTTTCAGTTTTTTCTCTTTGTCATCCTTTCCCAGCACCTTATCCAGTAACGCCATTTTTTCATCCTCCTGTTTTAGTTTCTGTTGGGCCTGTCTGGCCCTTATTGCTTTCGGTTCAGTACAAACGTCTGTCCCGACAGCTCCACCCGGAGCCTGTCCCCGAAAAGCTCGTACTTCATGCTTACGGAAATCATGCCGAGCAGCCCCGACTGGTTTGCCGACAGACTCAGCGTATTGTCGCCGGCCGCCTGATATTTCAACACATCCACCCCGATCAGGTTGTTGGCGTCCGCCACCCGCAGCGTGCCGTCCTTCTCGAAGGTCATGGTAAGGGTGTTCCGGTCGTCCGTCCATGTCCCCAGCAGGTCTTCGACGCTGCAGATGTTTTCCACATGAAAGCTTTCCAGGCGTCCCTCCTCATACAGCTCGGAAAAGATCAGAAAGGTCATCAGGATATCCTCGTCAATGGATTTGTTTATCAGCTTCATGGTGACGCTCTTAAGCTGCGGAAAATCCTTTTCGTCAAAATACCCTTTCTCTCCGGAAGCCGAAACCTTGAGGACCGCGCCGCACTCCAGACTTTCCAGCGCGGGGAAGGACGCGCCCTCGGAGTAGGTGATCGCCGCCACGGAGCCGTCCGCGTCCGGCTGCATGGAGAGAGATTTCAGATTCCGGTACGCCCCCTCGAGAACCGTCTCCGACGATAGGTTCAGTTCGCTGACGTCCTGTTCTGCAGTTGTTTCCTCCGGGGCGGCGGTACTCTCGCCGACTTCGCCTTTTGCCGTGTCAACATCTTTTTCCGCCTCACGTCCGCTGTCTCTGCCGAGGACAACAGCTCCGAGGAGGAGCAAAACCGCCGCCCCCGCCGCCAGCCCCGCATACAGCCCGAGCCGGGAGGGGAGCCCGCCCTGCCGCCGATCCTTTCCTCTCAGGGCTGATCGGGATACGGGCCCCTTTGCAGGCGCGGCGGATTGCGCCACAGCCGCGCCGCAGTTCTTACAGAATTTCGCGGCCTCCGGTATTTTACTGCCGCAGTTTTTACAAAACATGTTCCGCCTCCTGTCGCAAATTAGCGATTGCTCTTTAAGCCTGAAATGTCGCCGAAAGTCAAATAATTGTTCCATGCGGCGTCGCTCACGAAATCGTCGCGGGTGTACTTAAGCTGAGAGTTATTGCCGGAGGATTCTGATTTCTGATTTATGTAATCTGATATTTCATACACTGACGATAGTTGAACTCCTCCGATTTTTATGCTGGTCAGGCTGTTGCAGTCCTTAAACACACGCTCACCAATGGTAGTTACACTGTTCGGGATCACAATGCTGGTCAGGCTGCTACAGCGCGCAAACGCGCTGTTTCCAATAGTCGTCACACTGTCCGGGATCACAATGCTTGTCAGGCTGCTGCAGTTATCAAACGCGCCGTCTCCAATAGTCGTCACACTGTTCGGAATCGCAATGCTTGTCAGGCTGCTGCATCCCCGAAACGCGCCGTCTCCAATAGTCGTCACACTGTCCGGGATCACAATGCTTGTCAGGCTGCTGCAATAATAAAACGCGCACTCCCCAATAGAAGTCACGCTGTCCGGAATCACAATGCTTGTCAGGCTGCTACAATCCCGAAACGTGCTCTCTCCAATAGCCGTCACACTGTCCGGAATTACAATGCTTGTCAGGCTGCTGCATCCAGAAAATGCGTATGTAATAGTTGTCACACCGTCCGGGATCACAATGCTTGTCAGGCTGCTGCATCCAGTAAACGCGCCATTAATAGTCGTCACACTGTTCGGAATCGCAATGCTGGTCAGGCTGCTGCACGCATAAAACGCGTCCATTCCAATAGAAGTCACACTGTCCGGAATCACAATGCTTGATAGGTTTTTGCACATCCAAAATGTGTTGTCTCTAATAGTCGTCACGCTGTCCGGGATCACAATATTCGTCAGGCTGCTGCATGCATAAAACGCGCTCTCTCCAATAGAAGTTACGCTGTCCGGGATCACAATGCTGGTCAGGTTCTCACACGCCCAAAATGCGTCCTCTCCAATAGAAATCACGCTATCCGGAATCACAATGCTCGTCAGACTGTGTCTATTAGAGAACGCACCCTTTTCTATCGCAGTAACGGAATATATTTTCCATCCTTTCCTTACCTTTGCAGGAATAGTGACGGTTGTCCCCTTAGCGCCGGCGACAGTTGCTGTACCATCAGAATAATACTGATAGCTAATGTTTCCTTCGGTTGACGTAAAAGATATGTAACATACCACAGATAATAGAGACAGCAAGACAGCTGCTCCCGCGATTCCCAGTATCAGCGTCTTCTTTTTTATTTTCTTTTCAGGTGCTTTTTTACCCCTGTCCGGTTTTGCTGTCTTTTCTTTCGCTGCGCCTTCGATTTTGGCTCCGCATTTCGGACAAAAGTTGACGGCATTTTCCGGCAGCTCGCTGCCGCATTTCTTACAAAATATGACCTCTCCTCCTCTTTGTGTTCTTTTCGGTGTAGTTGAGCGTATCGCGATTTTGTAGCACATACTTACGCCATGCTGTAATTTGGACTGTTTCGCGCAAGGAGACAACTGTAAGATCACTTATCGAAGCAGTTGTTCAATGAGGTCGCTGATCCCATATCTTTTAGCGATTCCCCAGAATTGATAGCCAGGTAAATTTTGATGTGCTTTCTCTGCATCCTCTTTGTAGTTATTGAGCACTGCATTGTTATTTCGGATGTTATCGCACGCATTTTCCCAATCCCGTGCATCCATTGCTCCATACCCCATTATTTAATCTTCTCCCTTTTGGCAAAAAAGTGTACTTTTTCAGCAGGCAGACAATATTAACAAAATCAAACGGTTCGGACAAATTGAATCGGAGCAATGCCTATGATATAATGGGAGAGCAATTTGGAATTGGGGATGTGGCGTAAATGGTAAAGCGGTCGGGAACATAGTTCCCGGCGATTGTGAGTTCGACCCTCACCATCCCCACAATTTGAGTTATATGGATATAGATTAAAAAGTACGTTTGCAATCGGTGAGCGGGCCGCAAAGGAAATTATGGAGGTGTATGATTATGAATGGACAGATGAAGAGATATAAAGAAAGTCTTGCAAAAATGTCAGAACCGGTCCTGTTGAGTCAATGTCCGAAAATCAAGCTGGACTTACGCGGGCTGATGGAGTATGCAAAGGAAAAAGGAGTCAAGGTGATAGAACTGACCGAAAAAGAAAAAGCAGCTTTTATCAGGGAATAAGATCAATATCGAATGGGAAATTAAAGTTGACGGAGGCAGAAATGTGTGATATGTTTTTAACATAAATTTCAGCCTGCTGAAAAAGTACACTTTTTTGCCGTTTCACTCCCGCAGGCAAGGAGAAAAAGCCTGTCATAATGCGCTTGTTTCGTCCGGGGAAGAACCTGCGTCCCGGTAAAGCTTCGCCTTGTAGCGGAAGCTGGAAACAGGCATCCCGCATTCTTTTGCCGCCTCCGCGTTCGTCAACTTCCTGGCTTCCCATCGAAGATATACTTCCTGAAAATTTTCCGGCAGGGGTATCGGGGGACGTCCTAATTTTACGCCTCTCGCTTTTGCCGCCGCAATCCCTTCCGCCTGTCTTTGCCGGATGTTTCCGCGCTCGTTTTCCGCTACATAGGACAGTATCTGCAGCACGATATCCGCAAGAAAAGTCCCCGTCAGATCCTTTCCAATCCGGGTATCCAGCAAGGGCATATCGATTACGATGATATCCGCCCTTTTGATCTTGGTAATCCATCTCCACTGTTCGATGATTTCCTCGTAGTTTCTGCCGAGTCTGTCAATACTCTTGATATAGAGACAGTCGTGCTTTTTCAGCCGCTTTAACAGACGCTTGTATTGGGGGCGGTCGAAATCTTTTCCCGACTGTTTATCCAGAAAGATATTTTCCGCCGGAACATGCAATTCACTCATTGCAATCATCTGCCTTTCCTCGTTCTGATCCCTTGAACTGACCCGCACATATCCGTACACTTTGCTCATGGCACTTCCTCCGCTTCTTTTTGTCGGAACTGCAAGGCGGCAGATTTCGCCGCGCGGCTCCTCACAGAAAAGAATACCGCAAAAGGATGTTCAGGGATGTGGAAAGAAGTTATTTGCAAAACAGGGTAGGGTATGTTATGCTTGCTATATGGGAAACCAGAGAGCTAAAGGCGGCTTACCCTCCATCTTCGGAGGGGCTACCCTCCGGACGAAAGAAAGGAGGGATGCCAATGTATGTTACATACTCTGATTTGATTCAGATTGGAATATTCATTGTCGCCCTTGCAGGTCTGCTATATCAGATTTTCAGGGGAAAGAAATAGCCGCCACTATCGGAAGTAGTGACGGCTGACTGCTTTTAGCAGTAACGGCTTAAACTATTGAGGGTAGGCCGCTTCTCTGGCTTTCCCTTTATGGATACAATATATCACATATTGTGAGAAGAAACAAGAAATATTTTATTAAGGACGGAGCTTTTATGGATAAGGTACAGATTATTTTGCGTGACAATTGGAGATTTTGCCTGGAGGATCAGGCGCAGGCGGAGAGCGGCGAATATCCCTTCCTTGCGACGGAAACCGCTTGGTACAAGGGCTATGACGACAGCGCCTGGCGGCGGGTTACGCTGCCTCACGACTGGTCGGTGGAATATCCCTTTTCCAGAAAATATTCCAGCGGGACGGGTTATCTGGCCGGGGGAACCGGCTGGTATCGGGTGCATTTTTCTCTGCCGGAGGAGTATCGGGGGAAGAATATCCGGGTGGTATTTGACGGAGTCTACAAGAACAGTCAGGTATGGTGCAACAGCTATTATCTGGGGAAGCGCCCTTACGGGTACAGTACTTTTTCTTATGACATTACCCATGCCGCCGCCTTTGGGGATACGGAGAACGTGATTTCCGTCAAGGTAAAGCATGAAGATATTGCGGATTCCCGCTGGTTTACCGGCAGCGGGATTACGAGGAAGGTTTCGCTGGTGATTCAGGAGCCGGTACATCCGGCGGAGTACGGGGTGGTTTTTCGGACGGAGAGGGTCGTCCCGGAGGAGAAAAGTCCGGCGGATCAGAGCATTCCCGGAAGAGAGAATCCGACGGGCGGAATCGGCCGGGCCCGGGTTTCGGTGCGCCATACGGTAGAAAAAACGAATGAGCCGGCAAGAATAAAAATCCGTACCGTTCTGGAGGACGCGGCGGGAAAGCCGGTTCTGACCCTGCGGGGAGAGGCGGGCGCAGGGGCATCCTGCACTCTGGAAGGGGAGCTGGAGCAGGCGAGGCTCTGGTCTCCGGAGCAGCCTTATCTGTACACTCTTCGCACCTGGTACGCAGTTTCGGAGAGAGAAGGGGAAACGGGAGAATTTTATTTCGTGGATGAGAGCCGGGTAGGAATCCGCAGTTTTCTTTTCGACCCGGAAAAGGGCTTTTTCCTGAACGGGCGGGAGACGAAGCTGAAGGGCGTCTGCGTCCATCATGACGGCGGCGCGCTGGGAGCGGCCATGCAGCCCGAGGTCTGGCAGAGGAGGCTGGAGGCCTTAAAAGAGTGCGGCTGTAACGCGATCCGCTGCAGCCATAATCCCCATATGCCGGAATTGTATGATCTCTGCGACCGGATGGGCTTTCTGATGATGGACGAAGCCTTTGACGAATGGGAAAACGCGAAAAACAAGTGGTCCACCGGACATAACGTTTATCCGCCCAGACATCAGGGCTATTTCGAGGACTTCCCCGAGTGGCATGAGGAGGATCTGCGGGCGATGGTGAGGCGCGACCGGAACCATCCTTCCGTCATCCTCTGGAGCATCGGGAACGAAATCGATTATCCGAATGACCCTTACTGTCATCCCAGCTTCGGTATGATGACGGGAAACAATGACGCCAATAAATCCGCGGCCCAGCGGCAGTACGATCCCTGTAAGCCGGACGCAGAAAGACTGGTAACGATTGCCGGGGAGCTGGAAAAAATCGTCCGTCAGGAGGACGACAGCCGCCCGGTCATTCTGGCGGCGGCCTTCCCGGAGCTGTCGGCGGAGACGGGGCTGCTTACAGGGCTGGATGTGGCCGGTTATAACTATAAAGAGCATTTGTATGAGCAGGATCATTCCAGATTCCCTGACCTTTCCTTGCTGGGCAGCGAGAACGGCCACGGCTATAAGGCCTGGCTGGCGGTGCGGGACAATTCTTATATCAGCGGCCAGTTCCTCTGGACGGGCATCGATTATCTGGGAGAGGCCCATGGCTGGCCGATCCACGGCTCCGGGGCGGGGATTCTGACCCTGGCAGGCGACAGGAAGCCGGAATTTTACAGACGGAAAGCCTTTTGGGTTCCGGAGCCGGTGCTGACTCTGGCGACCCGGCGCGTCGGGAAGAGATGGCAGCCTGCGACAGGACATTGGAATTATGAGCCGGGGGAGGAGGTACAGGTAGAAATTTATACAAATCTGCCTGAGGTGCGGCTTTCCCTGAACGGACGGGAGATCGGCCGTCTGAGCGGGGCGTATAACCTGGACGGAGCCTACGGGTTCCGGGTACACTGGGAGCCGGGAGTGTTGACGGCGGAGGGGTACGGAGAAGTCTGCCCCGGAGGCGTCGGGGACGAAAACCGGGAGGTAAAGCCTGAAAGAATCGGAGGAGGAAGTTCGGAAGAGGTTGGAACCGACAGTCGGGAGGCGGAGACTGAAAAGGTCGGAACCGGCAGCCGGGAGGCGGAGACTGAAAAGGTCGGAACCGGCAGCCGGGAGGCGGAGACTGAAAAGATCGGAACCGGCAGCCGTGAGAAAGGGCCTGAAGAGGTTGGAACCGGCAGCCAAGGGGCAGGTCACGAGGAGACAAAAGCCGAAAACCGAAATCCGGCGCAGGAAGCCGTTCCGGATAAGAGAATGCCGACGGCCGTCTGCCGTCTGGAGACCGTAGGCGCGCCCCGAAAGGTATCGATCAGCCTTTGGCAGGAGCCCGATCGGCTGACCGGGAAGAGCTGGGAGGAGGCATCCGGGGAGCCGGGTTACCTCTATCAGCTGGAGCTTCGCCTGCTGGACGGACAGGGCCGCAGGGCGAGAGGACAGGAGAGGGTTCTGACGGTAACGGTAGAAGGGGACGGTCAGCTGGCCGGTCTGGAAAGCGGGAACCTGGCGGATGTGACGCCCTACTGTCAGGACAGCCGCCGTACCCTCGGCGGAAGACTGCTGGCCTTTGTGCGCCGCACGGGCGAAGGAGAAATCCGGGTAAGGGTTTCGGCGGAAGGAGAGACGGCGGCGGAGAGTCTTCCGGAGGAAAGGCTTGCGCTGGGAGGAAAAGAGTAAGCGAATGCGTATGTTTTAAGGAACAATGCATATAAGAAGCAACAGTATGAAGCGGTTGACACGTCTATGTGGTTTGTTGTATTATTATAATTATAGTAAGCGATAAAAAGATAAAAACATAAAAGATACAGGAGGATGCCTATGGATTGGAAGACATTGCTGTCGTCACAGACACAGGTAAAAAGGGAAGAGGAACCGAAGGATTTCGGGAAATATCCTATCAGCGATCTGGAAAAGGATTATAAGGCAATCGTTTCCAGCTCGGCGTTTCGCAGGCTGCAGGATAAGACACAGGTGTTTCCGCTGGATAAGAGCGACTTTGTGAGAACGCGTCTGACTCATTCCATGGAAGTGTCTACGATAGCACGGCAGTTGGGAATCATGATTACCAGAAATACCTCGCTGTATCAGCCGACGGAGCTGAAAGAAAATAAGAATGACGAATGTGAAAAGATTCCGGCAATACTGTCCTGTGCCGGTCTTTTACACGATATAGGCAACCCGCCATTCGGACATTTTGGCGAGGTGGTGATCGGCGAGTGGTTTCAAAAGGAACTGGATAAGGATGAGTTTACCTATAAAGGGAAATGCGTCAGGGATATTTTAGACAGGCAGATGCAGAATGACTTGTGCCATTTTGAAGGGAACGCGCAGGCTTTAAGGATTCTTTCCAAAATCTCAAACAAGGAGACAAGTCATGAGATCAATTTGACGAAGGGGGTCATCAGCGCGCTGGTCAAATATCCGGTGGATTCGCTGCATTATACAAATAATGACGATGAGGATATCCGAAAGCATAAACCGGGCTGTTTCCTTGCCGAAAAAGAAAGCTTTGCGGATATCGCGAGACAGACGGGAACACTGCTGCCGGACGGTGAGATCGCGCGCCATCCGCTCGCGTATTTGATGGAGGCTGCAGACGATATCGCATATTCGACTGCGGATCTGGAGGATGCCTATAAAAAAGGACTGTTTAGCTTGACGGAATTTATCGATTTTTTCGATGAAAAGGCGAAGGAGATAGAAAAAGAGAGAGCAAGGTATGCGAAGCGGTTGATCTCCGATTTAAAGGAAAGAGTGAAAAAGGCAAAAAGCAGCAGTGCGGAGTGTATAAAAGAGGCATATATGATTGCATTCCAGAATTGGATGGATTTTGTCAGAAAATGGTTTATGTATTGCGTCGCTTTCAGTTTTTCGAGAAATTATCAGGGTATTATGGCAGGAGTCTATAATAAGGAGCTGATTGCAGAGACCTTTCACGGTCCGTCTATAAAAATACTGAAGCAGGCTATGAAGAAGTTTGTGTATATCGATCCGGAGATTGTAAAGCTGGAGCTGTCCGCGCAAAAAATGCTGTATTCACTGTTAAACGATTTTATCTATGCGGTCATCCATTTTGAGGAGGAGGGGGAGTACAGGCCGACGCAGAAGCAGAAAAAGCTGTGCAGCCTGATCCCGGAAAATCTGCGGGAAGACTACTTCCATGCCAAAAAAGAAGGAGAAGACGCGGAAGGCTTCAACTTATATCTGCGCTTTCTGATGGTTACGGATTTTATAAGCGGGATGACAGATTCTTATGCGAAAAATCTGTATCAGGAGCTGAACGGGATCAAGTAGCCGGAAACAACAGCAAAGAAAAGCTTAAAGCAAATAAGATACTGATGAAGGACAGGTGATGAAAATGTATGTAAATGGAATGGAGATTCCGAAGTATTCCGGGAAACCGTATCATGAACTTTGTAATAACGAGCCGGATTTCAGTGAACCTCCTCAAAGCGAAAAATATAAAAAAACAGGTAGCTATAAAATACGCGAAAAAGAGTTTGAGATATATTCTGCGTATACTTGTATCAAAGGAGATGACTTATCGAGGGAAGGATCAAGGAAGAACCGACAGAGAGTAACGAAATATTATCCTGATAAATACAATTTCATACAGGGGAAATATCTATATAATTTTTGCCATTTAATTGCCCATCAATTTCTTAAAAACGAGCCGGATAAAAGAAATCTTGTTGTCGGAACACGTTATATGAATGAGACAGGAATGATGCATTTTGAAAAGGAAGTATATGAATACTTAAAAAGGAATCCGAAGAATCATGTGCTGTATCGGGTTACCCCGGCATTTCAGGAGGGGGACCAACTGATAAGGGGAGTGCAGATGGAGGCGCTTTCGGTTGAAGATAAAGAGGTATGTTTTAATGTATTTGTGTATAATGCGCAGCCGGGCGTTAAAATATATATGAACGGCGGGAGTGAAGAAGAGAAAAAGTGGTGCGAAAAGACCTTTCCTAATGCAGTATATGCCGGCGAGAAAGAAGAATATATTTTAAATACAGGCACTCATAAAATTCATAAAAGAGATTGCAATATACTGCGCTGCAATAGCCAAAAGGATAATAAACGGAGTATTATCTGCCCGATACAGTTTTTAAAGGACAACGGCTATACTCCCTGTGAATGCTGTAAGCAGGGAATGTGAAATTATCAAAGTAAATCTTCAGCTGACAATATTACAGCCGCAATTTTTATCAACAACAACAGCAATTTTCAAAATTGTGTTCCTGCCTGACCGGTGGTACAATGTTATAAAATTGCACTCATACCGCAGGAGACAAGGGAGTCAGATCGGGAATGGAAACAGGGGTAATTGCATTAGACGGTCTTTGGCAGGCGGACATCGGTGACGGGAAGAGTTATCCGATCCGGCTGCCCGGGACTTTGGATGAAAACCGCATCGGACATGCGGACAGCGGCGAAAACCAGTGGCATCCGGATGCCGGTCCGGAAAACGGGGGCGCGGAATTTAAGGCGGATGGGCCGATTGCCACGCGATTTACCAGAAAGTATACTTTTGAGGGGGAGGCGCGGCTGAGCCGCCGTATTTCCTTGGCGGAACCGACGGGGAAGAGGGTTTTTCTGGAGGCGGAGCGTGCAAGAGTTTTAAGGCTTCTGATCGACGGCGCGGAAGTCCCGGAGTTTCGGGAGGGTACGGTCAGCACGCCGCATGTGTTTGAGGTGACGGGGCTTCTGAATGGGACGCATGAGGTCGTCTTGCTGTCGGATAACAGTTATCCGGGGCTGCCTCATGACGCCATCTGTTATTCGTCTGCGGCGACGGATGAGACTCAGACAAACTGGAACGGTATATTGGGGTATTTCCGTCTGCGGGTGGAGGAGTCGGTATTTCCGGAGGCCGTCCGTGTCTATCCGGCGGGAAGCTTTTTGACGGTCAAAGTTGACCTGTGTGCGGACAGGCCGTGGAGCGGCGAGGTGTCTCTTGTCTGTGAGGCGCTGAAGGAGCCCGCGGCCCGGCGTGTTTCCGTGCAGAAAGGAACGACGGAGGTGGTGTTTGACGGCCTGCCTCTTTGCGACGGGGCGGACCGCTGGGACGAATATGAGGGGAATCTGCAGGAACTCACCGCTTCCGTACAGGGCGGCGGTGAAAAGACGGTGACCTTCGGCATCCGGGATTTTGGAGCGGAGGAAGGGGGGAGGCTTGCGTTGAACGGCAGGACCTTCTTCCTGCGCGGAGAGGCAAACTGCGCGGTGTTCCCGGAAAGCGGGTATGCGCCCATGTCTGTGGAGGAATGGATCGGGATTCTGCGGATGTATCAGTCCTACGGCGTCAACTGTATGCGTTTTCACTCACACTGCCCGCCGGAGGCGGCGTTTGCGGCGGCGGACAGGCTGGGGATGATGATGCAGCCGGAGCTGTCTCACTGGAATCCGAAGGATGCGCTGGAATCGGAGGAGAGCTTTTCTTATTACCGCAGAGAGCTTTTGGGAATCCTCCGGATGCTTGCCAACCATCCGTCTTTTGTCATGTTGACGCTGGGGAATGAACTGCACGCGTCCGAAAAGGGACATGTCCGGATGAGTGAGCTGCTGGCGGAGGCGCGCAGAGCGGACGGGACAAGGCTGTACGCCAACGGCTCCAACGTGCATTACGGCGCGGTTGGCTGTGACGCAGACAGTGATTTTTATACCTCGCAGAAATATTTCAGCGAGGATCTGCGGGGAACCCACGCCAACATGGAGGGGTACATCAATCGACGTTACCCTGATGCAAAAACTTGTTATGACGAAACGATGCGGCATCTGCGGGAGAGTTATGAAAAACCGGTATTTAGCTTTGAGGTGGGACAGTTTGAGATTTTGCCTGATTTTGAAGAGCTGGAGGAGTTTCAGGGGATTTCGGAGCCCGCAAATCTGAAAATCATTCAAAAGAGGGTGGAAGAACGGGGGCTTGCGGCTGTCTGGAAAAGGTATGTGGAGGCCACGGGAGAGCTGTCCAGAATCGGTTACCGGGAGGAGATCGAGGCGGTCATGCGCACGGAGCAGCTGTCGGGTATATCCCTGCTGGGTCTGCAGGATTTTCCGGGACAGGGGACTGCGCTGGTAGGGATGCTGAACTCGCATCTGAAGCCGAAGCCTTACGGCTTTGCGGATCCGAAGGCGTTCCGGGCCTTTTTTACGGATCGGCTGCCTTTAGTGCTGCTGCCCAAATATACTTATGAAAATACGGAATTGCTTCAGGCCGACGTGAAGATTGCAAATTACGGAAAGGAAGAGCTTTCGGGGGCGCTGCGGTGCGAACTGTGCGGTTCGGGCTTTTGCTTTCAGACGATTTCTGCGGAAAACGTTGTCTGTCCGCCAGGAAGACTGACGGAGGCGGGAACGGTGCAATTTGCGCTGTCTGAGATCGACAGGCCGACGCGTCTGGAGCTGACGGTGTCTGTGGGAAATGTGTCAAACCGTTATCCGGTGTGGGTGTATCCGCCCGTAACCCCGGTCTGTCCGGAGACCGTGTTTCAAACGGAGCGTTTTGATGTCCGGACAAGAGAGGCCCTAAAGGCCGGCAGGACGGTATATCTGACGCCGCCTTCCACGAAGGAGGCGCTTCCCTGCTCCATTCAGGCGCAGTTTACCACGGATTTCTGGTCGGTGGGAACCTTTGCGGGACAGGAGGGCGGTATGGGACAGCTGATTGAAGCCGGGCACCCGCTGTTCCGCGATTTTCCGACGGAATTTCACACGAACTGGCAGTGGTGGCCCATGGCCTCCCGGCGCGCCGTGATTTTGCCGAAGCGGTATGAGGCGATTGTCACGGAAATGGATAGCTATGCCACGCTCCGCCCTATGGCGCAGTTGTTGGAATGCCGGTGCGGAAAGGGGAAGCTTTTGTTTTCCGCGATGGGCCTGCAGGATTTACAGATGTATCCCGAGGCAAGGGCGTTGTTGTCCTCCGTCTATCGGTATCTGGATTCGGAGGAATTTCAGCCGGTGCAGGAGATAGAGCCTGAGGTGTTTGAAAAACTGGTGAGATAAAAAAGCGTCCCTTCGTGACGCTTAGAAGAATGCTTCGCATTCTTCCCTTGTTGTGACATGGTTTCTTATAGAATAAAAAATGCCACTATATGGCGATTAGGAGCCGGCCCGCGCGTGAGCCGGCTCCCTTAAAGCTCCAGGGCGCGATATTGTGCGGGCGTCATTTTAAGATGCCGTTTAAAGGCGGAGCAGAACACACTTTCGCAGGAAAAGCCGGTGCGGAAGCAGATGTCCTTCACGGACATCCGGGAATTTTTCAGCAGATATTTTGCCGTGCCGATCCGGGTGTTGACAAGATATTCGTGAGGGGTAAATCCGGTTTCCTTTTTGAAAATGCGGATGAAATAATACGGGCTGAGACCGGCGAGCCGGGCAAGCGCCTCCACGGTGACGTTTTCCGCAAAATGCTCATTGATATAGGCGATGATTTTTTCTGCCATATCGGTATCTTTGCGGCTGTTCCTTTCCAGAGGGACATACAGAAGAAAACAGGTCAGAATATCCGTCAGGTATTGGGAGAGCAAAGGCTCGCGGATCGGACTGCCGGTAGAGAAAACGTTGTAAAGGGCGGTCAGTCGGCCAAGGGCAGGATAGGAATCAGGTACGGAAAAGACATTGCCCAGACGGGAGACAATATTCGTATACCAGTGGCGCGCGGTGACGCCGTCGAAGTGGCACCACAGGCACTCCCACCCGTCATCGGTAGAGTAGGCATGAAACTGGTAACAGTCGAGCAATACGAAGCTCCCGGCCGTGATGGAGACAGTCCGTTCCTCCATTTCAAGGGTAAGCCTTCCCTTTTGGATATACATCAGCAAAAAGCTGTCATAGGATTCCCGGCGCAGGGAATAACCGGGTTCGTAGACGAAATGTCCGCACTGCAGGGGATAGAAAAACATTTCCATGGCCGATCTGCTCGGCGAATAGACATAATAATCCGATTCCGGAGCAATAAATTTCTCATGAGATTTCAAAGCGGCGCCTCCTCATAGCAATTCTACTATCATAATAAAGAATGTAATCCCCAAATACAAGAGCAAAAAATATAAATAACTTCGCAAGGGAAAGGAATGATTTTTCGGCCGGATATGCTATAGTTACCGTAAAGCAGAAAATGCCGCGGTACAGGCAGAAAAAGCAAAGGAAGTCAAGAGCAGTCAAGAGCAAGAAGAGGCAGTCAAGAGCAGGAAGAGGCAGGCAAAGACAGACGGGAAAACAGGAGGCTGATATGAGCAGTGTAAGAGTATGGACGGAAAAGACGGTGATTCCCACCTATGAAATCGGGGAGGCGGAAAAGAATCCCATTTTTTTAGACAAGCGGGTTTATCAGGGGAGCAGCGGCAAGGTTTACCCCTATCCGACCGTTGAAAAGATCAGCGATGTGAAAACGGACAGGGAATACACGGCGGTTTATCTGGAGAACGAGTACCTGAAGGTGATGGTGCTGCCGGAGCTGGGAGGGCGGATCCAGAGGGCCTATGACAAGACAAACGGGTACGATTTTGTGTATTACAATCAGGTGATCAAGCCTGCGCTGGTAGGACTGACAGGTCCGTGGATTTCCGGCGGCATCGAGTTTAACTGGCCCCAGCACCACAGACCTACCACCTTTCTGCCGGTGGATGTGGAGCTTTTGGAGAGTGAAGACGGCAGCAGATCCGTGCTCTGTCATGACGTAGATCAGATGTACGGGACAAAGGGAATCGCGAAGATCACGCTGTATCCGGGGAAGGCATACATTGAGATAAGCGGACAGCTGTACAACAGAACGCCTTTTCCGCAGACCTTTCTCTGGTGGGCGAACCCTGCGGTTTCGGTCAATGAAAACACACAGTCCGTTTTTCCGCCGGACGTTCACGCGGTGATGGATCACGGAAAGCGGGACGTTTCCCGTTTCCCGATCGCGACCGGCGTCTATTACAAAAAGGATTACAGCGAGGGCGTGGATATTTCGCGCTATAAAAATATACCCGTGCCCACCTCCTATATGGCGGAAAAATCAAAGTATGATTTTGTGGGAGGGTACGATTACGGAAAAGAGGCGGGAATCCTGCATGTGGCGGATCACCACATTTCACCCGGCAAAAAACAGTGGACCTGGGGCTGCGGGAATTTCGGCAGGGCCTGGGACAGGAACCTCACCGATGAGGACGGCCCTTATGTGGAGCTGATGACCGGCGTGTACACGGACAATCAGCCGGATTTTACCTGGCTGAAGCCCTTTGAGGAAAAAACCTTTCAGCAGTATTTTATGCCCTACAAGGCGGTGGGACAGGTAAAGAACGCCACGACGGACGCCGCCGTCCGCCTGTCCTGCGAAGGGAATACCGCAGAGGTGGCGGTGTACGCTACGAGTGTCTTTGAGGAAGCCGATATCGTCCTGACCCGGGGGGCGGAAAAACTGCTGGATGTGAGGACAAAGCTTTCCCCTGTGGAGGTTTACAGGGCGGAAGCAGAAGCGGAGAATCTCCGGGAAGAGGAGCTGCAGCTGGCCGTTTACGCGGACGGCAGATGCCTGGTGGAATACCGGCCGGAGCGAGAGGAAATTTTCAAAATGCCGGAGCCTGCAAAAGCGGCAAGGGAGCCGGAGGAAATCTTTACCTGTGAGGAGCTTTATCTCACCGGTCAGCACATCGAGCAGTACCGTCATGCAACCTATCTGCCGGATCCCTACTATCTGGAGGGGCTGAAACGGGATCCCGGAGACATCCGGATTAACAATGCCTACGGTTTACTTCTGATGCGGAGGGGACAGTTTGGGAAAGCGGAAGCTTGTTTCAGAAAAGCGTTGGAGCGGCTGACGGAGCGGAATCCGAACCCCTATAACAGCGAGTCCTATTATCTGCTGGGGCTGACGCTTTTTTATCAGGACAGGGCGGAGGAAGCCTATGACGCTTTTTACAAGGCGACCTGGAGCAGCGAGCAGCAGGAAATGTCCTTTTACTATCTGGCGGCAATCGACGCGGGGAGGGGAAGCTATTCCCGGGCTTTGGCTCATGTGGAAAAAGGGTTGGTGAAAAACGCCCATAACATCAAGGCAAGGGGCTTGAAGGCTTATCTGCTGCGAAAGCTGGGCAAAACTGCCGAGGCCGACAAATGGATTGCGGAAAATCTTGCGCTGGATCCCTTTGATTTTCTCTCGGGCAACGAGCAGGTGATTTTAAGGGACGAGGATCCCGGCCTGCGCCGCAGCCTCGGGGAGAAGATGCGGGATTTTCAGGAAAATTATCTGATGATCGCGCGGGATTACGCGGAGGCGGGCGCATACGGGGAAGCGCTGGAGGTGCTGGCGTCCTGCTCGAAGGATTGGCCCATGCTTTACTATTACCGTGCCTGTTACCAAAATAAGCTGGACCGGGCGGGAGGAAAGCAGGCGCAGGTTCCCCTGTCCGGGGAAGTGAAAGAGCTTTTGAAGCAGGCGGAAGCCTGCGCTGCCGATTACTGCTTCCCCAACAAGCCGGAGGATATCGCGGTACTGGATTTTGCGGTTCAAAACGGCTGTCGGGCAAGGGCGGCGTACTATCTGGGCAATCTGTTTTATGATAAACTGCAGTGGGAGGAGGCGCTGCGGCTGTGGGAGACGGCTGCGGAGGCGGATCCCGAATTTCCCACGGTACACAGGAACCTGGCGCTCGTCTACTTTAACAAGTGCAAGGACGCAAAGCGGGCGCAGGCCGCCCTGGAGAAGGCTTTTTTGCTGAACACGCAGGACGCGCGCGTTTTTCTGGAGCTGGATCAGCTCTATAAAAAGCTAAGAAGGACATTTGAGCAGCGTCTGGAAAATTATGAGGCACACAGGGAACTGATCAGCAGCCGGGACGACCTTTATGTGGAATACATCACGCTGCTGAATCTGTCCGGAAACCACGAAAAGGCGTATGAATGCATTATGGGCCGCCGCTTCCATCCGTGGGAGGGCGGGGAAGGCAAGATTACGGCCCAGTACACGCTGACTCTTCTGGAAATGGCAAAGAAGGCGCAGACGGAAGGACGTTACGCCGAGGCGGAGGAAATGCTGCGAAAAGCCCTTGTCTATCCCGAAAATCTGGGGGAAGGGAAGCTGGAGGGCACAAAGGACAATCACCTGTATTATCATTTGGGTCTGGCCTTGGAGGCCCAGGGGCGGAAAGAGGAGGCGAAGGCCTGCTATGAGACGGGCACGGTCGGAACGGATGAGCCTGCGGGCGCAATGTACTATAACGACCAGCCCGCCGACATGATCCTGTATCAGGGCCTTGCGTATTTAAAGCTTGGAAAAACACGGGAAGCAAACGCCCGGTTTTACCGCCTGATCGACTACGGAGAGCAGCACCTGGATGATCAGGTGAAGATTGAATACTTTGCCGTTTCCCTGCCCGATTTCCTGATCTTTGACGAGGATTACACCTTAAAAAACCGGGCGCATTGCTGTTATCTGATGGCCCTTGGCAATCTGGGGCTCGGACACCGCGAAAAGGCCGCCGCATTCCTGAGAGAGACGGAGGCGATTGAGCCGTCCCATATGATGTGCCGGATTTACCGCAAAATGGTGTGACGAAAACCGGCGGAAAGATTGATACAAAAAGCCATCCGCAGAGAGTACCCGGCATGACGGAAAGATGCGTCACGGACACGGTATTCCTGTGGATGGCTTTGTTTGATATAAGGGCAGTTTACGAAGCGTGCCGTCCTTATGCTTAGTCGTCGATATCGTACTTCAATACTGCGCCGGTGGCGGCGTCAATTTCATATTCGTACTCGTAACGATTGTATTCGAACTCAACCTCATATACAGCGACGCCGTCTTCTATATCATACTCTGCCTTGAGCTTTGTGACCTGAGAGGCGGTGAGCCCCGCGTGGTTAAGAGCGGCGGTCTTAGCGGCCTCGGCGCCGATATCCGCGGCGGAATCGGAAGAGCCCTGATTGGGTCCGGGGGCAGTCGTGCCATGATGACCGTGGCTGTGGTCTTCCATATCACGCTTCAGGATTGCGCCGGAATATAAATCGATCTCATATTCGTATTCTACCTGGCCTACGGTAAACTCCACCTCGTAATGCTCCGGGCGTCCGTCGTCGTAATCGATCCAACAGTTCAGGTAGCTCACCGTATCGGCGGTGACGCCTGCGTCTGCCAGAGCCGCCGATTTAGCGGCGTCTTCCCCGATGTAGGAAGAGGAGGGTTGCTGAGAGCCGGAAGCGTCAGGATTGGGGTTGGGAACGGGCGTATTGTAGCGGTTGTGATCTTCCATATCCCGCTTCAGGATTGCACCGGAATATAAGTCGATTTCATATTCGTATTGTATCTGACCTACAGTAAACTCAACGTCATAATGCTCGGCGCGTCCGTCGTCGTAATCGATCCAACAGTTCAGGTAGCTCACGGTATCAGCGGTGACGCCTGCATCCGCCAAAGCCGCCGATTTAGCGGCGTCTTCCCCGATGTACGAATCGGAAGCCTGCTGAGAACCGGAGGGCTGCTGAGAACCGGAGACGTCTGCGAACCTCTTTTCGGATTCATAGCTTAAAACCTGACCGGTGCGGGCGTCGATGTCACATTCGTGCTTCATTGCGTCCGTCAAAAATTCCACTTCGTAAATCATGACTCCGCCGTCGCTGTCAAATTCCACTTTTGCAGCCGTCACATCCTCTGCGCTGACTCCGGCATAACGGTATGCCGTTTCCAGAACGGATTCCCGGCTGATGTAAGCCTTGTCGCTGGCCGTGCCGTTCTGCATCACCGTATCGGAGGTGATATTTTTGGACTGAGAGATGAGGGCGATTTCCGTGATGGAGAGGGGAGCCAGTTTTTCCGCCGTCAGAGTCGGATCCTGGGCGACTACTTCCTGAATAAACGCCGCTTTGCCGAGTGAAATGTTGTATTTTTGCGCCAGCTGTTCCAGGTCTGTCGTGTCGTTTATCGCCTGACTGAGAACCGTGACGTCCAGATTATCGCCGGTGTTTCCGATAATGGAGGCGATCCGCTGCTGGAGCGCGGCAGACATTTGAGCGTCCTCATTTTCCACGCTGACGAGGATCGCGTTCTGCAGATCGCTTAAGTATCCCTTTTGCAGCATGGAGCCGATAATGGCGTTTATGGCTACGGTCATGTCAACGCCGGTAAGATCCATTCCCTCTAAAATAGTCCTGCCATCAGCGTTCAGCCCTTCCGCGCTGATTAGTTTTTCGTCCGCATTTACGGTTAAGGAGACGCTGGGATTGACGTCCAGAAAAACCACGCTGTTTTGGGGCGTGTAGCTTCTGCGGCTGCCGATCCCGACGCCGATGAGCCCGGCGGTGAGACACAGTGCCAGCACGGCGGCAATGCTTCCCCATTTTTTCCAGACCGTTTTTTTCTTCGCCGCCTGCCTTGTGTCATTGACCGCGTCGGAGACCAGATCGTCGTCGATCCCGCCGATGGCGTTCAGAATTTTTTCGTTCTTCATATTGAGATTCCCTCCTTTTCAAGGTGTGATTTCAGTTCGTTTCGCATGCGGAAAAGCAGGGACGCGGTTTTGCTCTCGCTCATGCCGTAAGCTTCCGCGATATCCCGTATCGAATAGAGATACCAATAGCGGCGGATAAAGATATTGCGCTTTAGCCTGGGCTGCCGACGCAGAAAACGATTGATGGATGCCGTCAGAGCCATTTCCTCAATAACCTGCTCCACATCCGCCTGTGACGGAATGCAGTCGTCCAATTCCGACAGTGCAAGCTCGGTCTGTCCGAACCCGCGCTTTTCGGCGTTGTACTGTCGGAAGCGATTGAGCGAGAGATTGCGCGTGATTTTTCCCAGATAGGTCGATAACCGATTGGGGCGGTGAGGCGGTATGGACTTCCATGCCCCGAGCCAGGTATCGTTGACGCATTCCTTTGCATCCTCGCTGTCGTGCAGAATATTGTAGGAAATGGAATGACAGTAGCTGCCGTACTTATCCGACGTTGCAGCGATGGCAGTTTCGTTTCTGTCCAGGTACAGAGCGATTATTTCATCGTCTTTCATTGTGTCCTCCTTTTCCTGCGTATAAAGGCCTTCACTTATATACACAGAAAAAAATGATGTTCATTGCATGGAAATTTCATTTTTTGAAAATTTTTTTGAAAATCTTTTTTGAAAATTCTCACAGCATTTTTACAACGCTTTTTTGTAACGCGGGAGCCCTGCTTTTTCACAGGGCTATGCGGATTGTGACTCATGACAACAGAATTTTTGTGAAGCGCGAATTTCAGTGCCGGAGAAGAAGGAGCAGGAAAACGGCCTGCGCCAGAAAGATGGTGGGCATGCCGTATCTGAAATACCAGTGCCTTGTCTTATGGTGAAAGAAGCGCATGCCCAGAGTGCAGCCTAACGCGCCGCCTGCCAGGGCCGTCAAAAACAAAGAAGCCTCCGAGATGCGCCAGGCATGCCGGATGGCTCTTTTTTTGTCAACGCCCATGATGATAAAGCCTGCGAGATTGATTGCCGTCAGATAGATCAAAAGAAGGTAACTCATAAGCATATTCTCCTATAGAAAGCGCCCTGCCGGGGCTTTTGACGCCCGGGCAGGGATTATGTCCTGTCATGGAAATCATGACTGTATTCTTTTTAAAGAGTTCCCGGCGGAACCCATATTCCGGTCCGAAAAGAAGCAGCTCCGTTATCGGCCTGTTTCCGCGGGCAAAATATATCTTTCAGGCGTATAAATCAAAGTCATGCCTGCGGCCGGATATTTGACTCAAACAGCGACACACCCTGTTCGTTCAATTTGACTCAAACAGCGACACACCCTGTTCGTTCATCTTCATCGCGCGAACCTTGCAGGAGAGACCGAACAGATTGATGAAGCCCTCCGCGTCGTGATGGTCGTACAGACTGCCGGTGGTGAAGGAAGCAATGCTCTCGTTGTAGAGAGAGTAGGGGGAGGTAGTGCCAGCCTTGATGATATTTCCCTTGTAAAGTTTGAACTTCACTTCGCCGGTCACGAATTTCTGGGTCTCCTCGATAAAGGCCTGCTCCGCCTGCCGCAGGGGCGTGAACCATTTCCCCTCGTATACCAGGCTCGCAAAACGGCTGCCCATCTCCTTCTTCATCGCGTAGGTGTCCCGATCCAGAATCAGCTCCTCCAGCTGCTGATGAGCCTCCATCAGGATCGTTCCGCCGGGTGTCTCGTAGACGCCGCGGGACTTCATGCCCACCACGCGGTTTTCCACGATGTCGATGATACCGATGCCGTGCTTTCCGCCCAGCTCGTTCAAAATGGTGATGATCTCGGAGACCTTCATCTTTTTGCCGTTGACAGATGTGGGAACGCCCTTCTCAAAGGTCATGGTCACATATTCGCCCTCGTCGGGAGCTTTTTCCGGCGTGGTTCCCAGAACCAGCAGATGCTCATAGTTCGGCTCGTTGGCAGGATCCTCCAGTTCGAGACCCTCATGGCTGATATGCCAGATATTCCGGTCGCGGCTGTAGGAGGAATCCGCGGAGAAAGGAAGATGAATGCCGTGGGCCTTGCAGTATTCGATCTCGGATTCCCGGGAATCCATGGTCCATTTATCGTTCCGCCATGCGGCGATAATCCTGATATCGGGAGCCAGAGCCTTGATGCCCAGCTCGAAGCGGATCTGATCGTTTCCCTTGCCGGTCGCGCCGTGGCAGATGGCTGTCGCGCCCTCCTTGCGTGCGATCTCCACCAGCTTCTTGGCGATCAGGGGCCTTGCCATGGAAGTGCCCAGCAGATACTTGTTTTCATAAACCGCGTTTGCCTGTACGCAGGGTACGATATACTCATCGCAAAATTCGTCGATGACATTTTCAATATACAGTTTGGAAGCGCCGCAGGATTTCGCCCGCTCCTCCAGTCCGTCCAGTTCCTCGGCCTGCCCGCAGTCCACACAGACGCAGATCACCTCATAGTCAAAATTTTCTTTCAGCCAGGGGATGATGGCGGTGGTATCCAGACCGCCGGAATAGGCAAGAATTACTTTTTCTTTCATGATAAAACCTCCGTATAATATGTATTGCTGCCGCATTTTTATTCTGATGGAAAGCACTATCTACTATACAACAGAAACGGCGGGAAAGCAAGTATAAAAAAGTGGCGCGGGGGCGGTGCGGTATGATATAATAACTTTATTCAGGGCAGGAAGCGGCCGAATGTCCCCTATCATAATTGCGAAGCAAAAGTTTGATGATATCTTTCGGGTAAATCTTTTCCGAAAGGATATTTCGGCGAAACATCCGGATGATATCGGAGAAAGCATCGGAGAAAGCATCGGAGAAAACATCGGAGAAGCGTCAGAGAAGCGTCGGGGTTGCAGTTCTCTTAGCTTGAGCAAATCTCAGAAGCAGATACTCAAATTATTATCGCATAATTCACGCCTTTCAGCAAAAGAAATAGCGGGAGTGATAGGTATTTTAGACAGAAATGTAGAATCTAATATGAGAAAGCTGAAAGATTACGGTCTGCTGGTTCGCCACGGAAAGGGTATTGGGAAGTAATAAGGGTTTTGGAGGAATGAGATTTATAATTGTTGTCTTCGCATGGGATATTATGCACCTTAACGGTGGAAGAGGCGATTTTATATTTTTTTTGAAGTTTCTCCAAAAATACTTTAAAAAAATTTTGCTGGGCTTGTTGTAATTGTTGGAATAAAGCAATCATTTTCAACAAGAAAACAGGGATTTACCCAAGGCCTACCCAGGAAAACCCTCGAAATAGCGGATATATGAACCTTGTTGTCACTCGAAGAGAAAAATAAAATTTAACAAGCATGACGAGGCTGGCTGGAACCCCAGCCCCTATCGCAGCGCCATCACATAAATCTGGCAGGGGTTATATTCGTCCCACAGGGTGGGGAAGACCTCAAATTCCTGAAAGCCCAGGGAAAGATAAAATAAATTGGTCTTGTCGTAGATATCATACCGGCCCATCTGAACGGTTTTCACCTGGAGAAAAGAGTATCCGGCGCTGATTGCAGCCGCTTTTGCCTCGCGGAACAGGGCTTTTCCGATACTGTGTCTGTGATACGGCTTCAAAACGCCCATTACCGCGAGCTCCGCCGTATCCTTCCCGGTCTGCTTCAGGTAAAGGAAACCGACGGGCTCCGGCCCGTCACAGGCGCAGAAAAACAGCTTGTCCGCGCTGTCCCGGATATATTCCCCGGTGGCTTCCGGGATGCCGAACCACTCCGGAAGCGCCTCAAGGATAAGTCGCGCTATGCTTTCTTTTTCGCGGTTGTCAAAAATCTGTTTTATCTCCATGGTTGAAAGCTCCTGTAGGAAAGTGTACGGCGAAAAATGCACGGTGTCAAGTGAAAGGTGTTTTGTTTCCCGGCTGGATTTTCTTCCTTTCCGGAATTGTGTATTCCTCAGAAAATATGCTATAATTGCATCAGGCCGTAAAAAAGCTGCCGTTATACGGCATGGGGAGGCATGATGAACGCTAAAACAGAAATTCCGGGCGCCGCAAGGCAAAAGATTCTGATTGTTGAGGATGATCCTGTGATACGGGCGGAGCTGATAACGCTTCTGAAGGGCAACGGCTATGAAGCGTCGGCTGTCGCGGATTTTTCCGCGGTAATCCGTACCGTGCAATCCGTGCAGCCGCACTTGATCCTGTTGGATATCAAGCTGCCGCAGACGAGCGGTTATTCTCTCTGTTCTCAGATACGCGGGTTTTCCGGCGTGCCGATTATCTTTGTGACAAGCTGCAGCACGGATATGGACGAGCTCAACAGTATCATGGCGGGCGGCGACGCTTTTATCACAAAACCTTATAATATGGCAATCCTTTTGGCGAAGATAGCGTTTCTTCTGAAGCGAGCGTATCCGACGGCGGAGCAGCCCGGTCTGTCCTGTCAGGGAGCGGTTCTGCACACAGACAGCGGCAAAATTGAGTATGCGGGGCAGCAGGCCGATCTGACAAAAAATGAGCTGAAAATCCTGTATTATCTCTTTTCACATGCCGGAAAGATCTGTACACGCGCCGATATCGTGGAGTATCTTTGGGACAATCAGGTCTATGTGGATGACAATGCCTTAAGCGTCAATGTCAGCCGCATCCGCGAAAAGCTGGCTTCCCTCGGCCTGACGGATTTTATTAAGACAAAGCATCGGCAAGGGTATATGATATGAACGGAAAAATCTATTGGAAGCAGCGGCTTCCGCTTCTCTTTCTTCACTTCTTATGCATGACGGCGCTGGCGGTATTCCTGCTTGCAAACGGGAACGGCCCCGGCTGCATCCTGCTTATCCTGGCGGCCTGGATTCTGATTTTGGCGGCGTATCTTTGGAGATCCTACCGTACCCGAAAATTACAGTTGGACGAGTTGCTGGCTTTGACCGGGCGTCTGGAGGAACGTTTCCTGATAGCCGAGGTCATGGAAAAACCGGAGCGGGCCGAGGATCAGGCGTATTATCAGGTTTTGAAAATGGCCGGGAAATCCATGCTGGAACAGGTCGGCGCGGTCAGGCGGGAGCGCCGGGAATATAAAGATCAGATCGAGCAATGGGTGCATGAAATCAAGACGCCTGTTACCGCTATGAAGCTTATCTGTGAAAATCACCGCGTTGATTTTACCAAAGAGCTGTTGACAGAGCTTGAAAAGATAAATCGCTTTACGGAGCAGACTCTTTACCTGGCCCGGAGCGAGCACACGGAAAAAGACTATTCCGTGCGGGAAATCCGGCTGTTTGACGCCGTTCATCAGGCCATCGCGGAGAACAAGTATCTGCTTTTGCAAAACGGTTTTTACATCGATCTGCAGGAAACGGACGATACCGTTTATTCGGATGAAAAGTGGGTATGCTTTATTCTCAATCAGTTGATCGTCAATTCCGTCAAATACCGGACAAAGCAGCCGGTTCTGAAATTTTATACGGCGCGTCAGGAAAATCAGACGGTCTTATGCGTGGAGGACAACGGGATCGGCATTGCCCCCGGCGATCTTCCCCGTATTTTTGAAAAGGGCTTTACCGGCAGCAATGGGCGGAACGCCGCGAAAGGCGCCACCGGTCTCGGTCTGTACCTGTGCAGGCGGCTTTGCGACAGGCTGGAGATCGGACTTTCCGCGGATTCCTCCGACAGCGGTACGACGGTTCGGCTTTCCTTTCCTGTCAATGATTTTATCCGTCCGCCTTCTTACAATTCTGTAAGAACTTCGTAAGAAAACCTGATACATTCAGGGAGGTTTTTCGCTTACAATTAAAAAAGACGACAATACGGCAGGCGCAAGGAGCCTCGACGTTTTGTCCGGAAGGGAGATGTAAGCGGTATGAACGAAATCTTAAAGCTGGAGCATATTCAGAAATTCTACGGAAACCGCGGGAACCTGACGAAAGCCATCTGCGATATCAGCTTTTCCGTCGGCGAGGGTGAGTTCGTCGGCATCATGGGGGCATCCGGCTCCGGCAAGACCACGCTTTTAAACTGTATCTCTACGGTAGATACCGTCAGCGCGGGACATATCTGGCTGGACGGGAAGGACATAACGGAAATGGCGGAGGGAAGGTATTCTGCGGAGAAGGAGCTGGCGAGGTTCCGCCGGGAGAATCTCGGCTTTATCTTTCAGGATTTTAATCTGCTGGATACGTTGACCGTTTCCGAAAATATTGCCCTGGCCCTGACGATCAACAGCGTGCCGGAGGAGCAGATCGAAGGGAAGGTACGGGAGACGGCTGCAGCGCTTAATATCTCGGATATTTTGGACAAGTATCCCTATCAGGTGTCCGGCGGGCAAAAGCAGCGCTGTGCCTGCGCCCGGGCGATTGTCAACCGGCCCAGGCTGATTTTGGCCGACGAACCCACGGGGGCGCTGGACAGTCATTCCTCCCGGATGCTGCTTGGCACCATGCAGAGCATCAACGAGCAGCTGCAGGCTACGATCCTGATGGTGACGCACGACGCCTTTTCCGCCAGCTATGCAGGCCGTATTCTGTTCCTGCGGGACGGGATGATCTTTACGGAAATCCGAAAGGGCCGGGATTCCCGCCGGGAATTTTTTGAAAAGATACTGGACGTCCTCACCGTGATGGGAGGAGGGCAAAGCGATGTATGCTAAGCTGTTTGGAAGCAATCTGAAGAAAGCGCTGCAGGATTATATGCTTTATTTCTTCACCCTGGTCATCAGCAGTACCTTGTTTTTTGCCTTCCTGTCCCTGACAAGCCGTTACAATGACATTTTAGGCGGCGACGGAAACTATTCGCTGGCTCTGTTCCAAAATACAATCCGATATGCGGTGCTGGCAGTCTCCGTTATTTTTGCCGCGTTGATCCGGTATATCAATAACTATATGCTGAAACAGCGCAGCCGGGAATTTTCAATTTACCGGATCCTCGGCATGGAACAGCGGACGGTGGCAAAGCAGTTTTTCGGAGAAACCTTTACCTTTGGAATGGCGGCCGTGTTTACGGGCTGTATTTTTGGAACGCTTCTGTCCGGCGTTATGACTGCCTTTGTCATGCGGACGGTCACGCGGACCGCTGTATTTCGGCTGGGATTTTACCCGGACACGATACTGTTTACGCTGCTGTTTTTTTGCGCCGCCTTTCTGCTCGTGGGAGCCTGGAACAGCCGCCGCCTTTGCAGGATAAAGCTCCTGGATCTGCTGAACGAAAAGAGGGCGGGCGAAGGACAGAACACGAAGAAGCGGCGCTATGTGATTTCCTTTCTGATTGCCGTTGTATGTTTTGGTATCGTCGGCACGGAGCTCTGCCGCTTTGGCAATATAAACGGCGTCTATGCGGGGGACATTCCGGAGGAAATCAGCAACCGCTATCAGGCGGCTGCCATCGCCGCCGCTATTGTCGGAATATTTGCGCTGTATGACGCGGTCCTGTTTGTGATAACGGTAATCCGGCGCCGGAAAAAGTGGAAGAACCGAGGGCTCAACTCCGTTCTGCTCGGCAATCTTTTTCAGAAAATATCCTCTACCGCAAGGATACTTTCCGTCTCGACTCTGGCCGTCACGGTTTCTCTCGTGGCGTTCGTCATCCTGCCTATGCTGGCGGAGATCACCACGGGCTATCTGGACTACAGGATGCCCTATGACGTGATGATCTATAACACTTATATGTATATTGACAAGATGGAGGATATTCCGGAAATTGACTTTTCCTTTGTGGGGGATATTCTGCGGGAGCACGGCGTCGCTGTGTCGGAGGAAGTGTCCCAGCGCAGCTATTTTGTGTGGGAGAGTGACTTTAACACGGTTGATACCAGAGAATACTGGCGCGATCTGCCGAGGCTTTCCATGCGTATCTCAGACTACAATAAGATGCGTAAAATGGCGGGGATGGAGCCGGTTTTGCCGGCGGAGAATGAATTTTTCATGCACTTAAGCTACGAGATGGATTTGGAAAGCATTGCGGCCGGTATCGGCAGCCGGGCGATCGGACTGGACGACGGAACGGTTCTTCATCTGGCGGAACCGAAGATTTACAACGATCCGCTGGGAACCTATCTGTTTCATTATGACGAATCTGTCCTTGTGTTTCCGGACTCCGTCTGCGACAGGCTGCACCTTGCCCGCACCTGTTACTACGCCAACACGGAAAATGCGGTTCCCTATCACCTCTGCGATACCGTTCGGGAGGAAATTGCCGCGTCCTTCCGGGACCGCTATCCTTATCTGTTTGACCGATACGAAGCAAAATATCAGTCGGACCGGCATTACAACAGCTTCCTCGATCCGATTCGTTTCCGCGTGCAGGAGAGTAATGATGTGACGCTGACCGCAGTCAGTGTCCGGCTGCTTGGCATTTATACCGGCATCATTTTCTTCCTCATCTGCATGACCGTCCTGGCACTGCACCTTACGGCAGATTCGATCGACCGAAAGAGCCAATACAGAACCCTGTATCAGCTCGGAACAGACCGGGAGGAGATCGTAAGGCTGATGGGCAGGCAGGGCTTATGCTATTTTTTCATGCCCTGCGTCGTCGCGTTTCTTGTGGCGCTGGCCGTGATCGGTTCCTTCGTCGTGCGGTACGGACATAAAGTGTTTACCTATATGAGCAGCGTTGGCTTCCGGTTCGGGGTATTGATTCCCGGACTGCTCGTTCTGTCGATCCTTGCCTGCTACTACGGGGCGACGGTCTATGTGATGAAAAGAAACCTGGAAAATACGCTTGACGGTGTCGGATGATTTTTGACTGACGCGTATTTTGGCAGCGCCTGTCCGCTTTAAGGCAGCGCTATCTCCGGGCCTTTCCGGTGATCTGCTCTATGTCGATACAATAGACCGAAACCTTTTCTTTTGCGGCGTGAAGGTATTTCACGCCGGCCTCTTTGTATTCGGAACTGTATTTGTCTAAAAAGGCCTCCAGCGCCTTCTCCTTCGTTTCTTCATCGGCGATCCGCGCTTTTCCCAGAACAATTGCGCTTTCATACCTTTCGGCAAATTTGGAAGCCAAAACCTCGGTTTTTCCGACGACGGTAAAGCAGACATTGCAGTTTGCACTGATATTGTCCGCTTTCTGCCCGGCTTCACAGCTTCCGTGAATATAAATGGCACGACCGATCACAACATAATTTACCGGAACGCCGTAAGGGTAATCGGGCCCTGCCGTTGATAAAATGCCAAATTCTCCGCCGCGTAAAATTTCCATAGCTTCACGCTCTGTCAACTGTCTGTCTTTCCGTCTCATTTCTCTTAACATGTATCGATACCTCCGCCGCCCGATTGCCGGGCTGCCTAAATTATAGCCCCTGGATAATAGAATCCGGTTTTTGGATTCTATTATAGCCCTTGGATAATAGAATCCGGTTTTTGGATTCTATTATAGCCCTTGGATAATAGAATCCGGTTTTTTGGATTCTATTATAGCACAGAAGCGGGGATGGCAATAGGGGATTGTTTATCGTCTCCGGTCAGGCGTCGGTTCCTCTGCGGACGCGTTTGCACTCGGGTCGGCACATAACGGACGCTAAGCTCGAAAGGCCCCGTTCGGCACCGATGTGCCTTTACGATCCTGCCGGCGTCGGTTCCTCTGCGGACACGTTTGCACTCGGGTCGGCACATAACGGACGCTAAGCTCGAAAGAACCTCGCTAAGCGCCGATGTGCCTTTACGGTCCGCAGAGGAACCGGCGCCTGACCGGCCGGGCTGCAAACGGTAACTTTTCCGGAACGCAGAAATTTTGTGATTATTGCTTGACGAAAAACCGTATTAGTCATATAATGCGGTTAAGGAAGCGTATTATATGACTAATACGGTTTTGGAAAAGAGTATTTGCATTGGAAGTGCATTTTGCACGGAGACAGGAAGGTTTTGGCTTTGTCGGTTTTGGCTTTGTCGGTTTTGGCTTTTGCGGTTTGGAATTTGTCGGTTGGGAAATGTGAGGAAAAATGATTTCATTTGAGACGTTTGTTTTGGAAGAGGACGGCCCTATCTACAGGCAGATTATCCGTTTTGTGAAACGGGGGATCGCCTCCGGCACTATAAAGGACCGGGAGGAAGCGCCCTCGCGGAGGGCGCTTTCCGCCCTGCTGGGGGTCAATCCGAATACGGTTCAGAAGGCTTATCATATTTTGGAGGAAGAGGGGATTATTGTCTCCCGTTCCGGCGCGAAGAGCTATGTCTGCGTGGGGGAAGGAACGGTAGAGAGGATCCGCGGAGAGCTGACGGCGGAGTGTACCGCAGACTGGGCAAAAGCGATGAAGCAGCTGGGGATTGGCAGGGAAGAGGCTTTTGAGCTGGCGGCAGGGCTGTGGGAGAAGGCGTAGGAAGGCAGGGGCGAAAGAGCCTGCATCAGAGGTGGAACGGGAAGCCGGGTGGAAGAAAGCGTGTCAAAGGTGGAACGGGAAGCCGGGCGGAAGGAGCCGGGACGGAAAGGTCAGAGACCCGGGAAGGCTGAACTGAAGAAAAAGCGGGATCGGGACGGTCAGAACCGTGAGAGCGGAGTCAAAGAGAAAGCGGAATCGGAACGGAAAAATCTGTGAAAGGAGTATGGCAATGAAGAAAGAGGGACATGCGGCCGCGGGAATGCTGGCCCTGCTGGCAAGAACCAGTATCTATAAGATCCTGGCGGTGCTGGCTGCTATGGCGGCGGTTCAGGCAGGATTTTTCTACGGCAGAATAAAAGATATGTCCGCGCCTCCGGTTTTTGAGGGCGTCTGGATGGAGACGGGAGGCGCGTATGTGTTTTATGTGGCTTTTTGTGCGGTCTTTGGAATCCTCCTCTGGACGCAGGGAGAACACGGCGGCAGGAGTCGGTATACGCTCCTCAGGCTTCCGTTGACCTGGCGGCAGATTCTGTTTTTGCGGATTTTCTATAACCTGTTATGCTTCCTGCTGCTCTTTGCGGTGCAGATTTGGATGATTTTCGGGCTGGAGAAATTTTTTTCCGCCGTGGCCGGACCGGAATATGTGACGGGGCAGACGGTATTTCTGGCGTTTTACAGGATCCCGCTTCTTCATAATATCCTGCCCATGGCGGAGACCGGCAAGTGGATACGCAACCTGTTGATGCTTTTGGCCTTTTCTCTGGAAGCGGCGGCAGGACACAGGCGGAGGGGCTATATGCCAGCCGTCATGCTTGTGATCGTGATGTTTCAATGGGCCTTTGGCAGTGAGACGGGGTTCAATCTGCGGGACGTCTTCTGTGTTCTGATCTTATTGATCGTAATCGGAGGGACGCTTTGGGGAATGCGAAAGAGCGAGGAGGAGCGGGAAGATGGAGAAAGTTAGGGAAAAGTGGAAAAACTGTTATCCGCCCGGATACGATATAAGCCGTGAATGGTGGGGACTTGCAACACTTTTGGGCCTCGGCTTTTTCTTAAGTCTGGGATATTTTGTGCGGCTGGGTTCTGCCGTGAACAGGCTGTATGTGTGGGTCGGGAACGAGAGAGTTTTGGCGCAGGGAGCGGTTGCCGAGCCGTTTTTGTCCCTGACAGAGGGGACGGGAGTGTTGTTTCTGCCGCTGGCGCTTTTTACCCTGTGCATGATACCGTATCACTATCTGTATTATTTCCATGAGACAAAGAGCATTTATCTTATGAGGCGGCTGCCGCGCAGGGAGTTGATCTTGAGCAGCTGCGTCCGTGCTCCGGGGTTCTGTCTTTTGGCGGAGGGGTTGTTTGTGGCGGCACTGTATCTGTTTTATTTCGGCATTTATCTGCTGGCGGTGCCGCCGCAGTGCAGGCCTGTGTGACGCTGCCGGAATCAGGCCGGAAAACGCGACAAACCGAAAGGCACCTATGCAGGCCTGTGTGACGCTGCCGGAATCTGATCGGAAAACACGGCAAACCGAAAAGCACCCGTGCGGCCTGCGTGACGTATACCGGGAACGGCCCGGCAATGGGAAAGGAGACAAGTATGCTGGAAATCAAGGCGTTGAATAAATCTTATACGGGAAGAGAAGGCTGGGTAAAAGCGCTCAGTCAGGTGGATCTGAAGCTTGGCCCGGGGGAGATCGTGGGCCTGTTCGGCGAAAACGGAGCCGGAAAGACAACCCTGTTAAAATGCATTCTGGGGTATCTTCCCTACAAAGGAGAGATTCTGCTGGACGGGGAGAAGGTGGGCCGGAACAATATCCACAGGCTTTCCTTCGCCACCTGCGAGCATTCCTTTTTTCCGAATTTGTCCCCTAAAGCGCATCAGGAGTTTTACCGGATACAGTTTGAGCGGTTCAACGACAAGCGGTTTGAGGCTTTGATGCAGTTTTTTGAGCTGCCGTCCCATAAGGCGCTGCGGATGTTTTCCACGGGACAGAAGAACCAGTTTGAGGTAATCATGGCCTTGTGTCAGGGGGCGGATTATATCCTGATGGACGAACCCTTTGCAGGGAACGATATCTTTAACAGGGAGGATTTTTACAAGGTGCTGTTGGGGATCCTGGAGCCGGGTGAAACGGTGTTTCTGTCTACTCATCTGATCGAGGAGGTAGAGAATTTTGTGGGCCGCGCCGTGCTGCTGCGCAAGGGCAAAATTGTGGGAGACGTGGATGTCCTGGAGCTGGAGGAGCAGGGCAGCAGTCTTGTGGACTATATCAAGGGAGTCTACGGTTATCGGGCGGACAGGGTGAACAAAGCACTGTGGAAGCTTGCGGGAGAGGAGATGACCCGCGAGTCGGCGGAGGCACCCAAAGAGCCGGAAGTGTCCAAAGAGCCGGAAGCGTCCGAAAAGCCGGAAGCGTCCGAAAAGTCGGAAGCGCTCAAAGAGCCGGAAGCGTCTGAAAAGTCGGAAGCGTTCAAAGAGCCGGAAGTGTTCGAAAAGTCGGAAGCACTCAAAGAGCCGGAAGCATTCGAAAAGTCGGAAACGCTCAAAGAGTCGGAAGTGTCCGAAAAGTCGGAAATGCTCAAAGAACCGGAAGCGCTCAAAGAACCGGAGGCACCCAAAGAACCGGAAACGTCCCAAGAGCCGAATTTCTGTGAACCGGCGTGTCCTGCGGAGGAAGGAGCAGAAAAATGAAGAAGAGCTTAGCGATAGCCGCTGTCTGCTTTCTGGCGGCACTGTGCGCCGTCCCCGCGGCGTTCGTCCGGGTGAACGGCGGGAAGGACGCCGTAAGCATCACGGAAACGTCGATTTACGGAGATCCCCGGGAAGAGGCAGGGATTACACTGGAATATGACGTCCATTGGGAGGGGAAGCTGCTCTGGAGTACGGAGTATACGTTGGGAAGCGGGCAGACCGAAAGCAGCTTTTCCTTTTCCTCCAATCCGAGAGTATGGGAAAACGTAAGGAGAGAGGAGCTGGACTGGTATGGCGGCGGGGCCTGGGCAACGGTTTCGGATTATGCGGTGAACCTGGACGGGATTTATTTATCCAGGGCGGTGAAGAATGTGGTGGAACGCACAAAGCCGGGCGAAACCCGCCGGGAAGAAATCGACCTGGCCGATTATTATGAATATTATCCCTATTCGTTTTTGATCTGCAGTGAAGAGTACGACGTCTATTATAATTCGGACCCTCTTATGGAGGGGGACGGGATGGATCCTCTGGCAATGCAGCTTGCCATCCCGTTCTTTCAGGAAGAGCGGCGGATTGTGACGGTGGCCAAAGACAAAGAGGGAAACTGCACCATGATTGACTGTAAGCTTGCCGACGATCCTGACGGGAGGGAGACGGTCTTCAGCGAGGCTTTCCGGGAAAACGGGCTCTATCTGTCCTATTGCTTTTCCGCGGGAGACGAAGAGCCGTCCGGAGAAGAAGCGTACGGAGGCGTTTTCTATATTCCTTACAGGGAGTCGGACGGGGAAGACCGCAGCGCTTCGCGTTACGGGAAGACATTGGATGTCGCCGCGTGTCAGAAAATCTGGGAAGTGCGGGAGGGGCTGACCGCGACGGATATGGCCTGGGATGAAGAGAAAGAGGTTCTGTACTTTGTATGTGTCGGCGAGGACGGCTGTTCCCTGCATGTTTTCCGGATGAAGGAGGGTGAGCTGTACCTGGCGCAGACTCTTTTCGTGACTCTGGAAGGGGAGGACGGGGAAAGGGCTGCGGAGTACTGGGCCGGGATCAGAGTGGAAAGAGAGGGCGTTCTTCTGACCTGGGCGCAGGGAAGCTTTGCCTTTTTTACGGAGGAAGACGGAGCGTACAGACTGTTCTGCCAAAGCGAGCTGTCGGCGGTTTCCCCGTCGGGAGTCAGGGAAGCGCTGTCCGTGTTCCCCTGGGAATATGCCTGTGATTTTGACGGAGAGCGCCTGGTGTTGGCCGCCTACGACACCTGGCAGAGCGCGGACGCCTGGGTCGGAATCTATCGGGCGGAAGGCCCGGTATATCTGGGGCTTTATGAGCACAGCGGCAGCAGGGAGCTTCGGGCAAATCACAGCAGCGATATCAGACCCTGGGGAGATGTGAACTGGCACACGCCCCGGGTGGAGCAGCCGTTGAAAATCCGTATTGCCCGGTGATGTTTAAAATGCATAAAAATACACACAACCGCCGTATATTCATTTTATCATGCATACTTATGCGCACGATATTCAAACAAGTGCATAAAAATAAAAAAAGTAGTAGACATTTATGCAAAACGTGGTATGATTACAAAGAATAGAGGATTAGGAGTGAGAAAGCTATGATCAGAGTGGGAATCATCGGAGCTACCGGATATGCGGGCGGAGAGTTGGTAAGGATTCTTAAGAATCATCCCGACGCGCAGATTGTCTGGTACGGCTCTAAAAGCTATATTGACAGGCGTTACAGCGAGATTTATCAAAACATGTTTCAGATCGTGGAGGATGTCTGTAAGGATGACAATCTGCCGGAGCTGGCGAAGCAGGCGGACGTAATTTTTACGGCGACGCCCCAGGGTTATCTGGCGGGGGCGCTTTGCGAAGAGATACTGTCCCGGGTGAAAATCGTGGATTTGTCCGCCGATTACAGGATCAAGGATGTGGCTGTCTATGAAAAGTGGTACGGCATCGAGCACAAGTCCCCGCAGTTTATCGGGGAGGCGGTGTACGGGCTTTGCGAGATCAACAGGGGGCAGATTACGGAACGGACGAGACTGGTGGCAAATCCGGGATGTTATACCACCTGTTCTATCCTGACGGCTTATCCCATGGTCAGGGAAGGGCTGATCGATGCCAATACCCTGATTATTGACGCGAAATCAGGGACCTCCGGGGCAGGCCGCGGGGCAAAGACGGCGAATCTCTTCTGCGAGGTCAATGAAAACATGAAGGCTTACGGAGTGGCTTCCCATCGCCATACGCCGGAGATCGAGGAGCAGCTGGGCTATGCGGGAAACAGCCGGGTGACGGTGAGCTTTACCCCTCATCTGGTTCCCATGAACAGGGGGATTCTGGTGACGGAGTATGCGTCCCTGAAGCGGAAGGCGGACGGTACGCTGCCCGGTGCGGAGGAAATCGGGGAGATTTACCGGAAATATTACGGGAAAGAGAAATTTATCCGGCTGCTGAACACGGGAATCTGCCCGGAGACCAAGTGGGTGGAGGGCAGCAACTATGTGGATATCGGTTTTGCGGTTGACGAACGCACCGGGCGTATTATCATGATGGGAGCGTTGGATAATCTGGTGAAGGGAGCGGCCGGACAGGCGGTGCAGAATATGAATCTGCTGTTTGGGCTGCCGGAGAGCGAAGGGCTGGAGATGGCGCCCTGCTTCCCGTGATGGGAGCTAAAGAGCCGGGAGCGTAAAGAGGAGGAAACCGGAAAGCCGCGGAAGAGGGAAACCCAAAGAGCCGGAAGCGGGAAGAGAGAGAAACCGGAAAGCCGCGGAAGAGGGAACCCCAAAAAGCCGGGAGCGGAAAGAGAAGGAAACCGGAAACCGCGGAAGAGGGGAAGCTAAAGAGCCGGGAGCGGAAAGAGAGAAACCGGAAAGCCGCGGAAGAGGGAACCCCAAAGAGCCGGGCGCGGAAAGAGAGAGAAACCGGGAAACCGCGGAAGAGACGGAAACGAAAGGAAAGAAATCGGAAGATGAAGATAGAAGGATTTGTGATCCGGGCGATGACGGCGGAGGATTATGACGGACTGAGGGCTCTTTGGATGACGATCCGTGGGTTCGGCATCCGCAGTCTGGACGATTCCAGAGAGGGTGTGGAGCGGTTCCTGCGGAGAAATCCCGGGACCAGCGTAGTGGCTGTGGCGGAAAACGGCGATATCGTAGGGGGCATTTTGTGCGGACACGACGGAAGAAGAGGCTGTCTGTACCATGTCTGCGTAAGGGAGGACTGTAGACGGCTGGGTATTGGAAGGGCTATGGTGGTGTATTGCATGAATGCCCTGCGGGAGGAAAAGATCAACAAGGTCAGTCTGATTGCTTTTACGAAAAACGATATCGGCAACGCTTTTTGGAAGCAGATCGGCTGGACGAGGCGGGAGGATCTGAATTACTACGATTTTACGTTAAACGAAGCGAATATAACGGCCTTTAATCAAGGATGAGAAGATTCCGGCGGAGAAGATAACGACTGATACGGCAGAGCAGCAATACGGCAAAACAACAGTACGGCAGAGCAGCAATACGACAAAACAACAATACAGCCAACAGCACGGAAAAACAGCAATACAACAATAAACTCAGGGCGGCAAAATAGTATCGAAAAAACACGAAACAAAAAAGATCGAAACGGAAGCGGTAAAGCGCGGGACAGGAGGATTCCAAATGAAGAGGATTGACGGCGGCGTGACTGCCGCAAAGGGCTTTGAGGCTGCGGGCGTGGAGGCCGCGGTAAAATATCGGGACAGGAAGGATATGGCGCTGGTGTACAGCCGGGTGCCCTGCCGTGCGGCGGGGACGTTTACCACCAATGTGGTGAAGGCGGCGCCGGTGCTTTGGGACAGAAAAATTGTGGAGGAATCGGATTATGCCCAGGCGGTGATTGTAAATTCCGGCGTGGCGAACGCCTGCACCGGACGGCAGGGACTGGAGAGCTGCGAGGCGGAGGCCGGACTTGCGGGAGAGCTTTTGGGGATTCCGGCGGAGGCCGTGTTGGTGTGCTCCACCGGCGTCATCGGGATGCAGCTTCCCATGGATCGGATCCGGGACGGAATCCGGAAGCTGGCGGCGGCGAAGAGCGATACCAGGGAGGCCGGGACAGACGCGGCCCGGGCGATCATGACGACGGACACGGTACAGAAGGAGATCGCCGTACAGACGCAGATCGGCGGGAAGACGGTGACGCTGGGGGGAATGTGTAAGGGCTCCGGCATGATCCACCCGAATATGGGTACTATGCTGGGCTTTCTCACGACGGATATCAATATTTCCCGCAAGATGCTGGCAAAGGCGCTGCGGGAGGATGTGGCGGATTCCTTTAATATGATTTCGGTGGACGGGGACACCTCTACCAACGATACGCTTCTGATTCTGGCCAACGGGCTGGCGGAAAATACGGAGATCGTATCGGAGGGGGAGGACTACGACGCCTTCTGTGCTGCCCTGCACGAAGTTACGGTCTATCTGGCGAGAAAGATGGCGGGAGACGGGGAGGGCGCCACAGCTCTGTTTGAAACGAAGGTGATCGGAGCTGCCTCCAAAGCGGATGCCAGAACTCTGGCGAAGTCCGTGATCTGTTCTTCCCTGACCAAGGCGGCCATCTTCGGACATGATGCCAACTGGGGTAGAATCCTCTGTGCGCTGGGATATTCGGGAGCGCAGTTTGATCCGGAAAACGTGGACCTGTACTTCCGGGGCAAAAGCGGTGAAATCCATATATACGGAAACGGCACGGCCTGCGATTACAGTGAGGAGGAGGCGACGAAGATTCTCTCCGAGCCCGAGGTATGCGTCCTGGTGGATATGCATATGGGAGACGGGGAGGCCACTGCCTGGGGCTGCGATCTGAGTTACGATTATGTGAAAATAAATGCAGATTATCGCAGCTGATATGGCATAAATGTCCTTGTTCAGGGCAGGAAATGGCCGAATGGTCATCCATACCGTGATTGCAACGCAATCATGGATTATTGATTTCTACGAGGGTCAATACCATAGCGTCCTTTGGACGCATTGCGCTTGCGGCGGGGGTTATTGACTACAGATAATCCGGGATAGAAGGGGATACAGATGGCGGAGACGGTACTGACCAATATGATTATGCTGGAGAAGAACGGCAGGGTGTTGGTCATAGACAGAGTAAAGCGTTTTACGGGAATTGCTTTTCCCGGCGGGAAAACGGAGCCGGGTGAAAGTATATACGATTCTGCAATCCGGGAATTTCGGGAGGAAACGGGACTTGTGATCTCGGATTTAGAGAGCAGCGGTTTTTTCTACTGGGAGGGGGAAGAAGGGTATAAATACTTTGTTTTCCTGTATAAAGCAAGAGAATATACCGGTGAGCTGAAGGAAGCGACAGACGAGGGGAAGGTCTTTTGGCTGGAGAAGGAGAAGCTGTCGGAATGCAGGCTGGCGCCTCATATGGAGAAATACCTCAGAGTATTTGAGGAGGAATACGGGGAGTGCTTCTGTACTTATAAAGACGGATATCATCCCCATTATCGCTAAAGCTTAATAGCATCAGGAGGATTGAGAAATAGATGGAAAAGGACATGGAAAAGGTACTTCAAAAGGCGGAGGTTCTGATCGAGGCCCTGCCTTATATACAGCGTTTTAACCGCAAGATTATCGTGGTGAAATATGGCGGAAGCGCCATGAGCAACGAGGAGCTGCAGCGGAATGTGATTAAGGACGTGACGCTTTTGAAGCTGGTGGGCTTTAAGCCGATCATCGTACACGGAGGCGGGAAGGAGATCAGCCGCTGGGTGGGAAAGGTGGGCAAGGAGTCCGCCTTTGTCAACGGTCTGCGGGTCACCGACGCGGAGACCATGGAGATCGCGGAGATGGTTTTGAACAAGGTAAACAAGAGTCTTGTGGCCATGGTTCAGGAGCTGGGCGTCAAGGCCGTGGGGATCAGCGGCAAGGACGGCGGCCTTTTAAAGGTGGAGAAAAAGTATGCCGACGGTCAGGATATCGGCTATGTGGGGGAGATCACTCAGGTCAATCCCAAGGTGCTCTACGATCTGCTGGAAAAGGATTTTCTGCCCATCGTGGCCCCCATCGGCATGGATGACGGCTTTGCAACCTACAATATCAACGCGGACGACGCGGCCTGTGCCATCGCCCGGGCGGTGAATGCGGAGAAGCTGGCGTTCCTCACCGATATCGAGGGACTTTACAGGGATGTAAACGACAAGTCCAGCTTTATTTCCCGGCTGACGGTGTCGGAGGCGGAAAAGCTGATGAGCGGCGGATTCGTGGGAGGCGGAATGCTGCCCAAGCTGCACAACTGCACCGCCGCCATCGAAAACGGCGTGAGCCGCGTCCACATTCTGGACGGGCGGGTGCCGCACTGTCTTCTGCTGGAAATCTTTACCCGGCAGGGAGTCGGAACGGCGATCATTGCGGACGACGATAACCTGGCACTGGGCGTTCGGAGAGATCAATTCTGCGTATAAAACCGAAAAAACGGACGGCCGCCTGAGAGCGGCGGAAGGGAGACTGCAATGAACAGTAAGGATTATATCGGGCAGGCCGAGCGGGATCTGCTTCACACCTATAACCGTTATCCCCTTGTTCTGGATCGGGGGGAGGGCGTATATCTTTACGATGTGGAAGGGAAAAGGTATCTGGACTTTTGCGCGGGGATTGCCGTCTTTGCGCTGGGGTACGGCAACAGGGAATATAACGATGCGCTGAAAGCGCAGATTGACAGGGTGATTCACACCTCTAACTATTATTACAATGTTCCCGCGGTGAACGCGGCGGGGAAGCTGAAGAAGATTTCCGGCATGGACCGGGTCTTTTTTACCAACTCCGGCGCGGAGGCAGTCGAGGGGGCGCTGAAGGCGGCCCGCAAATACGCGTTTTTAAAGGACGGGAGCACGGATCACGAGATAATCGCCATGAATCATTCCTTCCACGGCAGAACCATGGGGGCGCTGGCAGTCACCGGGAACCCCAAGTACCGCGAGGCCTTTGAGCCGCTGATCGGGAATGTAAGGTTTGCCGAGCTGAACGATATCGAAAGCGTCCGGGCGCAGCTGAGTAAAAAAACCTGCGCCATCCTGTTGGAAACGGTGCAGGGAGAGGGCGGGCTTTGGCCCGCGGAGGAGGAATTTTTAAAGCAGGTGCGCGCGATCTGCGATGAGCGGGACATCCTGTTGATTCTGGACGAGATTCAGTGCGGAATGGGACGGACGGGTTATCTCTTTGCCTGGCAGAAATACGGGGTGAAGCCGGATATCATGACTGTGGCAAAGGCTTTGGGCTGCGGCGTGCCGGTGGGGGCGTTCCTGATGACGGAGAAGGTGGCTGAACATTCGCTGACGGCAGGGGATCACGGGACGACCTACGGCGGGAACCCGCTGGCCTGCGCCGCCGTGGAAAAAGTGCTTGATTTATTTGAGCAGAATCATATAATAGATCATGTGAGAGAGGTGGCGCCTTATCTGGAGAAGCGTCTGGACGGGCTTGTGCAAAAGCATGACTGTATCCTGACGCGGCGGGGCGCGGGGCTGATGCAGGGGCTTGTGTTTGACCGCCCGGTGAACGGCATCATCAGCGCCGCAATGGAAAAGGGACTGATTTTGATCAATGCCGGCCCGCAGATCATCCGCTTTGTCCCTCCTCTTGTGATCACGGCGGAAAATGTTGACGAGATGATTTCGATCCTGGAGAGCTGTATCCCGTAATTTTTCTTTTGACGGGAAGGTTGTTCTTCGGCGATCGGTGCGGAAAGCGGGAGAATATTCTGCGCGCAGATATCCCGCGGACGGATATGAGGGAAGAACTATGCATTGGAAAAAGAGACTGGCTGCGGTTGTGTCGCTGTTTGCGCTGACGGCGGCGATCCTTTACGGAAGCACCCTGGAGATGGCGGTTGAGCCGGAGGAAAGCGGCCCGCTGAACTGGTTTGACAGAAAAGACACGATTTATTTCTGGTATTCCGACGCGTCGATGGAAGCTTTTATCAACAGCGCTGCGGTGTCCTTCGGAGAGCGGGAGGGGATCCATGTGATTCCGGTGCTCGTTTCCGAAAGCGAGTATCTGGAGGCTGTCAACCGGGCTTCGGTTCAGGAGGAACAGATGCCGGACGCTTATATTATCAGTCACGATTCTCTGGAAAAGGCTTACCTTGCGGGATTGGCTGAGGAGATTGAGGACGAGGCCGGCGTGTGCAGCGAGTCCTGCTTTTCGGCGGCAGCGCTTTCCGCCGTATCCTGCTACGGGAAGCTGGTGGCTTATCCGCTGTCCTTTGAGACCAGCGCGTTTGTCTATAACAAGACCTATTTGGAAGAGTGGGCGGAACAGACGGCCAAAAGAGATCTGCTGGGCGGCGGAGAGGAAGGAGAGGAGCAGGAAGACCTCGACGAGAGCAGTCTGGATGAGGCGGCTCTGGCGGCCAAAACCGAAGAATATTTTCAGAAGGCCGTTCCGGGTACGGTGGACGACATTATGACGATTGCCGATACCTTTGATCTGCCGGAGGGCGTGGAAGGCGTTATGAAATGGGACGTCTCGGACATTTTCTACAACTATTGGATTGTGGGAAATTACATGATTGTCGGCGGAGACACGGGGGACGATATTGACAATGTCGATATCAACAATCCGGATACCATCAAATGTCTGGAGACGTACACGGCCTTAAATCAGTTCTTTTTCATAGAATCCGACACGGTGAATTATGAATCGGTGATACAGGATTTTATGGACGGGAAAACGGTATTTACCATAGCCACCACCGATATTGTGGAGAGGCTGGAATCGGCCAGACAGGAGGGAACGCTTGCGTTTGACTACGGCATTGCGATGATGCCGGATGTGAGCGAAGAGCTTCGCAGCCGTTCCATGTCGGTGACAAACACGGTGGCGGTCAACGGCTATTCGCGCCATAAGGAGATGGCAAATCAGTTTGCGGCTTATCTTGTGGATGAGTGCGCCGATTCCCTGTACGCGATGACGGGAAAGGTGTCAGCCAACAGAAAGGCGGATACGGATAACGAGGGCCTTCAGGTTTTCAAGGCGGAGTACGCGGAGAGCATTCCCCTGCCGAAGATGATGCAAACCGAAAATTTCTGGATGCTGCTGGAAAGGCTTTTTGCAAAGACCTGGAGCGGAGAGGACGCCACGGCGCTCACGCAGGAGCTTGAGATTCTGATCTCCTTCCAGACGGATGCCGAACAATAGAGAGCTTTTGCATAAAATACCAATCAAAGGATACACTGTCAGAAAAAAGAAAGGAAGAGTGTATTCCATGATTGGTTTTTTTATTGCGTTGATTTCGGGGGCCCTGATGAGCGTGCAGGGGGTATTCAACACCCAGGTGACAAAGGCGTCTTCTATCTGGGCGGCCAGCGCCTTTGTTCAGTTTACGGCGCTTTTGGTCTGTCTGGGGGCGTGGCTTTTTACGGACCGCAGTAATCTGCTGCAGGTCTTTCAGGTGCGGCCCGCCTATATGCTTCTGGGCGGGGCAATCGGAGCCTTTATCACCTACACGGTGATCAAGAGTATGGATACGCTCGGCCCTGCCAGGGCGGTGATGCTGATTGTGACGGCCCAGCTGGCGGTGGCTTATCTGATAGAGCTTCTGGGCTGGTTTCAGGTGGAAAAGCAGCCCTGGGAGTGGAGAAAAGCCGTCGGAATGGCGGTGGCGATCGCGGGAATTATTATTTTTAAGTGGAAGTAGCGCTTTTTGGAAAAAAGTTACTTGTAAAACGATTCCGATTCTATTACAATAAAAGCAATCAGCATAGAGAGGCAATCCCTGAAAGAGAGGGACTATGTATGATGAAAAAGAGAATAGGGAAGGCTGCGCTGTGCAGCCTCGCTTTGTGTCGGCTGCTGTGCGGCTGCGGCACGGGGGAAGTGACGTTTATCGGCGAGGATGCGCGGGAGCAGACGGCTGCCCTCGAGGCTTCGGAGCCGGACGGGGAGAGCGCCGGGCCGTCGGAGGAGGCGGAAATCTATGTCTATGTCTGCGGCGCGGTAAATACTCCGGGGGTAGTGAAGCTGCGGGAGGGAAGCCGGGCGGCGGACGCGCTTAAAGAAGCGGGAGGCTTCCGGGAGGACGCCGGGACGGACCTGGTGAATCTGGCGGCAAAGCTGTCGGACGGAGAAAAGCTCTATATTCCGACGGCCGACGAAGAATCTTATTCGCAGCAGACGGACAGCGGCCTGATCAATATCAATACGGCGGATGCGGCTCTGCTCTGCACGCTGCCGGGGATCGGGGAGTCCAGGGCCGCGGACATCATTTCTTACCGGGAAAAGAACGGCCTGTTTGAGACCTGCGAGGATATTATGAAGGTGCCCGGGATTAAGACGAGCGTGTACGGGAAAATATGTGACAGAATTACGGTGAAATAACGGGAAGGGAAGGTGCGGTATCAGTGAAAAGAGCCTTGGTAGTGGATGACGAAAAACTGATTGTGAAGGGAATACGTTTCAGTCTGGAACAGGATAATATAGAGGTTGACTGCGCCTATGACGGGGAGGAAGCGTTGGAATACGCCCGAAGCAATCAGTATGACATTATCCTGCTGGATATCATGCTGCCGAAGCTGACGGGCTTCGAGGTCTGCCAGCAGATTCGGGAATTTTCCAACGTGCCGATCATCATGCTCACGGCGAAGGACGACGATATGGATAAAATTCTGGGCCTGGAGTACGGGGCGGACGATTATATCACAAAGCCCTTTAATATTTTGGAGGTGAAGGCGCGTATCAAGGCGATCATGCGGCGGACGGAGCCCAGACGGATTATCGGAGATGCCGCGCCGGGTCCCGGCGTGGTGGAAAGCGGCGACATGCGGCTGGACTGCGAGGGCAGAAGGGCGTATATTGCAGATAAGGAAATCGGCCTCACCGCCAAAGAATTCGAGGTCTTGGAGCTTCTGATGCTGAATCCCAACAAGGTCTACAGCCGCGAGAGCCTTCTCAAGCTGGTCTGGGGAGCGGATTATCCGGGAGACGTGCGCACGGTGGACGTCCACATACGGAGGCTGCGCGAGAAGGTGGAACAGAATCCCAGCGAGCCTAAATATGTACATACAAAGTGGGGCGTAGGCTATTATTTTTATAACGAATAAGCGAAAAGGAAACAGGATGATGGCAGCAAAAACATGGGAAGGGATCAAGTCTCTTGTTTCCTTGCGCAGTCTTAAGGCGCGTATTTTTATCACAATACTGTTGGTTGGAAGTCTGCCCGGCATATTTATCCGTTACGGTATTTTAAATAATTATGAGGAGCGGGCTGTCGAGCAGAGGATCAATACGGTACAAAATCAGTTGATGATCGTGGGCAACCATCTGTTGAGCAACAATTATTTTGATACGGCGAAATCGGATGAGCAATCCAGAGCCGTCATCAATGCCGAGCTGGAGATGATTTCGAACCTTTACGAGGGGCGTGTCATGATTATCAACTCGGGGCTCAGGGTCGTAAAGGATACCTACAGCATCAGCGAGGGCAAGACGATCATCTCCGAGGAGGTGATCATATGCCTGCGCGGAGAGAGCATGTCCCATTATGACAGAGAGCACGGTTATATCGAGATGACTACGCCGATCACAAGCACTGCGGAGGACGGAAGCAGTACGATTGTCGGCGTGATGCTGACCAGTATCTCCAATGAGGCCATCCTGCAGATGATGGAGGTGTTGGCCCGCCGGGCAGTGCTTTTGCAAAATCTGATGCAGATTGTCATCATAGCGCTTGCCATTCTGCTCTCGATTGTGTTGGCGAGACCTTTTAACAGGGTTACCGACGCAATCAACGAGGTGAAGGCGGGTTACAGCGACAGAATGATTTCCGTTCCCGAGTATACGGAGACGGCGCATATTGTGGACGCCTTTAATCAGGTGCTGGGACGGATGAGGACGCTGGATGACTCCAGACAGGAATTTGTGGCAAATGTGTCCCATGAGCTGAAGACGCCCATGACGTCCGTGAAGGTGCTGGCGGATTCTCTGCTTGCGCAGGAAGACGCCCCGGCGGAGCTTTACCGGGAATTTATGGAAGATATCGTGTCGGAAATCGACAGGGAGAACAGAATTATCACCGACCTGCTGGCGTTGGTGAAGATGGATAAGAAAGTACAGGAGCTGAACATTGTCTCACTGGATATCAACGAATTGGCGGAGCTGATTCTGAAGAGACTGCGTCCCATAGCCAGGAAGAAGGACGTGGAGGTAGTCTTTGAGAGTATGCGTCCTGTCGTCGCGGAGGTGGACGAGGTAAAGCTGACGCTGGTCATGACCAATCTGGTGGAGAATGCGATCAAATATAACAGGGAACACGGCTGGGTCAAGGTGGAGCTGGACGCGGACCATCAGTTTTTTACTTTTACGGTCAGCGATTCCGGACTGGGGATTCCGGAGGAGTCCCTGGCGCATATTTACGAACGGTTTTACCGCGTGGATAAGTCGCACTCCCGGGAGATCGGAGGCACGGGACTGGGTCTGGCCATCACAAAGAGCGCCGTGCTGATGCACAGAGGCTCGATCACGGTAACCAGCGTGGAGGGGGAGGGCTCCTGTTTTGTCGTGAAAATCCCCCTGACTTATATTGCGGGCGGCAGCAGTCCGGCGACCTGAAGCTTGACTGCAGTGATTGACTTTATACGCGTGCAAAGGTGTACGCAGAGGTATCTGAATGAAAAAGACGGCGGGCTTCCTGCTGGCGGCGGTACTTGGGATTCTTCTTTCCGGCTGCGGGCAGGAACAGGAAAATACGGAAAACAAATGGCAGATCTATTACATCAGCAATGCCGAGACAAAGGTGGAAATGCACCCGCACGAGAGGGAGAGCAGCGACCCGGCGGAGCAGCTGGACGAGCTGATCCAGTATCTTTCCACCAACCCGGAAAAGCTGGAATATAAAGCGCCGCTGGTGATGGGGTTCCAGCTGCTTAACGTCGAACGGGACGGCGGCAGGATTTCGTTAAATGTGGATGCGGCGTACCGGAATATGCCGATAACCACCGAGGTGCTGGTGCGCGCCGCAATCGTCCGCACCCTGACGCAGCTGGAGGGCGTCAGCTATGTGGGCATCACGGTGGAGGGAGACCAGCTGTACGACGGGACGGGAAACCTGGTAGGCTGGATGAATGCGGATCAGTTTATCGACAACGACGGAAACGAGATCAACACCTATGAGCAGGTGCGGATCAAGCTGTATTTTGCGGGGGAAGACGGGACGAATCTGATCGCTGCCTATCGACAGAAGCATTATTCCACCAATATCGCGCTGGAGCGTTTTGTCGTGGAGGAGCTGATCGCCGGGCCGACGGCGGACGGCCTGTATCCCAGCGTCAATCCCGCAACGAAAATCATCAATGTGATGACAAAGGACGGCATCTGCTATGTAAATCTGGACGCGAGCTTCCTGACGGTGGAGAGCAACGTTTCGACGGATACGTCGATCTACGCTGTCGTCAATTCTCTGGTGGAGCTGAATAATGTCAATAAAGTGCAGATCCTGATCAACGGAGAGACGCCGCCCGGATATTCTACAGCAACCTTTGAGAGAAATCTTGATATTGTGACGCCCCGCGAAAGATAGCGGGACAAAAGTACAGGCCTGCTTTTCGCAGGCGGACGGGAGTATCTATGAAACGACCGCTGTTTGCGGCGGCCATGCTCCTGACGGCAGTGATCTGGCTGATACTTGCGGCGGGAGGATTTGACAGTCCTCCTGCGGGCAGAATCACAGGAGAGCAGCTGAGCGCAGGAGAAACCCTGTATATCACAGGGCAGGTCTGCCGGAAAGAAGAAGAGAACATCTGGTTACAGTCTGTGACCGTTCTATCGACAAGCAAAACACATCAACAGGCCGACGGTCTGGAACAGAAAATTCCATGTACGGATAAATTAATATGTGAGATCCCGGAAGAGGCGGCGGATCTGCCTCTCGGCAGCAGGGTAACTGTCCGGGGCGTTTTTGCGCCGTTTTCCGCGGCGTCTAATCCCGGCGAGTTTGATACGGCGGTTTATTACCGCTCTCTGAAGGTGGGAGGGAAGCTTAGGAAGGTCGAGCTTCTGTCCTATGACGATACCTGTTGGCCGGTGCGGGAGGCCGCGTATCGGGTACGGCAGTTTTTCCGGATGAGGCTGTACGGTATCCTGCCGCCGGAGAGCGCGGGGGTGATGTGCGCCCTTTTGCTGGGAGACAGGGAGGAGCTTGACGGCGAACTGAAAAGTTTGTACCAGAGGAACGGAATTTTACACATATTATCCATTTCTTCCCTGCATATTACCATTATCGGGATGAGCCTGTATAAGGCGCTGCGGAAAATCGGGATACCGATTGTGCCCGCGGCGGCTGCCGGAAGCGTGATCCTGCTCTTTTACGGCGCTATGACAGGCTTCGGCGTATCCGCCTGCAGGGCGATCGGCATGTACCTGATCCGGATGGGGGCTCAGATACTCGGGCGCAGCTACGACACGCTGACCGCGCTGGGGATTCTGCTGGCGGCTATGGTTCTGCGGAATCCGCATTATCTGCAGAACGCGGGGTTTCTGCTGTCCTTTTCTTCCGTTTTGGGCATTGCGGCGTTTTATCCGATTCTGAGCGGGGAGCGCGGACGAAAAACAGGGGCAGAATACTACGGAGAAAGTAAGTGGCGGATCCGTCTGAGAAGCTTTCGGGAAAAGCTTCGATCTGCGGCGGGCGCAAGCTTTTCCATCACCCTGAGTACCCTGCCTGTTCAACTCTGGTACTATTATGAGACGCCTGTCTATTCCGTGGCGGTGAATCTTTTGATTCTGCCGTTGATGAAGCCCCTGCTGGTGGCCGGATTTTGCAGTCTGGTCCCGGGGCTTGGGTTTGCCGCCGGAATAAACCGGACGATTCTCTGGTTCTATGAGACGCTCTGCTCTCTTTTTGACAGGCTGCCCTTTCACACCTGGAATCCCGGCCGGCCCTCTCTTTGGCAGATTGCGCTGTATTACGGAATTTTGCTGGCAGCCGCCGCCTGGAAGGGACTTAAAAAGGCGGGGATGGGGAGAAAAAGCCGGGGGAAGCCGGAAAGAACGGGAAGGCCGGAAGAAACTGAAAAGGTGAAAAGAACAGGAAAGGCCGAAACGTCGGAAAAAAACGGAAACACAGAAAAAGCCCGCGGAAGAATCCGTTGCGCGGCGATTGTTCTCGCCCTGGTTCTTCTGGGGCTTCGGCCGGGAGGAAGGGATCAGGTAATTTTTCTCGACGTGGGGCAGGGAGACTGCTGTCTCGTGCGGACGGCGTCGGGACAGAATTATGTTTTTGACTGCGGGAGCAGCAGCCGCGGCAGCGTTGGAAGGTATGTGCTGCTGCCCTGTCTGAAATATTACGGGATCCGCAGGCTGGACGCGGTATTTGTCTCTCATCCCGACGCGGATCACATAAACGGAATTACGGAATTGCTGACGCTTGCCGCAGAGAACAGGCTTGAGATAACTCAGCTGATCCTTCCCGCCGTCGAAAAAGACGCAGGGCAGGAGCAGTTTTCCGAACTGCTGCAGATATTGGGAGATCAAACGGAACCGGGTAACGGGACGAGGGTCGCCTGGCTTTCGGCGGGAGAGGCGTGGAGCTGTAAAACCGCGGAGTTTATCTGCCTTCATCCCGGACGGGACGCCCCGGCGGACAATACAAATGCCTATTCCCAGTGCATTTATGCGGAGTTTGAGCGCTTTTCCCTGCTGCTTACGGGAGATGTGGAGGGAGAGGGAGAACAGGCGCTTTTAAGAGAGCTGCAGAACAGAAAGATTACCGGAGTGTCTGTGTTAAAGGTTGCGCACCACGGCTCCCGAAATTCTACGTCCCGGGAATTACTGCAGCAGATCAGTCCCGGCCTTGCGGTGATCTCCTGCGGGAAGGACAATCGCTACGGTCATCCCCACCGGGAGCTTCTGGATCGGCTGGAGGACGCGGGGTGCCGGATCCTTCAGACGCCGGAAAAAGGAGCGGTGACCGTGGAGGGCGTCAAGGGAGGCATAAAGGTATGGGGCTTCCGAAAATAGAACTTCCTGCTTTTTGCCGTTTGGCTCTTGTAGGAAACGGAAAAAACTGTTATTTTAATGATAGAGGGAAATGAAGAAGCAGGCGCGCGGCGCGCAGACGGAAAGGAAACGGAGTGTATGGAAGCGGAATGTCTGGATTTATCGCAAAGGAGCAGGGTCTCCTGTATTCCGGAGGAGGAACTGGATAGGCAGATGACGGATACGGTGGAACCGTATCTTGAGAAGATTGTCGTACGCGGAAGACTGGAGACGGAAGGGCAAAAGGGCGCGGACGGAAGCGGCGGGACGCGGGCGGAAGGCCTGTATTACGAGCTGTATCCTCAAACCCCGGCAAAGGGGACGATCGTAATCTGCTACGGATTTACCGAGTCCTGTCTGAAATATCACGAATTGATTTATTATTTCCACCGACAGGGATATCAGGCGGCGGTCATGGATCACCGGGGGCACGGGAAATCCCTGAGAGAAACAGAGGACGCAACGGTGGTACACATCGGCCATTTCTCTGATTATGTAAAAGATTTGCACCGATTTGTCGTGGAAGCGGTAAAACCGATAAGCGGGGAGCAGCCTCTTTTCCTGTATGCGCATTCCATGGGCGGCTGTGTCGGGGCGTTTTATCTTGAGCAATATCCGGAGGAATTTCAGAGGGCCGTATTGAATGCGCCGATGCTGGGACTGAACATGGGAAGCTTTCCCGCTTGGGCCGCAAGGGCTCTGTGCGATTGGAAGGCGTTGAAGGGCGAGGGGAAAGAGAGGCTGTTTACCCAGTCCGGCTTCGATCCGGAGGAACCGTTTGAAAAAAGCGCCGCCAGCTCCGAGGCAAGGCATGCTTATTATCAGAAGCTGCGCCGGGAGGACGAGGATTATCATACCTGTTCGGCCAGCTACTGCTGGGGGAGGGAAGCGATTAATGCGGGGAAATTCGTTATCCGCAGAAAACAGGCTGAGAAAGTAAAAACGCCCGTGCTCCTGTTTCAGGCCGGGCAGGAAAGTCTGGTAAAGCCGTCAGCCCAGAGAATGTTTCTTTCCCGGATTGCGGAGGGGAGACTGATGCTTGTGGAAAAAGTCCGCCACGAGATTTACCGTGCGCCGAATGAGGTTCTGGAGCCGTATCTGGAAGAGATTTTCCGGTTTTACGAAGGAAAATAGAAGACGGGCAGAAAGAGAGGATTGAAATGGAAGAAGCGATTGAGAAGCTGTCGGGCGAAAGAATGCAGTTTGCCGTACTGATCGACGCGGACAATATCAGTTCAAAGTATACGGCGACGATTTTTGAGGAGCTGGAAAAATTCGGCCTTTCCACCTATCGCCGTATCTATGGGAACTGGTCCAGGGGAAACGGCTGGAGCGAGGAAATGCTGTTGGAATATTCCATTATGCCGGTGCAGCAGTTTTCCTATACGACGGGGAAGAATGCGACGGATATGGCTATGGTCATCGACGCCATGGATATTTTATATAAAAACAAGGTACAGGGCTTCTGCCTGGTGACAAGCGACAGTGATTTTACCCGGCTTGCCATGAGACTGCGGGAGGAGAACATGTTTGTGCTGGGCATGGGCGAGTCCAAGACCCCGTTGGCGCTGACCAGGGCGTGTAACCGTTTTATCCACCTGAATCTGGTGGCGGAGCAGAACAAAGCGCTGGAGGGAAACGAGCCGCTTGAGGGAGGCGACGAGCAGAACGTTACTTCCCTTACCGAGGTCCGGCAGGCGATTCTGGCGATGATGAGCGAGAACGACGGGAAACAGGTGGATCTTGCGAAGATCGGGAGCCGCCTTAACGACAAGTTTTCCGATTTTGACGTGCGTAATTACGGCTACACCAAGCTCAGCACCATGGTGGTGCAGGAAGCGCCGGAGCTGACTGTCAGGAAGGTGAGCAACCGGCATTATGTGGAGCGGCGTTCCACGCTCACCAAGGCGGAGCTGGAGCGGGAGATCTGCAGCATGATCGAGAAAAGCGGCGGTATGGTGGATAATCTGTCTACCTTAAACGACGAGCTGCATAAAAAATATAAGCAGCTGGATTACAAACAGTTTGGCTACAGCAGAATTTCCAGCTTCCTGCGCAGTATGAAGTCTGTGTCGGTACACGAGAATCAGGTGACGCTGCGCAGGGAAACAGGCGGGGAATGAGATTGTCTGTGCCGTCAGAGGCTGGCGTGAGGTATAAAAATGGATATTTTTGAATATATGCGCGGCGTGAGTCAGGAGAAGGAATCCCCCCTTGCGGCGCGGATGCGGCCAAGAACCTTAGACGAGGTGGTGGGACAGGAGCATATCATCGGCAGGGACAAGCTCTTGTACCGCGCGATCAAAGCGGACAAAATCAGCTCGGTGATTTTTTACGGCCCGCCCGGGACGGGAAAGACGACGCTTGCAAAGGTGATTGCCAACACGACAAGCGCGGAATTTACGCAGATTAACGCCACCGTCGCCGGGAAAAAGGATATGGAAGAGGTGATAGCAAAGGCGAAGGCTCTTAAGGGAATGTACGGAAAGCGCACGATTCTGTTTATCGACGAGATCCATCGGTTCAATAAGGGACAGCAGGATTATCTGCTTCCCTTTGTGGAGGACGGCACGGTTATCCTGATCGGGGCCACGACGGAAAATCCTTATTTCGAGGTGAACTCAGCCCTGATTTCGCGCTCCGTCATTTTTGAGCTGAAGCCGATACCGCCGGAGGCGGTGAAGGAGCTGATCCGAAAAGCGGTCTGCGACACGGAGAGAGGTATGGGAGCCTATGGCGCGGTGATCGATGAGGATGCGCTGGATTTTCTGGCCGAATTGTCGGGAGGAGACGCCAGACATGCGCTGAATGCCGTAGAGCTGGGAATCCTGACGACAGAGCGGGGAGAGGACGGAAAGATTCGCATTACGCTGGAGGTGGCGCAGGAATGTATCCAAAGGAGGACGGTCCGTTACGATAAAACGGGAGATAACCACTACGATACGATCTCCGCCTTTATCAAAAGCATGAGAGGGTCGGATCCGGACGCAGCGGTGTACTATCTGGCAAGGATGCTGTACGCGGGGGAACAGGTAGCGTTTATCGCGAGGAGAATCATGATATGCGCGGCGGAGGATGTGGGGAATGCGGATCCGCAGGCTTTGGCGGTGGCGGTCAACGCCTCGCTGGCCGTGGAGCGGATCGGGATGCCGGAGGCGCAGATTATTCTGGCGCAGGCGGCGGCCTATGTGGCCTGCGCGCCGAAAAGCAACTCCAGCTGTAACGCTGTCTCCTCCGCCATGCGGACGGTAGAGCAGACAGGGAGCCTGCCGATCCCCGCGCATCTGCAGGACGCGCATTATAAGGGAGCGGCGAGGCTGGGACACGGAACGGGATACAAGTATGCTCATGACTACCCGAACCATTATGTAGAGCAGCAGTATCTGCCCTACGAGCTGACGGGAAAAGAGTTTTACAGTCCCTCGGGCAACGGGTACGAGGCCAGGATCCGGGAGCATATGAAACGCATCCGGGAGGAGGCTAAAAAAGCTCCTGAGTGAGATAGCGGTAAATCGACTGGTTTTTCTTCTGCCAGTTGTCGCAGATGGAGGAAGCGGTAGCCTCGTCGGGAACGGAGATTGTGATATCCACCAGACGGATCCCCCGGTCCTTGGCGATCAGATGCGCCTCGTATTCGCCGGAGGTGGACTTGTAATAATCCCCCAGCACAGAGACCTCGTTGCGCAGGGTGTATTCGTTTTCCCGGAAATAGGTGTCGATGTCCTCCTTGATCGCGCTGTTGATGCGGTTCTGAAAGAACTGAAGCGTTTCCCTTCCCTCAGCCGTGACGGACAGATGCGTGCGGTTGCGGATGGTTTCCGAAAGGATCAATCCTGTGTCGGTCAGTTCGTTTATGACTTGCTGTAGGGTGAGAAAGCTGGTATAATCTTTTTCCAGAATAAAATCGCTGACCTGCGCGGTTGTCATGGGAAAGGTTACCCGGTTCAGCATGTATAGTACGATCAGTTTATAAAGGGTCAAAGGATCTTGCAGCATAGGAGACTCACATTCTGCCGGTTTACGGCCTTCGCTTATCGGTTTGTAATGGTCTGCCCGGAAATTTCGGGGCGGTTATCGGATATGGGATTTCACGGCTTCGGCAACCAGCTCGGCCACCTTTGGGTTAAAGGCTTCCGGCAGGATATTGTCCTCGCTCAGTTCTTCCCCGGGAACCAGTCCGGCTATAGCTTCTGCGGCCGCAAGCTTCATCTCTTCGGTGATCTGCGCCGCGCGTCCCTCCAAAGCGCCCTTGAAGATACCGGGGAACGCCACCACGTTGTTGACCTGATTGGGAAAATCGCTGCGTCCCGTGCCGACTATGCGCGCTCCCGCAGCCTTTGCGACATCCGGCATGATCTCGGGAACCGGGTTTGCCATGGCAAAAAGGATGGCGTCACGGTTCATGGAAGCAACCATCTCGGGCGTCACAATGTTGGGAGCGGAGACGCCCACAAAGATATCCGCGCCTTTTAAGGCGTCGGCCAGAGAGCCCGTTTCATTACCGACGTTTGTGATCTGCGCCATCTTCTGCTGCATCCAGTTGAGCCCTTGCGTGGATTTGGAGACAATGCCCACTTTATCGCACATAATGATATTCGGGAAGCCGTAGGTCAGCAGAAGCTTTGTGATGGCGACGCCGGCGCTCCCCGCGCCGTTGACGACGATCCGGCAATCCTCCCTGCGCTTGCCGACGACCTTGAGGGCGTTGATGATGCCGGCTAAAACGACGATGGCCGTGCCATGCTGGTCGTCGTGGAATACGGGAATATCCAATATCTTTTTCAGGCGTTCTTCGATTTCAAAGCACCTGGGGGCGCTGATATCCTCCAGATTGATGCCGCCAAATCCGGGCGCAAGCCAGGTAACTGCCTTGATGATCTCCTCGGTGTCCTGCGTGTCCAGACAGATGGGAACGGCGTTTACGCCGCCAAATTCCTTGAACAGAACGGCCTTTCCCTCCATAACGGGCATGGCGGCGTGGGGGCCGATGTTGCCGAGACCGAGAACCGCGCTTCCGTCGGAGACGACGGCTACGGTGTTTGCTTTCATGGTATATTTGTAGGCGGCTTCCCTGTCGGCGGCGATGACCTTGCAGGGCTCGGCCACTCCCGGCGTATAGGCGACGGATAAGTCCTCCCTGGATTTTACGGGAGACTTTGCCACGGTTTCGAGCTTTCCGTTCCATTTTTCGTGCATCAGCAGCGCTTTTTCATTGATTGTCATGACGTACCTCTTTTCAGCGTGATTTTTTATACTTATTAATCATCATATAATAATTCCCGGTTATGTGCAAGTATCAGAATTTTACGCGGCGTGAAATTAGGGACTTCCTATTTTAGGAAATGTGTATTATAATTGTTATGAATTGAGAAGTCGGATAAGGTCATTTACAAGTTCAGGAAAGCATATCGACTGCACATCTTACTGTGCCCCATTTTTGTTTTTAATGAAAGACAGGATAAAATATATTTCAGGAGGAATTTATGAGAGAAAAATATGAGTCATTGGCGCTCGTACAGCTGAGAGAGCTTGCAAAAGTGCGTGGATTGAAAGGCACTTCAGCGATGAAGAAGGCAGAGCTGGTAGAGGCTATGCTGGCGGAGGACGAGAGACTGAAGAAGCTGGAAGAGCAGGAGAACGCCGCAAAGCGGCAGCCCGCCCAGCCGCCGAAAAACACCGAAAGACCCGTGCAGCGCAGAAGGACGGCAGGCGCAGAAGGACGGGACGGCGCAGCGCGCCCGAACCGCGCACCCCGGCGCGCGGACGATACCGAGATAAAGTCCGATCACGGGACACAGCAGGCGGAGAACAGGGAAGTCTCCCAGGGGCAGAGAACGGAGGACTTTGGCGCAAGACAGGAGAAAGCTTCCGCCCCCGCCGCGGAAGGAGCGCCGTCTGCAGCGCGTCCGGCCCGGGGCGGCGATGTATACGACGAGAAGACCTTCCCGAAGGAGCTTGACAGCGGGGAGGAGGTCAGCGGTATTCTGGAGGTGATGCCGGACGGATTCGGGTTTATCCGCTGCGAGAATTATATGCCGGGCGAGAACGACGTCTATGTGGCGCCAAGCCAGATACGGCGGTTCGGGCTGAAGACGGGAGATATCCTGCGCGGAAACAAGCGCGTGAAGACCCAGCAGGAAAAGTTCAGCGCCCTGCTGTTCATTCGCACGATAAACGGTTACACCATAGAGGAATCCGCAAAGAGAATGGTGTTTGAGGATATGACGCCGATTTTCCCGGACGAGAGAATCCGCCTGGAGACTCCCGGATGTAGCGTCGCGATGCGGGTGATGGATCTTGTGAGCCCTGTGGGTAAGGGCCAGAGAGGCATGATCGTTTCGCCGCCAAAGGCCGGCAAGACCACCCTGTTAAAGGAGGTTGCAAAGTCGATTCTGCGGACCAATCCCCGCATGCATATGCTGATCCTTCTGATCGACGAACGCCCGGAGGAAGTGACGGATATCAAGGAGGCGATCCACGGGGCCAATGTGGAGGTGATCCATTCCACGTTTGACGAGCTGCCGGAGCATCACAAGCGCGTCTCCGAGATGGTGATCGAACGGGCAAAACGGCTGGTGGAGCACAGGATGGATGTGGTGATTCTGTTAGACAGCATCACGAGACTGACCCGCGCCTACAACCTTGTGGTTCCTCCCAGCGGACGGACTCTGTCCGGAGGTCTCGACCCGGCGGCGCTGCATATGCCCAAGCGCTTTTTCGGCGCGGCGCGGAATATGCGCGAGGGGGGAAGTCTGACGATTCTTGCCACAGCCCTTGTGGATACCGGCAGTAAGATGGACGATGTGGTGTATGAGGAATTTAAGGGAACGGGAAATATGGAGATGGTACTGGACCGCAAGCTTTCCGAGAAGCGTATCTTCCCTGCCATCGATCTGGCGAAATCCGGTACAAGGAGAGAGGATCTGCTGTTAAGCGGCGAAGAGCTGGATGCAATCAATATCATGCGAAAGGCGTTAAACGGCCTGAAAGCCGACGAAGCCACGGACAGGATCCTGGATATGTTTTCCAGAACCAGAAACAACAGTGATTTTGTACAGACTGTAAGGAAAAACAAATATATCTGAGCTGTGTTCAGACATCAAAAAAAGCAACCGCACACGCAAAGTCAGGTTGCTTTCTTGATATAGTAATAAAGCAAAGCTGCTGACGGGAATCGGACCCGTGACCTCCGCACTACCAATGCGACGCTC
>JAMPFT010000015.1 GCA_023664305.1 bacterium | reverse complement strand
CCGTGACCTCCGCACTACCAATGCGACGCTCTACCGACTGAGCCACAGCAGCATCAGATGACGCTCTTGCAATCACCGTGTTTCATTATAGCAAACACAATTGTTCATGTCAACAATTTTTTTGAGTTCGGCTGTTGCCTGTTGCCTGCGATTTGTCCCTCAGAATAAGGTTTCCGCAAATAACTGGAAAATAATTTAAATTGGGTCTTGCATGCGTACAAACCATATGTTATAATAATAGCGCTGTTTGTGGTTCCATAAGCAGTGCGGATGAGAACAAAAAAATACATGTTATTATTATAGAGAGGTGAGAGAGATGAAAGAAGGAATCCATCCCAAGTATTATCAGGCGACCGTAACCTGTAACTGCGGCAACACTTTTGTGACCGGCTCTACGAAGCCTGAAATTCATGTGGAAGTCTGTTCCAAGTGCCATTCGTTCTATACCGGACAGCAGAAGACGGCACGGGCTGACGGAAGAATCGAGAAGTTCAACAAGAAATACGGCGTTAAATAGGGATCAAAAAAAGGTTGAGGTGCTTGTATCTCAACCTTTTCTGTTCATAATACTGTGCGGAGAGGAAAAGGTATGGCAAGAAGAAGGCGTAAGCACTACTCCGGCATCGGCGGTCAGGCGGTGCTGGAAGGCGTTATGATGAAAAACGGGGAAAAATATGCGGTGGCAGTGAGAAAGCCAAACGGAGAGATCGCCGTGGAGCTGGAAAATTATCAGGGCGTGCTTCATGGGAGCAGATTAAAGGAGATTCCTTTTATCAGAGGTGTCTTTAACTTTATCGATTCCATGGTGCTGGGGATGAAATGTCTGAATTATTCCGCCTCCTTTGACGAGGGCGAGGAGGAGCGGTCCGACCGGGCGGCGAAGCAGGGCGGAGGCAGAGCGGAAAAGCTGCTGACGGCGTTTGTGACGGTTTTTGCCTTTGTGCTTGCAATCGGAATTTTTATTGTGCTGCCGTATTATCTGGCTTCCTTTTTTCAGCGCAATCTTCGGAACGAGTCCCTGATGGCGATCATCGAGGGAGTGATCCGGATCGTGATTTTTATTCTTTATGTCTGGGGAATCAGCGCCATGAAGGATATCAGGCGTCTGTACCGCTATCACGGTGCGGAGCATAAGTGTATCAACTGTATCGAGAAGGGGCGTCCGCTTACCGTCCACAATGTGATGAGAAGCTCCAGGCTTCACAGAAGATGCGGCACCAGCTTTATCTTTTTTGTGCTGTTTGTCAGTGTCGTATTGTTTTTCTTTATCCGGGTGGAGAATCCGGCGCTGAGAGTTTTGCTGCGTATTCTTCTGATGCCGGTAGTGGCGGGAATCTCCTATGAGATCATCCGTCTGGCGGGGCGCAGCGACAATTTGTTTGTGAAGATTATCTCCGCTCCGGGGATGTGGATCCAGAGAATGACGACCAAAGAACCGGATAAAAGCATGGTGGAGACGGCAATCGCGTCGGTGGAGGCCGTGTTTGACTGGAGGCAGTTCCTTTCCGAGAATTTCGGTTATGAGGCAGACGGGACCGGGGACGACGGCGGGGAGCAGGAACAGGAAGAATGAATTACAGGACAGTGTATGAAGAGGGAAAGGCCGCGTTGACGGCGGCGGGAGTTTTGGAGGCGGAGCTGGACGCCAGACTGCTTTTGGAGCACGTCTGCGGAACGGACAGAAATACGCTGCTGGCTCACGGCGAAAGAGAGGTTTCCGACGGGGAGCGGGAGCGTTACCGCAGTCTGGTCGGGAAAAGAGCGGACAGGATCCCGTTACAGTATCTTACAGGGACACAGGATTTTATGGGACTGGAATTTCTGGTCAGTAAAAAGGCGCTGATCCCGCGGCAGGACACGGAGGTACTTGTGGAGGAGGCACTGCGGCATCTTCACGACGGGATGCGGGTACTGGATCTGTGTACCGGCTCCGGATGTATTTTGATCAGTCTGCTGTATTATTCCAACAACTGTCTGGGCGTGGGAACCGATATTTCAGAAGAGGCGCTGCAGCTTGCCGTGGAAAATGCCAAAAGACTGCTGGGCCCGGAGACGCTGGCCGTGCAGTGGCAGGACGGCATGGCCTGCGGAAGATGTGTATCTTTCCGGCAGAGCGACCTGTTTGACCGTGTGGAAGAAAAGTTTGACATGATCGTATCGAATCCGCCCTATATCCGGACGGAGGTTCTTCCTGAGCTGATGCCGGAGGTGCGGGAGCATGAGCCGCTGCTGGCGCTGGACGGAGGAGAGGACGGTCTGTCGTTTTACCGGAGGATTGTGAGAGAGAGTAAAAAGTGCCTGATGCGGGGCGGTGTGCTTTTGCTGGAGATCGGGTACGATCAGGGAGAGGCTGTGGCCGGACTGATGGAAAAGGAAAATTTTCTGGAGGTTCAGGTGATAAAGGATTACGGGGGGCTTGACAGAGTCGTCTGCGGGACCTTGGGGTTTTAGGACAGACTTACGGGCGTATAACGAAAAAGCGTCATTGGCGCGTCCGGTGAATGCGGTCTTCAGAATTTATGTTATGTGGAGAGTGAGAAGATGTTTGACAAGCTGGAAGATTTGTTGATTCGATTTGAGGAGATATTGGGCGAGCTCCATGAGCCTACGGTGACGAACAATCAGGAGAGGTTTCGCCGGCTGATGAAGGAGCAGAGCGAGCTGACGCCGATCGTGGAAGCCTATACCGAGTACAAAAGGTGCAGACAGGATGTGGAGGATTCTCTTGCCATGCTGGAGGAAGAGAACGATGAGGAAATGCGGGAGATGATCAAGGAGACGCTGTCCGACGGCAGAAAGCGCATCGAAGAGCTGGAGCAGGAGCTGAAGCTTCTGCTCCTCCCGAAGGATCCCAACGATGAAAAGAACGTGATTGTGGAGATCCGCGCCGGAGCGGGCGGCGATGAGGCGGCGCTTTTTGCGGCGGAAATTTACCGCATGTATGTACATTACGCGGAGAGCATGCGCTGGCGGGTGGAGACCCTGAACGCGGACGAGATCGGGATCGGCGGCATGAAAGAGGTGCAGTTTATGATCACCGGACAGGGCGCATATTCCCGGATGAAATACGAGAGCGGCGTACACAGGGTGCAGCGTGTGCCGGAGACGGAGAGCGGCGGCAGGATTCACACCTCTACCATCAGCGTGGCGGTGATGCCGGAGGTGGATGAGGACATCGATATTGTCATCGACGAGAAGGATATCCGGATCGACGTCATGCGGGCGTCCGGCAACGGCGGACAGTGCGTCAACACCACGGATTCGGCGGTGCGGCTGACGCATTATCCCACGGGGATCGTGGTTTACAGCCAGACGGAGAAGTCTCAGATCCAGAATAAGGCGAAAGCGTTCGCCCTGTTAAAGGCAAAGCTGTACGATATCGAGCAGCAGCAAAGGCATGACGCGGAGGCGGAAATGCGCCGAAGCCAGATCGGCACGGGTGACCGGTCGGAAAAAATCCGCACCTATAATTTCCCGCAGGGGCGTGTCACGGACCATCGCATCGGTCTGACGATCTATAAGCTGGATAAGGTTATGAACGGCGATATTCAGGAAATCATCGACGCCTGTATCGCGGCCGACCAGGCGGCGCGTCTGAGCCGTCTGAACGAGACGGCCCAGGCAGGCTGAGAGACAGGGGGTATCCATGGAGATCAGAGCGTTTCTTGATTTTTTGAGCGTCGCGGAGAAGCTCAAGTGCAATACCAGACATTCCTTTACTTCCTCCGGGAGGCATGAGAGCGTGGCGGAGCACAGCTGGCGGCTGGCTCTGATGGCGTATCTTGTAAAGGACGAGATGCCCGGGATAAATATTGACAGGGTGATTTTAATGTGTCTGTTCCACGATATGGGCGAGGCGGTGACGGGGGACATCCCGGCCTTTGAAAAGACGCGGCAGGACGAGGATGTGGAGCAGACGGCGGTGTCGGAGATTTTGAAAAAGCTGCCGGAGCCGTACTGTACGGAGGCAGGAGAACTGTTTCGCGAGATGGAGGCGCTGCAGACCCCGGAGGCCAGGCTTTACAAGGCGCTGGATAAGCTGGAGGCACTGATTCAGCATAACGAGGCGGATCTTTCCACCTGGCTGCCGCTGGAGCACGAGCTGCAGATGACCTACGGCACGGAGGAGTGCGGCTTCAACGGGTATATCAAAAGGCTGCGGGACGCGGTGCGGGAGGACTCCGCGCGCAAGATCGGAAAAATTTCATAAAGTCTGAATTTTACTCAAAATGTCAAACAACGGGATCCTTTTCCTGTTATAATGGGTTTACGATATCGGAAGAGGGGAAACGGAATGAGAAACATAGAGTTGTTGTCTGCGTCGCTGGAATATATCGAGGATCATCTCTGTGATGAGATCAGGACGGAGGATGTGGCGGCGGCCTGTTTCTGTTCCAAATCCACTCTTGAAAAGCTGTTTCGCTGTGTGAACCATATCACCGTCCACGACTATGTGATCCGCAGGAGGATGATGCTGGCCGCAAGGAGGCTGTGCGCCCGGCCGGACATCCCGATCCTGGATATAGCGGTGGAGTACGGTTACAGCACACACGAATCTTTTGCGCGCGCATTTGAACAGGTCTGGAACTGTAAACCTTCAGAGTTTCGCAAGGCGAAATATACTGAATTGTTTCCGAGGCTGAAACCGCCTCTGGAGAATGGAGAGGATTACGCGATGCAAAAAAGACATGTAGATATCAGTGAATTGTACGATTTGTTTCGGGAGCGGAAGGATTGCTGCTTTGTCTGCTGCGATATCAAGAATATGACGCAGATTAACGAGATTTCCAGAAAAGCGGGAGATCTGGCGATTTTGGAGCAGATGAGACGTATGACGGCGGTGTGCGGCGAAAAGGATGTGGTATTTCGGATCGGCGGAGACGAGTTTTGTATCCTGACGGCGGAAAGCGACCGCGGTTACGGGGAAAAGCTGGCGGAGGAGATCCGAAAGAGGAACGGTCAGTCCTTTGAATATGAGGACAGACAGATTCCGCTGTCTCTTTATGCCATTGCCGTAAAGATACGGGAAAATGCAGGGTGTGAAGAGCTTCTTGAGGGGCTGCATCATGAAATAGAGGACTGCAAAGTGCTGCAGGAGGGTTAATTTTTGCGGCGCTTCTGCCGATATAGACAACAAGGGGCAGGTATGCCCGGGGTAAACGGATTTACGGCATGAAAATGTCAAAATGCTATGGAGGGCAGAAGAATGGAAAGAATCGGCAGTTACAGCGCGTACGGCAGCGTCTACGGACAGGAGAAGAGCAAGGCGAATACCAAAACGGCCGGCGCGAAGGAGAAAGAGAAAACCGGTAACGAAGGTAAGGTTAATCTCAGCAGCAGCGCAAAGAATCTGCTGAAGGAGCTGCAGAAAGCCTACGGGAACATGGATTTTATCATCGCGGATTACGAGTCGGAGGAAGAAGCGGCTTCCTATCTGTCGAGGGGAAAGAACGATTACAGCGTTTTGCTGACGCCGGAAGAGCTGGAAAAGATGGCGGCGGATGAGGATTATAAAAAGCAGAACTTAAAGACGCTGGACGACGCGGTATCCAAGCTGGGAGAGATGAAAAATCAGCTGGGCGAGAGCGGTCAGGATGTCAAACGTCTGGGTGTCGCGATCGGCGACGACGGAGAGGTTTCCTTTTTTGCCGAGCTGGAAAAGACCAGTGAAAAGCAGAGAGAGCGGATCGACAGGCAGCGAGAAAACCGCAGAGAAGAGGCGGCTGACGCAAAGAAAAAGGCGGAGCAGGAAAAGCTGCAGGAGGCAGGCCTCTGGCACGGCGGCGTGAAGCGAACTGTCGTTTATGCGTCTTCCGTGGAGGAGTTGTCCGAGAAGATCAAAGAGACCGACTGGAGCCGGGTGAAGGAGGAAGACTATTCGCCTGTGGGGAACCGGTTTGACTTTACGGTTTAGGAGAGTATGAAGATTTTGTGAACCGAAGATTTAGACTTGTAAAAAGAGAACGGATTTGCTACAATAACCCGGTGACGGAGCACTGCCCGCCGCCGGGTTTTACCGTGCCGCGCCTTTTGTGCGGCAGGAGTTTTGTCCCGCTTCCCGGGCGATGCGGCAGAACGGAAGAAAAAAGAGATGGCAGTGCAGAAAAGAGGAGCATATGAAAAAGATACTGGGACTTATTCTGGTAGCCGCCCTGGCGATGAGCCTTGCGGCATGCGGAGCAAAGGAAGAAGAGGAGGGGACCGACGGGGAAAGCGCTCCGGAGGCGGCAGCATTTTCCGCAGAGACTATTTCCGGAAAGCATCATGTAGAGATCACCGTGGCGGACTACGGGACGATCAAGGTAGAGTTGGACGCGGACGCAGCGCCGATCACGGTGGCAAACTTTTTGAATCTTGCGGAGAGCGGCTTTTATGACGGACTCACCTTCCACCGCATTATATCCGGATTCATGATCCAGGGAGGAGATCCCCTGGGAACCGGTATGGGAGGGTCGAGCGAGAAGATCAAGGGAGAGTTTGCCGTAAACGGGGTGGCAAATGCTCTTTCCCATACCAGAGGAGCGATTTCCATGGCCCGCGCGAGCGCTTACGACAGCGCCAGCTCCCAGTTCTTCATTGTACATGAGGACAGCACCTTTCTGGACGGACAGTATGCGTGCTTCGGCTATGTGACAGAAGGGATCGAGGTGGTGGACGCGATCTGTGAGGCCGTCCCCGTGACCGACGACAACGGTACGGTGGAGAAGGATAACCAGCCCGTGATCGAAAGCGTCAAGGTGACCGACTGACGGATACCGGCGTAGCAGAATACACAAAATGCTACCCTTGTTTTCTGCGCATGTTTCACAAAAATCTTCCAAAACAAGAGAATTAACTGACATTTTACGGTTTAATCTGTTAAAATAGGGGTATAACAATGATGTGACTGTCAGAGGAATTTGAAGAGAAAGGAAGGTTATTTGTGTTCGAGATAGGCGAGTACGTTGTGTGTGGAAATAAAGGCGTATGTGCGGTTGAAGATATTACGACCCTGAATATTTCGGGAGTGGACAAGGAGAGAGTATATTATATCCTGAAGCCGAAATATCAGGCGGGCAGTACGGTGTATGTGCCGGTAGATACTTCCAGAGAATCCATGCGGCGCGTGATGAAGAAGGAGGAGGCCGAGCAGCTGATCGCGGCGATTCCCGGGATTCCGCTGCTTACGATCACAAATGAAAAGCTGTCGGAGCAGACCTATCGGGAATGTCTGAAGACAGGAAGCTGTGAGGAGTGGGTCCGGATCATCAAGACCATCTATCTTCGCAAGAAAAAGCGGCTGCAGGCGGGGCGGAAGGTCACGGCGGTGGACGCAAAGTATTTTCGGATGGCAGAGGACAGTCTTTACGGCGAGCTGGCGGTGGCGCTGGGGAGAAACCGGGGCGAAATGGAAGAATATATCACCGGCGAACTGGAAGGAAAAACGGTCTCCGTGTAAAAAAGGTCTTTACATTTATGCGGAAAAGTAATATGATAAGTGATCATAGGTCTCAGGCAATAGAAAAGCGTTGAGGAGAAGAGTAGGATCCGGAAGGTTACAGAGAGAGCCGCCTGCAAAGATGCAGCGCTGGAAGCGGCTTGGCGGAAAGGATTGCGAAAACCGGCTCTGAGCGGCCCTTAATCGGGCACGGAGGCCCCCGTTACCGGGCAAAGGAAGGCGGCAGACAATACTTTTTTAGTCTGCAACAAGGGTGGAACCGCGTTCGAAATGTGCGTCCCTTGCAATAGAAATATTGCAGGGGACTTTCGCGTGCAAACAAATTCGCAGAAATGCAGGAAAGGAGAAAGCGACATGAAGGAGAAAATGAAGGAATGGGCAAAATGCTGTTTTGAGGGAGAACTGACCGTGAAGAAAACCACGCTCTGGATGATCGGGCTGATATGCCTGCTCGGCGGTATCGTATACGGCTTAAAAACCGCGCCCCTGACGCACGGTATTAACATCGGCAGCAATAACGGAAATTGCCTGGGTCAGAAGAAAGAGGTAGATGAGGACGAAGAGGTAGAAGAGGAGGACGAAGAGGAATGAAAATCACACTGAAGGACGGCTCCGTAAAGGAGTATGCGGAGAAGAAAAGCGTTTATGAGATTGCTCTTGATATCAGCGAGGGGCTGGCGCGGGCGGCCTGCTGCGCGAAGGTGGACGGCGAGACAGTTGATTTGAGAACGGTGCTCGACAGGGACTGTGAGCTTCAGATCTGTACCGCAAACGACGCGGAGGGACTTGCGACCATCCGGCATACGGCGTCCCACGTTCTGGCGGAGGCGGTGAAGAACCTGTTCCCGGATGCGAAGCTGACCATCGGCCCCAGCATCGACAGCGGATTTTATTATGACTTTGACCACGCGCCTTTCTCCAGGGAGGATCTGGACGCCCTGGAGGCGGAGATGAAAAAAATCATCAAGAACGGCGCGAAGCTGGAAAAATTTACTCTCCCCAGAGAGGATGCAATCCGCTTCATGGAGGAGAAGGGGGAGCCCTATAAGGTGGAGCTGATCCGCGACCTGCCGGAGGGAGAGGAGATTTCCTTTTACCGGCAGGGAGAGTTTGTGGATCTGTGCGCCGGGCCGCATCTGATGAGTACAAAGGGGGTCAAAGCCTTTAAGCTGACCTCTTCCTCCATGGCCTACTGGCGGGGAGATTCCGATAAGGCGAGACTGCAGCGTATCTACGGAACAGCCTACAACAAAAAGGAAGAGCTGGCGGAGCATCTGGAGAGGATGGAGGACGCGAAGCGCCGGGATCACAACCGTCTGGGGCGGGAGATGGAGCTGTTCACTACCGTTGACGTCATCGGTCAGGGACTGCCGTTGTTTACGCCGAAAGGGACAAGGATGATCATGAAGCTGCAGCGCTGGATCGAGGATCTGGAGGATAAGGAGTGGGGCTATGTCCGCACCCGGACTCCGCTGATGGCGAAGAGCGACCTTTACAAGATTTCCGGCCACTGGGATCATTATAAGGACGGTATGTTTGTGCTGGGAGACGAGGAGAAGGACAAGGAGGTTCTGGCCCTTCGGCCCATGACCTGTCCCTTCCAGTATTATGTGTATAAGAACTCCCAGAAGTCCTACCGGGATCTGCCTTATCGGATGAGCGAGACCTCTACCCTGTTCCGGGCGGAGGATTCCGGCGAGATGCACGGGTTGACCAGAGTACGGCAGTTTACCATCTCGGAGGGTCATCTGGTGATCCGGCCCGACCAAGCGGAGGAGGAGCTGAAGGGCTGTCTGGATCTGGCGTATTATGTGTTGAGTACGCTGGGACTGCAGGACGATGTGACTTACCGATTGTCCAAGTGGGATCCCGCCAACAGGGAAAAGTATCTGGGCGACGCCAATTATTGGAACAGTACTCAGGATGCGCTCCGGGCGGTGTTGAAGGAGAAGAACGTGCCCTTCGAGGAGGCGGACGGCGAGGCGGCGTTCTACGGACCGAAGATCGATATTCAGGCGAAGAACGTTTACGGCAAGGAAGACACCATGATCACCATTCAGCTGGACTGCGCCATCGCCGAGAATTTCGACATGTATTATGTGGATCAGAACGGCGACAAGATACGGCCCTACATCATCCACAGAACCTCCATGGGCTGCTATGAGAGAACGCTGGCCTGGCTGATCGAGAAGTATGCGGGGAAATTCCCTACCTGGCTCTGTCCGGAGCAGGTGCGGGTGCTGCCGATCTCGGAGAAATACGAGGCGTATGCGGCAAAGGTGCTGAAGGAGCTGCAGTCTTATGATATCGACGCGACCGTGGATAACCGTTCCGAAAAGATTGGCTTTAAGATCCGGGAGGCTCAGCTGGCAAAGCTCCCCTATATGCTGATTGTCGGCGAAAAGGAGGAGGCGGACGGCCTGGTAGCCGTCAGGAGCCGCTTTGCGGGAGACGAGGGCCAAAAGCCCCTGCAGGAGTTTATCAGCCAGATCTGCGAGGAAATCCGCACCAAGGAGATCCGGAAGGAAGCGGAGAAGAAGTAAGGAAGCGGAGAAGTGAAGAAGCAGAGAAGCAGTAGCAAAGCAGAGAAGCAGTAGCAAAGCAGAGAAGCAGTAGCAAAGCAGAGAAGCAGTAGCAAAGCAGAGAAGCAGTAACAAAGCAAAGAAGTAGTAGAAAAGCGAAGGAAGAAACAGAGAAGCAAAGAAGCAAAGAAGCAAAGAAGAAAGAAGCAGTAAAGAAACAACGATATCGCGGGCATAGCCGCCATGGCAGCCATAAAAGCTGTGGCGTCTAAGGCCCGCTGTATTATGAGAAAGATTACGGTGTCGAAACCGGAGGAAACGAAGTATGTGGAAGTATATCAGAAGATATTTCATTTTTGCCGTGATCGCGGCGCTTTTTATGATCGGCGAGGTGCTGATGGATCTGATCCAGCCGGGCCTTATGAGTCGGATTGTGGACGACGGGGTTTTGGGGATAAACAACGGATACGCCACAGACCTGCGTCTGATCTGGAGACTGGGGCTGCAGATGATCGGCCTTGTCCTGTTCGGAGGGCTTTGCGGCTCCCTGAACAATGTGTTCGTCCATATTTCCAGCCAGAATATCGGCAACGAGATCCGCAAGGACTGCTTTCGCAGGATCATGACATTTTCATTCCCGCAGCCTGACCGCTTTGGCACGGGTTCCCTGGTGACAAGGGTGACAAATGACATTACCCAGGTACAGAACTTTGTCTCGCTGTTTGTGCGGGGATTGATCCGTACCTCCCTGCTCACCTTTGGAAGCATGTATTTCATGTTCCGGCTGAATCTGCGGTTCGGCCTTATCGTATTGTGCGCCTTTCCGCTGCTGGTGGGAGTGATCGCTTTCTGCCTGTGGAGGGCGAACCCTCTGTTTTCCAGGCTGCAGGCGCAGCTGGATTTCATCAATTCTATCATGCAGGAGGATGTGTCCGGTATCCGGATCATTAAGGCCTGCGTCCGGGAGACCTACGAAAAGCTGCGCTTCGGCAAGGCAAACGGAGAATTGATCCGGACACAGCTGAAAACCCTGGTGATCTTTGCCTTTATGAATCCGCTGACCAATGCGCTGATGTATCTCGTCATCGCGATGATCCTGCTGGCAGGCTCTTATGAGGTGGAAAACGGCGGCGCTACGCCGGGAAACGTCATGGCGGCGGGTTACCTATACCACCCAGCTTTTGAACGGCGTCCTGATGCTGGTTATGCTGTTTCAGAATATTTCCAGAGGACTTACCTCGTGGCGGCGGGTAAAGGAGGTACTGGACAGTGAACCGGCGCTTGCGGACGGAACCTTTGAAGGAGAGACAAAAACACAGGGCGAAATTGAGTTTCGGGACGTCTCCTTTGCCTATCCGGGAAGCAGCCAGAAGGTGCTCTCGCATATCAATCTGAAGATACGCAAGGGGGAGACCGTGGCGGTCATGGGGGCCACCGGGTGCGGGAAAACGTCACTGGTCAACCTGATTCCCCGTTTTTATGACGTCTGTGACGGCGCGGTTCTGGTGGACGGAGTCGATGTGAGGGAATACCGGCAGAAAGCGCTTCGCGGGAAAATTGCCGTAGCCATGCAGAAAAGCGAGCTGTTCAGCGCTTCCATCGGAGCAAACATTGCGTGGGGCCTGCCGGGGGCGGACAGCGCGGCGCTGCAATCCGCAGCTGTAACCGCGCAGGCGGACGGGTTTATTTCTTCCACGGCGGACGGGTACGGGACCGCTGTCGCAGAGCGCGGGATGAGCCTGTCCGGCGGACAAAAGCAGCGGATTTCCATTGCAAGGGCGGTTTTAAAGCCTGCGGAAATATTTATTTTTGACGATTCCACCAGCGCGCTCGATCTGAAAACCGAGGCGGATCTGCACCGGGCGCTGAAGCAGTCCCACCCCGACAGCACGAAGATTATCATTGCCCAGAGAATTGCTTCCGTGCGGACGGCGGACAGAATCGTCGTTTTGGAAAACGGCGGTATTGCGGCCTGCGGCACACATGAAGAACTGTTAAAATCCTGCGGGGCTTACCGGGAGATTTACCGTTCCCAGATTGGAGAGGAGGAGAGCGCATGAGTGTAAACCGTGATGAAAAAACGGCCGAGCGCAATATTCCCGGCATGATGAACCGCCGTGAGCGTTTTGCGGAGGTGGAGCACGCCGAAGATGCGGGGGCGGCGGCCGGACGCATTGTCACCTATTTTGTGAGGGAAAAGGGGCTTGTAGCATGTATGCTGGCGGTGGTGATTTTTGGCACGCTGTGCGGTATTTATGCGCCGAGTCTGCAGAGCAGGGCGGTGGATATCATTGCCGGAGAAAAGCAGGGGGTTCTTACTTACACGCTGCTTTGGATGCTTGCGGTTTATCTGCTGTACAGCGTCTGCAGTCTGCTGCAGGGACTGCTCAGCGCCAGGCTCAGTCAGAATGTGGTGAAGCGGATGCGGGAAGAGCTGTTCGGAAAGATTATGGAGCTGCCGGTTCGCTATCTGGATACCCATTCCCACGGCGATGTGATGAGCCGCATGACAAATGATATCGAGAATATTTCCACCACGGTCTCCCAGGCCCTGCCGTCCCTGTTTTCCGGGGTGCTTACGATTATCGGAACCGTGGCAGTCATGCTGTGGTATTGCTGGCAGCTTGCCCTTCTCAGCTTTGCCTCCGTCCTGTTGACCGTTCTGGCGACGAAATTCCTTTCGGGGAGGGTGCGCAAGTATTCCCGCCGCCGCCAGATGCTGCTGGGACAGCTGAATGGGACGGTGGAGGAAATGGTTTCCGGATATCGTACCGTTGTGGCGTACAACCATCAGGATATCACCACAGAGGATTTCTGCGCCACGGCGGATTCCCTTACGAAGGCCGGGATTAAAACCGATGTTTTCAGCGGCGTCATGGGGCCGGTCATGAATTGTATCGGCAATATCGGCTTTGTCATTATTGCGGTTTTCGGCGGATACTTTGCCGTGCGGGGAATGATTTCGGTGGGAGTGATTTCCGCGTTTATTGTCTATGCGAAACAGTTCAGCCGCCCCGTCAATGAGATTGCGCAGGTCTATGGGCAGCTTCAGACAGCGGTTGCCGGCGCGGAGCGGGTATTTGCGGTACTGGATGAGACGGAGGAGGACAAAGGCGGAGAGGCGCTTGCAGAGGGAGAAAAAGCCGAGGTTACCTTTGAAAACGTATGTTTTTCTTATGAGGCCGGAAATCCGGTAATCCGGAATTTTACGCTGACAGTCCCCACGGGGAAAAAGGTGGCGCTGGTTGGCGCGACCGGAAGCGGGAAAACCACGGTCGTCAACCTGCTTATGCGTTTTTATGAGACGGACAGCGGGAAAATCTGTATCAACGGACAGAATATCAGGGATATTGCGAGGGGAAGCCTGCGGCAAAACGCCGCGATCGTTTTGCAGGATACCGTGCTGTTTTCCGATACCGTCCGCAGCAACCTGAAATACGGAAACGATTCGGCTACGGACGGACAGATCGAGACGGCGGCGGAAATGAGTCAGTGCCGGGAAATGATTGCTTTTCTGCCCCAGGGGTATGACACGGTGCTGTCCGGCTCCGGCGCAAATATCAGCCAGGGGCAGCGGCAGCTTCTCGCCATTGCCCGCGCGTTTGTCGCCGACCCGAAGATTTTGATCCTGGACGAAGCCACCTCAAATGTGGATACCCGCACCGAAAAGGCAATACAGGACGCCATGCACCGCGTTATGCAGGGGCGTACCAGCATTGTGATTGCGCACCGCCTGTCTACGATCCGGGATTCGGACCTGATCGTCGTCATGGATCACGGCGAGATCGTGGAGAGCGGCAGCCACGAGGAGCTGCTTGCGGAAAAAGGAAAGTATTATGAGCTGTATATGACGCAGTATGCAGGGTTTGCGACCTGATCCTGTTTTATTTCACATTTTCCTTTGCCGCCGCGGAAGAGAGTTCCCGGTATCTTGCCTTTTCCTCCGCCATCTCCGCAACGGTTTTGGGCTTAAGGGTAAAGCCCTTGACCGGGCGGCAGGGGACAGTTTTGTCTTGCAGACGTTTCCTGGCCCTTGCGATCTCTTCCGCATACTGCGGAAGCCACCTTTCTCCGGCAACCAGCATTTCGTCAACCATCTGCCTGATCTCGTCCGGCGTGCAGACCGCGCCGGTGAGAGGATCCATCATGGCCGCCTGATAGAGCAGACGGATATCCGCGTGTACGGCTGCCTCTACGGCCAGCTTCTGCACCCACACGCTCTGGGAGCAGATGGCGGCGCAGCCGAAAGGCAGATCGCCGACTTTTGGGACGGATATGCCGTTCCCGTCCACATAACAGGGCACTTCGACCACGCATTCGTCCGGCAGATTGGTGATCGCTCCGTTGTTCATGACGTTGAAATGGCCTCTGTAAGCCCTGCCGGTCTCCAGGCCTTCGATGATATAGCTGCCGTGCTCCTCGGAGCGGTTTTCCGGCAGAAACTGCCGGGCAGGCTCCTTAAGCCAGTTCGGGAAGTCCGTCTCGAACCAGTTGCGGCTCTCCTGACACACGCGGAGGTAGCCCGCGGTCTCTCCTTGGATCCAGCTGCTGTAATTGATCCATTTTTCCATGTCCTCGGGACGCTTCCGATACCACATGAGATATTCGGAGAGATGGCCGTTGGACTCGGTTGAGTAATAGCCGAAATTCTTCATCACATCCAGGCGGATATTTTCATCCTTCGCAAAATCCGCCCTGCACATCAAATCATACAGCTCGGGAGTTCTCTCGACGCCGTCCGTTTTTACGGAGATGTACCAGGTCTGGTGATTTAAGCCCGCGCAGATGATGTCAACATCCTTTTTGTCCCGGCCTAACGCCTTCGCGATCTGCGCGTGTCCGTGCTGGACTCCGTGGCAGAGTCCGTAGGTTTTTACTCCGCCGTACCGATTGCAGGCCCATGTAACCATGGCGTTCGGGTTCGAATAGTTCAGAAGAATGCACCCGGGCTCCGCCATCTCGCGGATATCCTTACAGAAGCCGAGCATGGCGTTTATTCCCCGCTGGCCGTACATGATACCGCCAATACAGAGCGTATCGCCCACACATTGGTCAACGCCGTATTTCAGCGGGATTTCCACATCCGTCGCGAAGGCCTCCAGCATACCGATGCGGACGCAGTTGATCACATATCTGGCGTCCCGGAAAGCCTCCCTCCGGTCCAAAGTGGAATGAATTTTGACAGAAAGGCCGTTCTCGTCGATATCCCGCTGGCAAAGCTGTGTTACCATTCTCAGGTTATCGGGGTTGATGTCGGTAAACGCGACCTCGATATCGTGAAATTCGGGAACGGTCAGTAAATCAGCCAGCAGCCCTCTTGTAAATCCGATACTGCCGGCGCCGATAAATGCGACTTTAAATGACATATGCTCCTCCTTCTTTGTTTTTTGCTGTTTACAGGAAGTTCCGGTTCGGATATAATCTGTAGGATGAACATCCTGTTGATTTCATATTATCCGACCGGGGTAGAATTTTCAAGTGTGATATGATCGATTTACGGGTTTGGTCTCCGCGGACATCAAAACAGGATAAAATCCTGTCGGCGGAAAGCAGAGCGGTGCAAAATATCCGGCAGGGAAATAATTTATGCGGTGAGGAGAAGAGAGATGAATGCGAAGAGAAAGTATCGGAAAACCTTGGCGGCCTGTTACCTTGGCTTTATCACGCAGGCGATTGCCGCTAATTTTGCGCCCTTGCTATTTTTGACCTTTCATGAAACCTACGGGATTTCCTTCGGCCAGCTGGCGTTTATCCCAACCTGTTTTTTCTTTACGCAGCTTGTGGTGGATTTTGTCTGCGCGAAATTCGTAGACCGGATCGGCTATCGGGTAAGTGTCGTCACAGCGCAGATTGCATCGGGACTGGGAATTATGGGGCTTGCCGTTCTGCCGGAGCTGCTGCCGTCCCCGTTTGCGGGGATTATCGTATGCGTTGAAATTTACGCGCTGGGCAGCGGCCTGATTGAGGTGCTTTGCAGTCCGATCGTGGAGGCCTGTCCCTTTGAAAACAAGGACGGAGTCATGAGCCTGCTGCATTCCTTTTACTGCTGGGGTTCGGCGGGAGTGATTCTCGGCTCCACTCTGTTCTTTTGGGTGATCGGGATTGAAAGCTGGCGGATTTTGGCCGTTGTCTGGGCGGTTATCCCGCTTTTTAACATCTATAATTTTGCCACCTGTCCTATCGAAACGCTGGTAGAAGAGGGACAAAGCATGACGATGGGACAGTTGTTTAAAACGAAGATTTTCTGGCTGTTCATTCTTTTGATGATATGCGCCGGAGCGTCGGAATTGGCGATGGCGCAATGGGCCTCCGCCTTTGCCGAATCGGCCCTGCATGTCTCAAAAACCTTCGGGGATCTGGCCGGCCCCTGCGGGTTTGCGCTCCTTATGGCGGTCAGCCGAACCCTGTACGGGAAATTTGGCGAAAAAGTTGATCTGAAGAAATTTATGATCGCTTCCGGAATCCTTTGTCTTGGTGCGTATTTGCTGGCCGGGCTTGCCGACCTTCCCCTGCTTGGGCTGATCGGATGTGCCGTCTGTGGGTTTTCGGTAGGAATCATGTGGCCCGGGTCTATCAGTATATCGTCAACCGTTCTTCCGGCGGGCGGGACGGCGATGTTTGCGCTTCTGGCGCTGGCGGGGGATCTCGGCGGAACGGTGGGGCCTGCGATTGTCGGGGGTGTGTCCCAGATGGCGGGGGACAATCTTCAGACGGGCGTCCTTGCCGGGATCGGTTTTCCGATCGTGTTGGTGCTGTGTGTGCTGGCCCTCGGGAAAGGCGGGGAAAAGAGGGCGTAGGCAGGGAAAGGGTTAAGGCGAAAAAGAGTATAGGCGGGAAAAAGTTTAGGCCAGGAAAAGAAGACATAGGAAGAGAAAGGCTTCAGGCGAAAAAAGGATATGGATGTTTTCGGGGCAGCGGCGCGGAAAATGCGTCGCTGTCTTTGTCTTATGAGGAATTTTATTGCAGCTGGGAAAATGTGAAGCATTCTTCTTTAACCTGTTTGTTCTGCGAATTTGCTTTTTTCTGCAAGGATAGTTTTTTCGTAAGTTTTTTCGTCATTTTTGTTGACAAAAGGAAATCGAGATGATATCATTTTGATATCAAAAAGTAACAGGAAAGAATAAATCAGAGAAAATAGAGAATCAGAAAACAGAGAAAACAGAGAAAACAGAGAAAACAGAGAAAACAGAGAAAACAGAGAAAGCAGAAAGCAGAAAGCAGAAAGCAGAAAGCAGAAAGCAGAAAGCAGAAAACAGAGAATGGGAGAAGAACTATGTTGCGGATTGATCATGTCACAAAGCATTACAAGGGCAGCGATAAGGGGATTACGGATTTAAGCCTGCACATTGCGCCGGGGGATCTGTACGCGTTTATCGGCCACAATGGGGCGGGGAAAACCACGACCTTAAAGTGCGCGGCGGGGATTCAGGGCTTTGACAGCGGGGAAATCCGGATCGACGGACTGGATATCCGGAAGGAGCCGCTGGAGGTCAAGCGCCGGATGGCATATATCCCGGACAATCCGGATCTGTATGAGTACCTGACGGGAATCCAGTATCTGAATTTTATCGCCGACGTCTTCCGGGTAGGAGAGCGGGAACGGGAGGCGCGCATCGGGAAGTACGGGGAAGCCTTTGAGATCACTTCCTCGCTGGGGGATTTGATCTCCACCTATTCCCACGGCATGAAGCAGAAGCTGGCCCTGCTGTCCGCTCTGGTACATCAGCCGAAGCTCTGGCTTTTGGATGAGCCTTTTGTGGGGCTGGATCCAAAGGCGGCGGTGATTCTGAAGGAAATCATGCGGGAGGTCTGCCGGTCGGGCGGGGCGATCTTTTTCTCCACCCATGTGCTGGAGGTAGCGGAGAAGCTTTGCAACAAGGTGGCCATTATCAAGGATGGTTCGCTGGCGGCCTGCGGCGGGATGGATGAGTTCGTCGGGCAGGGGCGGTCGCTGGAATCTCTGTTTATGGAGGTGGTGGAGCATGCTGAAGCAGATCAGAATCATGTGCCGGCTGGAGCTGAGTAATCTTTTCGGGTGGAATGTGCTGCGGTTTTCCGGGGATGGGAAGCAGAAGAGAAGAGCCGCGTTCACGACGGGTTCCTGGGTTCTGGTGGCGCTGCTGATAGCCTTTTACATGGGCATAATGTCTTACAGTCTGATTCTGATGAACTGCGGTTCGGCGGTTCCGGTTTATCTGACCGTCGTCTGCGGGCTGCTGCTTTTTGTCTCGGGGCTGTTGAAGGCGGGAGGACTGTTGTTTCGGCGGGAAGGCTATGAGATTCTCTGCTCGCTGCCCCTGACAAAGGCGGCTGTGGTAACGGGAAGGCTTTGCCGGATGTATGTGGAGAATCTGGCGCTGACGCTGGCGGTAATGCTTCCGGGGCTGGCGGTATACGCACGGTATCTGCGCCCCGGCGCAGGGTTTTATCTGGCGGCGCTGGCGGCGGTGTGGGCGGTTCCGCTGCTACCCATGGCGGGGGCGGCGCTGCTTGGCGGGGTGATCGCGGGTATTGCTTCCGGGATGCGGCGCAGGGGTCTTGTGACGGCAGGACTCTCCGTGTTGTTTGTAATAGGGGTTCTGTACGGAACGGCCCGACTGTCCGCCCTGGAGGGGAACCCGGATCCGGAACTGCTGCAAAGGATGGCGGAGACGGTGACGGAGGTAATCGGGCGGATTTATCCGCCTGCGGTCTGGCTGGGAAGGGCTTTGACAAAAGAAAGCCCGCTTTGGGGGCTTTGCTGGGCAGCGGGGTCTCTGGCGGCGTTCGGGGGAGCGGCCGCCGGTATCTGCGTCTTTTTTGACGGTATCTGCAGGCGGCTTTCCCGGGACAGCGCGAAGCATGATTATCGGATGGGACGGCAGAAAGCGAATCCGCTGCTGACGGCCTTGTGGAAAAGGGAGTTTCGGCGGTACTTTTCTTCCGGCGTTTATGTGACCAACACGATCATAGGTCCGGTTCTGGCCTGCGTTTTCTCCGGGGTTCTGCTGGCCGGAGGGAAGGAGGCGCTGGAGGGAGTCCTGCCCGGGGAGTTGGGGACGGGGCTTTTGGCGCCCTTTGCTCTGGCGGCGGTTCTGTCGATGATGATGCCGGCCTGCGTCTCGGTTTCCATGGAGGGGAAAAGCTGGTGGATCCTGAAAAGCCTGCCGTTGTCTGCTAAGAATATTCTGGACGGGAAGCTTTTGATGAACCTGATTTTGGTGTTCCCCTTCTGGCTGGTTTCGGAGATCCTGCTGGGGCTCGCCTTTCGGCCGGGGCCGGGAGAGCTGCTTTGGTTTTTGCTGATTCCGGCGGCGCTGACTGTGTTCAACTGCGTTTTCGGCCTCACGGTAAATCTGCGCTTCCCTGTGACGGAGTGGGACAATGAGGTGGCCGTCGTAAAGCAGAGTATCTCCGCCCTGATCGGCGGGCTGGGAGGTCTCATCCCGGCTTTTGTGGGGATGGTCGGAGCGGTATTGATTCCGGAGGAGTATTCGGCAGTTTTCCCGGGGGCGTTTTGCGGGGCGATTCTTCTGGGGGCGGCGCTTTTGTACCGAAGGAATTGTAAGGTTGATTTCGGGGAGTTATAAGTCTTATTTGAAAAATATTGACAGGCGCGCAGGACGCGCAAGGAGGGGTAAGCATGAAGGTTTCCGGTTTGACGATTGTTTTTCTTGTCTTGAATCTGTTGATCAGCATAGCGATTCCGGTGGGGCTGTGTATTTTCTGGAAGGTACGCCGGAAGTGCAGTCTGGCGGCGTTTTTTACAGGCTGCGGCGTGATGCTTTTGTTTGCCTTAGGCTTAGAGCAGATCGTCCACAGGGTTGTGCTGGGGTCGGCGGCGGGTGCGGTCATCCAGGGGAATCTCTGGCTTTATGCCCTGTACGGCGGGCTTATGGCCGGGCTTTTCGAGGAGACGGGAAGGCTTCTGGGGATGAAGCTTCTGTTGAAAAAGAAGCAGGATAACGATTATAACGCGCTGATGTACGGAGCCGGGCACGGCGGGTTCGAGGCTTTTGTGATTCTCTTTTTCGGTATGTTGAACAATCTGATTTACGCGCTGATGATCAACTCCGGACAGTCGGGGCTGTTGCTGCAGAGCCTGGACGAGGCGACCGGAGCGGCAATGCAGGCTGTTTTTCAGACTCTGTCCCAGTCGTCGCCGCTTCTGTTTCTGGCGGCGCCGGTAGAGAGGATTGCGGCGGTGGCGGGTCAGATCGCGCTGTCGGTGCTGGTGTGGATTGCGGCGACGAGAAAGGACCGGATCGGGCTGTATTTCCTGGCGATTCTGCTGCACTTTCTGCTGGACGCCGTGGCAGTGGTCTGCAGCGGGCTGGGCGTGCCGACGGCGCTGGTGGAGCTGGCGGTGATTTTGATCGCGGCGGCGTATCTGTGGATTGCGGTGGTGATGTGGAGGAAGAATGGATTGGGGGATGGCAAGACGCGGGTTTGAGGCGAGTGACGTCGGCTGGCGGCAAAATGCAAGGTTGTAGCGAGTGACGTCGGCCGGCGTCAGGCACCCCCGCTCAGACACGCTTGCGCTTGGGGCCGGACGTAGCAGTACTAAGGCCCCAAAGTACGCGGCCTAAGTACCGACGTCCGGCACAGTCTTCGCGGGGGGAGCCTGCCGGTGGCCGACTGGATGTGTGGATTGGCGCTTGCCGTATGCCGATCGGTACGCGGGCAGGCTGTGGTAAGCTGCAGAGGCACCCGCGGAGCGGAAGCGAAGTTTTTCGGGATTGCGTATTTGCGCCTATAACGGTATACTTGTATCAGCAAAAGAGAAGCTGTGGAAAAGAATCCGGGCAGAAGAATCCGGCAAAGGAAGGAACAGTCTGATGGAAAAGAAAAGAGGCGGATTAACTTCAAATCAAATAAAGCTGATCGCCATTATCGCTATGACAATAGACCATGTTGTCTGGCTTCTGTTCCCGGGATGTCAACATGTTTGGTGGGTGTGGTGTCTGCATATTGTCGGAAGAATAACGGCGCCGATTATGTGGTTCTTTCTGGCGGAGGGTTTTTACTATACGCGAAATGTGAAAAAGTATATCGGAAGATTGTTTCTGTTTGCGGTTATCTCACACTTTGCCTATAATTTTGCAGGCGGAATACCGTTTCTTCCCACCGGGATTTTTAACCAGACGGGAGTCATGTGGCCGCTTGCGTGGGCGGTTGTCCTGATGGTGGTTTTTACGACTGAAAGGCTGAGACAGTGGCAGAAGATAGTCTGTATCATTTTGATCTGCCTTATCACATTTCCCGCGGACTGGTCCTGTATAGCGGCAATGTGTCCCGTGTTCCTTTATCTGAACAGGGACAGCTTCAAAAAGCAGGCGCTTTCGATCGTGATCTGGACTATGTTTTATGCGATCGTTTATTTCCTGGCAATCGATAAGCTCTACGGAATCTTGCAGATGTTTACGGTGTTATCGATTCCCATTCTCGGCAGCTACAATGGGAAACGGGGAAAATGGAAGGGCATGAAATGGCTGTTCTATCTTTATTATCCGGCGCACCTTTTTGTGATTGGAATCATCAGGGTTCTTATGGGGAGCAACGGTATTTTCCCCTGATCAGCTTACCTTTCGACAGGACTTATTGGCCGATGCGGAAACCGTGTCGTGTAACGCAAATGGAGGCAAAATGAGATTGTTCGTATCTTTTTCGGCAAGAAAAAACGGTAACTGCGCTCATATCATTGATTATTTAAGGATGCCGGAGGATAAGGTTATCCTCTTCCAAAATCTGAACATAAAAGGGTGCGGCGACTGCGATTATGAATGCTTCAAAAACCAGTGCAAGTATCGGGAGGATGATGTATACGGTCTTTTAGACAGTTTTGGGCTGTATGAAAAGGTGATCCTGGTGGTTCCGATGTATTGTGGAAATCCGTCTTCGCTGTACTTTTGCTTTAACGAGAGAAGTCAGGACTTTTTTCTGCGTCACGGAGACGATTATACAGCCTTTGCGGAACGGCTTTTTATCATTGGCGTGTACGGAAGCCGCAGGGAGACGCCGGAGTTTGTAAGATGTCTGGAAAAGTGGTTTGAGGGAACGGCTTTCACAGATCATGTGTTGGGAATTGAACGTCATCTGTATCGGCAGGGCATGGAGGACAGGGTGACAGAGGTTGAAGCGGTACGGCGGATGCTACAGGAGTTTTTGCCGACGGACTCCTGTCTGCGGAGCAGTTCCCTGTAAAATGCGAGAACGGACAGAAGTATCCTCTGAAGAAAAAAACAGTTTGGAAGTAAATTTCCTAATATTGATTGGTATGCGCAAAGAGGGGTGTTTGCACACCCTCTTATGGAGCGCGCAGAGAGGTTTAAGAATGAATATAACAAAGCAGCAATACCTAAGCGACCCCTGCGGAGTGTCCTCGCTGCCTTACTGGAAGGCGGTCAGGACGGATATACCGGAGAATATGTTGATTCAACACGATCGGGATTTTTGTGACAAAATACTGACGGATTACACGGACGAACCGTATTTTCGACTATACCATGATTTGCAGATGCTGCGCGCCGCGAGCCTGCCGGACGGTTTTCGGTTGTGCGAGGCCGCTCCGGCCGAATATGCCGCTCATATCAATCAGTGCTATGACGGCGTATCAATCACCGAGGCGGAGATAAAGTCATATTTTCAGCACAGCGTCTATTGGGCAGCGCTGTGGATTGCCGTTCAGGAATGTAAAAGCAAAAAAATCGTTGCGACAGGGATTGCGGAATTAGACGAACAAGCAGGCGAGGGAATACTGGAATGGATTCAGGTTTCTCCGGCATACAGAGGGCTTAGACTTGGAACCTATGTCGTTGCAAAGCTTTTAACCCGCATTGCCCAAAAGGCGCAGTTTGCCACTGTTTCCGGTCAGGTAAACAATCCGTTCAAGCCGGAAAGTCTGTATCGAAAATGCGGCTTTCAGGGGAATGATATATGGCATATCTTGAAAAAGAAGCAGTAAGGATTAAAACAAAACAGGAAGGATGAAAACAAAACAGTAAGGATTAAAACAAAACAGGATAAAAAAGGAGAGGAACGAGATGGAAGAAAAAATATTGTCAACAAAGAAAAACGGAATGCCGGTTTTGCTGGCGTCGATTCTGGCCTTTGCGGGAGGTTTGGCGGCGACGGTCTGGGGAGCGGTACTGCTGGAGACGGGCGGCAGCGGAGCGGGTTTTGTGGTGCTGGGGATGGCGGTTTGGATCGTCTCTTGTCTGGCATGGCCGGGACTGAAGGTGTTGAAGCCCCAGGAGGCGCTGGTATTGACGCTGTTCGGCAATTATATCGGCACGATCCGGGAGCCGGGATTTTACTTTGTGAATCCGTTTAGTACCGCGGTGAACCCGGCGGCCAGAACCAAGCTGAACCAGAGCGGGGATGTGCAGGGGAAGAATCCGGCGAAGACGGCGGAGGCGGCGTCGAAAAAGATATCCCTGAAAATCATGACGCTGAATAACGCCAGACAGAAGATCAACGACTGTCTGGGGAATCCCATTGAGATCGGGATTGCGGTGACCTGGAGGATTACGGACACGGCGAAGGCTGTATTCAACGTGGATAATTATAAGGAATTTCTCTCCCTGCAGTGCGACAGCGCTTTGCGGAATATCGTGAGGATTTATCCTTACGACGTGGCTCCCAACGTGGATACCACGGGGGACGGCAACGCGGACGAGGGAAGTCTGCGGGGCTCCAGCGAGACGGTGGCGGCCCGGATCAAGGAGGAGATTCAGACCCGCGTAAACGAGGCGGGCATCGAGATTGTGGAGGCAAGAATCACTTATCTGGCTTACGCGCCGGAGATTGCTTCTGTGATGCTGCAAAGGCAGCAGGCTTCCGCTGTCATCGACGCCAGAAAGATGATCGTGGACGGAGCGGTCGGCATGGTGGAGATGGCGCTGGCGCGTCTGAACGAAAACGGGGTGGTGCAGCTGGACGAGGAGCGGAAGGCGGCCATGGTTTCGAATCTGTTGGTGGTGCTGTGCGGCAATCGGGACGCCCAGCCGGTGGTAAATTCGGGAAGCTTGTATTGATATGGCGGATAATAAGAAACAGGTGCCGCTGCGGCTTTCGCCAAAGCTCTATGACGCTATCGCGTCCTGGGCGGAGGATGATTTCCGCTCGGTAAACGGACAAATTGAATATTTGCTGACGGAGTGTGTGCGGCAGCGAAAGAAAAACGGGAAGTACGTCTCCGACGAGCTGGATCGGCCGCCGGAGCTGGATCTTTCCTGATCGGAAGGAGGATTGTCCGCCAAAGCGGGCGGACATATACAATGCTGAACAAAAGCTACAGAGGTTTTATCATTTGGATGATTGCTTTCACGGCGGGAATGGTCGGCCTTTCCCTGCTTCCGATCAAGGACGCGCACCTGACGGCGCGGATCTGTCATGTGGCCTGTGCGGCGGGAATAGAGGCGCTGACGCTTGTGATTTATAAGACGGAAAAAATTTTCTGGTATAACGGCGTGAGCTATCAGGAGGCTGTGGAGGCCGGATCGGACAGGAGAAGGGCGTATGCGCTGAAATATGTAAAACGGTTTGGCATTTTAACGGCCGGAATCCTTGTGTTTTCTTTTATTGCGCAGCTGCTGCGGCTGAACGTCGCGTTCGACACCGCGGCGATGGTGATCGGACTCGTGGTCTGCGCCTTAAGCACGGTGAAGCTGAAGCCGTAGCGGTAAAATCAGATAAAACGGTATATTTTTCGGAAAAACAGGCAGACTGATAACAGGTCTGTCGGACGCTGCCCGGGCAGACTGTTCGCAGCGGCAGCGGAATGGAGGAAAAATATGGCGGATTTAAGATGTGCGGTTGAAAACTGTACCTACAATGCGGACTGTCTGTGCAGTAAGGGGGACATTATGGTGGGAGGAAAGCATGCCTGCGACTGTGAGGGGACCTGCTGCGACAGCTTTGTGCAGAGGCGGGAGGGGATGGATTCCTTTCGAAATTCCACCTGTCATCCCAGCAAGACCATCAGTATTGACTGTGAGGCCGTGAAATGCATTTACAATTCCAATTACAAGTGTCACGCGGATCATGTGGAGATCAAGGGCTGCGGCGCCTGCGACTGTAAGGAGACGGCCTGCTCCACCTTTACGGAGAAGTAGAGAGAGAAAAGATCTGAGAAAAGGATCTGAGAAAAGAAAACCAGTGGGAAGAAAGCGGAGAGACGGTCTTCCCACTGGTTTTTCGCCGCATTTATCGCGCGTTAAGCTCAGGATAGCATTCCAAAGTCCGTCCTGATGCGCTATGCCCTGTCCTTTTTCTCCAGTTCTGCGCCGTAACGGGCGATTACGGAAAGGAAAAGCAAACAGAGACCAAGCGTAACGCCGCCTGCATTGTCATAACGATGCCATTCCTCAGCCAGATAAAGTACCTTGGAAATCCCTTCCGTCAGCAACGATGCTGCGAGGGAGAGCACGATGGTTATAATTCCGAGCTGTTTCAGTCTGTCTGCTCCGGCATGGGTGAAAGGGGTTCCCTCCTTTAATTCCGCTGTAAAGTAACGATAAGCAAATACTGTGGGGATGCCTTCAAACAGCAGGGAGACAGCCGAAGCGGCAAGGGCGCCTACGATCTGTCCTTTGCTTAAGTCATCCGGAACGGACACGAAGTGAAGGAACTGGTTTTCCGCATTTAACACGTTGGAGGCCACGAGCAGGGCGGCGATAGATGATAAGGCGACTCCCACAATAAGGATGATCAGAATCACCTTCGAGAGGATTTTCAGCACCTTCATGACTTTTTGAATTTTCTCTAAATTGCTCATTCTTTTATTTTCCTTTCTTCCCTGTAATCCAGTAGATTCCCGATATGGTCTTTCTCAAAAAACATTTCCCGGTTTGTCAGCACAACGACTGCCGCCGCAAAAAATACAACGATGGTCTCCACGCATTTTGTCTGCGGGGTCATGGCGATTTTTTCCTGCATTGTGTTCACGAACAGATGGAACAGGATGCAGGCGAGCATACTGCGGTTATTTTTTACATACACCCATGTGGTCAGAAATCCTAACGGGCTGACGCTGACCAGAAAATTCAGCACATATCCGATACCAAGCTCTCTCAACCCGTAATGGTAAGTACCCTCAATCCAGAAAAGAGGCAGGTGCCATAACGCCCACACAAAGCCAAAGATGACGGATTCCGTAAACCAGGAAAAGTAAGACGCCACAGAATCCTCGCCGTATCCCCGCCAGCCGATTTCCTCGATCACCGCCGCCAGCAGAATCGTCAGCAGGGCGGAAACGCCGCCGATGGAAAAGGAAAAGTCTTCCGTAAAGGCCAGCTGCTCCAGGGACTGCCCTGCCAACAGGGAAAGCAGGATGGAAAGCAGGACAATCGCCATAAATCCGACAACCGCCGCAAGAATGCTGAAAGGCCGGATTCGGTAAAAGCCGACGATCTTTCTTTTTAAATCGGCTTTTAACGCCTTGCTCCCGGAGGTTGCCACCGTTATCACCGCTATAACGGCGGGAGCGGCTAAACCAAGCAGCATAAACAGAGAGGAGATACCGTTATTGTCTGACGACTTACTTAATTTTGCCGCCAAAATCCAAAACGTCCATGTAACCGCAAAGCATGTGACATAAAAGCGCAAAGGGCGGTATTTATATCGTTCCATATTGCCCCTTTCTGAAAGAGCAGATGACAAGCTCGCTCTTTATGCCGTTTAGCTCAATGATATTCTCCGCGCCGGGCGCATCAAACGGCTCCGACGGCTGCCCGTCCCGCTCATAAGAGACGCTTGTTCCGACGCCTTTCGTAACGGTGGTAAACACGGTATCCTCCGCGATATAAATTTTTGAGGTTGCCGAAACCTGGTTGATCGCCACCTCGCCCTTTAAGGAATGGCAGATTACCTCCAGATCAAGGTTGCAGTCTATTTCTACCGCACCGGAGACATCCTCCAGAACGATATGCGGCGTCTTTACGTCAAGCTCCAGACTGTCGCATTCCAAAGAACGGAGCTCTACGTTTTCCGCGTTCACTGCGCATTCGATTTTCCCGATGTACGGCGTTGGAATTTGGACGAAGATACTGACCGCTTCCTTTGCCGTCGCTTCGGATACGCCGTTTCTGCGGTTTACCTCCACGTCGATCCGTCTTCGGATGTCGTCGATTTTGACCTTGAAATCGTTCCGGAGAGTGGAGAGGGTGTTGGATGCCAGGCGGACACGGAGCTTTTCGCCCGCGTAGCCAGACAGCAGGAATAGCTTTGCCCCTCCGAACTTCATGTCGTAGTGCTTCGGCTCATCAATATCGTACTCCGTGACGCTCTCAAAAAGATACTCTGTCGCTTTTTTTACCTTCCTTTCGTTCGAGAGCAGTTCGTCGATGGAAATCTCGAAGAGGGCGGAGACTGCCATGATGTTTTCAATGTCGGGGATGCCCGCGTCGGTTTCCCATTTCGTGACCGCCTGCCTTGATACGTCCAGCTTCTCCGCCAGCTGCTCCTGCGACATACCTGCCTGTTTGCGGAGAAATTTCAGTTTTTCTGCAAATTCCATGTCTGTGACCTCCTTGTTCTGATAGGTCAAGTATAGAAAAGTGTATTTTACATTACAAGCAAGTCAGGGTTGCGTTTCGGGTTTTTGTGCTACTTTGCGTGGCATTTCCTGTCAGTAAACGATTCGGGTTCCTTAAAACAAAGAAAAACCCTGGCGGAGAATGGCGTTCCAGTTGCTTTTTTGAAACAGGAAGCGAACAACGATAACCAGCTGCTCTTCCTCAGAAATGGTATAAAAGGCAAGATAGCCGTTTACAATGACAAAACGGATTCCCCAGGAAGCGAGAACAGGGTCGTCTGCCAACTGAAATTTTTGGGAAAAATCAGAAAGAGAAAGGATTTTTCTTTCCGCTTCCTGAAGCAGGTCGTCGGCAGCCTTCGGATTTTTCAGTACGAATTCAATGTGGTCTGCGGCATGAATCAAATCCTTCTCGGCGGCTGATGTGATATGGATTTTGTAACTCATCGTCTGCGTTTCTCCCGGATGGAGGACATTGCTTCCGAGAACGGACGGATATTGCCCTCTGCGATATCATCGAGTCCTTCTTTTATCAGACCATATAACTCGAAGCGGCCGGTCATTTCTTCGTAGGCTTCAATACTCATAACGGCAAGGTCGCCTTTACCGTTCCTGGTAATAAAAACCGGCTCGGGATAAGTATGACAGAAGGTAGAAATTTCATTGTAATTGTTCCTTAGTTCTGCGCTTGATTTGATTGTCGGCATAGAAGTTCCTCCTTGTGATAAAGAAATTGTACACAAATTTTGTTATATAGTCAATGATAAGTTGCTAATAGTATAGGTCAGCTTGACGTTATTATCCGCGACAATAGAATTTTCATGAAGCTACGGCTATTGACAGTCATTCAGAGCAGAATTATAATGAAACTGTGACAAGAGAGCCAATGATAGAGAGCCAATGACAGATAAAAGGCATCAAAGAAACAGCGTCAAAGATACGGTAACAGAGAGGAGGAGACAGGATGGGTAAAAGAAGGCAGCGGTTTCAGGGCAGCCGGATTTTGAGGATGGTTCTCCTTTTTCTGTGCCCGCTTATTTTAGCCGGGTGCGGAGGAGAGTCGGATTCGAAGCCGTCGGAGGAGATGACAGAGGAGGCGTCGGGAAGCGTCGGTTTATCAGAAGGGACGGAAGAAGCGCCGGAAAGCGCCGGTTCCGCAGAGGGGACGCAGGAAGCGTCGGAGGACGCATCGCAGAGCGGGCAGAAGGAATCGTCGGGGAAATTTACCTTTGACGGAAGCAAAGCCTACGGGCAGTACGTTCCGCCGGAGGAAGGAGAAAAGATCGTCCTTACGCTGCAGGATTCCTTCTCCAGCTCCTGGCTGGAGAATGCGGTGGCGGCCTTTAACAGAAAGAACGACACTTATTTTATCCAGCTTCTGCAGAGCGGGTTTGGGGAAGAACTGGTGACCTGCAGACAAAGGATGTCGGTGGAAATCGTCGCGGGGCGGGGGCCGGATCTTTTTACCGGAGATGTATTTGCGATCAATGAGACTATGATTCAGAAGGGCTATATCGAAAATCTGGCGCCGAAGCTGGAGGAATGGGGGATCACGGACGAGGAATACTTTCCCTCGATCCGCGCCTTTACCGTGGGGGACGGGGTTTATGCGCTGTGTCCCTATGCGAGGGCGGAGAGCTATTGGATTTCGGAGGAGCTGCTGGGCGGCAGGGAACAGCCCGACATAGAGACCCTGGTCAATAAGCTCTACGAATATCCGGATCAGACGGCCGTCTGGCGGCAATACGGCTCGGCCACGCGGATGCTGGAGTATCTGCTGATGGGCTCGGAGGATCTGTGGGGCATGATCGACTGGGAGAAGGGAACCTGCGATTTTACCGGAGAGCTGTTCCGGAAGATGCTGGAGGTAGCCCTGCGCTATCAGGATCCGGAGGGAATAAACGAAAATGCGCTGTCCGACTGGTATGATCCCGACCTTTACGAGCTGGAAGAGATGGAAAAAGAGGGGAAGGTCATCGTGCATTTTCTGTTTGACGACGGGGGTTATCCTTATTATCGAAGGATGCACAGCTTGATGATCAATGCAAACTCCGAGTATAAGGATGTGGCGTTCGAGTTCCTGGAGTATCTTTTAGGGCCGACGGGGCAGAATATGGTGGCGGCCGGTGCGCCCGGGGTTGCCGCGAACAAGGAAATGTTCGAGAGCTACGAGGAATGGCAGATCAAGATGCAGGAAGACGGAAGGATGCAGACGAATTTTCCGATGACGGAGACGAAGGTGGAGGTCATCCGTGATTATTCGGAGAGAGGCCGTTACACGCCTACGCGGACGCTCCCGATTCTGAGCATAATCTACGAAGAGGCGGACGGTTATTTTACCGACGGCAAGTCTCTGGAGATGGTAATCGGCATCATACAGAACAGAGTGCAGGTTTATCTGGACGAGATGATATGAGGCGGCTGACGAAAGCGACAGTGCGAAATTATGCGAGGCAGCTGACGAAAGCGATTGTACGAAAGATAAGCGTCCGGATTCCTTAAAACAAAGAAAAACCCTGGCGGAGAATGGCGTTCCGGTTGTTTTTTTGAAGATGCTGGAAAACCGCTGGAAAATGCGTAAAGTTTTAAGATAAATGCGAAAGAGCAAACAGCTCAGACGCATTTATCTTTTTTTATGCAAAAGCGTTAGAGTGTTCGCACTTTGACGCTTTATTTTTTTGCCCAAAACAAGGAGGTGGGATAGGATGGCAGAACTCAGGCGGCCAAGAAAACCTTACAAGCGGCTGCGGTTCGAGGACAGGAAGCACATTGAAAAGCTGTATGCCGAGGGAAAGACGGTTGATGAAATGGCCCTTATTATCGGGGTGCATTCAACAACAATGTACCGGGAGCTGGAGAAGGGCGGCGAGCCGTACAGCGCAGAAGTCGCACAGCAAAACGTATAGGAGGAAACAAAATGGAAGAACAGGGCATAGGGGAGGCGAACCTTCGCATTGATACGCTGGATATTAAGAACGCTATCCAGATTTCAAAAATCCTGGCAACGGCCCCGGATGAAAGGCTGCCTATGATCCTTTCCGTATTGGAAAAGGCCGATCTGGTTATCAGCGGTCTGGACGAATTGGAGGAATGGAAAGCACTAAAAGAGCAGGCTTATCTGGTGGACGTTCAGGAATTCATGGATGCGCTGAAGGCGGCATTCCCGGAAGATGGGGATTCCCTGAAAATCCCGGTGAAGCAGTTTAGCGATTTCTGCCATGAGCGGAAGCTAAAGCCGAGCCTCGTGAAGCGGCTTCTTGTAAGGCATGGTTTTCTGGTTCCGGGAGTGAACAGCAGGGATAAGCAGGAGTACACGGAAACAGCGTGGAAAGATGGTAAGGCGGTTCGGTGCGTGGTTATCAGCAAAACAAAAAATCAATGAGAAAAAGAGAGGAAAATACTATGTCAGAATTTGTAATCGAGAACAACCAGGTGACGGTGATGGGGGAAATCATCAGCGGATTCAGCTACAGCCATGAAATATTCGGGGAAGGCTTTTACATGATGGATGTGCGCTGCGAGCGGCTCAGTGACAGCTATGATATTATCCCGGTCATGGTATCGGAAAGACTGATGGATGTGTCGGAGGATTATTCCGGCAGGCTGGTGTGCGTAAGCGGACAGTTCCGCTCCTATAACCGCCATGAGGAACGGAAAAACCGGCTTATACTTTCCGTATTCGCAAGGGAAATCAGCTACCCGGAAGAGGTTGAGAGTGCTTCCAAGGCAAACCAGATATATCTGGAGGGCTACATCTGCAAGGAGCCGGTATACAGAAAGACGCCGCTGGGAAGGGAAATCACGGATCTTCTGATTGCAGTAAACCGCCCTTATGGGAAATCGGATTACATACCCTGCATCTGCTGGGGCAGGAATGCCAGGTATGCAAGCAGTTTCCAGGTGGGGGGGCTTTGTTCTGTTCATGGCCGGATCCAGAGTCGGGAGTATATCAAAAAGCTGGCTGATGAAAGCATGGAGAAGCGTGTGGCTTATGAGGTTTCTATCAGCAAAATTGAAATGCTTAAGGAGGGCGAGGAATGAAGATCAATCTGGAAGCGATAACGGTGCAGGACTGCATTGATATGTATGAGTTGAAAGGGGAAGGCGTCCTTTTGGATAATGGCCGGGTATCTGGCTTCATGGATGACTGCGGCACCAAGGCGCACCGCCCCCACATGGATGGTGATAAGAAATGAAGATGAAAATTGAAAACGGCAGGCTGATTGTTGCGGATGCCGACAGTACCCAGTATGCGGTCATAAAAAGCTGGAATTCCATGCGGTGGAACCGTTCAAGGCAGTGGCTTGAAGGGCCGGCCACAAGGGAGCTGCTGAATAAGATGGCCGGTATTGTAAGGCTTCCGGGACCAATCGAAGCGGAGCGGCAGCGGATGAACGGAGTCCAGGCGGCGGTGGACGCAGAGCGGATGAAGGATGTGTCGGAACCGCTTTACAGCTACCCGGTAAAGATTCCGCTTTTCCAGCACCAGATCAAGGGTGCGAACATGGCACTTCTTACCTTCGGGCTGATTGAGCCGCCGGGAGAGGAGGCGCTTACATAATGGTTGGGGCATGGGAAGAAAGCCTGAACCGGGTTCTTTTGAAATTCGGTGTGACTAAAGAGACGCTGCAGAGCAATGCGGCAGAGGAACTGGAAAGCACCCTGCAGGACTACCACGACCTGGCGCAGCAGTACGGCGATATGCTGACAAAGTACTGCTATGAGGAAAAGCCGGTCATGAAGAACGGAGTGTGGCTGTGTCCGGCCTGCGGCAGACGGGTACAGCATAATCATTCACACTGCCACTGGTGCGGAAAGAAGATGGGCTGGGAAGGGTTTAGGAGAAGGGAGGCGGTAAGAAATGGCAAGCAGTAAAGGATTCGGGTTCCTTTTTGAAATGGGGACCGGCAAAACGCTTACTTCGATTGCCACCATGGGAGCGGCATACCAGATGGGAGCGATTGAAAGTGTGCTTGTAGTTGCGCCGACTTCCGTCTGCCCGGTATGGCCGAAGGATCTTGCGGAGTATGCGGATTTCAGATACCGGGTGGGTGTGCTTCTCGGCGATAAGGACAAGCGCCTCCGGGAGCTGGAAGCGGTCAGGAGTTACCCCCTGAAGGGGCTTAAGATTGCGGTAATCAACTATGAAAGCACTTGGAGGGATGGGATATTCGATGCGCTTATGGATTGGAAGCCGGATATGATTATCGCGGACGAGAGCCAGCGGATCAAGACCCACAATGCGCAGCAGTCCAAGGCGATGCACCAGCTGGGGGATGCTGCCAAGTATAAGCTGATTCTTTCAGGAACGCCGGTACAGAACAATGCCATTGACATATACAGCCAGTACCGATTCCTTGACCCTACGGTCTTCGGCACGAATTACTTTGCGTTCCGGGGGCGGTATGCCATCATGGGCGGTTTTAACCAGCGTCAGATCATCGGATACCGTGACCTGGATACGCTTATCAAGAAAGAATTCAGCATTGCCTACCGGGTGACCAAGGAGGAGGCGTTAGACCTCCCAGAGCAGACTTTCATCACCAGGAATATCCCTTTGCAGGGGAAAGCCAAAAAGCTGTATGACACCATCAAAAGGGATAGCTTCGCAGAGCTGGAGAGCGGCGGCAAGATTACAGCGCCGACTGTGCTTACAAAGCTTCTGCGGCTCCAGCAGTTTACCGGGGGGTTCATCCAGCCGGATGAAGGGGTAAAGCCGGAGTGGGTATTTGACGGAAAGCTCCTGGCATTGGAGGACATCCTGGATGATTATGTTATCGGCGAGGGAAAGAAGCTTGTGGTGTTCTGCAGATTCCGGCCGGAGATTGATATTATCCAGCGGCTTTTTGAGAAAAAGAAGATACAGTATGCCAGCATCTACGGAGACATTAAAATCGAGGACCGGGGGCCTATCGTGAAGGACTTCCAGACCAAGCCGGAGATCAAGGTTTTCCTCGCCCAGATTGACACCGCAGGGCTGGGGATCACGCTGACGGCAGCAGACACCTGTGTCTATTACAGCAAGAATTTCAACTATGCGGCATATTCGCAGAGCCTGGCCCGGATCCATAGGATAGGGCAGAAAAACACTTGCACCTACATTGACCTTTCGGTCGAGGGAACCATAGATGAGCTTATCAGCAAGGCTCTTTCCCGGAAGGAGGATCTGGCAAAGACGATAGTGGATGATTGGAGGAGCTACTTCTAACATGAAAATTGATATTGATACCGCAGATCGGAAATATGACCTCCTTTATACGGATCCTCCCTGGGAGCAGGGCAGGGGCGGCAAGAAAGCGGCGCGCCCGAAATCGACCGGGATGGGTGTGCCTTACCAGACAATGAGTGTGCCGGAGATTCTTGAATACCACCGCCGGGTGACTTCCCAGCTGATGAATGAGAAGCACAATGTTTTCATGTGGACCATAGACAAGTATCTGCCGGACACGGAAAAGATTATGGATATGCTCGGCTATAAGGTTCATGCCAGGATTATCTGGGATAAAATCAACGGGCCGGCTCCATCCTATACGCTCCGCTTTTCGCATGAGTACCTGATTTGGTTCTTCATTCCCGGAAAGATTTATATGCCGGACAATGACCGGCGCGGCGCATTCACCACGGTCATGCGAGAAGCCAGCCGCAGGCACTCCCAGAAGCCGGAGTGTGCCTATGAAATGCTGGAATCCATGTTCCCGGAGGCTTCCAAGCTGGAGCTGTTCGCAAGGGCAGAGCGGCAGGGATGGGATGCATGGGGAAATGAGGTGTAGGTATGGATAATAGTGGATGGGTGTACTGCGGTGATGGGAAGAATATGCCAGAAGAGGAAGGGTGGTATATCTGCACTTTACAAGGTGGGGATCATAGTTATCTATGTATAAGTAACTATGAAATAGGATGCCTTGGGGGATGGCAGTATGAAAATGTTATTGCATACTATCCAAAGACATTCTCGCCATATATTCCAAAACAGAACACTGTAGTCAAGCATTATGAATAATTCATAATGGAGAAATTTTTGAAAGCAAATTGAGGGTGGTTAGCACAATGGAAAAAATTGTAATCTGCAATCACTGCGGTCAGCCGGAGTATTGGGGAGAAATGAGGTGGCTTTCCGGACGCTGCGTCTGCCGGGACTGCTATAAGGCAGACTGCGAGCGCGAAACAAGAAAGCCTTATATTTGGCATGATTTGGACGGAGAGCGTCCGACCATGGCCGACTATCAGAAGCAGGAGGAAGCGAATGAGAAAATATGAATTAAGCATCAGTGCGGACTATGTGCCTGAATGGGGCATAACGGAAGCGGTCAGAGAGTTCTTCCAGAATTCCATTGACGAGGAAACCAGGGATAGCAGTAATAAGATGTTCTTTGATTATGATGCGGATGCGCAGATTATCCGTATCGGGAACAAGCACAGCGACCTTGACATCAAGACTTTGCTTTTCGGCGTCACCACGAAGAACACCGATGACCAGATGATCGGGAACCATGGGGAAGGCTATAAGATTGCCACGGTTGTACTGCTGCGGATGGGAAAGACGGTTATCTTCCAGAATTACTGCAGAAAGGAAATCTGGCGGCCGCGGCTTGTAAATTCCAGGCGGTACGGAGGTGTCAAGGTTCCGACATTCTTTGTTGAGGATGTGCCTATCTGGGGAACTGTGCCGGAGCATAGCCTTATCATCGAGATCGGCGGCGTCACCCCGGAGGAATATGAGGAAATCCGGGAAAGCAACCTCCACCTTCAGGAGGACGTGTGCCGCCGGGAAACCAGCCGGGGAGCCATTCTTGACGGCGAGGAATACAAGGGCAGGATATTTGTCGGCGGCTTGTTTATCTGTACGGAATCCAGGCTGGATATTGGCATTGACTTCAAGCCCAAGGTGGTGCGGCTGGAACGTGACAGGACTATGGTAAACAGCTTTGATGTTCAATGGTATGCCGCCCGGATGATTGAGGAACTGAAGGATGCGGAGCTTATGAAGAAATCTCTGGGGAGCTACAGCGGTACATATATCAATTATTATTCTGTGCCTAATGCCATCCGGGATGAAATCACCGAGGAATTTATCAGCGAGCATGGGGTGAAGGCTGTGCCGGTTGCCAACCAGGGCGACATGGAGAAGCTGAAAAAGAAAGGCTATAAGCCGGTCATTGTTTCCGAAGCCAAAAGGGATATTATCTTGAATTCGGAGATTTTTGAGGACATCCGGGAAGAGCAGGAAAAGGAGCGCCAGAAGGAACGGCCGTTAGCGGAAAGGTTCTGCGAGTTTATTGAGAAGATCGAAAGCAAGCTCAGTGAGGATGAGGTTGTTGAGATATATGGATTCTATGATGAAATCAGCGACAGAGAGGAGGGCGAAGGATGAAAGCTACTGGAGTAGTCAGGCGGTTTGACGACCTCGGAAGAATCGTTATTCCCAGGGAGATCAGGCGGCAGCTTGAAATCAAGGAAGGGCAGGACATGGAGATTTTCACAGACCGGGAGGGCAGGATTATCCTGCAGAAGTATGAGCCTGCAGAGGAAAAGGAGGGGTAGGTTTGGATTCAGAGAATGGGGCGAAAGGGCTGGAAAGCCTTTTCAAAAGATACGATTCCCTTATCTTCTTTGACACGGAAACCACCGGCTTTGACGGTAAGGAAAACCAGATCATAGAGCTGGCGGCTATCAGGATTGACCGCGGCGGAGGATATAGGGAGGCTGATGAATTTGTGAAGCTGCCAGAGGGCGAGCGTGTGCCGGAGAAGATTGTGGAGCTGACGCATATCACGGACTCCATGTTGGCAGAGCAGGGGAAAGCAGAGATTGAGGTTGCGGAGATTTTCAGCGGATTCATGGATGGGGAGAAGCCGCTCCTGATAGCGCACAATGCCCAGTTTGACCTTAATTTTGCCGCATGGCTATTCGTCAAGTACCGAAAGCAGCACCCGGAGTGGCTGGCACGTTTCAACGCAGCGGATTACTTGGATACCCTTACGGTATATAAGGACCGGGCGAAGTATCCGCACAAGCTTGCCGATGCCATCCAGCTTTACGGCTTATCTGACAAGGTTCAGAATACGCACCGGGCGATTGATGATGTTGCCGCCCTTCTGGAAATTACCAGGGCGATGTGTGCGCAGAGGGATGACCTTTTAAGCTATGTCAATGTTTTCGGGTTCAATAAGAAGTATGGCATAAGCGGCAATACCTTGAAGAAAATCACCTACCATGCGCAGGGATTCAGGAATAGCATTGCGCCGCCGGAGCAGACGCTCCCGGCGCTTGCCAAATAGAAAGGAGAAAAGGATGGAATCAGTATTGGACGCAAAAGTCCGGGAGTACCAGAAGATCCTGGAACGCAAGGAAGAGCTTGCGAACGCTACCAAAGAGAACAATAAGGCAAAGGAAGAACTGGAGCAGGAAATCTGCCAGATGATGATTGACGAGGAAAAGCCCAGCACGGTGGTGGACGGCTACAATTACAGCCTCCAGCAGAAAACGGAGTATTCCAAGCTGGGGGAGGACAAGCTGGCAGAGAAAGGGCTTGACTTCCTTGAAGTACTGCGTGAGCAGGGGCTGGGCAGCATCATTGTGGAAAAGGTGGATCCCAGAACCTTAAGCAGTACCTGTAAGGGCATCGTTGAGGAATCCGGCGAGCTGCCGGAAGAGCTTGCGGAAGTCTTAAGCGTTTATGAGAAGCTTACCATTTCCCGGAAAAAGGCGAACACCAAGGCACTGAACCGGGCGAAGGCTTCCAGGACCGATGGGGAGGGCTGATATGAAAGACTATGAACAGATGGAGCTTGACCTTACGCTGGAGATTGACCGTTCCTTAAAGGACAATGTTCAGAATGTTGCGAAGTTTGCCCTGGGGCAGATTGTGCGCTATGACCATCCCAGCAGGGTAAGGAACCGGCACGAGGGCTACGGGATCGCTGCGGAATATAATGTGTCTCTGCACCGGGACATAAAGGCGGTCGAGGTTGACATGAAGAGTATGCTGGCACTGCTGCCGAATGACGAGGGGGATTTTATCAACCTTTGCGGAAGCCTTTACAATTCGGCGATAGAAACCGCTGTGTCGGCAATCAAGCTGGCGGCGCAGAGCCAGAGGATTCTGGAGGATCTATACGATTCGGAAACCAGGACGCCAATGGAGGATTTCCTGAATGGAACCGGGGAGGATTACTTAGTCGGAACCGCAGAAGAGGGAAATTCCGCAGAGGAAGGCAACAATGATTTTGAGGATGCAGAACCGGCAGACGTTAGCGTACTGCCGGAGGCCATGGAAGCAGAGAATGAGGAGGAAGGGTAATCATGGAAAAAAAGAAAAATGAGCTGGCGGTTGTATCGGACTTCAATCTGGTCACGATTTCGGGCGACCTTGCGGAAGCCATTGCGGAGGAAATGGACGGTCTGGGCATGATCCCCTTTGACCGGGTAAAGATTCCTTCCGGCGGCGGCCTTGCCTTTGAGGTTCCGGGGGAGGATGAGGAAACCCCGGAAACCACGAATGAGCTTGTAGGGGCGATCCTTTACCACCACCCGGTCAATGCGTACTGGGAGGAAAAGTTTTCCGGCGGCAATGAGCAGCCCGATTGTTCCAGCATGGACGGCAAGCAGGGAGTTGTCCGGGAAACCGGGGAGATCAGGAACTGTGCCAACTGCCCCTACAATGAATTCGGTTCGGACGGTCTCGGAAAAGCCTGCAAGAACGTCCACAGGGTATATCTTCTCCGGGAGGACAACCCTGTGCCGCTGATCCTTTCCCTGCCGCCTACTTCCCTGAAATACATGAGGGATTATATCGGGAAGCGGATTCTTCTGAAAGGGATGCGCTGCTATGATGCCATCACGAAGATCACGCTGAAGAAGGAAAAGAATGCCGGAGGGATTGCGTACAGCAGGGCGGTGTTCACCTTTGTCGGGAAGCTGCCGGACGATAAGAGGGCGGCGGCTGCGGAAATGGCGGCGGTTATCAAGGAGAACAATAAGAGCCTTGATGTGGACGATTCGGATTATAATACAGCGCCTCCGGCGGCAGCAGAACCGGCGGCATCGGGTGACGGATTTATGAATATCCCGGACGGCATTGATGAAGATCTGCCTTTCAACTGATAAACCAGGTGTGCCGGTAAAGCCGGCCGGAAGAATTCGGGGAGGGCGTTTGCCCCCCCGAAACCGATTGAAAGGATGGGGTTATGGATAGAGTTTACATCATTTCCAGGTATCGCGCAGATACGGAAAGGGAGCAGGAATTTAACAGAAAAGTAGCCCGGTACTTTGCAAAGCAGATTACATATGAGGGGAAGGTGCCGGTAGCGCCGCACCTTTTCTATACGCAGTTTCTGGATGACGGAATCCCGGATGAGAGGGAATGCGGCCTGGGGTTCGGGCTGTTCGATCTGCGGAATTCCCAGGAGTTCCTGCTGGTTGCCATTGATGGGGTTATCAGCGAGGGGATGAGGGCAGAAATCGTGGAAGCATCCAGGCTGGGCATCCATGGGCGCATTGTTACCATGAGCCGCAGGGAAATAAGCGAAACAATGAAGGTGGTTGTATGAATGCAGAACAGCTGAACATAGATGATTTCGTGGACTATGCGGCAGAGTATAAAGGTGTGCTTAAGAATGCCAGGGTAACGGGCGACCGCATTATCGGCCGCTGCCCTTTCCATGATGATAACCGGGATTCCTTTACTGCAGACATACGGACCGGGAAATGCCATTGCTTCACCGGCTGCATAGATGGGAATTTCATATCATTCTGGGCAAAGCTGCATGACACGGATACGAAAGAAGCCTATAAGCAGATTCTGGATAAATACGGCAGACTGGAAGAGCCGAAGCCGCAAGAGCGCAAGAAGCCCCAGATGAAGGATTTTACGCTTTCCGAATATTCATTCAGCAAAAGGCTCCCGGAGGATTTCCTCCGGGAAGTGTGCCTTGCTTCCACCGGGAAAGACCGAAACGGTGTGCGCTGGCTCAAGCTCCCATACCAAGCAGAGGATGGGAGTGTGCCGGTGTTCCGCAAGCGGTACGGAAATAAGGAGTTCCGCTGGAGCTATGGGAGCGCCGGGAAGCTGATTCTGTATGGAGAATGGCGGCTTACAGAAATCCGGCAGCAGGGATACGCTGTGCTTGTGGAGGGGGAGAGCGACACGCAGACGCTCTGGTTCCTTAAGTTCGCGGCGCTTGGGGTTCCGGGCGCATCCAACTTCAAGGCGAACATGATCCATAAGCTGGATGGGCTGAAGCTTTATATCCATGTTGAGCCGGATCATGGGGGAGACGTCTTTCTGGAAAAAGTGTGCCGCATCCTCCATGAAGAAGGGTACGCAGGAGACGTCTATACATGGAGCTGCCGACAGTTCGGGGTTAAGGATCCGTCCGAGCTTTTCATAAAAGAGGGCGAGGAAAAGGCAAGGGAGAAGATTCAGAAAGCCCTTCAGAAAGCGAAAAAGATTGAGGTTAATGATGTTGCAGACATTATCCCCGAAGCCGTCCAGGGCGCACCCGTGAACCTCCGCCAGCCTGAAGGTTGGATTTATTCAGAAAAGGGCATCAGCCATATTGACGAAAAGAAAATGATTCCCACCATGGTGTGCCGGACTCCGATCATCCTCACGCAGCGGCTGAAAAGCCTTGAAACCGGCGAGGAAAAGATTGAGGTTGCATTCAAGAGGGATGGCAAGTGGCAGACGGCCATTTTCCCCCGGTCAACCATATTCACCAGCCGGAGCATCACTGTGCTTGCAGACCTCGGATGCACGGTCACGTCAGAGAATGCCAAAATGGTGGTGCGCTTCCTGGAAGCTTTGGAAGCGGAGAACATTGACATTATCACGAAGGCAGACAGCACGTCCACCTTTGGGTGGCAGACAAGGGGGCGGTTCCTCCCAGGGCATGGGAATGATATTGTCCTTGATATTGAGCCGTCACTCCGGGGATGGGCGGCGGCTTACCACACGAACGGAACGCTGGAGGGATGGGTAGAGAACATGAAGCCGCACAGGGAGCGTGACAAGTTCCGCTTTATCCTTGCGGCTGCCTTTGCCGCTCCGCTTCTGCGCATCCTTTCCCAGAGGATATTCTTTGTCTACAACTGGGGCGGCAGCAAGGGCGGCAAGACGGCGGCACTGAAAGCCGCATTGTCGGCATGGGGAGACCCGGAAAGATTGATGGTAAATTTTAATGCCACCCAGGTGGCTTTGGAGCGCATGGCAGGGTTCTATAACGATCTGCCCCTTGGGATTGATGAGCGCCAGCTGGCAGGATCGAAGCAGGAAATGCTGGAGAAGATTGTATATATGCTGGCATCAGGAACCGGCAGGGCAAGGGGAAGCAAGGGCGGCGGCCTGCAGGCTTTGAATACATGGCGCACGGTGTGCCTTGCCACCGGGGAGGAGCCGCTTTCCACGGAAACGACCCAGACCGGCGTGAGTACCCGTGTCCTGGAGATATACGGCGGACCGTTCCCGGATGAAAAGTCAGCCAGCCTGATGCACCAGCAGGCGGCGAATGACTGCGGCCACGCCGGCCCGGAGTACATAAAGAAAATCATGGAAACGGATGAGCGGAGCATCACGGACAGTTATGAGAGGATGACGGAGGAAATATACCGCATAGCTGACGGCACGAGCGGCGCGCATATCGCCGGGATTTCGGCGGTCGCCCTTGCGGATGCAATGATAGAGACGTGGATATTTTCAGGGAATCCGCCGGAGCGGGGCATCTCTGATAATGGGAAGTATGAGCTGTGCCTTTCCCCCGGCGCGTGGGAGAGGGCTGTGCGGATGGCACAGGCAATCATAAAGGAGCAGCTTTCTTCCGGGATTGTAGATGTAAATGAGAATGCGACACAGTTCATTGTGGACTGGATTCTTTCTAACCGTAACCAGTTCGGGGATAAGGCGATAGGAACCTGTCTCGGAACGATCAGCGGCATGGAGGACAAGGCATATTTATTCCCGTCCTTATTGAACCAGGCTCTGCAGAAAGCAGGGTACAGCCCCAGAAAGACGCTGAAATACCTGGGGGATAATGGAATCATCAGCAGTACGGCGAAGCCGAATGGCAGCAGGGAGTACTGTGTCCGAAAATGGTTTGACGGCAGGACGCAGCGGATGGTGGAATTTGACCTGGGGCGGTTCGCCAAGAGCGTGGACGCTTTGGACGAGGATGCCGCGGCGGAGGCTATGTCGGGAGGGGATGCGCAAAATCCTCCGGCGGCTGTGCCGGACGAAGGGTGGCGGCAGGTCGGCATAGAGGATCTGGATCAGATACCCTTTGACACTTCCGGGGAGGAGGAGCTGCCATATTGAGAATATCAGGGGCATATGCGCACCTGAAAACCTTACGCCTAAAAATTAGGCGTAAGGTTAGGCGTAAGGAAAGGCGTAAGGTGAAAAACCAAGGAAATACGCGGCTTTGAGAGCCTATTTTATAGTACCTTACGCCTATTACGCCTATTTTATAGGCTATTATAGAAATTTGCAATTTGCATCGTTTTCCATGCTTCGTGATGCAAATTCTTAAAAGTTTTGGTATGTATTCCAAAATTAGGCGTAAGGCGTAAGGAATGGCCGGAAAGCATTGATTTTCCTATATTTTTTCCTTACGCCTATGGGAATCGGTTAGGCGTAAGGAATTTTAGGCGTAAGGAGGGAATCAGACATGGAAAAAGCGCAGGAAGCCTTGAAAACATTGGAATCCACGCTGGAAAAGTACCGCCTGAACAAAACAAAGGTGTCCCCGGAAGATCTGAATGGGAGATACAAGGCTTCGTTCCAGAGATTGAAAGAGAAGCTGAAGGCAGAAACGAAAAGCTACCTGGCAGAGTATTGTCTTTCCGGGTTCAGGATTTCGCAAGGCGACAGCGGCGAGCTGCTGGCGGCGATTGATAGGAGCCTCCGGGAAAGCCAGGTCGGCAAGCGGGCCGGCAGGGCTGTGTTCAAAAATTTCAGCCTGCAGGAGCTTCAGGAGATTGCGGCAGAGCAGCGGCAGAGGATCCAGGAATTGTATGCGGAGTATTTCAACCGGCATACTTGCCTGTATGCGGCCGGGCCATGCTGGGATATAGAGAATCCACAGAATCCACTTATCTACAACGATCTTGTGGATATGTTCTGGGATGAGGGCAGCGGAGGGTGGAAAGATGAAAGAAGTATTTAAAAGCAAGGTATACACAGAAAGGCCTGATTATGCAGACTTTGATGCACCTAAGAAGTTTCAGGCAATCCAGAGTATCATTGCAAAGCGGCTAAGGGAGCATCCGAATGCAATTTGCTCTTACTCCGGGGGTGCAGACAGCGACATCATGATTGATGCCATAGAGCGTACGAGAAAGCTATTTGACCTTCCGCAAATCAAGTATGTGTTCTTCAATACAGGCCTGGAAATGAAAGCAACAAAAGACCATGTAAAAGCCATAGCGGGGAAATATGGTGTGGATATTGAGGAAATCCGACCAGAAATAGGGATTGTTACGGCTGTTAGGATACATGGAGTACCGTTCGTGTCAAAGATTATGTCCGCCGGATTGTCCGAATGGCAGAAAAAGGGGATACCGCTTTCCATAGCGGAAGAATATGAGCAGGCAGAGGATAAGGCGGCGAAACGGAGAGAACTGAAAGAGCGTTATCCGAACTGCGAGAGTGTGATAAATTTTCTTTGTTGCTGCAATTCAGACGGGGAGCCGAGACCGAACATACAGCTTGTGATTAATTCATCCAAATACATGCGTGACTTTATCGGGGAGCATCCACCCGATTTCCGAATCAGCGCCGAATGCTGCAACCTCTGTAAAAAAGCCCCGGCGCACAAGATACAAAAAAGTTATGAAATGATTATCACAGGCGAACGCAGGGACGAGGGCGGAATGCGTTCGGTTCCGAGAAAAGATAATACGGCATTGTGTTTTGGGCAGCAGGATGACGGGAAGTACCGGCTCCGGCCACTGTATTACGTCACAGACAAGGACAAGAAATGGTACAAGGATCACTATGGAATCCGGTATTCAGATGCCTATGAGGTTTACGGCCTGACAAGGACGGGGTGCTGCGGATGCCCGATATCCTATAAGGCTGTGAGCGACCTGGAGAAGATAAGGCCTTATGAGCCGAATGTGGTGAAAGCCGCATGGAATATATTTGGGAAAAGTTATGAGTATCGTGCGAAGTATAACGCATACAAGGCTGAAAGGCGTGAGAAAGACCAGTATGAGAGAAAATTCGGGAAGGGGCAGATGAACATATTTGACTATATTGATCAGGACATATCTGATGGAGAGGAGGTGCGGCATGAGGATAGATAATTTTGAAAGCAAGGAAGCGGCAATCGATTATTTGAAAGCGGCAAGGGGATTTAAGACAGCCAGGGAAGCGGAGCGGTTCCTTATGAGCCATCTTCCAAAAGAAAGCTATTACCAGAGCCGGATTATAAGCTACCTGAAAGAGCATTATCCCTATGCTTTTGTTTGGAAAGCCGCCGCCGGTCCGTATTCCCGGCAGGGGATCCCGGACGTCTGTGCCGTAATTGGCGGTAGGTTTTATGGATTCGAGGTAAAGCGCCCATACATAGGTGTTCTTTCCAAGATTCAGGAGCAGACCATAGAGAGGATCCGGGCGGCCGGCGGCATTGCCGAGGTGGTGTGCTTCCCGGATGATATAGAAAAAGTAGTAGATGGAGGTGGATAATGTTTGAGCATGAGAAAGGAAAAGGAGGGAAGCGAAAGGTGGCAGCAGTGACAGATATCAAAGAGCAGTACCGGCAGGATAAGAGGTTCCGGAGGTATGTAGACCGGTACGCGTCCGGATACCAGAGCGGGGGACAGATCAATGTGGAGGAAGCCCTTAGACATGCCATGGTGCGGGAAGCGGCGGCTTACTACCGTGGGCAGGAAGGCGGTGACGCGGAGGGGAGCGATAACTCCGAAAATGATAATGAGTGATCGAATTTGAACGGTGCGAGAAGCCGGAAAGAGAGGGATAACATGGCAATATTGAATTACACCACTACAGTAGAAGCTTTTAAAACGGTATCCGAAATTGAATATATTTTGATGAAACACAAGGCAAAATCCATTATGAAGAATTACGACGGGGAATCCATTACCGGCCTTTCTTTCCTGATTGATACAGGGTTACAGCAGATTCCCGTCCGGCTCCCAGTAAAAGCGGAAGAATGCCTTAAGGTGCTGAAAAAGGAGAAGCGAGAAAATCCGCGGAAACAGATTAAAGACACAAAGGAGCAGGCGGAAAGGGTTGCGTGGAGAATTTTGAAAGATTGGGTAGAGGCCCAGATGGCACTGCTGGATATTGAGATGGTGAAGTTTGAGGAAATATTCTTGCCGTATATAGAGATGCAGAATGGCCAAACAATCTATGAGAAGTTGGAAGAAAGACAATTTTTATTGGAGGAGAGATAGGATGAAAGCATTAACAATCATACAGCCATGGGCAACGCTGCTGGCATCAGGAAAGAAGCGGTGCGAGACGCGGTCATGGAAAACCAATTACCGGGGAGAAATCCTTATTCATGCAGGGAAGAAAGATCCTCTTTGGGGAATTTCAATGATGACGGATGATGCGTGGGAAAAGGTATTGTTTGCATTTGGCTTATATGACGATTTCAACCGTTTTGAGAAATTCCCGCCTGGTGCGATTATCGGGAAAGCGAATCTTGTAAACTGTGTCCTGATTGACCGGCTGACTGCAGAACTAATTTTTAAGCAGCACCCGGAAGAATTTGCTTTCGGGAATTTCACGCCGGGAAGGTACGCATGGGTGATGGAGGACGCTGTGCTTTTTGATAAGCCGATTCTGGCGAGCGGAAAGCAAGGGTTATGGAATTGGGAGGGTGAATTGTTATGAGCAGAGAAGCGGAGCTTATAAAAGAGATTGATGAACACATCAGGGAAGCAGGCGGTCTTTACGGTTTGGAGCTTCCGGACAGCGATCTGTTGGTCATCCGAGCGGCGCTGGTCGAAAAGGAGTGTCTGCAAAGGAGGCAGGGCTATGAACGTAAAGATTGAGCCAAGAAGGCTGACAGACCGCGGCGGTTATCTTTGTATGCCGCTCCGGCAGAATGCGCCGGAAGGGCGCGAGGGATGGAAGTTGGTTAATTGCCCGGAATGCGGCCTGGAATGTTGGGAAAGACCTTTGCCGGAGGGATTCAGCAGGGATATGTTTTCCGAGGCATTATGCACCATGTGTGCCATAAAGAAGGGAGTGCAAGGATGATTTTAAGGCAGGAAATCAGTTTTGCGGTTGTAAAGCAAAATGGAGTAATGATCCATATCGGCAGATCGGAAATGTTGTTTCCGCGGATTCGGTTTAACGGCGGTACTATGAAATGGTTTGATGATTCAAGGTTAGCGAGGAGGCAGGGCAATGAACAGAGCGCAGAGAAGGAAGTTGCGGAGCTTAAGTGAATTTCAGCCGCCCAGGATTCCGATGCCTAAGGCGATGCCGCCCAGACCGGCGCAAGATGCAGAGCCGGATTTTTCCAGTGTGCCGCTCGCCACGGTGTGCGAGAGTATCTGGATGCTGATCGGCGAGCTACGCAATAGGGGCTACCCGGTTTATGATTTCGATCATAAAAATAAGACCGTCCAGGGCATCAGGATTATCCGGGATAAGGTATATTTTTTAGCGGCAGAGGAGGCAGATGATGGAAAAGCGCAGGCAGGAAATAAAGAAAACGGAAAGTAGGCTCACGGATGAAGCGGAACTGCTTAACCAGTATCTAAGCCAGTATAAATATTGTATCGGCAAAAAGAAATCTTTGGAGCGCCGCAGGGCTGAGATTATCCGGGAATTTGACAGCCCCTTGGGAGCGGTAAAGACGGAGGAGATGCCGAGGGGGAGTAGCAGCGGAGTAGGGTGCGCCGCAATTTCTTTTCGGTTGGACGAGATTGAGACCCGGATAAAAGAGCAGATTGAGACATCGGCAAAGGTTCTTACGGACATTATGAATGTGATTGACTTTCTGCCGGAAAATTCCTTAGAGCGTTCCATCATTGAAAGCAGATATATTGACCGATACGATTGGAACCGGGTGTGCCGGGAAAACCATATCAGCCGGACTCCGGCAACGAAAAGCTGGAGGAAGGGGCTTTATATGCTTCTGGAGTTCAAAAAGGTGAAGCAGATTCTTAAGGAGTATGAGGATGGGAAAGAAAAAGATTGAGATTTCGGGGCAGCTTACGCTATGGGATCTCAGCCGTAAGCCGTTCCGCATCAGGAAGCCCGTCCGGCTGATAGAGCTTTTCGGCGGCATCGGTTCCCAGGCTATGGCATTCAAGGAGCTGGGTGTGCCTTTTGAGCATTACCGCCTGGTGGAATTTGATAAGTACCCGGTTGCCAGCTACAATGCAATCCACGGAACAAATTTTGAGCTTGTTGACATCCGGCAGATGCGCGGTGCGGATTTAGGGATAGTAGAACCATGGAATTATACATACTTTCTGACATATTCCTTTCCATGCCAGGATTTGAGCGTTGCCGGAAAAGGGGCAGGGATGGCAAAGGGGAGCGGCACAAGGTCGGGGCTTTTGTGGGAGGTTGAGCGGCTTTTGAATGAAACGGAGATTCTGCCGCAGGTGCTTCTCATGGAGAATGTGCCGCAGGTCCATGGGAAAAAGAATATGCCGGATTTCCAGAAATGGCTTGATTTTCTTTCCGGGAAAGGCTATCAAAATTTTTGGCAGGACTTGAACGCAAAGGATTTCGGGGTTGCGCAGAACCGGGTAAGGTGCTTCTGTGTTTCTATCCTGGGCGGCGGCAATTTTGCTTTCCCGGAGCCTATGCCGCTTACAAAGGTCATGAATGATTATCTGGAGAATGAGGTTGATGAAAAATATTATCTTCGGGGCGAAAAAGTAAAAAATTTGGTTGACTCCCTGATTACAAGTGGTAGAATCCTTCAGACAGACAGACAGACAGACAGACAGACAGACAGAGGGCATCTGTTGACCTCTCCATCAGCCAGCCGGGAACTATCACCGCCGCAAACTGCGTTACCGCAAAGGACCGCGGAATCAGCAATAGAGGAAGGACAGGCAACGGTATTGTTGAATGGGAAAGGGTCTGTGTTCAACCGGGAAACGGAGATGGCGACCACGCTTCTGGCGAGGGATTATAAAGGCTTCGGGAATCAGCCGGGAAATGGGGTGATTGAATGGGAGAGGAAAGAGAAGTAAAGATAGGGAATCTGTACGGCTTTGACGGCGGCAACTATGCCGGGAATGTTTATGATCTGGATGCGCTGTCTCCGGCAATCCGTACCTACCAGGGCGGCAATCAGCAGCCTTTGGTGGTGGATGTGTCCGGCACAATCCGGGCAAGTTATTATAAGAATAGTGAGCGGAACGTGATGGAGAATCTTAAGAGCGGAAAAGGGTATGAGGGCGTGATTGTTGCCATGAGGGGCAGGAACCCGGAGAATCCTTCAGACAGAACTGCAGGCATCCCGACAGAGCAGCGGCTTGAAGTAAATGAGCAGGGAATCTGTAATTGCCTGACCAGCGTTCAAAAGGACAATCTTGTCATGGAAACCTTATATGATTTCTACAATGAGAAAGTACGGGAGGACAGCCTGTGCGGAACGATAACAGCGAACGGCAATATATCTTCTACCCATTGCGGAACCTTCGGCGTTATCCAGGTAAACCAGGCAACCAGGAAAGGCTATGCGGAATGCGAGACTGGAGGGCTGTGCCGGATAGAAAGCGGTGAGGATTCCTATACGCTTGCCTATGAGGATGGGGAATATATTTATTATATCCGCATCAGAAAGCTGATTCCGCTTGAATGCTGGCGGCTTATGGGATTTTCGGACAAAGATTTTTTGAAAGCGGAAGAGGTCAATTCCAATACCCAGCTTTATAAGCAGGCAGGAAACAGCATTGTGAAAAATGTTCTGGTCGCCATTATCGGACAGATGTTTGAGGGATGCGAGGATATGTATAAAAAGTGTTGAAATAAGCGCCTGCGGCGTTTATAATAATTTTTGGAAAAGGAGGAGATGGGTTATGATGAAAGATTATAGTATTTTTTTAAAAAATCACCCGGAGGCAAAAGAAATTTTAGGACTGGTGGGGAAATTGGTGGATGCAGGGATTCCGGTATATTTCAATGCGGAGTATGACTATGATTTGGATAAATTGGACGAATTGGCCGCAGAAGATGGCAGGAGTATCTGGGATGATTTTGACCTCCTGATTGAAACACAGGATGGAGAGCTGGTTGACGAGCACTATGCGCCTGTATCTGCAGAATTTGATGGCGAAACATTTTTGGTAAGGGATGCTGTATCAGGCACGGAGTACCGAAACCCGACCCAGGAAGAAGCATTTCAAGTATTCAAAAACTACATAGACAGCAGGAACGTGGAATAATTCTGGAAAGAATTTTTTTGAAAGAGAACGGTAGCAGTTTTTAACGCTGCTACCGTTTTTAGTCTTCCAGAATATTTTCGATGGGAATCTTTAAAGTGCGGGCAAGCTGCCGGACTGTGCCTGCGGCCGCCATGTTAATTTCATTTTTCCCTTGTTCGTAGGCTTCTATGGTTCGGAAATTCACATCGGATTGTTCAGCCAGCTGTTTTCTGGTAAGACCGGCTCTGTGTCTTTCCTCTTCCAGACGGGAAGGGTTAGGATTTTTTTTAGGCATCATCGCCACCTCCGTCCGGCATTAAGATTTTTTGAACCGGCACGTCCAGGGCATCAGCGAGGGCGACAATGTTCAGCACTTGCTTGACATTGATCTTTCGGCTTTTTTGTTCATAATTTTTTATTGTATCCATGCTGACATGGGATTGTTCCGCCAGCTGTTTTCTTGTCAGACCGGCGGCGCGGCGGGCTTTTTCCAATGGGGTGGGGTTTGGGTTGTATTTCGGCATATCTGTACCTCCAAAATCTTTTTGAGAAAACACCGGAGCAGAAAGCCCCGGTGCAATCATTATACACTTTTAGCCGTAGTTTGTCTATCAGATTCCGGCGAAGCTCCAGCTATCTGCAATATTTTTTACCGTTTTCTCAAGGTATGCTGTATCAAGGCCAAAAGCACGGTAGCCGGAATGAATTGTGTTGTAATAAGCGGCTCCAGGAGGTGTCTCCATTCCGCCCCGATTCATGACGTAGGCCATGGCGGCCACGGTTTTTCCGTTTTCCATTACCACATTGACAATTTCCTTGCGATACAGATGTGGAAAGCCCTCATAGCGGTCCAGGTTTTTTTCATCCTGAGGCGATATAGTCCAGACACCGACCGGAACCTCTGCGCCGGGTTCCGGCAGGATGGATGCCACGCGGTAAAAGGCGAGCCGGTAATTTTTGATAACCCCGGAACCGTAGACCTTTGCATCGGGACAGCGACTGGCCATCTGTGCCAAATGTAGATTGGATCCGTAGGCGACATATAATTTTTTGGATACCAGCTCCTTGACGGATACGATGCGGTATTCCATAGCGGTATTGATTTTCTCTTCCAGCGCAGCAACGGCAGCGGCTGAATTGTTGGCAGATATGCGGCGCACATAATAGCGGCCATCCAGAAAGATTCTGATTTCAAATTTTTTCATAAGTGTGTCCTTTCTGCCCGTCTTGCCGATAGCCCAGCAAACATTAAAATGGGAAATGACGATTTATATATTCCGGCAAACTATCGTATGTTGTACCGACTTCTTCACCTTCAGAATCAAAGATAACAAAAGGGACCTTATCGCCATATAAATCAGATTCCCAAAGCGTATAGCCTAAAAAAGTATCAATTTTATGATAACCTTTCATATACCATCCTTTCCGCCCGTCTTGCCGATAGCCCAGCAGGATTTTTAATATTCGCATTGAGTAAGCATCGGGTAGCCATTGATGAATTTCCGGGTAGACATTTTCTGAACCTTTGAAAGAATATAGGAAACATCATATTTCGTAAGGCTTGTCAGATTGCCGTCTACATCAACTGTGCCGGTTATGAAGATATTCCCCACAAGCTGCGGCTGCCCAAGGTTGTCTATCGCTGAAATTTTTTGCGGCTCCCGGAATAGACCTTCGTCATCGCAGACAATTTCAAAGGCTTTTTTGAACCGGCCGCCAATGCGTCTCCGCACAATATCGATGCAGGTGCAATCGAGGATTTTGTAAAAGGAATCCAGTTCATCCTCGATTTCCAAGGGCTGTGCCTTTTCGTTATAGACGTCCACCAGAACGCCGAGTAATTTTTTTGCCATATCGCACCTCCTAAAATTTTTTCAGATCAGAGATTTTTTGAATCATTATGCTATCTTGTTAATCAGACCGAGCAGCATTTGATGTTCTTTCCAAGTGATTTTGCCGCGCTGAAATTCCTGGTCGATTCCGTCCGCGGCGTAGAATACATTCTGTACCGCATCCTCCTGGTCTTTGGATTCGATGATACGCTGGATAAATTTCTTAAACATTCACCCCACCTCCTTTATCAGATCGCACACCTTGACATTTAGGTCTACCAGCATGGCGATTTCTTTTTCAATGGCATTGCGGGACTCTTCCCCAGTAACAAGGGCTTCTGCGGTTTTTGCATTCTTAATCAGATTAATTAAGCCGCTGCTGATTGTAAGCAATTCCTTTTCCGTAAATTTCATTTTGATACCTCCTATAAAATTTTTAGTACGATTACAGCCGTATTTGATTGTGATGATGATAACTCTGCCGGACGGAGAAGTCAACATTTTTTTGAGAAATTTTTAACCGCCCGGCAGCAGGGTTTTTAGGCAACCTCAAAATGTTCTTTGTCAATCTCCTTCAGGATTCCATGTTTAACACAGTACTCCAGACATTGAAAGTCTAACATCAGCGTATCCTGCATTAAATTCATGTTTTCCCAAATCCAGTCATAAGCCTCTTCGATAGTCATCATAATTTTTTACTCCTTCCAGAATATTTTTTTACCCCTGTTTTGGGGAATGCAGACCGGGGAGTCGGACCCCGGTGTGCCTATCGCACAATCCCGATTCTGCAGAATGCTTTTTCAGGCGGTAGCGCTGATCCGTTCCACCTGGGAAATTTTGAAGAAGTGTGCCGTTTTCATAAACATCCGCACACGCTCCGGTGAAATTTCTACATTGTTTTCAGCGGCGGCATTTTCGGCATCTTCCTGCTGGCGGCTTTTCCCGGCTTTCCAGATAAGGAATTTTGCGACGGCTGTTTCCCCACGTTTCACCTGGAAACCAAGGCTTTTCCATGCGGCATAGGTGTGGATCGGCTCCGGCTCCAACATGGAAACGGTTTCCCCGTTTTCCGTAACCACCTCAATTTTTAATCCGGTAGTTCCGATAATGCCCTCCTCCATCAGGCGTACAGATTCATTGAAAATAATTTGAGCGTTCGTCATAGCGTTTTTCCTCCTTGCGTAATTTTGATGCGGCATTTTTGCCGAACCGCTCCGCCCGGAATCGAACCGGGATTTTCAGGCCGTCCCTGCGGAGCAGGACCCCGGTCCCGATCAGGACCGGGGTTTTCTTACTCGCGATACTGGTCACCATTTTTACCGAACCGCCACGCGGCATCACCCTGCAGCCTTTTGATGAAAAGGGCATGGGGGTTTTTAAACATTTCCCCGGTCCAGCCCATGCGGTTTAACCATGTCCGCATAGCGAATTTTTCATTACCGGCCTTCATGATGGGATTTTTGAGGGCGCGGACATTTTTCTGGGTCAATGCGCTTGCATTCATGGAGAGGACAAGCAGAATATAGCTGCGGATTTCCCCGGCATGAAGGCTTGCATTGAATGCCCGGACTTCTACGGTGTTGCTGGTCTTTCCCAATGTTGAGAAGTAGCGGTGCAGATTCAGGATATGATACCGGGATTTATTATAATGCGCGTCCCGGCTTTCATAGGGGGCGTAAGTTCCGTACCATGCGTCCGCCAGCTTTTCCAGTGTGTCCGCACTCTTGACAGCTTCCACGAGATCCTGCCCGATAGGCTGACACCAGCGCTCCCTGAGAGAGGTCACGCCTAAAGACTTGCGGACCAGCTCGTCATTGGAGTAAAACAGGTGGATCAGGTTGCGGATGGACTTAGCGGTGTGCCCTTTGCCGGATACATGGACGTGACATCCGCAATCGTATTGTTCCCCGGACTTGGCCCCGGCATGGCGTAACGCCCGGATCAGCTCCTGCAGCTTATCCATATCCTCTGCATAGGTAATAGGCGGTGTGTTCATTTCGCAGGCGGTATTACGACCGCCGGATGTATGGATACTACTATCAAAAACAAAATCCCAGTCACGGCCCCGGCCATCCGTATAGGTCCACTTATCATAGGTGCCGCCCTTATGCCATACACGGCCGTTATCAGAGAATACAGAAGCGGCGACTCTTGCGGCAGCTTCACGGGTAATGCCCGTCATTTCAATTTCTACGCCTACAGTAGTATTCAGGATTAAATCGATGTTTGGAATTGTACTCATGTTTCATTCTCCTTTTCGTTGGTTTTTCGGTTCGTATATGAACTATTTGCTTTGTTGGGGCAATCATAGCTCTGCCTTGCAAGGGGTGTCAACCCCCATTTTTCAACTTTGTCACGTCTGCACAAAAATCCAGGGCGGCATTTGTCTAAAAGGTCAATGCCGGAGACCGGCCCCATATATGCGCGCCCGCCCGCGCGTTTGATGGTAGGAATGGCAAAAAGCTGTCTCCCTTGCCTATGCACGGCAGGACAACAGGGGCGGCCATGCCTATACCCGCGCACGGCAGACAGCGGACCGAGGGAGCAGGGCGATCCCAGGAGCAGGGGGCTGGCTGTGCCTTGCTTCCGCTGAGCGCCAGCGCATGGACGCATACGCATATAGGCACATACGCGCCCGCGCTAATGGAAGAAACACGGACGGACTGTGCCTATGCCACCAGGCACATACACGCATACGCACACGCACACAAGAAAAGCTGTATCTTGCCTTACTATCTATCAGGCTGGGAGACCCAGCATAGGGCAGATCGGTAGACCGTAGGCTGTGCCTATAGGCAGGACATAGGGCAGCAGATCAGGACGGACAGACCATAGGCAGACCGCTGTGCCTGCCAACATAGCAGACAAAACCGGCAAGTTAGGGAAGACACGGACACGCTGTGTCCATAGAAGCAACGAGACCGCTGTGCCCGGGGCGCATATCCATAGAAGAAAGCCGCTGTGCCTGGGGCATAGGTACTACCGCCTCACCCCCGCCTATTCGGGGCGAGGAAAGCCCGATATTTTCACCGATAAAATTCAAATTTTTTTCGCCGTTTCGTTACGCTCATGGCCGTAGTTGGGGCAAAAAGTTTGGAATTTTTGAAAAAAGGTACAAAAGGGTACACGGATATGTGCTATTATGGCAGTATGAAATTCCAGGGAGCGGAAGCCAGAGGGCGGCCGCTCCTTTGCGTTGGGAGGGAAATCCGTGAATATTGAGAAGCGCAGGCTGGCTGACTTGAAACCGGCAGAGTACAATCCCCGGAAAGCACTTACCCCGGAGGATGATGAGTACCAGAAAATAAAAAGAAGCATTGAGCAATTTGGCTATGTTGACCCGATTATCGTCAATTCAGACGGAACCATTATCGGCGGCCACCAGCGGCACACGGTTCTTTCCGATTTAGGCTATGAGGATGCCGATGTGGTAGTGGTTGACTTGAATAAGCAGGACGAAAAGGCCCTCAATGTTGCGCTTAACAAGATTTCTGGAGAATGGGATGAGCTTGCCCTCCGGGATCTTCTGGTGGAACTTGACCTTGGGGATTATGACATTACCCTTACCGGCTTTTCCCATCAGGAGCTGGATGACCTGATTGAGCTTACCGACTTTGACCTGGAAGTGGCAGATGACGGCTATGATTCCGAAGCGGCTTATTCTGAAAGCAAAAAGGGAGAAGCCATTGTCAAGCCGGGGGAAGTTTGGAAGCTGGGGAACCATCGGCTGATGTGCGGCGACAGCACGAAGCCGGAGGACATTCAGAAGCTTTTGGGCGCGGAGATGATGGACCTTATCATCACGGATCCGCCCTACAATGTGAATTATGAGGGGAAAGAGGCCTCTCTTAATGAGTACCGTCCGAATGAGAACGGTTCTATGCCGATAGCCGGTGACATAATGGCGGCAGATGCCTTTTATGCGTTCCTCCTGGATTCCTTCAGGAACATGGAAAACTATATGAGGGATGGGGCTGCTATCTATGTGTTCCATGCGGATATGCAGGGGCTTACGTTCCGGCAGGCATTCAGGGATTCCGGGCTGAAGCTGGCAGAGGTGCTGATATGGGAGAAGAATAAGTTCGTTTTAGGACGGAGCGATTACCAATGGAGGCATGAGCCTATCCTATATGGATGGAAGGAGGGTGCAGCGCATTACTTCATAAAGGACCGTACACAGGATACGGTTATCCTGGAGGACGAGGTGGATTTCGATGCTATGAAGAAATCGGAACTGGTTCAGTACTGCAAGGACATGGTTCACCGATACGCAGACCAGACCACGGTGCTTTATGAGAGAAAGCCTGATAGCAGCTCTTTACATCCGACCATGAAGCCGCTTGACCTGATAGCGAAGTTTATTAAGAATTCCAGCAAAAAGGACTGGAATATCGGGGATTTCTTTGGCGGTTCAGGCAGTACCCTGATAGCCGCAGAACAGCTGGGCAGGAACGCTTACCTTATGGAGGTAGATGAGCATTATGCGAGCGTCACCGTAAAGCGGTGGGAAGAATTCACCGGCAGGAAAGCGAAGAGGGTGGAGGTGTGACGGTATGGCAGATGAGGAAAGCACCGGCAAAAAGAATGAGATGAGGGGCTATGCTACAAAAGACACGATAGCGCAGCTTTTCGGGCTGTCCGGGCGTAGGATTGAGCAGCTTGTGGCAGATGGGGTGATTGACCGGGTACGCATTGAGGGCGGCGGCGTCCGCTTTGAGCTTGCGCCCACGATTCAGAAGTATGTGAGATACCTTTCAGATAAAGCATATGGAAAAGAGCGGTCGGAAGCGGAAGCGAAGCTGAAGGAGCAGAAGCTCCGGGCAGACGTAGCCCTGAAGGAATCCCAGGGCGAGCTTCATAGACTGCGGACAGAGATTGCGGCTGGCAACTATATTTCCGTTGAGGAGGTAAAGGCAGATTACAGCCGATTTTTCATTGTGTTCAAGAATTTTGCCCTTTCTATACCCGGCAAGATGGCAGGGCGGCTCGCCGGGTTTGTGGATCCCGTGGAAGTCCGGGAGATTGAGAATGACCTCCAGAAAGAGGTTAAGAAGCTCCTTAAGGATTTTGTATCGCGGGCAATTACGGAAGAATCTGTGCCGGAAGATGTAACGCAGCCGAAGCGCCGCGGCCGGCCGAGGAAAAATGCCGGGTCGTAAATTTGCGGTAAAGGGATACCAGCTGGAAGCCCTGCAGATGCTGTGTCCGCCGGAGCAGCTCACTGTGTCGGAGTGGGCAGAAAGCTACCGCATCCTGGACGCAAAGTCGGCGGCCATGCCTGGGGCATGGAGTAACAGCGTGACGCCGTACCTTGTGGGGATCATGGACGAATTCAACAATTATGAGACGGAAACCATCATCTTCTGCAAGCCTACCCAGGTGGGCGGCACGGAAGCGGCGCAGAACATGATCGGTTATATCGTGATGCAGGATCCGTCCCCGACCATGATTGTCTACCCGACCGAGACGCTGGCAAAGTCTATTTCGGAGAACCGCCTCCAGCCTATGCTGAAGGCTACCCCGGAAATCAGGCGCAAGTTTGATGAAAATTCCCCGCTTCTGGAACTGCAGTTTGAGGGGATGTATCTGACGCTTGCCGGGAGCAATTCCCCGTCCGGGCTTGCCAGCAAGCCTATACGGTTCCTGATTATGGATGAGGTTGACAAATACCCAGGTGCAAGCAGCCGGGAAGCCGACCCTATCAAGCTGGCAAAGGAGCGTACCAAGACGTTCCACAACAAAAAAGTATACATCACCTCCACGCCCACAATTAAGTCAGGGCATATATGGAAAGCGAAAGAGGATGCGGACATCGAAAAGCATTACTTTGTACCATGCCCCCACTGCGGAGAATACATAGAATTCAAGTTTCAGAATATCCGTTTCCCGGATGATGAAGATATGAGCTATGCGGACCGGGCAGAAGTCGCAACCTATGTGTGCCAGAAATGCGGCTGTATCATTACGGACAATGACAAGCATAATATGCTCCGGCTGGGGGAATGGAGGATTGTCCGGCATAATACAAAATATGCCAGGACGGTGGCTTTCTGGATCAATACGCTTTACAGCCCTTTTGTCCGTTGGGCAGATATAGCGAAGGAATTCCTGCTTACCAAGGACGACCCGGAGGAATTCCAGAACTTCACGAATTCCTGGCTGGCAGAGCCGTGGGAGGATACGAAGCTTAAGACGAATGCAGACCTTGTGATGGAGCGGCAGACGGAGATCCCGCCGCTTACGGTTCCGTCCTGGGCGAAGCTTCTGACCGGCGGCGTGGATGTTCAGGAAAGCTCCCTTTACTGGACAATCCGGGCATGGGGCGATTTCCTGACGAGCCAGAACATTGCGCATGGGCAGGCGCTTTCCTTTGAGGAAATTGACCGGATAATGAATCTGGAGTATATGACTGAGGACGGTGTGCCTATGATCGTCAATCTGTGCCTGATTGATTCCGGCGACCAGACGGATATGGTTTATGATTTCTGTGTTTACCATTCCGATTATGCGCTCCCGGTCAAAGGCTCCAGCCATGCACAGCTTTCCCATTACAAGCTTTCCAAAATCAACAAAGAGGGGAGCAGCGCCTACGGCATGACGCTGGTGCTTGTGGACGGCGGCAAGTATAAGGATATGATTGCCGGCCGCATGAGGAAAAAGAACGGCAAGGGCAGCTGGATGGTGTACGATGGCTGCGATTATGAGTATGCCACCCAGGTGACGGCAGAGCATAAGGTCAACGTAAAGAAGAACGGAGTCGTCCAGCAGGTGTGGCAGCTGAAGCACAGCCATGGGGATAACCATTTCCTGGATACGGAAGTATATGCCATGGCGGCGGCTGACGTCTTAGGGGTACGAACCCTCCACCTTCAGACCGAGGATGTGCCGAAGCGGCAGAACGCTGTGCCGGACGAAGCAGAAACAGCGGAGGAGCAGTGGATCAAGGTGAATGAGAGGTGGTTATGAAAAAACCCTTGATAACATTAACAATGTAATCAAGGGCTTTTATCATCTCCCAGAACGGTGAGAAATGCTCCATTCAAAAATATTATCATCCCTTATGTAAAAAACAATCTCATATGTGTCCTTTGAAAAATCAACTTCGATGGGATTGCCTTTTTCATCTATTGAAAGTTGTATGATATTTCCGTTTTCATCTACTTGGAATTCAGCGGATAAAAACAAAGCTAAATCGCCTGAAATTTCATTTGTATGTTTTACAGCTTCATTCAAATCAGGGTATTTTTCAAAAAAATTACTCGCAATTTCCTTTTCGGATTCATTTAATGAACCTAAAATAGGCCATTTTGTCAACGCGCCATAAAAACCGGATAAATCGTATTCGGCGAATGCCATTTTGGCGATTCCGTGGGCTGATATGCCTCTTTTGGTGTAATAGTTTAAATTGTTGCTCCCATTTTCTTCATAAAGATTTTTCAAACCGTCCACATTATCGTAGTAACAAAGTTCTTCATTATCTGGATAATTGACAACGGCTCCAGTTGAATCATATATATAAAAGTCATCAATGATCCAAGTGTTTTCTGTCTCGGAAACGTCCTTTGAGCAAGCCGAGAGCAAGAGAGACAGGCTTAAAAGAAAGTAAGTAATTTTGTGTTTCATGTTGTTTGTTTCTCCGGAGTTTTTATTTAGATTATACCATGTTAAAATATGTAAATCAACAGGATGAGCTTTTGTGGAAATGGCTGGATGTCGGTATGGAAAAAGTGTGTCTGGTGCAGATTCCGCAAAAAAAGTACAAAAGAGTACAAAGAGATGTGCTATGATAGTAGCATGGAAACAGAGGCGGCAGAAAGCCGCCAGATAAGATAGGTCATTCCGTGAGGGGATGGCCTTTTTGGTTTGGGAAAAGGAGGCAGATATGGCTGACGGAAACGGCAATAGAAGCACCGGTGCGGCGGGGACGGACAACGGCGCAGGAGGGAATGCTGTACCTGTAACCACTAAGGATATGTTAGACAGTATTAATGCTGCAATAATGGCGGTAACGGTGGGCGGGCAGAGCTATAAGATTGGCTCCCGTGCCCTTACGAGGGCTGACTTGAAACAGTTGTATGCCATGAGGAACAGCCTGACAGCGGAGCTTGCGGCAGAGAGTTCAACCGGACTTTTGGATGACTGTTATGTAGCTGTGTTTGACGGCAGATAGGGAGGACGCAATAGATGGGATTTATCGATAATATTGTAGCCGTCTTCTCTCCGGAGGCGGCTTATAAGAGGGAGGCATACCGTCAGGCTTACGATTGGCTGCGGAATTATGACGCCGGAAATTATAACCGACCAAATCAGAATTGGAGGGTAACGAACCAGTCCGCGGACGTTACGGATCGATACAGCCGGGATGAGGTGAAGGCAAGGGCACGCGACCTGGAACGAAATTCGGATATTATGAACTCCGTGGCGGGAGCGTTTAAGAGGAACGTGGTCGGCGGCGGATTTCAGGTTCAGGCGAAGACCAACGAAACGGATTTGAATAAGAATATAGAAAAAGCATGGAAGCGCTGGTGTAAAAAGCAGAATTGTGACGTTACCGGGAGGCAGAGTCTGAATCAGATGATCCGGATGGCGGTGGAGAGAAAAAAGATTGACGGCGGGATCCTCTTTGTAAAGAGGTACACGGAAGACGGCTTTGTGCCGTTTAAGCTGCAGATGATCGAAACGGACGAACTGGATAGCGGTACGGTGTGGCCGAAAAAGAAGGGAAATAAGGTAGTAGGCGGAATTGAATATAATTCCTGGAACCGTCCGGTAGGATACTTTATTAAGCAGTACGACATTGACGGATACGGCCAGAAAGAGTCGGTCTGGGTGGACGCGCAGGATGTGATTTTTTATTTTACTATCCGGCGTCCGACACAGCTTCGGGAAATGTCGGATATGGCGCAGACCATCCCGCGAATCCGTGACATTACAGAGTTTATGACGGCTGTGTCTGTAAAACAGAGAATCGAGGCCTGCCTTGCCGTATTTATCGAAAGAGGGCTGCCGGTATCCGGAATGGGTCTGGGAGTCGGCAGGGGAAACGATGCGCTTAACGGTAATGACGGCAGAATAAGCTACGAGGGGAAGTTGCTTTCCCCAGGTATGATAAAAGAGATGAATCCGGGGGATAAGGCACAGGTGATCAATCCGAACGGCCAGGGAGCGGACGCCACCAGTTTTACGAAGCTGCAGCAGCGGCTTATTGGGGCAGGACAGGGAATCAGCTACGAAGCCACAAGCAGGGATATGTCAGAGGCAACGTATTCTTCCGCGCGTCAGGGAATGATTGAGGATGATCTCACCTATGGAGAAGAGAAGGAATTGCTTCTGGAAGTATTGGATGAAATCTATGAGACATTCATCATTTCCGCAGTTCTTTGCGGGGCACTCTCCATTCCGCGCTTCTGGGAGGAGAAGGAGAGGTATCTGGATCACGAATGGACGCAGGAGCCGAAGCCATGGATTGATCCGCAAAAGGAGTCCAATGCCAACAGTATCGCATTAAAAACCGGGCAGAAAACCTTTAAGCAGATTGCCGCGGAAAATGGGCGGGATTGGCGAGACCAGATTGAAGATATCGCGGAAGTGATTGAGTATGGCCGGGAAAATGGAGTAGACATGGAAAGTATTCTTTTTGGAATTAAGGAGGAGGAGTATGAAAAAACGGCTGATGACGAGGGCGGCGACCGAAAATCAAAGTCAAAATCAAAAGGCGAAGGATGAGAAAAGCGGGATACAGCAGCGCTTCCTCTCTGATGGCTCTATCCGAACAATGGAGGGGGAGGGGAACGAGAGGAAATTTGTCTTGAGTTTTTCTTCCGAAGAACCGTATGAAAGATGGTTCGGGATGGAAATCCTTTCCCATTCTGACGGGGCGGTTGATCTGGAACGGTTAAATTCGATCGGCTGTGTCCTTTACAATCACAACCGGGATAAAGTGCTGGGGAAGATCGTCCGGGCATGGGTGGAAAACAACCGGGGGTACGCGGAAATCAAATTTGACGATGACGAAGAAGCGGAGGTTATTTACCAGAAAGTAAAGAGCGGCACGTTAAAGGGGGTATCCGTCGGATATTTAGTGGAGGTATGGGAAGAGGTTGCGGCGAATAAGAAGTCCGGAGACGGGCGGTTTACCGGCCCCTGCAGTATTGCGACCAGATGGACGCCGTATGAGATTTCCGTTGTAAGCATTCCGGCGGATCCGACCGTTGGCATCGGGCGTTCCCAGAGGACGGGAACCGGTCAGAAAGAAGAGTCTTTCCGGGGAAAAGAGGGAGTAGGCAGCTTTTACTTTTGTGAAAAGCAGCTCCAAATAAATCACAATTTTACACAAGGAGGTAAAGACATGGATCTCAGAGAGATGATTCAGAGACAGTGGGAGCTCCTGAATGCGGCAAAGGCTGCCAACCGGGAACTTACTGCAGAAGAGCAGGCTGAATTTAACAGACTGCAGAAACAGATCGACGACGCGCTTGCCGCAATGAAAGGAAACGGTGGTGAAGATCACGGCGGCCATGAAGAGCGCGGAGAGGATGCGCCTGACCCTGACAGTATCCGGGCAGCAGCCCAGAAAGAGGAACGTGAGCGGATCCGGGAAATTGAAGCAATGTGCAGCCGTTTCGGAATGGAGGCAGAGAAGTACATTAACGGTGAAAAATCTGTGGATGAGACACGGAAGGCAGTTATGGATCAGCTTATGAAAGACAAAGCGCCGATTTCCCAGGGCGGGAGAGCGGAAGTGATGTCGGATGCGTCGGATAAATTCCGGGCAGCAGCTGGTGACGCCTTGGTGATGCGTGCAGGCATTCAGGTATCCAATCCGGCAGAGGGCGCACGGGAGCTGGTGGGGATGTCCCTGCGGGATATGGCGATTGAAAGTCTTGCGGCAGAGGGAAACACTGGTCTGAACCGCCGTTCCTCCGAGGAAATCTACAACCTGGTATCCAGACAGTTTTTCAATCCGACGGCTGCATTCCCTTCAATCCTGGATAATGCCATCAATAAGGCATATGTCGAGGGGCATAAGAAGGTTGCCGTTACCTTTGACCGTTGGACGAAAAAAGGGAGTCTGAAGGACTTCAAGACGGCGGATAACAATTATCTGGCAGGCCCGGCCGGGGAATTTCTGGAGGTGCCGGAAGGCGGCGAATTAAAGCACGATGTTCCGGGTGACGCAAAGCGGCCTACCAGAAAACTGAAAACTTATGGACGGCAGTTCACACTTACCCGTCAGGCATTTATCAACGATGATATTGATCTTGTGACAAAGATCCCGGCTCGCTATGCAGCCAGCGCAAGAAAGACCATCAATAAGCAGTGCTGCCAGATTATGGTGAGCAATCCGGCTATTTATGACGGAACAGCGCTCTTCAGCAAGGCGCACGGCAATCTGGTAAAGACCGGAACCGGCATCACCCAGACATCCATGCAGGTCATGCTTATGGCGCTGCAGACCCAGAGGGATGAGTTCGGCGAAGCAATCATTGTGCGGCCGGCGACAATCCTTGTGCCGGTGGGATATGCGTTTGATATGTATACCATGTTCTACAGTCCCACTATCAACACGGAAGGTAATACCCAGGCAGTTAATCCGCTGTACAGATATCGGGAGCAGATTGAAATCATTGAGGAGCCGACCTTCAATGTCCTTTGCGGAGGATTCGGGAATGTGATGCCTTGGTGGCTGTTGGGCGCGGCAGACGATACGGATTTCATTGAGGTGGATTACCTGAACGGCCAGGAGATCCCGACCATCCGCAGGATGGAGACTCCGGGAACCCTGGGCTTTATCTGGGATATTTACCTTGACTGGGGTATTTCCGTGATGGATTACCGGGGAGCCGTGAAGAATCCCGGTATCGCTATCAGCAATCCGCTGGACTAAGAGAGAGGAGGAAAAAACAGATGTCGAAAGCAGCATACTGGCAGAGAGGCGAGAGCCTTGACTATGTAAACAATACGACCGCGGTCATTGAAGCAAACACCGTCATCCCCATTGAGGGGAGGATCGGCGTCGCCGGTACTTCCCTCAATCCGGGAGAGAAGGGGAGCCTTCATGTAGTGGGCGTATATGAGATCGCAAAGACCGGCTCCGCGGAGATCAAGATGGGAACGGCGGTCTACTTTGACGGCAATGGTATTACGGATACGGCATCCGGCAATACCCCGGCAGGATACGCAGCGCAGACGGCGGCAGCGGATGATGCGGTTATCCTTGTAAAGCTGATGGGATAAGGAGGGCGCTGTATGAAAAAGAAGGATACTTTTATTCAGGATGGCGGAGACGATCAGCTGATGAATACGGAAAATTCCGGAGAGAAAGCTGTGCCGGATAACAGAGCCGCTGTGTCCGGCGGTAACCCGGAGGATACGGCAGGCGGCGATAAGGATCAGGATGCGGATAATGGGGAAGGAAATCGGGAGGAAAGCGGCGGCGATGCTGATGACAGCGAGGCTTCTGAACCTGAGATACCCAAAATCCTTACTGCCATTTACCCGATTCTCTACTTATCCCATCAGTACAAACCAGGGGAGAAGCTTCCGACGAACGATTCCGGAATGGTGGAAGCATGGATCGCCGCCGGAACGGCTGCATGGCTGCCGGTCCGGGAACCGGCGGTAAAGGCGAAGCCGCGGACTGCGGAGCCGGGTCTTCCCGGTCAGGTGGCAGTCTCGGAAGCAGAGGACGGTGAAAACCTTGTTGGAAGGATCCCTAAAACCGCTGTAAGAAAGGGGTAGGTGATGACATTCAAGGAGCAGATCGCGCACGACAACCGGAATATCTTTATGAATCTGGATGAGTTTTCCGACATCCACATGGTAAACGGCAAGAAGATGGCAGTCCAGATTGACAGCAATGAAATGATTGACCGTGAAAAGCGTTACCAGTATAAGCGGAGCCTGTATGCGGACGGGGTTTACATGAAGGAACTGCTAATTTATGTGTCTGCAGAGGATTTCGGGAAGCTTCCGGCTGTCGGGCGCATTCTTACCCTTGACGGAAAAACCTATACCATTTCGGACGCTATTGATGAGAACGGTATCTATTCGCTGTGCCTGGAAGCAAATAGGACAGGGGGAAAGTAAGATATGATAACCCATTTTTATGTGGATATGGATAATCTGACCGAAATCGAAGCGGCCCTTGGCATGGCGAAAGACAAGTCGAAGGTCGTTCTCCGCGCGGCAATTAACAGTGTGGCAAAGCAGACAGAAAAACAGATGTATAGTGACACGAAGAAAAAATACCGTTATCAGCAGGGAGATGCGGGGGGTATAGCAAATACGGTAGCGGACCTGAAAAAGGCAAACCGTATCGAGAAAGCGAAAGCAGGAAGGTTATCCGCGGCAGTAAAGGTAACGGGCAGGGTCAACGAGCTGCTGGGATTCCATGTGGATCCTCTGGTTTATGTACCCGGCGGAGGACCATGGCCGGAGTATTATAAGGCCAGGGCAACCAGGACAGGAAAGCTGCAAAAGGTTGTCTTACGTCCGGGGGCAAGCGATGAGTACAAGGGATTCATCATTCGGTATAAAAGCGGGCATATGGCGCTTGCACAGCGTGTTCCCGGTAAGCGCATGAAATCAAATCCACATAAGGAGGCGGTCAAGTCGTTGCTTTCCATATCCGCACCGAAAGCGGAAGAGATTGTGTACCGGGAAAAAGTGGAGAAGGATATGTATGAACTTTTGGAAAAGAGTATTGAGGAGCAGATCCATCGGTTTCTGAAGTAGGAAGGAGAAGTGATGACACCGCTTGAGTTGCAGGACGAGCTTGTGGATGAAATACGCCGCATTTTGGACGGCTATACCTACAAGACGCCGGAAGGAAAGCATACCTCTATTCATGTGTTTGCACAGAATATTCCCATGAATGAGACGGATGATGAGGAGGATCCCGTTCCCTATATCATTGTCCGCTTAAACAGTGGAGAGGATGACGGAACCCGAGACAGCTTCAATACCGTCAGCATCGTTGTAATCGTGGGAATATGGGATGATACCATGGACGCGCAGGGACATAGGGATGTGATGAACATTATTCAAAAGATATATCAGAGATTCCATGAGAATCCTGATTTAGCCAGAAAAGCCGCCTATGCGGGAGATTTCAAGTGGGCTATGCAGGACGACGGATATTATCCGTACAGTTTTGGAGCCTGCCATATGAAGTTCAGCATCGCGGCGATTAGAAGGGAGGATGAGTTTGCGTGAGCACAAAGAAGGAATCGGATGCAGAAAAAACCGCTGCGGAAGCACAGACAAAAACAACAGTAAGGAAGGCAGCGGCAGACGTTATGTACCTGGGACCGACCATTGCAGGGGAAGTGAGGCATTCCACCGTATACAAGGGAGGGGTTCTGCCGGAAAAGGCCAGAAAATGTATTGAGGAGATGCCGATGATGGAAAGGCTGTTTGTGCCGCTGGGGGAAACACCCGGGGCAATCAGGGAGCTGAACCAGACAGACAGTGTCCTGCAGGTGGTATATACAAAAGTAGCGGAGAAATTTTTATAAGGAGGATAAGAAAGGTATGAAGTATTATCACGGAGTAAGGATTCAGGAGAATCCGACCAGCGTGCCGTCTCCGGCCGTAAACAGGAGCGGTGTGCCGGTTGTTTTCGGTACAGCGCCGGTAAACCTTGCCGCTGACCCGAAAAACGCGACAAACAGGCTGTTCCTTTGCAATACCTTTGCGGATGCCAGAACGGCATTAGGGTACTCGGAAGACTATGAAAAGTATACACTGTGTCAGGCAATGGATGCTTTCTTTAAGATATTTGGCATAGGTCCGGTAATATTCTGTAATGTGTTGGATCCTGCGATTCACAAAGCGGCCTATACGGAAACACTTACGGTGACAAACGGACAGGCTGTGTCCGCACAGAAGGGAATCCTGTTAGATGGGCTGACTATCGGAGACCTGGTAAAGGGGGAAGACTACACGGCTGATTTTAATGAGGATGGTTATCTTGTGATCACAGTCCTGAAATCGGGAGTATCCTCTTTGGAAGTATCCGGAAGCATGCTGGATGTTACCAAAGTTACGGCAAACAGCATTATCGGGAGTTATGACGCGGATACCGGAAAAGAAACTGGGTTTGAGCTTGTCCGGAAGGTTTATCCTGCGTTTGGGTTGGTGCCGAATCTGTTATTGGCGCCGGGATGGTCCCATATTCCCACGGTAGGACTTGCACTTGCGGAAAAGTGTACGGATGTAAACGGACTGTTTCAGTGCGAATGCATCCTGGATATCGACACAAAGCAGGCTGTGAAATATACGGATGTTGCAAAGGTAAAAGAGGACTGTGCTTTTTCGTCAGAACACGCGATATGCGTATGGCCCATGGTCAAAGCGGAAGGAAAAGCAATGTACTATTCGGCTGTTTATGCCGCTATGGCGTGTTATGTGGATTACCGGAACGACAGCATCCCCAATCTGTCCCCGTCCAATCATGAGCTGAAAGTCAGAGCAGCTGTTTTAGTCGGTGGGGAGGAGGTAAATCTGGATATTGCCCAGGCGAATGAGCTGAATGCAGTTGGTATTGTGACGGCTTTGAATATGAACGGTTTCAGGGCATGGGGCAACAATACGGCGGCATATCCGGATACAGAGGATCCGAAAGATAAATGGATTGGCAGCAGGCGCTTTTTCTCCTGGTGGGGAAACAGTTTTATCACCACCTATATGGAAAAGGTCGATAATCCGGCAAATTATCGGCTGATTGAATCCATTGTGGATTCGGAGAACGTGCGCGGGAACAGTCTGGTTTCCATGGGCAAGTGTGCCGGGATCCGGATGGTGTACAACAGGGAGGATAACCCGATCAGTGATGTGATAGATGGCAAGATCGTGTTCCGGCAGTATCTTGCACCGTATACTCCGGCGGAAGATATCCTGAATATATTGGAGTTTGATCCGTCTATGATTGAGACAGCATTGGGAGGTGAATAAGAGTGATTACAAATATTCCCGAAGTTATCAATAACTTCAACGCATACAACAACGGAAATGTGCTGATCGGATTAACCGGATCGGTGCAGCTTCCGAACTTTGACGCAATCACGGAGGAAATCAGCGGCGCAGGGATTCTGGGAAGCTATGAGACCGGGATCCCCGGATTTTATTCCTCCATGCCGCAGCAGATTCCGTTCCGTATTTTGGATACGGATATTTTCACGATTATGGATCCCGGGGAACTGGTTGACCTGACCTTCCGGGCATCGGCGCAGCATACCGTAAAATCTACCGGAGCTCTGAACTATAGCGGGATGAGGGTTGTGGAGCGCGGGCGGCTTAAGAACTTTGAACCGGGGAAATTAGAACTGGGAAAGCAGATGAACGCCAGCGTCACGTTGGAGCTTCTGTATATCATGATTGAGATTGACGGGCAGAAAAAGCTGGAATACGACAAATTAAATTCTGTCTTTATCGTCAACGGCAAGGATCTTTTGGAGAAAGTGAGGGCATACAGCTGATGGAAGATAAAAAGGAACTGATGGAGCAGGAAAATACTGCCGCAATGGGAAGGGGAGAAGGCAGTGCAGAAGATGGCACAGAAGAAAGCCTGATTATCATGCTGAAAAAGCCTTATCCGTTTGAAGGGAAGGAGTACACGGAGATTGACCTTTCCGGGTTGGAGGATATGACGGCAGCGGATATGATTGCTGTCGAAAAGCAGTATGATCGGAGTTACCCCGGTGTCAATGTAATGCCGGAGGTAAAAGTCGGTTATGCGATGATGATGGCGGCAAGGGCGGCAAAACTGCCGGTGGAATTTTTTGACGGACTGCCGCAGAGGGAAGCAATGAAGGTGAAAAACCGGGTGATGGGTTTTTTATTCGAATCGGATTAAGCAGAGGCGATATCCGGAAGCTGAGAAGGATTATTATTCAATTGACAATGACATTAAACATGGGCATGGATGTACTGTTATCCATGCCCATTCCTGATTTGTTGGAGACGATTGAGGAGGTGGCGGAAATTGTCAGCGACAGGAAAAGAATATCAACTCGCGATTCGAATCGCAGGCGTTATTGACAAAACTTTTACCTCCAGTCTGGCGGCGGCAAAAAGCGGGATGCAATCCCTGAAAAAGACAATAGCTGCAATGGATCAGGATTTTACGAAGCTCGACCGGGGATTTGATGCGATCATGGGTGTCGGCAAAACGGCATTCCGGGCGATAGCATCAGCAGCGACCGTTGCGGCGACTGCCGTCGCAGCGGTTTCCACGGCGGCAGTTAATGTCGGGATGGAATTTGAAAAGCAGATGTCCGCGGTAAAGGCGATCAGCGGAGCATCCGCAGATGAGATAGCACAGCTTACGGATAAGGCCAGAGAATTAGGGAAGACATCTGTATTTTCCGCGACGGAAGTCGGCAAGGCAATGGAATACATGGGTATGGCCGGATGGAAAACGGAGCAAATGCTTGCTGGGATAGAGGGTGTCTTGAATTTGGCAGCGGCATCCGGAGAGGACCTGTCTGTTGTGGCGGATATTGTAACGGATGACCTGACGGCTTTCCACATGGAGGCGGAGGAAACTGCCCGAATGGTGGACGTCATGGCGCAGGCGGCCATGAACTCCAATACCAATGTGGAAATGATGGGCGAGACATTCAAGTATGCCGGTACGGTTGCTGGGGCTATGGGCTATCAGATTGAGGATATAGCAATCGCCACGGGCCTGATGGCAAGCTCCGGAATCAAGGCATCTAACGCCGGTACGGCACTTCGGAACATCATTACCAGGATGGCGAAGCCGACAAAGGAATCCGCAGAAGCCATGGAGGCGCTGGGGCTGTCTCTTGAAAAGGATGACGGCACTATGTATTCCTTCTTGGAAATCATGAAGCAGATGCGTAAGGGAATGGCCGGCATGACGGAAACGCAGAAAGCCTATTATGCAGCAGAACTGGCCGGACAGAGGGGTATGCCCGCCCTTCTTGCTATTGCAAATTCTACGGATCGGCAGTTTAACGAGCTTACGGAAGCCATCTATAACGCAGAAGGCGCGGCACTGCAGATGGCGGATATCCGGTTGGATAACCTGGCCGGGGATGTGCAGATTTTTACGGATTCGCTTACGGATGCCGGGATTGAATTATCTCAGGAATTAAACGGTCCGTTGCGTGGACTGGTGCAGATGGGGACAGAGTTTGTCGATGGAGCAACAACGCAGATCCCGAAAGCGGTAAATAAAATCAGTGCAGAATTTCCTACGTTGCAAAGGAAGTTCAAAAAGTTTGCCCAGCCGGTAATTTCCGGGTTCCTTGACGGCGGGAAATGGATTATCAGGCATGGAAACGGGATTATTTCAGTGTTGGCGGGGATCGGTGCGGCATTGGCGGCATACAAGACAGCGTCTTCGCTGGTGCATATTATCAAGGCAATCTTGTCGCTTGCAAGTCTGAACCCGGGAACATGTGGGATCCTGGGTGTTGTTTCTGCTATCGGTATACTTGTGAGCGCTCTTGCTGCTTATAAGCAGTATGAGAAGGAACTGGTAAATCAAAGCCTTGCGGATCATTTTGGAACGATTACGCTCTCCATGAAAGAACTTCAAAAGGTAGCGGAGTATATCGTCAGTTCTGAAAGCCTGGGCGGCGTAAAGAAAGCGTTGGAGGCATTTCAGGATCTGGACGGTATTTCGGCGACCATGCAGGACGCGGTATCGGAGATCGACAGGCTGAACTGGAAAATATCTATCGGCATGGAGCTTACAGAGGATGAGAACGAAGCCTATAAGCAGGCGATAGATACCTATGTGAAAGCGGCGCAGGACTATGCCCTGCAATCGCAGTATGCTGTGTCCCTGAACCTTCAAATTGCCTTTGCGGAGGATGACTTGGAAGGGCAGAGTGTGGTTGCCAAAGTAAGCCGGTTCTATCAAGATAAATACGATGAGCTTTCTTCCCTTGGCACACAGCTGAATGATGCAATCACAGATGCCTTTAATGACGGTCTTCTTGACATCAAGGAAACAAAGGTTATCGCTGACATCCAGCGGCAGATGGCAGAAATCGAGGAGGCTCTCGCAACCGGGGAATTTGAAGCACAGCTTTCCGTGATTGGGATGGAATATGCAGGGGGCGGCAGCCTTACCGCAGATTCTTTCCAGAACCTTCAGGAAGAGCTTGCAAGGCAGGTGGCAGAAGCATCGAGCGCTTATCAGGAATCCTATGTAAAGAATTATGCGGCTATCCAGGCGACGTATGAAGCAGGGGATTATCTGAATGAAGCAGAGTACCAGAAGGCATTGGAAAGCCTCCAGGGGCAGTATCTGGAGAATGTCAGCGCAATCCAGGCGAAGGCAATCAATTTCCAGCTGGAAACGATTATGAACCAGTACGCAGGGGAGCTTGATCCGGCGATTCAAGAATATATGCAGCGAATACGAGAAGCATTCGATGACAGCATGGGAACTGAAGCATATGACTGGATAAATCGACCGGGAGTTTTATGGTTGGATAAGATATTCTTACCGCTTGAGGACACGGGGCTGGATAAGACCAGTAAGAAAGCGATAGCGCAATTGTTGGAATCCATATCGCCGTCTATTCGGCAGACACAGGAGTACTTACAGCAATTTGAAGACCTGGGTATGGAAATCCCGGAAGCACTGCAGGAAGGACTTTCCAATTTCGCATTATTAGATACACTCTCGCAGGCTGGTTTAAATTCTGACTCTTTTGGCCGGGTATTGGGAGAACAGCTTTTCAACAGTGAGTTTTATGACAGCTTCTATAAGGGCATTATTGAAAAGCTGCAGGACCTTGGTCAGGTTGATCTGGCGGTACCGGAGGGGCTGATAAGGGGATTGAACCATGCGGAAGCGATCGAGGCAGCAGAGAACGCGCACAGTAGCGAGGGGGCCAATGTAAGGCTGCCGGTAAATGAAAAGTATCATTTTCTGCCGATACAGGCGGACAACAATGCGAAAGGCGGAATCATACAGAACCGGGAATTGTCCTGGCTTGCGGAGAACGGACCGGAAGCTGTGATCCCCTTGGACGGAAGCAGGAATGCGATTTCTCTTTGGGAAAAAGCAGGACAGCTCATGGGGATGAGGAATCGGTTCGACGGACTTGATCTTGGAGGCGGCGCAAATTACACGATTGAGTTTAGCCCGACCTATCAGTTTTACGGAGAGGCTCCCAGCAAGCAGGACATGGTGGATGCGGCAAGAATCTCGCAAGAGGAATTTGATCAGAAGATGGATCAGTATCTTAAGACGCATAGACGTGTGTCGTTCGGGTAACAGGTAAAAGGCGGGAACGAATTTTATGGCAAGTGTGTATAAAACGAAATCAGGTGACGTGTGGGATAGCATTGCGAAAGAGGTGTACGGTGATGAATCGTATGTCTCTTTCCTGATGGCGAACAATCAGGAGCATCTCGGATATTTTATTTTCCCGGAAGGGGTATGTTTGAATGTAGAAGAACTGCCGGAAGAGGGAAGCACATGGCCGGACTGGAGGAGGTAGCATGAAGCCGCATCAGACAAGACTGGAAATCGACTATGACGGAACCTGGGTAGAAAGCAGTACGGAAACGGCAGGCGGCAGTGAATCATCGGGAGACGTTTCCTATACGGTAGTGAAAGGGGATAGCCTGTGGCGAATAGCGAGGCACTTCTACGGAAGTGGTGCGCAGTATATAAAGATTTATCATGCGAATAAAGAAATCATCGAATCTACGGCAAAAACCCATGGCAAGACCAGCTCCTATAAGAACTCTACTGCGGGATGGTGGCTGTGGCCGGGGGAGGTACTTAGTATCCCGGGAGTTTCCGGAGGAAAGAGCCAGTCCCCGGCACAAACGGACACACGGAAAGCGGGCGCGGCAAATCCGAGTCTGGGGGAGAAGATCGCAGAGCAGGCAACGGCTTTTACTTACACGGATGTAGCGAGTGGACAATCGGACAGTATCTCTGTTACGGTGCAGAATATCGGAAAGGAATGGATGGGAGCACTGATGCCGAAACGCGGCGCGAGTCTGGGGGCGAAGATTATCCTGACCAACTGGGAAGCTGAAGAGAGAGAGGATACCTTTGACTGCGGCACATTTGTGCTGGATGATATTTCCTTTTCGGGACGCCCCCTAATCTGTGTTCTTGGAGGAGTCAGTGTGCCTGCCATGGAAGACTTTAAATCGCTTCCGGTAACAAAAACATGGGAAAGGACCACAATTCGGGATATTGCGTCCCAGATTACTGGAAAGGCAGGGGTGTCTCTCTACTATGATGCGGATGAAATACAGATTGCGGAAATAGAACAGAGTAAGCAGACAGACAGCGCTTTCCTCTATTCTCTTTGCGAAAAGTACGGTCTTGCGATGAAAGTCTATAACCGCAAAATTGTCATTTTTGATATGGTAAGGTATGAAGAAAAATCCCCTGTCCTTACCATAAAAGAGACAGACGTCAATGCATGGTCCTATAACACGACGGTGGACGGAGTTTATACCGGCGTGAAGCTGAATTATACGGATCCGGATGCAGAGGATACCATAAAGGTATCCATGGGAAGCGTAGGAAGAATGTACGCAATCAATACACAGGCGTCAGGACGGTATGATGCGGAGCTGCAGGCGGCAGCAAAAGTGAACGCCGCAAATCGAGGATTGCAGACAATGGAGATTACGTTACGGGCAAATCTTAAAGTAGTTGCTTCCCACTGTGTAATGATTTCGGGATTTGGTAATTTGGATGGGAAATACTATGTGGATAAGATAAAGCACAGTCTTGGAAAAGAGTATACCATGCAGCTGTCAATCCATAAGGTGCAGACAGCGATCAAGGCGACTGCACCGGTCCTTTCGGCGGAAAGAACCGGCGGACAATCATACACGGTAGTAAAAGGGGATACGCTTTGGGGAATTTCCAAAAAGTTTTATGGTTCCGGATCAAAGAGCTATATTATTTATGATGCAAATGCGGAGCTGATTGAAGCTACGGCGAAGACCCATGGAAAGGCAGATTCCCAAAGCGGACATTGGATATGGCCTGGAGAAACGTTAGTCATTCCGGAAGGATAAGGACAGGAGCAAATATGAGAACCAGAATCGGGAAGGTAACGAATGTTTATCCCACAACGGGAAAAGTCAAGGTAATGTATGAAGATGAGGAAAGTCCTTCCCTGCCGCTATCTATGCTTACCATGAATCAGGAATATTCCATGCCCGCGGTAGGAGACCGGGTAGTCACGATACATCTTGAAAGCGGGAGCAGCAAAGGCTTTGTCCTCGGGACCTATTATGGGGGTAATATGCTGCCAAAAGCGAGCGCGGGATATCGTAAGGATTTCGGGAAGGATGCCTATATTGTCTGCAAAGACGGTGCCTATGAATTATCGGCGAAAAGTGTAGTCATAAAGGCGAGGAACATTGTGCTGGAGGCAGACGAAATTACGCTGAAGTGTTCCTATGGAGAAATCGCGGTGGAGGAATTGATAAGACGGATGGAACGGATTGAAGATCAGCTTGAGCTGTCACACACTGTTTAGGAGGAGTTATGGGCAAAATTGGGAATCTGGGTAAGCTGATTATTTTCGAGGTTAGCGCTGAAAAGGTATTAACCTTTGACAAACTGAACCAGGCAGTGAAAGGACGCTGGGCCGTTCAGGAACCGATCCAGGGGAAACCTTTTTCTGAATTTCTGGGCCCGGGGCAGAGGACTATTTCATTTACAGTTCATTTATCGGCAGTACACGGGGTAAAGCCGCGGGAAACCATGGAACGGATTGAAAGCGCAGTGGAAAACGGGGAGCCGTATCCATTGATTATCGGGAATCGGAAGGTAGGGGATTACCAGTGGGTTGTAACGGATATGAGCGAGACTTGGGGAGAAGTGCTCCAGGGGGGAAATTTAATATCTGTAAACCTTACTTTAAGCTTGAGGGAGTACCGATAGGAGGCAGTTATGGAATCTAATATTGATATTATGGAAAGGGACGGATTTTCAGAAGAGGAATATAAAGATATCAGACTGTGCCTGGAAACCCTTTTATCCATTCGGGCAGGAAGTCAGCCGCTTGACCGGAATTTGGGTATCGACCTTGACGAAATAGCAGGCTATCCGACGGAAGTGGCGAAGAATGTCCTCTCTTTGGAAATCATGGAAAAGATCGGTCGATATGAGCCGCGGGTAGAAGTATATCACATTGAATATGAGGACAATGCAGACGGGCAGCTGCGACCGCATATTTATCTTATCAAAGCAAAGGAGAGATGACGGATGTTAGCGGATCAGTTTCCGGAAATCAGTTTTATTGATAATACAACAGTGGATGAAGTATTGGCTGAAATGATTAATGATTATCAGACAAAGTATAAGGAGATTACCGGTAAGGAGTCAAACCTTGCCATGGCAAATCCCTACCGGCTTATTCTGTATGCCTGCGCCATGCAGATATATCAGGGGATGCAGTATGCGGATTATGCAGGCAAAATGAATTTCCTGACTTATGCACGGGGAGATTATCTTGATAACCTCGCAGCGCTTAGGGGCGTTAAGAGGATGGAGAGCACGGCAGCAGGCACTATTATGCAGTTTTCCATTGAGAATCCTATTGAATCTGCTGTATCGATTCCTGCAGGCTGCAGAGTAACAAATGGGAATGAGATATTCTTTGCTACGGATGAGTATGCGGAAATCAAAGCAGGGGAAGTAAGCGTCACGGTTTCTGCGACTTGTACGGAAGCAGGAGCAGCGGGGAACGGTTTTGCGGCCGGGGAATTAAATCTGTTGGTGAATACTTTGCCATACATTGCCGCAGTAACAAATACGGTAACAACTTCCGGAGGAACTGACAGGGAAGACGATGAAGGCTTAAAAGAAAGGATTTATACATGTTCGGACTCTTATTCTACAGCCGGCCCGACCGGGGCATATGAATACCATGCAAAGACAGCATCTCAGGAGGTTGGGGATGTTGTTGTACGCTCAGAAGTTCCAGGGGAAATTGATATTTGTTTTATTTGTGATAATGGGGAGATACCGGGAGAAGCGTTGATTCAGAAAGTAAAAAACTACTTGGACGATGCGAGAATCAGGCCGCTGACGGATAAGGTTACGGTCAGAACGCCGAGGGTGAAAGAATATGAAATCAGGATGACTTATTATATTTCATCCAGCAGTAAATCCGCTGTAACCTCTATCCAGGCGAATGTGGAGACGGCAGTATCTATCTACAACACATGGCAGACGGGAAAAATCGGAAGAGACATCAATCCGTCTTATCTTATTCAGAAAGTCATGGAAGCGGGGGTGAAGAGAGTAGAAGTAGAGAGCCCGGTATTCACTGTTCTGGATGAAACCACGATAGCAAAAGCAGGAACCTTGACGGTAAATTTCGGAGGAGTAGAGGATGATTAATTTTAAAGACAGCCAGATAATACAGATTCTTCCGGAATACTTTGTGACGCAGGCGAGCGTGAAAGCTTTAAGTTTTGCTTTATCCAGAGCAATAAAGAAATTCGTTTACTATTGTGACAATATCGATGTTTTTGCAGCTATTGACGCGGCACCGGAACATATTCTTGATATATTGGCATTGGAACTGAATACACAGTATTACGATGGTAATCTGGAAATCGGAATAAAGCGTAACCTTGTTCGAAATACGATGATCTGGTATATGGGAGCAGGGACACCAAAAGCAGTGGAGGAATTAGTTGTAACTATATTCGGAAATGGAGGAGTACAAGAGTGGTTTGAGTACGGAGGCAGCCCGTATTGTTTTAAGGCCTGGACGGAAGCTGATATTGATGTGGAAGAGATGGAAAAATTCAGTAGCATGATTGAAAAAGTAAAAAACGCAAGGTCTCATTTGGAGAGCATGGATTTTTACAGGGCTGTGCCGCAGAATCTGTATTCCTGCAATTTATGTATCGCTGAAAGTGAGATAACGATAGGATGGGGGTATTAAAATGGCAGCTTACAAGACTTTTGTATTAACGGAGCAGGGCAAAAAACTGTTGGAGGACTTAATAAGCGGCGAAGGCGAACTTGAATTTCGTTATCTCGCAACAGGATCGGGAGAATATGAGGAGGCAGAAAAGAATCGGGATCAGCTGCAGATCATGAAAGAATTAAAAAAAGAGAGGCAGCAGGCATCTTTTTTCAAAATCAGCAAAGAAGAGAATGGTCTGGTAGGTATGAAAGCCAGCGTGGATAACCGGGAATTGACAGAGGGATATTCTATAACGGAAATAGGAATATATGCGGGGAAAAAAGGGGAAACGGAGAAGGTTCTTTATTGTGTGGCTGTTGTTGAAGGAAAACCAGACTATATGCCGGAGGATAAAAACGAAAAGGCATATAGTGTTGTGTTCAATGTTAAAATCGGAATAGGAGAGGTAGAAAAGGTTACGATAAACTGGCAGCAAGATACATATCTCTGGGAGGTTATCGGGGAAAAGGGTCTGTCAGATATCGGAGATGGAACAATAACAGGAGCAATACAGGAGATTTCATCCAATCTGGGTAAGCTGGAAGATTTGAAAACAGAGGATAAGTCATCATTGGTTGAAGCGATCAATGAATTGAAAGAGTTGCTCCAGAAGCTGCAGGAAAGCCGTGTAACCTGCACACAGGCAGAGTATGATGCGATGTCCGAGAAGAAGGACGATGTTATCTATGTGATTGTGGGGTGATAGGTATGGCAATTACGAAGGTAGGGGAAAGTCAGATATTCGGCTATACGAGGACAATTCAGCAATTCGTCGCCCCGTATAGCGGGACATACCGGTTTAAGTTAAAAGGCGGTCGCGGCGGGAAGTGCTACCAAAACGAAGTTCCGAATTATGGAGGAATAGCGGAAGGAAGTCTATCCCTTAAAAAAGGCGATATCATTTATGTGGTTGTCGGCGGAGACGGCAGCATACAGGGCTATGGAGGGTACAACGGAGGAGGACAGTGCTACAATGTCCCACAGGACAGCAGTGCTGACAGCAACGGGTCGTGGGGAAGTTATCCTGCTAATAAGGCCGGAGGCGGAGGCGGGGCAACTCACATTGCGAGGAGAAGCGGCTTGCTATCATCTTTGGCGAATTATAAAGACGATGTACTGATGGTTGCTGGTGGAGCAGGCGGGAACTCCAGAATCATCTACGTTACAGGAGACGGAGGCCGTGTTTATACCAAAGGATACGGAGGAGTCGGTGGCGGAACCAGTGGCGGAACCGGCTATATAGATAATACCGGGGCGACGCTTGGGAAAGGCTATGGAACCGGAGGGACACAGACCAGTGGGGGCAAACCCTCTGCTAATGATGCCGACGCCGGAGCAAGGGGAGGCTTTGGATATGGGGGAAGCGGCCAAAGCGGCCTGACCTATGGCGGAGGCGGCGGAGGCGGCTGGTATGGGGGAGGCGCTGGCGGAAATTACAACGGGCGTTCTCCCGGTGGTGGCGGGTCAGGATATATCAATCCCATTGTCGAAAATGGAAGCACAAGCCAGAACAACAGCAACTCGACAGCGCCGTCTGTAACGGTAACTTTTCTGGAAAAATCAGTCCCGACCGTATATCTCGGCGATCTGCCTGTTGACGCGCTTTGTCTGGGAACCAAAGAGGTAGTCGGGCTTAGACTGGGCGATAAGGAGGTAGGGTAATG
>JAMPFT010000014.1 GCA_023664305.1 bacterium | reverse complement strand
TGGAATTCTAGGAAAGGAAGAGGAATACACCATGAAACACACAATCATAGATGCAAGCCAGTTAGAATTGAACGACAAGGTTGTTACCATCAAACGTGTAACCAAGACCGTAAAGGGCGGACGTAATATGCGGTTCACCGCTCTTGTGGTGGTGGGCGACGGCAACGGCCATGTCGGAGCGGGTCTGGGCAAGGCTGTAGAAATTCCCGAGGCGATCCGCAAGGGAAAAGAAGACGCAATGAAGCATATCGTTACGGTTGCATTGGATGAAAACAGTTCCATCACCCATGACTTTGTCGGCAAGTACGGATCCGCCAATGTTCTGCTGAAGAAGGCTCCGGAAGGAACCGGTATTATTGCAGGCGGTCCTGCGCGTGTGGTTTGCGAGCTTGCGGGAATCAAGAATATCCGTACCAAGTCTCTGGGCTCCAACAATAAGCAGAATGTTGTTCTTGCAACGATCACCGGGTTAAGCCAGTTGAAGGCTCCCGAAGAGGTAGCCAGGAGCCGCGGCAAATCCGTCGAGGAGATACTGGCATAAATTTCATGCGGAGAATCCGTTTGAAATGCGGATGCCGGGGAAAGAGAGGAGAACAACAATGGCAGACAAGAAATTAAAGATTACTTTGGTAAAGTCCACGATCGGCGCCGTTCCGAAGAACAGGGCAATCGTTGAATCTATGGGACTTCGCAAGATTGGCAGTTCCGTAATACTTCCTGATAACGATGCGACAAAGGGACAGATTCGTCAGGTTGGCTATTTATTGAAAGTAGAAGAAGCGTAAGGCAAAGGAGGTGTTAAAAATGGAATTATCCAATTTGAGACCCGCAGAAGGTTCCAAGCATAATGATAATTTTAGAAGAGGCCGCGGACACGGTTCCGGAAACGGCAAGACTGCAGGTAAAGGACATAAGGGTCAGAAGGCTCGTTCCGGCGCGCCCAGGATCGGTTTTGAGGGCGGACAGATGCCGCTGTACAGACGTCTCCCTAAGAGAGGCTTTACCAACAGGAACACAAAGGAAATTGTAGCGATCAGTCTCAGCGCTCTCGAGCGTTTTGAAGACGGCGCAACGGTAGATGTAGATGCATTGGTTGAAGCTGGTGTTGTTAAGAATCCCAGAGACGGTGTCAAGATACTCGGAAATGGAGAACTTACCAAAAAGCTCAATGTAAAAGTAGATGCATTCAGCGCATCCGCAAAAGAAAAAATTGAGGCACTTGGTGGAACAGCAGAGGTGATGTAATGATTACAACCCTGAAAAATGCATTCAAAATTCCGGAGCTCAGAAAAAAGATTTTATTTACCTTTGCCATGCTGGTTGTGATCCGCGTGGGATCACAGCTGCCTGTGCCGGGGATAGACGGAGCGGTTTTCAGGAGCTGGTTTGAGACGAATGCCAGCGACGCGTTCAACTTTTTTGACGCGATCACAGGCGGTTCTTTCATGAACATGTCGATTCTGGCTCTGAATATCAGCCCTTATATCACTTCCTCCATCATCATGCAGCTTTTGACGATTGCAATCCCCAAACTGGAGGAGATGCAGCGCGAGGGCGAGGACGGCAGGAAGAAGATCGTATCGATCACCAGGTATGTGACGGTTGCTCTGGCTCTGATCCAGGCTACGGCCATGGCCGTCAGCTTCGGAAGGGCGGGTTATCTGACCCATTATAATGCCCTGAGCGTGATCAGCGCGGTGGCTACTTTGACGGCGGGCAGTGCGTTCTTGATGTGGGTCGGCGAGAGGATCACGGAAAAGGGTATCGGAAACGGTATTTCCATCGTGCTGGTGATTAATATCATATCCAGACTGCCGCAGGATCTGTCCGCTCTGTATGATCAGTTTGTGAAAGGGAAGCCGCCCGCTACCGCGATCCTTGCGGCTGTGATTATTCTGGCGATTATCGTCGCCATGGTCGTAATGGTTATCATTTTAAACGACGGCGTGCGCAGGATTCCCGTGCAGTATGCAAACAAGGTGCAGGGCAGAAAGATGGTGGGAGGGCAGACCTCCAATATACCGCTGAAGGTCAATACCGCCGGCGTGATCCCTGTGATTTTTGCACAGTCGCTGCTGCAGACCCCGATTATTATTTCCTCTTTTGCGGGATATAACGGCACCGGCGTGTGGAGCGAGATTTTAAAGTATATGAATTCCGGGTACTGGTGTAATATCAGCCAGATCAAGTATACGGTCGGATTGTTGGTATATATTGCGCTGATTATCTTCTTCGCATATTTCTACACTTCCGTCACCTTTAATCCGCTGATGATCGCCGACAACATGAAACGTCAGGGCGGGTTTATCCCCGGTATCAGGCCGGGAAAGCCTACCAGTGACTATCTGAATAAGGTTTTGAATTATATTGTGTTCATCGGTGCGATCGGCTTGACGGTTATAGCGGTTCTGCCGTATGTCTTTAACGGTGTGTTCGGCGCGAGCGTGTCTTTCGGCGGAACCAGTCTGATCATTATTGTCAGCGTAGTGCTTGAGACCTTAAAGCAGGTGGAATCTCAGATGCTCGTCCGCAATTACAAGGGCTTCCTGGAGAAATAGAGAAGCGGCGGAGAAAGACTTCCGTATGAAAATCGCGCAGGGATCCCTGCGCGATTTTTGGATTTTTTATATTGCAAACTCGATGTAAACTGGTTAAAATAGTGGTGTTGAAATTCAGGCAAATATTGAATTAACGCCCGCTGAAGCGGGCAGGGGGTATAAGATGAAAATTATCATGTTAGGAGCGCCCGGCGCAGGAAAAGGCACCCAGGCGAAAATGATTGCAGAAAGATACCGGATCCCTCATATTTCTACCGGGGATATTTTCCGTGCAAATATCAAGAACGGCACGGAGCTGGGGATGGAGGCCAAGAAGTATATGGACCAGGGGCTTCTGGTGCCCGATGAACTGACCGTGAGGATACTGCTGGACCGCGTGGCGCAGGCAGACTGCGCGGACGGATATGTGCTTGACGGCTTTCCCAGAACCATTCCCCAGGCGGAAGTGCTGGATCAGGAGCTGAACAGGCTGGGAGAAAAAATCGACTATGCCATCAATGTGGATGTCCCCGACGAAAATATTGTAAAAAGAATGTCCGGGAGACGGGCCTGCTTAAAGTGCGGGGCTACCTATCATATCGAGCATATCCCGCCGAAACAGGAGGGTATCTGCGACGACTGCGGCAGCGAACTGGTGCTGCGCGACGACGACAGGCCGGAAACGGTGCAGAACCGTCTGAAGGTGTACCACGATCAGACGCAGCCGCTGATCAGATTCTATACGGAGAAAGGAATCATGAAGGTCGTGGACGGCACGATGGAGATGGCGGATGTGTTCGCGGCGATCGCGGAGATTCTGGGGTGACGGCGGTATGGGCATTATCATAAAGGACCGACAGCAGATTGAATTGATCCGGGAATCCTGCAGACTGCTGAGTATCGTACATAAAGAGCTGGAAGAGTTTATTAAGCCGGGGATCTCTACCAAAGAGATCGACATCATGGGAGATCAGCTGATCCGCAAGCTGGGAGGCATCCCGAATTTCCTGCACTATAACGGCTATCCCGCCAGTATCTGCGTATCGGTGAACGATGAGGTGGTACACGGGATCCCCACCAAACACCGTATTCTGCAGGAAGGGGATATCGTCAGCCTGGACGCCGGACTGATTTACAAAGGGTATCATTCGGACGCTGCGCGGACGCATGCGGTGGGGGAGATCAGCGCGGAGGCAAGACAGCTGATCGACGTGACGCGTCAGAGCTTCTTTGAAGGAATAAAAATGGCAAAAGCAGGAAATCATCTGTATGATATTTCCAATGCGATCGCCGCTTATGTAAAGCCTTACGGCTACGGCATTGTTCGCGATCTGGTAGGGCACGGAGTGGGAACCAGGCTTCATGAGGATCCCCAGATCCCGAATTTTGCGCAGTTTAAGAGAGGGCCGAAGCTCCGCCCGGGAATGACGCTTGCGATAGAGCCCATGATCAACATGGGGCGGGCGGATGTGGAATGGCTGGACGACGACTGGACGGTGGTGACGGAGGACGGTTCGCTGTCGGCGCATTACGAAAACACCATCCTGATCACGGAGGACGGGGAACCTGAGATTTTGACGCTCTATTGAGAAAGTGAGTTTGCACCAGCGGCGCCGCGGATTTGTTGTGTAAAAAGAGCGCGCGGGGATGAGGAAGAAAGATGACGGGACAGTTTGTGACTTCAAAGGCAGGGCATGACAGGGGAACGCTTTACATTGTCGTGGTGGAGGAAGGGGAATATGTCTGGCTGTCGGACGGCAGGCGAAAGAACCCGGACCGGCCCAAGAAGAAAAACAGAAAGCATATTCAGCCCATAAACGCGTCGGACGTCGGGATCCGGGAAAAGCTCATGGCCGGGGAGACGGTTCGGCCGGAGGAAATAAAGTTTGCCATAAGACAGTTTTCAGAGAATCAATCTATCAAAAAGTAGTGGAGGAAAGGTATGTCAAAAAGTGATGTAATCGAAATCGAAGGGACAGTAGTGGAAAAGCTGCCCAATACCATGTTTCAGGTAGAGCTGGAGAACGGTCACCGCGTGCTGGCTCATATCAGCGGCAAACTGCGTCAGAATTTCATCAGGATTCTGCCGGGCGATAAGGTGACGCTGGAGCTGTCGCCCTATGATCTGAGCAAGGGGCGCATTATCTGGAGAGATAAGTAATATTTTAAAGAAAGTGTGCAGAAAGATATTGCAATTTAAAGAGGCCTGTGTTAAAATATAAAACGGTCTTTTTTGAAAGGAGGGTTTAACGTGAAGGTTAGATCATCAGTAAAACCGATCTGCGAAAAGTGCAAGATCATCAAGAGAAAAGGACGTATCAGAGTTATCTGCGAGAATCCGAAACACAAACAGAGGCAGGGATAATCACCGCCTGCTGACGGTTTTGAAACCGCGGCAGGTTCAGTGGGTTCTTGTCAGGTTTTTATGTGCGGCTGAACCGGCGTATATGCGCCGATTATCATAAAGCCTGGGTAGAGCTTACCGGAGATTACTTCTTGATACCACGATGGCAGAGATTTTTCGGGCTACGGAAACGTGCCTTGCAGGATCCTGCGCTCTGTCGGAAAACGGAGCGGTGTTGTGGAAAGGTCGGATAACTATCGTCCGATTGGGTGAAAGCCCCAGTCAATTAGTAACGAGGGCACACAAATAAACAGACCGACAGTGTGCCGCAAAAAAATCCGTAAAGGATGGCATGTGCCGGGAACCGGCGCATGGGAAATGGAGGAAATGTAAATGGCTCGTATCGCAGGTGTTGACTTACCCAGAGAAAAACGAATTGAGATTGGGTTGACTTATGTCTATGGGATCGGAAGATCTACCTCGAACAAGATTCTGGCAGAGGCAGGCGTGAATCCCGATACCAGAGTGAGAGATGTGACCGACGACGAAGTGAAGAAGATCAGCGAAGCTATCGAGAAGCTCGGCGTTACGGTGGAGGGTGAGCTGAGACGTGAAGTCGCTCTGAATATCAAGAGACTTCAGGAGATCGGCTGCTATCGCGGTATCCGTCACCGTAAGGGACTGCCCGTCCGCGGTCAGAACACCAAGAACAACGCGAGAACCCGTAAAGGTCCGAAGCGTACCGTTGCAAACAAGAAAAAGTAATCGTGAAATGTAACTGGAAACAAAGAGAAGAAAGTAGGTTAGTTTAAAAATGGCGAAACAGGTTGCAAAAAAAGTAACAAAAAAGCGCGTTAAGAAAAACGTTGAACGCGGACAGGCACATATTCAGTCTTCCTTTAACAACACGATTGTTACGCTGACTGACAGCGAGGGAAACGCTCTCAGCTGGGCGAGTGCCGGTGGTCTGGGATTTAGAGGTTCAAGGAAATCTACTCCGTATGCCGCGCAGATGGCGGCAGAGACAGCTACCAAGGCTGCTTTGGTACACGGACTTAAGACGGTGGACGTATTTGTAAAGGGGCCCGGCTCAGGGCGCGAGGCTGCAATCAGAGCGCTTTCCGCATGCGGTCTGGAGGTTGTCAGCATTCGCGACGTGACCCCCGTTCCCCACAACGGATGCCGTCCGCCCAAGCGCCGCCGTGTCTAAGTGTGTAAATATGTTGGAAGAAGGTATCGCGCAGGCGGTATTGTAAACATCTGATTAAAGGAGAAAATTAAAATGGCAGTAAATCGCACACCCGTATTGAAGAGATGTCGTGCCCTGGGCTTGGAGCCCGCTTATCTGGGATACGACAAGAAGTCTAACAGACAGAACGCAAGAGCAGGCAAGAAGGTCAGTGAGTACGGCCTGCAGCTGCGTGAGAAGCAGAAAGCAAAGTTTATCTACGGCGTTCTGGAGAAGCCCTTCAGAAATTACTATGAAAAGGCTGACAGAATGAAGGGGATGACTGGTGAGAACCTGATGGTTATGCTGGAGAGAAGGCTTGACAGCGTAGTGTTCAGGATGGGATTTGCAAGAACCAGAAGAGAGGCCAGACAGGTTGTGGGCCACAAGCATGTTCTGGTAAACGGCAAGTCGGTAAGTATTCCTTCCTATCTGATCAAGGCCGGCGATGTGATCGAAATCAAAGAGAGCGCAAAGACCATGCAGAGATACAAGGACATTGCCGAGGTGACCGGCGGAAGACTTGTACCTGAGTGGATGGATGTTGACATTGACAATTTCAAGGGAACGATCAAGAACCTTCCTACAAGAGAGATGATCGATGTTCCTGTAAATGAGATGCTTATTGTCGAGTTGTACTCCAAGTAAGCCCTGCCTGCCTCTGAGGTCATTGACGAGCCGATTTTACGGCGGATTTATGGCTTCAGAGCGCTTGTGTCTTTAACAAACAATCAAAAAGGAGGGTATTCTCAGTGTTTGATTTTGAAAGACCTAATATAGAGGTTGATGAGATTTCAGAAGACAAGAAGTACGGCAAATTCGTCGTTGAGCCTTTGGAAAGAGGCTACGGTATTACCCTTGGCAACTCTCTGAGAAGAATCATGCTTTCTTCCCTGCCCGGAGCAGCGGTGAGCCAGATCAAAATCGAGGGCGTTCTGCACGAGTTCAGCTCGATTCCCGGCGTGAAGGAAGATGTGACGGAGATCATTATGAATATCAAGAGCCTCGCGATCAGGAACAACAGTGAGACCAATGAGGCAAAGACAGCTTATATTGAGTTTGAAGGCGAAGGCGTTGTGCATGCTTCCGATATCCAGGTGGATCAGGATATTGAGATCCTGAACCCGGATCTGACAATTGCCACCCTGAGCGGTAAGAATACCAAACTTTACATGGAGCTGACGATTACCAAAGGACGCGGTTATGTGAGCGCCGATAAGAATAAGCACGAGGATCTGCCGATCGGTGTGATTGCCGTGGATTCCATCTATACCCCGGTGGAGAGGGTGAACGTCACCGTTGAAAATACGCGTGTGGGCCAGATTACGGATTACGACAAGCTGACACTCGACGTGTTCACAAACGGTACGCTGGTGCCGGACGAGGCGGTCAGCCTTGCGGCGAAGGTCTTAAGCGAGCACCTGAGCCTGTTCATCGATTTGTCCGAGAACGCGAAGACCGCCGAGGTTATGGTAGAGAAGGAAGACGACGAGAAGGAAAAGGTTCTCGAAATGAGTATCGACGAGCTGGAGCTTTCCGTCCGTTCCTACAACTGCCTGAAGAGAGCCGGGATCAATACCGTGGAGGAGCTCTGCAATAAGACCTCCGAGGACATGATGAAGGTTCGTAATCTGGGACGCAAATCTTTGGAGGAAGTGCTTGCGAAGCTCAAAGAGCTGGGACTTCAGCTCAACCCCAGTGAGGAATAAGTGTCTTGCACCAATTGTTTTGTGTCGCCGGAGGCGGCATGACGGGAAGTGTAAAGGGATCAGAAACAGTAAGATATCCGTGGGCGGTAAAGCCGATGCGTTCGCCTGCGGTTTATCTCTAATGGTGTAAACCAGGCATCCGGTAAGTAAGCCCGAAGAGCGTGGCCGGATGTACCATGAACAGAGAAAGGAAAATAGAATCATGGCAAAGTACAGAAAACTTGGGAGAACATCTTCTCAGAGAAAAGCGCTGCTGAGAAATCAGGTGACGGCGCTGATCCATAACGGCCGCATTATTACCACCGAGGCAAAGGCCAAAGAGGTAAGAAAGATTGTGGACGGCCTGATCGCTCTGGCGATAAAGGAGAAGGACAACTTCGAGACGGTAAAGGTTTCCGCAAAGGTTCCCGTGAAGGATAAGGACGGAAAGCGCGTAAAGGAAGTTGTGGACGGCAGGAGAGTTACCAAATATGAGACCGTGGAGAAGGAGATCAAGAAGGATCTTCCTACCCGTTCCCATGCGAGACGCCAGATGATGAAGGTGCTTTATCCCGTCGTATCTGTTCCGAAGGAGGCTGCGGGAAGAAAGCGTAACACAAAGGAAGTAGATCTGGTTGCAAAGCTTTTTGACGAGTACGGCGTAAAGTATGCAGACCGCAAGGGCGGCTACACCAGAATCGTCAAGATCGGCCAGCGTAAGGGCGATGCGGCGATGGAAGTGGTACTTGAACTGGTATAAGCAACTACATGAGGGAGAAGAGGCGCCGGTGTGCCTCTTCTCTTTGCGTTCAGGGCTTTGCTTTCTGGAAGTGCTGGTAATCCTTGGAATTGTTCCAGTTCCCTCCCCAGGTGAAGCCGTGCTCCGTAAACAGCCTGTAGCAGAGATCGCTTTCGTCAATTTTGTAGGGGAAGCCTGCCGTGCGGTCCGCATAGGGGGCGGCGGCCGCGGGAGAAATATTCTCGTCGCCGTCTTTTCCGTAGGTGATGTAAGGATTATAGAGCGGATTGATATCTACGGCGAGACCGTAAGCGTGCTTTGAGAGGCTGGTTTTGCCTTCTATCACCCGGTAATTAAAACAGGATGTATTGTTGTCGGCCATGGATGCCGTATCGTCGCCGTCGTATTCGTCGATCAAAAGCACCCGCTCCAGCCGGTACTCGTTGCGGTACAGCTCATAAAAGATTTCCACCAGATCCTGCGCAATGTATTCGTTGCAGATGAGTTCGCCTTCCGTGGAATCGCCGTCAAAGCTGTAGTGAAGAATGTGAACATACCGAAGCTCGTCCACGGTGATCTCCGGCTCCGCACTGTCCGGCGAAGGATAGGAGATTCCTGTAATATAGCGGCGCAGACTGTCGGAGATCGGTTCAAAATAGAAGCCTTCCTCATAAGTAATCCGACTGTCGGCCTGGGAGCCTCCATTCAGGGAAGCGCCGATGAGGGGAGAGAGGCTGTCGTTCGGAGAGCCTTCTGCCGGAGTCAGGCTGCCGTTCGGATTTTCCTTTTCCGCCTGCCCGGAGGCTGTCGGGTCTTCCGGAGAGCCTCCTGCGGGAGTCAGATTGCCGTTCGGATTTTCATCCTCCGTCTGTCCGGAAGTCTCCGGCGAACCGTCCCGGGAGGAACTGTCTGACTCGCCGGAGGCCATATTCAGCCGCTCATATTCCGTCAGGGTCATGGAGTTTGACTGGGCGATCCGCAGAAAGCCGCCTGCAGCGACGGCGATGACTGTCAGTAAAAGGAACATCTGGATTAACTTTGATCTGTTCAAGGGATACCTCCTGCGCGGCGGACGCGCAAAAACCGGTCTGCGGATGCGGATTCCCGCAAAATTGCGGAAACAATAGGCAGCACGCTTCGTGAACTGCCCTTATGTTAATCAGATCCCGCGGGAGCAGTATGACCGGAACCGTCAGGTGATATTCTCAGAATAACACGGGAAAAGTTTTTTGTAAATGAGGATTCAAGGCGGGAAACGGTTGTAATTCACGCCCCGATTTAATATAATAGGGGAAACGCGGGAAGAAAAACCGCGCTTACGGCGGGAAGTTTCCGGGGCGCGGAGAAGCGCCCGGAAAATGTCAGACAAAGGACGGATATGCGCGCCGAAACGCGTGCAGAGGTATGGTATGGGAATCGTTAAAACGGAAGACGTCACATTTGAATACATCCGGCGGGACGAGGACGGAAACGTGGAGGGAATCACGACTGCCGTGGACCGGGTGAGCCTTGATATCCGGCAGGGAGAATTTATCGCGATTCTGGGACATAACGGCTCGGGGAAATCTACGCTTGCCAAACATATCAACGCCATATTAAACCCTACGGAGGGGACGGTCTGGGTGGACGGGATGGATACCTCCGATGAGGTCCATGTCTGGGATATCCGCCAGACGGCCGGAATGGTGTTTCAGAATCCGGATAACCAGATCATCGGCCAGGTGGTCGAGGAGGATGTGGGATTCGGCCCCGAAAACATGGGGGTTCCGACAAAAGAGATCTGGGAGCGCGTGGAGGAGAGCCTGAAGGCGGTGGGAATGTACGAGTACCGCAAGCATTCCCCAAACAAGCTTTCCGGCGGCCAGAAGCAGAGGGTTTCCATCGCGGGAGTCCTGGCGATGCATCCCAAATGTATTGTGCTGGATGAGCCGACAGCCATGCTGGATCCCAACGGCCGCAGAGAGGTGATCCGGGCGGTGCGCGCGTTGAACGATGTGGAGAAGGTGACGGTGATCCTCATCACTCACTACATGGAGGAGATCATCCATGCCGACAGAGCCTTTGTGATGGACGCCGGAAGGATTGCCATGGAGGGGACGCCCCGGGAAATCTTTTCCCAGGTGGAGGAGCTGAAAAAGCTGCGGTTGAATGTGCCGCAGGTGACGCTGCTGGCGCACGAGCTGAAAAAAAGAGGCGTAAATCTTCCGGACGGCATTCTCACCGCCCGGGAACTGGCAGACTGCCTATGTCCGGAAAAAGTGGCGCGGACGCAGTAAAGGAAAGGAAATTTAAGGATGTCGAACCGCCGAAAAGCTTCTGGCAGGGGAGTGCGCAGTCCCGCAGCCCGGCGAGGAGAAGCTGGGACGGAAGACACAAACCGGTTGCCGTGGTGCAGTCCCGCAGCCCGGTGGGAGAGAGGAACGGATATGTCAATTATATTGGATCATGTGAGTTATCTGTACGGCGAGGGTACGCCGCTTGCCGTGAAGGCGCTTGACGATGTAAGCCTGCAGATCCCGGACGGACAGTTCATCGGTATGATCGGACATACCGGCTCCGGGAAATCCACATTAGTGCAGCATTTGAACGGACTTCTGAAAGCGTCCTCCGGCGACATCTATTTTAACGGAGAGAATATCTATGACAAAGATTACGATATGAAAAAGCTGCGAAGCAAGGTGGGATTGGTGTTTCAGTATCCTGAGCACCAATTGTTCGAAATCGATGTGTTTACGGACGTCTGCTTTGGCCCGAAGAATCTTGGCCTGGATAAAAAGGAAACGGAGCTGAGAGCCTACGATGCGCTGCGAAAGGTAGGGATGCCGGACGAGCTTTTCTATCAGTCGCCCTTCGAGCTTTCCGGCGGCCAGAAGAGACGGGCGGCCATCGCCGGGGTTTTGGCCATGAAGCCGGAGGTGTTGATTCTGGATGAGCCTACCGCGGGTCTGGATCCGAAGGGGCGGGATGAAATTCTGGGACAGATCAAAAAGCTTCAGACCGAGACGGGGATGACAATCCTGCTGGTATCCCACAGCATGGAGGACGTGGCGGAGTATGTGGACCGGATCATCGTCATGAACAGGGGAAAGATTATGTTCGACGGCGTGCCGAGGGAGGTGTTTCGGAACTATCGGGAGCTGGAGAGCGTAGGACTTGCGGCTCCGCAGGTAACCTATATCCTCCACGAGCTGAAGGAGAGAGGCCTGCAGGTGGATGTTGACGCGACTACCGTCAGCGAGGCGGCGGAAAGTATCCTGTCGGCCCTGCCGGGAGGATACGGCGGGAAGTAACGGCGCGGGAAAAATTGTGCCGTTCGGCCAGAGAAACGGCGGAAAGAAGCGGCATGAAAGCGCCAAATGACTCTATGGGGAAGAAGCTGCGGTAATGAAGGAGAAAAACGCGGCTCCGCAGGGCGGAGCTTTGGGGGAGCGATATGCTTAGAGATATTACATTAGGACAATATTATCAGACGGAATCCGTGATACACAGGCTGGATCCCAGAGTAAAGCTGGCGGGAACCCTGCTTTTTATCCTGTCCCTGTTCTTTTTTAAAAATTTCGCGGGATATCTGGCGGCGGCGGCCTTTCTTGCCGCTGTGATCAGGCTCTCGCATGTGCCCTTTAAATACATGGTCAGGGGCATGAGAGCCATCGCTTTTCTGCTGCTGATCACGGTAGCGTTCAATCTTTTCCTCACGCCGGGAGAGACGTTGATTTCCTTCTGGAAACTGACGGTGACAAAAGAAGGAGCCATAACGGCGGGAACCATGGCTGTCCGGCTGAGTCTTTTGATCATCGGTTCCTCTATTATGACGCTGACTACCACGCCCAACAATCTCACCGACGGCCTGGAAAAGGGACTGCGGCCCCTGAAGCTCTTTCGGGTGCCCGTCCATGAGGTTGCTATGATTATGTCTATCGCCCTGCGCTTCATTCCGATTTTGCTGGAGGAGACGGATAAAATCATGAAGGCTCAGATTGCCAGGGGAGCGGATTTTGAAAGCGGAAATCTGATCCGACGGGCGAAGGCGCTTGTGCCGCTGCTTGTGCCGCTGTTCATCTCGGCTTTCCGCAGGGCCAACGATCTGGCCATGGCGATGGAATCCAGATGCTACCGGGGAGGAGACGGGAGGACTAAGATGAAGCCGCTGATTTACCGGAAGAGAGACAGATTGGCGTATCTTTGCGTTTTGGCGTACCTGGCGGTGAGCATCGGCCTGGGGAGACTTTCGCTATGAAGCGCGTGAGACTGACGGTGGCATATGACGGCACCAATTACCACGGCTGGCAGCTTCAGAATAACGGCGTCACCGTCGAGTCTGTGCTGAATGAGTGCCTGTCGGAGCTTTTGGGAGAAGAAATCCGGGTCATCGGCGCCAGCCGGACGGACGCGGGGGTACATGCGCTGGGGAATGTGGCTGTGTTTGACACGGAGAACCGCATGCCCGCAGACCGGATCTCTTATGCGCTGAACCGCAGGCTGCCGGAGGATATCCGCATTCAGAAATCCGAGGAGGTTCCAAAAGACTGGCACCCCAGACGCCGCGCCAGCCGGAAAACCTACGAGTACCGGATTTACAGAGGGGAGTTTCCCATGCCGGTAAAACGGCTCTATTCCTGCTTTGTCTATCAGTCCCTTGACGTGGAAAAAATGCGGCGGGCGGCGGAATATCTGGAAGGAGAGCATGACTTTCGGAGCTTTTGCCAGACCGGAAGCCAGGCGGAAAGCACGGTGCGCACGCTTTACGGAGTGATGCTGGAGGAGCAGGGCCCTGATCTGGTGATCCGGGTGTGCGGGAACGGTTTTCTCTACAATATGGTGAGGATTCTTGTCGGTACGCTGCTGGAGGTGGGGAAGGGAAAGCGGGAGCCGGATTCCATGGAGCAGCTGCTGAAAGCGCGGGACCGCTCCGCAGCGGGACCGACAGCCCCAGCCTGCGGCCTGACGCTGGTGAGATACGAGTTTCTGTCTTAACGTAAGCTCTCGGAAAGCGACAGGAGCAAAAAGTGTAATTGACATCGATTTTCCCATTGTCATAACGGCGAATTTCGTGTAAAATTTAATCAGCCGCCGGTTCCGGGAGGAATGCTGTTTTAGGAAACAGTATTGCCGGTGTCTAAGTTCAACCTTGTGAATACCCCTTAGAAACACGCGGCAGCCGACGGCTTAAAAATGCCCCTGCAGGGACGGCAAAGTGCCATACACAGGTGCGGGGCGGGAAACGGAGGGATTATTTATGCAGCATCAAAACTTATCTGCGGAGGAAGCGCTTGAAAAGCTGAAGGCGGGAAACCGGCGCTATCTGACGGCAACATCCAATCCGGGGGACATTTCTCCCCAGATCAGGCAGCACACCTGTGAAAACGGTCAAAGCCCCTACGCAATTGTTGTAACCTGTTCGGATTCCAGAGTGATCCCCGAAAGTATCTTTTCCGCAGGAATCGGCGAGATTTTTGCTATCCGCGTGGCCGGCAACGTGATGGATAACCATCAGATCGGAAGCGTGGAATACGCGGCGGAACATCTTGGCACAAAATTAGCGGTAGTGCTGGGGCACACAAACTGCGGCGCGGTGGGCGCGGCACTTGGCAGCGATCCCGGCGGATTTGTGCAGTCCATCACCGATGAAATCAAAAAAGCGATCGGCGGGGAAAAGAACGCAACGGAGGCCTGCCGCCTGAACGTACAGAGAAGCGTATCCGTTATCAGGGAGAGCCTGAAGGAAATGATAGAAAAAGGTGAACTTACGGTATGCGGCGCCGTATATCATATCGACAGCGGCGAGGTGGAATTTTTGGACTGAAAAGTGTGCAACTGTTCATGACGGGAAGGGGTTGTCGAATGACTCCTTCCCGTATTTTCGGCCCTTTTTTCGGCCCTTTTTTTGAAAATCAGCTTGACAGCGGCGGGGCGGTATAATATAATATTTAACTGTGTGACAGTGTTTCTATGCGCCGCAGCCAAAGCCCCGGCAAGGCGCTGACAGATAGAAAACGTTCCGTCCTGAGAAGACCTGAAGCTGTAGCCGGACATCTGCGGCCGCGGTCGGAGACAGGACAAAAATCCGGAGCTGCTGAAACTGATCCGGTACAAAAGTCGAAAGCAATATGGAGGGAATATCATGAAAACATTTATGGCAAGTCCTGCTACCATCGACAGAAAGTGGTATGTGGTAGACGCTACGGATATGACTCTTGGACGCCTTGCTTCTGAGGTTGCCAAGGTTTTGAGAGGGAAGAACAAGCCCATTTTCACGCCTCACATGGATACCGGCGATTATGTAATCGTTATCAACGCCGAGAAAGTCAGCGTGACCGGAAAGAAGCTGGATCAGAAGATATATCACCGTCATTCCGAATATGTGGGCGGTATGAAGGAAACCACTCTGAGAGAGAAACTGAACAAAAAGCCTGAGGAAGTAATCGAACTTGCAGTGAAGGGAATGCTTCCCAAGGGACCTTTAGGAAGACAGATGTACACCAAACTTTATGTTTATGCGGGACCTGACCACAAGCATGCGGCTCAGAAGCCCGAGGTACTGACATTCTAAAGGATAGGAGGAGAATAAATCATGGCTAAGACGGAAAAGTACTACGGTACGGGAAGAAGAAAGAAATCCATTGCAAGAGTATATCTGGTGCCCGGAAAAGGCAACGTTACAATCAATAAGAGAAACATGGATGAGTATTTTGGGATGGAGACCCTGAAGGTTATCGTTCGTCAGCCTCTGGTGCTTACCGAGACGGCGGATAAGTTCGACGTGATCGTCAACGTAAAGGGCGGCGGCTATACCGGTCAGGCGGGAGCTGTCAGACACGGTATCGCAAGAGCGCTTCTGCAGGTAGACGCCGACTACAGACCGGCGCTGAAGAAAGCAGGATTTCTGACCAGAGATCCCCGTATGAAGGAGAGAAAGAAGTACGGTCTGAAGGCTGCGAGACGTGCGCCTCAGTTCAGCAAGAGATAATATCAGCGTGTTACAAAGTGACAGCCGTCAACTATTGCGAGTAGTTGGCGGCTGTTTTTGTCCTTTCATACCAAACGGAAACGAAATTTATGCTTGCAATTGGGGGGTATGCTATACTTGTATTGTGGAGTGATTTTCGGTGTCGGTTTGAGATACAGCTTGAGATACAGCTGTTTTCAGAGAGGAGAATGCTATGAAGGGCCTGAAGTATCTTGCATGCGCATTGTCGGCTGTGGCGGTGTGCTTTGCCGTTTATGCCGCATACGCCTATGTCAGTTTCAGCCGGGGAGGACTGGATACCGGTCTGGCAGGGCAGACCGACGGCGCGCATTATCCTGACTGGGGAGAGAATCTTGAAACCCTGAAGGCTGACTGCGATATTCTGGATCGGGACGGTTTATACCTTTCCAAAGTATATCTGATCAGACGCTCCGACAGTGTTCAGCTGCGTTTCCGTATGGCGTACTGTATTCCGTTTTGTCACGGAGACCTGCTTGGGGATACGGAGTGGGTAAAGCTGACCGATTCTTCCGGAAATGATTATTTCGGCAATCTGGCGGTTTCGGCTTCCGAGATTGCGGGCTTGAATTGCATCGAAGCGTCGCTGATTATGGATGAAGAGACCTTTTCCGGTTTGTCCGGCGGTAAGCTGACCGTTTCGGCGGTGTGTACAGAGGGAAGTGGGAACGGCGACGGGGCGTACGCCGGATGCGAGATGGAAATCTCGGTTCCGGAGCTTTAGACTGCCGGCGGTGAGACCGATTTATAATGTAAAATCTGCAGTGAAGGCTTATTCCCTGTTTGAACCGGGAGGCAGTCACTGCAGATTTTTGTGTTTTGCGGTCGGTTTTCGATAATCCGTCTCCTCCTTCGGAAATATCCAAAGAGGGCAGACTAAGAGAGCTGCGCGACGACACCGTCCAGCACGGTAAAATAGTCCTCAAAGGTTTTGCGGCAGCAGCCGGGGTTTTGGATTACGATTCCGGGGCTGCGCAGTCCGATCAGGGAGAAGCCCATAGCCATGCGGTGGTCGTCGTAGGTCTCCACCGCGGAAGGACGGGGTGCGCCGGGATAGACAGTAATACTTGTCTCCGTCTCCTCGCATCGGATTCCCATCTTCCCCAGTTCGGTCACGATGGCCGTGATGCGGTCGCTTTCCTGACGGCGGATATGGCCGATACCGCGGATTGTGGTAGGACTGTCTGCAAAGGGCGCGATGGCGGCCAGGGTGATGGCCTGATCGGAAAAGGCGGACATATCTACGTCTACGCCGCAGTATACTCCCTTTGCGGGGGGCTGTACCAAAACGCCGTAGTCCGTGTCGGAGACGGTACAGCCCATCTGCTCCAGTACCTGTAAAAAGGCGGTATCTCCCTGGAGAGGCCGGGCAGTCCGGCGGATATTGCGCACAGCCACGGAGATGCCTAACAGGGGGCTCATGGCGTAAAAATAACAGGCGGCGGACATGTCGGGCTCTACGGAATAATCCAGCGCGCGATAGCGCTGTCCGGCGGCAATGCGGTAGCCGTAGGGCTGCGTGCTGTTGATGCAGCCGCTGCAGTCGTGATTTTCGGCGTTCCCGGAGCAATAATACAGTGCTTCAGCCTGTACGCCAAAGTCCTGCATCATCTTTACCGTCATATCTATATAAGCCATGCCGTGGGAACCCTCCAGAAGCGCAAAGAAGGTATCCTTCGACAGGCAGGAGGCGATGAGCAGGGCGCTGAGAAACTGGCTGCTTTCGTCAATATTGACGGTAATCCTGTCCCTTTGAAAGCCGTGGCCTCTCAAGACAAAGGGAAAATGTTCCTCTTCTCCCCGATAGGAAATTTCGCAGCCCAGCTCCTGCAGGGAATGCAGCAGCGGAGCCATGGGCCTCTTTCGCATCTGCTCGGAGGAATCCATTCGGTAGACTCCGGAGGACAGTCCCAGATAGGCGGACAGAAATCTGGCGGCGGTTCCCGCGCTTCCCACATACAAATCTGCTTCGGCCCGGGGGACTTTCCCGCCCAGGCCTTTTACGGTAATCCTTTTTTCGGTCTCGTTTACCTCGGTTTCAAAGCCAAGCTCCCGGATACAGTCCAGAAAATGTCTGGAGTCGTCCGAGAAAAGAACGTCCCGCAGGGTGGAGGTTCCCTCCGCCAGGGTCGCCAGAAGCAGGGCGCGGTTCGTGATGCTTTTGGAGCCGTGTACTTCGACCTCCAGAGCAGCGCCGGAAAGCTTTCCGTTTCTAAAGATGCAGGGCACTTCGTATATTTCCCGTTCAGTCATTGTCATCAATCTCCGTTTCTGCCGCGCCGGGCGGCATATGTAATCTTAGAAAGACCTTCCCTGACGGGAAGAATACGGTTTTAGTATACTTTGGGCAGAAGAGACTGTCAACTGCCGAAAAGCCTGTTCATCAAAATCAGGTCTTGACAGGACAGGGGAGATAGTGTATGATGCTGTTTGTGATAAACCCAGCAAAACAGTAGGAAATAGAGCAGGGAAGAGACGGCACCTATGGGAAAAATATTTACAGAAGACTGAATTTGTGTTACACTGCCTTACAGAAAATAATTCATATCAGGTTGGTAGGAACCCATGGAACCCATAATTCAGATACAAAAGGTAACCAAGACATTTTTGGGAAAAGACAATCAGGTGGAGGCGCTGAAGGGGATCAGCCTCGACATCGAAAAAGGAGATATCTACGGTATCATCGGTATGAGCGGCGCGGGAAAGTCCACGCTGGTGAGATGCCTGAATTTCCTGGAACGGCCCACCTCGGGCACCGTGCTGATCGAGGGCAGGGATCTTTCGGCCATGACCGAGCGGGAGCTTCGGCGCACCAGGATGGAGATCGCCATGATCTTTCAGCATTTCAATCTGCTGATGCAAAAGAGCGTGCTGGATAACGTCCGCTTTCCCATGGAGATCGCCGGGGTGAAAAAGGCGGATGCAAAAAAGCGGGCGCTGGAGCTTTTGGAGATCGTGGGGATCGCGGAGAAGGCGGGAAGTTATCCCGCCCAGCTGTCGGGCGGCCAGAAGCAGCGTGTGGCAATCGCGCGGGCTCTGGCAAACAATCCCAAGATTCTGCTGTGCGACGAGGCCACCAGCGCGCTGGACCCTACGACGACAAAATCCATCCTGCAGCTGTTGCAGCAGATCAATCGGGATTTCGGCATCACAATCGTGATTATCACCCATGAGATGGCGGTGGTACAGGAGATCTGCTCCCATGTGGCCATCATAGACAGCGGAGAGCTGGCGGAGTACGGCACGGTGGAGGAGGTCTTTACCTCCCCGAAGACGGCGGCGGCCAGGAAGCTGGTGTTTATGGCGGATACCCGGGCGAAGGAGATGCAGAGCAAGCGCTGTATCCGTATTGTGTTCACGGAAAATTCTTCTTTTGAACCGGTGATTGCCAACATGGTGCTGGAATGTAAAGCGCCGGTCAATATTCTGCTGGCGGATACAAAGGATATCGGCGGCATCGCCCACGGCCAGATGATCCTGCAGCTCCCGGAGGACGGCGCGGCGGCCTCCAAAATGATTCATTATCTGAAGGAAAGAAAGCTGACGGTGGAGGAGGTGGAGGCTTATGTTTGACGATGTGCTGGACAGCGGAATGATTCATCTGCTGGCGGAGGGGACTCTTGTGACCCTGTATATGACGCTGATTTCCACCGTTGTGGCTTATCTGCTGGGACTGCCTATGGGGATCGCCTTGGTGCTTACCGCGAAGGACGGGCTTAAGCCCAACCGGATCGTTTATAAGACGTTGGATGTGATTGCCAATATTGTGAGAAGTATTCCTTTTTTGATCCTGGTGATCGCGGTAATTCCTTTTACCCGGGCGGTGGTGGGAAAGGCCTATGGCCCTACGGCGACCATTGTTCCCCTGGTGCTGGCGGCGGCGCCGTTTATCGCCCGGATGGTGGAGTCCTCGCTTCTGGAGGTGGATAAGGGCGTTATCGAGGCGGCCCAGAGCATGGGGGCCAGCCTTTGGACTGTGGTGGTTAAGGTCATGCTGGGGGAGGCGAGAGCCTCGCTGATCGTAAACGGAACGATTGTGTTGGGAACAATTCTGGGATATTCCGCCATGGCGGGAGCCGTGGGCGGCGGCGGACTGGGAGATATCGCCATCCAGTACGGCTATGTCCGCTACCACATCCGTATTATGTGGATAACGGTAATCCTGCTGGTGGTTCTGGTACAGCTGATGCAGTTCGCAGGCACAAAGCTTGCCAGAAAGCTGGATAAGAGAAGCCGCTGATTTACGGTACTGACGGCGGACGCCGTTTGGTATAGATAAAAAGACGGCGCGGAAAGCGTCGGATGAGGAGGAAAGATTATGAAGAAAAAAGGGATTGCTCTTTTGAGCATCGCAGTGCTGACGGCAGGAGTCCTGACAGGCTGCGGCGGCAAGGGAGCCGATGACAAGGGAGCCGACGACAGGACGATTACGGTGGCCGCCACGGCGGTGCCTCACGCGGAGGTTTTAGAGCAGGCAAAGCCGATTCTGGAGGCTCAGGGCTATACGCTGGAAATCAAGGTGTTTTCGGACTACATACAGCCCAACAATGTGGTGGAGGCCGGTGAATTTGACGCCAATTATTTCCAGCACATTCCCTATCTGGAGGAGTTTAACGCGGAGCACGGAACCCATCTGGTAAATGCCGGCGGAATCCACTATGAGCCCTTCGGACTTTATCCCGGAAAGGAAAATGACCTTGCCAAAATGCAAGGGGCGACCGTTGCCGTGCCCAACGATACCACAAACGAGGCGCGTGCCCTGCTGCTTTTGCAGGATAACGGCTATCTGACCCTGAAAGAGGGCGTAGGACTTACCGCGACAAAGCTGGACATCACAGACAATCCTTATAACATCGAGATCGTGGAGCTGGAGGCGGCCCAGATCCCCAGAATGCTTGTGGATGTGTCCTTCGGCGTCATGAACGGGAATTACGCGATGGAAGCGGGCTATACCGTGGCGGATGACGCGCTTTTATATGAGAGCGCAGAATCCGATGCGGCTGCGACGTATGTAAACGTGATCGCCGTGAAGGAGGGCAACGAAAATTCGGAGAAAATCAAAGCGCTGGTTGATGTGCTGAAATCCGATGAGATCAAAAATTATATCAACGAGAACTATAACGGAGGGGTAATCCCTTACAGGTAAGAAACATAAGGGCAGCACGCTTCGCGGACTGCCCTTATGTTAAGAAAAACGAGGCATCCCTGACGCGCGTACCGTCAGGGATGCTGACGTTTTAACGTATACGGAGGTAGCTATGAAAATTTCGACCAAAGGCAGATATGCGGTGCGGATCATGCTGGATCTGGCATGGAATGACACGGGGGAATGCATTAAGGTAAAGGATATCGCCGCCAGACAGGGCATATCCGAAAAATATCTGGAGCAGATTATTGCGGTGCTGAACAAGGGAGGATATGTAAAAAGCGTCAGAGGAGCCCAGGGAGGATACCGTATGGCCAGAGAACCGAAGGAATGCAGCGTGGGAGAGATCCTGCGGCTGACGGAGGGGTCTATGGCGCCCGTGGCCTGTCTGCAGGAGGGCGCGCCGGAGTGTGAGAGGTGCGATACCTGCGAGACGCTGGAGGTCTGGAAGGATTTATACCGGGCGATAAACGACGTTATTGACAATGTGACGATCGCGGATCTGGTGGAAAAGCGGCGGAAACGTAAGGAGACGGCGGAGAACGGCGGCTTAAAGTAGAGGGAGAGAAGCAGCATGGAATTAAAGGAACTGTACGCCGTGATCGGTTTACAGCCCGAACTGATCCGGGAGCTGGATTCCGTTGGCAGAGAGATTCATTTGAAGCAATATGAATATTACCTGAAACAGATGATGAATCATGACACGGCGGCGGAAGGCTATAGGGGCTTAAGCAGAGAACTAAGAGCAGATGAGAGACATCTGAAAATGCTGTACTGTCAGCTAAAATGCGCGGGGCGGACAGCGGAGAAATATCGGGGAAAAGGGATCCCGGAGCCGATCTTTGCGGACACGATGCGCTGCTTCCCCAGATTCCTGGAAGAATGCAGAAGGAAAAACGGAGAGATGTTTTTTGACCGGGGATGGTGGACCTGGAGGCAGATCAGCATGAGCCTTTTTCGGATCGGCGCGCTGGAATATGAGTTCTGCAGGGGAGAGGAAGAGAATGTAATCGGAATCCACATACCGTCGGATGCGGATTTGACGCCTGCATCGGTGGAGGATTCCCTAAAGCGGGCAGGCTCCTTTTTCCGGACCTGTTACAGCGAGTATCGGTACGAAAAATACAGATGCGATTCCTGGCTGCTGTCGCCCGTCTTAAAAACGCTTCTGCCGGAGGAATCCAATATCGTGTCGTTTCAAAAACGCTTTAAAATCATGCATGAGGACAGAGATTCGAAGGAATTTATAGAATGGCTCTTTCAGAAACCGGAGGACACAGACTACAAAATTCTGCCGGAAAATACCGGTCTGCAAAAACGGGTGAAGGCGCTGCTGTTGAAGGGAGGAACCGTCGGATCCGCGGCCGGGGAGATGACTGCAGCACTGATCTGTCCGCAGAATTAGTGATTCCGCAGAGAGTCGGCCCGATATTCGCAAAAGCCCTGCTGCATCTGCAGGGTATCAAAAAGCTCCTTTCCGCCCGGAACACGCCGGTAAAGCCGGATCGTTCCGATGGCCGCAGCGCCTGCCAACAGCGGCAGCCGGGATTTGATCCCGTCGGGGTTTTCGTACTGCAGGGCAAGCATCTGTGCCTTGGTACAGCTGCCGGAAATCTTGATGACAGAGGTTTTATTCTGCGCCGTGATATGCCAGATATAGCGTTTGTTCGTCTCCTTTGTCTCCCATTTACAGCGGGACAGCACAAAGGGGCGGAAGCCGAAATCATAATCCTCACCCGTGTAGGTCAGCTGGATCAGAAGCTTGCGGCGCAGCGGGATGAACAGAAATCTGGGAAAACACCCGTTTACAGCCAGCACGGAATGGCGCAGCTGTCTGCCGCTGCGCTGACTGACGAGTCCGCCGCAGGAAAACTGCAGCCAGGGTCGGTTAAAATTACGCCCCCAATGCTTGTCGGCGTAACCGTAGCTGTCGTCGGGGGAAACCTCGTAGGGGATACCGTCCAGCGTTACGCTGCCGCGAAAGAAGCTTCTGATGCCTTCCCCGTGCCAGTAGCTGTCAAGGGCATTGAGAGCCTGGAAAAGCGGGCTTGCCAGGATACCGGTATTGCAGGCCACCGCCTTATATACCTCCAGCTCCCATTCCATGACGCCTGCGTCGGTCATAAGTGACCGATGCCGTGACTCTTCCTCCGATACGTCCACAAAGCCGCTGATCCGATCCTCACTGTAGAAGCAGTCCTCCACCTGCATGACGAGAGGACGCCGGGTCGTTTTCAGGGAGGAGACGGGATAGAAGGAATGGAGCTGCTTTCCGCCGTTTCCCTCCGCATCGGGAAAAGCTCCCGCCTTGATCAGGACATAGGAGGGCTTTTTTCCCCGTTTTTTATAATAGGGATGCTGGCCCAGAATGGGCAGTTCTCCGCCAAGACCGGGGTTTACAATAAGAAATTCTATAAAAAAAGAGCGAGTCTCCCCCGTCTGCCGCTGTACTCCGGAGAAGGAGTGCCACCAGCGCATGTAGCCTCTTTTGGCAAGGGAACCTCGCAGCATGTATGCATTTCTTGTCAGATCTGACAAATTCATCCGATTGTCTCTCTTTTCTCCGCCAGAATACCTGAGAAAGCAATACCCCAGTGTGAATCAATATTTCGTAGTATCAATTTCCATTATAATACTATATGTTGTAAATGACAAGAGTGTCGGATGAAAAGATGCAAAAAATATGGAAAAGCTGGCAGGGATTAACGGTTCATGAACAGATATTCCAGGTAGGCTAAGGCCGCATCCAGCCGGGGAGAGTTTGCGATGATCCCCAGATAAACCGTATCCTCGAAGCCTGCTTCCCGGATCAGAGCGGATCGGGACAGATCCAGCCCCATGGGGTATTCCGCCGTTACCGCCTGATAGGGTGTCGATTCGTCGAAAATCAGATCGGAGGAATTGTCCTCCAGAATCTCGATTCCGTTTACCAGATCGGCGGCCAGACGTTCGTAAAGAGCCGGGGACTCCCGGGAAAGCAGATCACCGAGATCGCACAGGTAGCCGTTTTGTGAAAAGGCGTCAAAGGCCTCTCTGTTCATAAGAACCACATCCAGAATTTCTCCTTCGATAGAGGCCAGTATTTTCATTCGGGAGGCATAGGTGTACTCGTGGTACTCGTTTAATTCGTCGTCGGTCAGATACAGACCGGTGTAGAGGGTCAGCTCATATTTTGCGGAATCCAGATCAAGGTAGTCCACAAAATTTTCACCGAGGCGTTCGGTCAGATCTGCGCCTGCGACAACGTTTACCAGCGCGGTATACAGAACGGTGTCTTTGTGCGTGATGCTGCGGTAAGCGGCATATCCGGCGATGTACAGGACAATACAGAGAACGGCCAGCGGAAATTTGTAGTAGTTCCAGATATATTGCAGCCTTTTTCTGCCGTGCAGGGCGGTGAGATTTTCGTCTCGCAGAATTTTTTTCATACGGATACCGTGCCCTTTCGCAATCTGCGGATTATGACAGCAAAAAGCGCAGGCGTTCCTTTCAAAGCTTGAAGATTTATGTCAGGGTTTTCAGATTCTGTCGGAGATTTCTTCCGTGTCGGCGTCTCCCGAGTCCGTGTATTCCGCACCGTTTTCTTCTTCCGACGGTGCGTCGGCCTTTTCCTCGCACAGCTTCAGGATATTGGAGAGCAGCCAGGAACAAAGCAGCGCGCAAAGTCCCTGCCCGAAAATAACGGCAGGCATAAAAAGGTTGATTACGGTATACGCCATGAGCGCATAGATAGCTGCCATCAGGACGGTGCAGAGAAGAAAACGCATTCCGAGCATGATGGAATTTAGGAACATTGCCTTTACGGTGTTCTCAAATCGGGATAAAAGCGGGAAAATATACATCAGAATTATGGCATAAGCGGCGACAGCCACGATAAATACGGCCGTTCCCAGCGTCCAGAAGATATTTTCAAAACGCATATGATAGAAAATATATCCGTCGGCGGCCAGCAGGATTCCGATGCCCAACAGGATCAGCCAGATGACGGTTCCCTTTTTGAAATTGTCCCGGAAAGAGCGAAAGAAAGCCTTTGTGATATTGCCCTCCTCGTTTTTGACAATTTTCAGGCTTACATAAAACAACGCCGTCGTGGAAGCGCCCACGGTAACGATCGGCAGACAGCAGAGGAACCATAACAGGTTCAAATAAGCGCTGTAAGCTATTTTCGTGATGAACTGCATCAGAGGCCCGTCCGGGTTAAAAAAACTTTTCATGAAATTTATCCTTTCTGTAGCTGCTAATCTCCTGTGGATTCCCTGTAGATCAGGCTGGTTTCCGTGTGCATTGTGCGGAAGTTCAAAGAGGGTTCCTTGATTCTGGATACCAGCAGATGTACCGCGGAAAAGCCCATGATCTGGCTGTGAATATGAATCGTGGTGAGGGTCGGCGTTACGATCTTCGACTCCGGAGAGTCGTCAAAGCCGCAGAGCCAGACATCCTGCGGAACAGAAATGCCGAGTCTTTTAAACACCTGCAGTACGTCCAAAGCGACAAAGTCATTGGCGCAGATAAATACCTCGGGTATGGAATTTAGCTTCTGCAGACATTCGGTCAGATACTCCTGATAAGCTGCGCTGTCAGGGTTGCGGATATCCGGTTTATTGCTGACGATGCAATACTCCTCGGGGCAGGGCAGGCCGTGGAGGTACATGGAGTTTCGGTAACCCATATACCGTTCGAAAAATGACTGGCAGTGTCTGTATTCTCCGATAAAGCCGATCTTCTTTTTTCCCCTGCGTATCATCTCGCTGACAAAGCTGTGGATATTAGCCTGGTTTTCCATATAGAGACAGTCGGCTCTCAGAGGAGAGCCGAGCCCCGTGACCGCGGAATCTACAAAAAGAAGAGGCTTATCCAGTCCGCAGAGCATGGAGCTGTAGTCCGCGTCAAACAGTTCGACGCAGATAATGCCGTCGGTCCGTTCCTGATTGTAGGCTGCAGGCAGCTGCAGGGCGGCAATCTCGTCCTCGCTGATACGATAGATGGTGAAGCCGTAACCGAGCTGGGAAAGCTCCCGCTGGAATTTGTCCAGCATCGTAGAGGAAAAGTGGGAATTTCCGATAAAGCCGGTGCTGAACATTGCGATTTCACCCTTCGGTACGGCGGATTCTGCCTTTCCGAGATTGGTTATGGATGCGTAGGAAAACTGCTTGTAGCCCATCTCGACGGCTTTTGTCAGAATCCTTTCCCGTGTGGCATCAGCCAAAATCCCGGTATTGTTGATTGCCTTGGATACTGTGTTGCGGGAAAGATTAAGCGCATCTGCAATATCCTGTATGGTAACTCTTTCTGCCATAAACCTTCTCCGTTTCTGTTATTCTCTGACGGTACTTTTTTCTTATGAAAACATTATAGAGCACAAAACGAATTGTGTCAAATGTAAAAAGAAAAATGCGAGACAGATGTTGTGTAGTATGAGCTTTTGAGAGAAAAAAATTGCCTCAGGAATGCTAAAAATGTGCATATGAAAAAATGCTGCATCATAAAAATACACAAATGCAAAATAAAAATGGTGAAAATATGTAAAAAATGACAAAATAGTTGTTGACAAAGCGAGCACTATAGGATAATCTATATTTACAAAAGCAAAACACAAATTTTACAAATGCACAAATACACAAAAAGATATGTGTAAAGGGCAAATGCAAAACGCGTGAAGTGAGCTGGCGAGATGAAACGGAGAAAGGAGAAAGTAGATGAAAACAAGTACGAAAGCTGTTCCGGCAGACGGGAAATCACCCGGCGGAAGGAACAGGGGCAAGTCGGGGGGAGTGCGGGGGACTCTTCTCTACATGAGACAGCATTGGCAGCTATATGTGATTTTTTTACTGCCTGCGCTGGCGCTTACAATCATTTTCCGGTACATTCCCATGGGCGGTATCCTGATCGCCTTTGAGAATTACAATCCAATCAGAGGACTTTTGGACAGCCCGTGGGTTGGATTTGCACATTTTAAACGGTTTCTGTCGTCGCCCGATTTTCTGTCCTATCTGGCAAACACTTTGAAGCTGAGCATTTTCGGATTGCTGTGGGGGTTCCCGATTCCGATCCTTCTGGCTTTTCTGCTGAACAGGATCCAGAGCGCTAAAATAAAACAGAAGATTCAGCTGGTGCTGTACATGCCGAATTTTATTTCTGTCATCGTGCTCTGCGGTATTGTCAGGATCCTTTTGTCGGTGACCGGCCCGGTGAACCTGTTCCTTGGAACTTCCATCGATTTTATGACCATGCCGGAGGCGTTCAGGACAATTTACATTGCCAGCGGTATCTGGCAGGGCGCAGGCTGGGCTTCCATCATGTATACGGCGGCGCTGTCAAATGCCAGCCAGGAGCTGAAGGAAGCGGCAATTATCGACGGAGCCAATATCTTCCAACAGATCAAGGCGGTGGAATGGCCCGCGATCAAGGATGTGGTAATTATCCAGTTTATCATGCAGGCCGGCAATATCATGAGTGTCGGTTTTGAGAAAGCTTACGCGCTGCAGACGGATCTGAACATGAGATCTTCGGAGATCATTGCCACATATGTGTATAAAAAGGGTCTTCTGGACGGCGATTACGGGTTCTCCACAGCGGTAGGGTTATTCAATACGGTCATCAATGTCATTCTGTTGATCACGGTGAACAAAATCGTTGCCAGAATGAACGAAGGCAAGGGCCTGTAGGAAAACAGTGTGAGAAAGGCATGGTAATCAAGATGAACAAGAAAAAATTTAAAAGGTATTCCATACAGGATAAGACATTGCTGATGGTAGGCTACATACTGCTGGGTCTGTTTGTGGTCGCGATCATTATTCCCATGATCTATATCGTGGTCGCGTCGTTCATGGATCCCATCACCCTGCAGAACAAGGGAATTACCTTCGACTTCAGCAAGTGGACGCTGACCGCTTATGAACGGGTTCTTTCCAACGCTCAGATCTGGATCGGCTTTAAAAACGCGGTGGTTTATTCCGTCGTATATACCGTGATATCTGTTTTTGTTACCCTGTTGGCGGCTTATCCTATGTCGAGGGCGGATTTCAGGGGAAAGGGCTTTTTCAATGTGATCTTTGTGATCACGATGTTTTTCGGAGGCGGCCTGATTCCTACCTATCTGTTGATCAACAATCTGCACATGAAAAATACCATATGGGCCATCGTCATACCCGGAGCCTTCAGCGTATGGAACATGATCATTGCCAGGACTTATTATCAGGGCATTCCCTCCGAGCTGCGGGAGGCTGCGGATGTGGACGGCGCAAATGAGATGAAATTCTTTTTCATGATTCTTTTGCCGGTATGTACGCCGGTAATCGCAGTGCTGGCGCTGTGGCAGTTTGTCGGTATGTGGAACAGTTATTTTGACGCGCTGATCTATCTGGACGACACGGCGAAGCAGCCTTTGCAGGTAGTGCTTCGGTCCATACTGATTCAAAACAAGCCGGAGTCCGGAATGATCTCGGATATGCAGAGTACGGCGGAACGGGCGCAGCTGGCGGAGCTGCTGAAATATGCGACGATCATTATTTCCAGTCTGCCGCTGCTGGTAATGTATCCGTTCTTCCAAAAGTATTTTGACAGCGGCATCATGGTGGGATCGGTAAAAGGCTGAGTCAGGAGCGGTTCGGCTATTCGCTGCACGGAATGAGAGAACGATATTGACACAATATAGAAAGGAAAATACTATGAAAAGCAAACGATTTAAACAGATTACGGCAGCCGTTTTGACGGCGGGAATGCTTCTTTCCCTGACGGCGTGCGGAGGAAGCAAGGTGGAGCTGAACGACGGAACCTTTAAGCCGATGGAAGCCAGCGAGCTGCAGTTCCCGCAGGCCGAGAAGGTAACGCTCACAGGCCTGATCAATTACCCTGCGAACACGGAGGCCAATCCCAACAACCGCACGATCTTCAAGCGGCTGGAGGAAAAGAGCAACGTACATATTGAATGGAATGCGATTCCGAGCAATCAGTGGGGAGAAAAAATCCAGACGATCATGGCAGATCCCAAATCCCTGACGGATTTCATTTTCACGGCAGGCTTTGGGGATAACGATCTTCTTCGCTTTGCGGAGCAGGGGATCATCATCCCGTTGGAGGAGTACATCGATAACTATATGCCGAATCTGAAGGCGGTATTTGACAAATTTCCGGAGTACAGGAAGATGAGTACCGCGACGGACGGCCATATCTGGTCCCTTCCCTGGATCGAGCAGCTCGGCGCAAATAAGACGGCGATCCAGACTATCGGAAACATGGGCTTTATCAACAAAAAGTGGCTGGACTTCCTCGATCTGGAAGTGCCGGAGACGATAGAAGATTTTGAGAAGGCGCTGGTGGCATTCCGCGACAACGCGTCGAGGCTTCAGGAAGAGTTCGGAATCGAGGGCGACATTATTCCCATGTCCTGTATCGTCAATGACGGAGATCAGGATCCCAGCATCCTGATCAATGCGTTTGGCGAGGGCTACGGAGATGCCGACAAGGGAAGGCATATTGCGGTTACGGACGACAAGGAAGTAATCTGCGCCGCCACCCAGGACGGCTTCAAGGAGGGACTTACCTGGATGCATTCCCTTTATACGCAGGGGCTGATCGATCCGGAATGCTTTACGCATGAATGGTCTACCTATGTGGCAAAGGGGAAATCCCACCGTTACGGAGTATGCTTCAGCTGGGATGTGGCTAATATTGACAATCTGGAAGATTTTGTTCCCCTTCCTCCGCTGGCAGTGGACGGGAAGCGGATTATCACACCTCAGAACGGTTCCTTTACAAGCGGCTATGACCGGGGACGCTGTGTGGTGACGGCAGTCGCGCAGCAGCCTGCCCTTGTATGCGCATGGCTGGATCTGATGTATGAACCGATTCAGTCGCCTCAGAATAACTGGGGAACTTACGGTGAGGACGACGAGTTTGATATCTTTGTGATGGGGAAGAATGCCAACGGCGAGGATATGCTGCAGCACGCGCCGTTAGGAAGCGCTTCGCCGGTAGAAGTAAGAGAGGCGGAGGCGGTCGGCGGACCTCTTGCCATCCTTGACGAGTATTATGGCGTATATGTGACCTGCCCGGACGACGCACAGTACCGTCTGGACTGGATCGAAGAAATCTACACGCCTTATATGACAAGAAACTATGTGTATCCCAATGTATTCATGAGCAAGGAAGATACTGTGACATTATCCAATCTGCAGGCGGACATTGAAAAGACCATACGGGCAAGAAAGTCCGAGTGGATCAGAGACGGATTCGACGATAACGACTGGAATCAGTATCTGAAGGATCTGGATGCCTATGGGCTGCAGGAGTATCTTGCACTGTTCCAGAAGTACCTGGATGCATATTATGAAAACTGATCCTGTTTAGAATTTCCGGTAATCAGACGATAAAAAAATAAGAATCTGAATAAATCAGGATAGCGGCCTGGCACTGCTATCCTGATTTGCGAATCAGGGAGAGGATGAGTGCGAAATGATAACTCAGAGTTTGAGAGAGGCGCGCAGATATGAAGAGGCGTCTGCAAAAATGATCTCGCAGGAAGAGCGGCCGGGATTTCATCTTTCCGCGCGTGTGGGATGGATGAACGATCCCAACGGATTTTCCTGGTACGAAGGCAGATATCATCTGTTTTACCAGTATTATCCGTATGATTCCCATTGGGGCCCCATGCATTGGGGACATGCGGTGAGCGATGATCTGCTGCATTGGGAGTACCAGCCTGCGGCGCTGGCGCCGGATGAACCCTGCGACAGAGACGGGTGTTTTTCCGGCAGCGCCGTGACGCTTCCGGACGGAAGGCAGCTTTTGATGTATACCGGCGTTTTGAGAGAGCCGCAGATAAACGGAGGTTTCCGCGAATTACAGACGCAGTGCCTTGCGGTAGGGGACGGAACGGATTATGTGAAATACGGGAAAAACCCCGTTTTGGATCAGAGGGATCTGCCGGAGGGAGCCAGCAGATATGACTTCAGGGATCCGAAAATATGGCGGAATAAAAAAGGCGGTTATTATTGCGTTGTGGGGAACCGCAGCGCGGACGGCAGCGGACAGATATTGCTTTTCGGCAGTCCGGACGGTTTTGACTGGCAGTACAGAAAGGTATTGACAGCTAACCGGGGGAGATACGGGAAAATGTGGGAGTGCCCGGATTTTTTTGAACTGGACGGGAAATGGCTGTTAATTACAAGTCCTCAGGATATGCTTCCCCAGGGATTCGAATACCACAACGGAAACGGTACGTTGTGCCTGATCGGCGATTTTGACGAGGAGACGGAAAGCTTTACGGAGGAGTCGGATCAGGCTGTTGACTACGGAATCGACTTTTATGCGCCACAGACGATGCTGGCACCTGACGGACGGAGAATCATGATCGGATGGATGCAGAACTGGGACACCTGCGACTATATGAGAAGAAATGACGTGTCGTGGTTCGGTCAGATGAGTCTGCCAAGGGAGCTGTCTTTGAAAAACGGCAGACTGTATCAGAATCCGGTGAGAGAGCTGGAAGATATGCGGCGGAATCGGGTGGTTTATGAGAATGTCTCCTTTGACGGCGTTATGAGTCTGGAAGGAATCCGGGGGCGCAGAGTGGAACTGCTGATCACGCTCCGCCCGGAGGAGGGAAAGGAAGTTTACCAGAAATTTGCCGTGCGCTTTGCGCAGGATGACAGGTATCAGACCTCCTTCAGTTTTCGGCCCAGAGAATCCGTGCTGAAGGTTGACAGAAAGTTTTCCGGTTCAAGACGGGCGATCATTCACCAGAGACGCAGCAAGGTGAACAGTGAAAACGGGAGACTGAAGCTGAGAATTATTTTGGACAAATTCAGTGTGGAGGCTTTTGTGAACGACGGAGAACAGGTCATGACTGCCGTTTTGTATACGGATCAGGCTGCGGACGGTATTTCCTTTTTTGCGGACGGGCCGGTAAACATGGATGTTGAGAAATATGACCTTCTGTGAACCTCCGAATCATAGCGGAACCCCAAACTTTCCCGGCGGTTAAGAAAAAGTCCGTTTAGTTGATTTTTCCTCCATTGCGCGGCGGGTCGGTTTTGTCTATACTGTACTTACCGGCCGGAACAATCGGAAAGGAAAACGGAAAAATGGAATTAAAAATCGGTGAAAACATTGCAAGACGGCGGAAAGCCGGAGGAATGACACAGGAACAGCTTGCGGCGGCGCTGGGGGTATCCGCGCCCGCGGTGAGCAAATGGGAGACAGACAGTTCCTATCCTGACATCACGCTGCTTTGTCCCTTAGCCAGGGCGCTGTGTACGGATGTGGACTCTCTGCTGTCTTTTGAAGAGAAACTGACGGAGGAAAAGCTGGGAACGTATACGGCGGAGATGACGGAGATGACAAGGGCGGGCCGTGGGGCGGAAGCGGAGGAAAAGCTGAACGGCCTCCTTTGCGATTATCCTTCTGATATTCCGCTGAAATTTAACGCTGTGGCGATTCTTTCCCTTTTTGAGATGATCCGGCAGGACAGCGGCCCGGAGGACAGAAAACGCTGGAAAAGCCGGAAAAAGGAGCTTTGCCGGGCCATATACGACAGCGGGAATCCTGCCTTTTACCTCTCCGCGGTATCGATGCTGGTATCTCTGGAGCTTGCGGACGGCGAGCTGGAGAAAGCGGAGGCACTCTTGAAGGGAAATCCGAACGGCACGGAAAATTTTACATCGCTGTGGGTGCAGCTGTACCTGAAAAAAGGGGAAAAGGAAAAGGCGCTGGAGACTGCCCAGAAGCAGCTCTACGAGCGGGTGGGAAAAGTGCAGAGTTGTCTGATGAGCATGCTGGGAGAAGAGCTTGACACAGAGGCCGATCGGACGGAAGAAATCTGTAGAGTGCTGCGGAAGCTGAAAAGGATGTTCCGGGTGGGAGGCAGCATGGAGGCGGGCTTGTTTGCGGAGATCTGTCTGCGGCGGGGCGAGCGGGAGAAGGCCCTAAAATATCTCGAGGAGCTGACAGAGAGCGTGACAAAGCCGATGGAGGCGCCGAACCCCCTGCTTTTTGCGCCGGCAATTGCTCCTATGCCCGAGAAGCTTGCGGTGAGCCGGGAATTGAAGACGGTGATCCTGCAGGGGCTGGAAAAGGACGAGGTTTTGGAGCCGCTTCGGAATGAAATGCGGTTTCAGCTGTTGGTACACAGACTGCGGGAAGATTTGGGCTGATTTGACAGGCAGGAGATCCGGGCGGTATTTTTCCGAGAGCACGGGTTCTTTCGCGGACCGTAAAGGCACATCGGCGCTTGGCGAGGTTCTTTCGAGCTTAGCGTCCGCTATGTGCCGACCCGAGTGCAAACGTGTCCGCGAAAGAATCCGTGCCTGCAGGGCGCGCTACTTTCAGACCCGTGAACGGTAACAAGTACACTAAACCGGGCGCGCTTACTTGACAAGCGTGTCCCGGTTTTCTTATAATTATTTTTGAGAAAATACTATGCCTGCGGGTTCGAGCTGCAGGCGCGAAAGGTACGGTCAGGAGGATGAAGCTGATATCTTGGAACGTGAACGGACTGCGGGCGGTTGCGGGAAAAAACTTTATGGAGGAGTTCAACCGTCTGGACGCGGATTTTTTCTGCCTGCAGGAGACAAAGCTGCAGGCCGGACAGATCGAGCTTGAACTGCCCGGTTATTATCAGTATTGGAATTATGCCGAGAAAAAAGGGTACTCGGGTACGGCAATTTTTGCCAGGAGGGAGCCTGCTGCAGTGACCTACGGGCTCGGCATCGGGGAGCACGACCGTGAGGGCAGGGTCATCACCTTGGAATATCCGGATTTTTATCTGGTTACGGTATATACGCCCAATTCTCAGGATGAGTTGAAGCGTCTGGATTACCGTATGCGTTGGGAGGATGATTTCAGGGCGTATCTGAACAGACTGGCGCAGGATAAGGGGGTCATCGTCTGCGGCGACATGAATGTGGCCCACAGGGAGATCGATCTGAAAAATCCGAAAACCAACCGGAATAATGCCGGTTTTACGGATCAGGAGCGGGGTAAAATGACGGAGCTTTTGGAGAGCGGTTTTACGGACAGCTACCGGTATTTTTATCCGGACACGGAAGGTGTGTACAGCTGGTGGTCCTACCGTTTTCAGGCGCGGCAGAAGAATGCGGGGTGGCGTATCGACTACTTTCTGGTGTCGGACGGCATCCGGGATCGGATGAGCGGCGCGGCGATCCACACGGAGATTTTCGGCTCTGATCACTGTCCGGTGGAGCTGACAATGACGTTGTGAGGAGTATCCGCCGCGGATGTGGGCATCCTGTAGGTAGTAGGGTAAGAAGGTGCGGAGGAGACCGGACCAGACTGCAAATTGAGAGGCCGAAAGCAGGCGAAGAAGGTGTCGGGAGACCGGGTCAGGCTGCGGATTGAGAGGTTGAAGACGGGGCGTGACAGGAAGTGCGCGGACAGGGACGCAGAACAGGAGGAGTATGGAGATTCAGAAGGTTTTGGCACAGGCGGACGCTCTCTTTGAGGAGAACAGGGGAGAAGAGGCGGAAAAGCTGCTGCGGGAAAGCGCGGCAGCGGCGGTGGCGGAGCAGGACGACGACAGCCTGCTGCAGCTTTTGAACGAGCTATTGGGATATTATCGGGAGGCCGGCCGATATGAGGATGCTTATTCGATTGCGGAACGCGCCGTCCGTCAGGCGGAGAAGATGGGGCTTGAAGGGACGGTTCCCTACGCTACTACGCTGCTGAATGTGGCCAACGTGTACCGTGCGGGCGGAAGGCTGCAGGAGTCTTTGGAGAAATACCTTCAGGTGCAGGAAATCTACCGGCAGAAGCTCTCCCGGGACAGCATGCTGTCGGCGGGCCTTCAAAACAATATCAGTCTGCTTTATCAGGAGATGGGGAGGTTCGAGGAGGCCAGAGAATGTCAGCTGAAGGCGCTGCAGATTGTCAAGGAGAAGGATGCGGCGTATGAACTGGGAGTGACTTATGCAAATCTGGCGGCCACCTGCGTACAGCTGGGGCGGATGGAGGAAGCCGGAGAGTACGCCGGAAAATCGGTGGAGACCTTCGAAAAAATCGGGGTCAGGGACAGCCATTTCGGAGCGGCGCTGTCCGCCATGGGAGCATGGCATTTTTACAGAAAGGAATATCGGGAGGCAGGGGAATACTACCGGCAGGCCATGGAGCTTGTAGAGCAGGGCGTCGGGAGGAACCAGGCTTATTACAGGCTGGCGGAAAACCTGGCGGTCTGTGAAAGGGAGGCGGAAAAAGCGCCGGAGGACAGGAGCGAGGGGAACAGGAACCAAGGGAACGGGAGCGAAGAGGACAGGAACGAAGGGAACAGGAGCGAAGGGAACAGGAACGAAGGGAACAGGAACCAAGGGAACGGGAGCGAAGAGGACAGGAGCGAAGGGAACAGGAGCGAGGGGAACAGGAGCGAGGGGAACAGGAATCAGGGAAACAGGAACCTGAGAGGCCGGGAACCGGGAAGCGGAAGCCTTGCGGATAAAGGGTCTGCAGACAAGGGACTCGCCCTGTGCAAAGCGTATTATGAAGCGCTGGGAGCGCCCATGATCCGGGAGAAATTCGGCGAGTATGAAGGCAGGATTGCCGTCGGACTGGCGGGAAGAGGATCCGACTGCTTTGGCTACGACGACAACCTTTCGGCGGATCACGACTGGGGCCCCGGCTTTTGCATGTGGCTGACGGATGAGACTTACCGTGAGATCGGAGAAGCCCTGCAGCAGGCGTACCGGGAGCTGCCGACGGAATTTCAGGGATATCGGCGGGCGCCTCAGGTCAGCGGCAGGAACAGAAGGGGCGTTATGCGTATCTCGGAGTTCTATGAAAGTCTGGTGGGCGCGGACAGCTATGAAAAGATAAACTGGCGGGAGGTCAGCGACGCTTCGCTGGCAGCGGCGGTAAACGGAGAGGTGTTTCGGGACGACGAGGGGATTTTCAGCGCTTTCCGCGGTCGGCTGGCACAGGGTTATCCGGCGCGGATTCTGTATTTAAAGCTGGCGGAAGCGGCGGCAGGCTTTTCCCAGACGGCACAGTATAATTTTCCCCGGATGCTTGGCCGGGGTGATAAGCTGACGGCGGAAATGATGGTGTGGAACGGGATCCGGGAGGCCATGCGGCTCAGAATTTATATGGACGGGAAATATCCCACCCATGACAAGTGGCTCTGCCGCAGGACGGGAGAGTCTGAGGCGGGAAGGAAGACGTTGAGGCTTTTGGAACAGGTTCAGGAGGCGCTTGCTGCACAGGAGCCGGATGCGGAGAAGGTGAGCGCCCTGCTGGAGAGACTGGGACAGTTTTTTGCGGATGAGCTGTATGCACGGGATATTATCAGCGATATCGACCCTTATCTGGACGCGCACAGCGAGGAACTGGTCTACAAGGCGTCGCTGGAGGAAAAAAGCGACGGGGAGCTTGTGGAGGCCATCGCAAGACTGGAATTTGAGGCCTTTGACAAGGTGAAAAACGAGGGGGGACGGGCGAGCTGCCAGAACGACTGGCCGACCTTTTCCATCATGAGAAAAAGCCAGTACCTGACCTGGGATAGAACGATGCTTTTACAGTATCTCTACGATTTCCGCAGAGAATATTCCAGAGGACACAATCTGATCGAGGAAAAATACGGGCGCATGATGGCGAGCACCGCGCCGGAAAAATATGAGGAGATCAAGGGACATTTTCCGGAGCTTTCGGAGGAAAAGAAAAAGATTATCGAGCAGATCTGCGAGCTGCAGGTGAAATGGATGGAAGAGTTTGCGGGAGAGTACCCGGCGCTGGCGGAAAATGCCAGAAGCATTCATACCGATCAGGACAATCCCTTTGACACCTCCTATGAGACCTATCTGCGCGGCGAGCTGGGGACCTACTCCGACAAGATGCTGGAGCTTTACGGAAGATATATTGTAAAATATGCCGGAGAAGGGAGAAATCCGGCCTTCGATATCATGGGCAACAGCGTGAGAATGTACGGATACCGCGATATGGAGGAGGCCGAAAGGTATGTCGGAAAATAGCTTTTAAGATGCATATTTTTATCCTTTTTCGCACACACTGATTCCGACATGAGAAAAATTACTGTCGGAAAGAAGGGGTGTGCAAAGTGGATATCGGCGGAATGGATATAAACGGTGAAAGCGGAGACGGCTTCGGGCTGCAGGGGCTGCCCGCGGGGGTTGGCTTCGCGCTGGCGATGAACGAGCCTGCCATGAAGAGCTATGCGTCCTTAAGCGAGACGGACAAGGAGCATCTGCTGATGAGATGCAGGGATGCAAAGAGCAAGGACGAGATGCAGAAGATTGTGGATTCTCTCGTGCCGGATACGGACGTCAGGGCGGTTTTGGAAGAGGAGAAGGAAAAGCTGACGTAAGCGGCGAAAGAAGACTTTTGCGGTGAGATCGGAAAGGCGGAGAACGCAAAGAAAAAACCGGCAGGAATCCGGGAGACGTTAAGAAAATTCGCGAGACAAAGCGGGTGAGGTCAAAGAGACGGCGGAGGGTCAATACCATCCGCCGTCTATCGTTATAATCTGGCCGGTCATATATTCCGGGGCCTGCGCGGTCTGCAGGATCAGCCGGGCGGCCTCCCGGGCGGTGCCAAATCTGTCGGCGGGGATTTCCGAGCGCAGAGCCTGCAGATCCTCCGGCGACAGGCAGCCGTTCATAGCGGTGTCGATGACGCCGCAGGAAACGGCGTTTACCTGAATCCCGCTGGGGGCCAGCTCCTTGGCTAAGGCGCGGGTAAAAGCGTTCACGCCGCCCTTGGAGGCGGAATAAGCCACCTCCATGGAAGCGCCCTGAGCGCCCCAGACCGAAGAGACGTTGACGATTCTGCCGCTGTGCCTTTGCAGCATCAGAGGAATGGCCGCCCTACAGGTATAAAAGCAGGAGTCCAGATTGACGGCCATCACCCGATGCCATTCTTCGGAGGTCATGTCGCTCAACAGCCCGATGTGGGAGATGCCGGCATTGTTTACCAGCACATCCAGCGTTTTGATTTCCTGAAAGAGGCGGAGTACATCCTCTTCGCACCCCATGTCGGTCTGAAAGGCCTGGCAGCGGATATGATGTTCGGCGCTCAGTCCGGCGGCCAGATCTTTTAGCGCCGCCAGTGATTTTGAACAGGTGAGGAAGAGATCGTATCCTGCGGCGGCAAATTCGGCTGCCGCTGCGCGTCCGATCCCCCGGGAAGCGCCGGTGATCAGAGCGGTCATTCGGTTTGTGTTCATGGAAATCTCCTTTGCTGCGGCGTGCGCATTCAGATTCTGTGTGCATTACCCTCGTCCCTATTTTATCACAGTCCCCGCCCGTTCACAACTTGCTTTTACGGAGAGGTGTTGTTATACTGAAAGTGACCGACCATACACCGTGCAAAATACCGGCTTTCTGTAGGCCCCGGTTCCTCTGCGGACCGTAAAGGCGCATCGGCGCTTGGCGAGGTACTTTCGAGCTTAGCGTCCGTTATGTGCCGACCCGAGTGCAAACGTGTCCGCAGAGGAACCGGGGCCTGCCGGGAAGTTAGTTATTTTCAGGCTTTGCGAACAGCGGCGGGATAACATGGACGGAGAGGGAACTGAGAACAGTAGAATACAGGCCCGCGGAGCGGGTACAGAGGTGACAGACATGTATGATTTGATCATTATAGGGTCCGGGCCGGCGGGACTGACTGCGGCAATCTACGGAAAGAGGGCGGGACTGCGGCTTGTGGTTCTGGAAAAGGCGCCCATGAGCGGCGGACAGGTGTTAAATACCTATGAAGTGGATAATTATCCGGGACTGCCGGGAAGCAACGGATTTGATCTCGGCGTGAAGTTTCGGGAACACGCGGACAGACTGGGCGTGGAGTTTTTGGAGGCGGAGGCTCTGGCGCTTGAGGATCGGGACGGGATCAAGAAAGTGAAGACGGATTCCGGGGAACTGGAGGCAAAGACCGTTATCCTCGCCTCCGGGGCGGTTCATGCGCTGTTGGGCGTGCCGGGAGAGGCGGAGCTTTCCGGCAGAGGGGTGTCGTACTGCGCTACCTGCGACGGGGCGTTTTTCAGAGGAAAGACGGTGGCAGTAGTCGGCGGCGGGGACGTGGCCCTGGAGGACGCCGTTTATCTGGCGGGAATCTGCAGCAGGGTGTACCTGATCCACAGAAGAGACGAGCTGCGGGGAGCCGCGATACTGCAGGAGGAGCTGAGCAGGCTGGAGAATGTGGAGATCCTGTACAGCTGTGCGGTGGAGGAAATTCTGGGGACGGAAAGTGTAGAAGGGCTCCGTGTGAGAAGGAAAAAAACGGATGAATTCTTTGAGCTGGAGGTTTCCGGTCTTTTTGTGGCGGTAGGCATCCGTCCCGCCACGGAGCTGGCGCGCGGATTGGCGAATTGCGACGGGGACGGATATGTGCTGGCGGGCGAAGACTGCGCCACAACGCTGCCCGGACTGTATGTCGCCGGGGATATAAGAAAGAAGCCGCTCAGGCAGATCGTCACGGCAGTGGCGGACGGAGCCAACGCGGCGGTGGCGGCGGGAAACTTCTGCAGGGAAAAACGGAATTTTTAATTTGTTGTGTTAATTTATTAAGAAATCCGAAATATTTTTTGGAAAAAAAGGAACCGTCAATTTTGGCGGTTCCTTTTTCCAATCGCGGGAAAACGGCGGAAATACGCGGAAAATCAAAATTTTAACGGATTTTCTTTGCCTGTTGACAAAACCGGGAGAGCGTGCTATATTTGTTAAAGGATGTAATAAATTTGTAACATATGAAGAGATGTCTGAAGATTTTCGGATTACGGATTGGCGCGGCGCCGGGGATGTCCGTCTGCGGCGCGCAGGAGTGTAAGAATGAGATACAAAACAGTAAAAGCAACTGCATATGCTTTGGCGGCGGCTACGGCTTTTTCCTGTATGAGCCTTACTGCCAATGCTCTCGGTTCCGGCACTGACTCGGTATTACCCAGCGGCGGTATCGGACTGATTGTTTCCAGAGGGAGCAGTCTGGAGGAGGTTTCCGAGCAGACGACGATTCCGATAGAGTCTATCATCGAATGGATCAACATAGACGGGGAGACCGCAGCGTTGGCAGCGTCCCCGGAGGAGCCAACGGAGGAGGAGCTGTTCCGCAATCTCGTCATCGCTCAGGTCAGTAAGTATGTGAACGTCAGAAGCCTTCCCAGCGAAGAGGGAGAAATTCTGGGGAAGCTTTACAATAACTCCGTGGGAACCTTTATCGCGGAGGAGAACGGCTGGTATCAGATCACATCCGGCAATGTGACCGGGTATGTGAAGGGCGAGTACTGCGTCACCGGAGAGGATGCGGTGGAGATTGCCAGAAGAGTGGGCACGAGAATCGCTACCGTGGATACGCAGACTCTGTTTGTCAGAAAGGAACCCTCGACGGAATGCGCCATCATTGGAATGGTGCCGGAGGCGGAGGAGCTTTTGGTGCTGGACGAGACGGACGGCTGGGTGAAGGTGGACGTTGAGGAAGGTATCGGCTGGGTATCCAAGGATTATGTAGTGCTTCACAGCGAATTTGTACAGGCGGAATCCAGGGAAGAGGAAAAGGCCCGTCTTGCCAAAGAGGAGCAGGAGCGGAAGAAAGCCAGGGAGGCTGCGGCTGCGAAGGCGGCCAAGAGCAATTCCAATAAATCGGATCAGACGCCCGTCACCTATACGGTAGGCGAGGGCAGCGAGATGGGAGTAGCGGTTGCGGAATATGCGCTTCAGTTTGTGGGGAATCCTTATGTGTACGGCGGCACCAGCCTGACCAACGGTGCGGACTGTTCCGGCTTTGTCATGAGCGTGTATGCGAATTTCGGCGTAAGCCTGCCGCATTCCTCCGCATCGGACCGCTCGCAGGGATATGCGGTGGACGGACTGGAGAACGCGCAGCCGGGCGACCTGATCTGTTATTCCGGCCATGTGGCGTTGTATATCGGAGACGGACAGATTGTTCACGCATCCAACAAAAGAGTGGGAATCATCGTTTCCAAAGCAGATTACAGAAAGATTCTGGCGATCAGGAGAATTTTCTAAATGACAGAGTAAAGAGGCCGCGTCCAATCGGACGCGGCTTTTTTATCCCATAGGAAATTACGTCGCAGCAAGGGAAGAATGCGAAGCATTCTTCTAAGTGTCCGACAGGACGCTTTTTTACGGGAAATACGGCACAACTGATAAAAAAACGTTAAGTTATCAAATAATTTGTTTGCCGTGAAAGCCGGTTCTTTTTTCGACGCTTGTACAAAATAGACAAAGATAAAAAGAAAGCGGAAAAACGCCGGGGAAAAAATTGCGGAAAGAAAAAAGTTATCCACATCTAAAAAGCCTGAAAACAGGCCGAAAGCAACTTATACACGGAGTTATGCACAATTTCCACAGTTTTTTGCCGGAGAGGAATCTATTCGAAACGGAGCAAAATCGGAACGCCTGTTTTGTGAAAATGTGATAAAAATCATTTATTGTCGAAAAATGGAAATTTTTTGCCGACAGATTCGATGTCAAAAACATGGAAAAAATTAGCTAAATTGTTGCATAACCCAATGTAAATATGTTATAATGCTTATACAATAAACAAGCGAAGGGGATGATAGCATGAAATTTATTATCGTAGGAAGAAACATTGAAGTCACGCCCGGCCTGAAATCCGCAGTAGAAGAAAAGATCGGTAAGCTGGAAAAGTATTTCAATTCCGACACGGAGGCCCATGTCACTCTGAGCGTGGAGAAGGAGCGCCAGAAGATTGAAGTGACGATTCCCGTCAAGGGGAACATCATCCGTTCCGAACAGGTAAGCAACGATATGTATGTATCCATTGACCTGGTTGAAGAGATTATTGAGAGACAGCTGAAGAAATACAAAAATAAGATTGTGGACAAGCAGCAGACGCCCGGCGATTTCAGCAAGATGTATGTGGAAAATACTTACATGGACGACGAGGAGATTAAGATCGTCCGAAGCAAGAAGTTTGACATTAAGCCCATGTATCCGGAAGACGCATGTATCCAGATGGAGCTGTTGGGACATAATTTCTATGTGTTTATTAACGCCGAGACGGATCAGGTCAATGTGGTGTACAAGAGAAAGGGCGATACTTACGGATTGATTGAGCCGGAAGTATAGCTTTCCGCAAAATCAGAAACGGTCAGTGAAAATACACCGGAAAAGGACAGTATTTCCTTTCCGGTGTATTTTATCTTAAGGGAAATTTTATCATGGCGGGGAAGAATGCTTTGTACAAAATAAATTCAGGAACGGAAAAAAGAAAATGATATATACGGTCACATTAAATCCTTCTCTGGATTATATCGTTTCCGTGGATGATTTCAGGCCGGGACGGACGAACAGAACCGAGTCGGAGGTGCTTGCGCCGGGAGGAAAAGGGATCAACGTGTCAGCGGTGTTAAAAAACCTCGGGTTTGACAGCATTGCGCTCGGTTTTACGGCGGGATTTACGGGGGAGGAGATCGTCCGCCGCCTGCAGGAGACCGGGATAAAATCCGAAATGATACATTTGCGGGACGGGTTTTCGCGAATCAACTTCAAACTGAAATCGGTGGAGGGAACGGAGGTCAACGGCCGGGGGCCTGAAATCCGCGGGGAGGACAGGGAGGCATTGATGCGGAGATTAAGAAAACTGCAGGATGGAGATGTCCTGTTCCTTTCGGGAAGCGCTCCGGCGTCCGTGCCGGACGGTATTTACCGGGACATCCTTGCCGGGCTGCGGGACAGGCGGCTGCAGACAGTGGTAGACGCCACGAAAAATCTGCTGCTGAAGACGCTGGAGTACCGGCCGTTTTTGATCAAACCGAACCACCATGAGGTGGGAGAGCTGTTTGACGTGGAGCTGCCGCCGGATGACAGTGTGATACCTTACGGGAAAAAGCTGCAGGAGATGGGAGCGCGCAATGTGCTGATTTCCATGGCCGGAGAGGGAGCGGTACTGATTGCGGAGGACGGCGCCGTATACAGGGCCTTTGTGCCGAAGGGAGAGCTGAAAAACAGTGTGGGCGCAGGCGATTCCATGGCGGCGGGCTTTTTGGCGGGGTGGCTGGAAAAAGGCGATTATCTTCACGCCCTGAGTATGGGTGTGGCGGCAGGCAGCGCAAGCGCGTATTCAGACGGATTTGCCGGGGCAGATGAGATCAGGGAACTGTACACAGAGGTGAAAGCCGGGAGAATACAGTGACGGCAAGAACAGGCGCAGCGCCGGAGAGGGAAAGGAATTAAGGATGCAGGTATACAGAGGAGAGAGTGTGTCTGCCGGTATCGCGATCGGCAGAATCCGGCTTTACCGGAAAAAACCGCGCCGGATTTCCGAAGAAAAGGTCCGGGACGCAGACGCCGAGCTTACAAGATACCGGGAAGCCCGTCAGAAAGCGTTGGCGCAGTTGGAAGAACTGTACCAGAAAGTCAGAAAAGAGATCGGAGGAGAGGCGGCCGCTATATTTGAGTCGCACCGGATGATATTGGAGGACAGCGACTATAATGAGGCGGTGGAAAAAACCGTGCGGGACGGCCTGATGAACGCAGAGTATGCGGTGTCCGCCGCAGGGGAAGCGATTGCAGGCCGGTTTGCCGCCATGGAGGACAATTATGTGCGGGCCAGGGCGGCGGATGTGAAGGATGTAAGCGAAAGACTCCTGGGACTTTTGCAGGGGACGTCTGACAGCCCGGAGGATGCGGGGGAGCCGGTGATACTGGCGGCCGAGGATCTGACGCCGTCGGAGACGGTACGGACGGACAGAAAAAAGGTGTCCGCCCTTGTGACCGTGCAGGGATCCGGATATTCCCATACGGCTATCCTTGCGAGAACCATGGGGATTCCCGTTATCGTGGGGATGCAGACGCCGTGGAAGGAAGAAATAGACGGAAAGACCGGCATTGTGGACGGCGGGGAAGGACTGTTTTATGTGGAGCCGGAGGAGGAGCTTCTGGCGCGGTTTCGTGCGCAGCGGGAAGAAGCGCTGACGCGGGAAAGACAGCTGCAGGAGCTGAGAGGAAAGGATAACATAACGCGGGACGGAAGGAGAATGGCGCTGTACGCAAATGTCGGAAGCATCGCGGACGTGGAGGATGCCGTCCGGAACGACGCGGGCGGCATCGGCCTTTTCAGAAGCGAGTTCCTCTATCTTGGAAGAAACGGCTTTCCGACGGAAGAGGAACAGTTTGCCGTTTACAGGGCAGCGGCGGAAGCGATGGAAACGGGAGAAGTTATCATCCGCACCCTGGACCTCGGCGCCGATAAAAAATGTGATTATTTAAACCTAAAACAGGAGGAAAATCCGGCTCTCGGATGCCGCGGCATCCGGCTTTGCCTTGCCAGACCGGAAATTTTTAAAACACAGCTGCGTGCGCTGCTGCGGGCCAGCGTTTTTGGAAATATCGGGATTATGTATCCCATGATCACGGGGCTTGAGGAGATAGGACAGATCAGAGCCGTCCTGGAAGAGGTGAAGGCAGGCCTTGCGGCGGAGGGAATCCCTTACGGCCTGCCCAAACAGGGAATTATGATCGAGACACCTGCTGCTGTGATGATGAGCAGGGAACTTGCGAAAGAGGTTGACTTTTTCAGCATCGGGACCAACGATCTGACCCAGTATACACTGGCCGCCGACAGACAGAGCGCCGGTTCCCGGAGCGCCTATGACCCGAGGCATCCCGCCGTACTGCGCTTGATCCGCATGACGGTGGAAAACGCGCATGCCGCAGGGATCAGAGTCGCGATCTGCGGGGAGCTTGGAGCGGACGGGGAAATGACGGCGGAATTTCTTGCCATGGGCGTGGACGAATTGTCCGTGCCGCCGTCGCGCATCCTTCCTCTGCGGCAGATCATACGAAAGACCGATGTACGGGAATATCTGTGTGCAAAAGAGGAAAAGCAGTATTCCCGGCACTGATTTTGGGTATATGTCTTCTGATTTTTTCATATATTCCAGTGAGAAAAGATACCCGGAGCGGCGATGGACAGACAGCGGAGGGCAGGATATCTGGCCCTGATCAGGAAAGGAATCCTTCTGGAATGTATTCTGGTGATGGCGGCAGCGGTTCTGACGGTGGGACGCCAGAGCCGCCTGACGGAGAGCAGAACCGTCAACAATTCTGTGTTGACAGTGGAAAACGACTATATAAAATGGGTAGACTTTACCGTCTCCTACGAGGCTCTGTGCAGCGCCTATGACTGGGATGTGGAAACCCATGGAACGGAGCATGAAGTCTGCTGGATTGATCTGTTGGCCTACACGGCGGCCAGAACCGGCGGGGAATTTGACAAAAACGCGTTAAAAACCATGGAAAAAGCGGCGGAGTCCCTGGCGGAAGGAGAAAAGTCCTTAGAGGAGCTGACGGAGAATCTGAAATACTTTTCCTATTACAGGGAGGCCTATGACGCAGCGCTGGGCGGCCTGGTGGGAGAGTACAGGGAGGAACAGACGGATGAGGCGGGAAATGTCAGCTATGTCGATAAATACGGTTTGAAGGGATATTTTCCTCTGGCGAGAGGTTTTGATTACACGCACTATGACGATTTCGGCGTCAGCCGAAGCTACGGTTATAAACGGCAGCACCTGGGACATGATATGATGGGTCTGGTCGGCACACCTATCATGGCGGTGGAGTCCGGCGTTGTGACCGCTTTAGGCTGGAACCAATACGGGGGCTGGCGGATCGGAATCAGCAGCTTTGATGGGAAGCGGTACTATTACTATGCGCATCTGCGGCAGAATTACCCTTATGCGGAAGGGCTGGAGCCGGGCAGTGTGGTGAGCGCCGGGGATGTGATCGGGTATATGGGGCATACGGGGTACAGTACCACGGAGAATGTGAACAATATCAAGATCGTGCATCTTCACTGGGGGCTGCAGCTGATCTTTGACGAGTCGCAGAAGGAAGGGAACAATGAGATATGGATTGATCTGTATCCGCTGACCAGGTTTCTGGCAAAGCATACGCAGGCGGCGGAGAAGGTGGAGGGGACGAAGGAGTGGCGGAGGACGACGGAGATTGTGGATCCGGCGGTGGAGGGGTATGAGGAAGGGCAGTCTGCGGAAATAAAGCAGGCGGAGGAGAGGCAGCAGGAGTAGATAATGGGAACCCTGTCAGAGAAAGAAGCTTATGAAAGGAATCTGCCGGAGCGCATTCCGGATGCTTTGAAAGGATATGGCTTGGAATAGTAGTTAAGGCTGATTATGTGATTGTGGAACTGTTGCGTTTGTTGACAGTTCCATAAATACGTTCAGAACGGCAAGAGTAGCGTAAGTTTCATGTATTGAGTTTTTGAAAGATATTAAAGAATATGGTTAGTGTTTATTGCGATGATTTTGCCGGTGTGTTATACTTGAAACGAGCAAATCTTATCTCTTTTGCATTTGCAAAAAGATGATTGACAAATCCTTAGTCAAGCTGTTATAAGGATTACCCTTTGAGGTTTCAGCAATAGGTTGCCCTATGTGTCAGTCAGAGTATTTGCTTAATACTACAAGGAGGTCAAATACAAATCATACTTCTTTTTGCATGAGAAAAGGAGATATGACACATGGAAAAACTTATGGAACTGAACAAAGAAACTGCCAGTCGGCTGTGGGTACAGCAGTTTGGCAAAAGGCAAAAAGCAACTGATTTTTCCGGTCGTGAGATCGCGAAGGCGGCTTACAATGACAGGAACAGTGATTACGGCTGGAATGTGGATCATATTTTGCCGCAATCAAGAGGTGGAAAAACGGCAGATCATAATCTGGTTTGCTGTCATATTCTGACCAATAATGAGAAGGCCGACAGATTCCCGTGTTTCAAGGCCAATGGGAAAGCGTTCGAAATTCAAAAACGGCAGAATCATTATGAAATCTTTGAGAGAGATGCCGAACAGCAGGCGGAAGACGATGAGACCGTAAATTTTTTGGATGCGGCACAGGGACTTGGATGCTGGAAACGATGCAAGACCCGTAACAAGAGTGTCTTTGCCGGGTATGTCAAGATTAGAATTGAAATATCCAATGAATCCAATCAACTTCTTGAAAGGTTTGAAAAATTTCTGTTTGAATTATTTTCGACAGAAAGCATTTTTGTCGAGGATAATGGTAAAGACTGTCTCAATAGTTATTGTATGTTGGATGGGCAGCGGAAGCGAGTTTCTGTTTTTACGGTTATCATTGACGATGTCCCAACAGTGGAAGATACCGAAAATTTTCTTGATGACTGTGTGATATTGAATACTTATCGTAATTATTTTATTAAACGTACCGGGTTTGAAGACATTCGGATTGCCTGCGGGATGGAGTGCTATGAAAGCCGTTTTGAGATGTCTTTGAACTGTAAAAAAGATATTATAGAAAAAAAGGTACAGTTTTTTGATTCCCTGATAATTGATGAACTTGTAAAAATTAACACGAGCGCCAAAAAACGTCTGAAAGATACTTTTTCCCAAAATGGATTTTATCCTTATAATGTTATTTTCACAAAGTTAAACAGGGATCTTGAAAAAAAGATTTGAGGTGAAGCGAAGGTATGATTTGCAAACCTTTTGGAGAGAAGCCGGGCAACAGGCTTTTCTTTTATGACAGGTTTGCTGAGAGCGTTTGACTCGTAGATAAAAGATATGGAAAGGATAGAAAATATGTCAGAAAAAAGACTGAATAATACGATATTTCTTATGTATTTAGTGACTGAAAATTATTGTAAAAAGTATAACATTTCAGCGGATGACTTTTTAAAGCTGGATGAACAATACGCAATATTAAACTATGTTGCTGAATGCCCGGATATATTTGACAGCATGACAGGCGATGAAATGGTAAGGGAGGTCGAACAATATGTATCGCAATCTTAAGACGACTTTATACCATGGAACCGTGTCAGAAATACAGAAAGTGGATGTACGACGATACAGCGTTCTGTCTGAAGGCATATTGGGATGGTCTGTATGGTAAAGTCGGGTCGGATGCGGCCAAAGGGATATTGCTGAATAATCTGGAGACCGAAAATCTGGGAATCCAATATTATGTAGGAAAACAGGAAGTGGCAGACAGGCTTATTGCAAGTATAAAGGCAATTGACTGGAGGTAACGTTGTGCGGGATAGCAGGATTGAGACTACAACAGGGATGTGTGTTGTGGCATTGACAAAGCATTTAATGAAAAGACAAAATATAGATTATGAAGCGGCTTATAAAATGTTGCTGAGGATGGAGATTTATAAGCTCTTGTCGGATGCGGAGACAAGGTTATATTTTGAGACAAATGAATATTTGTGTGGGGCGTGTGATAATGAGTTGGAAGGCGGGAAAGATGCTTTATATGAGTATATTAATTATTGACCGCTTTTGGCTTTGAAAAAAGGAGACCGGCATTCAATCCCTTACACGCTCTTTCGCAAAATAAGCGCTGTCCCGATTTCGATTTTCACCGGGAAGGCAGCCGCCCAGCGCCTGATACGGCGCTGGGCGGCTGCCTTCCCCATATAGTGGGTCGGAACGTGTACCGTAGTCATCGGCGGTTCCAGAAACTGAGTAGTCGGCAGATCGTCAAATCCGATTATGCCGACATCCTGAGGAATGCAGTAACCGGCTTCCTTAAGCGGTTTCAGCGAACCGATGGCAATATGGTTCTTCATTCTGAGCGCCGTCATTCCCACGGATTTCCGTCCGGGGATACGGTTTTCTCTTTTTCCAGCCATTCGCGCAGGAAAGTGCGCAGCGAGCCGCTTTCCACGACCGCGTTGTATGTCTCGGCGGTCTGTTGCGTATATCCGTGCTTTGGGAACGCTACTTTATATGTCGTATCGTCATCGAGAACTCCGCCCTTTGCGGTAAGAATGTACGGGAAGGGCGCGACCTCCTCCGAAGCCGCAAAGCCCGCGGCGGCGAGTGATTTCGCTTCCGCGCCGGTCATGGTCATTATGGCGTATTCGCCGTCGTAGGCGGGTACGATTGTGGTGGAGACCTCGGCGTTGATCAGACCCTTGTAGAGCTTTCCGCTCACGCCCGCGGGAAGCTCTACGCCGTCGTGGAACTCGCCTACCGGTATCATCGCCGCATCGGCGCCGACCGCGCTCCCAAGCGCCTTGCCGACGAGCGCCGCTGTCTGCTCAGTCGTGAAGTCGGCGGTGCTTTCACAGAAATATATTTCTTCGTCGTTGCTGAGGTAGGCGCTTTGCAGCTCGTCCATGCAGGCTATGCACTTTTCGCCGTCCATACCGTTTTCACCGCGCATCCAATCCTTGAACGCCTGTCCCATATCGGCGAGAACGCCGTCCCAGTTCGCATAGGTCATCGGGAACGCCCGTCCGTCGTGCATTGCCTGCTGGGCATCGTATACCATGGAATCCTCGGAAACGTCCGCGGCGCCGAGTACACTCATAACGCACGGCGACTTCCCTTCGAGCAGCGTATTCTGACCCTCGGCGGAGTAAAGCGTTGAAAGCAGCGTTATCGCGTTTTCAAGCTTTTTCTCGTTCCCCGGCTCCGTCAGGCGGCTGCTGATACCGAAGTATTTGTCCGGGCTGTACATATAAATATTCTTGCTGCCGTCCTCTCCGATATACGGCATAAGCCCCAGCTCGTCGCCGTTTTCGAGAACGGAACTGCTTACGATTGACGACATTGTGAGGAATACAGCTTTTCTGTTACCGAGATATTCCCTGACAAGAGTCTCGGCGGCGCGGTCTTCGGGGTCGGTTGTGAACATTCCTATGTCTATGTATTTCTGGACGTATTCCATCGTGCTTTCCCACATTCCCGCGGCGGTCGCGTTTCCCGCGAGGAAGTCCTGTTCCCATTTTGCGCCTTCGGTCGTGGTCAGCCAGGAGGTTTTAGCGAGATTGAACACTGCCGAGAAGGGGGAGGCGGTGAGCTGTGTGTTCACAATGCCCGGGATAAGTCCCGCCGCGCGTATCTCGGCGCAGAGAGACTCCAGCTCCGCAAAGTTTTGGGGCACCTCCCAGCCGTGCTCCTCCATAAGCGTTTTGTTGTACACTATGCCGAACATAAGGTTAGTGCTGGGCAGAAGATAAACGCCGCCGTCTATCGATATATGATCGAGCAGAGAGGTGGGAAGCTCTCCGATAAAATCGTACCCCGAAAGGTCGATGAGACGCTCCCTGGCAAGCTCCGCGTCAAGTATCTGCGAGGTGATGAAAACGTCGGTGATATCGTCGGCGCGCATCTGCGCCCAGCTATAGCCTGTGGCGTTGCCGCCCATGTACGAGATGAAATCAATCTCGACCTCGGGGTGTGTTTCTTTCAAATGCTCGATAAACGGCTTGTGATTGTTATAATTGCTCCATGTGCTCCAGGTGAGCGCCTCGCTGCCGTCGGACGTTTCCGAGCGGGCGCAGCCCGTCAAAAGCAGTACGGCTGTGAGAACCGCAGTCGAGAGAACGCGTAATTTCCTTATCATAACAGCTCCTCCTTACCAAACTCCCGTTATGTCTGCTTAATCCGTTGAAATTATAGCAAAAGAAGCCATTCAATGCAAGCAAAAGATGGGCGGAGGGATACGGGGGTGAGGTCATTGTCCCGGCTGTAAAAACGGAGCTGCCGGAGCCGTATGTAAAGACGGTCCCGATCCTTTTTTCTCACAAAATTCTCACAGAAATTTCACAAATAGCCTGTATAATTTTTAACGAAGTGATGCGGACGATTACGCAGGAGGATAAAATGGCCGGGATACAATATATTTTTAAGCGTTATGAGAAGAAATTCTTGTTGACAAGAGAGCAGTATAAGGCGTTTGTTTCCGGAATCGGGAAATGGATGACGGAGGATGAATATGGGATACATACGGTCTGCAATATTTATTATGACACAGATAACTATGATTTGATCCGGACATCCATAGACAGTCCGCTTTATAAAGAAAAATTCAGGATCCGCAGCTATGGCGTCCCCGGCAGCAGCGATACGGTTTATGCGGAAATCAAGAAAAAATTCAATGGAATCGTATACAAAAGAAGGGTGGCGGCAACTCCTTTTGAAGTACAGAGATTTCTGGGCGGGAGTCGGATAGCCCATGAGGATGCGCAGATACAGCGTGAAATTCAATGGTTTCTGCATAAGTACAATCCGACGCCGAAAGTCTTCATCGGATATGAGCGTGTGGCATTCGTGGGACGGGAGAATCCGGAGCTGCGTATCACCTTTGACTGGAACATACGGTGGCGGCAGAACGAACTGAATTTGCGGGCGGGAATGGCCGGAATGCCGGTACTGGCAGAAGACAGGATTGTCATGGAAATCAAGCTTGTTCAGGCGATGCCGCTATGGCTTGCGGCTTTGCTCAGCGAACTCAGAATATATGCGTCGGGTTTTTCGAAATACGGAGTCTGTTACCGAAAGCATCTCGCCGTAAACCTGCGTCCGCAGGCAATAGGGCCGGAGAGCGCAGGCTTGCCTGCAGAGACAGCCGGAGAACGCGGCGAAGCTCAAAACCGATTCACAGAAAGAGAGGATTTGGTATGTTAAACAGTATTCTGACACATCCCGTTACATTGCCGTCATTGCTGATCAGTTTGGCGGTGGCGATGGTACTGGGCGTCCTGACGGCGACGGTTTTTTTGTACCGGAGCAAACACAGCGCCAGCTTTGCCCTGACGTTGGCGCTGCTTCCCATGACGGTGGCAATTATTATCATGCTGGTGAACGGCAATATCGGAACCGGCGTTGCCGTAGCGGGTGCTTTTGCACTGGTCCGTTTCCGCAGTGTCCCGGGAACGGCGAGGGAGATCGCGGCCATCTTTACGGCGATGGCACTGGGGCTGGCCCTGGGCATGGGATACATAGGGATTGCGGTTATTTTCTTTGTGTTGTCCGCGGCCTTTACTCTGCTTTTGACGGCAGTAAATTTTGGAGCCGCGTCCCTGCATGAGAAGCATCTGAAGATTATGATACCGGAAAATTTTGATTATGAAGGGCTGTTCGACGATGTGTTTGAAAAATATACGGCGAAAGCGCAAATGACGAAAATCAGGACGACCGACATGGGGACACTCTTTGAATTATCCTATGACATTGTCCTGAAGGACAGGCATATCTCCAAGGAGTTTCTGGATGAACTCCGCGCGCGGAACGGAAACCTGAGCATTATAATCGGGGACTTTTCGGACAGGGAAATGTTATAAAAGTGTGTAAAGAAATTCTAAGTGGTCAAAGCACGCCCACTAAGAATTTCTAAGTTACACACAGAAGAATCCGCAGAGCGGATTCTTCCGGTTTTGCACCAATTGTAGGTGTTGTTGGAGGTATGTTAGGGAGTGGAGGTGTCGGGGTGAAGAAGAAAAAGCGAATGCAGTTGTTGGCCTTTATTGGGTTGTCGGTTATCGTATTGTCGGCGGCAGTCCTGTATGGCGTGCGGTATGGGACGCAGCCGGTTGCCGGTCCGGGAACCGAGGCAGAACAGGATTCTGTGTCAGGAAGAGAAAATATTCCGGTATCCGCTTCCACAGAGGAGGAGAAGGTTCGGATTTTGCTGGAACAGAACGGAAGCAGCGCGTCAGGTGAAGGAGTACAAATATCAGGAAATACGGTGTCCATTCGCCAGGGCGGAACATATGTGATCAGCGGCACGCTGGAGGATGGGCAGATTTATGTGGATGTCGGCAGCGATGAGGAGGTATTTCTGATATTTTCCGGAGTGGATATCAGAAATGCGTCGGAAGCGGCTGTCTATGTGGAAAACGCGGGGCATACGATAATCGTTCTGGAGGAAGGAACCGAAAACTTGCTTCAAAGCGGGGAAGAGGTTGATTTTCGGGCGGTAGAAGATGGCGCGGACGATAATGCAAGCGGCGCCGCCCTGTATGCCCGTGACGACCTGTCTGTTTCAGGGACATGCTCTCTGCATGTCTATGGGTATATCAACAACGGAATCCATACCACGAACCGTCTGCTGATTGAGAGCGGGACAATTTTCGTGGAGGCCAGGAACAACGGCATAAAAGGGAAGGACTCTGTCAGGATCACCGGGGGAGACTTCACTGTTTTTACCGGCGGGGACGGAATCAAATCGGACGATACCACCGGGGACGGCTACGGTACGGTTTTCATCAGCGGGGGTACGTTTTCCATTGAAAGCAGCAGTGACGGGATACAGGCAGAAACAAGGCTGGAGATTTCAGGCGGCAGCTTTAAGGTGGTTTCAGGCGGCGGGAGTGAAGATGTTGTCTTTTTGTCAGAGCGCGGCTGGGGTTTCCCGGACTCGGGATGGGATATGTCAGAGGAAGCAGAGACAAGCGCCAAAGGCTTTAAGTGCGGCACGGAAATGATTCTTACCGGGGGAGAAATTACGGTGGATTCCCGGGACGACGCTTTCCACTCCAACGGGAGCGTCCTGATTTCCGGCGGCGTTTTTTGGATTTCCACAGGAGACGACGGGATTCATGCAGATACAGAACTGACCGTGGAGGATGGCAGTATCTGCATTGTGAAGTCTTACGAAGGGCTGGAGGCAAACCGGATTCTATGCAGCGGCGGAGATATCACCGTGACGGCGTCGGATGATGGGATCAATGCCTATGGCGGAAAAAGCAGATGGGGCTGGGGAGGACTCGGGAAGACAACGGAAGAGACGCCAGAGCTTCGGATTACCGGCGGTAATGTTACCATTGACGCAAAAGGAGACGGACTGGATTCCAACGGGAATCTCTCTGTCGAGGGCGGACTTGTGATTGTGGACGGCCCGTCCGACAATGGGAACGGAGCCATTGATTCCGGCTCGGAGAACGGGGGAATATGTACTGTCAGCGGAGGCACCGTGATTGCACTGGGAAGCTCCGGCATGGCGGAAACCTTTGACAACCGTTCAGAGCAGTATTCCTTCTGCCATACCTTTGACAGAGCCTTCGGGGCCGGAGATGAGATTACGGTTACGGATGAACAGGGAAATACGTTGTTCAGCCATACGGCAGTAAAGTCAGGTAATTCTGTCGTATTCAGCAGTCCGGAGCTTGAGCGGGGGAAAACCTATGTTTTAGATGCAGGCGGCCAGAGGGCAGAGATCACGATAGATTCCATATCCACGATATCCGGACGAAGAGGCGGCAGGGGCGGTAGATTCAGGTAAGGGAACAAACAATAGAGCGCATTTACAGGTAGGTGATACCATTACCCTTTGGGCAGTGGGTTACCGGCTTTTTTCGTGGAAAAAATATTTTAAAATCTCTGTAAAATTGCAAAAATAAACCGTATTTTACAATATCAAGACGCTTCGGCGTGCTATGTTAATAGAGGAAGAGCCGATCACCGGCGGACAGGAGGAAACAACATGAAACAGAGGATTCGTATACACAAGGCGGAGCCGAACAAAGGGGTACTGGATTATTCCCACCTTTTGGACGCTCCTGCGGGAAAGCACGGGTTTGTACAGGTAAAAGACGGACACTTTTACTTCGAGGACGGCACAAGGGCCCGGTTTCTGGGCTTTAACGTAGCCGCGAGGTCCAATACGCCGGATCATGAGACGGCGGATAAGCTGGCGGAGCGCTTTGCCAGCATGGGCGTCAACGTGATCCGTCTGCACGCCGCGGACACGCCGATCGGGACGGAACCCGGCAGCTGGAGCAGCTGCGAGGAAGCGCCGCTTCTGGATTACAAGAGCGGCAGCAGCCGCAAATTTAACCCGGAAGGGCTGGATCGCTTTGACTATTTCGCGGCAAAGCTGAAGGAAAAGGGAATCTACCTGCACATCGACCTGATTGTGGCAAGGGACTTTGTGGAGGGGGACGGACTGGATTATCCGGGGAAGATGGATTCCTGTACCAAGTGCTTCCCCATGTTCAACGAGCGGCTGATCGAGCTGCAGAAGGAGTACGCGAAGGAGCTTCTCTGTCATGTCAACCCTTATACGGGGCTGGCGCTGATCGACGATCCGGCGGTGATCACGATCCAGATCAACAACGAGGAGTCCGCGATCAAGGGGACGGAAGACCGCAAGGATATGGAGAACATGATTCCGTACCGACTGGAGGTGCAGCGGAAGTTTAACCGTTTCCTGCTGATGAAATACGACAACCGGGAGAACCTGAAAAAAGCCTGGACGAACGGGGGCGTCTGCGCTCTGGGGGAGGACGAGGATCCGGCGGAAAATACCGTCCGTATCGCCGAGGGAAGCTTTATGCAGCCGGTGAACGACCCGCTGGGACAGTGGGACGCGCCCTGCGGCCCGGCCCGCTACGCGGATTATATGGAGTTCGGCATCGGGGTGAACCGGAGGTTTTACCGGATGATGAAGAACTTCCTGCATGACCTGGGGGCAAAGGTTCCGATTGTGACCAGCAATTTGCTGGGCGGCGCGGCGGATGTCTACGGTCACAGCGACGGCGACCTCATGGAAAACAACAGCTATTTCAACCATCCCATCCTGCCCTGCACGGACAATACCTATATGGTAGTGGGGCCCACGGAGTATGTGTCGGTGAATCCCCTGACGCTTCAAAGAGGAATCGGCGCTATGGCTACGACGATTCCCAGCCTGGCCTCCGTCGCGGTGATCGACGGAAAGCCCTTTATGCTCAGCGAGTGGAACGAGTACGGGGAGCATCCCTTCCATTCCACGGCCTTCGTCCATACGGTGGCCTACGCCTGCCTGAACGATTGGGACGGCCTGATTCTCTATAACCATCATACCTCCGAAAAGTGGGACGACCAGCCGGCGGACGAGATTTTGAACGTGTTCGATGTCTACAACGACCCGGCGGTGATCTGTCAGTGGGGCTTTATGGCGACAGTATTTTTGAAGGGATTGATCGCTCCCTCCGGTGCGAAGATAGATGTGGTGCATACCCGGGACGATCTGCTTACCCTGCCGAATTTCCATTCTGTGCTGAACACCTTCCTGCCCTATGTGACCGGAATGCGGAACGTCTTTTTGGACGGCGGCGAGACTTACCGGGGAGACGCGGACATCGCTCTGAATGCGGGCTTCCTGAACGGCGCGAACCTGTCCGAGGCGAAGCACGCTGTGTATTATGCATGGTCGCCCTATCGGGACGCGATGCGCCGCTTCCTGGAAAAGGAGAGGCTCGTAAAGGCGGCGAAGGGAACCGAGGAAATCCGGGGCGGAGTTCATCTGGGAGAGCAGGCGCTGGTATTCGACGAAATCCGGGAGGTTGCCGGGAGCGGAGACTATCGGGAGTTCGCGTCCCTGCTGGATCAGGCGTTTAAGAAGTGGGGCGTTCTCGGCGAGGGAGTCGGGTATGTAGACGGGAAGCTGATTTCCGCTACCGGGGAGATCGTATTCGACCCGGATCAGGCGAGATTCCAGATCCACACGCCTTACTGCGGCTATTTCAGCGGCGCGCCGCTGAAGGGTTCGGCTTCCGCGGAAGAAGCGGGCGGGGCAACTGATTCGGAAACGATTGCGCTTTCGGAAAAGGTTTCCGTTCAGGCGAAAAACGAGAGAATTTCGCTCTCGCTGCTTCCTATAGCGGAGCAGGAGCCTGCGAAGGCAAAGGAATTTGTGTACGAAAGCCCCTTGACGTCGCAGGACTCGTGCCGGCAGACGCTTGCGGAGGCGAAGGAGTTTGTGCTGATGGCGCTGGGAACCTCCGGTATGGACGAGACGACCTACCAGCCCGGCCCGTCGATGATGGGGATTCCCTTTACCAACTGTGTCTTCCGGGGCAAGCTGTACGCGGAGACGCTGGAAGGAAGCATCCTGGTAAAGGCGGAGGCTGCGACATTGGAGATCTTGAATCCGGTGGGCGAAGTGCTGGCGGCGCCGGAGGGGGAGAAGACGGCGGACGGCGTGCGGTTTACGCTGGACGGAAGCGTTCCGGGCGTGCAGTACCGGTTGGTGTTGGCTTGAAAAGGAACCGGCGGAAGAGGATTGCGCTATATGGAAGCGGAATAACCGGATGAATTGATCTGATGAAAACACGGGAGTTGCGAGGCGAAGCGGAAAGAAATCAACAACGATACCGGATGTCAGGTCGGAACTTTCGGAAAAGGAAACAAAGAAAGTCAGGATAAAGAGAACAGTTACAGCGAGAAAAGCGGAGGGCGACAGTCGGGCTGACAGCGCCGAAAAACGCTGCCGGCCTGACTGTCGAAATCGACAAAAGAAAGGGGTAATATATGGCTAACATCGAATTATTGAGCCATGGCATATTTGAAAAGAAATTCATGGATTCCAAAATAACATCCAGAACCGTCACGAAGAAGGAGCGGATTCTGGGACACCTGGTAGGGCCGCTGGGGCTGATCTTCGTCGTCAATACGATCGCGGCGCTGGTGGAGAAATTCTTTACCCAGCAAACCGGCGCGATGTACGGCGTGGATAATATCGAGATGATTCAGGCCATGGGCGGCAAGTACGAGGTCATCATGACCGTGGCGAAGGTTCTCGCCGTGTTTGCGGGACTGTTTACGGGCTGGCTGATGCAGCACACGAAGTCCCGTCAGGGTCGTATGCGTCCCTGGCATCTGCTGTTCGGCTTTATCTCCATTATCATCGGCGGGCTGATCTTCCTCTTCCCCGGCACGACTCTGGGGGAGAGCTATTGGTACTATTTCTTTTTCCTGCTGATCTGCTATCACACGGTGGGTTCCACGTTTTTCTACACCTTCCGCGACAATATTGTATCTATATCCACCCGTGATTCCAAGGAGAAGACGCAGCTGAAATTTATCCGTCAGGTGTCCTGGACGCTGATATCCGGTATGATTATCGGTATGCTGATCAATATGGTTGTCCTTCCTATGTGGCTGGAGCATGATATCAACGGATACGCTATTTTGCTGGTTGTCCTGTCGATCTGCGCGATTCCCTTACTGCTGCTGGAGTACTTCTATACGAAGGAGCGTATCATCGAGGATCTTGCGCTGGAAGAGGGAGAGGGCAACGAGAACCGGATTCCCGTGATGGATCAGATCCGGGCGCTGGCCACCAATAAATATTTTGTCCTGCTGACCCTGATCACGCTGGTAGGCGGAATCGTGGATAACTTTAAGGGCGGAAACGTACAGTACTTTTACATCAAATTCATGCTGGGCGGCGAGACGGATTACTTTATGTATACCCTGTACCAGGTGGTTACGGGGATTCCGCTCGGACTCGGCGCAATCATCATTTACCCTCTGGCGAGGAAGCTTGGCATTCGCAACGTGGCGGTGGGCGGCTATGCCCTCGTCCTGATCGGGGCGGTTGTAGGCTGGATGTTCCCCAGCAATCTTCCGATTGCGCTGGCAGCCGGATTCCTGCGTCAGGCGGGTATGCTTCCCAACGCTTATATCGTAGCGACGCTGGTGTGCTTTGCCTTTGACAGTATCGAGTACAAGTCCGGCTACCGTCTGGAGGGTCTGATGGGAACGGCGATTGTCACGGCGTTTTTAAGTCTGATTTACGCGCCCTTCGCCGGGGGCTTCGAGGCATCGATCCTGAAGCTGGGATTCGTAGACGTGGCGGGGATAACTCCCAGCGCGGAGGTAAAATCCTTTATGACCCTGGCCTTTTATGCTTTTGACGTACTGCTGGCGGTGGCGAATTTGATTATCCTGCCCTTCGTCGATGTGGAGAAGCATCTGCCGGAGATTAACGCCGAGCTGGAGCGCCGGAAAAAGGCCGCCGTTCTTGCAAGAGGCGAGGAATGGGTCGAGCCGGAGGAGCTGGAGCGTCGGGAGAATGAAAAACTGGCGAAGGAGTTTGAGGAAAACCGGATTGCGGATCTGAAGGAGCTCTGCGCGCGCAAGGGTCTGGACTTTGAGACCGAGAACGCGAAGTACCTGGCGAAGCAGGCGGAGAAGGAAGCGAAGCAGGCCGCTAAGCAGGCGAGGAAGGGGAATAAGTCGGTTTAAGGTAAGCGAGGAAAGGCGGCTGAAGAGATGAGGCGTCGAGAAGGTGAGTCAACTTAAAGCCGCAAGCAAAGATGCCTGAAGAAAAGAGGCTGTCGGGAAAGAAAGATATCCTGAGGCAGCAGGGAAAGGCAGTCGTAGGAGTATGGCAGCCTCGAAGTAAGATAGTTGAAAGACAAGCGTAGGGGAGCACGCCTCCAAAGGGGGCGTGCTCCCCTAAGGAGAATCATCATGGAAAACAAGAAGAAGGATTACGAGTTTCTGGAGGAGGGAACGGTCTGCGCGGTCTACAATCCCAGACCGCCCCGCTACTGGTTCAACTACCTCTGGAGCGAAAACGGGTACTGTGCCCAGGTGTCCCAGATGGGCCACGGGCGCAGCTATTATCTGAACGAAAAAGCGGATATGTGCATGATCAACAATAACGATGCGCGCTATCTCTATCTGCGGGACGAGGAGAGCGGCGACTGCTTCCACATCGGGGCAGGCCCCATGAACACGGAAGCGGAGGAGTTTTGCTGTGAGCACGCTATCGCCTACAGCAAAATCCGTTCCGTTCACGGCGGGATTGCGGGAAGCTGGCGGCTGTTTGTGCCGGAGAAGGGGTATAATGAGGTCTGGACGGTAGAGCTGGAAAACCGGGACGGCAGGCCGAGGACGCTGAGTATGTTCTCGGCGGTGACCTTCGAGCTGGAGGGCTTTTCTTATCCCAGGTATTACGAAATGTACCGCTGTCTGGAGACCCGCTTCGACCGGGAGTTGAACGGGGTTTACTGCGCTTCCTCCCACCCTTTCGCGCCCCATAAGCGATACAACGCTTATTTGGCGTCCTCGGAGCCGGTTTTTGCATGGGACGGGGATCTGGCGAGGTTCTGCGGGGAGACCGGCTCCATCACGAAGCTGGACGCTTCCGCCTACGCCCTGTTCCAGCGGCCCAGGGTCGTCGTGGAGGGGTTGGACTGCACCTGCTCGGATGCGGCGCTGTTTATCCTGGGCGGCGTGCTGCAGCATAAATTTACCCTGCAGCCGGGGGAGAAGAAAACGATTCAGACGGTTTTCGGGGTCAGCGAGTCCTTCGAGGAGGCGATAGAGGTGCGGCGGCGGTATTCCGACCCGGGGCGGGTGGAAGCGGTCTTCGAGGAGACGAAGCGGCACGCCCTGGCGAAGAACGGTTCCCTCCGGGTACAGACGCCGGACGAGAAGATCAACGCGATCATGAACGAGTGGCTGAAAAAGCAGATGGAATGCTGTATCGCGGGGAAGAAGGGCGTGAGGGATAATCTGCAGATCGCGGTGGGAATGCTGAACTACCGGCAGGAGAAGGCGGAGGAGGAGATTCTGGAATGCCTGCGGCATCAGTTTCGGGACGGACACGGGGTGCTGACCTGGTATCCCTACGACGATACCAGGTACTCCGACCAGCCCTTCTGGATTATCTGGGCAGTGTGCGAGCTGGTAAAGGAGACGGGGGATTTCTCGATTCTGCAAAGAAGCGTTTCCTGGCAGGACGGCGGCGAGGCGACGGTGCTGGAGCATCTCCACGCCGCGGCGGAGCGCCTGCTTGGGGACAAGGGCAGGAACGGGCTGGTTCGACTGTTTTTTGCGGACTGGAACGACGCCCTGAATGTGACGACGGATCCGGAGGCGGAATCTGTGATGCTGTCTCACCAATGCTGTCTGGCTCTCCGGGAGTTGGGCAGGCTGTCGGAGCAGATCGGCGACGCCGCTTACGCGGAGCGCATGGCTCGGGAGTATGAAATTTTGCGGAAGCGGATCAACGAGGCGGCCTGGGACGGGGACTGGTATCTGCGGGCCTTAAGCCGGGAGGAGCCCATCGGGGGAAAGAACAGTCAGGGGAGCAAGCTTTATCTGAACGCCCAGACCTGGGCGGTGCTGGCGGACGTGGTTCCCGCAGAGCGGCTGGCACAGGTGACGGCGGCGGTGGATTCTATGGAGCATGATTTCGGCTTCCCGCTGAACATGCCGCCCTACGAGAGCTATTCGCCCCATGTGGGCCGCATGTCGGGGATGCTGCCGGGACTGTTTGAGAACGGCGGAGTGTACTGTCATGCCTCGGCCTTTAAGATTCTGGCGGACTGTAAGCTGGGCCGGGGAACCGAGGCTCTCCGCACCCTGAAAAAGATTATGCCGGACAGCGAGAAGAATCCATCCTCTCAGTCTGGGGCGGAGCCCTACGTTTTTACCAACTGTTACGCCACCCATCCGAAATATTACGGGAAATCCTATTGGTCCTGGACCACCGGGACGTCCTCCTGGTCCATGATGGGGCTTTACGAGGGGATTCTGGGAGTGAAGCGGGACTACGAGGGGCTGCGTATCGATCCGGCGTTTCCGGAGGAGTGGGAGAGCGCGGAGGTCAGGCGGCATTTCCGGGGTGCGGACTATCGGATTCGGTTGGAAAGGGAGGAATGCGCGGAGCAGAAAAATTTCCGGATTACGGCGGACGGCGTGCCGGTGGAGGGAAACCTTCTGCCGGATTACCGGGACGGCGGAAGTCACGATATCAGGGTTGTCATTGCTGCCGGAAGCGGGTTATAATTATGTTTGTAAACCTTAACTTGCGGAGTGAGAATATGTGGATAGCTGTTGATGGATTAACAAACTGGGAATGTGTTAAGGAATTAGTTGTTGGCGGGTTGGAATGGGTTGGGTTTTCGAAAGAATATTGCAATAAACTGCTTTGTATCTCATCACAGAAGTGTACTTTAATTGACTGCAAAACGGGCATGATCGAAGAATGCGACTGTGAATATGATGAATTAACGTATACAGCGCTATGCAGCCTGCTCCCTGACGAGGTAATCAATATTTCCGGAGAATATGGAGGGAAAATTTCACATTCCACTCGGCAAAATGATAAAGTCAGGATTGAAATCCTCGCAGATCGTCGGACTGTGGTCTATTTTACAGACGCTTCACAGCTTGAGAGAGTTATATTTGAAGACTACGGGTTTTATACCTGTGGGTTTAGTTATGATGGCGAATATTTCGTATTTGCACAGGATGCCGGAATTACTTTGCTGAGAAGATTCAACAAATTTGCGGAGGGAAAATGATGATTGACGTATCCTTGCTCAGCAGTATTTACAAAGTCAGAAGACTGGATGATTCTTATGCCGATGACATTTTGGAATTGTGCAAGGGAAATCCCCAGTTTTACCAATATACTGAGGCGGAGCCAACCGAAGAACAAATCCTCGATATGCTGCATGTTACACCGCCCGGGATAGAGAGGTCCTTCAAATACTATGTGGGCTATTATCTCGATGGAGCTTTGATCGCAGTCATGGATTTGATCGACGGTTATCCGACACAGGAGATCGCTTATATTGGCTTTTTTATGATGAAGAAAGCGTTTCAGGGACGGCAGATCGGAAGCGGAATCATCAGCGAAGCCGCAAGGTATTTGAAGTCTCAGGGGAAAACGGCAATCCGACTGGCCATCGACCAGGGAAATCCGCAATCTACGCATTTTTGGAAGAAAAACGGATTTTGTGTCATCAGGGAAGTGGAGCAGCGAGGGTGGATCAAGCTTGTTGCAGAGAAAACGCTTTGACGATTTCTTACTTTATAAGTGTGCAAAGATTTTCTAAGCGGTCAAGAGGGGGCGCAGCCCACCTCCAAGAGGGGGCGCAGCCCACCTCCAAGAGGGGGCGCAGCCCACCTCCAAGAGGGGGCGCAGCCCACCTCTTTGGGAAGCGATTCTTCCCGGAACCGAATGGTTCCGTAGGATTAGTTCGTGTCGGCTGCGCCGACATGACGGGAAGTGTGTAAAGAAATTTTAAGCGGGCAGGAGGTATAATTATGAGCGGAAGCTATACGGATGCGACCTTGTCCCCGGAAATGCGGGCAAAGCTTTTATTGGAAGAAATGAGTCTGGAGGAAAAGATGGCGCAGGTCAACTGCGTCTTTCCCTTTCAGGACTCCTTTGACGATAAAGAGTGGTTTCGGAAAAACGCGCCTCTGGGAATCGGGGAGGTGAGCACACTGGATGTCCGGATGAAAAAGACGCTGGAGGAAGCGGCGGACTGGCTCCGGGAGTCCCAGCGGATTGTGATGGAGAACAGCCCTCATCATATTCCGGCGATTTTTCATATGGAGGGGCTTTGCGGCGCGTTTATCCAGGAGGCGACGAGTTTCCCTTCGGGCATCGGGCGCGGGTCGGGCTGGGATCCGGAGCTGGAGGAGAAAATCGCCCGGATTGTCAGCAGACAAGAGGCCGCCTGCGGAATTACCCATGTGCTGGCTCCGGTGCTGGATATTTCCAGGGATTCCCGGATGGGACGGCAGGGAGAGTCTTACGGGGAGGATCCGGTTTTGGCGGCGGCTCTGGGGGCGGCCTATACGAAGGGAGTCCAGGAGACGGAGACTGCGGGCAGGAGGCCGGAGAGCGTGGCGAAGCATTTTCTGGCCTTTCACAATTCCCAGGGAGGTATCCACGGAACCCATAGCAGCACCACAGAAAGGGAGTTGCGGGAAATCTATGCAAAGCCCTTTCAGGCGGCGGTCAGCCGGGCTGGGCTGCGGGGCGTCATGCCCTGTTATTGCTCCATCGACGGGATTCCGGTCTCTGTCTCCCATGAGCTTCTGACCGGGCTTTTGCGGGAGGAGATGGGTTTTGAGGGTCTTTGCGTCAGCGATTACGGCGGCATCGGCAACGCCCATGAGGTACAGCGGATCGGCGAGACGGCGGCGGACGCCGGACTGATGGCCATGGAGGCCGGGATGGATATCGAGATGCCGGATACCAACGGCTTTTGCCGGGAGTTGGCGGAGCGCTTTGCCGACGGCAGCGCGGATATCGGGATTCTGAACCGGGCGGTGCTGCGGGTATTGGAGGCAAAGTTCCGGATGGGACTGTTTGAGCATCCCTTCGCGCTTTCCGGCGAGGAGCTGAAAGCGGCTTTCTCGCAGCCGGAGGACAAGGAGGTTTCCCTGCAGTCGGCCAGGGAGTCGATGGTACTGCTGAAAAACGACGGGACGCTTCCGATTTGTGGTCAGGCTCTGCCGGTTTTGGATAAGGGAAAGGAGCCTTTGTCAGTTTCGGAAGAGGGGGAAGGACTTCCCGCGGTTTTGGATAAGGGAGAGAAGCTCTTTTCAGTCTCCGAAGAGGGGAAAGAGCTTTCCGCCGTTTCAGGAGAGGGAAAGAAAGCTTCGCCAATCTCCGGCAAGGGAAGGAAAATTGCCCTGATCGGGCCCCACGCAAATAACGGACGGAAGTTTTTCGGCGGCTATACCCACGTCTGTATGGTGGAATCTACCTTTGCAGTGGCAAATTCCATCGCGGGCGTGGCGGGAATGCCGAACATGGATAACCGAGAGGTGGCGGTTGTGCCGGGGACGAATATCCAGTCGGATGAGACGGAGGAATTGGATGAAATTCTGCGTCGCCAGAAGCCGGGCTGTCGGACTTTGCTGGAGCAGCTTAAGGCGGAGCTGCCGGATGCGGAGATATTGTATGCTTACGGATATCCCGTTGCGGGAGATGATACTTCCGGCTTTGCGGAGGCTCTGAAGCTTGTGGAGCAGGCGGATCTGGTACTGCTGACGCTCGGGGGAAAGCACGGCACCTGTTCCCTGGCATCCATGGGAGAGGGCGTAGACGCCAGCGATATCAATCTGCCCGCCTGTCAGGATGCCTTTCTTCGGGAGGCGGCGAAATACGGTAAGCCCATGGTGGGCATCCATTTCAACGGGAGACCGATTTCCAGCGACGCGGCGGATCAATACCTGAACGCGATTTTGGAGGCTTGGAATCCGTCGGAATGCGGCGCGCAGGCGGTGACGGACGTTTTGCTTGGAACCTATAACCCCGGCGGGAAGCTGCCGGTGTCCGTGGCCTATCATGCGGGTCAGATTCCCATCTATTACAATCATCCCAACGGCTCGGCCTGGCATCAGGCGGGGAGCATCGGCTTTGTCAATTATGTGGATCTGCCCCATACGCCGCGCTACTGTTTCGGGCACGGCCTGTCCTATACCGATTTTAAGTACGGAGATCTGAAACTGTCCGGCAGCAGGCTTTCCCCGGAGGAAAAGCTTCAGGTAAGCTTTACGGTGACGAATACCGGGGACAGGGACGGGGATGAGGTGGCGCAGCTGTACCTGGCCGACCGCTTTGCCTCCCGGACAAGGCCGGTAAAGGAGCTGGCGGGATTCAAGCGCGTCAGCCTCCAGCCGGGTGAGAGTAAGGAGATTTGTTTTGAGCTGGATCTTTCCCAGACGGCGTTTTTGGATAAAGATATGAGATGGAAAGTGGAAAAGGGGATGTTTGACCTGACGGTCGGAGGCTCCTCGGAGGACCTCCGGCTTACGGCGGAATTTGAGATTGTGCGGGACGCGTGGGTGGAAGGGAAGGATCGGGCGCTTTACGCGGAGGCGGTTGTGTTGCCCTGAGACGGCTTTATGCGGAAGAGGGAGTACGGAAAATGGAAGACAGGGAAAATTCGGTTTGTAAAAAAGAACTCGCCCGCAGGATGGTAAGGGAATCTGCGGTGCTGCTGAAAAATGAAGGGCAGCTTCTGCCGCTGAAAAAGAATACCCGTATAGCGGTTTTCGGGCGCGCACAGCTGGATACCTTTGTGTCTGGAAACGGCTCCGGGGCCGCCCACAGGGATGGCTGCAAAAGCATCCTGCAGGCCTTTATCGAACAGGGGCTTCTGCCGATGGAAGGACTGGCTTACCTTTACCGGGAGAAGATTGCGGCGGAGGGAGAAGAGGATCCGGATGCCTTCGACTGGTCTATGGCGGGGCAGTATATCAACAGCGGGATCATGTATGAGATTTTCGGGAAGTATCATGCGCCTAAGGCGGAGCCTGACGTACCGGAGGAGCTTTTCAAGGAGGCGTCAGAAAGAACGGATACCGCCGTATGGATTTTGGGGCGCAATTCCGGCGGGGAGGAATGCGACCGGCATTTAGAGGGGGACTATTACCTGACGGAGTCCGAGCGGCGGCTGATTGGCCGGATTTGTAACTTTTTCCCGAAGGTTGTCCTGATCCTGAACGTAAACGGGCTGGTGGATCTGGCCTGGACGAAGGAGTACGAGGCCATCAGGTCAATCCTGTTTCTGGGCATCCCCGGGGAAGAGGGGGCGGACGCGCTGGCGGAGCTTGTTTCGGGCGAGGCGTCCCCCTGCGGGAAGCTGGCGGTAACGATTGCGGAAAATTATGAGGATTACCCGGCGGCGAAGGATTTTACCTGGGATAAGGAGGACGAGGGGAAGCTTAAGACCTATGAGAGCTACGGGCTGGACGCGGCGGAAAACGGAAGCGTCGGTTTTCGGAAAAGCCCTGTGACGGTATATCGGGAGGGGCTTTACCTGGGATACCGTTACTTTTCTACCTTCGGAAAAGATTTCTCTCCCGTGAAGAAACCGCTGTATCCTTTTGGTTACGGGTTGTCCTATACGACCTTTTCCCTGAATCTTCAGGGCGTGGAAGAAGGAAAGGACAAGATCGTGCTCCGTGTGGAGGTGGAAAATACGGGAGAAAGAGCGGGCAGGGAGACGGTGCAGGTCTATCTGTCCGTGGAGTGCCGGGAGATCGAAAGACCGGGGATAGAACTGATGGATGGCAAAATCGAGGGGCCGGAGCAGGCGAGCCGGGAAATGGAAAGCTCGGGGCCGGAGCAGGCGAGCCGGGAAATGGAAAGCTCGGAGCCGGGGCAAGCGGGACGGGAAATCGAGAGCCCGGAGCACGGACTGGCGGACGGCAAAATAGGGAACTCGGAGCCGGAGCAGGCGGGACGGGAAGCTGAAAGTTTGGAGCCGAGGCTTGCGAATTGGGAAATCGAGAACTTGAAGTCGGAGTTTGTGGAACGGGAACTCGAAAGGCCGGGTCTGGTGCTGGTTGGCTGGGAAAAGACAAAGCTGCTGGAGCGGAAAGAAAAGACAGTCTGCCGCGTGGAGATCCCATGGGAACGGTTTGCCTGCTATGATGAAGAACAGGCCGCCTGGGTGATTTCCGCGGGCAGCTATCGGCTGCTGGTGGGAAATTCCTCGGGAAATCTGCAGGAGGCGGTAAAAATCCCGGTAGAGAAGAGGATTCTGGTTAAGCAGTGCAAGAATCGGTTGGGGCTGCGGGACTGCAACCGGGGGAAGCTGGAGTTTTTAAGACCGGAGACAGACGGGACACAGGAGACACGAAATGTAACAGCTGTTGAGCGAGAGCCGGACGCAGGCCAGATGGTGGAAGCAGCAAGGATGTCGGCCGCAGGAAGAATGTCAGAAACGGTAAAGACGTCGGACGCGGAACAATGGGCGGATGCGGCACAGATGCAGGAGAGTAAGGACGGGAATGAGACTCCGGCACTATCGATAGAGGAGCTGGCCAGCCTCTGCGTCGGGTACGGCCCCGGCGTTCCCTTCGCCGCCTTTGGGGACGGTTCGGAGCCTGCGACCATTTTTGACGAAGCGGGAAATCCCCTGACAGAAAATGACCATCCCACCGGCTTTGCGGGGTATGTGTCGCCCGCCATAAAAGAGAAAGGGATTCACTCTGTCTTTTATAAGGACGGGCCCGCCGGAATAGGACAGTTTGCCTGGCCCTGCGAGATGTTGACGGCGTGCTCCTTTGATCGGGAGCTCTGGTATGCCTTCGGAGAGGAAATGGGCAGGGAGTGCGAGGCGGAGCAGGTAGACGTGTGGCTTGCCCCGGCGATGAATCTGCACCGGCATCCTTTGTGCGGCCGGAATTTTGAGTATTTTTCGGAGGATCCGCTGCTGGCCGGAATATGCGGCTGCGAGATTGCCCGGGGAGTACAGGAGAATCATCCCGTGCTGGTCTGTGCGAAGCATTTTGCCGCCAATGAGCAGGAGACCTGGCGCAGGGGGAGCGCCGGAAGACAGTATGACGCGGCGGATTCTATTCTGGAGGAAAGGACGCTGCGGGAATTGTATTTAAAGCCCTTTGAACTGATGGTGCGGGGGGCCTCTTTGCAGTGTATTATGACCTCCTTCAACAAGATCAACGGAACCTTTGCGGCGGGAAGCCGGGAGCTTTGCACGGAGATTCTAAGGGAGGAGTGGGGCTTTTCGGGATTTGTAGTCACAGACTGGGGCGATATGGACGTCGTCGTGGACGGGGCGGACGCCGTACACGCGGGCAACGATATTGTCATGCCGGGCGGCCCGCCTGTCATCCGCCAGATTTTGCAGGGACATGCGGAGGGAAGGGTATCCAGGGAGGATCTGGAGCGATCTGTCCGGCGGCTGCTTCGTATATGCGGCGGGACGAGGCTGAGGGACAGGATGTAAGACAGCGGCAGGTGAGAACCGGAGAAAAGCGGTTCCTGTTCCTTTTTTTGTTGTAATCGGGAGGCGGATAGGATAAAATAGGGAATAGGCAATAAAAGGCAAACGGTTTCTATTGCAAAAGGCAGGCGGAGTTTTGAGAGGACAGGGAGCAGACAGATATGGGAATCTATCTAAATCCGGGGAATGAGCAGTTTGCGGTATCCGTTAATTCCGAATTGTATGTGGATAAGTCAGATTTGATTAAGTATACGAACAGCTGCATTGGGAAAGACAGGCCGTTAATCTGTTCCAGCAGGCCGAGAAGATTTGGCAAGACGATGGCGGTGACAATGCTTGCGGCATATTACAGCAAAGGCTGCAGTTCCGAGGAGCTGTTTTCGGATTTTAAGATAAGTTAGGATGAGTCTTTTCACAGGTATTTAAATAAATCCAGCGTGATTTTTCTGGATATTCAGTGGATGTACGGAAACGCGCTCGAGGAAATGAAAAGAAGCTCTTCTGTTGGTGTGGTGAGTTATTTTCAGGAACAGGTGATTGCCGAGTTAAAGAAGGAATATCCGGAATGCATTCAGGATACGGATATTTCATTGCCCGCCGTATTGGCTAATATCAATGTGCTGACAAAGGAGCAATTCATCATTATTATTGACGAGTGAGATTGTCTGTTCCGGGAAGATAAAACCAATGAGAAGCTTCATAAGGAGTATATTAATCTGCTCAGAGGACTGTTTAAGGGTACTCCTTCCGGGGCGTTTTTGAAATTGGCGTATATTACGGGAATTTTGCCGATTAAGAAGTATGGGACGCAGTCGGCGTTGAATAACTTTAGCGAACATACGATGGTCAGCCCCAGGCAGATGGCTGAGTAGGTCGGCTTTACAGAAACAGAAGTCAGAAATCTTTGCGGGGAACACAAGATGCCGTTTGAAGAAATGCAGCGGTGGTATGACGGGTATTTTTTTGAGACGATTGGTCATGTTTATAGCCCTAATTCTGTGATTGAAGCGATAGACAGCGGAGAATTTGGCAATTTCTGGTCGAGGACGGAAACATATGAATCTTTAATGACGTATATTGCAATGGATTTTGACGGATTAAGACAGATGATCGTAGATATGCTGGGGAATCGGAGGCGCTGTATTGATGTCGAGTCTTTCCAGAATGATATAACGTCGTTCAAGTCCGCAGACGATGTAATCACGTTGTTGATTCATATGGGATAGCTGGCATATGACGGTAATACAAAGGAAGTATTCATTCAGAATGAGGAAGTGAGAAGCGTTTTTCTCCGCGCAGTAAAAAATGATGGCTGGGATGACTGGCCCCGGTTTTGGAATTAAAGTGGGATAAGTCTGCCGATGGGGCGATCAGTCAGATTAAAAGTAAAAAGTATGTCTCTGCGCTGAAAGAGTATAGGGGAGATGTTTTGCTTGTAGGAATTAACTATGAGAGGAAAAGCAAAAAACATCAGTGCAGAATCGAAAAAGCCAAACTCTGACGCTCCTGTAAAGATCATTTGTCATCCCGGAGCGGTCCGTCCGCCCGGGGTAAAATTCCCGGACTAATCCGGCGGAAGTGACTCCTCTCCCAGCCGGAAAGCCCTGCTTCTTTCCAGACGCTCCTTCAGATCGCCCTCCGCGCCGGACGTCCCCGGCAGATAGTAGCGTCTGTCCCTGAGGCTTTCCGGCAGACAGGTCATGCGGGCGATCTTTTCTTCCGTGTCGTGGGCGTAGATATACCCTTCTCCGTAGTGAAGGTCGTCCATGAGCTGCGTGGGGGCATTGCGGATCACAAGGGGAACGGGCTCCGACAGCATGGTGAGGGCGTCGGCCTTTGCGGTCTCGTAGGCGCGGTACACGGCGTTGGAGCGAGGCGCCAGAGACAGGTAGATCACTGCCTGGGCAAGATTCAGATTGCACTCCGGCATACCGTTGAAATGACATGCCTGGTAGGCGGCGACTGCAAGCTGCAGCGCCTGGTTGTCCGCCAGGCCGATATCCTCGCTGGCGAAGCGGATGAGTCTTCTGGCGATGAAGAGGGGGTCTTCCCCCGCTTCCAGCATTCTGGCCAGCCAGTATACCGCCGCGTCCGGGTCGGAATTTCGCATGGATTTATGGAGGGCGGAGATCAGATTGTAATGCTCTTCGCCCTTTTTATCGTATAGGAGCGTTTTTTTGCCGAGACACTGTTCCAGTGTCTCTCTTTTTACGGTGACAGAGCCGTCGGAGGCGATTTCTCCGTTGAGAACGGCCATCTCCAGCGTGTTCAGGGCCGTGCGGGCGTCCCCGTTTGCAAAGTTTGCAATGACGGCAAGCAGTTCGCGGTCCATGCGGATATCCATTGTGCCGAAGCCCCTTTTATCCGAAAGGGCTCTGGCAAGCAGATCGGCAAGATCCTCCTGTGTCAGCTCTTTTAAGACGAAAACCTTGCATCTGGAGAGCAGCGCGGCGTTGATCTCAAAGGAAGGATTTTCGGTGGTGGCTCCGATGAGGGTAATGCTGCCCTTTTCCACATAGGGGAGAAAGGCGTCCTGCTGGGCCTTGTTGAAACGATGTATCTCGTCCACGAAGCAGAGGGTGCGTATGCCGCAGATACGGTTGTCCTCCGCCTGCTTCATGATATCCTTGATTTCCTTAATGCCGCTTGTGACGGCGCTGAAGCTGATGAAGCCGGATTTGGTGCGGTTGGCGATGATCCTGGCGAGGGTGGTTTTGCCGACGCCGGGCGGCCCCCAGAAGATCATGGAGGGAATCTGATCCTGCTCCAGCATCCGTCTCAACAGCTTCCCCTCGCCTAAAAGGTGACGCTGGCCGATATAATCTTCCAAAGTCTCGGGCCGCATCCTGTCCGCCAGGGGCGAGAGGGCCGGGGAGAGGGAAGGCTGATCCTGCAGATCGAAAAGGGATAACTGTTCCATGGCGACAACCACACCTTTCTGTATTCCGCAAAAGCCGGTCGTTTCTCTGCCGTCTGCCGCGGCTTCCCGGCCTTTCGGCAGAAGAGGCGGCATCCGCAGAGAAGCCCGTTCCATTGCGCAGGAAAACAACAGGCAGCACGCTTTGCGAACTGCCCTTGAGTTAAAAACAGAGTGACAAAAACTGTCACTCTGTCGGTATGGAAACAAAGGGGCTCGAACCCTTGGCCTCCCGCTAGTCAGGCGAGCGCTCATCCCAGCTGAGCTATGTTTCCGTACCTCTACTATAACACAGAAAAGAGAAAACGGGAAGTAGGAAATTAAATTTTTTCGCGTTGCGGCGTACACCGTGTAAAACGTCAGTTTCGGACGGGAAAAGCCGTTGACACACTCTTGTGGGAAATGATAGTATTGTGTTCGGATAGGAGCGCGCTTTGAGCGCGCATTGATCGGAGGTCCGAGGAGGTATAAGCTTGAAACAAAACAGAAAAAAGGGTATCACACTGCTGTATTTTGCGCTTTATCTGACAGCAGCGCTGACGGTGGCGCTGCATCAGCCTCTTTATGACGTATATCCGTATCTGCCGAATCCCCCGGACGAGCATTCCCGCTATCTGGTGCCCTTATATATCTGCAACCACGGAACTCTGCCCACGGGCTACGAGGCGGAGCTTTTCAGCGGCGACTGCAAGTGGACCTACGGCTTCTATACGCTGCTTCCGTATATGATACAGGGCTTTGCCATGCGTTTTGTGAACCTGTTTACGGAATCGCCCCTGGCACTTTTGTATACGGCAAGGCTGGTGAATGTGGCCTTTGGACTTGTCATGGCTTATGTGGTTTTGCTGCTGGGGAAGAAGCTTTTTCGGGACGAACGGCTGAAATGGTTGTTCTGCTTTCTGGCGGTCTTTCTGCCCCAGGGTCTGTTCCTGCATACTTATACGAATCCGGATTCTCTCTGTATGTTGTCCGTGGCGCTGATACTGTACGGGCTGGCGAGGGGGTACGGGGACGGCTTTTCCTTCGGCTCCTGCGGACTTCTGACGGCGGGGATTATCCTGTGTACACTTTCGTATTATAATGCCTACGGATATATTCTGGGCAGCATCGTATTGTTTGCGGCTTATTTCCTGAAAAAGGAGGACGGCGGATGGAGGTGCGACTGGAGGGGGCTTCTGAAAAAGGGGCTGTCGATTTCCGCGGTGGTTCTTCTCTGCATCAGCTGGTCCTTTATCCGGAATTATGTCCTTTACGACGGGGACTTCATCGGGCTGGAGACGAAGCAGACGCTGGTCAAATCCTTTGGGGTTCAGACCGAGACCTATGCGACGCAGGGAATTTCCCTGCTCTCCATGCTGTTTGGAACAGCTTTTTTCCCGAAGATGGCGGTCAGCTTTATCGCAAACTATGGGTCCGCCACACTGTATACCTGGAAAATCGTTTATGTTTTTTATCTGGCGCTTTTCGGGGCGGGCATCCTCGGATTGTTTTTCCGCAGGCGCGGCGGGGAGTTCCTGGTCGGAGACAGATGGCGCAGAATCCTGATTCACGGGGTTATGGCATTCTGTATTGCGATGCCGCTCCTTCTTCTGATCCGGTATTCCTATACGGTGGACTATCAGGCCCAGGGCCGTTATCTTCTGCCGGCGTTGGTTCCCGGCATGTACTATGTTGTCCGCGGGCTTGTAAAGCTGCCTCTCTGGGACAGGGCGTCGGAAAAGCGGAAAAATGTTCTGTTTCTGGCGGTGATGTCCGGGATCGTAGTTTCTCTGCTGGTGACGGTGTATGTCACGGCCCTGCCCTATTATCTGCAGCAGCCGGTACTGTACCGCCCATAAACGGAATATTCTGTCAGAAATTCATTGCAAAACCGTCGGGCCTATGGTAAACTGGATAAAGTGGGTATGATAAAAAAATAACAATCATAAAAAACAAATCATATTGGAGGAAAAAAACATGGCAAGAAAAGTAGTTTTAGCCGGAGCCTGCCGTACCGCGATCGGTACGATGGGCGGCACACTGAGCACCACGCCCGTCGCAGAGCTGGGCGCAATCGTTATTCGGGAAGCGCTGAACAGAGCGGGCGTGAAGCCTGAGACTGTGGATCAGGTTTATATGGGCTGCGTCATTCAGGCAGGCCAGGGCCAGAACGTGGCAAGACAGGCTTCCATCAAGGCAGGTCTTCCCATCGAGGTGCCCGCCGTTACGATGAATGTGGTCTGCGGTTCGGGTTTAAACTGCGTGAACCAGGCGGCACAGATGATTATGGCGGGAGACGCGGATATCGTCGTTGCGGGCGGTATGGAGAATATGTCCATGGCTCCCTACGCGATCCCTCAGGGACGTTACGGCTATCGGATGAACAACGGCACTCTGGTGGATACCATGATCAAGGACGCTCTCTGGGATGCGTTCAACGATTATCATATGATTATGACGGCGGACAATATCTGCCGCGAGTGGGGGCTTACCCGCGAGGAGTTGGATGAGTTTGCCTTAAAGAGCCAGCAGAAGACGGAAGCGGCGCAGAAGTCCGGCGCGTTTGACGCGGAGATCGTTCCCGTGACGGTGAAGAAAAAGAAGGAGACCATCGAGTTTAAGGTAGACGAGGGCCCCCGCGCCGGATCTACGATCGAAGGGCTGCAGAAGCTCCGTCCCATCAATCCCGACGGCTTTGTGACTGCGGGCAACGCTTCCGGCATCAACGACGGCGCCGCGGCGATCGTCGTGATGAGCGAGGAGAAGGCGAAGGAGCTGGGCGTGAAGCCTATGGCTACCTTTGTGGCGGGCGCGCTGGCAGGCGTTCGTCCCGAGGTCATGGGAATCGGCCCCGTAGCTTCCACAAGGAAGGTGCTGGCGAAGACCGGCATGAAGATCGAGGACTTTGATATCATCGAGGCAAACGAGGCTTTCGCGGCGCAGTCCGTAGCGGTAGGCAAGGAACTGGGCATCGATGTTGACAGACAGCTGAACCCCAACGGCGGCGCGATCGCTTTGGGTCATCCCGTGGGCGCTTCCGGATGCCGTATTCTGGTCACGCTGCTGCATGAGATGCAGGCGAGAGGCGCGAAGACCGGCCTGGCTACGCTGTGTATCGGCGGCGGCATGGGCTGCTCCACCATCGTAAAAATAGAGGACTGAGAAAATGGGACTCTATGCGAACCGCGCGCTGATCGAAATCCTTTCGAAAGCAGGAAATAAGCTGAAGGAGAAGAAAGACAGGAAGCGGGAAGCCGGGAAGGGAAAAGAGAAAGAGCCTTCCGATGCCAGACCTGCCGGTCTGTCATCGAAAGGCAAATATTGAATGGATGCCAAAGAGGGCAGAGGGTATAAACATGGAATATATTTTATATGAACAGAAGGGCAATATCGCCACGATTACCATCAACCGGGAGAAGGCATTGAACGCCTTGAACTCCCAGGTGCTGGATGAACTGAACGAGACCCTGGACGGGGTCAATCTGGAGGAGGTCCGCTGTCTGATCCTCACCGGAGCGGGACAGAAGTCCTTTGTGGCGGGCGCGGATATCGGCGAGATGAGCACGCTGACCAAGGCGGAGGGAGAAGCCTTCGGCAAGAAGGGCAACGACGTGTTCCGCAGGCTGGAGACCTTCCCGATCCCCGTGATCGCGGCGGTAAACGGCTTTGCACTGGGCGGAGGCTGCGAGATTTCCATGAGCTGCGATATCAGGCTTTGCTCCGACAACGCGGTCTTCGGACAGCCGGAGGTGGGTCTGGGGATCACCCCGGGCTTTGGCGGAACCCAGAGGCTGGCCCGGCTGGTGGGCGCAGGCATGGCGAAGCAGATGATTTACACGGCGCGCAACATCAAGGCTGCGGAGGCGCTGCGGATCGGTCTGGTGAACGAGGTGTATTCCGCGGAGACGGACGCGGAGGGCAATGTCGTAAAGACGGCGCAGGAGGTGCTGCTTGCTGCGGCGCAGAAGATGGCGGCGGGGATCGCGAAGAACGCGCCGATCGCGGTGCGCAACTGCAAGAGGGCGATCAACGAGGGTCTGGACGTGGAGATGGACGAGGCCGTTGTGATCGAGGAGAAGCTTTTCGGCGACTGCTTCGAGACGGAGGATCAGAAGTACGGCATGGCCTTCTTCCTTGACAAGAACAAGGAGAAGGTAAAGGAGCCTTTCCAGAACAAGTAGGTGTGCAAATTGCTTGAATTTCCGTTGGCGGTATGACGGGAAGTATGAAAACATTTTCAAATACAAGGAGGATTTATCATGAAGGTAGGTATTATCGGCGCGGGTACGATGGGAGCCGGGATCGCGCAGGCTTTTGCCATGACGGACGGCTATGAGGTATGCCTCTGCGACATTAAGCAGGAGTTCGCGGACGGCGGCAAGGCTAAAATTTTGAAGAATCTGAATTTCCTGGTGGGCAAGGAAAAAATCACGCAGGAGAAGGCGGACGCGGTTGCGGCGAAGATCGTTACCGGTTTGAAGGATATCTGTACGGAATGCGATCTGGTCATCGAGGTATGCCCGGAGAACATGGCGATCAAGAAGCAGACCTTCGCGGAGCTGCAGCAGATCGTGAAGAAGGATTGTATCTTCGCTTCCAACACCTCTTCCCTTTCCATCACCGAGATGGGCAACGGGCTGGACCGTCCTCTGATCGGTATGCATTTCTTCAATCCCGCGGACAGGATGAAGCTGGTAGAGGTTATCGCAGGCGCGAACACCCCGGCGGAGCTGGTAGAGCAGATCAAGAAGATCGCTTCCGAGATCGGCAAGACGCCGGTAGAGGTAAACGAGGCGGCGGGCTTTGTGGTAAACAGGATCCTGATCCCCATGATCAACGAAGCGATCAACGTATACGCGGCGGGCGTTGCGTCTGTGGCGGATATCGACGTTGCCATGCAGCTGGGCGCAAATCATCCCATGGGGCCCCTGGCGCTGGGCGACTATATCGGACTGGATATCGTTCTGGCGATCATGGAGGTGATCTACGCTGAGACAGGCGACTCCAAGTATGCGCCCGCTCCGCTCTTAAGAAAGATGGTGCGCGCAGGCAAGCTGGGCAAGAAGACCGGAGAGGGATTCTATAACTACAATAAATAACAATCAATAATGGTTAAAATGGAGGAATAGATATCATGGATTTTACGTTATCCAAAGAGCATGAGATGGCGAGACAGCTTTTTAAGGATTTCGCCGAGAAGGAAGTAAAGCCTCTTGCACAGGAAGTAGACGAGGAAGAGCGTTTTCCCAGAGAGACTGTGGAGAAGATGGCAAAGTACGGATTTATGGGTATCCCCGTACCCAAGGAATACGGCGGACAGGGCTGCGATATCCTGACCTACGCGATGTGCGTGGAGGAGCTTTCCAAGGTGTGTGGAACAACAGGTGTTATTGTTTCCGCTCATACTTCCCTTTGCATCGATCCGATTCTGACCTACGGAACTGAGGAGCAGAAGCAGAAGTATCTGCCTGATCTGGCAAGCGGCCGCAAGATCGGCGCTTTCGGACTGACCGAGCCCGGCGCGGGAACCGACGCCCAGGGACAGCAGACCAAGGCAGTCCTGGACGGCGACGAGTGGGTGCTGAACGGCTCCAAGTGCTTTATCACAAACGGTAAGGAAGCGGACGTTTACATTATTATCGCCGTGACCGGAAAGATTGAGAAGCGCGGCAGGATGCAGAAGGAAATCTCCGCGTTTATCGTGGAGAAGGGAACCCCCGGCTTCACCTTCGGCACCAAGGAAAAGAAGATGGGTATCCGCGGCTCTTCCACCTACGAGCTGATCTTTACCGACTGCCGTATCCCGAAGGAAAATCTGCTGGGCGCGAAGGGCAAGGGCTTTGCCATCGCCATGCATACGCTGGACGGCGGACGAATCGGTATCGCCGCACAGGCTCTCGGGCTTGCGGAGGGCGCGCTTGAGACGACCATCGCCTACGTTCAGGAGAGAAAGCAGTTCGGCCGTTCCATCGGACAGTTCCAGAACACCCAGTTCCAGCTGGCTGACATGGCGACCAAGGTAGAGGCGGCTAAGCTGCTGGTATACAAGGCGGCGCGCAAGAAGGACGAATACAGAAGCAATCCCAAGATCTCCTATTCCGTGGAGGCTGCGCAGGCGAAGCTGTACGCGGCGGAGGTTGCCATGGAGGTTACCACAAAGGCGGTTCAGCTCCACGGCGGCTACGGTTATATCAGAGAGTATGATGTGGAGCGCATGATGCGCGACGCAAAGATCACCGAGATCTACGAGGGAACCAGTGAGGTACAGAGAATGGTTATTTCCTCGGCTCTGCTGAAGTAAGGTAAAATAAGAAAGAAGGAGAAAATACAATGAAAATTGTTGTTTGTATTAAACAGGTGCCCGATACCAAGGGCGGCGTGAAATTTAATCCGGACGGAACCCTTGACAGAGGCGCCATGCTCGCGATCATGAATCCGGACGACAAGGCGGGCCTGGAGGCGGCTTTGCGGCTGAAGGATGAGTACGGCGCTGAGGTTACCGTCCTGACCATGGGACTTCCCAAGGCGGCGGACGTGCTGCGCGAGGCGATTGCCATGGGCGCGGACAAGGGAATCCTTGTGACGGACAGAGTGCTGGGCGGCGCGGATACCTGGGCTACCTCCACCACCATCGCAGGCGCTCTGAGAAACATCGACTATGACCTGATCATCACCGGCCGTCAGGCCATCGACGGAGATACCGCGCAGGTTGGCCCCCAGATCGCGGAGCATCTGCAGATCCCGGTGATTTCCTACGCACAGGATCTCAAGATCGAGGGAAATAAGGTAACCGTCCAGAGACAGTATGACGACAGATATCATGTGCTGGAGGCGCAGATGCCCTGCCTGATCACAGCGCTCTCCGAGCTGAACGAGCCCCGTTATATGACGCCCGGCGGAATCTTCGACGCGTGCGCCGCTGAGATTACGACCTGGGGCAGAGCCGATCTGAAGGACGTGGACGACAGCAATTTAGGTCTGGCGGGATCCCCCACCAAGATCGCGAAGGCGTCCGACAAGGTGCGCAAGGGCGCGGGAGAGAAGGTTGTTCCTGAGTCCCCCGAGGATGCGGTTGCCTATATTGTCGGGAAATTCAAGGAGAAGCATGTGATCTGATAAAGTCGGAAGGAAAAAATGGAGGTTGACCATGAAGAAAGAAATTGTCCTGGAGGACTATAAAGGGGTATATGTGTTTGCCCAGCAGGTAGACAATGAGATCAGCGGTATCGCATACGAATTGCTGGGAAAAGGAAAAGAGCTTGCCGCAAAGCTGGAGACAGAGGTTACGGCGGTGCTCATCGGATATCAGGTGAAGGGACTGGCCGACAAGCTGGCGGAGTACGGCGCGGACAAGGTGATCGTCGTGGACGATCCGGAACTGGCTACCTACAGGACGGAGCCTTACGCACACGCTCTGGCGTCCGTCATCGATGAGTTTAAGCCCGAGATTGTGCTGGTAGGCGCTACCGCCATCGGCAGAGACTTAGGCCCCACCGTTTCCGCGAGAGTGGCTACGGGCCTGACGGCGGACTGTACCGTATTGGAGATCGGCGATTTCCCGCTGGAGCCCAGACCCGGCGTGGAGCAGAAGCACAACCAGCTGCTGATGACCCGTCCGGCCTTTGGCGGAAACACGATCGCTACCATTGCCTGCCCTGACAACCGTCCGCAGATGGCGACGGTTCGCCCCGGCGTTATGCAGAAGCTGGAGCCTGTCGCGGGAGCGAAGGCTGTCGTTGTGGAATATAATCCCGGCTTTACGCCCAACAACCGCTATGTGACCATCAAGGAGGTCGTGAAGGCGGTCAGCGATACCGTAGATATCATGGACGCGAAGGTTCTGGTATCCGGCGGCCGCGGCGTGGGCAGCCCGGAGAACTTTAAGATTTTAGAGGAGCTGGCGGAGGTAATGGGCGGCACCGTATCCTGTTCCCGTGCCGTTGTGGACGCGGGCTGGAAGCCCAAGGATCTGCAGGTAGGACAGACCGGCAAGACGGTACGTCCCCAGATTTATTTTGCAATCGGTATCTCCGGCGCGATTCAGCATGTCGCGGGTATGGAAGAGTCCGATATCATCGTCGCAATCAACAAGGACGAGGACGCTCCGATCTTTGACGTGGCGGACTACGGCGTGGTAGGGGATCTGAACAAGATCGTGCCCACGCTGACCGCAGCCCTGAAGGCGGAGAAGGAAGCAAAGAACAGGAATTGAGAAAGTTTCTGACGAAAAGATGTATGTATCGCCGCGGCAGCGGACCTTGACGGTCCGGGCCGCGGCGGTTTTTGTCTATATTATGGAAAAGCCCTCGTAGATTTATGCCATTGTATGCTTCGGGGCATACATGGCAACCGAATATCGAAGAAGGTGCAAATTGCTGACGCAGAAACAGCGATTTTGGTGCAGATAATTAATTCAGAAAACAGGAAAATGGTGCAGATAATTATTAAAATAACTTGCAAAAAGGTGCAAATTATATTATGATACTGCTATCAAATATCCCGGAGGTTCTTTTATGGAACGAATTGCATTACAGAATTTGATAGAATGGAATACCGATAAGCGCAGAAAGCCGCTTATTGTGTGGGGAGCGAGACAGGTTGGCAAGACCTATCTTGTGAAGGATATTTTTGCGGAAACATATTATAAGGATAGTTAGATGTTGGGGTCAAAAGAGTTGATAAAGGACTCCATGACCTTCCATATAGCA
>JAMPFT010000013.1 GCA_023664305.1 bacterium | reverse complement strand
CGTCAGCAGTTCATAGTCACTCATAAGCAATCCCCCCTTTCCCGGTTTTACCCGTTGTCAGAGGGGCAGTCCCCTCCGCTGAGAAGGACTGACCGCCTACCCGTTATGGCAGTACCCCATAAAAGTATTTTATCAGAAACAATCGGATACCACAAGGGATATTCCGACATTTTTTATTTTCTCCGGCAGGAGCTTCTCTCGATAATTTCCCCGGCAATCCTGTGGATTTCTCCTTCCTTCCCGCCCCGAACCAGCTTCACAAGCTCATCAATGGCTCGGGTTCCCTGCTCCTGAATATGGGTTCGGATCGTGGTCAGCGCCGGCGAGTACCACTGGCTCAGCTCGATATCGTCGCAGCCCAGGACGCTGATGTCCTCCGGCACAGAGTACTCCGCCTCCCGGAGCGCCTTGATGCAGCCGAAGGCACTGTCGTCATTGGCCGCGAAGACAGCATCCGGCAGCGGCAGACCCTTTTGCAGGAAAGCCTTTGTTTCCCGATAGGCAACCCACCGGTCAAAATGACAGTTCAGCGTATAAGCCTCCTCCAGAGGGCAGCCCTTCTCCCGCAGGAAATCCTCGAAGCCGGCCTGACGCATTCTGCCGTCATAGGTAAAATCCACGCCCTTCAGCGCCAGAATCCTTCGATGCCCCAGGGAATACAGATATTCCGCCGCCATTCTCCCGCTCTCGTAGGAGTCAAACAGCACGCTGGAGATATGCCGTCCCCGGCTCTCACGATCCAGATAAACCATGGGGAACTCCATATCCTGCAGATACTTCTCCTGCTCCTCCTGCAGTCCGCTGTGCAGGATTACCGCACCGTCCACACGTTTTCCCATCAGAAGCCGGAGCAGATTATCTCCGCCGTCAAAGATGAAAACTTCCATCCCGTACCCGTTCGCCTTGCATTCCTGGTACATGGCCTCCACCAATACTCCGTAATATCCCGAAATAGAGGAGGCAAAAAAGCCCAGCATCCCCGTCTCCGCGGCCTTCAGGTTCTGGCCGTTCCAGTCAGGTATGTATTGCATCGTCTTCGCCAGCTCCACGATTCTGTCCCTGGTCTCCTGCCGCAGGACGCCCTGTCCCGACAGTGCGTGAGAGACTGTCGTGATCGAAACGCCCGCCTCTCTCGCCACATCCTTAATTGTCACTCTTTTCACGCCGACCCCTCCTTTGCGTGATTCCTCTCCACCGTATCATGATTTCTGCAAGTCCCGGGCAGAGCCCTGAAAAAGAAAACTTATTGCGCCGCATACTGCTGGATTTGTGCGTATACCGCCAGTTTCTTCGCGAAATGCTCCGTCCGCAGAGGTTCTCCCCATTTCCGAAGGATTTCCTCGTAGGAATCATTTTCGCAGTCCGCCTTTTCCACCGCCTTGAAATACCAGAAAAAATCGCCCACATCCGAGTTGGTTCCCTTATAGGTCCAGGTCGTCCAGCTGATCCCGTATTCGTTGCAGATACCCATCCCGTGCATATTCTGGAACTCGCCCACATAAGCCGCCACGTTGTAACGCTTCGCCGTTTTCGCCAGATCGGCCGCCAGCTCCCGAAAAGTATCGTCGTCATCGTAAAGATGCAGCTGATACATCATATTTGTCCAGCCCATGCTCTTCGGATCCGGAAGATTCGATATCCTCCATATCCCTTCTACCGTAATCATATGCTCCGAATCCACCTCCCGGATCGCCTTGATCATCCGGTCATAGACCTGATTGCTCAGCCGCCAGGATTCGCTGTTCCAAGGATCATAACTGTTTTCGCCTTCATACCCGCCGTTGTTCTGCGGCTCGTTCATGATATCGTAAGCCGCCACCGTAACACAGTCCTTATACCGCTCGGCGATGGCGACCCATAGCTTTTCCATGGTCTCCTGGCACTGCTCGTCCGTGTAGAGCCTGTTCTCGCAAAGGGTTCCGCAGCAGTGATCCATGCTCTGTCCGCCGGGACAGCCGTGCATATCCAGAATCACATACATCCCGTTTTGCTCCGCCTGGTCGATCACCCAGTCCAGTCTCTGAAAGCCGGGATTTTCATCCGGATTCTCGCTGATCCAGTCGCCCTGCTCATCCTTCATAAAATTCCGATACCAGAAAGGCACCCGGATCACATTGCAGCCCAATCCCGCGATCTGAGCGATATCCGCCTCGGTAATCCAGTTGTCCTGGTAGGTATCCAGCAGCGTCTGCACCTCTTCCTCGCTGAATCTGCTCTCCAGCAGCTTCAGGGTATCCAAGTTTGCCCAGGCTCTGTCCTCTCCGTTTACCGGGCACATCCAGCTCTCCTGAATCAGCCAGCCGCCTAAGTTTACGCCCCGCAGGATTACTTCTTCCCCGCCGGCGTCCACAATCTTTCCTTCCTCCACATGCAGCATCCGCTCTCCCTGTTCCTTCTGCGCTTCCCTGTCACCGCTTCCGCAGCCGGAAACAAGGGCCGCCATAATCAGCAGCGCTCCCGCCAATCCGTATTTTTTCATAGGACTTCTGCCCGCCTTCTCTATCACTCTCTACGCTTTTCTTTCAACAAAAACGTTTTTCTCATTATACAATCTTTTTGAGGCTTTGACAATCCCCTTTACATTTTGACAGCTCTGACAAGCAAATTTATTTTACATTCTATGAAAGGAAAACCGCTTCCGATATGGATTCCTGCCTCACAGGCGGCGAAAAGCGAACCGCTTCCGAAAGGCAAAAATCGGAAAAGCAATCCGCCCAATACACTTTCGTTACAGATGATTTCCTGCCCCTCAGAAACTGCGCTCGTCCAAGTATACCTGAACCCGGTTTTCTATCACGCCGATCACCTGCTCTATGCTTTTTCCACCTGTAAAATAGCCATCCGCTTCCTCACGGATAATTTCCAGAAGCGGCTTTGTGCGGACAGGAAGCGGCTTAGCTTCCTCATAAAGCTTCGTAAACTCTTCTATCCATTCCTCCGTAATATCGCTTTTCCAGACCTCACGCCACTCTGTCACATATTTTCCCCTGATATAATGCGAGGTTCCCACCCGAATCGGCGTGTCTTCATACAGACTGTCCAGACTCTTTTCCACCATGTTCTGAAACATATTTTTGCTGACAGGCGCCCTGTCATTCTTTACGATCGTCTGCTGCCCTTCCTCGCTCAGCAGATAAGCGATAAATTCCCATGCTCCCTGCTTCTGGGCGGCGCTGGCATTGACATTGACTGACAGAATCTCAAAAGCTGAATATACTTCCCCGTAGCAGCCATCGTCAAACAGGGCACCGCTCCTCACCCTTCCCGCCTTCTCCAATACCGAAGGCGCCCAAAAGTTGTAAAGATCCGAAGCGTACTCTTGACTGGCAAGAATGGGCAATTCCCGATTCTCGTCATAGGCATACCGTTTCGCCACCTCCAGCATCTTCCGGAACAGCTCTGTGTCAAAGTCACATCTGCCTCCTTCCCAGTCAATCATCCCCCAGAAATCCTCCGAGCCCTCCAAAAAAGATTCCAGAACATCCCCGGACTCATAACGCAGCATGTACATTGCCTTTTCTTCATAGTCGTACAGCGCGTTGACCAGTGTCTCAATGTCCATCTCACCCACGTTCCCGCCCAAAACGGAAGCATCCATGCTGTAAGTGTAAACGGAAGGCGACACAATAACCCCGTAAATGTTCTCATTCTGGCGCCAAGTGCTGAAGGCCAGAGGAAAATAGTCCTCCTCCTTTATCCCGGAACGCTCCATATACGGAGAGAGATTCTCAAACCCGCCCTTATCCAGCATTCCCTGAATATAATCCGACAAAATCTCCCCATACAAAAGCGCCGGCCCTCCGCCGGTGGCAATCTGGACGCTGGTCTGGGTGGCAAAAGCATCCCAGTCCTCCCCCGCTTCCTCCAGAGAGATATAATAAGTATCATTCTTCCTGTTAAAATCAGCCACGGCTTCTTTTATCCAGCTATTGTTAAAATGAAACCCTCTCATCACCACAGGACACCGATCCACTTCTATCCATGCAAGCTTTTCCAGAATCCCCTGGCCCGTGCCTTTCCGTAAAAGCTCAACCTCGCCATTCTCCGACAACCGGATATCCTTGACTTCTTCATACTGCCTGTCGTCGGCCAGCTGATAAGAAGTGCTGTTAAATTCCACAATGCTCTTCCTGCTTCCGTCCTGCAGATTCGCTTCCCAGATGCCGGCCTTCTGATCCAGCACCAGCAGCCCTTCCGCCCCCGCTCCGATATAATAATTGCCGTTCCCCAGCTGGATCTGAGACAGCTCCGTCACATCTCCGGTATCCTGGTTCAGCTCTCCCAGCCGGAGCCTGGAATTCAGCCCTCCGCCGTCATCCAGCAGCAGAATCACCCTTCCGTCCTTCAGCTGGCACATATCCCTGACCTCCATGTCCAGCCGCTTCTCATAGGCCACCGCCCTTTCTTCGTCATATTTTATGAGAGTATAGATATGTTTTTCATAATCCGGCAACATCCCATAAATGCTGCCGTCCTGAACCATGTACCAGTCCTCTCCCCCAAACGGCTCCGACAGATTTTCAAACAGCAGCTCACTGCTTCCGTCCGACCTGTCCAGGTAAATGTCGGCCAGATACAGCGCCTCCGGATTTCCCTCCTCATCCGCCGCATATTCCCATTTATACTCTCTCCGGAATCTTATGATTTCTCCCTGATCATACTGAAGCCCTAACAGATTGTTCGTTTTTTTCTGAAACAGCTCTTCCCTCTCGGACTGCAGATCCAGGACAGGAGCAGAGCTCCCCCCATTGCCTGTCTGTCCCGGAACTGCAGGCTGCCCTATGGAAGCTGACTGTTCCCCGGACTCTGACTGCCCGCCAAAACCCTTGTCATTTCCGGCAGCCTCTTCTCCCGTTTTCCCTCCGCAGCCTGCCGTCCACAGGCACCCAAACGCCAATATAACGCAGACTATTTTGCTGATACTCAAATGTTTTTTCATAACAGAGTCCCTCCTGTCTACTATAACAATCGGCCGATAAACTGATTCTATATGATATGCTTTAGGCAGCTCACCTGACAGGCGAATTGTTTTATCGCGATAAAAATTCTGCCATTGTGATAATTTCAGACGTATCCACATCTAAAACAAGAAAATCCTTTATTTCTGATAAACCCTTACATAATCCACTTCCATAGTGTACGGCAGATCCCCGTCCGCCACGTCGCCTCCCATGAATCCGCCCACCGCAATATTCAGAATCATATAAAAGGGCTGATCGTAAGGCCAGGCCTGCTCCGTCTGATCCTCCGCATCATCCGTCCTGCGGTATTTGCAGACGCTGACGTCATCGAAGAAATACTCCACATAATCCGGCGTCCACTCCATACCGTACACATGAAATTCCTCGCAGACTCCCCGCTGCGGCACACTGGTGGAATACTGCACCGTATCCCTCCGCGTATGGTTGTGCTTTGCGGAATGCAGGCTGTATACCAGAACATCCTTATGGACTACCGTGTGCTCCATCATATCGATCTCCCCGCACAGCGGCCAGCGTGTCCCCTGTCTGATCGAGTCCGCCAGGAACCAGAACGCGGGCCAGGAGCCTCGTCCGCCCGGAAGCTTTGCACGGATCTCAAAATACCCGTACTGCCAGGACTGCTTCCCGTAGGTGGTCAGCCGGGCGGAGGTGTAAGCCCTCTCCCCGTCCTGCTCCTTCAGCGCCCGTATCACCAGCTTCCCGTCCTTCACAAACACATTGCCGGGCCGGTCGGTATAAGCCTGCAGTTCCCGGTTGGCCCACTGATGGTTCCCCAGGTCGTACCCCCATTTTCCGGGATCGGGAGCCCCCTCGTAATCAAACTCATCCGACCAGACCGGATGATATTCTCCCATTCTCTCAAACATATGCCTCTCCCTTCCACTCCCGTCTATCCTTTCGTTTTCCGGCAGCGCAGACCTTTCTTTTGCGCCTGACGATTCCTTACTCAGGCTGCTTTCCGCCCGGCCGCCTTTTCCGGCAGCGCAGACTCTTCTTTTGCGCCTGACGATTCCTTATTCAGGCTGCTTTCCGCCCACCACTCTTTCCGGCAGCGCAGACTCTTCTTTTGCGCCTGACGATTCCTTACTCAGGCTGCTTTCCGCCCACCACTCTTTCCGGCAGCGCGAACCTTTCTTCGCCGCAGATTTTAAGCCTGTGCCCTCACAGGATCCCCTTGATTTCGCGCCTCTTTGTATCGCCGCAAAGCAGCTTTTCCCGGGCGATGAGACTGCCTGACACCTTCTCTCCGTCCAGATACAGCTCCTTCACTCCGGTATAGACCTCCGCCCGCTGCCCCGCCTCGTAGACCACATGCAGCGGCACACCGGCAAATTTCAGGTAAATTCCCGTCCGCCCGTCCCCGTCCAGCTGCCCGTCCAGAAGCTTCGGTTCCAAAAGCAGATCGCCGTAGTATCCCTTCACACCGTAGACCTCCGTCACCATCGTCAGCATCAGCCAGCTGGCGGATCCGGTCAGGTAAGGGTACATTCCCCGCCCTCTGCCCTCAAAATATTCCGGCAGTCCGGGATAAATCCTGCTTTTTTCAAAATCCGAGGACTGTCTGTACAGCGCGTCCAGGGCCCGGTATCCTTCCCGGATAAAGCCCCGTCTGTACAGAGCGTTCGCGTACATCACCGCCATATGGGAAAAGACCGCTCCATTCTCCTTGTGGCCGTAGGCAAATCCGAAGGCCCGCCCCATATCCTCCTTCACCTCTCCGAAGTCGGTATTGAGCCGGTATCCGCCCATCCGCGGGCTGTACAGCAGCGCGTCCGCGGCTTCGGCAATCTCCCTGACCTGTCCGTCCGTGGCCGTGCCTGACATGATCGGGAACACCTGTCCCGTCAGCGTCATCCTGATTCCGCCGGGGAAAACGCCCTCCAGGCGGCGCTTATGATTGTCATAGTAACCGTTATAAAAGGATCCCTCCGGCGTCTTGAGCCACTCCGTCTGCCGGATATGTTCCTTCGTCCAGGCCGCCATCCCCCGCAACACCGCCGCAATTTCCTTAAGCGGCAGCTCCTTCTTTTTCCCGGATATGCTGTGGGCGCAGGAAGCGTAGTAGGTTTCCAGAAGCGCCCTCTTTGCCGCCCCGTCGCCGTAAATCCCGCTTCGGTCGCAAAGCAGCGGACAGACCTCCTCGTGAAAGGCCATGGCCGCGGGCTTTCCGGCCTCCGCACACCTTTCCGCGTACCGTCCCGTAAGCTCCGCCAGCTGCTCCAGATTCCCCGCGTAAGCCGCGGTAAACGCAACGCTTTCCCCGTTTTCCGCCGCCATGTCAAAGCCATCGTTCCAGTCCGCCCCGCGCAGACGGATATGATTATGCTCTCCCACGTCGTAGAAGGCCGTGATATTCTGAATCAGAAGATGCTCCAGGATACTGCCGCGGACGACTTCTCCGTCTCCCGCCGCGGACCGCTGACAGGTCCCCTGCTCCTGCCGCCACATTTCGTCCCGCCGCTCTCCCCGGTATATCTGAGCATCCTTAAAATAAGGCGCCTGCCGTCCCAGAATCTCCAGATCCCCGGTCTGCCGGATGTAGAACTCCGTGGTCACAAAGGGCCAGAGTCCGTGATCCATCCATACCCGCACGATTCTGTTCCGATCCGCCAGAAACTCTCCCTGCTTTTGTCCGATGATGGTGGCATTGGTGCCGTCGAGACGGACGCCGCCGTAATAATCCTCCAGCATCCTGCCCACCTGATCCGGCTCCATGATCAGCAGGGCGAGGCAGTCCTGCCATAAATCCCGCCAGCCCCTGCCGCCCTTGCCGTAATCGTGGTAAGGCAGGAAAGAACAGCCGTAAATTCTGCGCAAAACGGGCTGAAAGCTCACCCAGTACAGATATCCGTCCAGATCCCGGTCGCCGGTCTCATAGCGGACGTTCACCTTTTCCCGCCATTTTTGCATGACCCGCTCCAACGCCCTCTCCACAGCCGCCCTGCCGCCGAAATCCCTGATTAACCTCTCGCCGTCCTGCTGTGCCGTCTCCGCCTCTGCGATCCCCAGATAAAGGCAGTAGGTCGCTTCCTCTCCCGGCTCCAGAATCCTCTTTTCAAACCGCAGCGCGCCGACAGCCTCCCAGCCGGCGTCCTCCGCCCCCGGCCCCTGCCAGATTCCTTCCGCAGGACAGGACGCGTTTTTGCTGCCGTAGATCTGCTCCGGATGCGTCAGGCTGCCGCCCTCCCCGATGAAATCCGCCAGTCTGGGACAGCACGCCTCCGGGCAGCCGCCCTCTCCGTCGGTTCCGTAGACAAAATAAGTCAGCGTGTTACGCTTATGTCCTCTCTCGTCAAAGGTCAGCGTCGGCGTCACCTCAAGGCCATAACGCGTCACCCTCATCCGGTGCAGCAGGCTGGTGACATGTCTGTGGTCCCGGAGATTATCCGCGGATCTGCAGTACAGAGGAACCGCCGCCACCGGAGTAAGCTCCGTCCGGCTCTCCCCCTCGTTGCGGACCGTCACCTCCATCACCTCAAAGTTACTCCCGTCCCAGGGCACAAAGGACGTGATCACGGAGGAAAGACCGTATTTTTTCGAACTGCGGCTCAGTCTGTGCCACATCAGTCCGGCCTCCAGCACACAGTCCTCTTCCTCCTCCGTTCCCCGCAAAAATTCCGCCTCCGCGCTGTTTCCCGCGGCGGACCAGGCTCCCCGCTCCGTCAGGCACCAGAAATTCCGGCCTCCCTTCAGGCCGTGCAGCTCCTCCACGCTCACCGGCTGCAGCAGAAACGAGTTTTGATCCAGCTTGCTGTCCCCTCCCAAAAGCGGCGTGACGCAGCTTTTCAACCCCGATTCCCCCGCCAGGGGGAAGTACAGATAGCTGCTGTGATCCGGATGCTCCATCCGAAAAGAACCGTACTGATCCGTATAGGAATATGCCTTCATCATGATCTGCCTCCAGTCAGAAAAACGTTTTTCTAACCTCATCATATCCGATGAAGTCTCTCGTGTCAATGATTTTCCGTGACTTTTCTCAGGTCAAAGGTCAGACATCAGGCGCTAAAATGATGTTGGCATAAGGGCATTTTGCAAGCGTGCTGCCCTTACGTTTTACCCCTCGCACTTCTGTAACAGCTCCTCCCATCTTCTGTCCGTCTCCTTCTGGAACGCTTCGAGGAGATGTTCGTTTCCCGGCTTGAACAGGTGCTTGAATCTGCCCTGTTTTGCCAAAAAGTCCTCCAAAGGAAGCTTATTCTTCGGCTTATAATTCAAAATCCACTTGCCGTCGGCCACCTCGAACAGGGGCCAATAGCAGGTTTCCACCGCCAGTCTGCAGATCTCGATCAGATCCGGCGCGTCGTACTTCCAGCCTCTGGGGCAGGGCGCCAGAACATTTAAGAAGGCCGGTCCCGGCGTATAGATTGCCTTCTCGGACTTCACATACAGATCCTTCATATTGCCGATAAACGTCGTCTGCGCCACATAGGGAACATTGTGCGCCGCCATGACCGCCGCAAGATCCTTTCTGGCCTGCGGCTTTCCGTCGGATGCACTGCCGCTGGGCGTAGTGGTGGTGTCGGCGTACATGGGGGTTGCGGAGGAGCGCTGGACGCCGGTATTCATATACGCGCCGTTGTCGTAGCACACATATACCATGTCGTGGCCCCGCTCCATGGCCCCGGACAGAGACTGCAGACCGATATCATAGGTGCCGCCGTCGCCGCCAAAGGTAATAAATTTATAGTCGGAGGAAATTTTCCCCTTCTTTTTCAGCACGCGGTACGCCGTCTCCACCCCGGAGAGCGTAGCCCCTGCGTTTTCAAAAGCGCTGTGGATATAGCTGTCCTCGTACGCCGTATAAGGGTACATGTAGGTGGATACCTCCAGACAGCCCGTGGCGTTTCCCACCACCGCCCTGTCCCCCGGATGGAGCGCCTTCAGCACGTTCCTCACCGCGATGGAGCCGCCGCAGCCCGCGCACATTCTATGCCCCGGCGCCAGACGCTCCTGCCTCTTTTGTATCTCTCTGAAGTTAAATGCCTTCTGTTCCATGTACACACGTTCCTCCTACTCTCTCAGACCCAGGTACGGGTATTCCTCAAACCGCATTTCCCCCGCCGCCAGCTTTTCCAGCCAGCCGAACACCTTTTCCAGATCCTCCACCCTGACGTCCCGTCCGGACAGACCGTACATGACGTTCACTGTCTCCGCGGACGCCTTTCTGCGGTACAGCGCCGCCGTCAGCTCGGCTCCCAGAGGGCCGCCGTTTGCGCTGTAGCTCTCCGCCCGGTCCAAAATGGCCACCGCCTTGCAGTGGGCGAGGGCCTCCGCCAGTTCCTCCCCGGGGAAGGGTCTGAACACCCGCACCTTCAAAAGTCCCGCCCGGATTCCCCTCTTCCGCAGAGCGTCAACGGCGTCCTTGGCCGTGCCGCAGACCGATCCGATGGCTGCCACGGCATATTCCGCGTCCTCCAGCCGGTAGCCCTCGAAGAAGCCGTAGCGCTGCCCCGTCATTTTCTCAAACTCCTCCGCCACCTCCAGGATCACCCGCTTCGCGTTGATCATGGCCTGGGCCTGAGCCTTTTTGGCCTCCATACAGTAGCCCGACACCGCGTAGGGGCCTACCGCCATGGACTCGTCTTCCTTTAAAAGATAATGCTTCGGACGATATTCTCCCACAAATTTCTTTACCGGTTCATCGTCCCAGAGCGTGATATTTTCCACGGCGTGGCTGGTGATAAAACCGTCCTGACAGATCATCACCGGAAGATGCACGTCCTCGTGCTCGGCAATCCGATGAGCCTGCAGAAAGTTGTCGTACGCCTCCTGATTGTTTTCCGCGTAAATCTGAATCCAGCCGGAATCCCTTGCCCCCATGCTGTCGGAATGCTCCGCGTTGATATTTAAGGGGCCGGTGAGTCCTCTGTTCACCAGCGCCATGACAATGGGCAGACGGCTGGACGCCGCCACATACAGCACCTCCCACATCAGCGCAAGACCGCAGGAGGAAGTGGCCGTGACGGCTCTGGCTCCCGCCGCGGAGGCTCCCATGGTCGCGCTCATGGCACTGTGTTCGCTCTCCACCGGGATAAACTCCGTGTCGATCTCTCCGTTGGCGATCATAGACGCCACGAACTGGGGAATCTCCGTAGACGGCGTGATGGGAAAAGCCGGCATCACGTCCGGATTGATCTGTCTGATCGCATGGGCAACCGCCTCGTTGCCCGACATACGGGTTTTCCGGGCTATCTCTTTCTGCGCTGCGTCCGATCCGGCGGACGCGGCTCCGTTACTTGAATAGTTCATTCCGGTTTTCTCCTCTCTCAGGTAAATCTGCTGCAAAGGGCGCTCCGTCCGTTTTCGCCCGCGCAAATTACCCCGCAGGCAAACGGCCCTCTTACTCCCGTCCTTCCTTCATCGCGATTGCGCCAAACGGGCATGCTTTCTCGCAGATACCGCAGCCCTTGCAGTGATCGTAATCAAAATCCTCCCTCCGGTTCCCCTTTACCGGGATGCAGCTGTCGGGACAGTAAGGGACGCAGAGCAGGCACTGTTTGCATTTTTCCCAGTCTGTCACGGGAGTCCTGGTTCTCCATTCTCCGGTGCAAAACTGCTTTGAGGTGGCAGGCTCATAGATCTGAAGCCCCTCCGTCATATCCTGCCATCTGGTTTTTTCATTGATCTCGGACGCTTTTAACGACATTCCACTACCTCCTCCAGCGCCAGCCGCAGCGCCTTTCTGTTGCCCTCCAGAACCTCGGGCTTTCTCGCAAATTTATGCTGCAGGGAGGACTCCATTTCCCGCAGAAACACATCCGTCTCCATAACGCCGGAAATCTTCACCATGGCCGCCAGCATAGGCGTATTGGGAAAATACTGTCCCAGCGTGGCCATGCAGACCTTGCGGGCGTTCACGGTATAAACCTTACCCGCGTATCCGTTCAAAAGCGGAAGAATTTCCTCCCCGCTCTTCTCCGTGTTGATCAGGATTCCCCCGTCGGCCTTCAAGCCCGCCGTGACGTCCACCGCATGAAGCAGCGTGTCGTCTACCACCGCCACAAAATCCGGCTCGTAGATGTTGGAGTGAACCCTGATTTCGCTGTCGCTGATACGGTCGTAAGCCGTGATCGGCGCGCCCATCCGCTCCGGTCCGTACTCCGGGAAGCCCTGAACATGCTTTCCCGCCTGAAAGGCCACATCCGCCAGGAGAAGCGCCGCCGTCTTCGCCCCCTGGCCGCCCCGTCCGTGCCATCTGATCTCTGTCAAGTGTCTCATACTGATTTCCACGCCTTTCTGCAATCGTCTGATAAACCGTAGCCGCTTAAGAAACGCGGTTCGCGCCACTGTCCGGCAAAAACCTGCTTTTTAAGCCGCACGCAAAGCTTCGCATTCATCCCTTGCCGCGACGAAATTTCCTATGGAATAAAAAATACCCCCGCCGTAAACGGCAGAGGCCCGCAGCATCTTTTCAATCCATTTACGACATACCGACATATGCGTCCTCTGTCACGGGAGGAACCCGTCGGCATCTACTTGCATACACTTTCGTGCCGCTACTCAGGAGGGATGTTCCCTTTATTCTACTCGCGCCGCCTCTCAGCTTTTCGCGGCTCTCTGTGCCTTTCGAAATAAAAGTACTGTCTCCGTCAACGTTTTTGGTTTGTATTTATGCTTTATTATATTGACGCGTCGAAGTGTTGTCAATACCCAAATATACCCTGTCCGGGAAATTTTTTTATAAAATGAGGAATGGGCTGTTCAAAACGGACGAAATATTGTATACTTTGAGTAGTGGGTTGTCTGACCAATACTTTATCGGAGGAAACTATCATGAGCAACGACCAATTTGAAAACCTCGGCGCACAGGTAAAAGAGCTGCGCATCCAAATGAATCTGACACAGGCGCAAGTGGCGAAGGCCCTGAACGTAACGCCCGGCTACATCAGCAATGTAGAAAACAACCGGACCGCCATGTCCCTGCGCGTGCTGATCTATTATGCACGCCTGATGAATATCTCCCTCGACTCCCTGATCGGCAGGATCGCTCCCGAATACCGGAAGACCGCCCTGGATAACGAGCTGCTGCAGCTCGCCTCCAAAATGGACGACGCCACAAAGACGAAGCTGATCAAAACCATCAAGCTCTGGAACAAAAAGTAGAGCGCGGGCACACCGGATACCATGAAATATTACATGGCTCCCATGGAGGGAATCACCACTTATCATTTCAGACGTGCGTATCAGAAATATTACGGCGGCATAACAAAATACTTCACTCCGTTTTTATCCAACCGCAGCTTAAGCAGCAGAGAGCGCAGTGAAATCCTGCCGGAGCACAACGAGGGGATGCATACCGTCCCGCAGATTCTCACAAACCGCGCCGACGTGTTTGCAGACATCGCAGGGGTCGCGGCCTCTTACGGCTACGGCGCGGTAAATCTCAATCTGGGCTGTCCCTCCGGCACCGTGGTATCCCGCGGGCGGGGAGCCGGCTTCTTAAGTATGCCCGAAGCGCTGGATCGCTTTCTGGACGAGATCTTTGAACGCTGTCCCCTGCAGATCTCCGTCAAGACGAGAATCGGTATGGAGGACACGGCCGAGTGGGACAGACTGCTGGCAATTTACAAAAAATACCCCCTGCAGGAGCTGATTATTCATCCGCGGCTGCAGCGGCAGGGCTACGGCGGACAAATTTCTATGGAGGCCTACCAGGCCGCCGCCAGGCAGCTAAAGATCCCGCTCTGCTACAACGGCGATATTCTCTCTACAGACGCCTCCTCCACGCAATACGGTACATTAGGCTGGCTGCTCTCGGCGCAGCCCGATACGGACACGGTTATGCTGGGGCGGGGACTGCTGCGCCGTCCGGGTATGCTGACCGGGGACGGTTCCTGCGCCACGCTGCGCGCTTTTCACGATGAAATTCTGGAAAGCTACCGAAAAGTAATGTCCGGAGATACCAACACCCTTTATAAGATGAAGGATCTCTGGACATTTATGATCGGGGGACAGGAGGCTTTCGAAAGGCCTCTGAAAAAGATTCGAAAAGCGCAGCGCCTTTCCGATTATGAATCGGCGGTAGACGCCTTTTTCGCATCCTGCCCTTATGAAAAACAAAAGCAGGATCCATAATCTGCGCCCAAGCCAATTCCCGGCTTGAGCCAAGTCCCGTCAAGCGCCTGTTTCCGCAGCTTTCAGGATATGCGCCGTATATTTTAAGTCCCATAAACCGTACTCAATATTTTACTCTGCCGTCTCCATTTTCTGCCGGATTTCCGTGTTTTGTCCCGTCAGGAGGAAGCCGTCCCGCCTGCTCGTCCGAAAAGGCTCCAAGGGCATTCCGCTGCCTCCGTACACATAAACTTCGCCGTAGTTCGTCCAAAGGTATCTGGCAAATATCGGCCGCTCCACCTCCCGCGCGCTGAGAATAACCCTGTCTCCGTCCAGCACCGCGTTCGCAGACACATATTTCCCGTCCTCCCCGGCCACCTCGAAGCCAAGCTCCGCAGACTCCGGCTGGCGCAGTTCCTCTTTCTTTTCCGCCGCATTCTGCTGCTTCCCGATAAAAATGTTCTGCAGCATCTCCTGTCTTTCGGTCAGTATCTCTTTCTTCTCCGGTATCTTCACCCTAAGCCCGCCTTCTGCATTTTTAATATGCAGAACGATCTCGTGTCCCCGCACGTCCGCATACTCCAGCCGTGGGGAGACTGACTTCGGCGCGTTCTCTGCCCCGTAAGCAAGCTGCAGCGCCTGATCGCACATGCGCTCTCCCACTTCTTTTTTCCTCTTCGGATGAATCTCGTTAAACTCGCCCTGATCGATGATGCAGGCCATCGCCGTATTCCTGACCGTATCCCGCACCCGGCTCTGCGCCTCCCGGATCAGACACCAGTGCCGAAAATCCGGATCCTGCTTATATCTGTGCATCGGCAACTGCGCGAAGACAAACGGCAATTCATCGTCCTGCCAGTCCTCCCGCCACTGCTCGATCAGCCTGGCAAAAAGTCTTTTGTACAGATGCGGCAGATGATCGTCGCTCTCCCCCTGGTAATAAAGGAATCCTCTCAATGTGTAGGGGACGATCCGCTGTACCATGCATTGATACAGACCGCCGGGCCGAAAGGGATTCCTGTAGCACATAGGGCCGGGCCACATGCTTTCTCCCGCGTATTTCAGCACATCCTCCCATTCCGCATCCGGATTTTTCGCGTAGTATGCCGCTGCTCTCTTGTCAAATATAGCCTGATATTTCTCATAATACCTGTATTCTTTCTCCTGCTCTTTTTCGGTTTTTCCCGCCACAGCCTCCTCGTAGCGGTCCACATAAACCTTAAGCTCGGGATCCCGCTCCAGAGCCTCCCGCGGCATCCACGCGGACGCGGAGGTCCCGCCCCAGTTGCAGCCGATGATTCCCACCGGCACTCTCAGATTTGTCTGAAGCCTCGCGGCGAAAAAATATCCCACTGCGGACCAGCATTCCGTTCCCTTATCGCCAAAGCAGGTCCAGGCAGTCTCTTCCTCCGTGCGGAAGAACTCCTCATTCATGTACCCCTTCTTCTGCGTATAATAAAAGCGCAGCATATTGTTGGCCGGTTTCTTTAACACCCTGCTTTCCGCGCAGTTTCGCAGCTCAAGCTCCATGTTGGACTGGCCCCCGGCAAGCCACACCTCGCCGATGGCGATATTTCTGCGGATGATCCGCTCCGTCCCGCATCTCACTTCCAGCGTATGCTCGACTCCCGCCTGCAGGGACGGCATCAGGATTTCAAATTTTCCGTCCCGCACGCAGCCCGCGGCTCTGCTTACCTGTTCCGCCGCACTCCCCAGCTTTCTCCCGGAAAGCACCGCTTCCACCGTCCGGCCCTCTTCCCCGGAGCCAAACACGGTAATATTTTTATTTCTCTGAAGCACACAATTGTCACTGAAAACCGCCGCAAGTTTTAAACTCATTTTGTCTGTATCCTCTCTCATATCCTCTGTACATACCGAACGCCGCAGGCGTTGCACGCCGAGCTGTAAAGTCCCTGCTCCTCCCGCACGAAAAGCATTTTCCCGCAGCATGTACACTTTTGTATCCGAATGCCCGCGCTCCCGGACGCCGGAAGCTCCTTCTCCCTGTCCTCCGTCTCTTCCACCGGCGTCTGGAGCTTTTCAATGTCCTCTCCCAGATCGAACATACTCAGCTGTCCGTCATCCTCATAATTGTCATATAACTGTATATCCATAAAGCTCCCTTCCTCCGGCGGCAGATCATGCTTTGCTTCTTCCCTTGCCGCGGTAAAATTCCGATAAGACAAAAAGCCGTGGAAACAAATCATTTCACGGCTTTGAACGTGGACCATAGGGGGATCGAACCCCTGACCTCCAGATTGCGAACCTGGCGCTCTCCCAGCTGAGCTAATAGCCCGTATGAAGATATTTTACTGCTTTCCGGGTCTGCTTAACGGACAGCCCGTGTTCACGGCCGCGTCAACATCCCGCATACCTATAGTATAACGCAAAATTTTCAAAAATCAATCCCTTTTTTCAAGATTTCGGAGGCAGGGACGGTCCGAGACTGCAAAGGGTACGCTCCGGGATGACGCAAGAAGGGTACGCTCCGGGTGGGCGGCGGTCCTTCTGCGGACACGTTTGCACTCGGGTCGGCACATAGCGGACGCTAAGCTCGAAAAAGACCTCGCTAAGCGCCGATGTGCCTTTACGGTCCGCAGAAGGACCGCCGCCCGCCCGAAGCTGGGACTTGCATAGCTTGCACAGAAAGTACGTTTCCTCCGAATCTGCAGATGCTCTTTGGTCCGCAGAAAGACTGTCGCCTGCCCGAAGCTAATATCCTACAGATATTTTTTCAGTACTTCCGCTTTATCGACGGCTTCCCAGGGAAGGGCAACATCGCTGCGGCCAAAGTGGCCGTATGCGGCGGTCTGTCTGTAAATCGGCCTGCGCAGGTCCAGCATTTTGATGATGCCTGCGGGACGCAGATCAAAGTTTTCGCGCACGATCTCCACCAGCTTTTCATCCGCCAGCTTCCCGGTGCCGAAGGTATCGATCATAATGGAAGTGGGCTGCGCCACACCGATGGCATAGGAGAGCTGGATTTCACACTTGTCCGCCAGCCCGGCCGCCACGATGTTCTTTGCCACATATCTCGCCGCGTATGCCGCGCTTCTGTCTACCTTTGTGCAGTCCTTTCCCGAGAAAGCGCCGCCGCCGTGACGCGCGTAGCCGCCGTAGGTATCCACGATAATCTTGCGTCCCGTAAGGCCCGCGTCGCCCTGGGGGCCGCCGATTACAAAACGTCCCGTAGGATTGATGAAAAACTTCGTGTTCTCATCGATGAGCTCTTTCGGCAGCACGACGTCAAATACATGCTTTTTGATATCCTGATGAATCTGCTCCTGGGATACCTCTTCGTCGTGCTGGGTAGACAATACGACGGCCTCCAGCCGCACGGGGCGGTTGTTCCCGTCGTACTCCACGGTCACCTGGCTCTTTCCGTCCGGCCGCAGATAGGGCAGCGTCCCGTCCTTTCTCACCTTTGCCAGCTGTCTGGTCAGCTGGTGGGCCAGGGAAATGGGATAGGGCATAAGCTCTTTCGTCTCATTGGTGGCATAGCCGAACATCATTCCCTGATCGCCCGCGCCGATCGCCTCGATCTCTTCTTCGCTCATGCCGGCCTCGCGTGCCTCCAGAGCCCTGTCTACTCCCATGGCAATATCGGGAGACTGTTTGTCTAAAGCCACCATGACCGCGCAGGTGTTCCCGTCAAAACCTACGTCTGAGCTGCTGTAGCCGATCTCGTTTACCGTTTTGCGGACAATGCCCGCTATGTCAAGATTTGCCTTGGTCGTGATTTCTCCGGTGACGAGCACAAAGCCGGTGCAGCTGGCCGTCTCACAGGCCACACGGCTCATAGGATCCTGTTCCATGCAGGCATCCAGGATAGCGTCGGAAACGGCATCACACACCTTGTCGGGATGTCCCTCCGTCACTGATTCAGAAGTAAATAAATGCTTTTCCATCTTCTTCATTCCTTTCTTTTGTTAATAATAGAAAAGCCCGCTTATCAAATAAGCGGACTTAAATCTTTCGATATTCAATCCTCTTATTGCTCGACTGGAACTCGCTCAGGGGGGCACCTTCCCGTTTGGGGGTTGCCGTGGCTTCATCGATCCTATGTATCTCCACCAACTCTGAATAAGAGAAATCCTATTAACTTTTCCAAATTCAGATTACTACAGATTCCCACGTTTGTCAACTGCTATTTCGCCTTTGTTTGTGTCAGGCTGCGCCCCGATTTCAATTATTATTTTGCGTTTTTCCCCTTGGCAGACATCACTTCGTTTGTTATACTTAACCTATCGGCGATATCCCGTAAGGAATCTCTGTCCGCCGGATACACATTATCCTTACACATTTATTCCTTCGCAATGTCTGCTTAGCGAATAAAGGCATTTCTTCTTAACCCCGTCAACCTTGTTCAACACTTTAGGGAGGTAAACTATGTTTTGTCCGAAATGCGGAGCTTCACTGCCCGATGGCGCACGTTTTTGCAGTAAATGCGGAGCTTCAATAAATGTAAACCGTATAAAGCCGGCTGACAGCCCGGAAAAGGCAGGCGTGTCCGGCGCTTCCGATCCGCCCCTGCGCTCAAACACGGCGGAGCGCTCAAACAATGCGGCGCAAACCGGCGTTCCCGACAATACCAAAAAGGACAATGCCGGCGATCGTTCTGAAAGCGCGGGATTGGGCGCAGATACCGGTTCTTCGTCCGCTCCTGGGAAAATATTCCATGGCAGGCTTCCCGTAGCAGTCGCCGCTGCCGCAGGATTAATCCTGATCATAATCTTCTTTTCCGCAGTCCGCAGTTCTTCGCGAGACGCTCAGGAAGAACCGGCCGCAGACATATACAGCAGCCGGGAAACCAACACAGCCGCATCACAAGACAGCGAAAAGAAGGACGTCAATACCGCCTCATCACAAGGCAGCGAAAAAAAGGACGCCGCTACCGCCCCATCACAAGGCAGCGAAAAGAAAGAGACTGCCACAGACCGTGAATCCTCTCCCAAATCGGAAGATGCTCCTGCCTCCGACGCTCCTGCAGGCAAGCCGACAAAGCTTCTTGTTGCGGATCCCCTGACGGCTGACCCTTTAAAGCGTTCCGTCACCTCGGACAGCATCTATATTCAGGATCTGGTTGACTTCTGCGACGGAGCTCTGTCTTACAAGCCTTTAAGCACATCCGAAAACTATAATGTGCGGGACTTTAGCGGGACCGCCTCCGACAGGGCTGTTTTAGAGGCATATGTCCGCACTCTTTGCGACGGAAGCTACAATTTGGAGCTGGTAGATGAATACGAGCAAAGCTATGGCGACACTTTTTTCAGCTGGAACCTGAATTATACGGGAAGCGGAAACGTTACCGCGTCCAGAGGCGCCACTTTCACCGATACGGTCAGCACAATCGAAATCTACGGCATCATAAAAGGTAATAAGATGACCGCCGCGGTATGGATTCCCCAGGAAATGGAACAAATCGATTTCGGGCTGCGCTACGGCGGGCAGAATGAGGAGATACAGATTGCCGGAGCGTCCGCCATGACAGGTCTTTACAAATTATCCGACGGAAGCTTTGAGACGGCAGACGGACGGCTCAGCGTAAGTCCGGGACAGGCCGTCGTAATACGCGACGGCACGTCCTACAGTACCGATGCCGCCTTCAACCGCGACAGTGAGTTGGGCAGGGACGAACTCTGGGTGGGAAACTTTTACCGAAATGAAATGCTGTTCTTCTGCGCTCCCGAGGACCGCTTACTGACCGGGGATGTATACACTCTGAAGGATTTAATCCAGGAGGCAGATTGGATTAACAGGAACACATCCCTGTTTAAAAGCGCCTCCACCTTCTCAGATTATAACTGGACGCTTTTTTTGGGGATGGGACATGACGGAGATTTTATCACGCCCTTGCTGGCTGATTACAGTGAATTTGAGGAACTGACCGTCCGTGTCATGTATTGGAATAAGAATGTGGAGGCAGTCTATTATATATACGCGGAGCTGAAATCCGCTCCGTACACTGTAGAAGCCCTCTGCGCCGTAAACTTAAACGGCGGAAAAGCCGCCGCGCAGGTGGACGAACAATATACCATGTATACCGGCGAGACTCTGGAGCTTTCCTGTCCTAAGGCATTTGTGCCGAATTACGAGCTGTTTACATGGGAGATTACAGATGGCGCTTCTCTGGCCGAGCTTTCCGAAACGGAATCTCCCGCCTGTACCGTCAAGGCAAACAAAGCCGGAACCGTCAGGGTAAAGGTAACTTATGAATATGGGATTGACGAACCGGACGTACTGACCGGTATTCCCAGGAATACGAACAAAACAAAAACCTACGAATATCTGATTACCATTCAAAACAAATAGAAGTTTTCGGTCCGCTAAAAAGGTGGGCGGTTATCCGCCCACCTTAAATCCAAATCATGTTCTTCTATAACGTTTTCCGCTGTCACTGGCACTTTGTTCCGCAATTCATGCAAAAAACAGCGTCCGCCTCCAGTTCCATCCCACAATTCGGGCATCTTCGCACTTCTGCTTTTGCAGCCTGAGCCGTCCCATCCTCCTCTATATCCAGGGCTTCTAACTTCGCGCCGCACATATTACAAAATTTGCTGTCAAGAGATATGATTTCCTGACAGCTGTTACAACGCCTTTTCCCCGACGCCATTAATTTTCTTATTTCCTGCAGCTCCTCTTCTCTGTCTATCTGCCTTATGGCCGCAAACAACTCTGCGTATGCCGTATCCGCCGGCTCGGAATCCTTATTCTCCTCATAAAATTTTTTACCTATTTTCTCATAGATACTTTTTATCTTTTCATACCTTTTTTCGAGAAGACGTTGTTCTTCCATGATCCCCATAATTTTTCCCCCGGCATATTCTCCGAATAATATCTGTATTACCGTTACCAAACAGGCAATTGCCAATTTTAATTTAGCCCGTCTTCAGTCTGAATTTCTGGAAATCCTTCTCCGTCCGCACAAGGTCAATCTGCGCTCCAAGACCCTGCAGCTTCAGATGAAAATCCTCGTAGCCGCGCTGGATATATCTGACGTCGTCCACCGTGCTCGTCCCTTCCGCCGCCAGAGCCGCGATCACAAGAGCTGCGCCCGCGCGCAGATCGGGAGCCGAAATACTTGCCCCCGTATATCTCGGTACGCCGGTGATAATCGCCGTGTTTCCTTCTACCTTAATATTCGCTCCCATTCTGGTAAGCTCGTCCACATATTTGAATCGGTTCTCAAAAATACTCTCCGTCACAATGCTGGTGCCCTCCGACAGGGCCAGCGCCACGGTAATCTGGGGCTGCATATCCGTGGGAAATCCGGGATAGGGCAGCGTCTTCACATGCGTATGCTGCAGAGGCTTTGAAGCCACCACACGGATACAGTCGTCCGTTTCCTCCACCTCGCAGCCGACCTCCAAAAGCTTTGCGGTAATCGACTCCAAATGCTTCGGTATGACGTTTTTTACGGTCACGTCGCCTTTTGTAACCGCCGCCGCAAACATAAACGTTCCCGCCTCAATCTGATCCGGAATGATCGTGTATTCCGAGCCGTGAAGCTGAGACACGCCCCTGATGCGGATCACATCCGTCCCGGCTCCCTTGATGTTAGCGCCCATGCTGTTCAGAAAATTTGCAAGATCCACTACATGAGGCTCTTTCGCGGAATTTTCGATAATCGTTACCCCTTCCGCCATGGAAGCCGCCATCATGACATTGATGGTCGCCCCTACGCTGGATACGTCCATATAAATATGATTTCCCACAAGACGCTCGGCGTGCGCCTTGATGAGACCGTGTTCTATCGTCACCGTGGCTCCCAGCGCGCGAAACCCCTTGATATGCTGGTCAATGGCGCGGAAGCCGATATCGCAGCCGCCGGGGAGAACCACCTCGGCATGCCGATATTTTCCAAGCAGGGCTCCTACCAGATAATAGGACGCCCGTATTTTCTTCAGGCCTTCTTCCTCTATCACAAGACTGCCGATATTTCTCGCGTTCAGCCTCACACTGTGCCTTCCGGAACGCTTGATCAGGACTCCCATGGAGCCCATGGAGTCCAAAAGAACATTGACATCCCGCACGTCGGGCATGTTATCAATATAAACAGACTCGTCCGTCATCATGGCCGCGGCAAGGATCGGAAGAGCCGCGTTCTTAGCCCCTCCTATTTCCACGTCTCCCACCAACGGATTTCCGCCTTTAATTGCGTATTGTTCCATCTATTTCTACCTCTGTCTCAGGGTGGTATTCAAAATATAAAAATTCATTTAAGCTTTTCTTAAAAATATCTTACCATAATTTTACTCACTTGTAAAACAGAACGTTTATTCCCCCTCGCAGCGCGCAAAATTCCCGCTTATCTGGACACGCCGTGGGTAAAGGGATTCACCGCTACGCCGTTTATACGCATCTCAAAATGCAGATGCGGCCCTGTACTGTTGCCCGTATTGCCGCTGAGCGCAATCCGGTCTCCCTGCTTTACCTTCTGCCCCACGGAAACCAGAACTCTGCTTAAATGGCCGTATCTTGTCTGTCTGCCGTCCGGATGGTCGATATAGACCGCGTACCCGTAGCCGCTGACCCAGCCGGCCTTCACTACGGTTCCGCCGCTGGACGCCTTCACAGCCGTTCCCGTAGCCGTCGCCCAGTCTACGCCCTTATGGTTCGTGCTTGCACCCTTTTTCGGCGCTTTGCGGGGACCGAAGGCAGAGGTCAGGCGTCCGCCGGAAATAGGCTTGATATAGGTCGGCGGGATCTTTGTTCCCCTCTTTATGATCTTGGGCTTTGCCTCCTGGACGATCTCTTCCTTCAAAATCACCCTGGAAACCTCTTTGTCATTCAGATAGGATACGTCCGCCACAACCCTCCGGAATCCCGCGGAAGGCTTCTCGACGACCTCCGTCTGGGTGGTAAACCAAGTGTCCACATCGATCACGATGACCTCTTCGTCATAATACTCGTCATAGTAATTCCGCTCTACCCGAGTCACGGAAAGCTCCGGCTCCGGCACGGTGATCACCAGCTGCTGGCCGACGCGCAGCGTCGTGGTCTCGTCCTCCAGGCTGTCGTTCATCTCGATGATCTTATCCATGGGAATATTTACCTTGATCGCAATCTCAGACAGAGTATCCCCCTGCACCACCTCGTAAATGCCGGGAGTCTCCTGCTCCATCACCACAAGGTCGATCGCCTCCTGCAGCGTTGACAGGCGGCTGGCAGGCAGATAAGCCTCCACCACCTCAATTTTCTCCGCAAAATCCATGGAAAGAAGCCCCAGCTCATAGTCCTCGAAGCCCATTTCCGTCTGACTCTCCGTCTCCTCTTCCCGCAGATGCGCCATCACCTCCGCAATGCCGCCGACGGAGTAATCCTTCTGTTTTTCCCTGTCCTGCAGCTGCGTTTCGCTCACGCTGGTTGAAAGCGCGTTAAACTCCCTGCCGTTGTCATAGACGAGGTCAACGGTGAAGATTCCTTCCGTGTCATACTTGTCAATCGCCGTCTGCAAAAGCGCCTTCACCTCATCCAGACTGGAAAGATTGATGATAAAATCGTTGATCTTCAACGTATACGAGCGGTGCATCGTCTCCAGGATACCCGTCCGCAGCACCTTCTCCATATTGGCAACGATCTCTTTTTCACTGTCCGCCTCGCCCCAGAGCAGCTCCTCGCCCTGTATCTCAAGGCTGGCCTCCACAAGAACCAGCTCCGCGCTCTGAGAGGCAATGTTTCTGCGCGCGCGGATCAAAAGCTCCTCCGCCTTCTCTTCCTCCTCTACCATTCCCACATCCTGACCGTTCAGTATGATATGGTAAAAATTTTCTCCCGTCTTCTCAAAGGGAGTATATCCTTTCACCCCGAGCAAACAAAAGAAAAGGGTGAACAGGGTAACTTTAATATATGTAAATCTGTACTTTTTATAATTGCTTTTTCTCTTTTTCATTGTTTTTCCATTTCGAATTAACAATTTCGTAACAAAATTATTCTAACAGCAATTTGAGGGCTTGTAAAGACAGTTTTCCGGAGATATAGTAAATGTAACAACAATGATGCAATCTCAGGGGAGCTGTCATGGAACAACCGATCATCTTTCACATCGACGTCAATTCCGCCTTTTTGAGCTGGTCCGCTCTGGCATTGCTGGAGGCGGGCGGCGAGACGGATCTGCGGCTGATTCCGTCCATTGTGGGCGGCGATATCAGCACGCGCCACGGCGTCGTACTGGCAAAATCCATTCCGGCCAAACAGTACGGGATCGTCACCGGTGAGCCCGTAGCAAGCGCCTTCCGCAAATGTCCCACGCTCGTGACGACGCCGCCGGACCACAATCTCTATCGCGAACGCAGCCGCAGGCTGATGGAGTATCTCACCGGCATCTGCCCCGAAACGGAACAGGTCAGCATCGACGAGTGCTATATGAATTATTCCCCGATCGCCTCAAAATATACGTCGCCCGAACAGGCCGCCGCCATCATCAGGGATTCCGTCTTTGAGAAATTCGGTTTCACGGTAAACATAGGCATTTCCGACAGGAAGGTTCTGGCAAAGATGGCCTCCGATTTTGAAAAGCCGAACCGGGTTCATACTCTGTACTGCCGGGAAATTCAGGACAAGCTCTGGCCGCTTCCCATCTCGCGGCTCTTTCTGTGCGGCCGCTCCAGCGTCGATACCCTGAAAAAGCTGGGAATCCTTACCGTCGGCGATCTGGCCCGCACCGATCCCGGAATCCTGAAGGCCCACTTAAAAAGCCACGGCCTTATGCTCTGGCGCTACGCCAACGGTGAAGACGACTCCGCCGTAATCCCGCAGCCCTCGGAGGCGAAGGGAATCGGAAACTCGACCACTCTCGCGGCCGACGCCGTCACCCGCGAGGACGCCGCAAGGATTCTTCTTAGGCTGTCCGAATCCGTAGGGAAAAGACTGCGCGCTTCCCGTTATAAAGCCGGACTTGTCTGTACGGAAATAAAATACAGTACCTTCCGCTCGGTGTCCCATCAGACGGTTTTAGACACCCCGATTTCCTCCACGGACGAAATCTACCGCACGGCCTGCGCCCTGTTCGACGAGCTCTGGGACGGCTCCCCCGTGCGGCTTTTAGGGATACGCACGGGCAAGCTCACCCTAAAAGACGAACCCGTTCAGCTGAGCCTGTTCGACTATGACGCCTCTCGCTTTGAAAAGCAGCGGAAGCTGGACGCCGCCCTGGATCAGATCCGCGGAAAATACGGCCAGGACGCCATAAAAAGAGGGAGCCTCCTAAGCTCCCCCGGCCATTCTTCCGAAGAATAACTCCTGCGCTTTCACTTTGCTTTTTTCTGTACACTGTAGCCAAAGGTTCCCAACTGCTCCCCGCAGACCAGATAAGCGCCGTGGGAATACACAATCGGTTCCGCTTTCTCCAGATGAAACTTCCGGCTCTCGTCCATGTACTTTTCATCGGCATGCACCGCAACCACATCCGCCAGGAACATATCATGCGAGCCAAGCGGCAGAATCTGCCGCACCCTGCACTCTATATTGACCGGGCTCTCGCCGATTAACGGCGCTTTCACCCGGTCCGCCGCAAGCGGCGTAAGCCCCGTTTCCCTGAATTTATCTACGTCGCGGCCGCTCTTTACCCCGCAATAATCCGTGGCAAAGGCCAGCTCCCTTGTCGTCAGATTGATCACAAACTCCCCGGTCTCCCGCAGAATCCGGTGGGAGTACCGCTCCGGTCTCACGGAAATACTCGCCATAGGCGGATTGGTACATACCGTTCCTGCCCAGGCGATCGTGATGATATTCTTCTTCCCGGCCCGGTCCGCCATGCTCACCATGACCACCGGCAGCGGATAAAGCATATTGCCCGGCTTCCAAAGCTGCTTTGCCATCGCTTCCCTCATCTGCCTAAAAAAGGCCCGATATTTAACAGATTCATAATCTGCAGCGCCAGGCCTGCCAGCGCAAAAATCAGCCCCGCCACCGTTACTCCCAGAACGGCGCCGACTCTTCCGCTGACGGCTGCCGCCGCGTTTTTAGCCTCCTCCGCCGCCTTGATCTGCTTTCCGCTCTCCTCCACGATCACGGCCTGTACGTTTCGGTACACCTTCACACATTCCCTGTGTACATTTTCGCCCGCCGCCTCGCCGACCGCTTCAAGCTTATCCTGAATATTGTTCTCCATTTCCCGGAGAACGTCCGTCAGTTTCCCGCCGTTCTGCGTTATCTGCGTCCGGATCTCACGGATCCCCTTGAGAGTCTCCTGCAGCAGCTGCTCCTTTTTTTCGTCGTCTGCCTGAAAGCTTTTCAGCTTTGCTTCTCCGTCTTCGATCAGCTTCTGCAGCTTTACAAGGCATTCGTTATATTCTTCGATCTGATTTTTCAGCTTGTTCATCTCTTCGGTGTCCGCCACCGTATTAGCCTTAATAATCTCCTGCGCAGTCAGCTTCTGCGCCAGCTTATCCATAAATATATCCATCCGTATACCTTTCTGCGCGCGCCGGCACGCATATCCGTCGTTTCAAAAAGCTTTCGAACATTCTTATTCTATCATTTTTTTCTCTGTATTACAACCGAAACAAAAAAGAATAATTTTTGTGCAAAATGTATATTTATTCTTTTTATTGAATATCGTTTTTGTAACATTCATCAAGAATTTACATGGTGTTCATACTTTATTCACATTTCACTGCTATACTGATTTTACATTCAAAAAGCAATCAAGATAAATTTTTTCATAATAGCCCGGGTGTCGCAAGACATCCGGGCACTCCTCATTTTTAAGGCGGCGTTTCCGCCGCCTCAAATCGCTTATCGCTCTTCCCGCTCCCGGCTGATCGCCAGAATCTCCTCGTTCAGGGAGAGCATTCTGGCATCCAGATCCGCCACCAGCTTGGCGCACTCCACCAATTCGTTCCGAATGTGCTCCGGAGCGTCCCCCTCAAACTTATAATGGATTTTATGCTCCAGGCTCGCCCAGAAGTCCATTGCTACCGTCCTGATCTGTATCTCCACCTTGGTATCCACGGTTCTGTCGGATAAATATACCGGCACCGTCACAATCATATGGTAGCTCTTGTAGCCGCTTGCCTTGGGAAACGTGATATAATCCTTCACCGTGATTACCTTGATATCGCGCTGTTCACTGATCATGTCGGCTATCCTGTAAATATCCGACGTAAAAGAACAGATAATACGGATCCCCGCGATATCGTTTATGTATTTCACCATATTGTCTATGGTAGATTCATAGCCGTTCCGCTTCAGCTTCTTTACGATACTCTCCGGCGTCTTAATGCGTGCCTTGATATGCTCGATCGGGTTGTACTGATGAACATGCTGAAACTCGTCGTTCAGTATCTCCATCCTGGTCTCCATCTGTCTCAGCGCTGCGTTATAAGTGATCGTCACTTCTTTCCAGCTGTCTATTCCGTCTCCGTTGTCTACTTTCAGTTCCATTTCCATACCACCGCTTCAGCGGCCATTCCTTCCATTCATTTTTCGTTCTGTCAAATTCCCGCGCCCGTTTCCCGTATCTCACGGCAAATAGTATACTATGATTGCCGCACAATCACAGTATAGATGGCCATTCGGCCGTTTCCTGCCTCAAATGAGGTTATTATACCATGATTTCGTGCGCTTCAGCGCACATGGAATCAGAAGTTGACACAATGCCTTTCTGTGTCAACATTATACCATGATCCCGTTCGCTTGGCACGCATGGAATCAGAAGCTGACACAATGCCCTCCTGTATCAACATTTTACCACACATCATAGTAAAAATGTATAAAAATCTCCCAAAATTAATGATTTCTTTATAAAGTTTTCGCCACCTTACTATTTATATGCGGGAAAACGGATAATAGAACTTGATTGCGGGAGGTCAATATGGCTGAAAATAAGGTTCCCGTCAACCCCGGGTTCTTCTGCGGACACGTTTGCACTCGGGTCGGCACATAACGGACGCTAAGCTCGAAAGAACCTCGCCAAGCGCCGATGTGCCTTTACGGTCCGCAGAAGAACCCGCGGCAGGCGGAAGCTTCTCTGCCGCATATGACTTCAGGATAAAGTAAGGGATTGCGCCGGAAAGAAAAATCGGTTATTATATTCCTGTCAAAATGAGGAAGGAGAATCGTTATGTTTCGTTTATGGGCAAAAACCTTTCGGGATAATCATATGCTGCGGGATATCTGCATTGAAGACGGAAGCGACGATACGCGCACGCATAAGATTTTTCGTGCACTGGATGAAATATGTCTTCAGTTTGACCTGAGCAAACCGATCTGGCTGGATAAAACCGTGGCGGAATTTAAGCGCCACCGCAAGACACGGTTCACTCAGGACAACTTTATTGACAATATTGATTTTGACTATCTTGAGATTCAGGTCATCGAGGAGGATTAATCCTCATATCCGTTGGGATTGTTTTTCTGCCATCTCCAGGAGTCCTCGCACATCTCCCGGATGCCGTACTGCGCCTCCCAGCCCAGTTCCTTCTTCGCAAGGCTTGCGTCCGCGTAGCAGGATGCGATATCCCCGGGACGTCTGTCCCTGATCACATAGGGGATCTTTACCCCTGTGGCCTCCTCAAAATTCTTCACGATATCCAGCACGCTGTACCCGACGCCCGTGCCCAGGTTGTAGATTTTCAGTCCTGCCTTCTCCTCAATCTTTTTCAGCGCCTTCACATGGCCCACGGCCAGGTCCACCACATGAATATAATCCCGCACCCCGGTTCCGTCCGGCGTATCGTAATCGTTTCCGAAGATACCCAGCTCTTTCAGCCTGCCCACTGCCACCTGGGTGATATAAGGCATGAGGTTGTTGGGAATCCCGTTGGGGTTCTCGCCCATAGTGCCGCTTTTGTGGGCCCCGATGGGATTAAAGTATCTTAACAGGATCACATTCCACTCCGGGTCTGCCTTCTGAATGTCCGAGAGAATCTGCTCCAGCATGGATTTCGTCCAGCCGTAAGGATTGGTACACTGTCCCTTAGGACACTCCTCCGTGATGGGGATGAACGCAGGGCTTCCGTATACCGTGGCACTGGAGGAAAAAATGATATTTTTCACGCCGTGCTTTCTCATGACGTCCGTCAGCGTCAGCGTACCGGCAATGTTATTCTCATAATATTCCCATGGCTTACGCACGGACTCGCCCACCGCCTTGAGTCCGGCAAAATGGATGACCGCATCCACCGCCTCGTCGGTAAAAATCTTTTCCAGCGCCTCCCTGTCAAGGATATCCGCCTTGTAGAAGGGAATCCTTTTGCCCGTAATCGCTTCCGCCCGCCGAAGGGATTTCTCGCTGGAATTGCTCAGATTATCCACCACCACAACATCGTATCCCGCCTGCTGCAGCTCCACCACCGTATGGCTGCCGATAAAACCGGCTCCGCCCGTCACCAAAATCTTCATAGATGCCTTCCTCCTTGTTTTTGTTTTCCGTTATCTAAAACAGTAACAAAAAAGGCTTCTATTCTCAATACTTATTTGTTGAGAGAACCTGTCGAAATGTTATCTACAGCGTTACCCCGTTTTGCTCCAGAAGCGCTCTGGCGCTTTCTACGGAATCAATACCCGTCCTGTTTTTGATGGGCGCGAACTCCTTCTCCCGCACCACCTCGAAGGGCAGACAGCTCTTCATCTGATGAATCATATCCAGCACCAGATTTTCATACTTGAAGCCGTTGGGCGTCTCCGGCTTCACCGTCTCCCCCGCCTCGTTCAGACAGGGAATCTTTTTTTCCACAAGGTGCAGTGGCAGACTTTGCTTCACGATCCGGTTCAGCTCCTCCACCTGGAACAGATAATTCAGGATCACACCGAAATAATAGGCCGGCTCTCCCGCCTCGTCCCTGGCGTCCATCAGCTCCTGCGTCATATCGTAATACTCCACAATGGACGGCCTGCCGTCTTCCAGACAGATGGCTCCCACCTTCTCGTCCGGCGCGTTTTTACGCACAACCTTGGCCCCCACCGTACAGCCCTTTTGAATTGTCGCTCCAATAAAGCAGGGATCCGCCACCCGCTGCAGCACATTGTCTACCGCGAACACGTTCAGCCACTCAATGCCCTCCTTTTGCACAAGCTCCAGAAGCCCTGCCTTCTGCAGCGACACAAACCATCCTCCGTTCCCGTTCGGCGAGGTGGCAAGCCGTCCCTTCTCCTCCAGATAAATTTTTCCCTGATAATCCGTGGCCGCCGCCATCTTCTGTTTGAAAAAGTGAACATATTCCTCCCGATAGCCGAAAAAGTCATGCTCCTTCAGAAAGCTCACCGTCGCCTCATGATTTTTGTCGCTGGTCATCACGAACAGATGGAACCAGGCGTCCGCCTGCCGCACAACATCCAGCATATTGTTGATCAGACATTCAAAAATATACAGCGGCCTTGTAATTCCTACATTGTACACCCCTTTGGGATCATCGGAACCGAGCCGCGTCCCCATGCCGCCGGCCAAAAGCACCGCGCCCACCTTGCCCGCGCGGACGGCCTCAAGACCCGTGGCGGTGAAAGATTCCCGGTTCTTCTCGATCTCCTCCAGCCTCATCGCGCCGAGCGGCGTGATCACTCCTCTCTGCGTCAGGGTCTCACGGTGCCTGCAGGCCTCCAGAATATCCATGTCAGCATCCTCTATCTGAGCCAGCAGATTCTCCTTCTCCTGACCGCTCAGCTCCTCATAATATCTCAGTAAATGCTCCTGACCGTATCTTTGCAGCTTTTCCCTCGCCTCTGATAATGTCATACTCATTTTGTCCTCTCCTATCTCCGCGCAACGCCTGTTTCTATGCGGTACAGCTTATTTTAATCCTCGCTCCCTGCGGCAATGCCGCACAGTCTGTCTCAATGTTCCGCAGCCTACCTCGATGCCCCGCGTTGTCATTTCAGCCTGCCCTTCTCACAGTATACCAGAATATTCCGATTCCTTCAACTCGTAAAGAGACGGCGCTTAGCTCGTTTTCCGACTCACTTTCCGCCTCTTACCACTCCAGACTTTCGAAAAATCCGCCCTCCTTCTTTCCGCTCTCCCTGCTTCGCAGAAAAAAGGCCTTCATCTCCGGGAAATTTTCGCCGATGTCCGCCAATATCCCATCCAGATTTTCGCCGGTCACACAGCCCAGCTCCGCAAAGAGTCCGTAATACGCCCTGTCCTCCCCGTGCTCCTGCAGAATCACCTGCCAGGTCTCATCGCTCTCCTTGCCCGCGGTATGCTTTAGAAGGTACTCCTCCAGTTCTCTCCGAAAAACTTCCGACAGTCCCCGCGGAAACAAAAGCCTCAGAAAGGCAAGCCTCACCTTTTCCTTTCGCCTGCCGTTTACATAGGCTTCCGGATCCGTACTGCCGTAGTCCTCCTCGCCGCAGAGCACCTGTCTGGAATATCCCTCCTGGTCCGAAGTCCCCATCACAGCCGCCAGTCTGGCGTCCCACTTATCCAGCCATTCCCTGCTGCCTGCCGCCGGAATATCCAGCAGATAATAAGCCCCGAAATCCCTCACTGCCGCCGCAAGAAGCTCCGGTTCAAAGGGCGGCTCCTCCTCCGCGGAATCCGATCTTTTCCCTGCGGTTTGGAGACCTCTCGGCTTCCCCTCTGCCTCCGCAATATCCAAATTCTCCCCTGCGGTTTGGAGACCTCGCAGCCTCCTCTCTGCCTCTGCATTATCCGAATTATCCACAACAGTCTGAAGACCTTGCGGTTCCTCCTCTGCGCTCCGCCTTGAAATCCGCCGCAAATTTCCGCACTCCAAAAACACAGCCCTTCCAAACCGGATCTCCCTGTCCGGAAGACACACCTCCGTCAGGTTGTCGCAATGGGCAAACGCCCAGTCTCCCACTTCCCGGGTCGTGCGGGGCAGAGTAACGCGCCGAAGGCGCTTTTTACTCAGAAAAGCCTTCTTCCCGATCTCCGCCACGGGATAACCCTCGATCCTGTCAGGTATCACAACCTCAGACCCCGGACCACGGCAATCGGTAATGCGCGCCTTTCCATCCTCAATTTCGTAGTACAGACTGACGCCGCCAAGCACCAGCTCTTTCTCCTGTATCATATTCTCTTCCTCTGCAAAATCTGCTGCAGCGCACCGCACACACCCGCTTTTATTCCTTCCGGTTCCCGTGAATCCTCCCGCAGCGTCCGACCGATATGCCGGACATTCCGCGCTCCGACCGTCTCCTCACCTCAGACTTCTAATCCAGTTTTAGCCCGGCGATCCGGGCCTTCACATCCTCCCCGCGCTCGCTGAGCATCAGTTCTTCGTTGTGACGGCTGTAATCCGGACTGCCAAAGGCGGCGAGAAACCGTGCGGATTCCGCATTTACCGTCAGTTCCGTCATAAGCACCAGCATCTCGCTTCCCCCGGCAAAAGCCTCCTCCGCAAACACAAAGAGAGCATGCAGCTCATCCTGAACTCTCGCCGCTTCCTCTTTCATGCGCGCCAGAAGGGTACTGTATCTGTCCTTCAGAAAACCGCACGCGGCAGCCCCGTCAACCGCTCCTCTGACCGTCAATTCCCTGCGCTTTTCTTCCAGGAACCGAAGAACGCTACGGTGCTTTTTCCGATCCGCCTCAGAAAGCGTATTGGCATTTTGCAGATTCTCCAACAGCTTCCTGCGGCCCAAAGCCTGTTTTTCCATCCGTGACAGGAGTTCTTCCGGTCCGCCTTCTTCCGCCGTCTTTTCCAGCGCCTTCAGCGTGTTTTTCAGATCCGTCAGGAAAGCGCCCTGCTCCATCACCGCCTTCATATCGGCCTGTACTTTGTCAAGCAGCATTCCCAGCAGAGAAAGCCTCTCGTCAAAGGGAGCCGTCTTCGCCCTGACAATGGCCTGTACGGAGGGACGCCCGCCCAATATATCCTCAACCCGGTAATCCCTCTTGTATTTGTTGTACAAATCATAATAAGCCGTAAATTCCCTGACCACCTTTTCATTTCGCAGATACTGTCCCACCAGCGACTCGTCCGCCGTCAGCTGCTCCTCCTCGTAAAGAAGCAGAATCTCCGACAGATCCTCCCAGCCTCTCGCCGTCACATAGCTGCGTCCTTTCGCCGTCATTTCCATGCAATAAAAGTGATCTTTTTTCAGATCCAGATAGCTCACAATAGCGTTGTGGATTCCCTTCTCCACGGCATATTCCTTCCAGACCCGGTAATCCGGCTCCACCTCCAACACCTTCAACCGATCATAGGTGACCACGTCAAATTCTCTCACCGACTTATTGTATTCCGGCGGATTGCCTGCCGTGACGATCACCCAGCCCTCCGGCACCCTGTGCTTTCCGAACACTTTATATTGCAGGAACTGCAGCATGGACGGTGCCAGCGTTTCGGACACACAGTTGATCTCGTCCAAAAACAGGATACCCTCCCGGATACCGCTGGCCTCCATCGTATCGTAAATCGTGGCGATGATCTCGCTCATAGTGTACTCCGACACGCTGACCTTCTCGCCGCCGTAAACCCTCTCCGTGATAAACGGCAGCCCCAGGGCGGACTGCCTGGTATGGTGCGTCATGGAATAAGACACCAGCGCAATCCCCATCTCCTGCGCGATCTGCTCCATCACCGCCGTTTTCCCGATCCCCGGCGCTCCCAGCAGAAAAATAGGGCGCTGCCGTACCACCGATACCCTGTACTCGCCAAATTCATCCTTTTTCAGATATAAATTCACGGAATTTTTGATATATTCCTTCGCCTGCTTAATGTTCATTCTCCCGTTCTCCCGCTTCCGCCGTTCCTTCCGGCCCGAAATCCTGCGCCTCCCTGCCTTCCTTCCCCAAAGCCTCAATTCTCAGGATTATTCTCTTCTTCCAATCCCTCATTCTTCAGGACTGTCTTCCTCTTCCAATTCTTCGCTCTCCAGAATTACCTTCCTGCTCCAGGGCGGTACCGGCCCCCGGTTCTCATCCTCCCCCAGAAACGCAAAAATCACCTCATAATCCGGCATCCGCTCCGGGTAAACGCCATATCCGTCCGTAAAATAGATCAACCCCTTCAGATTCTCAAACTCTCCCTGCTCCTGCAGCTGCCCGACATATTCAAATACCGGCCTGAAATCCGTAGCGCCGAAGCCGCTCAATCTGCCATGTTTCAGAAAAGCGGCAAAATCCTCATCGCAGGTGATCTTCGTATCATCTTGCACCTGACTGTCGCATTGAATAATATGCACGTTGATCTTGCGGAAAAAATTTTTGCTTTCCTGCAAAATGGAATACGTCTTCTGCAGAAAAGCCTTTACTACAGGGCCTCGGCAGGAAGCGGAGGTGTCGATGGCGATCACAAATTCCCGCACCTTTTCGGTTTCCTTGTATTCCAACGGCTCTATCAAGGGCAGATTTCCGTAATGCTTCAGCCCGTAAGTATAATAAACGTAATCAAACTCGTCGTCACTGACAGTGATATCCTCGCCTGTAACCGTAAATTTGCGAAGAATTTCACCGTAATCATACCTCTCCCGGGTGCTTTCCTCCAGATTCTTCTCCAGACTCTCCCCTCCAGCCCCCGCTCTGCTGAAGGCTTTCAGATCCGCCTTTATCCGCTCGCTGATTTTTTTCCACTGCTCCTGCGTAATCTGAAGCTGCTCCGCCGTTTTCCAAAGCTCATGGACATCCCTGTAAAAAAGCGCCCTCAGCTCCCGTTTCTCCTCCGCCGTCGGCGGATTGTGCCGAAAATAACGGTAGATTCTCTCCGCGGTCAACGCTCCCACATCCTCTCGCAGTATTTTCAGCCTTGAGGCTCCGTCCGGATCCCGTTCCAGAGCCGCGCCGGAAAGCTTCATCTCACCGATCACATTTTCCACCGCAATATCCGCCGCCAGATCCCAAAGCTCCCGATCCACCCTGTCATACCCGAAGCCGTGAAGAAAAACACAGTGCAGCAGCAGATGCAGACAGATCCGAACCACATACCCGGAATCTTCACGGTAGCATTTCAACACAAATACCGGATCATAAAATAATGACTGACCGTCCGTGGCAATACAGTCCATATCCCACCGCTCCACCGGCCGAAGCTGCGCCAGCGCCACGTCAAAAAAACGCAGATGCATCAGAATATCGTCATGAGCAAGGGTCATAACCTCCTTCGCCAGGGAAGAAATCTTCTTTTTCCGCTCCGCTTCGTAATCCGCCAACTCCCGCCTCTCCCTTCTTCGCGGAAAGCCGATCTAAAGCCTCTCATTCCAGCCTGCTCTCCCGCTCACCCGCCGCCGTCCTCTCTATTTTATATCCCGCCGCCTCAAAAGTAAACCGGCCGCACGCAAAAATCTCCCCTACAGGAAATAAATTCATTCCTGTACGGGAGATTTCTCTTCTGTCCGCCGGCCCGGAACCCCGCGGCACCGCTCCGCGTCCCTCTGCTCAACAGCCGCTTTGTCTGTGAGCATATTTTTCTTTGGTGGCTAATCCTCCTCTGATGTGACGTTCGGATTTATTCACGTCCAGCACCTGTCTGGCCTGCTTCGCCAGGGCAGGATCGATTTGCATGAGGCGGTCCGTTACGTCCTTATGTACCGTAGATTTACTGACCCCAAACGCTTTGGCAGTCTGCCGTACCGTGGCGTTGGAATCAATGATATAATTGGCGATGCTGATGGCACGCTCCTCAATATAATCCTTCAAAGGAATACCCCGTGAGAATCTTTTTTACAGTGTATGAAGGATTTGGGAGGGGTATGACTAAATTTGGTCTTACCGCAAAATCAAATTCATTAATCTCAAATGGGTTTATATGGTATAAATTTGTTTTCACGAAAATACATCCAATGATTACAATTACTGAAAACATTACAAAAATTTCTCGTTCCGTCTCCATCGGAAAACAAACCAACGGTATAATATAAGTTGCCAAAAAGGATAGATTTTCATAATTGATGCTCTCACATTTTTTGATTTCAACCGGTAACTGTTTTGCATTATTTAGAGAGTCCCGAAACCGTAAATACCCTACTTCACCCAGAATAATAAATCCTAAACATATACAAGAAATGACATTCCTTCTTGCAAAATTATTTATATTCTCCCTATTTATGGCAAAAGGGACCATAGAAACATCCAATTTTAATATGATCAGCATGAAAAACAATATCCATAGCGAAATAAGATACAAGCTTAATTTCATGAAATCCACATTTTTTCCTTTGTCTTCTCTCAATCTCATACTCCTTTATCTCGATATACATTCCTTCTCTACTCACTGACATTGCCCTACAAAAATACCTGTTCATCTTCCGGCAAATACTTCGCCAATTCCTCTACCAATTCATACACTCTCGTCCCTGGTGCGGTCTCTGCGGGCGTCTTTCCCTCACTATCTTTTATAATCCTTTTCGCATACCGTATCGCCAGCTTCGGACTTCCTTTTTCCATAAGAATATCAAAAATATTTTTCATATTCTTGTAATACTTTCCCAACCCCAACGCTTCAAATTTCTCGTTTAGAAATAAGATATATTCTGAACGATAATTATTTGCTGTATAATAAGCAAAATGCAGTATAAACCAAAACTCAATACACTCATTACTCCATGCAGCATGATATTGTAATTCCGAGTTATCTTTATTCAACAAATTTACGCGTTCTACAACACCATTGAAATGCTCTGCTGGAAAACTATCCTTATCATATACACACCAGATTTGTCCCTTTTGAATATTGTTTTTCTTGACATATCTTTCCGCCATTCCTATTACACGCATAGTTTCTGCAGCGCAAGGTTCAATCTCTATCAAAACCATATCCTTGTAAATAGGATTGTCCTCTATCAATCGCTTAAATCCCATAAAATACTGTGGTTCTGTTTGTTCGCCTTCACAAAAGATATAATAGCGATACTTTTTAAGTTCCAAATACTGCTGTCGGCGTTTTTTCTTCCAATCAAGCTTAATTGATTTTTTCCCTGCTTCAACCTTTTTAGACATTGACTTTCCCCCAATCTACAATTCTTTGCAGATATGGGTCAGCGCCATATTTTCCCTCAAGATACTGCTTGTCATATTTGGCATCCTTTCGAACTGACACACCATTGTCATCTTTAAACTCTACCAATGAGTATAACCTGGTATTTTGATCTCTCCCCTTTGCCACAAACCAGATTTCATCCCTTCGATATACCTCATTATTCATAGTCGATAGGTCATGGGAGGTAAAAATCAACTGACCTCCCTCTTTATTAATATTCATATCCGTATACATTTCAATAATGTGTTTCAACAATAAAGGATGAATTTTTGCATCCAGTTCATCGATCACTAAGGTCGTCCCGTTAACCAGACTATTCACAATGTAAGGTAAAAGTCCAAATAACTTTTTCGTGCCACTGGATTCCTCGGATAATGTTAGTTCTGTACTTTCACCGTTCACAATATGTTTTGTATATACCTCTACAGTGTCTTCATCTTTTTCTTCGATGCGGAAATCTTCAATATCCAAATCCATTTCTCTAATCATTTGCAGCACTAATTCCTTGATTGTATCAGATTTCGCTATGGCTGTTCTCATTTCTTGATAGGGATTCCCATAATTCAAAAAATCTATGGAATATTCAAACCAATTCAAAACATCGTTCACTATTTCATTCTTTTTATAAGTGATTCCAAGGTATGATAATAATGGCAAAGTCTCCGACAAATCTTCACTGATGCTAAACTTGCCAAATGTTCCTTTCAAATTGATCTTGTTTTCTTTACGCACAAATAAGGCAGAGCGTCTTCCTGTCTCCTTTTTGACCCTGTCCAGACTTTCATAAATTACGTTTTCCCTTTTAATGTGAAGAATATATCGATACTCCGCCGTCTTAGTCCGAAAGAAAATTTCAAATTCAGTTGACATATTCCGATTTTCCTCTGTAAAAGCAAACGGCTCTATCGGTATTCTTTTCGCCTTGTAATCGCAATCTTTTTTATCGCAAGTCGCGCAGAGTGGACGCAGTATTTTAGAGTCCAATGTGCGAAGCGCTCCCAATACATTGGATTTACCACCGCCGTTTGGACCGTAAATAGCGGATACTGGCAAAAACTGCTCCCCGTTTTGGTCTTTGATAATTTTATCGTTGTGCTCAGAAATAGCTGCCGCCTGCATGTCAAATGTAATCTCATCACGAATGCTTTTATAATTTTTCACAGTAAATTGGCTAAGCATATCATTAACCTCCGCTCTATACTTTTATATTATATACACTTTCGGATTTTTGTAAACAATATTTGAGCTTTTTTCTCATATTTTCTACTTAAATTCTATTTTAATGAAATTTCATACAACAGAGCTACAGGAATTAGACCCTGAGAAAATTAAAAAGATCAGGAGAATGCATTCCGCTTTTTTACCTTTCTACAAGCAGACAAAGGGCAACCACAGACCCATTCTTTTAGATCCGCAACTGCCCTTACGCTGTATTGATAATTCCTATCATAACCGTTTACTAAACTCTCGCATTTTTTCAAGGTTCGCTTCGAGATACTTTTGAACGGCACGTTCTACAACCAGTGTTTTGTTCTGCCCGGAAAGCTGACAAAACTCTTCCAGTTTCTCAAAAATCTCTCTATCAAATTTACATGCAAAATTCTTTGCGTCTTTCTTTTCTCGCGGCATTATCACCCCTCCAGTCTGTCACCGTAAGGCAGTGATTTAATGTAACTCTCCATAAATTTCCAATCAGGATTACCTTTTTTCCGTAAAAAAGTGCCCCTGCGTGGCACTTAGAAGAATGCTTCGCATTCTTCCCTTGCTACGTCGAAGTTTCCTATAGAATAAAGGGAAAAAGTTCCGCGGCCTGCGCCGTGGAACTTCCCTTACATTGCTTACTACGTTGTCTCGTCGTTTTCCTGAGCTGCAGTGTCGCTTCCCACATGAATCACAATACCGTCGCCTGTCTGCCGGTCAACGTCATTCTTCACCTGAGCGGCGAAAGCCCTGGATGCGGACACCAGATCCGCCAGGAAACTGTCCTTTGCCTCCTTCGGCTTCTTTTTCTCGGAGCCGAAATCGAAAGATACCTCATTGCATCCCCTGAGATCCCGGTACACCATTCCGTAGAACTCGATCAGCTTCTGATTGGTAGTCTCCCGGCAGCGGACGATATCCCCGATGGATCTCGCGATCTCCTGCTCCGCAATATTTCCGGGAGAACCCGGTTCGCCGCTGTCGCTTTCCGGCATTTGCTTGAGGGCTGCAAGCGCCTCGCTCAAATATCCCGTCTGCTTCTGGATTTCCTCCAGCTGCCTGAAAATATAACCGATATCCGTATTCTCTGTCATTCCTTTATCCTCCAAATCAAGATCTGGCGGACACGCAAGGCATATCTTATTTTCCGATAAGAAGCGTGCCCTGCCGTTCTTTACAAGACCCTTTGCCCGTCTGGGCCAGGTCGCTTCATACTCGTTACCCTGCTCATCTACAACAATAATGTTTTTTTCGATGGGTGTCATCCCCCTTGCCGTAAAATCAAAAATGTGAAAGCCGTTTTTTTCGATGGGTGCCTCCCCGTTCCACAGCTTCAGTATAGCGGATGCGTCTGGAGCTGTCAAGGAACTTTACCGCCCCAGACGGGTAATTCGGCATCTCCTTCTTTCCAACATTCTCGGATAAACCCTGTCCTGTTTTTCTCCAATTCCTCGAAATATTTTCGTTTCTATTTCAACACCTCCCTAACATTGCAGAAATAAATTCCGCTGCCTCTACAATACAAACAATAGAATTATAATTCTCCTAAGCAACCGTTCAGGCTTCTGCGATCAGGTCTTCCCTTACGATAGCATACATATTGCCGTCCTCCGCCCTGTCGTTTCGGTAAAAGCGTTTTCGCATCGTTCCCTCTCTGGTAAAACCCGCTTTTTGCAAAGTGCGGTTTGAGCCGATATTATCAACATGCGCCATGGCTTCAATTCTCTCAAGACCCATGACCTCAAAGCCGAATCTGCACACGGCCTTTAAGGCTTTGGTATTAATTCCCTGATTCCAGTATTCCCGTTTCACAAAATACCCCACTTCCGCACAGGTATTGTGATTGGCAAAATTAAATAACTGTATCTGGCCTGCCACTTCTCCGCGAAAGGTTATCACCCACGGATATTCGCGCTTCCCTTTATATCCCCTTACCCTGCTTGCGATCGCGCGTATTACCTTTTCTTCCTCCCATGCGTCCGGCTTTCTATAGCCTCCGTAATACCTGAAATTTTCTTCATCTCTATAGATTTCCCAAAAAGGTCTTGCGTCTTTTTCAGGCTCATGCTGCCTTAAATAAATATCCCCGTCCACCCGGATCGGTTGAAACTCCTGAAATAAATCGCTAAATACCATCGTCAGCCCTCCATTTTCCGCACCGGAATATAAATATCCATCTGCGCAGTCCCGGTCTGGCAGTCCCACCGTTCGTCATAATATTCAAAATCGGCTGATATTCTCCCGTCAATGCAATACTCGGAATTTGGCAGCCAGACATAATAAATATACTGAAATGCCTGTCCGATCTCCCCGTTCGCATTGTTTCCGTTCACCGTAAACACGGCGTATTCGGCTTTGGGTATCACCTTTTTTACCATCCCGCCAGGCAGTGCGGCCTCCCGGTCTACTTCTACCGCCGCCATATAATAAAATGCCGGGAGAGCCGCACGGTAATCTTCGGAGTAGTCCTCGAATCCGTACATTACCTTTTTATTTTTCCTTTGGATATCATCCCAATGCTGTTTCAGCTCATGCCAGGATTCTCCGATGACGTGAAGACCGTCCTTTGTATGTTTCCGATAACCGGCAATTGTAAACCCGTCTTTTACGGTGAATTTCGGTTCTATCGCGTAAACGCCTTCCAGCTCCACCTTTTTAAGATATCCCGCCACAACGGTCGGCACATCTCTGTAAGTAACAAACGCCTTGCTTTCTCTTGCCTGTACAGGCGACATTCCAAACGACTCCTTAAATGCCCGGTTGAAGGTCTGTATGCTGTTAAAGCCGACACTGTAACAGATCTCCGCCACGTTTTCCCGGGTCTTACACAGCTTTTGATGCGCCATGGTGAGCCTGCGTCTTCTGATGTATTCCATCAGAGTCTGTCCCGTCACCGCAGAAAAAATCCTGTGAAAATGAAAAGGCGAATATCCGAAATGCTTCGCCAGATCCTCAAATTCCACTCCGTCCGCTATATGGTCGTCAATATAATACAAAACCTTTTCAACCAATTGCAAATTATTCATTCCGCCTCTTTCTGTCCGTTTTAACGGACTCACAATCAGTATTCAAAAAAGCTTTTCCTCTCAGATAAAAGTATTATACTCCCGACGGGTTCTGCCGTATTATCATTTCTTGCGGTTTATTCCTGCATTTTTAAAATTCCCGCCGCAAGACGGCAGTTTTCCTCCTCCAAAAGCAGCGCCTTTTCCAACAGTCCGATCTGCTCGCGGCGAAGCTGCGGTGTGGAAACGCCGTTCGCGTTCATGGCGTTGTACTCGATTTCACACGAGGAAGAATGACGCACTTTGTCATAAAAGGCGGACAAGCCGTCAAAAATATTCTGGAAATTTCCCGCTATTTTCGCCAGCTGTTCCCGTTCCATGCCGGACAGCAGGAAAAGATTTTCCCGCAGCCAGAAGGCCGCCGCGCGTCTCGCGTCTATCAGATTACACAGCATATTGTCATTTACATTCAGCCGCCTCAGACAGTCTTCTTTTCCTTCCGCAGTCCGAAAGTCTTCTTCCCTTGAAAGTCCCTCTATCCAAGCCAGATAAGCGTCTCTGCCCTGATAGTATCCCCTTTGTCTTTCGCCGCGGAAAGAAGCCACAAGAACAGCCAGCGACTTTTTCAAAATATCCGCGGGCTGCGGCACGGCTTTCTTATCTCCGAAATGAAAGATAAGAAAAGGCCAGAAATCGCTGAACAAATATCCCCCGTTCTCCTCAAAAACCGTCCTTCTGTCCGCCCGATTCTCCTCCTGCTCCAAGACGGCAAAAACGTCCCCGTCAAAGAAGGTTCGGCACAAAAAGTGCTCCCCGTCGTCCGTATATCCCGTGATAACTCCCCACTCCGGGGCAACCCTCAGATTCATGGCAAGCACCGGCCTTCCATTCCGGATGTCCTCCATGACAGTCTTTCGCTCCGCTTTTCTCTCCTGCTTTTCCAGCCTCTCCGCAAGGCGGAAGGAATAACCGACGGCCTCGTACAGCGGCGCCGCATAGTCAAAGGCCACAAGGGCATCCGTGCAGCTGTAATCCCAGACATCCGTAAAGCAGATGCGGTAACACGCGCCGCTCATTCCCATGATTTGTTCATAGGAATAGGATTCTCCCATATACTCCAGCGCCGCATAAAGCGCGCCGGCCCAGGAACACATCCGCCAGCGTCCTTCCGTGCCTGCCTCCCAGGACAGGCGCATCACATTTTTCAAAATACATTTTGAATCATCCCGGAGAAAAAGCTGCGTGCGCCGGTTCCCGTAATAAACAGTACCGTTTTCCGGACAGCTGATCACATGGATTCCTCCTGCATTCAGGTAGATTAACGTCAGATACTCTACGTCGTCGCTCGCCGTATTGCTGGGAAAGGTTTCATGATTCACCGCTATCCTGTCCCATTTGAAATATTCATAATGCTCCATCTTCCGCATGGCGGCGGAATACTCCTTCTTATTTCCATAGTAGGCGCCTATGATCTCAAAGGGCTTGTCCGTCCTGAAATCCGCACTCTTCTGGTTCAGGTTCAACGGTTCATTTTCCGGCGCATAGACATAAAAGCTTCCCTCCGCCGTCCGATATTTTACGGTCAAAATCTTCAGGCGGTCGCTTTCAATGCAAGCCCCGACAAACGGCTCGCTCACACAGATATTCAGCGTATTGTGATGCACCATACCGTCCAGAAATTTTGTTACGGGGATGTGGGTCTGACCGTCCGTATAGACCGCCTCCAAAATAAAGAGCTCCCTTGGACACAACAAACTGTCAATACTGCAGTCCAGCGCCTCCGCCAGCGCGGGAAGCGTCGCCGTCTCCGGCAGACATTTTCCCCTTTCCCATTTCGACACCGCCTGAGGACTCACATGCAGGCGCTCCGCCAGCGCTTCTCCCGTATAGCCCCTCTCTCTGCGCAGATCCGCAATCCGCTTCCCAATCTTTACCGAATCGTCCATTCTTAAAATCTCCCTTCTGTTTTCAGCGCTGTGACTTCATTTTAGGGGAATCGGAACAGTATTACAATACATTTTGTTTTCAGAAGAGAAAAGAAAAATCAACCGGTGGTTCAAAAAGCGGCGGCGTCTGCAATCAGCTGTCTGCAGAAGCCGCCGTTTTTATTTTGTTGAGATTCTACCCTGGTTCCGTACGTCGTTCCGCCAAAAGGCAAACAATCCTCCCTTTTCAGCGGTGCCTCCAGGTAGCCCTGGAGAACAGGATCAGGATAGGAAATATCTCCAGTCTTCCCGCCAGCATATCCACAATCAGAACCAGTTTGGAAAACACACTGTACGCCGCAAAATTACAGGTGGGCCCCACCATCTCAAAGCCGGGGCCGATATTGTTAAAACAGGCCAGCACCGCGGAAAAATTTGTGGTAACGGAAAAACCGTCCACCGAGATCAGCAGATAGCTGATTCCGATCAGGATCACATATGCCGCCAGGTAAGCGTTGGTATTCTGAAGCACCTTCTCGCCCACCGGATTGCCGTTGACTCTCACCGCCTCCACCTTCTGTGGATGAACTACCTGCCGCACACTCCTGTGAAGGCTTTTGAGCACCAGCAGCGCCCTGCCGCACTTAAAACCGCCGCCGGTGCTCCCGGCACTGGCGCCTATCACCATCAGGCACAACAGGACCGCTTTTGAGAACCCCGGCCACAGGTCAAAATCCGCCGTGGCATAGCCTGTAGTCGTCACAATGGAAGCAACCTGAAACGCCGCATGTCTGACCGCCTCCCCCAGCGTCGCGTAAAAGCCCTTCAAATTCAGTGTGATCAGCAGGATGCTGCCTCCCACAATCCCAAAGTACATCCGCAGCTCCTCATCCCGGAATACATTTTTAAACTGCCGGATCAGCAAAAGATAATAGCAGCTGAAATTGACGCCGAACAGAAGCATAAAGACGGTACATACATTCTGGATATAAGGACTGTACCCCGCAATGCTGTCATTTCTCACCCCGAAGCCGCCTGTGCCCGCTGTCCCGAAGGCCGTGCAGACCGCCTCAAACAGGGACATTCTTCCCGCCAGAAGAAAGATCACGTTCAGCACTGTCAGAAGAATATACAGGATATACAAAATCCCCGCCGTCTTCTTCATTCTCGGCACCAGCTTCCCCACGTTGGGGCCCGGGCTCTCCGCCCGGAGCAGATGCATGGTGAAGCCGTTATCGCTGCCGCTTACCGAAGAGATGGCAAGCAGGAATACCAAGACTCCCATTCCGCCCAGCCAATGGCTGAAGCTTCTCCAGTAAAGCGTCCCCTTAGACAGCTCCTCCACCGCCGGCACAACGGAGGCTCCCGTGGTGGTAAAGCCTGACACGATCTCAAAGAAAGCATCTATAAAGCTCGGAATCTCCCGGGAAAAATAAAACGGAAGGCAGCCCAGCAGACTGATCACGATCCAGCTGAGTCCCACACAGGCCAAGCCCTCCCTCGCGTAAAATTTATTTTTAGAGCCACGGCAAAGCCATGTGAGAAACAGCGAGAGAACCATGACGATGGCAATACTCCACCAAAAGGCCCACGCCACGTTATATTCTTTCTCCCAAAGGCTGATCAACAGCGCGGGAACCATAAAGACTCCCTCTACCCGCAGTATCTTGCCGATGAATCTTCCCATCATTTTATAGTTCATGGCAAACCTCACCCATCACTCAAAAATATCGTTCAACTGATAAATCCCTTTTCCGCCGTTGGTCACAATGATCACCGTGTCGCCCCGGTTAAAAAAGGAATCTCCGTTGGGGATTTCTTCTCTGGCTCCCTTTGTAATGCTTGCCACCAGAACACCCTTTTTCAGTCTGATATTTTTTAACGGTTCGCCGCAGTGCAGCGTATTTTCATCCGCCAGAAATTCCATAGCCTCCGCCTGTCCGTCCGCAATCGTGTGCATCGTCAGCGCCGCGCCGGTCTGATTTTTCATAGCGCGCACATACCGCACGATGGTGTTGCAGCAAAGCTCCTTGGGACTGATCACGCTTCCCAGAGCCAGATTCCCCAAAATGTTTGTGTTATCCATACGGCCCAGCTTTGTGATGACCTGCGGCACGCCGCAGCCTGTTCCGTACAGAGATATCACCATATTCAGCTCGTCCAGCCCCGTCATCGTCACCAGGGCGTCGCAGTCCGAGATTCCCTCGCTCTCCAGCAAAAACTGGCTGCTGGCATCGCCGTGGATAATGCAGGTTTCCGGAAGAGAGGCCGCCAGCTGGTTGCATCGGTCAAGATCGCGCTCTATGAGCTGTACTCTGATCCCCGTCCGCTGGAGCTGCCTTGCCAGATAATAGCTGAGCCGCCCGCCGCCGCACAGAATCACCCGCTTCACCTTATGGGTAATCACACCCAGATTCTTCAACAGCACCGTAAGCGTTTCCGTGGAGGCCGTCACGAAGATCCGATCGCCCTCCCTCAGGACAAAATTACCGTCCGGCGCTATCGCCTTGCCGCTTCTGAGCACCGCGCAAACCAGAATCCTGCATTTGACGATGCCGTACATATCGTTCAGCGCCACATTGCAGAGCTTGCTGCTGCTCTCGATCCGCAGCTCCACGATCTCCGTTCGGCTTCTGGCAAAAGTATCCCGCTTCAAAAAACCCGGATAGCGCAGAAGCCTCGCCACCTCAGCCGCCGCCTGCTTTTCCGGATTTACCGCCATGGATAAAGCAAACATCTCGCTCATCTCATAGATCTGATCTGTATACTCCGGATTTCTCACCCGGGCGATGGTATGGATATTCGGGTTCAGGCTGTGGGCAGTCATGCAGCACAGCAGATTCACTTCGTCGGCGCCCGTCGCCGCAATCAAAAGCTCCGCGTCCTTTGCACCCGCCTGAAGCAGCACATCCTTTGAGGCGCAGTTTCCCTGCACCACCATAATATCATACCGTTCCTCGCTGGACTCCAGCGCCCTGGAATCGGAATCGATCAGCGTCAGGTCGTCTCCCTCCGATGACAGCTGCCGCGTCAGGACGGCTCCCATTTTGCCGTCTCCGGCAATTATGATCTTCACGGTCTCACTTCCTCCGCAAATATATTTCTACAGACTATTTTACCACTTATTCCGCAAAAGGCAACCCGGTTTTCTATTCTCCGGCTTCCGCCATCTCCCGCAGCAGCTCAATTTCCGCCCGATAACCCTCCGGTTCGTTGGGCGTCTCCAGATAAAACGGCAGACCCTTCAGCTTCGGATGCGTCACAATGCGCCGGAAGGCTTCAAGCCCCAAATATCCCTGCCCGATCTTCTGGTGCCTGTCCCTGCGGGCTCCGCATGGGTTCATGGAATCATTCAGGTGTACCGCCTGCAGACGGTTGAGTCCTACCGTCCGCTGAAATTCCTCCAGCACCTGATCCAGATGCTCTGCGATATCGTAGCCTGCATCCCACACATGGCAGGTATCCAGACAGACTCCCACCTTATCCCCGAGCTCTACTTTGTCGATAACGGCTCTCAGCTCCTCAAAGCTGCGGCCCACCTCGCTCCCCTTGCCCGCCATGGTCTCCAGCAGCACCTTTGTATGCATATCTTCCCAAAGCGTCCTGTTCAGCGCATCTGCGATCAGACGGATCCCCTCCTCGGACCCCTGCCCCACATGGCTCCCCGGATGAAAATTGTACATCACGCCGGGAATCTTCTCCAGTCTGTGCAGATCGTCGGAAAGGGTTTCCAGCGCAAACTGCCGGGTTCGCTCCTCCTTTGCACAGGGATTCAGCGTATAGGGCGCGTGCGCCAGAGGCCGGGCAATTCCCGCCTGTTCAAAGCGCTCCAGCATCCTTTGGATATCCTCATCCCGCCACTCCTTCGCAGCCCCGCCCCGGGGATTTCTGGTAAAAAACTGAAACGTCGTGGCCCCGATGGCTTCCGCGGCCTCCGCCATGGCAGAAAAACCTTTGGCGGAAGAAAGATGACAGCCTATTCTCAGCATCCCGGCTCCTCCTTATATGATCCGCCTCACGGACAAAATCGTCCTGTACTGCGCCCTGCTGACCTTGATTCCCGTCTTTGCGCTGCTGGCATGCACGATCATACCGCCGCCGATATACATAGCCACATGCCCGTCGTAGCAGATCAGGTCCCCGGGCTGGGCCTCCGCGTAGGAAACTTCTTTCCCGGCGCTGCGCTGCAGATAAGACGTCCTGGGGATGCTGTATCCGAAATTCTGGTAGATCTTGTAAGTAAACCCGGAACAGTCCGCTCCGTTGGTCAGGCTCGTTCCGCCGGCCACATAGGGATTTCCCACGAACTGACAGGCATATTTTGCGATCCTCTTTCCCTGGTCGCTTCCCACGGCGCTGTCAATCAGGGAGGTGTAGCTGGTCGTGGCGATGGTCATGTTCGCGGCGTTCTGCGCCGCCTGGAGCTGCTTCAGCTTCTGCTTGTCCTGCTGCAGCTGCTTTTTCGCCGCGGCAGCCTCCTTCTGCGCCTTTTTGATTTCCGCCTCGTAATTTTCGGACTCCCGCTTTTTCTTCGCCAGCTTCCCGTTCAGATCTTCCTTCAGGCTTTCCATAACCGCCTGATCTTCTTCCAGATTGGCTCTGTCCTGATCCAGGCCGGCCTTTTCCAGCTCCAGCTGATCCCATAAATCATGCACCTGATTTTTCGTCGTCACAAATTCGTTCAGTCGGTTCACGCTGTACTCGTAAACTCTCTCGATATAATCCATCTGATTCAGGATATCGGCCAGTCCCTTTCCCTCCAGCATCGCCGACAGATAAGACGCGTCGTTGTTCTCATACACCATGCGTGTGCTGTCGATCATACTCTGCCGCTGATTTTCCTCACGGACCACGGCCGCGTCGTACTCCGCCTGCGTCGCTTCGATCTGCGCCTGCTTCTGAACGATCTCCTCCGTCTTTTCGGCAATCTCCTCCGCCAAAAGGTCGATACTTGCCATGGTGTTGATGATTTCCGCGTTCAGATCCGCAATCTGCTCTTCGATCAGATCCTGCTCATCCTCCAGGTCGGCGATCTGCTGGTTCAGCGCATTCAGCTCGTTTTCATGCCGGGTAATGTTGTCCTGCACCTCGCCGATGGAAGTCGCCTTCGTCACCATAGGCTCCGGGACGGCGGAAGACAGCGTGGCGGCAGTCAGACCGGCGATCGCCAAAAAGTAAATGTATTTCCCGAATTTTTTTCCTCTGTTTCTCATCATAAAAAACGTCCCTCCGCGACGCCTCTGCTGCGTTCGAATTTCCTGTTCAAAAAAAGCATACCACATTTCGGCATGCTTTTCATCTCTCAAAAAATTAATTTTTGTTTATCAGTTACAGTTCGCAGTTTTTTACCGTTCTGGGGAAAGGAATGACGTCGCGGATATTGCCCATGCCCGTCAGATACATCACGCATCTCTCAAAGCCCAGGCCAAACCCCGCGTGGCGCGCGGAGCCGTACCTTCTCAGGTCCAGATAAAACCCGTAATCCTCCTTCTTCAGGCCAAGCTCCTCCATCCTCTGCTCCAGCACCTCCAGCTTATCCTCCCTCTGGCTGCCGCCGATGATCTCTCCGATCCCGGGCACAAGACAGTCCATGGCCGCGACGGTTTTTCCGTCCTCGTTGAGCTTCATGTAAAACGCCTTGATCTCTTTGGGATAATCCGTCACAAACACCGGGCGCTTAAATACCTCCTCCGTCAGATAGCGCTCATGCTCGGTCTGCAGATCGCATCCCCAGAAAACCTTGTAATCAAATGCGTCATTATTTTTCTCCAGAATCTCAATGGCCTCCGTGTAAGTCACATGGCCGAAATCGGATTCCGCCACATGCCGGAGCCTTTCGATCAGTCCCTTGTCCACAAACTGGTTAAAGAAGGTCATTTCCTCCGGCGCATTTTCCAGCACATAGCGGATGATATATTTCAACATGCTCTCCGCCAGCATCATATCGTCCTTCAGATCCGCAAAGGCCATCTCCGGCTCGATCATCCAAAATTCCGCCGCATGGCGCGTGGTATTGGAATTTTCCGCCCGGAAGGTAGGACCGAAGGTATAAATATTCTTAAAGGCCATAGCGTAGGTCTCGCCGTTCAGCTGTCCGCTGACGGTCAGGTTCGCGGGCTTTCCGAAGAAATCCTGCGTAAAGTCAATGCCGCCCTCCTCGGTGCGCGGAACATTCTCCAGATCCAGCGTGGTGACCTGAAACATCTCTCCGGCCCCCTCGCAGTCGCTTCCCGTGATTAACGGCGTATGGACATAGACAAAGCCTCTCTCCATAAAAAAGCTATGGATCGCGTACGCAATCAGAGAACGCACACGGAATACCGCCTGGAACGTATTGGTCCTGGGGCGCAGATGGGATATCGTCCTGAGATACTCGAAGGAATGCCTCTTTTTCTGGAGCGGGTAGTCCGCGGTGGACGCCCCCTCCACCGATACCTCCCCCGCCTGCATCTCAAAGGGCTGCTTCGCGTCCGGGGTCGCCACGATCGTTCCCCTTACAATCACCGCCGTTCCTACGTTCAGCCTGCACAGCTCCTGAAAATTGGGAAGCTTCTCCCCGTACACCACCTGCAGCGGCTCAAAGAAAGTACCGTCGTTGATCACTAAAAAGCCGAAATTCTTAGAATCTCTGTTGCTGCGCACCCAGCCGCCGACGGTCACCTCCCTGTCGATATACTCCCCGCTGCTGCGGTAAAGCTTTCTGATATCCGTTAATTCCATCGCCTTCACTCTCCTTTTTCTTTCCCTTATTTTTCGGCAGTCCGTGCCTGTCTGTTCAGACGCGCCGACGCCTTTTTACGCCTTAAAACGGCTTCGGCGGTTTCCGCTCCCTTCCTACCTTACCATACCGCCGCGCATTTTGCAATTACAACAGCGGCGACATCAGTCTGCACATCTGCTCCTTAAAGCGAATCTTCAGGCTTCTGGCGGCGTAGCTGTCCCTGGTGATCCGGGTGCAGTGTACAAGATCCGAGCGGAAAATCCGTTCCATCTCCTCCGCTTTCTTTTTGCTGTACACGATGGCGTTCACCTCAAAGTTCAGGGCAAAGCTGCGGATATCCATGTTGGCCGTCCCGTAGCAGAAAATTTCCCCGTCCACAACGATACCTTTGCTGTGCAGAAATCCGTTGTCATAAGTATAACAGTTTGCTCCCGCGCCAAGAAGCTGCCCCATGTAGGAGTAAGTCGCCCAATAGACAAAGGGGTGATCCGGCTTACAGGGAATCATCAGATTTACCTCGATACCGGACCGCACTGCGATCAGCAGCGAGTTCAGCACAGCCTCATCCGGGATAAAGTAAGGCGTCTGGATGCAGATGCTCTTTTTCGCTTTCGTGATCAGGCGGACATAATTGTCCCGAATCTGCTCCAGGGAATTGTCAGGGCCGCTGCTGATAATCTGCAGGGCGCACCGATCCCGCTTTCCCGCAGGCGGCTCCCGAAACAGCTCCGCGTTTCCGAACAGATCCTCCCCCGCCGCGTAATTCCAGTCCAGAATAAAGCGCAGCTGCAGTCCTAAAACCCCTGATCCGGATATTCTCAAATGCGTGTCCCGCCAATGCCCGAATTTCTCATCCAGATCAATGTATTCCCTGCCGATATTAAAACCGCCCACATAGGCCACCCGGTTGTCGATCACCACAATCTTGCGGTGGTTCCTGTAATTGATTCGAAGCTGCAGTCTTCCCAGAATCGCAGGAAAAAATTCCGCCGTGCAAATCCCTGCCTCCTCCAGCCGCTTCCAGCAGCCGCGCCTGACGCTCCGGCAGCCCATTCCGTCAAAAAGGATCCGGACGGCAACTCCCTGCGCCGCCTTTCGCCTAAGCACCTCCGCAATGCGTCCGAACAGGACGTCGTCGCGTATGATATAATATTGCAGATTGATGAAGTGCTCCGCGCTTTCCAGATCCTGAAGCAAAGCCTCAAATTTCTGATTGCCGTCCGTAAAAATATCAATATCGTTTTCCCGCAGCAATATGGCGTCCGCCGCCTTCATGTTATACACGATCAGATCCCTGTAACCGTCAATCTCCTCCGTCCCGCCGGAGCCTTCCTTCAGGGAAAGCTCCTGATCCCGGATGATCTCGTGCAGATTATCCTCCAACTCCTTCGCCCGGAACATTTTCCGCTTGTGCATGTCCACTCCCAGGAACAGATAAAAAACGAAACCGATACCCGGCAGAAAAAACAGCAGAAGCAGCCAGGCCCAGACGCTCTTCGGGTCTCGCCTCTCAAAAAAGACGATGACGATGGCAAAAAACATGTTCCATAACAGCAGGCTTCCCACGATAAACGTTACGATCTCCCACATCATACCGATATTATCCATACCAAATCCCCCGATTTTTATTAGCATATCACAATTTCGGAAAAAAATCTGCAAAAAACCTGTAAATGTTTTGTTGCTTCCTTCCTGCATACTGTGCTAAAATGAAACAAAGGATAAATCTGACAGGCAAACACAGGAGGCATATCGTTATGAAACCATGGATGATCGTTTTGATCGTCGTTGCGGTGGTACTCATCGCACTGATCGCCGTACTCTATTTTCTCGGCAAAAAGGCTCAGAAAAAGCAGGCCGAACAGCAGGAGATGCTGGAGGCAAACAAGCAGACCGTCTCCATGCTGATCATCGACAAAAAGCGGATGAAGCTGCGGGACGCGGGGCTTCCGCAGATGGTGATAGATCAGACGCCAAAGGCCATGCGCGGGACAAAGCTGCCCATCGTCAAGGCTAAGGTCGGCCCGCAGATCATGTCTCTCATCTGCGACGAAAAGATTTTTGATTCCGTTCCCGTCAAGAAGGAAGTCAAAGCCGTCGTCAGCGGTATCTATGTTCTCGGCGTAAAGGGACTGCACGGAAAGGTGGAGGCTCCCCCGGCAAAGAAAAAGAGCCGCTTCAGGCGCGCGCTGGAGGCCGCTCAGGAGAAGGCCGGCGCAAAGCCTCTGAAATAAACCGAATGCCGTATCTTTTGTTACGACGCCCGCCACGGGTTCCCGTTCAAAACGTTTGCGCTTTTCACAGGGGGCTATGGCGGGCGTATGTTGCTTTTTTCAAGGTTGAACCCGATCTTCCCGAAGGAGTATCCTATGAATCAATACGACGTAAAGGCTTACGCCAAAATCAATCTGGGACTGGATGTGCTCGACAGGCTGCCCAACGGGTATCACGAGATAAAGACGGTGATGCAGACTGTCGGCATCTGCGACGAACTGTCGCTGGAGAAAGCGGACAGCGGTATCGTCCTGACCGCGGACTGCGCCGGACTGTCCGTCGGGGAAGACAATCTGATCTGCCGGGCGGCGCGTCTGATGCAGGAAACCTATTCCGTAAAGGAAGGGGTGCGAATCCGCCTGAAGAAGAGAATCCCCATCGCCGCCGGTATGGCGGGCGGCAGCGCGGACGCCGCCGCGGTGATGAAGGGCATGAATGTCCTTTTCCGACTTGGCGTCCCCGACCGGGAGCTGGCGGAAATTTCATCCGTGATCGGGGCTGACGTTCCCTACTGTATCCTGGGCGGAACCGCCCTTGCCGAAGGCATCGGCGAAAAACTGACCGCCCTTCCCCCGGCTCCCGTCTGCCATGTCGTAGTCGCAAAACCTGACGTCAGCGTATCCACCAAATACGTTTATGAACAGCTTGACACATGCGAGACCCTGCGTCATCCCGATATTGACGGCATGGTGAACGCCGTAAGGGCCGGAAATCTTTCCGGGATTCTCTCCCGCATGGGGAATGTCCTGGAGGCCGTCACAATTCCCGCCCACCCCGTCATCGCCTCCTTAAAGGCGCGTCTGCGCAAGCTCGGCGCGGCAGGCTCGCTGATGAGCGGCAGCGGCCCCGCCGTATTCGGTATTTTTACGCAGGAGGAGACCGCCCGGCTGGCTTTCGAAAGGCTGAAACAGGATCCGGAGGCAAAACAGGTCTTTCTGACCGCACTGTTATAGGAAAGAGGTGAGCATCATGCAGGATTTTCTACAGACAGACATGGATGAATTTCTGCCCTTAAGGGATGTGGTCTTCAACACGCTCCGCAAGGCTATCCTCACCGGCGAGCTAAAGCCCGGCGAGAGGCTGATGGAGATTCACCTTGCCAACCGGCTGGGCGTCAGCCGCACCCCCATCCGCGAAGCCATCCGCAAGCTGGAGCTGGAGGGACTGGTGACCATGATCCCGAGGCGGGGCGCGGAAGTGGCTCAGATCACGGAAAAGAGCATGACCGACGTCTTAGAGGTCCGCAGGGCGCTGGATGCCCTCTGCGCAGAGCTGGCCTGCGACCGCATCACGGGCGCGGGGCTGGAAAATCTGCGGACGGCGTGCGACGCCTTTGAGGCGGCTGTGCGCACCGGCGACGCCAAAAAAATTGCCCAGGCGGACGTCGCTCTCCACGATATCATTGTTCAGGCCACCGGTAACCAGCGGCTGATTCAGCTGGTGAACAACCTGTCGGAGCAGATGTACCGATACCGTTTTGAATATATAAAGGACTCCAGCCAGCATGAAAGGCTGGTGGAAGAGCATAGAATAATCTATCGAAGCATTGTGGAAAAGGATCGGGAGACGGCTGCGCAGGCTGCAAAAACCCACATCGACAATCAGGAGAGGGCAATCATCCGCCGAATCCGTCTCGACAGGGGCGAAGCCAAAGACTCACACGGAAACAATGCGCAAATCTGACTAAAGGGAAAATTTCCGGCAATAATCTACCTGACAGAAAGCGAGGTTATTGCCATGAAAAACAAACAGATTAAAATACGTCTTATTGCGGCGCTGTGTGCGGCGCTTGGCTGGTGGGGACTGCTTTATCCCGAATTTACCCTGACTCCCGACACCGTGCGGATTCTCTGCGAATCGGAGGACGGTGCGCAGGAGACCGCGGAGCCTGCATGGGACTCCGATAGCAGCCTGTATCTGGAGCTTCTGGGCGCAGACCGCGGCAGCATCTGCTTCCGCAGCAGGCTGCTCACTGAATTGAATGCTTTTTGGGAGGCTTTTTCATGGGACAGATCAACAAAGAATTGATGCACAGGGACGCTCCGATCGGCGTTTTCGACTCAGGTGTGGGCGGTCTCACCGTGGCGCGTGAAATCATGCGCCAGATTCCCAACGAGAAAATCATCTATTTCGGCGACACCGCCCGGGTTCCTTACGGCAGTAAATCCCGGGAAACCGTCAATCGATATTCCGAACAGATTGTAAGATTCCTGCGCACCTTTCAGGTCAAAACCATCGTCGTCGCCTGCAATACCGCCAGCGCCTACGCGCTGGATGCGCTGGAAAAGGATATCGACATCCCCATCATCGGAGTCGTGAAGCCCGGCGCAAAGACGGCCACGGAGGCGACCCGCAACGGCAGGATCGGCGTTATCGCCACGGAGGCCACAATCTCCAGTCAGATGTACACCCGCTACATAAAGGAACTGAACCCCCAGGTGACAATCTACGAAAAAGCCTGTCCCCTTTTCGTCCCGTTGGTGGAGGAAGGGCTTTGGGAGGACCCCGTGACAGACGAGATCGCCCGCCGTTATCTGGCAGAGCTGATCGACATCGATATCGACACACTGATCCTGGGCTGTACCCACTACCCCCTGATCCGATCCACGCTGGGCCGGCTCATCGGCAGCGGCGTGACGCTGGTAAACCCGGCTTACGAGACCGCCATCGAGCTGAAACAGATGCTTGCGGGGATGAACATGCTGAGCGACGAATCCCCGGGACTGGGCAGCGATAAATATCGGTTTTACGTCAGCGACAAGGCCGAAAAGTTTGTGCGCTTTGCCAATTCTATCATCAAGTACGGCATCCTGTCGGCCAAGGCAGTCAACATCGAAGAATATTAGCCGGACGAATTTGCCGAAATCTTTTTACGTCCGACAGGAAGGTTTCAAATGACAAGAGACGTACATATCACCGTAACCGGCGCCAGCTTAAGCGAAGACGGCCCGGAAGCCGTCACCGAGCTGACGGCAAGAGGACAGTATTTTTGGCGGGACGGTTTCCGTTTTCTCCTGTACGAGGAACAGGACCCCGAAAGCGGCGCCGTCACTAAAAACACACTGAAAATAACGGATCTTAAAATCGAGCTTACCAAAAGCGGCGCTCTTGCCTCCCGCATGGTTTTTGAAGCCGGAAAAGAGCACCCGGTCCGTTATGCGACGCCCTACGGCTTACTGCTTTTGGAACTCTGCACGGACGGGCTGCAAAGCGTCTGGTCCGACAATACCGCCAGGGTCGAGCTCTCCTACCGCCTTTTGACGGACGGCGCTCTTCTGTCCCGGAACCGGCTTACGATAGAAATCAGGAATTTTTCGGAAAAAGACTAAATTTTTCCACCCGATCTGCCGAAATAAACTATACCAATCACGGATGATGTGTCCAAAGGACAAAAAATCGGCGGATAACGCCAGAAAGAGGGATAATTATGAGTGTAAACGGAGTTACATCAGCAACCCAGGCCGTTGCGGCCTACAACTATTCCAACACCGAGAGCACAAAGGCTGTTGAGAACACCGACGCGAAGACAGAAAACAAGTCTACAGCGGCCGATACCGGTGTTGTCTATGAGCCTTCCAACGAGACGGCAGCTTCTTCCACAAAGAAAACCTATACGCCGGATACCAACCTGATCAATAAGCTGAAGGCAGACGCCGACGCGCGCACCGCTCAGCTGCGCAGTCTTGTAGAGAAAATGATGTCCGGCCAGGCGAACGCTTACGGCAAGGCAAACGATATCTGGTCTTTCTTAAGAAAAGGTAACTTCACGGTTGATCCCGCTACCAAGATGCAGGCTCAGGCCGATATCGCGGAGGACGGATACTGGGGCGTAAGCCAGACCTCCCAGAGAATCCTTGATTTTGCTACCGCTCTCACCGGCGGCGACCCCGATAAGATCGAGGAAATGCGTTCCGCCTTCAAGAAGGGATACGCACAGGCCGAGAAGACATGGGGCGGCGCTCTTCCCGATATCTCCCAGCGTACTTATGACGCAGTGATGAAGGGCTTCGACGACATGGCTGCGGCTGCAAACAAGACCGTTATCGACTAAGTGCATAACGAATCCCCGGTTTTCCAAACGAAAACCGGGGATTTTTGTTTTACAGGGAAATTCGCGCAGCCTCAGCGTCACGAAGGGACGCTTTTTCAGCTTCCTTTTACGATCAAAAGCTTCTGGCCCGCCTTCAGCTCATCGCTTTCCAGCTCGTTCAGTCTTCGGAGCGAATCCACAGGCGCATAATACTTTTTCCCGATATTCCACAGATTGTCTCCCTCCTTGACCATATACACCACCATGCCGGGCAGGCTGCTCATCTTTCCCGTGTCCAAGGGGGCCACCGAAATCTGGCTGATCAGCTCCACCGGGACAGTCTTGAACACCACCGTGGAAAAACACAGCACCGCCTTGACATCCATCTCTTCCCCGTCCAGCATCGTCACCTGAAGCTGCTCTACCTCCGCGTGGACCGTGTCGGTATCCTCCGGCGAAATATCCGGTACTTCCAGCGTATACTGATAGGGAATCTGTGCCTGTGTACAGCCGTAAGGCGCCTCGTCCGCCCCCGTGATGTACATCAGCTTCACGGTGAGACTGCCCTGCAGCAGGATCCCGTTTTCCACCGCCGTCTGCTGTTCCAGCGCCACGGTCCCCTCGCTGTGCAGCAGCTGCAGCACATTTCCCACCTTGATATGAACATGATCCGTGACCTTGGTCTTTCCCGTCACCCTGGCCAAAAGCCTGCGCAGATCCGCCCGGTGCGTCACCGTTGTGATCTCGTTGGATACGCCGTATACGTCGGAAATGATCTCCAGCTTTTCCTCCTCATAGATACGGATCACAAAATCGAGCACCATCTCGATGCCGATGCTGCGCTCTTCCCCGTCAAAATCCGGGCGGACGGCCAACTCCTTCTGCCCCAGCTTATAACGGATGTCCGGCAGCATTCCTTCCCTGCAGCCGTGACATTCCAGCACGCCGCTGAACGGAAGCGTTGTCTCAAAGGAGCGGACGGGATGATTCTCACCCTCTCCCTCGTACAGCAAAAACACATGTACGTCTCCGGACAGCGTGATCTTCTCCTCCATCACCTTAAACTCCACATCCCCCAGCGAAACGGTATCCCAGAGTATCTGGAATATATTCGGATAGTTGGACGGCAGCGTAATCTCATCCTTGATGCGGAAAATGTCGTTTTTGCAGATCACAATCTGCGCGATCTCCAAAGGCATCCGCCTGTATTCCGCCTTCTCTTCTCCGTGTACCGCCGTCGGAGCCTCCTCGTCATAAAGCTCCTCCACCCTGGCCGTCAGCGTCACCAGCGACTGAATGTTCAGCTTCCGGGAGTTGATCATACTCACGGTGAGATCCTCTACCTCCCCGTCTACGCTGACACTGTCCGCGGGAACCGCTCCCCGCAGATTCATCTTTTCGTCAAAGGGCAGCCTTGCGTCCGTCACGACCAGACTGCTCCCCTCCTCCGATGTGTGGTAAAGCACCACGCAGGCCAGATATCCCCTGACGCTCACCGAATCGTTTCCCGGCTTTATCTCCTCGATGATCAGCTCCCCCTTCTCCAGATTCAAAGAGTTCACATCCGGCTTGCTGTCCGGGATGTTGACGTCATCCTCAACGGTAAACTGCGTGACTGCCTCCGCCCTGACACGGTCCATATGTATATTTCTCTTAATCAGCTCCACAACAATACCTCCATATCTATACTGGTATAAGTATATATATGAAGGTTTTGTGCTTCGTATGCGGGAAAGCCTGCAGATTTTAACACCCGCAGGCCTCGTAAGTCTTTGCAAAAATGTCTTTCTTTACAATATAGACATCCCTGTGATTTTTCTCCTTTACCACCAGGTAATCCCCCGCCTCGCCCAGCATATACTTCTCTCTGTCCCACGCGGTAAAAATTTTCGTGCGGCAGGTCAGCTCCTGCGCATACACCCGGGAAGTATCCTTCGACATGCAGGCGCTCAGCCTGGACGTCAGCTCACGGATCTCCCCGTTCAGGGCGTTGCGCACAATCGGTTTATATTTGGGCAGAATATCCCCCGTCTCGCTGTACACCTTTGCGTCAAAAACATAAACTTCTTCAAGCCTGTCATAATCCTCGTCAAAATTCTTCAGACGATTCACATAAACCTCGTAATCGACCCCTGTCATAATGTAGGTGTCTTCCTCCACAACCGTCTCGATCTCCCCCTCCAGCATGCGGATACAGATCTTTGTCCCCACGGGAAATATCTTTTTTGCCTCCACATATCCTCTGCGCTCCGGCTTTTTCCGATAAAGCCGCATGGCCGCGATATCCGGCACATAGGAGCTGCTGTCTATGATCTTCTGCTCCCTGAAATATTTTTCCATACGCGCACAAAGGATCTCGCGCACAAAACCGCCCAGCTTAGCGTTACCCGCCGTTGTCCCGTGCAGGCTCTCATACTCTCTCCGCAGATACTCCGCGTCCAGAGTGCCGCCCGCCTTCATCAGATGCCCGCCGCTGTCTCCCAGCCCTGCGCAGACAAAGGCCGCAAGGTCTGCTGCCTGGGCCTCCTTGGTACAGCTGCGGACGGACAGCTTCGCCCTGCCGCCCAGAATGCTGAACGCGATACAGGTATCCACCGCGTCTACCTCCGTCAGCATATCGCTGACAATCCCCAGAATATTCGGGTCGCTGGCCTTTACCTCCACTACCGCAAAATGATAATCGGCATTGTAGGTATAACTCAGCACAGCCTCCCCCACAATGCGCAGCTCCGCCAGCGAAAGATTTGCGTTCTGCAGATAAATCAGATCGCTTTTATCCGTCTTCAGTTCATCCCGCATGTCCTTGTCGTCCGGATGGGAAATTTCCTGCAGCCTCCCGGTATCCATATACAGACCGTAATAAAGCGCCGTAGACAGCCCGACATTCTTATCTACGTCATAACCCGCCTCTTTTAAAAGCTTCCACACCACGGTCGCGCAGGCTCCGTAGCTGCTGCGGATCTCCTGCATGGGCGGCAGCTCCTCCGGCACGGAAATCCGGTGATGATCGATCACCGCCACCTCTCCCGCCGAAAACTTCTGAACGTTTCTCTGTCCGTACTGGCAGTCCACCATGATCAGCAGATCCGGCTTCCCGATCTCCTGTACATACTCCAACGGGATCTTTAGGATCTGTGTCATCCGCACCAGATTACTCTTCTGTATCTGCGCCGCCCCACCGTAAACCAGCCGCGGCTTCCTGCCCTGTCCCTTCAGATAGGAATAAATGCCGTATCCGCTGGCGATCGCGTCCGCATCCGGATTGTCGTGGCACTGAATCACAATATTCTGATACTTCGGTTTCAAAAATTCACTCAGATGAATACTCATAGGAATCACCATGCCTTTCCGCAGCTGCGGCCGAAATCTGCAGCGACAGCCGTTCCGCAGTGAACGGCAACAGTCTGCTCCACTCAATATTGTAAGCGATTTCACCCGGGATTTCAAGCCGTTTGACCCGGCCGGTTCCGCGCCGAAAAGCTGCTATATACCGCATTCCACGGTAATTTGACTTCCGTTTTTCGTCTTCCTGACCTTGATCTGCTGCGGAATATTCTCGATGAGCTCTTCCCTGTGGCTGATAATTCCCACAAGCTTACTGCTTCCGGTCAGGTTGATCAATATTTCCATCGCGCTGTCTATGGATTTCCGGTCCAGGGTTCCAAAGCCTTCATCCACAAAGAGCGCGTCCATCTGCACGCCGCCGAGATTGGACGACACGGTGTCGGACAGCCCCAGGGCAAGGCTCAGCGAAGCCTTAAAGCTCTCTCCGCCGGAAAGATTCCCCACAGGCCTCCTGTGTCCCGTGTAATTATCCAGCACCTCAAGGTCAAGGAAATTGTTGCTCTTTTTGCCGAGGGAATCCTCCTGGCGGTACAGTTCGTACTGTCCGCCGCTCATCGGCAGAAGCCGCCTGTTTGCCGCGGCGATAATCCCGTCAAAGCCCGCCGCCTGTATGTACTGCTCCAGCGTAATCTTTCCGTTTCCCGTTGTGCCCTTGACCAGATCATAAAGCCGCCTGCAGATCTGATATTCTTTACCCGCCTTTTCCAGCTCTTTACTCCTGTCAAGAATGCTCTTATTTTTCTCTTCATTCGTACGGATTCTGTTTTCGCTGTTGTGACACTCCTTCCTGCTTAAATTTACCTTTTGGCTCTGCCCGTCGCATACGGCCTTTAACGCTTCGATGTCGATCGGCTTTTTCCCTTCTGCGTCCGCCCTGGCCTCGGAAAGCTGTTTCTCGTTCGTGGCAGCCGCCTGATTATATTCGACAATCCTCTTTTCCGACGATTCGATAACCTCTTCCTCCACAACGTATTCCCGCATTTCTTCTACGGAAGAGAATCCGTTTGCACTGACTTCTCCTTCCAGCTCCTTTTGAAGGGCGTCCTCCTCTTCTTTCTGCCGACTCAGACTGTCGTTCAGGGTCTTTAGCCTTGACCGTGCGGCGGTAACGCCGTCATCCGCCTTTTTCTTTTCCCCCTCTGCCCTCGCGATCCCGTCTGTTATCCTGTTTTTCTTCGCCTCGGCCTGCGCTCTCTCATTTTCTGCCGTTTTCAGATCCGGGAAGCTTAAGCTTTCCAGTGTCTTTAAGGTAGCCGCCGTTTCCGTCAGTTCTTTTTTAATTCTCTGCCGGTTTTCATTCAGTTCTTCTTTTTCCGAATTGAGCTTCTCCGTTTCCTTCCCCTGTGCGGCTTCGAGATCCCTTTCCGCCTTCTCAAGCGTCCTGCAGTCCTTGTCGAGGGAACTGCATTTTTTACCGTTCTCCTCCGACAGCGTCTCAATCTGCGCTTTTGCTTCCCGTACCGTCCCGATCAGCTCTTCAAGAGCTTCTTCCTCTCTGTCCGCCTTCAGGAACGGATTTTCCATGCAATTCAGGATAGCTGCCTTAAGCTGTCCCTCAAACTCTTCCAGCGACGTCTTTGCTTTTTCCGCCTCCGTATTGGCTAGGTTCTTTTTCTCCTGAAGCTCCGCCTCTACCTCCTGAAGCTTTTTGAAATCCTCCTCCGATATCGAGGTCTCCTTCAGCGCTGCAGGCTCCGGGTGATGTACGGATCCGCACACCGGGCATTTCTCTCCTTCTACAAGCTTTCCCGCCAAAATACCGGCCCTGCTGTCCTCCAGAATATGCTCGGCCTTCTCTCTCTCGTCTCGCGCCTCTTCATATTTGCCGCGTGTCTCTGAAAATGCTTTCTGCTTTTTGGAAAGCGCCGCCCTGCGTTTTTCCCTTTCCGGGATCTGACTGTCTATGACTGTTTTTAAGTCTTTCAAAAGCCCCGTCAGTTTTTCCTTCTCGTTTCTTGCCTCTGCCAGCTCAGCCGGTTTGCTTTTTAATTCCTTCACCGTCTTACCCAGGTTGTTTATCTTCTCTTTGAGAAGCTTCTCGCGTTCTTTTAAATCCGCTTCGCTTCTGCCGATCTTTTTATCCTGCTCTTCCAGCTCCTTCCGTTTTCCGGCAAGCTCCTCTTTTTGTTGATACCTCGGCCTCTCATCGTCAATCCGGCTTATCGTCTGCTTTAATCTGTCAACCTCCGGCTCCTGTTTTTTGGCGGCCTCAAGCGCTTCTCCGGCCTGCTCTACAATCGTTAGGGCCGCCTGCAGCTTTGATTCCGTCGCCTCAATCTGCTTCCCGGTCGAAGTAACCTCTTCCTGCTTCTTCGCCCAAGCAATATAAGACGGATTTACATTGCGGACAGCTTTCTTTTGTCTGTCCAAAAGCCGGGAAAGCTCTTCCGTTTCCGCCTTTCTTTTTTCCAGCTCCTCCCTTTCCTTCTCCAGCCTCTCCTTCTTCTCGATAAAACTGTTGTTGGTCTTTGCCAGCGCAAGCTCATCATGATTCTTTTTCAGCTCCGCCTCTGCCTTTTCCAAATCCGCCTTCATGCGCTTTAATTCTTCTCTGTCCGACAAAATCAGACGTTCCGTTATCTCTAAAATCTCCTCCGGATTCCATGCGCTTTTCGACCGTCTGACCTTGCCTTTGAGCTCCTCCAGCTCGTCAAAAAGCTCATCCTCCGCCTTTGCCGACACATCCTCAAAATGCTGGATAATGCTGTTTTCGGCATTCTCTTTGATCCTGCCGCTTGCATCCATCCGATCCTTCAATTTATACTCTATATTTTTATAGCCGCCCGTCAAAAATATGGTCCGCAGAATCTCGGTTCTCTGATCCGTTTTTGCGTTCAGCAAATCCCAAAATTCCCCTTGGGCGATCATCGCAATCTGCTTAAACTGCTTTTCGTCGATGTGCAGCAGCTCCTTTACGACGCTGTTGACCTGGGTCAGCCCCTCGATCGGAGTCTGACCCTCCGCATAAAGAACGGCCTTTTCCTTTTCCAATACCACCCCTGAGCCGCGCTGTTTCTGCCTTTCATAGGACGGCTGCCTCCAGACGTGATATTTCCTCCCCTGATGGGAAAAATAAAAGTCCACATAACTCGGCGCAGAATCCGCGGCGTATTCGCTTCTCAAATTTTTGGTGTCCCGGTAGGTTCCGCTGGTCGTTCCGTACAGCGCAAAGCAGATCGCGTCAAATATCGTCGTTTTCCCGGAGCCGGTGTCTCCCGATATCAAAAACAGTCCCTTCTCCTCAAAAGGGCCGAACTCTATCGCCGGGACCTCCCCCGCATAGGGACCAATCGCGCTTATCATCAGTTTAATCGGCTTCATTGATAACACCTGCCTCCCGCGCCGCCATTCTCATGACGTCCATTTCTTCCTCCGTAATCTCGCAGCCGTACATCAGCCTGTAAAAATCTCCGATCAGCTCCGGGAACGATTTGTTTTCGGCAATCCTGCTGATATCCACCTGTTCGACCTCTCTTGTATGGGAATTGTCATAATCGATTCGAACGGTATTCGGATATACTTGCCGAAAGATCCCCATTGCGTCGTTGACGATATCCTCATCTGTCAATGTGGCGTAAATAAAATCCTCCGGCGATTTTACATTCTTCTTATCCAGCAGCTCCTTCAATGTCCCCCTGATGTGTCTCAAGTCCCTCATCGGCTTCAACGGGACAAGCTCTATCCTGACTTTTTCCTCTGCCGAAACCGTAATAAGTGCAGCCGACTTTTCATTATTCGCCTCGCTGAGCGAGTATTTAAGCGGGGAACCGGCATATCGAATCTCGTCCCTTCCCACACGCTGCGGAGAATGAATATGGCCTAACGCCACATAATCAAAACCGTCAAAGCAGTCATATCCGATTTTTTCAACCGCGCCCACACTCTGCGTCCCCACGCTTTCGGAGCCTGCGAGCTCGGGATCCTCTCCCCGTCCCGCGACAAACTGATGAGCCACCAGAATATTCCGGATTTTCCTGTCTACAGGCGTGTTTCTTATAACCGCCCGGACAGCGTCATCGTAATTCTCTATCTCCTCGTCCGGGAAAAAATGCTTTACCTGAGAAGCCTTTACAAACGGAAGCAGATATACGGCAATCTCCGTATCCCCGTCGGCAAAGCTATGCCTGGGAAGCGTTCCGTCAAAGACGGCGGATATGTATATCTGATTGGATGCAAACAAAGCGCTTCCGTAATTCAAACGCTCATCCGAATCATGGTTTCCGCTCACCATGAATACCTTTATTTCTCTTTTTGCCAGCTGAATCAGGAAATAGTCCAAAAGCCCCGTCGCCGCCTCGCTCGGGACGGATTTGTCATATACATCCCCCGCAATCAGCACGCCGTCTACGGATTCTTTCTCCGCGATACGCAGAATCTGATCCAGAATATACCTCTGATCCTCCGCCAAATCAAAATCGCCCAGTGCTTTCCCTAAGTGCAGGTCTCCTAAATGTAAAAATTTCATGCCTTTCCTTTCTGCTCCGCGGACTTTTGAAAAAAACACATGCAACCCTTAAGGATTTTGAAGTCTCCCACTAAATGATAACGATTTTATATATCTATCTATAAAGTCAAAATCTGGCTTCTGATTCACATCTACCGGAAGTTTTATAACAAAATCCGTTTTTATATGTGCATTAAGTTCTCTGGCAAAAGCCTTATAATTATTTGCACTTTCAAACCTTATCAAATGCGAAATAAAAAGTTTTGTATAAATACTCATGTCTTGCAACGGTTTTAAAACCGCTACATTTTGGCTTGTGTAAAAAGGATATTCTTGAATAAAACAAGAACCTAAATATTCCCCGCCCAGTGCTATTGTCATCAATCCAGCTTCATAAGGAACAACTTCTTCAATTTCATCAACACAAGCTGTTACACCATTATTTTCACTCGATCGACCCACAAAATTAATAGTTGGCAAATAATTTGTCATCTTACTTTTATCAAACTTGTTTCCGCCATTAATTTCAAACAAATCGTATAAATGAAATTCCAGCCATTCTCTGTCGAATAGTTTTACACTCTCATCACTTACTTTTCCTGCATAGTTTTCCTCGAAATCTCTTTGATCTATATTATCCATATACCAACATGCTTTTTCATATCCTTCTTCTAAAAAGCAATCAGCAATTCCTGAGACATCCCCATTAAGAGTTTTTACAAATTTCTCTATTAACTCATAATCCGGTCTCCCCTCTTCGGTCACAGGCACCTCTATGATTTCATTTTTATAATTATCTTCCGTTACCTTTCTAGCATATGTATACCGATATTTATTCGCCATCAATAATGTTCTAAAAAACAAAAAAACCTCTGTGCTGATTTGTTCTCTGGGTTTAAGAATTTTTGCAGAATCACCCACACAACATCCTTGCGGTTGAAATGTAACATGCCCCGCAGAACCTGTGCGTGCAACCGTTAAACAAGCCTCTGTAGAATATGTATATTTCATTTGTTCACAGTATTCTTGATCAATATATCCAATTATACCATTGTTCTTTTCGCCGCTTTGTATTGCCGGTAATTCACCTTGGTGATCATCAATCTCCTGTTTCGTTATCCCTTTACCATTTACAACTTCAAAAATATCATTGACTTGAAATGTTTTCCATTTATTATAATCAATCATATTTTCACTCCTCTAACATACCATTTTCATCCATATATTTGTATAACGCATATTTTTTTAAGGTCCTTTCAAAATCACTATCCGTTAATTTTGAATAATCTGTTTTTATATATGCTTCCGGAAGGGCTTCGTCTGTAGCTTTGATTCTTTTCCTTAACCATACTGTATCATCTGGTTTAGACATACCATCGATTTGTCCAATCCACTCCTGGCGAATTTCATTCCATGCTCCAGTATCCTTTCTTCCATTATGTGGTATAACCTTATATCCATCTTCTACCCATCTTCCAAAGAAAACAGATTTACTGTCATCATGTGGAATATGAGCTTTAAACACCATAATACATGTAACTGCGCCCACATGCGAATCAAAAAAAAGTTGTGTCGGCATTGTCATACAAGCCAACAAAGTATGGTGTTTTAATAATTCAGCCCTTAATTTTGAACCGCTATTGCCTGCGCAGGACATAGGTACTATAGCTATACCAATTCCACCGCTTTTAATATAATGTAGCATTGATGCAATAAAATCCAACTCGTCTTGCCCTCTCTGAATAGCAACCTCCCGCATCCCACTTTGAGTAAATTCATCTTCTAATTCTTGTATCTTAGTTAGATTACTATCTATCTCCTCGTTTATGGCGCAGACTTGTTCTTTTATATCTTCTATATTTCCAGTCTTCTTTTTTATTTCCTTCATTTTTTTCTTAAGCTTTTTATTTTTATCATAATATTCATTAATTTTTTGGACAATCGGATATTCCCGAGTTGAAGAATCATCCTTTTTGTCAAGAGAATACGGAGGGTTAATCATGCCTATATCAATATTTCCAAAGCCCTTTAATGCTTCGTGCAACGGTATCTTTTTATCTTCTGTAAAAGTTTTTCCGCTATCGTCAACAGGCGCATATGAGTCCATTAACAGAGATGAACAATTAAATAGATTTGACTTTCCATCACCATGAAATCTCATGTTGGCATATGCCAACGCATACATCGAAGCGTCTCTTTCAACGCCAATCAAGCTATTTTCTCTTGCCATCTTATATTTTCTGTTTTTTTCCTCTTCACTAACATGTTCAGCACTAATATTCTTTTTTATTCTGGCAAGCGAAGTAATCAAAAAAGCTCCTGTACCACAACAAATATCTATAATTTTCGTATGCTCGCTAAATTTGCTGTCAGAATAAAACTCCGCAATATCACAAAACAACTCCGTAATATGCTTTGGTGTCAAAACAATTCCTTTTTCCTTCGCATTACCTTTAGTAAATCGTAGAAAAGTAGTATAGAACTCACCCATTACATCAATACCACGATAATTTTCTATAATAGCAATAACATTCTCATATAAAGAATAGATGCAACAAGAAAGAACTGTATCGCCATCACTAAATAACTTATTTTTCCCCTTAGGAGCCTGCACCAATTCATCCTTTGAAAGTAAACTATCGTAAAACTTAATTAATGCAGTTCTCTTTCCACGCGGAATCTCATCTATATCCCATATTCCCTTAATATAATCAGCATCATAAACATTTCCTGACCCATATAATGAATCTTTCAATAATTTTACTGCGTTTTTTCCTATTGGATCAGAAATCATTCTTTTTGCTTTCGATGCGTACTTTTTTTCTATCGCATTTTTTGTATCAATGTACAATTTTGACTCTGGATTAGTCAATCCTAAAACAATTGCAGAAACAAAACCTGCTTTCGAATTATCCTCAATACCGTTCTGCCTCAAAAAATTAGCACATCCCAAAGTATATCTTCTTAAGATTGTTCGAACCGCTTCCTCTGTCTGTGCATAACGGTTCAATGCAATTTCTATATCATTTCCATATTGAGTAATCGACAATGTTGCTTTATCTAAATAAGTATCTTCCAATAACTCTATATCAGTAATATTTCCTCCCCTGGGCCACACAAATGAAGTGACTTTGCATTCCTGAAGTGGTTGGCCGGAAATCCCTATTGCCACAACATCATAGTTATCACTTAAAAATGAAGCATACCATAATGCACCATTCACAGCATAGTTTTCTGTTTCTTCTGACGAACCATACCCATGTGTCTTATATTCTTTAACATCCGGAAGATTTGTTTGATTAGCTACATTTCCTTTGCATTCAATCACTATTATTACATTTGACTTTTCTTTAACGATTATATAGTCAGGTGTCCCCTTACTTTTGAGTGTTTGCTTTTTTGATGCCTTTGAAAAAACAGCACTCAGCCAATCATATTCTGTACCTTTGTAGCTATCTTCTTTAAACCAGGTAATTCCATTAACTTTAATATTTTGACTTGAAGGATTACCATCTATCATACTTAACTTATCTGCAACTAATCCTTTAGTAGCTTCTTCACTTTTATTCGTTTTAGCCATAATATTCCTCCAATTACTTATTTCTTGTTTGTAATAGATATTTATCTATATCACTTTTTCATACGCCATGATTTATCAATTTTGAAGCACACAATTCCTGTTTGAAAATTAATCTTCTGGCTGTTATATCACAAATCTGCAGATACACTGCCATTCGCTGTATTGTTATAATTTCATTACTCATCATTTCTCCACCATAATATACTTATATTAACATACTTATGTTTTCTATTTCCAGCATACAATTGAATGTTTTGGACATATACGGGCCTAAATTGACGAACATTTGTTTTATTATAACATCTATAGTTATAATGTCAACAGCAATTAATCCTCTCGAGCTTCCGCAGTTTTATCCACAGAATCCTAAACCAGACAGCACTTGCTATACACAAATTTCATAGAATCCAAAAATAAGGAGCTCCTTTTTGATGTAAAGTGCTTGCTTCCGGAAACTGCCTCCTGACCGACATCGTAGAATGTCCGCATCTGCAGGATTCTATTTTGCCACCGCATGATATCTGAAAACATGATCCTGAACAAACACCTACCTTCAAAATATGGCACAGTTTTGTCCTGATGATATGCACCTCATATAAGCGTTATATTTTAATCTCGGTTTCATTTCCGACAAACACAAAATGCCGCAGAAAAACTCTGCGGCATTTCAAAGGTTTCGCATCACTCGAACTCTATCGTCCCCGTAGGCTTCGGCGTGAAATCGTAAAGCACACGGTTCACACCCGGCACCTCATGGGTAATCCTGTCTGCCAGATGACACATGAGGTCATAAGGAATATTCTCCACCGTGGCGGACATCGCGTCAGTGGTATTGACCGCACGGATGATGACAGACCACTCAAAGGAACGCTTCCCGTCCTTGATTCCCGTGGATTTGAAGTCCGGCACCACGGTGAAATACTGCCATACCTTCCCCTCCAGACCGTTCTTTGCAAACTCCTCGCGCAGAATCGCATCCGACTCCCGAACCGCTTCCAGCCTGTCCCGGGTGATAGCGCCGGGGCAGCGCACTCCCAGACCGGGGCCGGGGAACGGCTGCCGGTATACCATGCTGTCGGGAAGCCCTAACTGTCTGCCCACAACGCGCACTTCATCCTTAAATAATATTTTCACAGGCTCAACCAATTCGAATTTCATATCCTCCGGCAGACCGCCTGCATTATGATGCGCCTTGATTCCTTTTTCGCTTTCCAGAATATCGGGCCATATGGTTCCCTGCGCCAGAAACTCAATTCCGTCCAGCTTTCGCGCCTCCTCGGCAAACACCTCGATAAATTCGCCGCCGATAATCTTTCTCTTCTGCTCGGGCTCCGCAACTCCTGCCAGCTTATCCAGGAAGCGGTCTGTTGCGTCTACATAAATCAGGTTTGCTTTCATCTGATTCCGGAACACCTCGATTACCTGCTCCGGCTCACCCTTCCGCAGGAGACCGTGGTTTACATGTACGCATACCAACTGCTGCCCCACCGCCTTAATCAAAAGCGCTGCCACTACGGAGGAATCCACTCCGCCGGACAGGGCCAGCAAAACCTTCCTGTCGCCTACCTGTGCCTGAATCTCTGCGATCTGCTCCTCAATAAAGGCTTCCGCCAATTCGGGAGTTGTAATTCTCACCATGTCCTCCGGTCTTCTGTCCGCCGCCATCCTCTGTTCCTCCGTTTTCTTTTTTAATGTCGCGTCCTCGATGTTCTCTTTTCGAAGCAGTCTGTAGCCTGTCCTTCGCTCATTCAAAGCGCGGAAGCGTTCCGCTTTCCGCCGCCGGCGCGTGTAATCTCAAATCATTCTCTTACTCCGCCGCACATACAATTCAGGAAGCTTCATACAGGATAATACCACTTAAAATTATACTTAATATCCGCCGGGAAATCAACTATGTGTTCGCCTTTTCCGAAATCCCTTTTCCCTTTCCTGCGTCACAGGACGCGGATGCCGCATACCTTCCTACCTGTGCGCTTTAAACAGCAACAGCAGTTCGCCGTCTTCCTGCTTTTTCCTGTACGACCATGCCCTTTTTGCAGAAGTAATCATATCAACGGCAAAAGCGACGCCGAATATCACAGCTATGGCAATTCCAAAATTAATCGGAATACCGGCAATTGCTTTTTCAACCGTCGGCTCGACAAACCGGAATACCAAAATAGCGCCGATTCCAAACAGTACGGCGTTTCTCAGGCATACCCGCCCCTTAATGTTAAAACGCATATGCGAATAATCCCACCACTTCGTATGAAACAGCTTTTCAAGGATCCCGCCCACAACATATTCAAACACGGAACAGAAAATCACGCCAAATAAAAACAGGATCAGGCAGGAATTTTTTACGCCGTTCAAGCCGACGGAAGCGATCGCCATTCCGATGCCGTAGATAGGGCAAAACGGCATATGTAAAAAGCCTCTGTTTTGAAATTCTCCCGCCTCGATCCGCATATCGATCACCTCGATCATCCAACCGATGACTCCCCAAAAAAGAAAAATCAGAAATAATTTATAAAAATCATATCCCCAAAGCATTGCCCGGTTTCTCCTTCCATACTTAAAAAATCCTTTGTACCGCCATGTTACTCCGGAGACCATTTTACCACGCTTTTTTGAATTTTTCCACCATGTAATCGATAAAGTATGCTAAAATAGGAAGCGAATACAAAAGAAGCAATTTATAATTGCGTTTTGAGGATACAAAAAGGAATCCTCAAACAGGTCAAATACCTTGCGCATTCGCCAGCATCCTGTCTTCTTCGGCTCCTTGCCCGCGAGAATAAATTTGGAGGAATTACCATGAATTTTTTAGCAATCACCTCATCTGATGCTATATGGAAAAAAGTGATTCAATTTTCCCAAAACTGCTCCTGGGGAGCCGGAAAGTCTTTATCCCAAAATATGTCCGACAATATTTTCACCGATTGGGAACGGGTAATAATTGCCTTACAGGGAGATGACATTGCGGGTTACTGCACTGTTGCCAAAAACGATTGTATCCCAAATGTTCCTTATACGCCCTATATCGGCTATTTGTTCGTGGACGAAAAATACAGAGGGCATCGGCTGAGTCAAAAGCTTATCTCCTATGCGATGACTTATCTGCGGGCAGCGGGATTTTCCCGTGTATTTTTGGTAAGCGATCATGAAAATCTTTACGAAAAATACGGCTTTGAAGTTATTGACCAAAAACCCGCGCCCTGGGGCGAGATCGAGAAAATTTATATGCGGGAATTGTAAAACAACAAAGCTGTTTACCTCTCGCCTCAAATTTCAAAACAATTGATACCAGAGAGGAATACAGGCGCAGAGGATTCGCCTATGTATGTGGGGCAAAACTGATATTAGCTGTCGAAATATACGGCTGCTGAAGCCGCTGTCACTCTTAAATCAGGAGATCTTCTAAAATCGGACGGCAAAATTGAAAAGGATGCGGTCTATTACCTTTGCCAGGAATGATCCGGTACACAGGTGACGATGGAATCGAGGTAAGACGTTTTATTGATTGGTATGCGCGCAAAGGGTATAAGTTTGGAAGTTCATTTCAAACTATTGATTGGTATGCGCCCCGGAGCGCAAAGGGGTGTAAGTATGATAATAAGCGCAAGCAGAAGAACGGATATACCGGCCTTTTTTTCAGAATGGTTCATTAACCGAATAGAGGCACAATATGCCTGTGTAAGGAACCCTATGAACATACGTCAAATCAGTAAAATCAACCTTGCACCGGACATTGTTGACTGCATCGTTTTTTGGAGTAAAAATCCAAAACCGATTATAGGGAAGCTGGATGCATTAAACGATTATATGTATTATTTTCAATTTACCCTCAACGCATATGATAGAGATTATGAAACAAATCTGCCCTCTTTGGATGAGCGGATACAAACTTTTCAGACGTTATCGGAGTTAATCGGCAGGCAGCGCGTCATATGGCGATATGATCCCATTATCTTAAACGACCGATACTCTGTAAGCTGGCATTCGGCTAAATTTGAATACATCGCAAATCAGCTGTGCAATTACACAGAAAAAGTCACCGTAAGCTTTATCGATTTGTACACAAAAATTTCAAGTTGCGCAAGAGAAAAAAATATTTGCGAATTATCTTATGCCCAAAAGAATACCGTTGCAAAAAATCTTTCTGAAATTGCCCATTCGCACCACCTCAAAATAGATACCTGCGCTGAAGCTATTGACTTATCCGCCTATGACATTGATCACGCTCACTGTATTGACGATAAGCTCATTGCCGGATTACTTGGCTGCTCTATCGACGTGAGCAAAGATAAAAATCAACGTTTAGAATGCGGATGCGCCGTAAGCATCGATCTGGGGCTCTATAATACCTGCCAGAATGGCTGCGTATATTGTTATGCCAATCATAGCGCCGATGTCCGCAAGCGAAATCTCGAAGCATATGACCCCAACTCCCCGTTACTCTGCAGTCAGATAACAGAAGCGGATAAAATTACCGAGCGGAAGGTTAAGAGGCTGCGGAATATGCAATTGAGCTTTTTAGGACCGGACTGCAAAGTCTGTCTTTAACTTCCGACATTTCTGCAGGCAGCTTATTTCTGTTATTGTCTTTAAAAAATCCGTGGGATTTTGTCGTGGCCGGTGTATATTAAACGTAAGGAGGGGAAAGCAGTGGATTATTCGGAATTGATTGCCGCTTTGCGTGAACGCCGGGCCGACGCGCTGGAATGTTTTCAGAGGTTATTTACTCCTCTGTTGCGCTACATCATCGCACCTATCCTTCCCGATGAGCGGGATCGGGAGGAATGCTTGTCCGATATTCAGCTTCAAGTGTGGGATGCCATCAAGGGCTATGACCCTGACAGGGCCGCATTGACCACCTGGCTTACTCATTTAGCGCGGAATGCGGCGCTGAATCGGCGGCGCGCGAATGAACGCCGCCACGAGGGCGTCTGCCTGGATGAAACCGTACCTGACGCCGGAGACACACCTGAGCAATCGGCAATCAGAACCGAAAACGCAAAAGCCTTGTGGGACGCGGTGGGACGGCTGGAACGGCGGGATCGAGAGCTGTTCCTGCGCAAATACTATTATTACCAATCCACCGCGCAGATTTCCGCTGAGCTGGGGCTGACCGTCCGGGCCGTGGAGGGCAGATTATATCGTGTTCGCAAACATTTACAGGCAGAATTAGGGGGTGACAGTCATGGATGAATTTGACAGAATGCTCTATCAAGATGCCCGGCAGATGCCGCCGGATATGGTCAATCAAGAATCTCCCAAGCCATGGGAAATACCGGTAAAGCGGATCAGCTGGGGACTGATTCTCATCAATATCACCTTGAATTTCTACGGTCTGAATATCATCCTGCCCGCCGTAGGCACGGTGCTGCTGTGGCTGGGGCTGCGCTCGCTGCGCCGGACGAATGGAGGATTTCGATTTGCCTGTTGCTGTGCCACAGTGTATGCCGTCCTGCACATGGCCGCAATTGTTCTGCAGGCCACCCCCTTCGATTTGGCTGTATCGGAACGGATTGGCATGGAGTGGAACACCGGTACGGGAACTCTCCCTTTTTACTATGCGCTTCGTAACGTTGTGCTTCAATTGACGCTGACCCTGACTGTGACAGGACTATGGCGCGGCCTGAAAGCAATGTTTTTGGATGCGGGCCAAATACCCCGCACCGCCACTGCGGGGGGACTGGTCATTCTGGAGGCAATGATGATTCCGCTGGCTCTCATCGGGGTGAACGGCTGGCTGACGGTCGGGCCGCTCCTGATCTTGTTCATTTTCCTGATCTGGAGTCTGTACAAACTCGGAAAAAGCCTAAATGAAGCAGGCTATACCCTGACACCCGCCCAGGTGCGGTTCCCCCGCTGGCTTGCCTTTGGCCTATGGCTGGGCATTCCTTTGGCGGCGGTGATAGCTCTTCCGATACTGTTTTCCCGCCTGCCCGTCCCGGAGCAGACACCGGTTTGCGACTCTGACGAAAATACTGCTTTGCGTGCAGAGCTTCTCAATCTGGGCTTCCCGGAGGACATTCTGTCGAAACTGTCCGACGGCGAATTGGTCAAATTTCAGGGAGCCTACGGCTTGACGGTGAAGGTGAAGGGACAGGAAGATTCCTCCGGAAGCTATCCTGACGGGATTCCATCCGTGGAGATGCTGGAAATCCCGGTGCGGGACGATCACTACGGCTTCCATACCGTCTATCTGGCTTACCTGTGTTGGAGCGCGGAGGAGGTGTCCGGCGGCGGATATATGGAGGGGATTCGCGTCATACCCGATTGGCAGGGTGTCACAGTCCACACCTCCTGTCCCGGCGGGACGTTGGAGTGGCGGGACGAAAGCGGCACATTCCATACGGCTCCGATGTCTTTTTATTTCCGCTCCGACGGTTCCGGTGTCCCGTCCTATTACGCTGATTTCTCCTTACCCAAAGGCGTGGAAGGCTCCGTGGAGGGCTGGGTGTCCTGGGAATCAGACCCCGCTTATCCGGAGACGCTGACGGTGTACAATTATCAGTTGGCGTTTGCCCATCGGCTCACTCCCTGGCAGTATCCCTATCAGCTGCCGTCAGATGTTCTCTTGTCCGGCAAGGGCAGTCCTGGGTGGAGGGTCAACTACCAGCGGGGCTACACGGGCCAGCTTGCTCCCGAAGGGCAGTATGTACCCCGTGGATACTAAGGCTTTGACGAATCACAGAATCACAGCGTGGCGGTTCCATGGAGAACGAACCGCCACGCTGTTGCTATTTTCTCGGCAGCCCTGCTGGCAGAAACCGGCGGGGGAACTGCTATTCGAAATCTTTTTCCTGTTCGGTGCAAATCTGCTTTACCCCGTTTTTTCTTGCAAATAACCATTTCATAATTCTCCAACTATTCCCATATAAATACTCATCTAATTCCTTATAAAATCTTTCTTTAATTTTCTGTTCGTATTCTATCTTACTAATTAATGATAATGCTTGCTTCTTTGATAAAGAATTAGCATGTAATTCCTCAAATTGATTCCAGCCTACAAATTCTTCTAACGGTCGCGATGAAAGAATATAATGATTATCCGGATATTTTTCACTCAATGCAAATATTTGACTTGTAACCTGTTTCGATAATTCATTCTTTACCTCGTCATAACCATCTAACAATATAACATAACACCCCGTTTCTAAACTATAATCAAAATATTTTCTCTCAAGTTTAAACTTTAGTGTTTCCATTATATTGTAAATATAGTCTACAAGATTTATGCTCTTTTCATCAAATTCATTTAAACCCCTTAGTTCAAGCAAAATCGGCACATAATATGTGTTTTGTACTACATTTAAGAAAAAGTGTTTCATCATGACACTTTTCCCAATTCCACCAGTTCCCGTAATAATAAGTTTATTTCCAATTTCAAGTACAAAAACTCTTTGTCTTTGCATGTATGTAAATGAAAATCAGTCCGAATAAATTCTAATCCAGTCGAAAACATATATTTGCTTTTCTCCTTTGCTATCAAACTCACTTGTTTCTACACTCATTAATACTCTACAATTCCAAAAACAACTCATTCGTTTTCAAAAATCTTTCTGTTAGTTTCAAATATCTTTCACAAGTTTTATACTCCTTTGCCATTTGTTTCACTGTACATTCCCACACAATCAAACATTTAACCCCTTTATCCTGCAATTCCATTCTGACAACATAATCCCGCTTAATATTCGCTTCAAATTTCTTCTGCCAGAATTCAACTCTTGATTTTGGCATATAAGCATACTGGCATCCAGAATGCCTGTGCCAGAAACACCCATGAACGAAAACCGCAGTATTGTATTTCCTCAAATAAATATCCGGGTGTCCTGGCACTTTCTTAGAATTAAGGCTATATCTATACCCCTGTGCAAAAAGTAATTTCCTGAAATATATCTCCGGCTTCGTATTTTTTGAACGAATAGCCGCCATGTTTTTACTTCGTTCTTCCGGGCTTTTTATATCCATCTTATTTGCCCTCAATCATTTTTACATATTGTACAAACCGGGCTAATGTCCATATCCTATCCCTGCGGTCTTTTGGATATGCAGCTATGTAAGGTTTCGGCACAATCAATATAACATTTTCCGACTGCATTTCATCCATCTGCGCCCCGGATATTCCCTGTTGAAGTGTACAAAGATACTTCGGCTTACTCTTAAGCCGGTCTGCTTCATTCAATACCTGCCTCCATCTGTCCTTACAGGTAGTCTTAGCCGCCAGTGAAATAATATAATCAGCAGAAAATCCATGATCATGATATGCTTCCTGTGAGGGAAACAGAAAATCCGGTTTTTTATTCCCTTCCGTAACTGCCTGTGCAGAATATTCAATGCAATTTCCATCAAATATTGCAGCTAAATGATGTTCAAAACTTTTCCCTGCACGACTTTTTCTGCGGTTTAACACAGCATTAGCAACCCGGACAAACTCATCTACTGACTGAAACCCTTTAGTGATAATCTCACCGTACCTTGCATACTCTAATGCCCTGAAAAGGGTATATTCCATATTTGTCCAGCTGATAATCTTCTCGTCTGGATTAAGGCAAATGTCCTCTGCATGGTCATATGCTTTTTCTTCTATCACCCTGGCTGCCGCCGACATCACATCCGATGCAGGGAAATCCACATCAAGACTGCTGATGAACTCCTGTATAGCCAGCTTTTCCTGTGTTTCTGCTGATACTTTCTGAACATCAATAAGGCTGTTTGTTTCTGTTGGGCTGATGCCAAATGTATCAAGAAATTCCTCTATCTCTTCATCTGTTTCCAGGAAATATCCGCTGTAATCTGTGTCCGTCTGTTTTGTAAATACAAACAATGCTCCCGTCTGTTCTGGTTTCAGGAATGGAAAACCCCTGCCGAATCGCGTAATCCTCAACTCGTTTTTGCTCTCATAATATGTAAAACTGCTTTCCGTTTCAAAATCGTCCTGCCATTTGATTTTTACTGTTCTTTTGGGAATACCTTCCTGTTCAAGTTCCCGTCTGCTGAACATCATTTCCACTGCCGATTTTGAAATCAAAATTCCAGACTGATGACCGCCTGTTGCTCCCGTATCATTTGCAGAGAGAAATTTGCAAAATCCCCTGTTGCTGTTCAAAACAGATTTTATCGCCTGTCCCGCATACCCGAAAGTCACCTAAATCACCATCCTCTGTAATTCTCTTCCCTCTGCAAAATCCATTTCTTCCATTTTCTTTACTATCAGTTTTGCTACATTTTCCATCAATGGCACTACAACGGAATTTCCAAACTGTTTATATGCCTGTGTATCAGATACCGGAATCTTAAAATCATCCGGGAATCCCTGCAATCTGGCACACTCACGGGGCGTAAGTCTCCTCGGATTTTTTCCGTCCTGCTCAATCAGTATTTCCGAACCATCTTTATAGTATCTTGCACTGATTGTTCTTGATACGCCATCCAATGGCGCAATGCCATATCCGAATCCGTTTCCTGCCGCCTTATGTTTCGCCGCATAATTCTGGAGATATGTCCAGAGCTTGTCTGATAATGTATATTTTTCATCAACACTTTCATCCAGAATATCACGCATAACAGGTTTGGGGAATTTAGGTGTCAAGTCAAAATCAAATTGAACATTCTCCCCATATTTTTTACGGTCAAAACCCACGATAAGAATACGTTCTCTGTGCTGTGGCACAAATTGCTGCCCATCCAGAACAGAATAAAACACACTGTAATCCAGTTCTTCCAATGCTTCCAGTATTACCTTAAAAGTTCTGCCTCTGTCATGGCTGCACAGATTTTTTACATTCTCAAGCATAAAGGCTTTTGGTCTTTTTTCTTTTAATATCCGGCAGACATCAAAAAAAAGTGTCCCCTGTGTTTTATCCTCAAATCCTGTTGCCCGCCCAAGGCTGTTCTTTTTGGAAACACCGGCAATAGAAAATGGCTGACATGGAAAACCAGCTACCAGAATATCGTGATCGGGTATGGACGAAGCTGATACCTGTGTAATGTCCCCCTCTGGCTGTTCTCCAAAATTGGCAAAGTATGTCTGCTGACTGTATTTATTCCATTCATTAGAATAAACGCAATGTCCACCAGCCCTGTCAAAAGCAAGTCTCATCCCGCCTATTCCGGCGAACAAATCAATAAACGTAAAGTGGCAGCCTTTCATCTCACGCTGTTTTTTCCTCATATCAGTAACATAATATGCAACAGCTTCTCTTACACAATCCTGCATTGTCTGTTCCATCAATGCAGAATAGTAACTCAATTCATTGTATAAACCATCGTCAACTCTTATATGTACCTGTTTCATTCATATCACTCCCGGGAAATAATCTGTACCTGATTTTTCCCTAATTATACTATCAGCAGAGGAAAAAAACAAGTAAAACTTATCGAATATGTGTTCTTTTTTATAGCGCTTTTTATAGGACTTTTTTATTAAGCTTAGCATTTCTGATAAGTCTTCGTTGCCGTATTATCTGAATTATATTAAAATATAGTGGAAGCACAGAAAGACAGACTTGAGAAGTTATATATGGACTATACGATACGGGAAATACAAAAACAGGACTATCCGTTACTGGACAATTTCCTATACGAAGCGATTTTTGTTCCAAAGGGCATTGAACCACCACCCAAAACCATTATCGCATCTCCCGAATTACAGGTTTATGTTGAACGTTTCGGAGAATCAGAAGATGATTGGGGCTTAGTGGCAGAAGCTGACGGTAAGATTGTCGGTGCTGTTTGGGTTCGTATTATGAATGATTACGGGCATATAGATGATGAAACGCCCTCTTTGGCAATCTCTTTATATAAAGAATATCGGGGCTTTGGCATTGGAACAGTCTTGATGAGAGAAATGCTTACCCTGCTTAAATCGCATGGGTACAGCCGGGTTTCCCTTTCTGTTCAAAAAGCCAATTATGCGACAAAGCTGTATTTAAAAGTTGGCTTTGAAATTGTAAGGGAGAACGAAGAAGAATATATTATGGTGAACTGCCTATAATCAGAAAGGACATTCCATTTATGAGAATCCGACCATATATACCAATTAAAGATTACGAATATATATCAAAATGGATTGATAACGAGAGAACTCACGCCTTTTGGTGTGCAAATCTTTTGCCATATCCCATGACACAAAAATCTTTCCATGATTTATTGGAGAAAAATGCAATAGACTGGACGGATAGTGCTTATGTAGCAACCGAAGATAATGGACAGCCAATAGGCTTCTTCTGTTATTCTGTCAATACGAAAGACAATATTGGTTTTCTTAAATTCGTAATGATAGACAAGACAAAACGTGGAAGTGGTTACGGAAAAGAAATGTTGAACCTGGCTCTGCAATATGCTTTTCAGATAACCGGCGCAAAGGCGGTTCAACTGAATGTTTTCAGTGAAAACACCTTAGCAAAACAATGTTATGAAAAAGTTGGCTTCGTTGAAAGAAATATTGATAAAGATGTTTTTTCTTTTAAAGACGAACTTTGGAGCAGATGTAACATGATAATTTCAAAACAATAATTCTGCTTTACAGAAAGGACACATGATTATGGTATTAGGAGAACGGATAAAGAGAATACGCACGTTCCGGGGCTTGACACAGCGTGAATTGGGCCTGAAGTTGGGATATGAAGAACACAATGCCGATGTTCGTATCGCACAGTACGAATCCGGCTATCGTGTTCCCAAAAGCAACACCTTAATGAAAATGGCGAAAATACTGAACATCAATTATATCCACTTTATAGGTGTGATCCCCGGTTGTGCCGAGGATATTATGCTCACATTACTTTGGTTAGATGAAGATGACCGAAGCACGATCCATTTGTTTCAGCTTGTCCGCAATCCCGGCAAAACCAATCATTCCGATGATAAGTCAGTGTGTTACGATGACAATGATGAATGGTCTGCGCATCCGCCAGTAGGTATGTGGTTGGAGTATGGATTAGTCAATGAATTCATGCGAGAGTGGTGTTTACGGAAAGAGCAGTTGAAAAGTGGTGAAATTTCAGAGGACGAGTATTTTGAGTGGAAAATCAACTGGCCTGCTACGAACAGTAGCGTTGATGAAAAAGGGAATGATAAGAAAAATAGTAGTTACAAGTGGAAAAAACATTAGGAGGAGTTGATAACATATGCCACAAATGAACAAAGGCGGTAAATTTATTTTTGGAA
>JAMPFT010000012.1 GCA_023664305.1 bacterium | reverse complement strand
ATCAATTCACAAATTTTTTTAAAAAGTGCTTGACTTTTTATTAGCAGGCTTTCAATATTTTAAAAGATATTCTTAAATAAATTCTCATCAATTTTGCATCAGGCATTTACCGCTTTTAAATCATTCTGTCAATGGTAATAAGTCATTTGATTAAGTTGTTGAAGCTTTCAAACTTTAAATTAGTTTACAATCTGTAAGCCAATTTATTCAGATAGCTCACTCTCTATTTCCTCCACTGTCGGCAGACTACTCTTAAATTCCTCACGAAGCACTTTTGTCAATTCATATTCTGCAATCCCAATTGGTTGTGAAATATCATCGAGTGCATACTCGGCGACAACATCATCTTTATCCTTGCAAATAAGTATACCTATTGTCGGATTATCCTGTTCCGTTTTCATCTGTTTATTGACAGCCGTAACATAAAAATTTAATTTACCTGCAAATTCTGGTTTGAATTTTTCCGTTTTCAGTTCCACGACAACATAGCAATGAAGACGGACATGGTAAAAAAGCAAATCCATATAGAAATCACTTTCACCGACGTGTAAATGAACCTGCCTTCCCAGATAAGAAAAACCTGTGCCTAATTCCAGTAGAAACTGAGTAATTTGATTAATAAGGGCATCCTCTAATTCTTTCTCGTCATATTTTTCTCTCAAAGTCAGAAAGTCAAAATTGTATGGATTTTTCAATGTTTGTTCAGCCAAATCAGACTGCGGCTCTGGCAATTTCAATTGAAAATTGGTAATAGCCTTGCCCTGTCTGTCATACAAACCGCCATCTATCTGGTGCTCTAAAACCGTTCTACTCCAACCGTTATCCATCGTTTTCTGCACATAAAATAACGCTTCTGCGATATTCTTACACTTGTACATAATCCTTTGATTATGTCCCCACGGAATACTTTTAACTAATTTTTCAACCAGTTCCATTTGGCTTACAGACTGTAAGCCATTTTCATTGGAGTTATAAAATTTGTACCAATATCGTATGCTTTTTAAATTTTGTACTGAAAAACCTGACATATTAGGAAATGTTTTTTGTAAATCCTTGCTCATTGTTGCAAGAAATGCCTCTCCCCACTTTGTATTTTTTTGCTTGGCAACAATATCCCTGCCCATATCCCAATACAAATCGAGCAGTTCATAATTCACCTTAACAGAAGCCTTTATCTGGCTATGCTTTATCCTGTCTTTTATATTTTCTATCCATGATTTATATTCATCATCCACAACAAAGCCAACCTCTCTGCTTGCCATTTTTATATTCCTCCAATCAGTATATCCTGTCCCATGTCTATATATGTACTTCCATTTTATCATACATGGATGAATTTTTCCACTTTCTCAATAAACAGTCCCGCATCCGCCCTTAAGTAACTATTCACATATCTTATATCGGTTTTTGAGTTTACACAAAACTTGAAACGGTCTCCTACTTGTCAAGGTTCATCCGGCCGATGGCTCTTGGTCGGGAGGCTCAAGATTCCGAGAGCCTATTTAATTGTTCCTGCCAATTCATCATATCCAATCGTTTCTACAAATTCTCTAAAACTTATTTTTACCATTCTCCCACAACTTTCCATTCCTCATCAACCTAAAATAATCCGTCTGCAGATCCTGTCTCCTCCATTTGCACTGATTTCGTGCAAAAGAAAAGAACCGTTTTCCGATTCTTCTCAAAAAAATATTCTGTCAGCGTTTTCAATTTCAATCATCTGTTCTTAACCCATTTCTCCGGATATCTTCCAACTGATCCGCGGTTAATGTCCCTGCCCGATAAAGCAATAAATACTCGTTTTCGATTGAACTGTCAAATATCAACAGATCATCGGTATTGATAGTAACCCTTACCCCGTTCTCATATAGGATCTTTATCGGATGATCCTTATAATCAGCCGTAACTCCAAGCATTACGTTACTGCTTGGACAGACATTCAGCTGTATCCGGTTTTCGGCCAGAAATCTCATGACATCATCTGACAGAACGGCATTAATCCCGTGATGAACCTCATTTAGCCCTAAAACTTCAACCGCCCGCCTTACATCCTCCGCCGAACCGCTTTCGCCAACATGCATTTTCCTGGTCAGATGATAGTTCTCTGCCTTTCGATATAATGGCAGATAAGCCTCAAACGGCTGTACATTCTCGCCGCCGCATACATCTATGGACTTGAAAAAGCCCGATGAAAGATACCGATCGATTCTGTCTGCCTCCTGCCTGGCATCGCAGGAGGACACATATGTTATCTCAGGCTCAAAATCAATGTCAGGACAGTATTTCAGACGATACCCCTCAAGAATCGCCTTAAAAGCAGCCATCCCGCCAACAAGTTCAATTTCCGGCACTCCAAAGTTCATTGCAAGCCTTGTGATATTGTTTCTCCTGGCTTCCGCAAAAGCCCCCTCCCATCTTAAGATGATTCCCTCACGGCCACTGCAATATGGTTTGATGAATGAAGTAAACCATTCCCGCATTCCTTCCAGTCCGCCGAATTTTTCAGGCGGTTTGGGGAAATCGCGTTTTAAGCGTTCTTCCAGCCAGACCCTTCTGCATCCTTTTGTGGAATGGTTATGAATATCACTCTTGGGAACTCGCAGCAGCTTAGCGGTATCATTTTCTGTCAGTCCTTCAACGAGCAGGGAATGATTTCCCAATGCCACCGAAGCCTTTGTGATCATTTATGTCACCTCATATCATTATTTTGACATGATTATAACTTTATTCTTGTATTGTGTAAAGCGTTTGGCAAAATCTCATGTGATCAGTTGTTCCGCAAATCAACATGATGTTTTTAATCTCGTTGACTTTTCCGGTATTCTCTGCTATATTATGTTCAGTGATCGTGTTGCGGAAACTTGCGAAGCCCGCGGCCGGGGGAGAACCTGCGGGTCTCTCCTTCTTTTATTTCAGGAGAAAATAAATGGTAGCACAAAAAATTTGGCCCATATTGAATCCCCGCCCTTTTCGTGTATAATCCACCCTATAGTAAGAAACACTTCCCCTACGAATCCCATCATAAAAGGAGGACATTTCATGAGCACGTTAGACGCAACCGTTTCCATGCTGGAGGCGATGCCAGAGGATGCAAGAATAAAAGTCCTGGAGTTCACACAGCAGTTCTTCACTTCCAGAAGACCCGCAAACCCGTTTGTCCCGATCAGCCAGGAGCAGGTTCTTTCCGATCTTGCGCAGTCCCGCCGACAAATTGCTGCAGGACAGGGGCTTGATATGGAAGAAGCATTGAACAGGATGGGAAAACAGCATGGATTCATTTGATGTCATCATTTCTGGTTCATCCCCCAAATTTTACCGAATCTCAATCCTACCATCCGGATAGTCCTCACTCCGGCAGACTTTCCGCCAGGCAGACCGCGCCCCAGCCCACCCTTGCATTCGGAATTTCCGTCTCCCCCCGCAGCACCCTCGCCCCTTTCCTCAAATACGCCTTCACCTTCTCCCCGTACAAAAACGGATCGTTCCCCTGTACAATCCCCCATTCCATCAACAGCGCCGCGCTCCCTGCGACAATCGGCGTGGCAAAGGATGTGCCGGTAAAGGGAAGCAGCCCTCCGTAAATATCCGGAGCCAGGATCCCCACGCCGGGCGCTGCGAGATCCGGTTTTGTTATCCCCGCCGTGACCACGCCGACGGTACGGTCCGCGTCCGCATATCCTCTGCCCGAGAAGTCTGCATAAGCCTGATAGGTGCTGTCGTAAGCCCCCACCGTGATGACTTTGGCGGCGGTAGAGGGGATCGTCAGCGTCACCTCCGGCGTAGGGCGGTAGAAGCCGGTGCCGCTGCTGCGGACCGCGGCTCCCGGAAGATAAAAATAAAAGCGGCCCGTGACCGACCTTACCGCCTCTATGCGGATCGTCCATACGCCGCTGTTGATATAAAGGCGTCCCGACGGTATCATATCCAGATAAATTTCCTGCGCCGCGGCATAGGGCGCAGGCTCTCCTATATAGACCAGTATCTCCGTCTGCTCCAGCCGCAGCGTATATTTCCCGCCCTCTATAGAGGCCGGCAGCTCCGACTCCTGTCCTCTCGGAGACCGGATTCGGATTCGGTATACGTCGGCGTAATTCTTCCACAGCTGAACACTCAGCGTTCTCTCATAGTCCGCTACCGCCAGCTCTATATCCGCTTCCCGCGCGCTTCCGTATTCCTCGATTCTTCCGGCCAGATGTCCCGCGTTGGCCCCCTCGTTTCCGCTTCCCACGCAGATCACCGTCCTGCCGATCTCTGCCGCGTTATCCATAAACCGTTCCAGCAGCGAACTCCCGTCATGAGCCCCGTAGCTGTTTCCAAAGCTTAAGTTTATCACCAGCGGCATCTGCAATTTTAGCGCTTTCCTGACCGCCCAGGTCACCGCGCGCATAATCTCCGTCGTCCTGGGGAAGGACAGCGCATCCGGCAGGCCAAGCTTCACTACGAGCAGCTCCGCCTCGGGGGCGACTCCCCGATAGGTTTCGCTTCTCCCTGCGGCAATCCCCGTCACCGCCGTACCGTGTCCTCCGGTATCCAGAGTGGGAAGAATCTGAAACTGCTGCTGCGCCGTCTCCGCCTGCAGCGCTTCATTGATCCTTGCGGAGTCAAATTCCACTCCCATGTGAAACCCTTCCGGCGGACGCTGCCGCTCCCCGTCAGGCGTCAATGTCTGATCCCAGAGGAACCGTATTCTCGTGCTTCCGTCCTGATTTCGAAATTCCGGCAGCCGGTAATCGATACCGCTGTCCGGCACGGCAATCAGGACACCCCTGCCCGTCAAAGAAAGCCCCATCGAAGGCAGCTGCAGGATACAGCTGTCCTCGATGGGACTTGTAATCTCATAGAAAAAGCGTTTGGGCTTTTCCACATATTCAATCTCTTCCAGCTGTGCGACAGCCTCCACAAGCCCCTCCGGCACGGTCAGCAGGGCGTATCCCGCGATCAGATATTCCACCTGTACCCGCAAGGCCTCCAGCACATCCAGACTTCCGTGGTATTTTACGATCAGTTCCCAGGTTCTGCTCTCCCGGTCGAAGCCGACATTTAAATCCTCCGTCCGTTCTCTGGTCTCCTCCGACGTCTGCAGCGCCAGCTGCAGCAGATCCTCCAGCTTTTGGTTCATGACAAATCCGCCTTACTGCCTTTACCATATCTTATGCGCGGGAGTGAAAATCATACTTGCTGCCCTGTCGTTTCCTTTCCTCCAAAACCGACGCCCCGGTCTCCTCCGCTCCTTATTCACCGAAAAAGACCTTCAGCGCATCGACCGCATACCCGGTATCTCTCGCGCCCGCGGTTTCTACGGCGGAATGCATCGCCAGCTGCGGAAGTCCGATATCCACGCTGGAGACGGATACATGCGCCGTCGAAATATTTCCCAGCGTGGAGCCGCCCGCAATATCGGATCGGTTCGCATAAGTCTGATAAGGCACTTTCGCCTGTTCGCAGAGCAGCTTCAGCTTTGCGGCAGACACCGCGTCGGTGGTATATTTCTGGCTGCCGTGGTACTTAATGACAATGCCGCCGTTGAGATAAGGTCTGTTCGTGGGATCCGCCTTCTCCGGATGGTTGGGATGTACGGCATGGGCGTTGTCCGCCGAGATCAGAAAGCTTCCCGCCACCAGTCTCAGGTACTCGCTGCGGCTCGCCCCCAGGCATTCCGACAGTCTCCAGAGTACGTCCTCCAAAAAGGTGGAATCCGCTCCCTGTTTCGTACCGCTCCCCACCTCTTCGTTGTCAAACACGGCGCACACGTTGATATATTGCTCCGGCTGTGCCGTCACAAAGGCTTTCACGGCAGAAAAGACGCACTGCAGATCATCCAGTCTGGGCGACAGCACAAACTCGCCGTTTTCCCCCACGATGCGCCCTTTCTCTCTGACATAGAGAAACAGGTCGTGTCCCAGGATGTCCTCCCGCTTTACCCCCGCCGCCTTTGCGATACGCTTCAACAGCGCGCCGCCCTTGCGTTTCTCCCCGCATTCCGAATACAGCGGCAGCATATCCACCTGAGGATTGTAGGCCACGCCGTTATTCATCTCCCGGTTCATGTGTATCGCCACATTGGGAATCACCAGCAGATCCTTATCCGCATTGACCAGCCTTGTGACAGTCTCTTCCTTCTCCCGCACCACAACGCGCCCCGCCACGGAAAGCGGCCGGTCGAGCCATGTGGAAAGGATCATCCCGCCGTATTTTTCCGTATTCAAAGTGACATAATGTCCGTCCACGATCTTTTCCGGCGCTTCTTTTATCTTAAAGGAGGGGGAGTCGCTGTGGGAAGCCGCAATGTGAAAGCCCTGTATTCCCTCTGACGCCTCCGGCAGCCTAAACGCAATCAGGGAAGAATCGTTCCGGGTCACATAATACCCCTTCCCCGCCTCGACATGCCATTCCTGTGTCTCACGCAGCTCGCAGAATCCGTGCTCCTCCAGCAGCTTCGCCGCATTGGCCACGGCATGAAAGCAGCTGGGGCTGCGCTCTATAAATTCCAGCATTTCCTTCGCACACTTCTGATATTCCTTCACATTTCCTCCTTCCGCACCAGGCCGCAATCCTCCGGCAGCGCATACTTATGCTTATCCTCCACGGTGATTTCCTGTCCCAGCTGCACCTCGATGATCCGAAGCTCCGTCTTGGCAAACACGGTATGCCTGCACCCTGCGGGCATGGAGATGATATCTCCCGCCGCCACATGGCGCTTCCGGCCGTCGATCAGAGCAATTCCCTCCCCGCTCACCACCGTCCACACCTCGTCCCGGTGCTCGTGGCTGTGATAGTGAAGGCTGTTTCCCGGCGTCAGCACCACCTTGATGGTCATGCTGCCCTCCTGCACATCCAGAACCGTAAAGCTGCCCCAGGACTTCTCCGCATACATAATCTGTCCCGTCATATCCTCCACATAGGGCTTGATATAACTGCTCTGCTCCTTGTCCGAGATCAGGATGCCGTCTCCGCTGACCGCAATCACCATATCCTTACAGCCCATACACAAAACCGGAATATTCAGTTCGTTGACTACATGGGTGTTCTCGCAGGTTTCGTTCAGCGTGACCCTTCCAAGCGTATTCCCTTCCATCGCCTCCGTGAAGGTATTCCAAGTGCCAAGATCCTTCCAGACGCCGCTGTAGCGCAGTACGCTGATGCTCTTTTCCCGCTCCGCCACGGCATAGTCGAAGCTGATCTTCTTTAACCCGCTGTACTTTTCATACAGATCCCGGTATCCGTCAAAATCAATCTGTTCGTGTGCCTTTTCCAGCAAAAATCCCAGCTTACAGGCAAAAACGCCGCCGTTCCAAAGGGCTCCCCTGCGCAGATATTCTTTGGCCGTCTCCAGATCAGGCTTCTCCCGGAAGGTCTCCACCCGGCTGACCCGCTCCTTGTCGGCGGGGATGATATAGCCGTATTTTTCACTGGGATAGGTCGGCTCGATTCCCATCAGCACAAGCCCTGCACTTCCCTCCTCCGCCAGCCTTACAAGCTGTCCCAGCGTCTGAAAATACGGAAGCTCCACATAAGGGTCAACGGGACAGATTACGACTCCTTCCTCCTCCGGTACCCCCTGCACATCCTTCAGATAGCCTGCCGCAAGGCAGATTGCCGGGAAAGTATCGCGTCTGTCCGGTTCCACGCAGATATTTACCTTGTCGCCCAACTGATTTCGAATGGCGCCGGCCTGCTTTCTGCCTGTGGCAATCGTCACCCTGACCTGCGGATCCGCCGCCGTAATCTGACGGTACACCCGCATAATCATAGACTCCCGGCCGCCGTCCTCCCCGGGAAGCATCTTCAAAAACTGTTTGGACCTTACATCATTAGACAGGGGCCAAAGTCTTTTCCCGCTTCCCCCCGATAATAAAACAATCTGCATACCGTTCAGCGCTCCGCTCTCATGGGATTATTCAAAAAATCCCGATAGGTCAGACGGATCCCGTCCTCCAGCTCCGTCGTATAATGATACCCCAGCTTCTCCAGCTTGCTGACGTCCAAAAGCTTTCTGGGCGTTCCGTCCGGTTTAGAGGGATCCCATTTGATTTTTCCCGTAAACCCTACTACCTTTGCCACCAGCTCTGTCAGCTCCCGAATACTCAGCTCCTTACCCGTTCCGAGATTTACCGTCTCGTTCCCGCTGTAGGTATTCATCAGATAAACGCAGGCGTCCGCCAGGTCGTCCACATACATAAACTCCCGCAAAGGCGCGCCCGTACCCCAACAGACCACTTCCTCCGCCCCGGCTTCTTTTGCCTCATGGAAACGGCGGATCAGCGCGGGCAGCACATGACTGTGCGTCGGGTGGTAATTGTCGTTGGGCCCGTACAGGTTAGTCGGCATCACGCTTATGTAATCCGTTCCGTACTGGCGGTTTAAATACTCGCAGTATTTCAGGCCGGAAATCTTTGCCAGCGCATATGCCTCATTGGTCTTCTCCAGCTCCGAGGTCAGAAGACAGCTCTCCTTCATGGGCTGGGGAGCCATTCTGGGATAGATACAGCTGCTGCCCAGAAACAAAAGCTTCCTGCAGCCGTTCTGCCATGCGGCGTGGATCACGTTCATCTCCAGGATCATATTGTCGTACATGAAATCCGCAAGGGCCTCGCTGTTTGCCAGGATGCCGCCCACCTTTGCCGCCGCCAGGAACACATAATCCGGCTTCTCCTCCTCAAAAAAGGCTTCCACCTCCGCCTGACGGCAAAGGTTCAGCTCCCCGTGGGTCCTCGTGATAATGTTCCGATAACCGTTTTTTTCCAGGGCGCGGCAGATGGCACTTCCCACCATCCCCCTGTGCCCCGCCACATATATTTTTGCCTCTTTCTCCATCATCTTTTCCGTTCTCCTCACCCCTTCAGAAGCTTCTCTTTCTTCGCCAGCTCAAGATCATGCTCCGCCATAATGCGGCACAGCTCCTCATAGCTTGTCTTCTGGGGATTCCAGCCCAGTACCGTCCGCGCCTTCGTGGGATCGCCCCAGAGATTGATCACGTCGGTAGGCCTGTAGAACTCCCTGCTGACCTCCACCAGCACCTTTCGCGTGGCGCGGTCGATCCCCCACTCGTCCATCCCGCTGCCCTGCCATTCCAGCTCGATTCCGACATAATGGAAGGCAAGCGCGGTAAACTCTCTGACCGTATGCTGTACGCCGGTGGCAATGACGAAATCCTCCGGCTTCTCCGCCTGCAACATCAGCCACATACATTCCACATAATCCTTCGCATAACCCCAGTCCCGAAGGGAATCCAGATTCCCCAGAACCAGCTTTTCCTGCAGTCCGCAGGCAATCCGCCCCGCCGCAAGGGTAATCTTGCGCGTCACAAAATTCTCGCCCCGCCGCTCGGACTCGTGGTTAAACAGGATACCGTTCACCGCGAACATCCCGTAAGCGTCGCGGTATTCCTTTACAATCCAGAAGCCGTACTGCTTTGCCACCGCGTAAGGGCTGTACGGGTGAAAGGGCGTCGTCTCTCTCTGGGGGACTTCCTCCACCTTGCCGTACAGCTCCGAGGTGGACGCCTGATAGACGCGGCAGGTATCCGTCAGTCCCATGATCCTCACCGCCTCCAGGATCCGCAGCACGCCCAGCGCGTCCACATCGCCGGAATATTCCGGGGCGTCAAAGCTGACGTGAACGTGACTCTGCGCCGCCAGATTGTAAATTTCGTCGGGCCGCACTTCCCCGACGACGCGGATAATGCTGGCGGAATCCGAAAGGTTTCCCTCGTGGAGCCTGATCCTGTCCTCCGCAATCAAATGATCGATACGCGCTGTATTACTCACGGAGGAGCGGCGCACAATACCGTGTACCTCATACCCCTTATCCAGCAGAAATTCCGCCAGATAGGAACCGTCCTGACCCGTGATTCCCGTGATTAATGCTTTTTTCATAAACTGTTGTCCTTTCCCTTAAATGTGCCCGGCGCGGTACTGAATATTCGCCGCCATCTGCACCGCCTTCTCCTCGCCCTGAAAGGCGCTCAGAATCGCAAGGCCAAAGTCGATGGCCGTTCCCATTCCCCTGGAGGTAATGACGTGGTCGGATACCTCCACAGGCCCCTCCGTCACCTCTGCGCCCCTTAGCTGATCCTCGAAGGAAGGGTAACTGCAGGCCCGTCTGCCCTTCAGAATACCGCGGTGCCCGAAAATGCTCGGAGCCGCGCAGATCGCTCCGATATACCGTCCGTCCGCGTAAAAAGCGTCTATCTGCCTCATCAGTTCCCCGCAGGCCTCCAGATTCCTTGTCCCGGGCATTCCCCCGGGCAAGACCAGCATATCGTAGCCGCCGAAGTCCGCCTGAGAAAACCGCTTATCCATCCTCACCGAAATCCCGTGGGAACCCTTCACCTCCGCCTCTTCCGTAACGGATACCATATCTACATCCAGCCCGCCCCGTCTGCAGATATCCACCACGGTCAACGCCTCGATCTCTTCATAGCCATCCGCAAAAAAAACTGCAATCCTGCCCATTCTCCGTCCTCCTTTTTCAAAATGCAATCAATATCAGTATACACAAATTTTTCCGGTTTTTCAATTCATTCGCACAATTTCATGGCAAAAGGGGGAAAAATATGCTATACTATTCTGCGGCTGCCGCCGGTTTCGAAAACCCCGGCACTTGCAGCCGCAGAAAAAACAGAGAAACGAGAACACTGCCATGGAAATTGAACGCAAATTTACAGTCAAAAGGCTTCCGGAAGATCTGGACCGCTATCCCTTCCACCATATCGAACAGGGATACCTGTGTACCTCTCCCGTCGTCAGAGTACGCAAAGAGGACGACGAATATATTCTGACCTACAAGGGCAGCGGAATGATGGCCCGGGAAGAGCACAACCTTGCCCTGAATAAGGACGCCTACTATCATCTGCGCGAGAAGGCGGACGGCAACATTATTTCCAAAAAGAGATATCTGATCCCCCTCCCGCATCCCGCCTTTCAGGAGGGCTTCCCCACGCCTCCGAAGGATTACGAACTGACGATTGAGCTGGACGTCTTCGACCCGCCCTTTGCGCCCCTTGTGATAGCAGAGGTGGAATTTGGCAGTACGGAGGCCGCCGAGGCGTTCCTTCCGCCCGACTGGTTTGACGAGGACGTGACCTACCGGCAGGAATACCACAATTCCTATATGGCGTCTACTACCTGATCAGGTACACAAAGTACGCCGCATACCCGGCCAGCATGATAATTCCCGCCGCTCTCCCCATCCTTTTCTTCCGCGCCACGCAGCACAGCAGCAGAACCGCCGCCGCAATAGCCGTAAGACTGTCTATCAGAAAACCGCCGCTGTAAACCACCGGGGTGATCAGCGCCGTCGTTCCCACCACAAAAAGGATATTGAAGATATTGCTTCCCACAATATTTCCCACCGCGATATCCGTCTTTCCCTTTAACGCCGCGGTCACGCTGGTCACAAGCTCGGGAAGGGACGTCCCAAAGGCCACGATGGTCAGGCCGATCAGGCGCTCGGACATGCCGAATATCTTTGCCAGCTCCGTAGCCGCGTCCACCGTCACATCGCTTCCAAAGACGATCATTGCGCCGCCCACCAATATCATCAGCACCATCTTCCAGACTCTGTCCTCCTCGTCCGCCTCGGGAACCTCCTCCGGGGGCTGTCCGTTTTTCGCCATCCACAGCAGATAAAACAGATACAGAAGCATAAACAGCCAGAGGATCACGCCCTCCGCCCTGCTGATCCTGTTATCCCACAGTCCGAGAACCGCCAGCACCACCGTGATCACGATCATAAACGGCATCTCGTACCGCACCGTGGACTTCTGCACCGGAATCACACAGATCACCGCCGTCAGTCCCAGGATCACCAGAATATTCATAATATTGCTGCCCACCACATTCCCGATGGTCAGCTCCGCGCTTCCCTTCAAAGCGGAGGTGATACTGACCGCCGCCTCCGGAAGCGACGTTCCCATGGCCACAATGGTCAGACCGATGACAAGCTGCGGAATCCCCAGCTTGTCCGCCACCTTGGACGCTCCCTCCACAAACCAGTCCGCCCCCTTCATCAGAAGCACAAACCCGACTACCAACAAAACAAGTTGAATCACAATCTGCATTTTCCGTACCTCTTTCTTCAAAATTTCCTGTAAAAAAGCGTCCCTTCGTGACGCTTAGAAGAATGCTTCGCATTCTTCCCCTGCTGCGGCAAAGATCCCTATAGAAAAAACAAGACTCTTAGCACCTTCGTGCTAAAAGTCTTGTTCTTCTCACAAACAGAAGCGTGTAAACACGGCCCAAAAGCCGGGGTATGTTGCCGACACGTTATAACTACTCCCTTTTAACTTAACACTAACCTAACATTTCCCGGTTCAAATGTCAAGCCGAATTTTCAGGAGCGCCGCCTTTTCCCTTTTTTCCCTTGAAAAGGTGCAACGTCAAGAGCGCTATGCCGCACAGGGAAACCGCCGCCAACGCCGTACAAAGCGTAAGATCGTCGGTATCTCCGGTCTCCGCGCCGTCGGTCGTCAGGATTCTGAGGGTACTGCCGTCCGCCCTTTCTTCGGGTGACTTCGGGGTCTCCTCTTCGGGAAGGGGAACTGCTCCCTCCTCCCGGTAATAGCGCAGGATGATAATCTGGTCGCCTTCCTCCACGGCAGTGACGATCTCTACCTGCGTCTCCTCGTATTTCGGTTCCCCGTCGCTCCCATAGCCGGGCTTCCCGTCATCCTCATTATACCGCGTCAGATCTCTTACCCCGTAACCGTAGTCATAATATTGATAAGCGTAGGTGCTGCCTCCCTGGGTTCTGAAACGGTAAGCTTTATTCACATCCCCTTCCGTATAAGTGGCATTCGGGCTTGCGATAATCTGTTCGATTGCGCTCCGGCCCTCAAACACATACTCGTACTGCTCTTTGTCGTCGGCGTCGTCCGCATCGATTTCTTCCCCGCCAGGCTCCTCCGGTCCGTCATCCGCGCTTTCCTCTTCTCTTGTACCGTCCCGCCCCTGTACGATGGGAGCATCCGCCGTCTGCGCGGCTTCAGAAGCCCCTTCCTCCTTCGGCTTCCTCACATAATACTCATGCACCACGTTGTAGGCGGCCTCCGGACGCACATATCGCAGGATAATCACATGGCTGCCCGCCTCCGTGGCGAAGACATACTGCATACTGGAATCCGGACGGTAATTTTCCTTTCCCGAAATTTCTCCTCCCGACTCGCCGTCGAAAGTGGTACTCCCCTCCAAAAGGCCATAGTTGTAGCCGTTATTGGCATAGAGGAAAATTTTGCCTTTCCGGGGACTGAAAATATTCACCCTGTCTATCCCGTCCACCGTATAGTGCATCTCGCTGTTCAGAGGCAGATCCCCCTCCACCGGGGTCACGCGGCTTCTGCCCTCAAACTCCTCCCCGCTGACCGTCTTGCGGTAATACTCATGAACCACCTTATAGCTGCCCTTGGTGGGAACCGGCTTTTCTTCTTCTCTCACATAGCGGAGAATAATAATCTGCTCTCCATCCTTCGTGGCCGTGACCGATCCTTTTGCGGAATCAGGCGAATACTGATACCCGTTACCGTCCGGGTCCGCGCCGATACCGCTGCTGACAATGCCGTTTGTCTCATACCCCTGCGTCGGAGTCCCCGTCCGGGCTTCCTTCGTGCCGGTGAGCGCCTGTCTCTCCAAAACGTCCGCAGCTTCCTCCGGCTGTGTACTTCCGTCCTTCAAAATGCCGTCATCCGGGGTGTCTGCATTGCTTTCCTTGTCATCTGCCGGGGGATGATCCGTTCCTGCTGACACAATTCCTCCGTTCACTGCATCTTCCGGCTGCTTCACTTCCCTGTTCATTGCATCTTCCGACTGCTTCTCTTCCCTGTTCATTGCGTCTTCCGACTGCTTCTCTTCTCCGTCCGCCGCATCTCCCGACGGCTCCGCTTCCCCGTCTGCCATGTTTTCCCCGGACCGGGAGGCAGATTCCGCTTCCGGCCCTTCGCTTCCCTCCTGTCCTGCTGGAATGACGGCAGACAGTGTCCGCTGCTCGGACAATACCGTTTCTGCTGCCGACGGATTATCCCCGTCAGCGCAGGAAGCTTCTGCCGGAGTTCCCGATCCTGTCGGGGAGGCTTCCGTCTGTCCCGATGATTCGGCGGGCATTTCCTGCGACGTACTCTCCGTCCCTGCCGGCATTCCTTCTGCCCCAGGCGGCGACATTTCAGACGTTCCGCTTACTTCTTCCGGCGAAGCTTTCAGCGCTTCTGGCGTTCCCTCCGTCCCTGCAGGCGAGGTCCCCAGTGTCCCGTTCGCCTCTTCCGGCAAAGCTTTTGGCGCTTCTGACGTTCCTTCTGTCCCGGCGGACAAGTTCCCGGACGCTTCTTCTGTGCCGCCGGATAAGGCTCCGAATGTTCCCTCCGCCCCGGCGGGCAAGCTTCCAGGCACTCCTTCCTCATCGTCAGACAGGATCCCCGAATCTCCAGCCGTCCCGGCGGACAGGGCTCCGGACTCTCCTTCCTCACCGCCAGACAGGATCCCGGACTCTCCTTCCGAATCGGCAGACAATGCTCCGGCCTCCTCAGGCTGTACTGCCCCCCCCGTTTCGTCTGCAATGCCGTCGGCTGCCGAATCTATGCCCAAATCCGCCAGTGCCGTCACGGTTCCGTAGGCGGCTTCGGTATACCTGTATTCCTTGCTGTCATAAACCGGCAGCTGCGTGACATTTCCCGCTCCATAAGTATCGCTGTCCTTCAAAGACAGGCCTCGGACCGTGCTGACATTGCTGGAGCCCTCCCAGATATAGTGGCCGTCGCTGTCCTTCAGATAATATTCATGGACAACGCGGTAAGAGCCTTCTTCCTTCGTATAGTGGTTTGTAAAGTAAATTGTGGAAAACGAATCCTCTGTCCGCAGTACATCCACCGTGCTGCTGTCGCTGAAAAACAAATCAAAGCCTGTAAAGGCATCGTCTACCGCCTTTACGGTATAAGTGCCCGCCGGAAGCAGATCTGCCCCGCCTAACGACAAATCCATCCCCGCCTGCAGCTTAACAAATTCCTTATATCCGTTGGGGCCGCTTACCAGAAAAGTATAATCGCGTCCGCCATCATCGGCTGTGCTTCCGGATTTGTGAAGCTTGATACTTCCCGCATGGAGCATATTGACGGTAAAGCTTGCTCCCGCACTCGTGGCATCCTGCGTATCCTCTACCTTCAGGGTAAAAGGCTTGGACTGCGCGCTCCATTTACCCTCTTTTTCCGACACGGTATATTTACCCGCAGCCAGTTTTGTCAGCTTCCCTGTCTCGCCTGCCTTCAGCTCAAGCTCGCCCACCTTATTACCCTTTGAGTCGCTGACCGTAAAAGTATAGACTACCTGATCCGCGCCCGCACTGCTGTCATCAGCAGGCTTTGTAATTTCCAGTGTGCCCCCCATCATGCCCTGCTTATCTACCGTTACCGTTTTATCGGCTCCGTCGCTGGTATAGCTATATGTTCCGTACCGTTCCAGAATATATTTCACCGTTGCTCCCGTAACATTAGAACTTTCCGTACCTGAGGATCCTTTAAATCCTACGCTGACCTGTGTTCCGGGAATAGCACGGTCAGACGGTATACATGATGATGTACTCTTGAAATTACTGATAGCATAAGTCTTCTGTGTCCGCTCGGCAGTGCCTTCCCACTGAGCCTTAACCATTACTCTGAACGTTGCTCCCTGCGACGGTCCGACTATATCACTGACTACGATCCTGAGCGCATCTCCGCCAGAAGGAGCCGTTATCAGTTTCAAAGTACCGTCTTCAAAATTTGACCATGTCTTCGTAACCGTTTTACTTGTCAGATCAGTTGTCTTTGACGTCTTAACCGTAAATCCGCTCTGCCCGCTGTAGGTATACTCCGTCACCGTATAATCGCCGCTGTTCAGATTCTCCAGCGTATACTCTTCTTCATGCTTAATCGGAACGATATCGTCCTTGTTCGGCCCTACAATTCTGTAATAATGCGTATGGTCATCAGTTCCTTCCGGCGCTACGATCGTCAGCTTTCCGGATTCTCCGTTGATATGCACCGTTCCCGTATCTCTCGCCGCAACCTTAACTTCCCGGTTCGCCTGCAATTTAAACCCATCCGCTTTCAGCTCTTCTATCTCATAATGCCCGGGCTTCAGCCCGTCCAGCAATACGCCGTCACTATATACCGCGGCTTCTACCGTTATAGAACCCGACCAGGCCAGAGAGCCGTCAGAGCCGTCGGAGCCGGGCCCCGTAATCTTGAAATAAACTGTTTCAGCACTCTCCGTCTCTTCCCACGTTTCTTCTTCCCACGTTTCTTCTTCCCACGTTTCCTCTCCGTCGTCCACGATCACCGTTCCCAGCTTTACGATATGAATCAGGCCGCCTTCTTTACTGATGTCTATCTCCGTCTTTTTTCCCGGCACATACATACGGCTCTCACATTCGGTAGCGGTCATATCCCAGTCACCCGCATTCTCCACATGGTCCGTAAGCTCCGCCACCGTAATTTTGACGGCAGAAGAGTAGCTTATTTCCGCCACGGCACGATATGTCCCGTCTTCTATCTTCTCCCATTCAAACTCCGGGCCGCCAAAGGTCACGGTCTGAGGCTTCTCAGGCTCCCCCTCTTTTCCGTCTTTCCAAGCGACGGCATTAATCTCGAATACATATTCCCCCTTCAGTACGGCCTCCAATTCCTCGTCGCTCATTCCGGAGGCAGAAATATATTTGATAATCATCAGGGAATAACTGGTATTGTCGCCCTCCTCCGCCAGTACGGTTCCCACCGCCAGCATGCTCATCAAAAGAAGAATACCGACATAATAGAATTTTTTCATTTTTTCTCTGAATTTCATCCCGTTACTCCTCCTTCCTCAATCTCCGTTCAAGAGCCTGTTCACCGCCCCGGCGATTTCCTCCAGCCGCCCTTCCAGATACGGCCCCGGGCATTCCGTCCCGGTAAACATTTTGTGGGTGGTCAGGTTTCCCTGTTCGTCCCCCGTGTATTCCAAAGCCTCTATGCCGTTGCGCCTGCAGATATCGGCGCAGAGCTGAATCAAGGCCTCGTATGCCTCGTCGCTCACATGCCAGTCTCCGCCGATCTCATCGTTCGCCACCTCGACGGTCACCGCCATATTGTCGTTATCCCTGCTGCTGGAGGTCCAGGCCCGGTTGGCCTCCTCCACATACAGCGCCACCCGCCCGCTGCTGTCAATGGCGTAGTTGGCGGAAACCTGTCTGTCCCGGTTGGAAAAACGCTCCCCCAGCGCCTCCAGATTCAGGTTCCCCGCCATATGATGGATCGTGATCTTTTCTATCCTTCCCTCCCTGGGAAAGCTCGCGTTGGGCGAGAGGAAAACGTAATCCGTGAGGGGACTGTTCCTGCCGATCACCTCTTCCTTTTCCTCCCCGGTCAGCGTCCTGCCCACATTATCCGGCATCCCCCCGTCGAAGATCAGACAAAGTGCCAGCACCAGCGCTGCCAGCGCCGGGAAGCCGCCCAAAAGAAGCCATATGCTGAAATATTTCTCTTTTTTCCCCCTGCCCGGAGAAATAAAACGTGTCCGCATCATCTTTCTCCTGTCTCCGTTCCACTGTATATTACAGATGCGCCTCGCCCTGCCGCAACACCGGACGCGCCTTAAGATTCCACATATCATTTCTACCGGACCGTATCGTATAAATTATACGCAAAGAAGACGGCAAAGCCCCCGAACAGCGCCCGCATAACGCCCCCCTGCACCGTCTTACCTCTTTCGCGGGGTTCTCCTCCCGCCAGCAGAGCCAGACAGGTAATCCCCAGATAAAAAAAGCCGGTATCCATCATATTATGGGCAAAAAACGCGGCGAACCCGGCTTTCTGCGCCGCGCTTTTCTTTTTGCACACAAACCTCACGGCCACAGCAGCCAGCAACACCATGGCAGGCAGTCCCAGCTCGACGCCCACATGAATCAGCACATTGTGGATATGCCAGGTATTAAAATAAGTGCCCCCGTCGTTCATATCCAGCATGCGCCACCGGTACGGGCCAACCCCCAGAAGGGGCTTCACCGTAATATAATGCAGCCCGCTGCCCATCATCTCCAGGCGCTCCGCAAAGGTGGCGTAGGAGCTCGGCCGGATCACAATTACCGCGGCGGCCACCAGCACCCCGGACAGGGCAATTCCCGCGGCCATCCCGCCGTATTCCTTTAAAAAGGCGTCCAGCCGCCTCCAACAGACCGCCAGCGCCGCCAGATACAGCAATAAGATCAGACATACCCAGGCTCCCCGGGTCCGTGTCCCTCCAAGGTACAAAAGCAGACCCGTCCCCACGCCGAGGACGGCTTTCGCCAGAACGCACCTGGCATAGGAAATCATCTCCGAAAAACCGGCCCGGCGCATTTTTTCCGCAAAAAGCAGAACCATCCCCACCGCCAGCGCCAGAAAGCTGCCCATAGACAGGGTCAGCGCCAGCGCCGCCAGCAAAACAGGCTCCATGCAGAAGAGGAAGGCTCCCAGACGGTCCTTCTCCTGCTCCTCCATACAGCCGGACAGCACAAAATATCCCAACACCAGGAAAATTCCCATGGCATTCGGATTGCCCAGAAAACCGTCGAGACGGCCCGCCCCGCCCCTTATGATTGCTTCGTAAGTAAATTGACCCAGACCTGCTGCCGCCGCCGCGGCTGCCCAGAGGGTACACAGACGGCGCAATGCGTACATCTGCTTTTCGTCGGCGTATGACAGGATCAGATAAATGACCGGGTAAATCATTTGTGTGGACGCATAGCCTTCCGTGACGTTCCCGTAAGACGCGTAAGAGGAAGCCATGCTGAGTAAATTAAAGAGAATCAGCGGAACCAGGACCCATAAATCCACCCGCGCATTTCCCTGGGCGAAGCCCACCGCACAGAGCAGAAGTCCCAGCATACTGACAATGGTCGTATCTCCCACACCTACCCAGGTCAGGATAAACAGGGTCAGAAAGAGGCAAACTGCAATAAAACACACTGCGAGTCTGTCCGTCATGTGTTTCGGGCTGCCACCCATTTTCCTCACCTTCTTCAGGGTTCAGGGGCAAAAGTCCCCCGGATCCTCCAAAGTCAATATTTAGTGTTTATTTTATCTGTCTTCTCACGGTTTGTCAATTGCGCATATTGTACAAAAAGCAGACAAAAAAGCACACCGTGTGGCGTGCAGCCCCAATAATTTATTAAAAAACGCCGGAAACCGACGTTTTGCCGTGCGAGATATGGGACTCGAACCCATACGAGCTACCTCACAAGAACCTAAATCTTGCATGTCTGCCAATTCCATCAATCTCGCCTGCAGGATCAACAACCCGCTGCGGACAACGGCGCATTTGACCCTCGCGGCATTCGCCAATGTCCTCTTCACGGCCCCTGGCTTATTGCCCGCGGAAACAAAAAATCCCTTGCAGCAGACAAGGGAAATGAGACATGGGGGATTCGAACCCCCGACACCTTGATTAAAAGTCAAGTGCTCTACCTACTGAGCTAATATCCCACAATAAAATAACAGGGCTAGCTGGATTCGAACCAGCGTCTGCAGCAGTCAAAGTGCTGTGCCTTACCGCTTGGCGATAGCCCTATATCTGACATTAGGCATACCGCCGCATCGACCCTGCGGCGATGAGGGTGGATAAAGGGATTCGAACCCTTGGCCTCCAGAGCCACAATCTGGCGCGCTAACCAACTGCGCTATACCCACCATATATAGGACATCCTCCTGAACCGTCAGCGCTCAAAAGACATGTCCAAATGTGCCCGAAGGGATTCGAACCCCCGACCCACGGCTTAGAAGGCCGTTGCTCTATCCAGCTGAGCTACGGACACAAGGATACACGTCATCAAACCGACAACGTATATTTTATCCCATTATCCCGGCATTGTCAACTCATTTTTTTAATTCTGCGCCCCCTCTTTCAGCTCTCCTTCCTCCGGTTCCCGCACCGTAAGAAGGTAAAGATAACCGTATTCTTCCCCCTGAGCCCGGATGGCCACTCTGTCGTCGTCAAACCAGCCGAGGGACGTTTCGTACCTGGTCTCGTATTCCTCCCTGTCAAAGAGGATAAACGCCTTCTTTTCCAAATCCAGGACGCCGATCCGGGATACCGCAAGACCTGCCGCGTCAGAGTCCGCCTGCGCATACAGTATCTTATTTCCCGCTCTGTTGGCCGATATAAAGTCCTCCATGGAAGAGCACCGGAAATCCTCTATCGCCGCCTGCTCCCCCGTCTTCAGGTCGCAGACCGTCACCTCTCCTCCGTTTCCCGCGGACAACACATAGCGGCCGCCCGTAAACCAGACGTTATCGGACGACGGCCAGCTCCATTCGGGTAGCTTCGCCAAATCACCGGAAGGGTCTCCGTCGGAAAGTGATACCGTCCTGCAGACCCAGCCCCCGTTTTCACCGTAGGCCACACAGTAAACCGTATCCTTGTCAATAAAGCCCGCGTTCCACACATCCAGCCCGCTCATCTCGCACACATTCCGCAGCGTATGCGACGCGGAATTACAGTACCAGGTCGCATCCGTGTCGTCCACGATCAAAAGTCCCGTCAAGTCAGGCGAGAAGCTGACATCTTTGATCTGCCTGTCCTCCGGCACGCCGCATCCGTCCAGAGGCTCCGACAGCTCTCCGGTCCTCAGATTGTAAAGCAGCGGCCTTACCTCGTGGTCGATCTGCCATCCCCGCTGCAGCAGCACTGCCACATACTCCGAGGGCTCCTTTGCAGTCAGTATGCTCCACGCCAGCGCGGTCTCCGGAGCATAATCCTTCGCATTGCTGTAAACCATCCCGTCCTTCTCATACCAGTCGAAAGCAATTTCGTACAGATCCTCTTCCCAGGCATAGCGAAACTGCGCGTATTGCGGCTCCAGCAAAAGCAACTCTCCGCCCTTCACCTCGTACGCGGCAAGGGCATATGCCGGCTGCGCGTCGCTTTCGCCGTACCCTTCCCAGTCCCCGTACCTGTAGATAATTCCGTCATTATAGTCAAACGGGCCGTCGATTCTGACGTATTCCGCTTCCACGGCTCCGCCGGTATTCGTGCTGCCGATCTCCTCCACAGGCTCGGACTGCTCCGGCTCGTCCTCCGTCGGCAGCACGACGTCCGCCTGGGACAGCCGGAAAAAGCGAAGCACACTGTCACGGAAATCCTCGTTGGCCGCCATCGCCACACCAAAGGAGGAAACCAGCAGAATCAGAATCGCCGCGGCCGCCGGAAGCACCTTTCGCAGGAAGATGTGTCCGTGTTCCTTTCCGCCCTCCGAAAGTCTCTTCAGCGCGGCGGCAATATAGGTATCGTCTATTTTTCCCATTGCGTCAAGAAGCATCTCACTTTTCAAATCAGCCCCTCCTTTTTTAGATAAACCGCCAGCTTGTTTCTGGTTCGAAACAGCATGGATTTTATTTTGCTGCCGGAGCAGCCGAATTTACCGCAGATTTCCGCGACCGGCAAAAGGAAAAAATAGCGGCAGACAAAAACGTCCCTCTCCTCCGCGGAAAGCCCCGCTAAAAAGGCGTTCAACGCGCTTGCCAACTCGTGCGCCAAAACCTCCCGCTCCACATCCTGCCCCGACGCCGTGCATTCCTCCAGCTCGTCCAGCGCCAGAGGCGTCTGCCCTCCGCCGCGCTTTTTCGCAGTGTACCCGCGCCACCTGTCGATCGCGATCCGCCGCGTGATCTTTCCCAGAAAAGCGGAAAGGATCTCCGGCCGATGGGGCGGGATCGTATTCCATGCGTCAAGATAAGTATCGTTCACGCTCTCGTCCGCGTCTTCCTCGCTGGCTAAAATATTGTAGGCAATCGCGCGGCAATATCTCCCGTACTTTGCGGAAGTTTCCCGTATCGCGTTCTCGGAGCGCGCCCAGTACAATTCTACGATCCGGCTGTCCTCCATATTCCTCTCTCCTCCTTTGTCCGGTGAACTCTCTTACCTGTCTACTCGAAAAAAAGTAAGCTGCGGTTGCAGATGATTGAAAAAAATTGAAAAAAGCTGCCCGTTTCTCTCCGAGCAGCTTTCAATCGACGTCCCATGAGGCTCTTTGGCGCGCCGCGCCGCAGAACACCTCCCGCCATAATTCCCTTAGCTTCTGTCACACGCCGCTTTCCTGCGTTTCTTTAAGCTTCTTTGACAGATAAAGAACCAGATCGTCGTCGTTACGGCAGTCCTCGTAATACCCGCAGACCTTGTCCCGATACCAGACTCCGGAGCCGTCCGGGATGTATCCCCGTTTTACATACATCCGCTGGGCACTTCCGTAGCCGCTGTGCATTCCGACGCCGAGGTAAACCGTGTCGGCGTATTTGGCCGCGATTTCTTCCGCGACGTCCATCAGCCTGCTGCCCACGCCCTGCCTTCTGTACTTCTCCAACACGCCGAAATCCACGATTTCCGGATATCCCTGCCCGCCGAAAGCGCCGCTCGTCGCATTGGGGTACACATTGATATAGCCCGCGACGTTACCGTCGTATTCCGCCGTCAGAGAGACAGACTTGCCCTCCGCCTGATGCCGAAGCCGCATTTCATATTTCCACACATCCGCGTTCCACCCCTGGGCCGCTTCCCCGTCGGCAATCGTCCGGGCGTCGCTCTGCTGCATATCCCGAATCAATATCCTGCCGTCCTCGTAGTACACCATATGCTTATCCCCCTGTCGCAAATATAAACACATTATAGCAGCCGTAAAAGCTGCACCAGCTCATGGGATCCGTCTGTGCCTGATGCGGCAGCCTGCCTGGTATCAAACTGCGAGAAACGGTTTTCCCGGTAAAAGGACAACAGCTTCTCCTCGTTTTCCGCCTCCAGAAATGTCACCATACCCCCGCCCATGTACTGTATTTCTCCGATCACTGCCCACGCCAGCCCGATCAGTTCCTTTCCCGTGATCTCCCGATCCCGGCCATCCGTATAGTTCTTGCCAAGCTGGGCGATCAGGTAGGCGGACATTGTATAGGTATCCGAATTTTCGTCATGCTCACTGACGCGCAGCAGCTTTCTTTTCGTGGTATTGCTTACCGTTTCTCCCCGGACCGTCAGAGGCTTCAGGGCTATTGTAAAATAACCTACTAAATTCATGGTGTCTAAAGAGAACACAAGGTATGTAACCGACTGGCTCTTTTTGTAAAGTCTATGGCATTTTTCTTCAAAAACAGTTCAACATCCGGGTTCCTCGGACAGGAAAACCCGGAGATTTCATGAATAAGTTTGTCCTCTCCGAGTTTCGGGTTGTCACTGTTTAGATAACGGCAGATGTTGGTAACAAAAAATTTATCGTCTTTCTGCATCCGCTTTCTCCTTTTTTTCTAAAAATTCTATCAGTTCCGCCTCGCTCCGGGCAAACTTTGCTGCTACCGGGGTATATTCAGGACGGTTTTTGGCGGATTCCTCAAGCGCATTGACGAACATCTCTACCTGTTCCCTGCCGGAAATGACAAAATTCTTTGTGATGCTTGAAGTTGCCATAAGATACACCTCCTCTTTTTCATGCGGCTAAAGTCCTGCCTGTTGTCATAGTATGCCGTTTCCCTTATCTGCGCATACTTCCCTGACTATATTTTATTATCCTGCCCCGGCTGATGCAACAAAATTTTTATAAAATTCTCATGAAGCTGCCTCCAATTTCCTCTTTTCCTTCTTCGTTTCAATCACATGGCGCATCGCCGTAACGGGACAGCGAAAGATCATCCGCGGGCCGGAAAACGCATGACCGCGCGGATCTTTTCCCGCTCACGCTTTGTCTCGATATCCTTCTTCATCAGCTCATCCTCCCGTGCTCCACGGAATAAACGGTATCTGCAATGCGCATGGTGGACCGGCGGTGGGAAACAAGCACCACCGTTTTGTCCTCCCGTTCTTCGCGGAGAGATTTCAAAATGACCGCTTCGTTCAGGCTGTCGAGATTGCTGGTAGGCTCGTCTAAAAGCAGAAACGGAGCGTTATGCAAAAATGCCCTTGCCAGGCCGATCCGCTGACGCTCACCGCCGGACAGCGTGTCGCCCAGTTCGCCTACGGGTGTGTCATACCCGGCGGGCAGGCTCATGATAAAATCGTGTACCGACGCTTTTTTACAGGCGGCCTCGATCTCCTGATCCGTCGCATTAAGACCGGCGATCCGCAGATTGTTCCGGATGCTGTCATGGAACAGGTGCGTCTCCTGCGTGACAAAGCTCTCCATATCCCTCAGATTGGCGGTGTTGACGTCGGATACGTTTCTGCCGGAGACCTTAACCGCGCCCTTCTGCACCTCCCAGAACCGCATGAAGAGCTTGAGCAGCGTGGATTTCCCGCTTCCGCTGCGGCCGACGATACCGACGACGGAGCCCTCCGGAATCTGCAGGGAGACATCGTCAAGGATCGTCTCCGCGCCGTAGGAGAATGTCACATGCTCCGCGGCAGCGCCGTCGAACGCGACATCCGCTTTGCCGCTTATCTCATCCGCCACAGGCGTTTCGTCGAGAATATCCAGCACGCGGTTGCCTGCGGCAAAGGTGTTCTGCAGCGTACTGCCGAGATTTGCCAGCGCCACACAGGGTCCGAAGGAGCTCATCAGCGCCACGGTCGGGATCAGCACGCCCGAAAAATCCACCGTTCCGTTCTGATACATCACCGCCGATACAAACAGCATGGTCAGATCAAAGAGGAGAATGACTGTGTTGGTGACCGCCATATTGCGGCCTGCGGTGCGTTTCATACGCGCCTCCTCCTGCAACAACCCGTCCGTCTTTGCGTTCATCTCGCAAAGCCGCTTTTCACCCTGCCCGTACTGCACGGTTTCGGAAAGTCCCCGCAGGCTGTCGAGCACAAAGCCGCTCAAATCTCCCGATTTGGTGCGGAATTTCAGCCCGTCGCCTCCGCTGAGCCGGGAGGTAATGATCGGGATGATCACTCCCACCGTCCCATAGGCGGCAAAAGCCAGGATACCGAAAATCCAGTGGAAGCTTCCGATAAACAGGCACAGGATCACCGTAAACAGCAGCGCAATCGCCACGGGGGAAATGGTGTGGGCATAAAACACCTCCAGCAGCTCGATGTCAGACGTAATGACCGAGATCAGATCTCCCTTGTCCCTTCCCTCCAGCTTGGCGGGACAGAGCCTGCGGAGCGCCGCAAACACCTTGTCCCGAATCAGCGCCAGCAGCTTGAATGCGATAAAATGGTTGCAGCCCTGCTCCGCATAGCGCAGGATGCCGCGCACAAGGGCGAACAGGCCCACAGAGCAAAACAGCGCGGTAAGGCCAAAGGGCGTCTCAAAGTGCAGAAGCTCGAGCACGGCATAGCCGCCGAATACCGTGATAAACGCAGCGCACAAATGGCCGGTCAGTCCCATGAGAATCGCCAGCGCCATAAACCCCGTAAGAGGCTTTACCAGGCCGATCAGCCGCATCATGACAGTAAATCCGCTTCTTTTTTTCATACATTTGCACCTCCCGCATAATTCTCAAGGCTTTGCTGCGCGTTCCACAGCCGGGCGTAACCGCCGCCTTTCGCAAGCAGCTCGTCATGCGTGCCGCTCTCCGTGACCGCGCCGTTTTCCATCACATAAATGTTGTCGGAAGCGGTCACATTGGCGAGCCTGTGGGAAATGAGTATTACCGTTTTGGTTTCCGCAAGCGAGTGAATTTCCCGCATAATATCGTTTTCGCTCTCTACGTCGATATTTGACGTGGCTTCATCGAAGAGATACACGGGGCTGTCATGAAGCAGCGCCCTTGCCAGCGCGAGGCGCTGACACTGCCCTCCAGAGAGATTGCCTGCCTTTTCGGCAAGAAGCGTGTCGAGCCCGTTTTCCGCTCTCAGAAAGTCCGCGAGCCTGACCCGATTCAACACCTCCCACAGCTCGCTGTCGGAGGCGTCCGGCTTTCCCATCAGCAGATTCTCGCGCACCGTGCCCTTAAACAGATAGCTCTGGTGACTGATGTAGGTAAAGCTTTGCATCAGGCTTGCCTCGCCGATTTCCGAAAGCTCCGTGCCGCCCACAGAGACAGAGCCCGAATATCCCTTGTTCCGGCCCATAAGGATCGCCGCCACGGTGGACTTCCCGCAGCCCGATTCCCCCACGACGGAGGTAAACGAACCTCTCGGAAACCGCATCGTTACGCCGTGCAGGATCTCCCTGTCCGCATCGTAGGAAAAGCGCAGCTCGGAGCAGACGACGGAGCAGTCCTCCGGGACAGTTCCCGTTTTTTCTTCCGCCTCCGGCAGATCGAGCAGAGCAAAGATTTTGTCGCTGGCCGCCATGCCGTTCATGGCGATATGAAAAAAGGAGCCGAGCTGGCGCATGGGGATGAAGAAATCCGCCGCCAGCAGGATGATCAAAAGACACCCCGCGAGAGACACACGGCCCTTTTCGTACTGCGTCGCCGCCAGGATCACGCCCAGCGCCGCCCCGCCATAAGCGATCAGGTCCATGATGGTAATGGAATTAAGCTGCATGGTCAGCACCTTCATGGTGATTTTGCGGAACTTCTCCGCCTCGGCGTTCATCTCGCGGTGCTTGAACCCGTCCGCCTGATAGATTTTCAGCGTGGTCAGCCCCTGCAGATTTTCCAGAAAGGTATCGCCCAGCGCCGTATACTGATTCCAGTATTTCGACAGCAGCTTTTTGGCCCAGGTCTGCACCGCGGCAATGGCGACGGGAATAAGCGGCACACATACCAGCAGCACGGCCGCCGCGGGAACGCTGACAAAACAGAGATAAATAAACAGCGTAAACGGCGCAAGCATGGCGTAGAAAAACTGGGGCAGATATGCGCCGAAGTAAGTTTCCAGCTGATCCACGCCCTCCACGGCAACCTGTACGATCTCGGAGGTTTTCACCTGTTCGTTGTAGGAGGCCCCCAGCCTCAACAGCTTCGAATAAATCTTCTCCCGCAGGGTTTTCTTCACCGCCCTGGAAGAAAGATATCCCATGCGGGAAGCGCCCGCCGTACACGCAAAGCGGATCACAACGGCAGCCAGTGCAATCGCCGCCGTCGTCAGGATATTCTTTTTGTCCGCCGTTTCGTAGAACAGATCCTGCAGCAGACAGGTGATGCCCGTCATCATGGCGATATTTGCCGCCAGGGAACACCACTGCAGAATCACGTTTCCCGCTATGTACTTTTTGCTTTCGCTGACCGTACCGATCAGCCGTTTGTTGATCATCATAGGATTTCATCCTCCTCAAAATAATTTTACAGCCCCGGAATCCCATCCCCGTATTTTCAGTCGGCGTTTAATTTCCGGCCGCCTCAGACAAAGCCCCGTCAAGCCCGTGCCGAGATACTCATGAACAGCGGCCCATGCCGGATATTCCGCATGAACCGCTGCTCTATTCTTATAGCAAATTATCGTACTCTTTTTAACAGAAAACTGCCTTCCGCCCTGCATGATTTACCGGTTAGTTATTACTAATCATTGGTAGTATAGCATAACTCCGTTACACTGTCAATATGGGAAGATGAAAAATGCGATGCGTTTACGAGTTCAACCGCCATCCGGCGCTTTGCCGCTGCAGCTCCACCATGCGGCGGAAAAGACCGTTTTTGTTGTCCGTCAGCTCTTCCGGCGTCCCCTCTTCTGCCACCCGGCCGTCTTTCAGAACGACAATTTTATCGGCCGCCTCCACAGTGCGCATCCGGTGGGCGATCACCAATACGGTCTTTCCGGCCAGCAGGCGGGAGAGCGCCTCTTGAATCTTTGTCTCGTTTTCCACATCCAGACTGGCGGTCGCCTCGTCAAGGAGGACGATGGGCGCATCTTTAAGCAAAGCTCTTGCAATCGAGATCCGCTGCCGTTCCCCGCCGGAAAGCTTCGCGCCGTTCTCTCCGATGGGGGTGTTGTAGCCCTGGGGGAGCCTGCGGACAAACTCGTCGCAGTTTGCCGCTTTGGCCGCAGCTATCACTTCTTCATCCGCCGCGCCGCGCCTGCCGAGACGGATGTTTTCCATCACGGTATCATCGAACAGCACCACATCCTGAAACACCATGGAATAATCCCGCAGCAGCACCTCCGGGTCTACGGTGGAAATATCCACGCCGCCCACACGGATTACCCCTTTTGAAATGTCCCACAGCCTTGCGGCAAGCCGGGCACAGGTGCTTTTACCGGAGCCGGAAGGGCCTACTAACGCCGTGACTTCGCCCTCTTTCGCGGTAAAGCTCACATCATGCAGGACTTCCTTTTCATCGTAAGAAAAGCCCACATGCTCAAAGATAATAGTATGCCCCTTTGGCTCAAATTTTTCTGTGCCCTCCGCTACAGGCGTGTCATAAATTTCGTTCATACGGTCAGCCGACACCTGGGAGACAAACATTTCCGCAATGATCGCCAGGCTTTGGTCGAACGGCGCATAGACGCGGGTAATGACAAGCAGAAACAGGAACAAAAGCATAAAATCGATGCTGCCGGACAGGATCAGATCCGCGCCAGTCAGAATGGTCGTCGCCACGCCCAGCCGCATGATAACGCTGGCGGCATTGACAAAGAGGCCGGTTCCCAGTTCACCCCGGACCGTAACCCGTTCCTGCTCGTCAATTTTCCGGTTCAGTCCCTTCAGATACCGTTCCTCCTGATTTGTGGCGCGGATCTCCCTGACGTTTTCCAATGCTTCCTGAATACCGTCCGATACCCGGAGGGCTGCCTTTTTTGTCCGCTCGGCGCTCCGGGCGGCAAGCTTACGGCTGCCAAACAGCAGGCCAAAGGCTACAGGTACGCCCCACAGGCAGGCAATCGCCAGCCGCCAGTCGTAAACAAACAGGCACACGGCGATGACTGCCGTAGAGATGTAAGCGCCGTACAGATACCCCAGCACATGAGACCAGACATGCTCCATCCGATTCACGTCCCCCATAAGGGTCTCGGTCAAGTCCGCCAGATCCCGCCTGCCAAAATACCCCAGCGGCAGTTTGCGGAGCCGTTCCGCCAGACTGAGACGTGTGTTTTTGACCTCATTATATACCAGCCCGTAGGTTGCTTTGTATTGCTGCAGATGGGTCACAAAGGACAGGAGGGCAAAGAGAACCGACAGCCCGATGACAGGCGCCGGACCGGCCAGCGGCTCTCCTTCTGTCAGGGTTCCCATGAAGCCAGCCATTACCAGATACAGGATGCCGGCGCCGCCCATGACAACCAGATTCACGATAACCGTCCAAAATGTGCCTTTTCTGGTATTCCGGACGCCCTGATCGGTCAGGGCATATTTACGCTGAAATTTTTCTCCAAACATTTACTCCGCCTCCTTTTCGCCGGTATTTTCCCTGGAAATTTCCCGGGAAATCTTCCATTGGACCGCCTTGTTATAGTCATTCCACATCCGGGCATACAGGCCTCCGGAAGCAGCAAGCTCCTCATGAGTCCCATGCTCGGCAATGCGCCCTTCCTCCAGGACGATAATCTTATCCGCATCCACAACGGTGGAAAGACGGTGGGCGATCATAATAACGGTGCGGCCTTTCGTCAGAGCGGCAAAGGCCTTCTGGATCAACACTTCATTCTCAGGATCGGCGAAAGCGGTAGCCTCGTCCAGCACCACAATGGGAGCGTCCTTCAAAATGGCTCTGGCCAACGCAATACGCTGCTGTTCCCCGCCGGAAAGATAAGTTCCCTCGGCGCCGATCTGTGTGTCAAGGCCATTCGGCAGTTTATCAAGAATGTCCTTGCACTGGGCGGCCATCAGGGCAGCCATCACCTGTTCCCTGGTCGCTTCCGGGCGGGCAGCCCGGACATTTTCCAGGATAGATGCCTTGAACAGACGGCTATTCTGGAACACGAAAGCCACCTGATCCATAAGGATATGCGGATCGATTTGCGCAACATTTACTCCGCCGACCTCCACCGCACCGGACGTCACATCCCAAAAACGCGGGATCAGGCTGGCTGCCGTTGTCTTTCCGCCGCCGGACGGCCCCACTAAAGCTACGGTCTGTCCCGGCTGCGCCGTGAAAGACACATGGGAGAGCGCCGGGCTCTCCGCTCCGTCGTAGGTAAAGCTCACATCCTTAAATTCCACCTTATTGCCGCAGGGCGTCTGCGGATTGTCGGGCGCTTTCAGAGCAGGCGCTTCCATCACCTGATTGATGCGTCCCAAAGCGGTATCGGCCAGCATCATACCGGAGGCGGCAAACATTATTTTTGCAAGCGCGGTAGAAATAATAGCCGAAAACACGGCATAAAAAGCGAAATCCGTAACAAACCCGGCAAAACTGCCGTTTGCCAGCGCCCCCGGGGCAAGGAACAGCGCCGCCGGAACCAGAAACAGGAAAGCCCCTTCGGTAAAGGTCAAATTGACAGACTGGGCAGTGCGGCATACATCCACCTGATAGTGTTCGGCCTTGCTGCTGTAATCCTCGATGGCCTCCTGAAACGCCTTGAAGGAATAGACCGTCTGCTGGAATATTTTCACGACGGGAATCCCCCTCACATATTCCGTTCCCGCCTTCGCCATGCGGTCCTGAGCCTCCTGGTACTGTGCCATAATCCTGGCATTTTTGCCTCCCATCATGGAAAACATGGCGATGATCGAAATGACCGCCGCCAACAGGCATGCCGCTCCCATCCGCCAGTCAAAAAGAAACATCATGACAAGCATCGACAAAAACAGCACGACAGTACCTACGATGTCAGCCAGATTATGCGCCAGCAGCGTTTCGGTGTCGGCTGCCGCCGCATCCAGCCGCCCGCGGATCAGGCCGGAGGCGTTGGAATCAAAAAATCCCAGCGGAGCCTTCATCACATGGGCGACCCCTTGTTTTCGTATGTTGGAGGCTGTGCGGAAAGCAGCCAGATGGGTACACATCAGGCCCGCAAAATACAGGATAATACCGCCTACTGCGAACCCGAAGGCTATCCAGCCATATCCGGAAACGTTCTGTGCCTGTGTCCACTCCGGAGCGGCCTTAATCAGATCACGGGCCGCCAGCCAGATGCAAATGTAGGGAGCCATGCTAAGGAGCATGGACACTGCAGACAGGGCCAGCCCTAAAAATGTCAGGCCCCTGTAGCTTCCCGCATATTTTAGCAGGACAGCCACATCGTTCTTTTTCTCTTGTTTCATCGAATGACCTCCTTAAATTAGTGAAAAATATATTAGTTAGAAAAAACTAACCTCAGTTGTTTAAAAAAAGCGGCTCCCCGCTTCGCCCAAATTGCACCGATTGGACATTTTTTTATCTATTGATCATCTTGTCCTTCCTTGCCAGCCTGCCGAACATCGCGTCGATGATCCCCCGCAGTGATGGTCAGGCAGCCATTTCGCCAGCTTCATGCGTCGCGCGTCTGCGGGGCTGGAAGCAGAGATTTTGCCTGTGTGCGTAAATTAGTTCTATCCCTCCCTCAGCACAACCAGTTTATTGGAAATATTTTTTATCATGGGGATCCATCCGAACAGCCGGTACACAGGCACAAGGATTTTCATCCCCTCCACCAGGCTCACGTCGCGTACCCACATATATTCCGGAGCGATACGCTGCAGCTCTTTCCCCGATTTTATGCCCCAGATAAACTTCGCCTTCGTCTTCTCAATGGATTTTTCTTTTACATGCTTTACCATCCACGGACTCATGACCTCCATAATGACCTCCGCAGAGGCAAACCGCCTGCTGATGATGGAAAGTATCTTCTTGACGTCCTGTTCCGACAGGTACATGGTCAGCCCCTCTATGACGACCAACACCCTGCCCTTCGGCTCTTCTATCCCCTCCGCCCAGCTCTCATCCATCGCCGACTTCGCAATCATGGAAATATGCCCTTCCTCCTGCAGGAAAAGGCGGCGGACTTCTATGGTCTCCGGAAGGTCAAGGTTATACCAGCGGACAGAAGGACCGGCGTTTAAGCGATACACCCTTGTGTCAAGCCCGCAGGCGATATTGACCACTGTCCCGTTTGGATTTTCCCCAAGAAAACTGCCCACCATGCGGTCAAGCAGTATCGTCCTGGCAATGACCCCTTTGGACATCATGACATCCTTTTGGGCGGACGAAAAATCGTAATCCAGGCGGGATACCATCTCCATGGCTTTTTTGTCACGGAATTTGGCATTTTTCTGCCCGGAATACGCCGCCCTCGCATACAGTGTCTGAAGCATGGTCTCCGGCACGCCCTGTATCTGCACTTTTTCCATTCCCATATCCCCTACTTTCTTTTCTTAGGAACTGCCGAGAAATAACTTGCGCACTTTCCTTACATAAAGTCTTGATATACGCTTAAAAACTGCGGACACCTGCGCAAGTTATTTTGAGACATTTCCTTACTCCGCCGCCTGACGCTCCGCATCCCATTTGGAATCCTTCTTGCAGATGTAAAAATCGCAGCAGTCACCGCCGGAAGCCAAAGTCTTCGTGCGGTAGAGCCTGCCGCCCATCCAGTCAACGGACATGATATCCAATGTACACATATAAGGAACCAACCTATGCAGCTTCTCCTGACGTCCCAGCGCACACAGTCCGCACTGGCGGTAAATAATGGTGTATTCCTCCGTGTCCCGGCCCAGGATCACCTCTCCCTTCCATTGGAAGGGGATGTCGGAGTCCGCCGTCCGCGCAAGGACATCTGCCCGCTTCTGCTGGGCTTTCAGCGTAAAGGCCGTCTTCGCCTTGCCCCGGAAGGATGCCGTCACCAGCGGCGCCTGCATGCTTGCCTCCACCATCCCGGCAAAGCGTTCCTCGCTCATCCGCCCCTCCATGGCCTCATACACGGACAACCACAGCATCCCGCCGCTCAAGCAGATGCGCAGGGGATTCTCCGTCAGGGAGCCGATGTCCGGGGTGCGGGCGGTCATCTCCCGGTAAATCCGCCTGGAACGCCGCTTCAGTGCCGCCATGTCCAGACCCGGCTCCTGCTCTGCCAGATAGCGGAACGCCGTGGGAGCCAGCGCATGCCACATCAGGGTTTCACAATAAGTGTAAGTCATATCACGCCTCCTCATATAAAATCGCACATTTTTGAAAGCGCCTCCCGCCCTTCCCGAAAGAAAAAGCACAGCGCCCAGTCATGGCACATGGGCTTCTCCACGGTGTAAAGCTTCACGCCCTCCTCCGCAATCTTCTCCAATCCCTTTTTCACGCCGGGGTAAAACAGCTCATGGCTGCCGAAAAAGACCAGCATCTCCGGGAAATCCCGGTAATCCACAAACTCCGGGCTGATATCCGGGCTGTCAAGAGGGATGCCCCTGGCCCAGTTCTCACAGATGCAGTCGTTCATGGCCACGGACAGAAGGGGATCCCGCTTCTCCATTTTCAGCCGGATATCCCGGGCTTCGCCGTTCTGAACCCCAAAGGCCGGGGAAATCAGGATCAGCTTACACGGCCTTTCTGCCACGCGCCCCGTCAGGCTTAAAGCGAGGTTCGCCCCCGCGCTGTCCCCTGCAAACAGAATCTGCTCCGGCAAATACCGCCGCAGCATCCCCCGATACACCTTCTCCAGCCAGGAAATCGCCTCACTTGCATTATGCTGTGGGGCAAGCGGATAAAAGGGGAAATATACGGTGGCGCCGGTATCCTTCACCATGCGCACCGCCGCATGATAATGCAGGAACGTCGGTCTGGACATGCCCCCGCCGCCCGCCAGGAACAATACCGCCCGGTTCGTCCGTTTCGCCGGACTCCTTCGGCGGATGATGTAGACAGGAAATCCCTGCAGGGACACCTCCCGCACCCTACACTGCCGCTTCACCCATGCCGGGAGCTTCTCCTTTCCCGTTGACGTGGTAAGGCCCTGATCCATCAGCTTCTTTACTCCGCCTCCCGGCAGTCTGTTCAGGCCATAACAGGCTGTCTCTGCAAAAGAATATAACAGGCTCACTTTTTTATCTCTCCCTTCTTTTCATCAGGCTTTCCCCTTCCTGGCCGCCTCCCCTGATCCATCCCACAATTTCCCTCTCGGACTGTCCCAGTGCCTCCATACAAAGGCGGCGGTTATCCCAAAGCCTTCGGTAAAAAATCCCGATCAGCGGAATCATTTTATACAGCACAGGATTCCGCTCACGACTCGGCATCATGCCGAGCAGATGGCCCGCGCCCTCATACAGTACCGCTTTATACTCTCTGCCGTAATGATTTTCCCGCAGGGACTTTTCAAGATACCTGACAGAATAGTCCGACGGCCACATCTCGTCCCCCGTCCCCGCCAGAAGCAGAATCCGGGCATTCAGATTTTCTATATGGATATCCGCTGCCGTTTCCCGCGCTTCATCCTCGTAGGCATCCCGGTAAGACCTCCACATCCCCGTAACTTTATACCCCGTGCGGCCGTCACGGTAATATTTCATCGCTTTGTATTTCGTAAAATCCGCATTGACAAAAGGCAGCTCCTTTCCACGCCAGGTCACAAGGGAATGCCCGGTCATATGCTTTTTGTCCGGCGTCCCCTCAAATGGCACATGGGACGGCGACACCATGATCACATTTTCAACCCCTCCGATGTACTCCGCGATCAGAGCCGCAAACAGGGAACCCATAGACACGCCATAGGTACTGACGGATTTTATGCCTTTTTTCTCCGCAAGGAATCTGACCGCATTTTCAAACAGTTCAAGGGGGATCCGGTCCGGACCGTCCGGCAGCCCCTCCGCCCCGAACAGTGATACGGACAGCCCGCAGATTCCAAACTCCGCAAAACGCTCCGCAATCCGGATTCCCGGAAGGATGCTTTTCTCCCCGCCCATGATCACAATAACCGCTTTGTCTGCCCCGCCTTCCGGTTCCGCCATATGCCCTGCAAAGCCGTGTGTTTTCACGCTAAAATCCGTATATTTCATTCTCCGCCCGCCTTATCACATTACAAAAACACCGCATCTGTTCCACCTCGATTTCCCTGTTTTCTAAAAAAGCATACAGGTCCACCCCGCTATAACGCCACAAAAGGAAACGGTATAAGCCAGAAGAAACGGGACTTTGTAAATTTTCAGATCATAACCGCAAGTTTTGCAATCACCGCCGCCACGGGAAGATAGACAACCGTCATTATGAGCCTTTCCGTTAAAACAAACTTCAGATTCTTTACATGGGACATCCCTTCTGTGCCCTTTATTACCCAGAATTTGTCAAACCTCACCCATATTTCATCCACCACGATGCCGTCATACCAATTCATTACCTCAAGGAAAATAACCGCACGGAGAAACGCAGTCCTAAAATCGGAAATGCCGCTCCAGCATCCGATCAATATCACCGGCAGGATCACAATCCCCAAAACAAGCACGGTAAAAAATATCCTCTTGCGTCTTTTCGCTTCCTTCTCTGTTGTCAGTCCCATTTCAAAAACCCGCCGCTGTACCGGCTTCGGATAAAAGAAAATTCCTCTCACCGGATCATTTAAGACCAGCAGCTTTATGCAGGCTGTGAAAAATACCAGATAAATGAATAGCTGCAAAGCAAAAACCATATCACTTTAGCTCCTTTACCATAAATCCGTGCGCTCCGCTGCTTTCTTCGCCTTTTTCAGCGAATGTGCGTGTGCATTTTCCACTTCTTCAAGAAAGCGGTCAGGCTGCTCGCCCGCAAGCCCGCCATGCCCCACATCCTTAAATATTTTGAGCGTGAATTGATACCCTGCGTCCTGAAGCTGCTTTATATTCTTTGCAAGTCTGCGCTCCACCGTGCTGTCGATGCCGTACCATATGTACATATCCGTATTTTTGAATGCTTCATAATCCGTTTTATGTCCAATCAGGCAGCGGTCCTGGTTGCGCCAGCTGTTCCATGTGGCTTTGGTATAGATGATCCGCTCGGCTTCCTCGTAAGTCCTTCCGGTAATTTTAGCAATAAATTTCTTGCGCCGTTTCCCCGCGCGCCCCATGACAGCATAAAAAAATCCCGTAAAGAAAAAGCAGTACAGATCTTTTCCCCACTCGCTTTTGATGTCCGGATACTCGTGCGTGGAGAAACCGTCCGCAATCGTTGTGGTGATTGTCAGCCGTTTATCCCGCAGCACTTCATTGAGGACGCGGCAGCCGTAGGATACCCCGTAAAGCACATCAATCTTCCCATCATAATTTTTCAGGACATACTCTGCAATCTGCTCCGCCTCATCCATAACGGAAGTAAATTCCTTCTCCGGCTCGGACGGGTTAAATCCGTCGTAAGCCACCAGCACAACGTGGAATTTTTTCGCCACGCATTCAGCTACCGGAACCGCCCCAAGGTAGCTTACTCCGCCGCCATGCAGCATTACCATGAGCTTCTCGTGTTCTTTCCCAAATTCAAAAAATTTCATAGCTGTCCTCCAAAATTACCTGATTATTTCAATGGCCATGGGATACACCGGTTCACCTTATTACAGTATTCCTCATATTCCCTGCCATACAGATTCTTAAGCCACCGCTCCTCCGTGCATTTCATCAATACCGTCATAAATATCCAATAAAAGAAGAACAAAGGCAGAAAAAACACGTTCCCCGCAATCATAAGCGCACCCGTACACAAAAACAGGAAAGCCGAATAGATCGGATTTCTCACCAGTTCATAAACACCGGTGGTTGCCAGCCTGTTCTCCGCAATATGACTGTCTATCTTTGACCGGAACATCGCCCCCGCCCATAGATACACTCCCAACAGGATCAGCAGAATCCCCATGATGAGCAGCGGGATTTTCAGGGATGGAACCCTGCCTTTTTCAAATGCCGCACTTCTTCCCACGATCACCGCGATTACAGTGACGGCAATAATCACTGCAACATAAACCGGCCCCACTCCCATCATCGGAAGGTGTTTCTTCTTTTCCATAAGCTGCTTCTCCTCTTCCTGCCGATTTCCGCAATTTCTTCTTCCGATTTATTTTCAACCGGAAACATCCGCCTTTCCCTTTCTGCACCGGAAAACCGCCATGCCCTCCACGGATTTAACTTCCGCTTTCCGGTACATAGATTTCAGACGCCCTTTCAGACTCTCCACGGTCTCGTATGGCGGCGTAAAGAATCCTTTTGGCGTATATAATTTCTCAATGAACCAGTCCGTCCGCCGGTTCTCGCCTTTCACATAAAAGCAGCCGCAGAAGATCCCGCCCGGCTTCAGGACGCGGAATACCTCGCTGTACGCCGCCTCTTTATCAGGAAAAGCGTGAAACCCGTTCAGGGACAGCACAAGGTCAAAACTGCCGTCTTCAAAGGGCAGCTTCCCGATATCTCCCTGTAAGAAACGGACATTCTTAAGCCCCCTCTTTTGAGCCTGCCGCTCTGCCCGCTCCATCATGTCCGCAGAGTAGTCTAAACAGGTGATGTCCGCGCCGCCAAGCGTCTCATACACCGGCATGGTCAGCACGCCTGTCCCCACCGGCACCTCCAGCATCCGGCCGGAAAAGCCCTCCGGGATGCCGGAGAGCGCCATCTGCAGATAACGGTCATTTTTCTTCTTATCCATGTTCCACACCAGCCTGCAGATGGCTTTCCCCGGCAGCGTGGAACAGGTGATCATCCCGTCATAAAAGGTTGCCTCGCCGCCGAGGCTCTTATAGGCGTTCCTGATTTTTTCATGCCTTTCCTTTCTTCCTGATCTCATCCCATAATCCTCCTACTCCCCTTTTATTATATCATCTTAACTCGCAAACCCGCGCCTTCATCGCTTTACCGCCTGCTTCGCAGCCGCTTCATTTTCCTCTGCGCTCATTACATCACCTGTCATAAGCAGATCATGTCCGGGATAACGACGGGCGCGCTTTTAAGCATATCCCTTCCCAGACTTTCGCCCGGAAATCAAAATACCGCAGGCCATGAAGATTACCGCCAAGCCTGTTACCGTCAGCATTTGGGGATAGGCGGACAGAATGCTTCCCGTCTGCTGCATCCGTTCTATGCCTGCCGCAATCCAGCGCTGCGGGCAGAAATCTGCAGCTATTTTCATGGCTTTAGGCATTGTGTCGTACGGGAACAAAACGCCGGACAAAAGTCCCATCGGCATAAGAACCGCGCTTCCCACAATCCACAGGCTTTCCTCTTCTTTGAGCATGGAGGATGCAAACACCATGATACTGACACTGAGAAGATTTGTGAAAAACAGCATCAACAGAAACCCAAAGTCATTTTTCAGTCCGAAATCAAAACGCGCAATCTGTGCAATGAAAAAGAATATGGTTGAACCAAGGCAGGAAAAAAACAGATACGCGCCTGAAACCCCGAGGATATATTTCCCTGTTCCGACGCCGCTTAAAAGGATTCTGTCACGGATGCGGTTCTTCTTTTCGTTAATGAGCAGCGCCCCTACCAGCGAGGAGGCTGTCAGCGTCTTAAACAGCATAAAGGGAAGTATGTTTTTCACCGAGAGCGTTTTCTTCGGAACTTCGTTGATGCTGACCTCCGACGCAGGGCTGTCTTCCCCCACGTTTTGTAGCAGCAGCTCCACCGAGCCGTATATTTCGCTCTCGGAAAGCGTTGTGATAAGAATTGCCTCATCCAGAATAACCGCCATTTCAACATTGCCGCCTACAAGCTTTGACTGAATTTCATCCTCCTCATATTCAAAAACCTGATAGCCCTCCACCGCGCGGAGCGCGGAAAGATACTTTTCTCCTTCCCCGCCGAGCCTGTTCACAACGCCGATATTGTGTTCGTCAGAATAGGGCAGAAGCACCGTCATCAAAAGAAACAGTACGGTCGGCATGATTGTGATAAACTTTACAAACTCCTTGTCACGCAGCAGATAGATTGACGTATTCCTGAAAATATTAAGCATGACGCACCTCCCTGTTCTTTTTCAGCGTAGCTGCGATGCATATCACTGACAGCGCCACAAGCACGGCGGCGCTGTATGCCGTGTTCTTGTCAACAATGTCATTATACAGGCTGATCAGCGCTTTATTTGTCCAGTAAAGCGGACTCAGCTTTATCACATGACACAGAACCGGCATATTTTCCATCAGATAAGCCGGCGTAATGGAACCGCCGAGATAACCGCACATCAACCCCGCCACCAGCGAGGTTTCCTGTGCGACGGTTTTGCTTTTACAGAAGGTTCCGATCATGATCCCTAAGGAGGTTGAAAATACGATCAAAAGCAGTAAAACCAGGAAAATCAGCGGAAGATTTCCGCCCCATTCCACGCCGATCACAAAGTGGGAGTACAGATAGATAATGATAATTTCCGCTATTCCTCCGCAGATTGATACAAACGCTTTTGCAAGCAGGACGCCGCCGCTGCCAATCTTGGAAATACGGATACGGATATCGGTCCCAAGCTCCTTTTCTTCAATGAGGCTCATCGAGGTGAGGAATGCCATAAACAGGATGAGAAAGGCAGCCGCCGCAAAGGTATAGTAAATCTTTGAGGTGGTCTTTTTGAGGTTCCTATTGTTTTCCATTATGATAACTTCATCTGATGGATTTTCATAGCTGTCGGATAACCGCAGAAACATACTGCGGATAATTTCCCCGCCGACAGGCTCATTAAATTCCGAACGGAAATAGTCAAAGCCGCCCGCCGTGATACGGATCACGGCAAACGCCTTGCTCTGTTCAACATCCTTTTTTGCAGCTTCAAAGTCGCTTACTTCCTCAAAAGCAACTCCCGTGGAAGAAGTAATTTTCTCTGATATCTCTGCGAATTTTTCCAGATGTCCGGCATCGGCATCTTCCGTGTAATAAAATATTTTTCCATCCTCAAAGGTGTCATAATCGCTGTCTATGTAATTCTCCAGAGCAAAAGAGAAAAAGGTGACAAAAAGAACCGGCAGCAGAAAAAGAAAAAGGATATTTACTTTATTGCTGAAATATTTTTTCAGCTCTTTGCATAGAATTACACCCATATTGTCCTCCTTAGTCTCTGAGCTCCGTGCCTGTAAGCTGTAAGAAAATCTGCTCCATAGAGGCATCGCTCATGCCAGCCTTATGCATGATTTCGTCTTTTGTTCCTTCCGCAACGATGCTCCCGTGATCTATGACCGTGATTCTGGAGCAAATTTCCTCTACCTCCGGCATATAATGCGTCGTGTAAAGGACAGTCGCACCCTGACGGTTCAGCTCCCTGACATTTTCCATAATGCGGTTGCGGGACTGCGGGTCAATACCGACAGTCGGCTCGTCCATGATAATAAGCTTTGGCGAGTGTGCGATTCCGCACGCCATATTAAGCCTGCGTTTCATACCGCCCGAAAACTCACCCGCTTTTTTGTCCTTCACATCGGTAAGCCCTACAAAATCCAAAGCCTTTGCAACTCTTTCTTTCAGCTCCCCGCCCTTGAACCCGTAAAGAGCGCAAAAGAACCGAATGTTTTCCGTTGGCGTGAGCTCAGGGTAAATTGCCAGATCCTGCGGGACATAACCTACATTTTTATTCCATTCCTTAATGCTTTTACCGCCGGCAAAGGTAATTTTACCTTCATAGGGAAGAAGCCCCAAGATGCAGTTCATCGTGGTCGATTTACCGGCGCCGTTCGGCCCCAGAATCCCGTGAATTTCTCCGGCCCCGACAGCAAGATTTATGCCGTTCACGGCAGTGAGATCATGATAGCTTTTCTTCAGATTGCTGATTTCTAAAATATTCATGTAAATCCTCCTCGTTTCCTCTTTCCCATGCTTACGGCATCTCTTTCCGCTAAAAGCGGCTAATCCTCACCCTTAAGATAAGCCGCTGACCGTTTCAAGAAATCTCCGTGTACTCTCCACAAAGCTATCCACTTTATACAGCACGGCGGTATGCCCTCCACTCACTCTCGCAATCATCCCATTCGGCAGACAACGGATCAGTTCCCTTTGCGCTTCCTCCGGAAAAGCCTTATCGTCAGTGGGAAGGACAAGCAGCGCGTTTTTGTCCATCCTCCGATATTCCTCGCCTGTAATCGGATTTATCCCCGCAAGGCTCACCATAAGCGAAGTCATATGAATGTCAAGCTCCTTCGTATAGTTTTCATATACCCATGTAAAAAAGTCCTCCATGTATTTTCGGTCTTCCTGCGCTTCGTTCTCCAATCCGACCATTTTCTTTGACGTGGCAATCAGCGTTTTACGGATCCAGCTGTACGGCAGAACCTTCATCAGCGCAAGCAGGACGTTGTATGAGGAATACTGTTTTTTTAATCCCTTCAGGCTCTTCTCCGCCAGGCTGCAGGTAGAATAAAGGCCAAAGCCTGATCCCTGATCGGGGTATTTCCTCATAATAAGCTGCGCCAATATTCCGCCCAACGACGCGCCCAGAAAGACGGGATTTCTGATTTCAGATGACCGATCAGCTTCACGCAAAAATCCGCCAGCTGTTCCATATCGTTTATTTCCATGGGATAATCAAAGGTCAATATCCGATAGTCCTTCTCCATGCGTTTCATATGGTTGAACCACACAACGGAAAATCCCGTCCCGCCCACAAGATATATTAGCGTGACACGGCTGCATTCATTGCCGCATAATAAATAGTCTACCGATACGCCGTCCACTTTTGTATTTTTGTATGGATGCGCGTTTTGAAATTTGCTTAATTCCTCCGAAAACCGGCAGGCTGATTCATCGCCCTTAAGATGCTGATGTTCTTTTGTTTCCATGCTTTCCTGCACTCCCTTCTCCTGCCTGCCCTCTCCTCAAAATCTACCGGAACCTATACCAGATCCGGTGCTTTTCTCCCCGCCCATAATCACAATAACCGCTTTGCCTGCCCCGAAACAGCAATGTTCCATTGCCGTGTTTCTACTTTGGCAAAAATGAAACAATAGCTCCAACCAATACAGCCGGGATCAGAGCAAAAACAATGCCAGGAAACAGCATCCCTTTCACATGGAACCACTTTTGCCGGTATTCCTGATCCATGTGTTCCGTCCCCTCCAGCCGGAAGCGTTTCATATTGGCAAAAAGCACCCAGTCCAAAAAGAACGTGTCATACGCGCCGATCCAGGCCATCAACCCGAACGCGAGACCGAAACCTTCCGCGAACGTCTCCGCGCCTGCCACATAGGCGCATACCGCAAGGATTCCCGTGAAAATCAGAATCCCCACTGATTTTAGGGCAATTACCCTGCCGCTTAACGGCTGTACCGCTATCCGCTCATGCGTCTTAAAATATTCTTCCTGTATTTCAGGCGGATAGTTATGTACCTGCAGTTTGGATTTCTTCCCGGTTGTCACAAAACCCATAACCGTGAATAAAATACTGAATATCACCGCTTCCGCAATGATAATACCCATGCTCATCTGCTCCACCTCAATTTCCCTGTTTTTCAAAGCCTGTACTATCGAATCCTATTCTTACGTTCTCCGCACCAAACGCTCCGATCTGTCCTGAACCGTTACAAAAGCGTGCAGATCCAGGCCAGCAGCAAAGCCACAAACGGAAACAGTATGATCTTCGTAAGCTGTTCCTTCCGGTTAAATCCAAACTGCCGGTACCCCGCGCACCCTTCCGTCTCGGGATAATAATGCTGGAAGAAACGGGACTTTGTGAGCAGGAACCAGTCAAAGAAAATGATATCAAACGCTTTCAACAGATACAGCATGATAAGGAATCTTGCCGCAAACTGCCAAAGACCGTAACCGCTCCTGATACCGTCCCATCCTGCGTAAACAAATACAAACAGGAACGCAAGCACATCCATAATCAGGATCGCCCACCCCAGCAGCCTTGCTCCCGGAAAGCGTTCCTCATGCTCCAGAACAGCCGCCTGTATATCCTTTGGCGCAGTGCCGAAAAGCTTTTTTGACTGCACCAGCGCAACCGCCGCCCATAGCAGGAGAAAGAACAATGCCATGAGCGTCAATGATAAAATCAAAGTCACCTTCATATCCGTTTTACCTCCTCCGCTGTGCTTTCTTTCCTTTTCCCATTTAATCTGCGCAAAACTCAGCCCGGCTTCCTGACTACGCAGTGCAGGCGGAAGCCTTTTCTTACCTCATACCGTTCCAGCTTCAGGCCGCTTGCATCGCAAAGCCTCTGTATATCCGTTCTTGTGTAAGCATGAACATCCCCTTTGCGCAGGATTTTATTGAGCACCGGCATCTCAATATGATTGACAAGCCACATCACCAGGCTGCTGTTTGCGGCCATATCCCGAAGAATCAGCCTTCCTCCCGGGCGCAGCACCCGCCGCAGGCTTCTGAAGAACTGCTCCGGATTCGGGTAATGATGGAAACTCATGGAACAGGTGACCACATCAAAGCTGTTGTCCGGGAAAGGCAGATTCTCGCAGTCCCCCGCAACAAAACGTATTTCCTTCCTATGCTTTGCCCTTGCCACCTCTATCATTTTTTCCGACAGATCCACGCCGGTGTAATTTTTATCCGGATAATCTTTCTGAAACATGCACAGCATCGCCCCTGTTCCGCAGCCGGCATCCAGCAGATCCAAAAACGGCTCCTTCGCCACTTCCGCCACTACATCCGGATAATCTTTGCGGCACAAATTGTAAACGCTTGGGTCATTGTCATCAAATTTAGCCGCTGCCCGGTCAAATTCCTTCAGCGACAGCTTTTTGTATTCCTCACTCGTCATAATATCTGCTCCTCTTTCTCCTCTGTTTTTCAGATCATAACCGCAAGCTTTGCAATGACCGCCGCCACGGGAATATAGACAACCGTATTCATCCTCCTCTTTAACAGCAGCGCCATGGTTGCGTTTCTTTACTGATTCATAAGACGAACCATTTCATCCGCAAGCTGTTGCGGATGATTTATAATATCTCCATGTCCGTATCCCTGAAAGCATCGGACGGTCAGCCGGGGATACGCCGCTTTCAGCTTTTCAATCGCTTTTTTCATATGACCTTCCTTTTCACCATACCAGCATGCCACCTTTGCTTCCGGTCTGACGGGAATCTCGGTTCTATACAGGTTTAATCCTACTTCCCATGTCGCATGTATGGATTCCAGGCTGATGTTGTCGGGAATCCTGCTCATCATCAGCTTAAACCCCTCTTCCGTCTGCCCCATGAACTTCATCGCCCATGCCGGCATGGTCTTCTCCTTTGCCGTCTTATATTGCTTTTGGGGCATAACTTTCAGCAACAGTCCGTTGAATACGCCATAGTCCAGGTACTCAGGGCCGCTTAAAATCATATGGCAAATATCCACCCTGTCTATCGCGCTCAGCAGTACGGCAGGCCCGCATCCAAGGGATTCCGCAAACAGCATATCCAGCCTGCCGCCACAGTTTTCGGATATGTATTCTGCCAGCTGCTCCGCTTGGTTCCCGGCGGTTGTGTATGTCGTTTTTCCCGTACCGTCAAACCCGTCAAAGCTGACCGCAAAAACAAGGTATTCCTTTTCCAAAAGCGGAATCACATCTTCAAACTGCCTCCAGCACATCAAGTTTCCGTGCAGGAGCATCACCGTTTTCCCCTCCGGATTGCCAAACTTTTTTATTTCCATTCACGCCTCCATCATATCCGCAAACAGCTCCGGTTTCCGCAAAGCCAGCCCCGCGTGACCCAGCTTCGGCAAAATCCGAAACTCTGTATCCGGAAACCTCTCCCTCATGTATCTGATGTCCCATGCCCTTTCCTTTTCTTCCCCGTCCGCATACCAGTAATGGATTTTTGCGGATATCCTCGGAATCGGATTTGGAACCTTATAATTATTGCAGGAATCAAATGTCCGCCATAAGGTTTTCCTGCTGCTGTGCTTCAGGACATCCGCCACATACCTGATCTCTTCTTCCGAATAATCATCCGTGGAAAATACTTTCTTCAGGAGCTTCACGCCTCCCCATCTTCCAAGCATCACCATGGTAAAATCCCTGACTGCAATCAGTCTGGTAACAATCCACGGGAGCTGATATGGCGTGATGCCGCCATCCATGATGCAACGGTCAATCCGAACCGCGTTCCCAAGAGCGACCATCAACGCAACGGAGCCTCCCATAGAGCATCCGTAAACCGCATACAGCCTCTCATATCCGTTTTTTTGAAGCCATGCGTTCAGTTCAGCCGCTATCTGCTCCACGCTTGTAAAATCACCCTCATCCTCCAGGTCGTAACCCGGCAGCGCCGGTACGATCAAATGGTATTTCTTCTCCAGAAGCGGGATCACAGACTCAAAGTAATCCCATCTTACGGCAGACGGATGAATCAGAAGGATACTCTCCGCATTTTCTTTTCCAAATTCGTGTATTGTCATGGCTTTATCCGCTCCTTTTAGGCAGTGGGACTTTACAGCTGCCATTCGCTGCCGGTTTGTTTCTATCGCCGGCTTCAACCCTTTCTCAGCACGACCCTTCGGTTAGCAAAAACTGTTTTCATCCCGCAAGTCTTACGTCTCTGTCATTTCCCGAATACAGACAAAAAACCCCTTTTCTCATAAGCCTCGCTGCTTACCGATACGACGTCATAGCCTGCTTTCGCCACCGTATCCTTCAGCTCCTGCTCCGGGATATCCTGCTCCGCAAGAATGACGGTCTGCTTCTTCGTATGCGAGCTTGTCACCTTTTTCACCCGGAATGCGTTCCTCACCGCTTCATTGATGTGTGCCTCACACATACCGCATGCCATTCCTTCCACGCCCATTACAATCTTAACCATAGGAGTACCTCCGCTCTGTGCTGGTTAGTTTTTACTAACCCTATATTCTGGAAAAGCGGCTACCTGTCGTTAGTAGCCGCTAACTTAATGTAAAGTATAGCTTTCCTAATTGCTTTTGTCAATAGGGAATATAGATTCCCTGTATCTGATGGAGCAGTCGATCGTTATCGTCCTGGGTCTGGCGTCAGGCTGCTGGAACCTCCGCTTCATAAGCAGCACGGCCTGTTCCGCCATAAATCTCCTCTGCACATGAACCGACGTGATGGGCGGGTCGGAAATCTCAGAGTACAGCACATCGTCAAACCCGGCCACGCTGACCTCCTCCGGCACCCGGAAGCCCTCTTTTTTCAACTGTCGTATCAGCAGATAGGCGGCATGATCGTTATTGCACACAAAGGCCGTGGGCATATCCTCCGGCAGTTCAAAGCGATCCAGAATCCCGCGTTCGTCCCTGTCGTCGATCCGATACCGGGGCGTCATGTCGATTCCTTCCTCCAGCAGCGCCTTATAATACCCCAGATATCGGTCATTCACGCTGTTTGTATAGTTCAGGTTCCCCACGAAGGCAATTTTCCGGTGTCCCATCTCGATCATATGGGAAGTCAGGTTATAGCTGGCCTGAAAGCTGTCGGAGATCACCGAATCGGCCTCCACGCCGCGGTATCCGAAATCAAGACAGACCACAGGCTTCCCCTTGCCCAGCAGGTACAGGACATATTTTTTGGAGAACTGTCCCATCAGCATGATGGCGTCATTGTCCTCCACGCCTTTGTTCATCACATGATTCCTCTCGTCCTCTCTGCTCACATAAAACAGGGAAAGCTTCATGCTGTTGACCCATTCCAGCTCCTGAAGCCGCTTATACAGTCCATTGTAAAATTTCTCGTTCGGCTCAAAATATACTTCCGAAAACAGCACGGCAATCCGGTATTTGATCCGTCTTTTATATTCGTAGCCCATCTCCCTGGCTGTCCTGAGAATGGTCTGCTTGGTATCCTCCGAAATATCCTCGCTGTTCTTGAAGCATTTTGAAACCGTCATCTTGGAGATCCCGAGCTGCGTCGCGATATCCTGCATAGAAACCTTCTTCAATGAACCTTCCTCCTACCTCATTTACTCGTACCTTACCTGTCCTCTAAGCCGTCCGGCGGCGTCCCGCACCTCATAAAGCGCCGCGGCCCGGTCGGAGCTTTCAGGCTCCGCACCCTGAAAGTTTAAGACTACCCCTATCCTTCGGCCTTCCCCGGCCCGCCGGTAATACAGTCTGCCGTCCGCCGCGGAAACCTCCTCATACCGTCCGCTTTCCAAAGCCGGACAGCTTTTCCGAAGCCGCGTCAGCTGCCGATAGGCGGATAAAAGGGGCGCGTCCTCTTTCCCCTGTGCAAACCGCCAGTCTATCATACCACGGGAATAGTCTCTGGAGCGCTGTCTGGCATAGAGAAAGGCCTCTTCCTCCCCCGCTCCCTCCCGCAGCTTTTTTTCGTAAGCGTATCTGCCCTGTACATCCCGCAGATCCGCCGGCTCTTCCACCTTCACATCCTCCGCCGGGATTTCCTCCCCCTGATACAGAAAGGGAATCCCCCGCGCCGTGAGCAGAAACACTGCCAGAAGATGCGCCTTCACCGTATCCCTGCCGCAGAGACGGTTAAAATGGCGTTTCATATCGTGGGAACTGAAAAAAAGCGTCGGGAATACATCTTCCCGCTCCATCACAAGGATCTGCTCCGCCATGTATACCGCGTCCAGCTTCTCCATGCTGCCGAGATTAAACTGAAAGGCGGAATCCAGAAGCCCCGGACCCACATAGGAACGGATCAGCTCCGGATCGTCCTCTCCGATCTCTCCCAGCAGATACTTGTCCGGATAGCTGTGAACCAGCTCCGAGAGCTCCCGGACCGCCCCGTAGATCCCGTTTTGATTTTTGTCATACAGGTGGAGCAGCTTTCCCTCTTTCAGCGGATTGTCCTTCGCAAATGCCGCCCGGTCTGTCTTGAGAAAGTTGATGACGTCCAGCCGGAAGCCGTCTACTCCCCGGTCCAGCCAGAACCGCAGGATATCCCGGCACTCCTGCCGCACACGGCCGTTCGACCAGTTCAGGCAGACCTGCTCCTTCGAGAACGCATGGTAATAGTAAGCCCCGGCCTCCCCGTCGTACTGCCACGCGCTTCCGTCAAAAAAAGATTCCCAGTTGTTGGGAATCTCTCTTTCCCACAGATAATAATCCCGGTACGAATTATCTGCGGCCTTTCTGCTCTCCTGAAACCAGGGATGCCGGTCGGACGTATGGTTCAGCACCATATCGATGATCACCCGGATCCCCGCTTCATGCGCCCGGCACAGCAGCTCGTCAAAATCCTCCAGGCTGCCGTACTCCGGATGTACCTTCCGATAGTTGCTGATATCATACCCGTTATCCGCTCCCGGGGACGGGTAAAACGGCGTCAGCCATATTCCGCCGACGCCCAGATCCTTCAGGTAGGCAAGCCTGGAGATCACACCCTTAAGGTCTCCCTTCCCGTCGCCGTTTCCGTCGCAGAAAGACGGTACATATATCTCATAAAACACAGTACCTTCATACCATTTTGCTTTATTCATTTATTATACACCCTCAAACGGATCGGAGACAACAATATTTTGCACTTCACAGTCGGAGACTCCCACATATAAGAGAGATTTGTCCCCGTCCCGCAGAAGTCCTCCGCTGAACAGAACGTCCTCCAGATCCGGCCTCTTGCTGGGGCCGGGCAGAAATTCTTTTCTCTCGGCCAGAATTTTGAGGCCTGAATATGTCCTGTCCGCCGGGTCAAACAAAAAGGCCATCGGGAAATAGTGCCTCACATTTTCCGGCTCAAAGCAGGCGATATGCCCCAGTACTCCGATCCGTCCGTCCTGCAGTAAAACGGCTTCGTTTACGCCTCCCCACTCCTCCGCGCCAAACAGCTCCAAAAGAGGGGCTTCCTCCATTTTTGCGGCAGTTACCTGTGAAAAATCCTCCACCGCCGTAAAACCTATTTTACCCCTGCCGCCTTTTTCGCCCTGCGGTCTCGTAAAGATACCGATTCTTTTGTCCGCAAGCTCCACCAGTCTCACATCCTTCATGCCGTCGGGGCCGTCCGCCAGCTTTTCCAGATGCTCCAAATCCCCGCCGTAATAAAAGGATGTGTGCCAGCAGAGTCGTCCGGGCTCACCGGGACGTTCAAACACCTCCGTCCCTCCCAGCACATAGCGTCCGCACACCCTGGCGATGCTGGGGTCCTGCAGTTCATACCGCCTCCAGCCCTCCAGCACGCGGTAGATATTTTCTCCGGTCTCTTCAAAAAAGACCGCCTGAGACGCTTCGCTGTCCCGCTTTTCCACCCGCGCGCACAGAATCCGCTTCCCCTGATAGAAGAAGGGAGCCGTCGGATTGTACACGTCAAAGCCTTCCACGCCCTGAAACGTCAGCCGCGCGGCCCTTTTTTCTCCGGCCTGCGCCCTGTGTTCCTCCAGTAATTCCCATATTGATTTCACTTTTATACCTCCCATATCGCAGGCTTTTTCTGCGATGCTGTACCAATGAATCAGCGACAGTCCGTCTACTGTTCTACCCCTAAGAACCGATAAACCTCCTCCAGCGAGATGTCCGCCCGGGCAATCTTATCGTCCGCCGCCCCATAGTAAAGCTTCAGCAGAGAATCCTCCCGCACGCATCCGCAGGCAAACACCACGCCGCCGAAAAAGCCTTCCTTTTCATAGTCTGCCTCAGGCTCCAGCACGGGCTTCTCCGCCTTCGCCAGAATCTCCCAGGGGCGGTTTAAATCTGTCAGCATCAGGCCCAGACAGTATCGGTTATCTGCGTCCGCTCCGTGGTAAATATGAAGCCAGCCCTTCGGCGTGGCAATCGGCGGCACACCGCTTCCGACGCGCCCGTTTTCCCAGCCCTTTTCGCAGACGCCGCACACATGCCTGTGACGGCCCCAATGGATCAGATCCGGAGAAGAAGAAATCCAGATATCCGGCGTCCCGATCTCATAGGGCACCGGTCTGTGGCAGGCATAATACAATCCGCCTATCTTTTTCGGGAAAATGACCACATCCTTATTTTCCGGAGGGAAAATGGCCCCTACCCGTTCAAATTCCGCAAAATCTCCCGTAATCAGCAGGGCAGGCATGGCTCCCAGATCGGAAACCGCGGTATAAGTGATACAATACCTTCCCTCGTCCTCCAGGTAAGTGATCCTCGGATCCTCCATGCCCCACCTTTCATACCTTCCCTGCAAGGAAAGCGCAGGACCGGGATCCACGGTAAAGTGAACGCCGTCCCTGCTGCGGGCAATCCGCAGATGGGACAGGGAAGTCAGGTACTTTATTTTTTTGATGCCGCTCTCATTGCGCCTGAAGATCATCCGAGAGTCGCTGGTGTCATAGCGGTTTTGCCCGATCTCTTCCTTTTTGACGGTTACCTTCTTTATGCAGTCCTCTCTGTCGTCATATACCGGAACGCAGATGCTGCCCTCCTCCTTTTCGATACACGATTCCGCCACTCTGCACAGGAGAATATATTCTTCTCCCAGCTTCGCAGCCCCGCAGTTGAAGATCCCGTCCACCTTGAGGAAATCCTGAGACGGTCTCACAGCCGCTGCGGTAAGCACAGGGTTTGCGAGTTCTCTCGTCATATTTGTCTCCACCTATTCCTTAAAGTTCAGTCTGATACTTGCCTGATCCGTCTTCCCGTCCTCCATCCGCACGGTGACGGTCACCGTCTTGCTGCCGGCGGAATAATCTCCCGTCCGGAAGCTTATCGCGTCCTTTGCCCCGAAAACCGTTTCCTTTCCGTCGATCTCAAGCACAATCTCCTTCGGAGCGTTTTCTTCGTCCGTACAGATCACTCTGACGTCCAGCTTCACCTTTCCCCGCACGGATTCGTTATTCTCAAGTCCCACGATTGCCGCCGTCACCGTGTCGGAGGCGATCCACACTCCGCCCGCGGTGTATCTGCCGTCCCTGTGGACGATTTCGGTTCCCGCGGGCACCTCGACGATCACCGCCGCCTCTCCCGGCTGCAGCGTAAGCTGTACACTGCCTTCCGCGTCCTCCGCCGTCAGACGCTTCGGCACGCTGTCAAACAGATCCCACCTGCCCTCCGGCAGCTCATAGGTCACACGCTTTGCTTCCTCATACGGATTATACAGAAGATAGGTTCCGCAGTGATCCGTTCCCGGCTCTGCCGCGTTACAGTCAATCTTCAGAATCCCCTCCACATCCGTCGGCTCCGCCGCGGCGGCAAACATTCCCGTGTGCGCGCCGCTGTAAAGGGACAGATCCGTCTCCGCCCAGCCGTACACCGTAGGGTCTCCGCCTACCCAGGGCGTCCGGGAATTACTGCTCATCCTGATTCCCTCGTAGGGAACCCCGTGATTCGACAGCTCTATAAATTCCGCAAGCCTGCCGTTCTCCGCCCCGGACTGATTCTCCTCCGCCGTCTCGCCCGGGAAAAAGTAGCGCGCCGCGCCGGCCGCGTTCAGATACCAGACCCCCATGGCGGCGGCGTATCTGGTGTCATATTTTGCCACTCCGGACAGAGCGTAGCCCCCCGCAAAGGTATTCATGGAAAAGGCATATCCTCCGCCGTCCGTCGTGCTGCCGAACAGCCCGTTCATACAGTAATCTCCCCAGATGCCAACGATGGAGCCCCAGCCTCCCCTGGGAATGGAGCTGCCGTTAAATACGTCCGCCAGCAGATCGTCCATGTCGTAGTTCGTTCCCTGCTGCGCGTTCATTCTCGCCGCAAGCGACGGCGCAAAGTACAGAAGCACCTCGTACAGCGGACTTCCGAAAAAGTCTCCCAGATAATCCAGACAGCCGTACACCGCCTCCCGATACTCTTCCCGGCCCGTCAGCTCGTACCCTGCCTGCATCAGCACCGCGATTCCCGCCGCACAGTCCGGTTCCTCCCAGATACCGTTGTCGTAGGGCTGCATCCTTTGAAAGTCAAAGCCGGTATGCGCAAAGTTATTCTCCTCCCGCATCACCAGGTAAGCCTTGTACCAGCTCTCCACCACGTCAAGCGTGTCCTTCCTGATCAGTTCCTCCTCCGGATACAGAATCGAAACATGCGTAAAAAGGACCGTCGGATACAGCATATACCACATGGAAGCGCCCTCGCTGCTACCGCCCGGATTGTTTAACACCACCTTTTCCCGCTCGGAAAAATATCCGTGGAGCTGCGCCACATAATCGACGCCGTTTTGATTACTCTTATCCTCTCCCAAAAGGGAAGCGCTCAAAACCGCCGCAACCGCGGCAACCGCCTCCTGCGCCCCGTCCGTCCCTGTCCGTCCGTCTCCCACATAGGCTGCAAATCCAAAGGTATCGTGCGTTTTATCCTCCCACAAAAGCGGGAGATACGCTCCCTCAGACCGTCCGCCGAATACAAGACTGTCATAGGAAAGGGCAGCAGCCCTGTAATCAAACTGTTTGTATCCGTCGGGAAGCTTCTTTTCATACCGCGCGATCCGCGGCACTTCCTTTTGCCCTGTCGCCGCCCCGCCTTCCTCCGGCGCGCCGGAGCCGCAGGAAACAAGAGCCGCTGCCAGCGCCATTATCAGAAAACACGCTAATATTCTTCTCATGATAACTCCTATATGAATAGGGTGAAAGTTCCCTTCCACCCTATTCATGACTGCGGACTATTTTGTGTTCATTATCAGAATCTCGGACACGGAAACGACAGCCTCAGGTCCGCCGGTGGGATAAATCCACAGCTTGATCTTGCACTGCTCGCCGTAGATGCTGATAAAGTCGTCTCCAAGGGTTTCTCTCAAGTCGATGCCGGCATACTTGTTCCATTTCAGATTATTGTCGTCAATGATGTAGCAGCCCCACTCGTGATCCGCGATCGGGTTCTCCGGAACGATCTTCATGCCCCACTTATAGCCGTCGGGATTCTCGAAAATCTTTGCCAGTATCATGGGCTCCTTCGCCAGGTCGATCTCAAAGTATCCGGATTCCACGCCGCCCCAACCGTCAGCCGCCGCCTGAATCGTCGTATATCCGTCGGCGTCGTTGGTTGCAATGACGCTGCCCGAGCCGCTGCCCTCGGAAGGAGTCTGCATCGTTCCCCAGGTGGAAATATCCTTATAGGTGAAATGCTGCGCCTCCGTCCAACCGCCGTTTGATGCGGAGCCGGAACCGTTTCCGCATCCCGTCAGACATCCTGCTGCCAGAACTGCCGCCAAGCCAATTGCCAGTAATTTCTTTTTCATTTTTCATGCCCTCCATTTGATTGAGTTGATTGGTTTTATTTTGCTTATCCCTTGATGCCGCCCATCTTTACGCCCTCCATAAAGTATTTCTGCGCGTAAAGAAGCAGAACAAGCACAGGGATTAACGCCATGAATGATGCCGCCATCAGCGGCCCCCACAGGGTTTCGCCGGTCATGGAGCTGAAGGACGCCAGCGCCAGCTGTATCGTGTATTTCCCCTGCGAGTCGATGTAGATCAGCTGCCCCAGCAGATCGTTCCAGGTTCCCATGAACGACCACAGGCAGATGGTGATAAGCGCCGGCTTTGCCAACGGCAGAAATACCGTGCCAAACACCTTCATATTCGTAGCTCCGTCGATCCAGGCCGCCTCCTCGTAATCCCGCGGCACCGTCTCAAAATACATGCGGAGAAAGAAGATAAAGGACGCCGACCCGCAGAAGGCCGGAAGCACCAGCGGCACATAGCTGTCCGCAAATCCCAGGGCCGACCATGCCATAAAGGTCGGGATCATCGTCACCTCATAGGGCAGCATCATGGTGGCCAGCATAATCATAAACATGGTATTGCGTCCCTTAAACTGAAATCTGGCAAAGCCGAAGGCCACCAGCGCGGACACAAATACCTCTCCCAATATCTTGGGTACGGCGATGAGCACCGTATTCAGCATACATTTCAGGATCGGCACCACCTGAAGCGCCCGGATGTAATTATCCACGGTAAAGACGGTGGGCAGCCACCTGATCGGCACCGTAAAGATTTCGTTTTCCGTCTTAAAGCTTGTACTGATCATCCACACAAAGGGCAGCAGCATGATAAACGAGCCTGCCACAGCCACGATATACCATAACGCTGTCTTTACCTTCCCCGCGTGGGTTCCGGAAGCTTTGACTTTCCCTGCACTCATATCTTCCACTCTCCTGTCTCTTTCTCCCGGCCTATTCGCTGTACACCCAGTACTTCTTCGTCCAGTTCACCACAAAGGTCAGAAGCAGGATGATCACAAACAGTACCCAGGCCAGCGCCGTCGCATATCCCATGCGGTAATGCCCGAAGGCTTCCTCATAAAGATACACCATGTAGAAATTTCCTTCCTTACCCGCGCCTCCCAGCACATAGGCGTCCGTAAACTTCCGGAAGGCCCCGATGATTCCCAGCACCAGATTGTAAAAGATAATCGGCGTCATCAAGGGAACCGTGATATACCTCACCTTCTGAAAGGCGTTGGCCCCGTCGATCATCGCCGCCCCGTAGAGATCCTCCGGGATATCCTTCAGCGCCGCCAGGTACGTCAGAAGACTGCCGCCTGCTCCCCATATCGCCATAATCAGATAAGAGGGCAGCACCCAGTCGGGATCATACAGCCAGTCCGGCCCTTGGATGTGCAAAAAGGACAGCACGCCGTTGATCAGTCCGTAGCTCGGGTCCAGGATCCACTTGAACACGATAGCTACGGCCACGCCCGAGACAATAGCCGGCATATAATAGATCACCCGGAAAATTCCTACCCCCTTGCGGTTTTTCGATACCAGCACCGCGATCGTCAGCGATGTGGCAATGATTAACGGCACCGCGATCACCGCGTAGCGCACCGTCACCCAGAGGCTTCTGGCAAATTCCTCCGCCTGAAACAGCTTCACATAATTCTTCAGGCCCACAAAGGACGCGTTTCCCACGATATCCCAGTCCGTCATACCGATATATACGGCGGCGAGCATGGGAAGCGCCGTAAACAGGCACAGTCCGATCAGCCACGGCAGCACAAACAAAAATCCTGCTCTTTGTCGTTTTTCGTTCATGAGACTTCCTTTCTTCCCGCTCTATTGGGCCGGCTTGCGATCCCGCACCAACCCCTCGGAATACTCCTGGATTTCATCCATTTTCCCCTTATAATCGAACTCCGCGTCGTTTAACAGGGACACATACAGGTTATACCAGAGCTTATCGTTGATATCGGACCACTCGGGGATATAGTACGCGGAGCGTGCGTACTCCATGGTATAGGAGATGGTTTCCATCGCGTCCGCCTTCTGAGGATTGATCTTTACCACATTATCCAGCGAATTTTTTACCGGAGGCGCGATCTTCCACTCGAAGAACGCCCGGGTCACATCCTCCAGCGCCCTATATGCCAGTTCGTTCCCCTCCAGCGACTTTGCCATCACCGTGGATGCCGTCCAGTCGAAGCTCCACGCGCCGCCGTCGTCGCAGACGGGCATGGGCGCATAGCCGATCTCAAATTTTTCGTCCTCCGCCATTGCCTCGACCTTTTTCTCAAAGTTGTCCTGCATACCGCCGAAATACATGGCGACGCGCTGCTTTTCGTACCAGACATTATTGTCGCCGAGGCTCGCCACCTCCGCATATCTGGGGCTTAAGCCTTCCGCCACGATGGTACGAAGGTAATCCATACCCTTCTTCGCCGCGTCGGAATTTAAGATGATGGTTTCTCCGTCCGCCGCGATGATATCTCCGCCGCCCGCCCAGATAAAGGTCTCTATGTTGGGCCAGCCGTCAACCACAGTCCCGTACACCGTATTGCCTCTGTATTCTTTGCCGCTGAACTTCCTGCACACCTCTAAAAATTCCTCCCAGGTCCAGTCGTCGTCCGGCTCCGGATACGGCACCTCAAAGGCGTCGAACATATCCTTGTTGTAGTACACGATCATCGGATTGGCGATCCAGGGAAGCCCCCAATAGGAACCGTTGTACGTCGCGGAGGAAAGGACTCCTTCATAATACATGTCCGGCGTCAGGCTTTCGCTGCTCTTAAACTGCTCCGTGAGATCCGCCAGCGCTCCCATCTGCGCGTATTTGGAAATCAGCTCCTGCGTCAGCCAGAAGAAATCGGGACACGTCTTCGCCGCGATCTTGGTCGATATCTTCACATAATAGTCGGAGGGAATACTCAGCACCTCGATCCGGTACGCCCCTGCCGCTTCCTCGTTCACCCGGTCAATGATTGCCTGAAACTCCTCCAACTCCGTACCCGCCGCCCAGGTTGCAAAGGTAAAAGTGTTTTTATCCTTGCTCTCTTCTCCGCAGCCGGTCAGAGACAGCATAATCATCACTGCCGCCAGGCACAGACCGATCCGTCTTCTCATCCTGAGCATCCCCATGCCCGTGAATGCTTTGTTTCCCGTACACTTCGTCTTCACTTTGCTCCTCCTGTTTCCGCTCTCTTGTTTTGTAACTTTACAATTTGTATTTCCATAGTAACACATCTTCTGCCAATGTCAATGCGGTTTTTGTATTTTCGTGCTTATTCCCAATATTTGCAAACCGTTTTTAGTAATAACCGACAAACAAAGTGCGGTATTTTGTAACTATACTTAGGCATTCCCTGCGGCACTCCCGAAAAATACTTCTTCATATTTCGGCTGTGGCAGAACCTCCTGCAAGCCAGGCAGCAGAATACAAAAATGCCGCAGAGCTCTTTTGTCATTCAGAGCTTTGCGGCATTTGTCTGCCTGCTTTAGCGGGCATCATAATCAATATCCGGAAATTTACTTTTAAAGATTCTTCCTCCACGCGGCCGGAGACGGTTCCCCCCGTGTCAGAATCTGAAATGCAGGAACGAATCTTCCTCCGCAGCCGACGACGCGATCCTGACCGTCACTCCTTTTACCCGTACATAGACCGAAATGTCCTCGTCAGAGGGATTGCTTGCCGTGATGCCGACCCGGAACCATGCACCTTTCTCCGCCTTCAGCTTCACCGGCATCCCCGGCGTCATGTAAGACGACGCATACGGCGTCCCGTCCAGGCTTTCCGCCAGCACAAGAACCGCCTCCGTGTCCCCCAGCCCTTCGCCGGAGGACAGAGTAATCCTGTTTCGAAGAGGCGAAACCTCCGTGTCGGAATAGCAGATCTGCATCTCGCACCCCGCGGGGATCACGATTCTGATCTCAAAGGTATCTCTTTTCGGATTGGTCAGAAAGCATACCGCCACCGCGATAACGGCCAGGGCGGCGGCCGCGGTCACCCAGAAAGCAGGCTTTTTATAGCGCAGGACTGCCCGGACACGCTCCTTCACGCCCACCTCTCCGAAGGCCAGGGGGCAGACCGACATCCCGCTTTTTGCGGCGCTAAGGTCCACAAGGGCGGTGGAGTAAGCCTTCTTTTCGGCAAGTCCCATCTTTCTGACCACTTTTTCGTCGCAGGCAAGCTCAATGTCCCGGCACAGCAGAAAATAGGCCGCCCAGACAAGCGGATGAAACCAATAGACGCAGAGCAGAAGATATCCCAGAAGCTTCCACCAGGGATCCTTTCTCTTTATGTGCGCGTATTCGTGGGCAAGCACATATTCCGTCTGCCCCGCCGCCAGAGAGGAGGGCAGATAGATCCGCGGCCTGACGATCCCCAGAATAAACGGCGACTCTACCGCATCGCAGATCCATATATTATCCCCGGACGGCACAGCCTCCCGCACTCTCTTTTTCAGCCGCCCGAAGCTGACTGTCGCATACAAAAGCATACAAACCAGACCGATTCCCCACAAAATGCCTGCCAGCTCCATCCGGACAGCCAGCGGGTTGACGCTGGCTCCCGGCTCCGGCGCAAGCAGACCCGCCGCGGGATTCAGCGCACTGTCGATCAGGGAAACGCCGCTGTCGATAACAGGCTTATCGGCATACCGCACTGCGGCAGGGCTTATCACCTCGGCGCTGGGAATCAGGCTGAACGCGCTCTCCAAAGAAAAGGGACAGATCAGCCGCAGCGCCACGATCCCCCAGAGTACACAGCACAGCCGTTTCGGCGCGTTCCGCAAAAGCAGGCGCAGCACGATCACAGCCAGGATCAGCCATCCTGCCGCAATGCTCCTGTTCAGCAGATTCACAAAAATCAAATCCATTTTTATACCTCCTGTTTAATCGGGACCCTTTCCGCGGTCTGTTTTTCTCTTCACACCGATTCTTTCCTTACACCGGTTTTTCCTTACACCGACCTTTCTTCACATCGGCTTTCCTCACACCAGTTTTCCTTACACCGACTTTTCCTCACACCGGCTTTCTCCTCACACCGCGTCGTCGATCATCCTGCGGATCTGCTCCGCTTCCTCCGGCGTCAGCCGGCCTCCTGCCGTAAACGCCGCAATAAAGGCAGGAAGAGAGCCCGCAAAGGTATCGTTGACAAAGCTTCTGCTCTGCAGCGAGTAAAACTGCTCCCGTGAAATCAGGCTGCTCACCGTCCCGTTATCATTCCGAAACAGGCCCTTATCGCAGAGCCGCTTTAAAACGGTATGCGTCGTCGTCCTCTTCCAGGTAAAGACTTCCGCCGCCAGCTTTACCAGCTCCGACGAGGTCACCGGCTCCCTCTCCCAGATCATATCCGCAAAGCGCGCCTCAATGACGCCCAGCTGTATTTCCGCCATCTTTATATCCCCCTCTTTTTATCTTATAGGAAATTTCGCCGTAAAAGCGTTGCAAAGGGACGCTTTTTTACTCTATAGGAAACTTCGTCACGGCAAGGGAAGAATGCGGAGCATTCTTCTAAGTGCCACGCAGGGGCACTTTTATAACACAAATACTACACGTTGTAGTCTGTATATAGACTACAACGTGTAGTACCGTTTGTCAAGTGTTATTTGCAAGATGATTCAGTGTTTTTCACTTCAGCGTGTTTTTCACTTCAGCGTGTTTTTCACTTCAGCGTGTTTTTCACTTCAGCGTGTTTTTCACTGAAACGTTTTTCGTAAAATTCCTTCACCGCCTGCTCCGCCGGTTTCCCGCAGATACCGTATCCCAGCCCGTCCCGGTCCGTTCGGCCCGGATCGGCGTCCCAGCTCCAAAGCGCGAAGCCGCCGACCCAGCTTCGCTTTGCACAGGCCTCAAACATCCTGCGATACCACCCGGCCTGCTCCTCCAAATCCTGCGGGCCCTTAACGCTCCAATCGTTGGGTCTGTTGCAGGAGCCCTTCGTAGACATACAGCCGCATTCCGCGAAAAAGAAGGGCTTTCCGAATTTCTCCACCACCTTTTCGATTCTGTCAAGCTGTCTTTCCCAATCGTCAATGGGATAATACCCGCTGGAGGAAATCACATCCACCGCGTCCCACCAGCTGACGTTGTGCTCCTGATATTTATCGGTATTATAGGAAACCGGGCCGCCGTAAACGGACTTAACGTCCGCGATCAGCGCTCTCCATTCCTTTTCCCGTCTCTGCGTCTGCACCATCTCGCAGCCGGTGATAAACATCTCGCACCCGCATTCTTCCGCAATTTCGGCAAAATGGTGCTGAAACTCCCCGTAGGAAGCAAACCATTCCGACCATTTCGGCTCGCAGGGCACATCCTCGTCAAAGAAATTAATATGCGCCCGCCAGGTTCCGTTTTTGCAGTTCACCGTCGGTTTCAGCGCGCATCTCAATCCCATCCCGTGTATCATGGCGATCATGTCCTTCAGCTCTCCGTCGCCCGTCGTCCGCTCCGACCGGTAATCGATTTCTACCGACTGGGCGGTGGCCTGTACGGCCGCGGGACAAAGGATCACAAAATCGGTTCCCGTCCTCTCCGCCATCTGCCTTAAGCTCTGTTCAGCCGCCTTACTGCCGAGCACTCCCCGCGGCGCAAACGGCGCAAAATTCATTCCTCTCACATAATCCATGCTTATACCCCTCTGCCCTCTTTGACATCAATTCAATATTTCGACTACATTAAGACCGTTTTCCCTCCAACGGTCACAGGCGCGGCATATTCTCCCTTTTTACGCCGCAGCCAAAGCCGACGGAAAGTGCGCCCGTCGGACAGGCTGCTTTACATCTGCCGCACCGGATGCACTCCGGGCTGTCCGGACTCTTTGTAAGCTCTACATCCATCGGGCAGACCCGCTCACATTTTCCGCAGCCTGTACACTTGCTCTGATCCAGCCTCACCTGATAAAAGCTGAATCGGTGGAACAGGCCGTAAAATGCCCCCAGCGGACACAGATACTTGCAAAAAGGCCGATGGATCACGGCGGACGCCGCCAGAATCACAGCCAGCACCAATAACTTCCACCCAAACAACGCTCCCGCCACACTCCGCAGCTGCGCGTTTGCCAAAAGCAGCGGGATACCGCCTCCCAGCGTCCCCGCAGGGCAGATATATTTACAAAAATAAGGCGGGACGATACCGGTCTCCGTAACGGCAAATGCAGGAATCAAAATCACCAGTACCAGCAGCACCGCGTATTTCAGATACCGGGCGGCCCGATCCGCCCGCCGGGGCAGCCTGAGCTTCGGCGTCGGAATTTTATGCAGCAGATCCTGTACCAGACCGAAAGGGCAAAGCAGTCCGCAGACCGCTCTGCCCAGTATAACCCCGAAAAGCATCAACGTCCCCAGCACATAGAAGGGGAACTGACGTCTCACACCGCCCAGCGCCGACTGCAGCGAACCGATGGGACAGGCTCCCAGCGCTCCCGGACAGGAATAACAGTTTAACACCGGCACGCAGAAAGCCTTGCTGCCTCCGGTGAAGATTTTTCCGCCCTGAAATCCCGCGGCGTATCCGTTCAGCAAAACAAGGGCGGCAAGCTGCATGCACCGCTGAAACGGCAGCTTTCTTTTTGTCTTCCCTGTCATCCGATCCCGATGCATTCCAGACATATTCTCACCGCCTTCTCCAAAACGTCCAGATGCTCTCCGCGCATCAGACCGACGCCGATGAAGCCTGCCGCCGCGGCCAGCAGACAAAGCCGTCCCGCCCACACTGTTCTACTTTTCAAGCTCAATCTCCGCCTTTCCCGCTTCCTTCAGCACCTGGTTTACTCTCTCCGTATATACCGCCGCCAGCTCCGTCTGTCCGCCGATGATCGCTTCCCCGACCTGGTTCCCCTCGCTGTCTACAAAGATTGTCGTGGGCATCCAGCGCACCACGCTGCAGATTTTCCCGTAATCGCCGTCGCCGCCAAACAGCGTGATCCCCTCGTATCCTGCCTCTTCCATGATTTCCGCCGCCACGTCTCCCTTCCTGCTCCAGTCCAGACAGACGGTGACAAGCGCAACATTGTCCGGCAGCGTCTTTTCATATTCCGCCAGATCAGGCATCTCCGCGATACAGGGACCGCAGGTGGTTCCCCAGAAATTGATAATCGTCACATCCTTGCTTTGTATATCATCCTGCGTGTAGGCGCCGCCGTCCATGGTCTGCGCGGTAAAGGACGCCAGACTGCACTGTTCCAGCGACGTCGTGTCAGGGCCGCCCGTCTCCTCGCTGCCGCATCCTGCAAACAGCGTCAGCATCAGGACCCCGCCGAGCAGCAGGCCTGCCATTCTGTTTTTCTTCCCGGTTATCTTCATTCCTTCCTCCATGACTTCACCCCACAATCAATAAATCTCCCGTTCTGCCGCGACAGCTCAAATCTACAGACGCGGGCGGCCCCTGTCAAGCCGGAAAAAAGCGTCACGAAGTTTCCTATAGAAGAACAAAACGAAACTTTCGTCGCAAAAAACTATTACGGCTCCGAAAGGAACACCCTGTCGTCGCTCACGGCCCGGATCAGCCCACCCGCTCAAACACCGGCATATAATCGATGGGCGCATCCACGCTGACGCTCTGCCCGCCTCCGTAAATCTCTCCCGTGGAGGTCAGCTTCCATTTGCCGTCGGGAAGATAGACCTCGCGCTTCCACTGGTTCAAGTGAAGAATCGGCGCCACGAGATATCTGCCGCCAAACATATATTGATCCTGAAGCTCCCAGCACCCTGCGTCCTCCGGAAATTCATAGAACATGGCGCGAAGGAGCGGGGAACCGTCGGTATGCGCTTCCTCATACAGGTCTCTGATATAATCATGCATGGCGATACGGATGTCGTAATACTTTTTCATGATGGCATAATTGTCCTCGCCGTAGCTCCAAAGCTCGTTGGGCTGGCCGGTGTGCAGATAACCGCCGCCCCAGTCCCTGTCATCCAGAGACGGAATATTGTACGGCCCGCGGTCCCCATGCATCCGCAGCACGGGAGAGTACACGGCAAACTGATACCAGCGGATTAAAAGCTGGCGGAAGTCTTCGTCGTTCACATCGTCCGTCATAAACCCGCCGATATCCGTGGTCCACCAGGGAATGCCCGCAAGCCCCATGTTCAGGCCGCACTGGAGCTGATCCGCAAACGCCTCAAAGGTGCTGGGCACGTCGCCGGACCAGACGACATTGCCGTATTTCTGGGAACCCGCCCACGCACAGCGCAAAAGGTTCACAACCGTATCCGCCCCGGCTTCCTTCATTCCGTCATAAAAGGCGCGGCTGTACAGCTGCGGATAAAGATTGCTGACGGAAAGGGCGGGCCCGGCATAATAGCGGTAATGGTCAAAATCGTACACCCCGTAATCCGGTTCGGAATTATCCAGCCAGAACGCATCGATCCCGTAATCATAGTAATTCTTCCTGCAGACGTCCCAGACATACTTTCTTGCTTCCGGATTGAACACGTCGATCTCCACGCAGTCTCCCTGATAATCGTAGGTCTGCGCCGCGCCGCGCTCGGTCCGGATCAGCAGCCCCCTCTCCGCCATGGGATAGAAATTCTCGCTTTTGCGGTCAACGGAAGGCCATACGGACACGATAACCCTGATCCCCATGGAATGAAGCTCGTCTACCATCGCCTTGGGATCCGGCCAGTATTTCCTGTCAAATTTCCAGTCTCCCTGTACCGTCCAGTGGAAAAAGTCGATGACGATCTGATCAATTTTGATGCCTTCCTTCTGATACTGTCTCGCCACGGTCAGCACTTCGTCCTGCGTCCGGTAGCGCAGCTTGCACTGCCACAGCCCCATCAGATTCTCGGGAAACATTTCCGCGCGGCCCGTGACGGCAGTGTAATTTTCAAGAATCTGCTTCGGCGTATCCGCGGCGGTAATCCAGTAATCCATTTCTTTTGTGGAACGCGCAATCCACTCATAATAATTTTTGCCGAAGGTCACGCGGCCCACCGCGGGATTGTTCCACAAAAAACCGTAGCCCAGGGAGGAGACCGCAAAAGGAACGGAAATCTGGGAATTTCGCTGCGCCAGCTCCAAAACGCAGCCCTTTAAATCCATGCAGTCCTGCTGGTACTGACCCATGCCGAACAGCTTCTCGCCCTTATTGCTCTCAAATTTCAGATTCAGGGAATATTCGCTGCCGCCGATGATCCCCTTCCACTCGCGGTTGATTAGCTTCAGACAGCGGCTTTCCTTCGAAAGCGTACCGTCGTAGCTCCTGTAATACTCCCGCAGAAGCAGCTGCTGATCTCTGTAAAAAGAAATCACTCCCGCAAAATTAACGACCGCCCTGATCCGTCCGTTTGTCACGGACGCAATCCCGCGCTTATCGATATCCCCATTGCCCACCCAATGGTCCTCTTCCGCAATCTGAACCTGTACACGGCAGGCAGCTGGCTCTTCCGTCAGCGCCCAGTCGTTTCCGGTAAAAGCAGGCGACATAGACGACCTCACGCGCAGCGAATCCTTTCCCCATGCCTCAATGCGAAGCGTCTCACCGTTGTGGCGGCAGACAAGCGCCCCGTTTTCATTTTCAAATCTCATACATAAACCCTCCGTCTTCTCTATATTCCCCGGACGCCGCGCCAGGTACTGCGCCTGCATCTGCGTGAAGCATACTCCGTTCAGCTTCTTCGGACAGTTCCCCGTAAATCCGCCGGAAACTCCTGCAAGAGAAAGCAAAGGCAGCACGCCTCGCGAACCGCACTTATGTTAACAAAAAAGCCTGACAAACAGGCTCTCAGGTCGTCGGGGTGACAGGATTCGAACCTGCGGCCTCCTGGTCCCAAACCAGGCGCTCTAGCCAAGCTGAGCCACACCCCGCGATACCTGCTCATTATATGCCTTCCCCGCGCAAACTGTCAAGGAAATTTCTCGCTCTTCAGCTTTGAAGGGTAAGCGCTATACACTTACCCATACGGCAGGATTAGCTCTCGCGATTGTAAGAAGCAATCCTGCACAACATTAAAATATTCGTAACAGGAAAGCCATATACAGGGGAAGGGTAAGAATTTGTCCGGATCTGCCCACATTGTAATCCCCCAATTTGATGGCATGAAATACATGATACTTTTCAGGATGGTTCAAAATTGTCTTCGTACTTTTTACATTACCGGTAGCGGCTTTTACTTCAACAAGAGTACACTCACCGCTGTATCTGGTCACAAAATCCACTTCTAATCCGCTGTCCTTGTGATAATAGTAGAGCTTACGCCCCATTTTCGTGAAAATATCCGCAATCAGGTTTTCAAAAACAGCGCCTTTATAACCATGGAGATTTCCCTGCAAAATGTCATATTGCGTACCGTCCTCCAGCATGCTGACAAAGAGACCGCAGTCCTGCATATAAACCTTAAAAACATCTTTCTCCGCATTACCGTCTAAAGGTAACTCTGTTGTGGAGAGATTGTAGCATCTTGCGATAATACCGGCATCTTCGATCCATTGCAGACTGCCTGCATATTTCGATGCGGTGGAACCTTTTTTCACAACGGAATATTGGAATTTTTTGTTCTCCTTACTAAGCTGCTTGGGAATGGATTGGAAGCATTCTCTGATATGGGATTTATCCTTCCTGTCGGCATACTTTACCATGTCATCCTCATAAGAACGGACAATGTCCCGCTGGATGCGCAATACCTCATCCATCCGTTTCGTGTCTACAAAAGTTTGAACTGCATCCGGCATGCCGCCAACGACCGTGTATTGCAGGAGAAGCTGTCTCATGAGACTGTGCAGGGCATCAGGGACAGGTGATTCAGTCTTCAAATTCTTTTTCAGCACGTCAATAACAGGTTCACCAATGTTATTGGCCCAGAGAAATTCCTCAAAGTCCAACGGATACATATCGACAACTGTCTCTGAACCTACAGGAATAGACTTCGGTTCTTTTCCATAGCCCTTCACACCCAGCAGGGAGCCTGTTCCGATCACATCATACCTGCCATCTTTGTGAAAAAATTTCAAGGCAGTTCTTGCATCAGGACAATCCTGGATCTCGTCCAGGATCAAAACAGTTTGTCCGGGCTCAAACACGGCCTGACTCCCCAGCAATGCGGAGAGTAACATAACAATATTGTCAACCTCCAAAGACCCGGAAAACACAGAGGCATAATTCGGGTTTTCAAAGAAATTGAGATATACCACATTTTTGTAGTTCCTCTTTGCAAAATCCAACGCGGAAAAGGTCTTCCCGCACTGGCGGCAGCCCTTTACAATCAGAGGCTTACGGTTTTGGGTGTTTTTCCATTCGACGAAACGCTGCTCAATTTTTCGCTTCAACATATTACATCCGCTCCTTTTTTCTGTTTTTAAGTACATGATACACGGTTAAACAATTTTTTTAAAGAACATTTTATAAAAACAGAAAACTTTTTCAAGCGAGTTTTTGCCAAAGCATAAAACTTTTTCAAGCGACTTCCGCGCCAGGTAAGCCGTGCCGCCCGCTACAGATATTCCACCCTGAAATGCAGCTCGTCCTCCTCGTCCAGTTCCATGACAATATAGGAAGGGCGTCTGCCCTCCTGCCTCGGATAGGAAAGGCTTCCGGGGTTCACAGCAATCACGTCGCCCTCCGTATCCACCGACGGTCTGTGGGTATGCCCGTAAAAAACGATATCCATCCCCCTCGCGGCAGCCTCCCGCTTCAGGGATTCGTTCCCCATCGACACATAATAATTGTGGCCGTGAACCACCCATGCCCTGTAGGGGCCTATCTCCAGAATAATCTCCCGGGGCAGATCGGAAAAGAAGTCATTGTTCCCCAAGACAATATGTACCGGACAGTCCGCCGCCGCAGTCAGCGCGTACTCGCTTCCCTCCGTGTCGCCGCAGTGGATCACCATATCCGGCTTTTCCCGCTCCAGCGCGCGGAAATAATTGTCGTCCCTTCTGTGCGTATCACTGACAATCAATATTTTCATACTTTTTCAATTCCTCTTTCATCAGCCTGAGCGCTTTTCCCCGGTGGCTCACAAGATTTTTTTCCTCCTCCGTAAGCTCCGCCGTCGTCTTTTTCAGTTCCGGCACATAAAAAACGGGATCGTACCCGAAGCCGCCTTCTCCTTTTTCTTCATAGCCGATCCTTCCCTCAACGGCGGCGCGGGTCGTTATCTCCCGTCCGTCCGGCAGCACCGCGGCGATGGCGCAGACAAACCGGGCGGTGCGCTTTTCATCCGGCACTCCCTGCAGTCTTTCGATCAGATTCGCGTTCTTGACGCGGTAAGGGGTATCCTCTCCCAGATACCTCGCGGAAAAAACGCCCGGCTCGCCGTCTAAAGCGTCGATCTCCAGCCCGGAATCGTCCGCCAGAACCGCCGCGTCCGTGCAGGCCGCAACCGCCCTTGCCTTAATCAGCGCGTTTTCCTCGTAGGTCGTCCCGTTCTCCTCGATATCGCAAAAGATGCCCGCCTCCTTCATGGAAAGCACCTCCGCGCCCAGATCCGACAGAATCATTCTGATCTCTCTCATTTTGCCTGCGTTTCCCGTTGCAAATATGATTTTTTCCACTTCCGTATCCTCGCTTCCTATTGGAGCTTTTCCTGTTCCAGCATCCCCACGGCCTCCTGCAGGGCTTCCAAAATCCCCTCGGCCAGCTTTTCCCGGTAGGTTTCCTGTCCCAGCAGATACTCCTCCTGCGGGTTTGACAGATACCCCAGGGAAATCTCCGCCGCCGGTATACTTAAGCCTTTGAGTATACTCTCCTCTCCGGCCGTTTCCAATCCCAGAGCCCGGTTGCTGGCCGCGACGGTTACCTTTCTCGTGACCAGATCCGCCAGCTGCGCATTGCCGAAGCCCGGGATAAAATATTCCGTATTGTAAATGCCGCGGATGCCGTAATCCTCCTCCGTATCCGCCCGGGACACGCCAAGCCTTAAGTAAAGATCCGCTTTTACCTCTTTTGCAAACGACGCCCTTTGATCCGGGGAGGTCTCCGTATCCTCTGTCCGGGTGAGATAAAGCCGCACATTCTCCAAAGAAAAGCCTTTCTGCACCTGTAAAGCCGTCTGCAGCGTTACATCCTTTCCGGAAAGCTCCCTGTCCCCGATTCCCTCTTCGCCGCCTCCCCAGGCGGGATCCAGTACGCAAACGTAATCGTAAAGCTCATGGGGCTCATACCAGACGATGTGCAGGCTTTCGCCCTCCAGGGTACTTTTGTACTCCAGCACACGGTCCATCCGGATTTTCAGAAGAACCCCGTCCTCCTGCTTTTCCCCGCTTCCCCCCAGCGCATGGGAAAGATCGCCGGTCACGGGATTTTCCTCGTAAAACGTCCCTTCCACACCCTGCATATACAGCCAGATTTCTTTTGCCGTATATCGGTTCTCCATCACAATATTTTCTGCCCTGATTCCCCTGGGCAGCGGAATATACAGGCTTCCCGCCGCATCAGAGGCTTCCTCCAGCCGAAGCTGTACCGTCAAAGTCCCGCCTTCCGGCAGGGCCGGGCTGACCGGAAGCCCGGTCTGATCCCGGGACGCATCTGCGATCACGACGGCCTTTCCCGACGCGAAGTATAGCATGACCGCCATACAGCCTGTCAGCAAAAACGTCCACGCCGCGCAGACTGCCTTGCCGTTTTCCTTTCTCCGTCTTCTGCCGCCTCTCATTGCTCCCGCACCTTCCCCGCTTTCGGCGGTCTGGGCCCCAGAAACTGATAATAATAGGTCTTCATCATCCCGTTATAAATCTTCCGGTTCCTGTCCGCCTGTCTGCCGATATCCTTTTCCGCATCTTCATACGCCGTGATCAGATACATACTCCAGGAATCCAGCGCCCTGTATCTCTCTCCGATCAGCCGGTACAGCGCCGGCAGCTCCTGCTTCTCCTGAAGCCTCTCCCCGTAAGGCGGGTTTGTGATCAGGAAGCCGTATTTTTTCGGATGGCTCAACTCCGCAACGCTCCGCCTCTGAAAATGAATCAGCTTGTCCACCCCCGCCAGCCTTGCGTTCTCTCTGGCAATGCTGACCATGTGATCGTCAATATCATACCCCTGGATGTCCGTATCCACGGTCAAATCCACTCCCTCGGCAGCCTCGTCCAGCGTATCGTACCAGCGCTTCCTATCCACAATATGGGGCCACGCTTCGGCGGTAAAGCTTCTGTTTGCGCCCGGCGCCATCCCCGCGGCCATCATAGCCGCCTCGATGGGAAAAGTACCGCTGCCGCAAAAAGGATCCACCAATATCCTGTCCCGATTCCAGGGCGTCAACATAATCAGCGCCGCCGCAAGATTCTCCGCGATGGGAGCCTTTGCCGTAAGCTTACGGTAGCCCCGCTTGTGCAGAGACACCCCTGTACTGTCTAAGCCCGCCGTTACTTCGTCCTTCATCAAAAATACCCTGACCGGAAAACTCTCCCCGTCCTCAGCGAACCACTCCTTACCATATTTTAGTTTCAGCCGCTCCACCATGGCCTTCTTCATGACCGACTGAATGTCCGAGGGGCTGAAAAGCCTGGATTTGACGCTGGCAGCCTTGGCAACCCAGAACTTCCCGTTCTCCGGTATGTATTCCTCCCAGGGCAGAGAGCGCGTTCCCTGAAAAAGCTCCTCAAAGCTTTCCGCGCGGAAGCTTCCGATCTTAATCAGGATCCTCTCTGCCGTCCTCAGAAAAATATTGGCCCGGCACAGCGCCTCCTCGTCTCCGAAAAAGGTCACCCGTCCGTCCGCAACTTCCGTAATATCATATCCGAGATCCGTAATCTCTCTCTTCAATACGGATTCCATTCCAAAATGACAGGGGGCGATCAATTCAAATCTGCGCATGGCTCTCCTCACATATTATGTAAATAGGGACACCCTCAGGCGTCCCTACCGACTGCAGCCGTATTAGTAGTTGTTATTCTTCTGGTTGTTGTTCTGGCTGCTGTTCTGGCTCTGGTTATTGTTCTGATTGTTCTTCTGGTTGTTGTTCTGGTTCTGACTGTTGTTCTGGCTGCTGTTCTTGCAGTTCTCGGAATTGTTTGCGTTATTGTACTTATTGTTGTCCATGATTCATACCTCCTGTTGGTTATCGGTTACAGGAAGTAGTATTGCAAAAAACAAAAGAAATTATACAAAAAAATTTTCATTTCATAAAAACGGATCCGACGACAGGCTAAAAGAACCAGTCCCGAAACATTCTTACAAAAAACACCGCTACAACTATCACAATGAGAAAAGGCCAGAGAACCCGTATCATCTGGAACATCCTAACCATTATCAACACTGCCGCAAGAAAAATCAGCGCAAGCCAGACCAACACAGACACGGGGGGATACCGCCTTTTGATCTCTCTGTCCTCCGATTCCTGTTCCGAATATACATCGCTGGCGCTCTGCCGTCCCTTAGTCTCGACGATCGTCCGCGCGATCAGTCTGGGATCGCCGAGAGAGTTCATGACCTCCTCCTCTTCCCGGCCCATGCGCACCTCGGTGTTGATATAATCCTCATAATAGCTGACCGTGTCGGAAACCACATCCGACGCAAGCCTGCCGTTCAACGCCATGCGAAGCTTTTCAAGAAATTCCTGTTTCTCCATTTCGATACCTTTATCCTACTTCCCGTCAGCCTGCCATTTTTTTTCAGGACACCTGTTTTTCGCCATCGCCGCCCGCAGTTCCACATAGCACCCGCAGCTGCGGCACATCCCCGCCAACAGAAGGTCGCACTCCTTACAGGCCGAAAGCCGCTCCCGGTACAGCTGCTCCGACGCTTTTATATCCGGATCCAGATTGTCGATATACGCTCGCAGCGATTGATAGGTCTCCCCGCCGTCCGCCAGTTCCCTTGTCAGACACTTCCTGCAAAAACGCAGATTTTCACTCTTCTGTTCCATGAGACTCATTATACTGGCTTTGTCCGGCAAAGTCAATATTCATCAAAAAGAGGTTCGCAAATTAACCGCCATAGCAAAGTTACAGTTTTTCCTCTGCCGTCCGTTTATAAAAGCCATGAAGAAAAGAGACAAAAGAAATGGCGGGAACTCCTATCTTAAAGGCTTTCCCGCCACTCATAAAACAACGTGTAACTCTGCTTAAAGCGTTTCCCACACACTGATAACCATTTGTTACCTGCAATCGTTCATACTGTAACCTTTTGCCCGGAACCCCTTACCCCCAGATAGTTTTCCGCTTCCTCCTCGGATAAATCATATCTCTTCATAATTGCCGTCTTGATTTCTTCCTCTTCATGGCCGAAATCTCTCAGCGTATCAACGGCTCCCTGAATCCCCTCATCTAACCCTTCCTTTTTCCACAACTTTTTTTGCGGCTCCATAAACTCCAATAACGCTTCATACATAGTATTGCCTCCTATCAATTCATTCACAACCTGCCTGTTCGCTTCCGCGCTTACCTTCAGGACAGAATCCGCAAGCTCCTGGTCTCTCTTCTCCGACAGTCGCCCGATGTTTTCCAGCATCTCTACTACATCCTGCTTCTCCAGGCGGTTCGACAGAAACCTCAGCCAACTGTGTCCCGCTTTATCCAGCTCCCTCGTGACCACAATCTGGGTCGGAAACAGGACTCCGCTTTGCACATAATATATCCCGCGGAACGGGTTCGTCACCGTAAAGCCGTGTGACTTAAAATATCCGAAAAGCGCCTCCGGCTTTGTCTCCCGGAGGATAGACACCGTCACATCATCGGCCTTTACCGCATCTACCGTCCTGCCATACGCCTTGTAAAGGCTGGCGTATGCCCCAACCTTGTAGAACGTGTCTATATCCAGGCGATCCTCCGGCGACTTGTACTCCATGACATTATGTCCCCTGAAAAACCTTCCGATCTCATTGGAAATCTGAGTAGACGGCTTCTTTTTGATCACCAGCAAATCTATCTCCAACGGTTTTGTATTCAGATTATACTCCCGCTCAAATATCAGGGAATCCCTATACTGCCTCAGCTCCAGATCCATGGCCGACACAAAGCCGGAATGCCATTGTATTCTGGTATCCTCCATAAACACTTCCTTTCCTGCCTCTCCACACTCAGTATATCATTTTTTCTGTCGTTTTACCATACCTATCTTAAATTTCGCAAACTGACTGCCATAGCAAAGTTACAGTTTTTCCTCTGCCGTCCGTTTGTAAAAGCCATGAAGAAAAGAGACAAAAGAAATGGCGGGAATGCCTACCTTAAAGGCTTCCCGCCGTCCTAAACGCAACGTGTGTTAGAGGATTCGAACCCCCGACCTTTTGGTCCGTAGCCAAACGCTCTATCCAGCTGAGCTAAACACACATCCTGTCTTGTCACAGCATTTCCTGCAACACAAAATATGATACCCGTTTTTTCTTAAAAAGTCAAGCCATTTTTTTAATTTTGGAAAATTCGCTGTAACAGTAACTGCAACTTTTCTGTCGGGGGCCTTAGAAGTGGAAGTTAACTTTTCACTTCGGCTTTTGGAAAATTTTTCGGCGGAAAAGCTTCGGAAAATTTTGCAAACCCGGCGAAAATGAGTATGGATTTTGCTCATTTTATGTTATACTGTAGAAAGCGTCTTTTTGTGACGCTTAGAAGGATACTTGCATCCTTCTCCGGAAACCTACATATTATCTGCCTTTTTAGCATGGCAGCTTCAGGAGGAAACCTATGCTTGAACTACAGAACCTCTCCTTTCAGGTATCAGATGATTCCAAGGGTTCAAAGGAGATCATCCGGGATCTGAATCTTACCTTTGAAGATCACACCTTTATCGCCATCACCGGTCCCAACGGAGGAGGCAAGTCTACGCTGGCAAAGCTGATCATGGGGATTGAGCGGCCCACAGCGGGAAAAATACTGTTCAACGGAACAGACATCACGGATAAAAATATCACCGAACGGGCCGCAGCCGGTATCAGCTTCGCCTTCCAGCAGCCGGTCCGCTTCAAGGGGATCAAGGTGAAGGATCTGATCACGCTGGCGGCCGGCAGCCAGGTAAAGCTGCCCAATGTCTGCGATTATCTCTCCAAAGTAGGTCTGTGCGCCAGAGACTATATCAACCGGGACGTGGACGCGAGCCTGTCCGGCGGAGAGCTGAAAAGAATCGAAATCGCCACGGTGATAGCCCGGAATACTCCCCTGTCCGTCTTTGACGAGCCGGAAGCGGGAATCGATCTCTGGAGCTTCAACAATCTGATCAGAGTATTTGAGGAAATGCATGAATCCGGCGAAAATTCCCTGATCATCATCTCCCATCAGGAACGCATCCTCAATATCGCGGACGAGATCGTTGTAATCGCGGACGGAAGCGTCCAGGCGAAGGGGCGCAAGGAGGATATTCTTCCCGAGCTTTTAAAGGGCACGGAGGGCTGCCGCTATTACCGGCAGTCCTGATATACGGAATATCCGCGTTTTTCAGGCAGAGGGTTCTGCCCTTCCGGAAGAATGCCGACCGTTTTGACCCGACAATCCCACGGAACCATTCGGTTCTACGGAATCTATCGATTCCGAGAAGAATCGCTTTAGCAACTTGTGTAACTTGGAAATTCCTGGCGGGCGTACTAAAGAGGTGGGCTACACCCCCTCTTGCGAGGTGGGCTACACCCCCTCTTGCGAGGTGTGCTACGCACCCTCTTGGCCGCCTGGAATTTTTTACACACTGATACCCATGCCTGCCGGTGGCAGGCTCAAATTCAATAGCATGAAAGGTTACTTTCATACTTTCAGGCCGTCCTATGAAGGCGGCAGAACGGAGATTCCTATGGACGCAATACAGAAAAATCTGCTGGAGCAGGTGGCGGGCCTGCATGAAATGCCTGCCGGAGCCTATAACATCCGCGCCAACGGTCAGAGTGTGGACCGCTCCACCACCGCTCACATCGACATTGTCACAAAGAACGACAGGCAGGGCATCGACATCGTCATAAAGCCCGGCACAAAAAAGGAAAGCGTACACATCCCGGTGGTCTTAAGCCAGAGCGGATTGACCGAAATGGTCTATAACGATTTTTATGTGGGCGACGACTGTGATGTCACCATCGTCGCGGGCTGCGGCATCCACAACGGCGGAGACGCGGACAGCAGGCACGACGGGATCCATACCTTCTACATAGGCAGAAACTCTCATGTCAGATATGTGGAAAAGCATTACGGCAGCGGAGACGGCAAGGGCAGCCGGATCATGAACCCTCAGACCGTCGTAGAGCTGGGGGAAAACAGCTTTCTGGAGATGGAAACCGTCCAGATCAGGGGCGTCGATTCCACCAAACGCTCCACCCGGGCAAAGCTTGCGGACGGCGCCAAAATCATCGTGACGGAAAAGCTCATGACCCACGGCTCCCAGCGAGCGGAGACCTCCTTCCAGGTAGACCTGGACGGCGCAGGCTCCAGCGCAAACATTATCTCCCGCTCTGTGGCAAGGGACGATTCCACCCAGCTGTTTTTATCCCGCATCAACGGCAATAACCGCTGCGCGGGCCACTCCGAATGCGACGGGATTATCATGGACCGCGCCAAAATCAGCGCCATCCCGGAAATCACCGCCAACGATCTGGACGCGGAGCTGATCCACGAGGCCGCCATCGGCAAGATCGCAGGCGAGCAGATCACGAAGCTCATGACCCTGGGACTCACCGAGGAGGAGGCCGAGGCGCAGATTGTCAACGGTTTCCTGAAATAATGAACGCAGAGGAAAATCAAGCGGCTGCGAAGCAGACATTTGATTTTTCAGGGAAATCAAAGATTTCCCTATGTCATATAGTGAGCAAACAGCCTGCGAAGCAGGCGATAAAGCGCTGAAAGCGCAGGTTTGCGAGTTAAGATGATGTAATGCTCGTATAAAAAAAGCCCCTCCGCGGAAAACTGGTATTCAATACTTGTTTGACCCCGGAGGTGTTTTTATGCAGAAAAAACGCATTACCCAAATCATGGACGGCAACGCTGCCGCCGCACATATCGCCTACGCCTTCAGCGAGGCCGCGGCCATCTATCCGATCACCCCGTCCTCCCCCATGGCGGAGCTGTGCGGGCAGTGGGCAGCTGAAGGAAAGGAAAATCTGTACGGCAGGCCCATGAAGGTCATCCAGATGCAGTCCGAGGCAGGCGCGGCCGGCACAATACACGGCGCGGCGCTGTCCGGCGCGCTGGCCGTAACCTTTACTTCCTCTCAGGGCCTGCTGCTTATGATACCCAACCTCTACCGGATGGCGGGAGAGCTGCTGCCCTGCGTCATCCATGTGGCGGCGCGGGCAGTGGCGACTCACGCGCTTTCCATCTTCGGCGATCATTCCGATATCTACGCCTGCCGCCAGACAGGGGCCGCCATCTTTGCCTGCGGAAGCGTGCAGGAGGTAATGGATCTGTCGCCGGTCTCCCATCTGGCCGCCCTGAAGGGCAGCGTTCCCTTTCTCAGCTTCTTTGACGGCTTCCGCACCTCCCACGAACTGCAGAAAATACAGGTATGGGACGACGAAAGCCTCCGCTCTCTCCTGGATCCTGAGGCGCTGGAGGCCTTCCGCCGCCGCTCTCTCCATCCCCACCACGGCAGAGTCTACGGCTCCGCGCAAAATCCCGACATTTTCTTCCAGAACCGGGAAGCCTCCAACCCCGTCTATCTCCGGCTCCCCGGAATCGTGGAGGAAACGCTTGACCGGATCAACGCTCTGTCCGGCACACAATACGGCCTTTTCGATTACTGCGGCGCGCCGGACGCCGAACATGTCATTGTAGCCATGGGCAGCGTCTGCGAGACCGTCCGCGAATATCTGGCATACGCGCAGGACAAAAAATACGGTCTTCTGGCCGTTCATCTGTACCGCCCTTTCAGCGTAAAACACTTTCTAAAAAAGCTTCCCGGCTCTGTGCGTACGATTACCGTGCTGGACCGCACCGGGGAGCCGGGCGCGCCCGGAGAGCCGCTTTATCTGGACGTGGTGTCCGCTCTGGGACAGGGAGGATTGCTGCAGCCGCATCCCGCAGATCAGATCGAGGCACAGGACAAATCCCGGGACGAACTGCCGCAGTCCGCAGACCGGAGCAAAGCGCAGGACAAATCCCGGGACTGGCTGCCCCAATCCGCAGCTCGGAGCAAAGCACAGGACAAATCTCAGGCCGGGCTGTCCCAGTCCACAGACCGGACCAAGGCACAGGACAAATCCCGGAACGGACTGCCCCAGTCCGCAGATCGGAGCAAAGCGCAGGACAAATCCCGGGACGGGCTGCCCCAGTCCGCAGATTGGATTAAGGCGCAGGATCAGCCCGGCCGACCCTCGCTTCCGGCGGTACAGGTCTTCTCCGGGCGGTACGGTCTCGGCTCCAAGGATACCACCCCCGCCCAGATCGCCGCGGTTTACGAAAACTGTGAGAAGCCTTTCTTCACCCTGGGAATCACCGACGACGTCACCTGTCTGTCCCTGCCTGAGACGGAACCGGTTCAGACCGCTCCGGAAGACATCGTCGCGTGCAAATTCTGGGGACTGGGCGGCGACGGCACCGTCAGCGCCACGAAAAACGCCCTCAAAATCATCGGTACACAGACCGACCTGAACACACAGGGATATTTTGAGTACGATTCCAAAAAATCCAGAGGGCTGACCGTCTCCCACCTGCGTTTCGGAAAAAGCCCGATCCGCAGCGCCTACCTGATTTACCGTGCAGACTTGGTCGCCTGTCACAATCCGGTTTATCTCCACAAATATGAGATGGTGCAGGAATTGAAGGACAACGGCACCTTTCTTCTGAACAGCCCTTACCGCGGCGATAACGCCGAAGACTATCTGCCCGCGGCAGCCTTAAACTATGCGGCGTCTCATCACATCCGCTTCTTTGTGATCGACGCCTTAAAGATCGGCAAGGAAACCGGCCTGAACAATAAAATCAGCACCGTCCTCCAGGCGGCGTTCTTCGCGGTATCCGGGCTTCTCCCCGCAGATCAGGTACAGGAGCTGATGAAGGCAGCCGCCCGAAAAAGCTATGGCAAAAACGGCGAAAAAATAATCCGCATGAATGAAGAAGCCATCGAGCGCGGATTTTCGGAGGTGCAGGAGCTTCCGGTCGGCCTGTCCCGGGGAAATCCTTCGCAGGACACGGCCTGTTTTCTCCCGGACAGGGAAAATTTTCAAAGCATTTCAGAGAGCACCTCACATTCTTTCCCTCGCGGCCAAAGCCTTCCGCAGGATAGCAAGGCGCCTCTGCGCGATTCCCTGGATAACACCCCTCTGCCGGACCGCCCCGAGCTGCTAAATTATGTCCGCAAAATCCAACAGCCCGTCACCGACCGGCGCGGCGACCGGCTGCCTGTCTCCGCCTTTCTCCCCTACGCGGACGGTTATACTCCGCCGGGGAGCTGCGCCCACGAACGGCGGAATGTGGCCACGGAGCTGCCGGAGTGGATTCCGGAAAACTGTATTCAGTGCAACCGCTGCTCCTTTGTCTGCCCCCACGCCGTGATCCGCCCCGCCGTCACGGATCCGGAACAGCTCGCCCTCGCTCCCGATGGCATGAAAAGTCTTCCCATGACCGGACTGGACAACCGCTTTTTCTCCATCGTCATCTCTCCGACGGACTGCACGGGATGCGGCTCCTGCGCCGCCAACTGTCCCGGCAGACAGGGAAAAAAGGCGCTCATAATGAGACCGGCGCAAGGGAATACGCCTGCCGCCGGAATCACGCATGACACCGCCGCCCAGCAATGCTTTGACTTTGCAAAGCCCCTCCTGCCAAACCGGGAGGCGGCGCAGCGCTTCGGCCCGTCCACCGTCAAGGGAAGCCAGTTTCTCCGCCCCTATCTGGAATTTTCCGGCGCATGCGCGGGCTGCGGGGAAACGCCCTATGTCAAACTGTTGACTCAACTGTTCGGTCCTCATATGTATATCGCAAACGCCACGGGCTGCAGCTCCATCTGGGCCAATTCCTCCCCCTCCTGCGCATACTGTCTGGACGGGAAGGGCCATGGTCCCGCCTGGTCCAATTCCCTTTTTGAGGACGCCGCCGAGTTCGGTCTGGGGATGCTGCTGGCCGGAGAAGCCCTCCGCTCCCCGATGACTTACTGGGTCATCGGCGGCGACGGCTGGGGCTACGACATCGGCTTCGGGGGACTGGATCATGTGCTCTCCACCGGGAAAAACATCAATCTGTTGGTTCTCGACACAGAGGTTTATTCCAACACGGGCGGCCAGGTGTCCAAGGCTACCCCCATGGGCTCCACCGCCAAATTCCTCACCGGCGGCAAGGAGAGCCGCAAAAAGGATCTTGCCTCCATGGCAATGACCTACGGCAACGTCTATGTGGCGCAGATCGCCTTCGGCGCGGACTATAACCAGACCGTCAAAGCTCTCTCGGAGGCCGCCGCCTACGACGGCCCTTCGCTGGTCATCGCCTACGCCACCTGTATCGCCCACGGCGTCAGGGCAGGACTGGGCTCCTCCGCCCATGAAATGAAAAAAGCGGTTGACGCCGGATACTTTCATCTGTTCCGCTTCAATCCGCTTTTAAAAAAGCAGGGAAAAAATCCTTTTATTCTCGACAGTAAGGAACCCACGCTTGAGTATCAGGATTTCCTGGACGGGGAGGTTCGCTACGACTCCCTGCGCCAGTACCGTCCCGAGCAGGCGCAGCGGCTGTTTCAGGAGGCCGCGCGCCATGCAAAGGAACGCTACCGCTATCTGAAGCGCCTAAAAGCTCTTTACGCCCCGGACGGCTCCTAAGCCTCCGGAGTTCCTCACGGCTTTTCGTAAAGGTTTCATTCACATTTGAAAGCTCCCGGGCCGCCGGAGCGCGGTTCCTTCTTTTCGCGCCACTTCTCTGCTCCTGCCTCTCCTCACAGCACATCCCTGCTCCAGCCTGCAGCTTCTCCCGGTCCTTTCTCCTCGCGCCACTTCTCTGTGCTCCTGCCTCTCCTCACAGCATGTCCCTGCTCCAACCTACATCTTCTCCGTCTGGTTCTTTCTCCTCGCGCCACTTCTCCACGCCGACCCGCAGCCGCTCCATCCCCTCCTGCAGCCGTGCCCTGGCGCAGGCGGCATTCAGACGGATAAACCACTTCCCGGGGGCTCCGTACTCCTCACCCTCGGTCAGGTACAGACCGGTGTGCCGCCGGATAAACTCCGTCAACAGGGCGGCGTCCTCCGTCAGCGCGCTGCAGTCCAGCCACAAAAGATAGGTGGCACGGGAGGGAACCACCCGAATCTGCGGCAGCCTGCTTTGGATAAAATCTCTCACATACTGCTTATTGTCCGCCAGATACTGCCTTGCCTCCTCCAGCCAGGCCTCTCCCTTTTCAAAGGCCGCCACCGCCGCGTCCACCGCAAAACAGTTTGGCTCCGCCACCTCGTCCGTATTCAGCCCCCGGTTCATTTTATGGCGGAGCACAGGGTCCGGCACGGCGACGGCCGCCGTCTGGATCCCCGGAATACTGAACGCCTTCGTGGGCGCGATACAGGTCACACTGTTATTGCGGCAGATCTCGGAGACCGACGCAAAAGGCACATATTCATACCCCGGATCCGTTAGGTCGCAGTGAATCTCATCCGAAATCACAACCACATGATGCTTTGCGCAAAGCTCCCCGATCCTTGCCAGCGTCTCCCTTTCCCAGATTTTCCCCACCGGATTGTGCGGATTACACAAAAGCATCATCGTCGTCTGCGGATCGGACAGCTTCCTCTCCAGATCCTCAAAGTCAACCGAATATTCTCCGTTTTCATAGCGGAGCGGACTCTCCAGCACATTCCGCCCGTTGTTTCGGATCGAGTTAAAAAAGATATTGTACACCGGCGTCTGGATCAGCACGTTTTCCCCCACGGTGGTCAGCTTCCGCACCGCGCTGGAAATCGCGGGCACCACGCCCGTACAGAAAATCAGCCAATCCTTTTCAAACGTCACATGATGTCTGCGGCTCCACCAGCTCTGATAGGCCGCGTACCACTCCGGCGTCACCACATGATACCCGAATATCCCATGCGCCGCCCGTCTCTCGACAGCCTCCCTGATCTCAGGCGCCGTCTCGAAATCCATATCCGCCACCCACATGGGCAGCTCGCTCTCCGGCACATCCCACTTCAAAGAACCGCTTCCGCGCCTCTGCGTCAGTTTGTCAAAATCATACATTCCTCTTCCTCCGTCTGCCCGGAAGATGCGCTGCATCTGCGACTCTTTTCCGGGTTCCAAACAACCGCAGGTGCCCCTGTTCGGATCGCTGCCTCGGCCCTGGCGGCACCGGGTTCCAAACAGCCCCGGGCGCTCCGCTTACGCCTCCCAGGCTGCCCTGTCGGACCGCTTTCCGATCTCTGCCGCCTCGATTTTGGTCTGGTCGATCTTCACCCTGCGCCCGTCCATAATCAGCTCTCCGATCCTGTCCGCCCGGATGATTCCGCCCTTCGGATTAAAGACGCTGTCTACCTGCCCGACAATCTCTACATCTGCCTGCGAATACTCAAAGGCCAGCGTCGTATTGATCAGATGACAGTTTTTCATGATCAGATTGTCAATGTAGCACATCCCCTGCAGACTCTCAATCGTGCAGTTGATCAGGGTGATATTTTTAGAGTTCCATCCCAGATATTCTCCCGAGATGAAGGAATCGTATACCGTGATGTTCTCCGCGTTCCAGAACGCATCCTTCGACAGCAGACGCGAATCGTGAATCTCGATATTCCGGCCTCCGTCAAAGCTGTAATTTCCTACCAGCGTAAAATGCTCCGCCCGGATGTTTTTGCTGTTCATGGCAAAATAATCCCCCTTGGCGGTTACCTGATCCATCTCGATATCCTCACAGTTCCAAAGGGTTTCCGCCGCATTCGGCATATTCACGTTCTTCAGGACGATCCCTCTGGCGCGCCGGAAATTCTTCGGCGCTTCGATGACCGTGTCGGTCACGGAAATATTGTCCACATACCAGATCCCCGCCCTCGCCATGTCGAACAGGCTGCAGTTTGTCATCTTCACATTCTGCGTATACCACAGCGGATATTTCCACTTGAAGAGACAATTGTCAATCTCCAGATCGCTGCTCTCCTTCAACGGGGACTCTCCGTCCGCAAAGGTACAGTAAAGAATCCTGGCGTCATGGGTTCCGTACAGGGCCCTCTCGCCTGTCAAAAACTGCTGCTTAATCTCATTCATCGCTGTTATACCTCCTGCGCTCTTTTCCGGGCAAAAAAATGAGCCCTGCAGGCCCCTTTTTTATGCTCCACGGCACAAACAGCCGCCGGGAAAATCCCTGCGGACTGTTTCATCCTAAAACGACCCAGATCGGACTCGAACCGACGACCTTCGCCGTGACAGGGCGACGCTC
>JAMPFT010000011.1 GCA_023664305.1 bacterium | reverse complement strand
GTATACAATTTGCGCCCTATGTAATTTGCATAATTCAGTATAAATTACACTTTGGGAAATGTCAAGATTTTTTTGCCGTTGTCTGTGATTGTCAAAAGCCGTGGATTCACAACGTTTTTCGGCATTTGTTATTATTCTACAATAAATAAGGTTTCAACAGACCGTATATTCACAAATTTGACAACTTCCTTTTTTGATTTTTCGAAGCCTCTCTCGAAATCGCAAACAGTTATACCTTGAATCCGTTAAAAAAACCGCAATTCGACGTTTTTGTCCTGCTTCCTCGCGATAATGCCGCCACGCTTTCCTCTTCTTCCGGTGTGCCGATAGTATAACGGTAACGTCGGCGCAGACTCTCTGCCGTGCTCTTTTCCCCTTTGTGCTTTTGCAACCCGGTATGAAAATCGTATTCCGCGCCCGTTCCGACATTACGCCGCATTTTTACGCGCAAAACCGCACGGACAGGAAGTCCGTTCAACGGCAGTCTCTGACAAACGCATTCAGCTTCTCTCTCGCTTCCTGCCTCTGGGCCTCAAAGCTGTGGGCGTAAATATTCATGGTGGTGGAGCAGGCTGCATGTCCCAGATATTTTGAGATGTCGGCGATGTTGACCTTTAGATAATTCAGCAGGGTGGCGCAGGAATGTCTGAGTCCGTGAAGCGGGATCTGCGGCAGCTCCTTCAGGCCCTCTTCCCGTGCCTTTTCGGGAAAATCTCTCACCCACCGGTTATAATATTCCAGGTGGCGTACAAAATGCTGATATGCGGTGGTGTGGCCCATGAGGCTGCCGTCGGCTCTGACAAACAGATTGTCCTTCCCGGCCCATGCATCCCCCAGGCTGTTCTTTCGCCCGTCGTATTCCTCACGGTATTTTGTCAAAAGCTCTCCCACGCAGTCCGGAAACGGCACCCGGCGCACGGACGAGCCGTTTTTGGGCTCCTTATAGGTAAAGCCCTTCTCGGTGCGCCCGATGGCTTTCGTGACCGAAATTTCTCCCGTTTCAAAGTCAATATCGCTCCAGTTAAGGGCCAAGGTTTCTCCCTTGCGAAAACCGCAGAACAGAGAGAGATTGTAGAACACCTTATATTGCGTAGATACTTTATAGGGCTTCTTCGCTTTCGTCTGTTCGCTTCCGCTTTCCCCGTAAGTCAGATCCAGCGACCGCAGAAACATCAGCGACTGCTGCGGCGTAAAGAATCGCAGCCTCTCTTCCGTCCGGCCTTTTCGGGGCTTTCTGGCATACCGGCAGGGGTTGTCCGCGATGATGTCCCGGCGCGCGGCAGTCTTAAAAATGCAGCTTAACACGTTGGCGTAGCGGCGGATGGTGCCGGGAGCGTATTTTCCGGCCAGCGTGTGGTAAAAGGCTTCGATGTCCGCCGTTTTGATGCAATTGATCCGATTCCCCTTGAAATAAGGAAGAATACCCGAACGTAAAAGCTGCTCGTAACCGCGGTAGGTTCCGTAGGCGAGGCTGCCCCTGACGTCTTCCAGCCAAAACGCTGCCGCTTCCTCAAAGGATTCCCTGCCTGCCCCTTCCTCATCTCCGTGCTTCACCTTTTCCTCCACGGCAAGCGCGTACCGGAGTGCCTCTCTCTCCTGCTGCTTTGGAGTGGCGGACTGGTTCACCGCGAAGGTAAGGTTCTTTACCCGTTTTCCTCCCGTATCGTCATACCCCAGACTGATGACGATACGGTAGACCACTCTGCCGTTTTTATGAGTGACTCTTCTGATCGATGCCATATGCAATACCTCCTTCTTTCCGTATGGCAAACGTCTGTTTGCAAAGGGGATTATAGCAAGACCCGAAGGTAAAATCCAGTGGGAACGTATTTTTCAGGATATTTTCTGAAGGATTTCGCTGTGCTTCTGTACCGTAATCTTGAGATTATCAACATCCGACTGCATCCGATCCATCTGCTCCGTCCGCTCCAGATATCTCCTCGACGTTTCCACATAGCACTTTTCTATCGTATCAAGGCGCGGAAGCACATTATTTTCCAAAAGCACCACCTTGACGTATGTCATGTCGTCACTCAGTTTGGCCGTGGTCGTTTCCAGTCTGTCGAGCCGTTCATTGATCGGTTTCAGTTTTTCTTCAAATTTCTTTTCAAGCTTCTCTTCCAGCTTTTCTTCAAGTTTTTCTTCGAGCTTTTCTTCAAGCTTCTCTTCCAGCAAATCCGAGATCGCCGCAAGCATTTCATGGTCTATCATAGATACATACCTCCCTGTCTGCAGACAGGAGAAAGCCGTCTTTCGCCCATCTGCAATATTCTGTTTTTTTTGAATCGATGGCGAAAAGCCAAGACATCCTGTAGAAAGATAAGACATTGAAACATCCGGGGTTGTTTCGTTTAAGATTCCTTCTGATATTCAGATTAACACACCGCCGCCGGAAAAGCAAGCAAAAAATATGTAACATGAAAATGTTCGCCGGATGACCGCACCGATCGGTACATTTTCATGAAGAACGCTATGTCGGAACACATTTTGCTTAAGATGCTAATCCTTTCCGTGAAACGCCGCCATGCCGGGATACTGCGCCGTCGTCTCAAGCTCCTCTTCTATCCTTAACAGCCTGTTATATTTTGCCACACGATCGCTTCTGCAGGGGGCTCCCGTCTTGATCTGCCCTGCGTTCCATGCCACGGCGATATCCGCGATCGTTGTATCCTCCGTCTCTCCGGAACGGTGGGAAATCACTGCGCAGTAACCGTTTTTATGCGCCATCTCCACCGCCTCGCAGGCCTCGGTAAGGGTTCCGATCTGATTTACCTTTATAAGGATTGCATTGGCGCAGCCTAATTGGATTCCTGCCGCCAGCCGCTTTGTGTTCGTGACAAAAAGATCGTCTCCCACCAGCTGCACCTTTTTCCCGATCCGTTTTGTCAGCTCCTGCCAGCCGTCCCAGTCCTCCTCCGCCAGGCCGTCCTCGACAGAGATAATCGGAAAACGTTCCGTCAGCGCCGCATAGTAAGCGATCATTTCCCCGGTGCTTCGTATGATCTCCTGCCCTTTCAGGCGGCTTTCTCCGGGAAAATGATACATGCCGGTCTTTTCATTGTACAGCTCGCTGCTCGCCGCGTCGATTGCTATTCTGATATCCGCTCCCGGTTCGTAGCCTGCAGCCTCCATCGCCTCCACCAAAAGAGAAAGCGCGCTTTCCGCATCGGGAAGATCCGGCGCGAACCCGCCCTCATCTCCGACTCCCGTAGACAGCCCCCTGAACTCCAGCAGCTTTTTCAGATTATGATATACCTCCGCGCAAATGCGCAGGGCTTCCGCAAAATTTTTCGCCCGCACGGGCATGATCATAAATTCCTGAAAATCCACGGTGTTGGCCGCATGCTTTCCGCCGTTTAAGATATTCATCATCGGTACGGGCATCAAGCGGGAACCGACGCCTCCCAGGTATCTGAAAAGAGGCATGTGGAGTGCTTTTGCCGCCGCCTTTGCGCAGGCAAGGGAGACCGACAGTATGGCGTTGGCTCCGAGATTCTCCCTGCCCTCCGTGCCGTCCAGTTCCAGCATAATCCTGTCGATCATCGCCTGCTCCAGCGCATTTTTCCCCAGGATCGCAGAGGAAATCTTCTCATTGACATTTTTCACGGCATGCTGCACGCCAAGGCCAAAATATCTCGTCTCGCCGTCGCGCAACTCCACCGCCTCAAAGCGCCCTGTGCTGGCTCCGGAGGGCACGGCGGCGATTCCGGTATAGGTCCGTGCGTCCAGCGGGTTTTTAACCGTCAGCTGCGCCTCCACGGTGGGATTGCCCCGGGAATCCAGAATTTCCCGCGCCCTTACTCTTGTGATTTCCAAATAGATCTGCATAAAAATTCCTCCTTGTGAGATACTTTGATCCGTCTGATCTTAAGTATAACCCACAGGGAGGAAGTTATTCGCCGATCCGCCTATAAAGCAGTCTTCCCCGACAGGATATCGCAGTAATCCCTGTAATTTTTTTCCAGCAGCGCCGGCGTATCCAATCCGTAAGGACACTTTGCCTTACATTTTCCGCAATGAAGACACTCTTCAATCCGCTTCATCTTTGCCTGCGCCTCAGGCGTCAGCTGCGCCGCAGAAGGCGACCTGCGGATCAACAGACTCATCCTCGCGCAGTTATTAATCTCGATGCCCACAGGGCAGGGCATACAGTAGCCGCAGCCCCGGCAGAAATCTCCCAGAAGCTCTTCTCTGTCGCGCGCAATGACCGCCGACAGTTCTTCGCTCAGCGCGGGCGGATTCTCTATATAGGAAAGAAATTCGTCCAGCTCGCTTTCCTTTTGGATTCCCCAGATGGGCAAAACATTTTCATACTGCGCCAGAAAAGCATATGCCGCCGCAGAGTTGGTGATCAACCCTCCCGACAGGGCTTTCATGGCGATAAAGCCCATATCCGCATCCCGACATTTTTCCGCCAGCTCGATATCCTTTTCTGTCGCGAGATAGCTGAAGGGAAATTGCAGCGTCTCGTACAGACCGCTCTCCACAGCCTCATGGGCAACGCTCAGGCGGTGGTTCGTAATACCGATATGACGGATCATTCCTTTTTCCTTTGCCTCCAGCATGGCCTCATAAAGCCCTGTCCCATCCCCCGGTTTCGGACAGAACGCCGGATTATGGAACTGATAGATATCGATATAATCCGTCCTCAGATTTGTCAGAGAGGTATGCAGATCCTTCCAAAAACCCTCCGGCGTCGCGGATCCCGTCTTTGTGGCAATATAAAGATTCCCGCGCACATCCTCGAGTGCCTTCCCCAGCTTTTCCTCACTGTCCGTATACCACCGCGCCGTGTCAAAGAAATTCACGCCGCTCTCATATGCCCTGCGCAGCAGTTTTACCGCGGCTTCCCCGGATATCCGCTGGACGGGCAGCGCGCCGAAGGCGTTTTTCTCCGCCAGAATCTGTGTCTTCCCCAATCTTACCTTTGCCATACTATACCTCGCTCTCTTTCCGGTTTTATAACGCTTTTAGCGCTTTATCAGCCGCTTGTTTTTCCTCTGCGGTTATTATATCATCTTAACTCGCAAACCCGCGCTTTCAGCGCTTTATCGCCTGCTTCGCAGGCTGTTTGCTCGTTATATGGCAAAGGGAAATCTTCGATTTCCCTGGAAAATCAAATGCCGCTACGCGTCGCTTGATTTTCCTATGCGGCTATTATATCATGGAATCGGGGGTGTTGAAAAGTATTCATTTTACTTCCTGACTTTCACAAGTTACTGTTGTTACTTTCCATACCGTGTAAAAACAGCGCCCGACAGGCGCGGGTTCTTTCGCGAACCGTAAAGGCACATCGGCGCTTGGCGAGGTTCTATCGAACTTAGCGACCGCTATGTGCCGGCCCGAGTGCAAACGTGTCCGCGAAAGAATCCGTGTCTGCTGCGTTACTTTCAGAGCCGTGAACGATAACTTTCACAAAACCTGTTGACATCTGCACAAATCGGGTGTATTCTAAATTATACATACTTCTCAATGACATTTTGTCATTCTTTTCACGGCAGACGCCGTATTCACGTCACAACATTTTCATCTGTTTTTTCACTTTTCAGGGAGGTATTCCGCCTTATGGATCATGTCAAATTTAACACGCCAACCGCTCTCACGGACGTTCTCGGAAATATCTGTTCCGCTCAGGACGCACTGAATCTGATCTTGCAGAATGAACAGACACACCGCTTGTTTCTTCGTTTCCCGGACAGAGAGCAGCAAAAAATCCTCGCCTTTCTCCAGGGGCAGCGCGGACTGAAAATTACCTATGACACCTTTTTCCAGAAAATCATGTCCCCGCTCCTCCATCCCGAACGGCTGGAAAGCTTTCTTTCCGAATTACTGGGCGCAGAGGTACATATTGAACGTGTACTGCCCCGCGAAGGATTGCCCATGGCGGATGAAGCCAGTATTATCATCATGGATATCCTGCTGCAGCTCTCCGACGGTTCCCGGGTCAATGTAGAGATGCAGAAGCTCGGCCTCTATTTTCCCGGAGAGCGCAGCAGCTGTTACGCCGCCGATGCCATTATGCGGCAATACAGCGAATTGAAAAGCAGACTGAAGGACCAATTCAGCTACAGGGCGATGAAACCCTTTTTCCTCATCATCCTTATGGAGACAAGTTCCGCCGTATTTAAAAAAGCCGCACCAAACTATATCCACACCGAACAGATCTCTTACGACAGCGGCGCCCGGGTTACATCTCTTTTCAGAACAAAGTATGTTTCCCTTGACACCTTTAGAAATACTGTTCAAAATATAGATAACAAACTGCAGGCGTGGCTTACTTTCTTCAGTTCCGAAGAACCCGCAGACATACTCAGACTAATCAACGCATATCCTGAATTTATTGAGCTCTATCAGGAAATTGCCGCATTCAGAACAAAACCGGAGGAGTTGATCTATATGTATTCAGAAGCGCTTGCCATTGCAGACCGCAATACCATTCGTCTGATGATCGACGATATGCAGGAGGAGCTCACCAGCCTCTCAAATCAGATATCCGCAAAAAATTTGGAACTCGCCGCCAAAGAAAGTGAGCTGACCGCCAAATCGGACGAACTTGCCGCCAAATCAGACGAACTTGCCGCTAAATCGGACGAACTTGCCGCCAAAGACGATGAACTCGCCGCCAAATCGGACGAGCTTGCCGCCAAATCAGACGAACTTGCCGCCAAATCAGACGAACTTGCCGCCAAATCAGACGAGCTTGCCGCTAAATCAGACGAGCTTGCCGCTAAAGACGATGAACTTGCCCGTCTAAAAGCAGAAAACGCAAAACTCCGGCAGGAACAGCTGTCAAAAGCACACTGAAATGCAGCGGGAAGAACAGCCGCCATTTCTATTACCGGCTGCGCCGTTCTTCCCTGCATTTCAAAACGGGAAAAGGAACCGCATTAGGACAGTTTTACGGAATCAACCTGTTGATATCCCTGGGAAAGAGACTCGCCGCGCGGACATTCTCGAACCCCAAAAGCTTTGCGGTAAACCGTTCTAATCCCAGACCCAGCCCGCCGTGCGGAGGCATTCCGTGCCTGTGCATCATCAGAAAGCTTTCAAAGGCTTCCACATTCATGTGTCTTTGCAGCATTTTCTCCACCTGCATGTCATAGTCGTGAATCCTCTGACCTCCCGTTGTGATTTCCAGCCCCCGGAAGATCAGGTCAAAGCTTAATGTTTCCTCTCTGTTCTCCTCATCTTCCATTGCGTAAAAGGGGCGTTTAGCCGTCGGATAATGCGTGACAAAGACAAAGTCACTGCCTGTTTTTTCGTATATTATCTCCGAGAGCAGCTTCTCCTCCTCCGGTTCAAAGTCATGGCTTTCCTTGGGTTCTCTTCCCGTTCTCTCTTGTACCAGGGCTTTCGCCTCCGAAAATCTGACGGAAGGAATTTCTTTTATATCCGGCAGCGTTATCCCCAGCAATTCCAATTCATAGCAATACTGTTCCGTCAGCACGGTAAGAGCCGAGCGCAACATCCTGACCTCCGCCTCCATCAAATCCCGAAAGCTTTGGATGTATCCCATTTCAAAATCAACGCCCGTGTATTCGTTCAGGTGTCTTGCAGTATCATGCTTTTCCGCGCGAAAAACAGGTCCCACCTCATAAACCCGCTCAAAAACTCCTACCATCATCTGCTTATAGAACTGCGGGCTCTGAGCAAGGTAAGCTTTCCGGCCAAAATAGTCCAGATCAAAAATGTTCGCGCCTCCCTCCGCCCCTGCACAGACAAGCTTCGGCGAGTGGATCTCCGTAAATCCTTCCTGTTCAAAAAAGAGCCGGAATCCGCGCAAAATACCCTCCTGAATCTTAAAAACCGCTCTCTCCCTTTCGTTTCTCAGCGTCAGCGGACGGTAATCCAGCCTGTTCTCCAGAGAAGCCTCCACTCTCTTTTGATTCATAACAATCGGCATTTGTTCTTTGGGTCTTGTGAGAATCTCCACGGAAATAATCCGCAATTCCGCCCCCGTCCTGGCCCTCTCTTCCTTCACGACATCGGCCGTGACAACCGCGCACGCTTCCTCCTGCAGTTGTTCGATCAGTTCCTTTCTGTCGCAGACGCATTGAACCGTATGCCGTGCCAGACGCAAAATAACAAAACAGAACCCGCTCATTTTTCTGATTTTATAAATACTTCCCCGCAGCGTTACCGTCTCTCCGATCCATTCCTGCAGTCTTATCACGTCTATCTGTTTTTTACCGTTTCCGATTCTTATTTTTTCCATTTCAATCTATACCTCATTTCTTTATTGATTCAAACCTTCGATTTATCCGGCCTGTTTTATCCCTTATGCACTTTCGTCTCTGCTCAAACTTCATGTGTCGTCGGCCTGTTCAAGCCCCATGTATTCCCGGCTCGGTTCAAGCGACTCTGTTCATGCACCCGTTTTAACGCAGCAACGCATGAGAGAAATCCATCCCGGCATCGTCTTTATGCCACATCTTATCACCTTCTTTCCGGGCCATATTCCACTTTCAACGCTTTCCTTTCCCGATTGCCTTCTCCGATTCCCTTTCTCCGATTCCCTTTCTTTGATTTTCTTTCTCCGCTTCCCTTCTCTGATTCCTTCCTCCGCTTCCCCTCTCTGATTCCTTCCTCCGCTTCCCTTCTCCGCTTCCTTTCTCCGATTCCCTTTTCTGATTCTTTCCTCCGCTTCCCTTCTCTGATTTCCTTCCTCTGATTCCCTTCTCTGATTCCCTTTTTCGCCTTCCTTTTCCGTCTCCGTCTTTTCCCGATTTTCGCCTTTCCGGGCAGCGCTGCGGTATCCTTTTTTAGGGCTTCCAAGCGTTTTGTCTCCGCTTGGGTGAGATAAATGATTCCGGAGCGATACCGCTGGGAAAGCCGCCGCTCTAACCCACACAAAAAAGGGCCACAGCTGTATTCTACAATACAATCCATGGTCCTTTTTCCGATCGTCTTATGACAGATTTCAATCACTGCGGACCACGGCATCACAAGCAGCGCTTGCAGCCGTGGCTTTCCACCGCTACAAGCGCTCCCTATCGTCGTCCCTGTGGAGCTGTCTGCTGTCCGTCAATAAGATCATTCCTGATTCCTCATTTTACCTGAAATATTTCCGGTTCCGTTACGACCGCCACACGCATAACTTCAGACCGTCACGCCTTTTTGACCAGCAGCGATTTACCGGTCATCTCCGCAGGCTGTTCCCTGCCCATGATCTGTATCAGAGTAGGCACAATGTCTGCAAGGCATCCGTTCTCCCGGAGCGTATAGTCTTTCTCATAATTTACAAGCAGGAAGGGCACCTGATTTGTGGTATGAGCGGTGAAAGGCTCTCCCGTCTCATAATCGATCAGCTGCTCGGCGTTTCCGTGATCCGCACAGATAAACAGGACGCCGCCCGTCTCTTTTATAGCGTCCACTGCCTTCCCCACGCACTCGTCAACCGCTTCCACAGCCCTGACTGCCGCTTCCATCACGCCGGTATGTCCGACCATATCCGGATTCGCGAAATTAATAATGATCACATCATACTTGTCTGAGCGGATCGCCTCGCAGAGTTTTTCGCAGACCTCCGGCGCACTCATCTGCGGCTTCAGGTCATAGGTGGCCACATCCTTGGGCGAATTGACCAGCACTCTGTCCTCACCCTCGTTGGGCTCCTCCACACCGCCGTTAAAGAAGAACGTCACATGCGCATACTTTTCCGTCTCAGCGATTCTCGCCTGCTTCAGGCCGTTGGCCGCCAGCCACTCGCCAAAGGTATTGGTCACCGCAACCTTGTGGAAAGCAACCTCTTTATTGGGAATCGTAGGGTCATAATCGGAAAAGCATACATAAGTGATATCTTTCCTCGCACCCCTGTCAAACCCTTTAAAATCGTCGTCACAGAAGGCTCTCGTGATCTCTCTCGCACGGTCCGGGCGGAAATTAAAGAAAATAATCGAGTCCTTATCCTGCACGACAGCCACCGGCTTTCCATCCTCCAACGCCAGCGTGGGCTTTACAAATTCGTCGGTCTCGCCTCTGTCGTAGGACTCCTGGATCCCGCATATGCCGCAGGCGGCAGTCAGCCCCTCGCCCTTCGTCATGGCGTCGTAGGCCAGCTTCACGCGGTCCCAGTTGTTATCGCGGTCCATCACATAATAACGTCCCATAACGGAAGCGATCTTTCCGACGCCAATCTTCTCCATCTCCTGCCGCAGCGCCACCGCGTAATCCTTTCCGCTCGCGGGAGGTGTGTCCCTTCCGTCCAGGAAGCAGTGAACATATACCTTCTCAAGGCCGTTTCGCTTTGCCAGCTCCAGCAGTCCGTAAAGATGCGTATTGTGGCTGTGTACGCCCCCGTCCGACAGCAGCCCCATCAGATGCAGGGCGCTGTCATTTTTCTTACAGTTCTCCACCGCTTTCCTGAGCGCCGGATTTTCAAAAAAGGTGCCGTCCTGGATTTCCTTTGTAATCCTGGTCAGCTCCTGATAGACAATGCGCCCCGCTCCCATATTCAGGTGTCCCACCTCGGAGTTTCCCATCTGACCGTCCGGAAGTCCCACTGCCATGCCGCTGGCATTTCCCCTCACAAAAGGGTACTCCTGCATCAGCCTGTCCATAACCGGGGTCTTCGCCTGGGCTACCGCATTGCCTTCCGTCCTCTCGTTCAGTCCGTATCCGTCTAAAATCATCAAAACAACAGGTCTCTTGCTCATATTTCCAACCATGCCTTTCCGCAGCCTGCGAATTTCCGACAGCAAAAGCGCGGGCTTTTCGCCGCATACCTCCGCAGGTACAAATCATTTCCGTCATCAATATATATATCACTTTTTTTCGCTCCGCGCAATACCGGCTGAAAGGATTTTCCCGAAATTCGATTGCTTTTTTTCTCCCTCCTTGCTATACTGATTAGAATCCCCGATACGAGGTATTGTCATGATTACATTACTTGCAAGGATCTTTATCAAAGACAGGAATGATTATAAGAATCCGTCTGTCCGCCAGTCCTACGGGGTTCTCTGCGGAGCGGTCGGAATCTTTTTGAATCTCTGTCTGTTTGCCGGGAAAATGGCCGCCGGACTCATGAGCCGTTCCATCGCCATCACCGCGGACGCTTTTAACAATCTGTCCGACGCCGCATCCTCCGCCATCACGCTCGCGGGCTTTCGGCTGGCCGGTCAGAAGCCGGACCCGGATCACCCCTTCGGCCACGGCCGGATTGAATATATCTGCGGGCTGCTGGTATCGATCCTCATCCTTTTTATGGGCTTCGAGCTGCTTAAATCCTCCGTGACGAAGATCCTTCACCCGGAAGAGCTTCTGTTCTCCCCCCTGATTCTGGTTATCCTGATCGCCTCCATCTTCGTCAAATGCTATATGTTCCTGTACAACAGAAGCCTCGGAAAAAAACTGAACTCCTCCGCCATGACCGTCACAGGCACGGACTCGCTAAGCGACATGCTGTCCACAGCCGTCGTCCTGCTTTCAACGCTGACGGCTCATTTCACAGGATTATCCATCGACGGCTGGTGCGGTGTGCTGGTAGGTCTCTTCATCTGTTACACGGGACTGTGCGCCGCCAGAGACACTGTCAATCCCCTGCTCGGCCAGGCTCCCGATCAGGAGTTTGTGCGGCAGGTAAACGATATTGTCATGAGCCATAAGGAAATTATCGGCGTCCATGACCTGATCGTGCATAACTACGGCCCCGGCCGGATTTTGATTTCTCTGCACGCAGAGGTTCCCGCGGACAGGGATATCCTGACGCTCCATGAAGTCGTTGACGCTGCGGAGCACGAGCTGAAAAACAGGCTGAGCTGTCATGCCGTCATCCACATGGATCCTGTGCAGGTGGGCGATAAAGAGACCGAACGGCTGAAAGACCTGACAAAGAAATGCCTCCTTGAGATCGATCCCGTTCTTACCATGCACGATTTCAGGATCGTCTCAGGGGCAAACCGCACCAAGCTGATCTTCGATGTGGCTGCTCCTTACGATTTCCCGATGCCCGACGAGGCCCTTGCCGCCCTCATCGACGGGAAGCTGAAGGCTCACAGTCCCAATTATACCGCGGTCGTAGACATTGACAAAAATACGCCTCAAGCGTCAGAAAGCCGGTAAACCGGCTTAGAAGAATGCTTTGCTGCCCTTGCCGAAACGTGTTTTTCCATGAAGAAAGGAACCGACATGCCACAGATCATCTATCTCACCCAGGCAGAGACAAAACGTCTAAAAGCCCTGGAAAAAAGATATCGCAGCGCCGCCCGGAATGTGTTTGAAAGCCGGGTGGCGTATTATCACGCTTTCACGGGCGGCAGTTATACCTCCCTGAGTGTCCGGGACCAGAAAACCCGCTGGGGAAGCTGCTCTTCCAGGGGAACCCTCTCCTTTAATTACCGGCTGATCTTCGCGCCCCGGGAGGTGCTGGACTATGTGGTGGTTCACGAGCTCTGCCATCTGACGCATATGAATCACTCAAAGGATTTCTGGCGCATGGTAGAGTCTGTCCTGCCGGATTACAGGGTACGGCGCAAATGGCTCCGGGATCACGGCCACGAGCTGACGCTGGAGCATTATCTGGAGCAGAAAAATATCCCCGTCACCCTGTAGGCGGAGTATAAAGACAGCACGCTTCGCAAACTGCCCTTATGTAAAAAACAAGCTTTGCTCGCTTAGAAGAATGCTTCGCATTCTTCCCTTGCTACGACAAAATTTCCCATAAGGCAAAAAGCCGTCGCCGACTGTAAACCTACAGTCGGTGCGACGGCTCTTTTTGTCCGACAAATCATTTTCAAGCGGGCAAAGCACGCTTTTCACTGTCCGAAAACATTTTCAGACACGTTTACTGGTTCTCGTCAACGTATACCTGCGCCCTTCTCTGGATCACGTCGGCCACATCCTGCGCGGACTTCTGACCGGAATAAAACGCCCCGATCTCCTCGTTTACAATGTTTTCAATAAACTCGTTGGAGTAATAACGGTTGTCTACGGACAGCAAAAACTCCGTCACCTGATCCAGCTGTTCCTGGGTCAGCGGGGGAACAATAATGCTTTCCCCGTTGATATACATGGTCCGGTCGTAATATTCCTTCTCGCCGTTTTCATCCTCCCAATAGGGCCGCTCCGTCGCTTCCTTTGAGCGCTCATAGAACTGCTCCAGACTCACCGGGAAATAGGAAACTCCGTCCTTCTGGTACTCGTCCGACAGATAATAACGCATAAACTGCCATGCGCCCTCCAGATTAGGGGATTTCGCCGAAAATACATAGACCCGGTTACTCATGACGTAGGAACCCTTTCCGCTCTCCGTCGGGAATCCCACAAAGCTTACCGGCTCATTCTCTCCGAAATAACCGTTGATGGTTCTGGGGATATCCTGGAAATAATACAGGTTTGCCTGCATCATCAGCGTGCGGTTTTCCCTGTACTGCGCCTGCACCTTGGAGTAATCGTAATTCATCCAGTAGTCTTCGTCATAGTTGAACTCTTCCGGGAAGGATTTTGCAAATTCCATCATGCTGATAAAATCTTCCGTGTTGAAATTACATTTTCCGGAGCTCACGTCCATAAACTGGCTGCCGCAGTAGCGCATCACCATGTTCATAATCTGATCCCGCGTCATCTCGTTGCCGAATGCCGTCATCTCGCCGCCCGCATTATCCAGCACCTGCTGCATATCCGCCATGGTCCAGCTCGTCCTGTCCCCGATCAGCGATTTCTTCGCCATTACGGTGTACACCTCAAAATCCGGAACCAGATAGTACAGCTTTCCGTTTACGGAATAAGCGTCAAACACGTTCTGGGCAAATTCTTTCTGGGAAAGCTCTTCATCCTCCTCAATCAGCTTGCCCACATCCGCAATCCAGCCCTTGGCGATATAAGTCTCAATCGGCAGTCTGTTATACCCGTTGTCTACCAGAATATCCGGCATATTCCCGGAAATGATATCGTTATTCAGCTTTGTGATGCCGCCGTTATAATCGTCATAAGTATCATAAATATCATACTCCCTGATTACAATCCTGTAGTCCTCGCTGGTCGTGTTAAAGTCGATGGCACGCTTCCTCAGATCGTAATCCACCCAGTCGCCCGCGAGGACAATTACCGCCTTGTCCTGAATATCCCCCGGATCCACATAGGTGAAAAGACCTGCCTTCATGCCCTCGCCCCAGCTCTCCGTGTAAACCCCCAGGAAAGACTGATCGGACAGCTCTACCAATCCGTTGAAGGAACTGACAAACACATCGGAGTTGATATAGTCCATCATCGGCGCAGGTTCCTCATCGCCCACCGTATAGGTATAGATACCGCTGCTTGTGGTAAAGAGCAGACTGCCGTTTTCCCGGGCCATCATAATATTATAGTCCCAGGACTGTAATACGGAAGAAGGCAAATCCCTTGCCTCTCCCAGCTTGTCGGCTGCAATGTCATAATCCACACAGAAGGTCTTCTGCCACTCGTCCGCATCCCGATAGATCAAAAACAACGTCCCGTCCGGCCGGACAACGGCCCGCTCAAGGTTGTTGAAAATTGTATCCAGTTCTTCGGAGAGCTCTTCTCTCGGAGACGCGTTGCCCTCCGCATCCACAACAACCCTGGAATTGGAATCTCCCCGGATCAAAAGAAGTATCGTTCCGTCCGGCATCGGCGACACCGTATCCAGATACATCCACTCATATGCCGTGGTGGCAAGAGACTCGATCTCCTTCTCCCAAAGGAAGGTTCCGTCCTCCGCCCAGCGGCAGACGTAATATCTCGACTGGCTGCTCCAGCCCTCTTCCGTGCTTTCTTCCCTCGTGTAGGTCCTGATCCCGTACAGCTCGCCTTTTGTATTGATCACAAAGCTGCCGTAATAGTTGCTTTCCCAGACGTTATTTTCAACATAATCTTCCACGGCAGCATCTGCAATGTCTTCCCCGTCCAAATCCCCGTCCGTGTCATCGGAACCCGTCCCGTCCTCCGTCTCTTCCTCCTCCGGAAGATCGGGAGTTTCCGGCTCCGCCTCCTGCGAAGGATCAGGCACCTTGATCTCGGTTATCTTCTGATCGCCGCCTTCCAAATCCATGTTCACCATGGAGTACGTCGTCCGCTGGCCGTAAAAATCCGAATCCGACCACCCATCGTCTTTGTAGCCCCAGATATCGGTGCGCAGCAACACATAAATCCGATCCTCCACGCGCGCAACCTGCAAAACACTGGTGCTGTTGTCCGCGTCGGGCTTTTCAATCGGCAGCTCCACCGCGGAAACCTTGTAGACATGCTCCTTTGCAAGCCCCGCGTTTTCCATGCTCTTCCCTTTTCCGCCGCAGGCGCCAAGCCCCAGCGCCATGGCAAGGGTCAGGCCAAGAAACAACCCCCGCCGAAACCTCATTTTCTTCATCTTCCTACCTCCCTGCCCCTCTCTCGGAGCGTTTCCTTTTCCTAATACTCTTCTTTATTCTTTTCCGTCTTCATCCCAATCCGAAATTTTAAACTCATCCGGAACTTTTTCTGAATCTTTTCTCTTCCGCCCGAGTCCCATTCTTTCCTTCCGGGACGTTTTCTCCTCTGAAAGCTTCTCCCGTTCTGCAGCCTTCTCTTCTTTTGAAGGCTTCTCACGCTTTGCAGCTTTTTCCTCTTTCAAAGGCTTTTCACGCTTTGCGGCCTTCTCTTCCTTCGGAGGCTTTTCCCGCTTTGCGGCCTTCTCTTCTTTCAAAGACTTTTCCCGATTTGCGGCCTTCTCTTCTTTCAAAGACTTTTCCCGATTCGCGGCCTTCTCTGCCTTCGGAGGCTTCTCCCGCTTTGCGGCCTTCTCTTCCTTCAAAGGTTTCTCACGCTTCCAGAGAAACACCTTCTTTTCGGTTCCTCCGTTTTCCCCGCTCTCTCCGCTTTCCTCCGGCGCTCCAAAGCCCGTCAGAAATTCCAGATCGTCGGGATTCCCCTTTCTGGCTCTGTGCTTTGCGCGGCTCCTCTCCGCCAGGCGCTCTCCCTTATCCTTCAGGACAAGCCATTTGTCGTGAACCGTCCAGCCCTTGTGTCTCCACCAGAAGATAAAAAATCCCAGCGCCACAGCCGCCGCATAAATCAGAAAAACCATCTGTCCCAGCGTAATCAGCGCCAGTATATCCTCATAGCCCCGGGCCACATTTTCCCAATAAGGATAAATGATGGCCTTTCCGTTCATGGAACGGGTTCCAAACTGGGGGATCAGCTTCAGCCTCGACAGAAAGGAGAACCTCTCGCTGTTCTCCACCACCTGCGCCTCCTTCTCCGAGTAGCCGAGGTTTTCACTGACATAGTTATAGGCAAAGTGACTGATCGGATTGGGCATCACAATCTCATAATGGTTGATGCCGTTGCTTCTCCCCTTCGTACTCAGCGTCTGATAGGACACATAGATCAAGGTGCTGTCCAAGCCTGCGGCTTCCGTCAAAAGACCTTCCTCCCGCTGCACCACGCCGGACACGATGTGAGGGACACCGTTGATATAGACCATCATCCCCGCCACGTCGTTTGATCCGAACAGCTGCCAGGCGGCGTCCTGATCGATCACACAGTAATCCTGCATCAGATCGTTGCCGGAAAAATACGAGCCGGAAAGCAGCTTTAAGGGGTGGAACAGAAAGAAGTCTCCTCCGATGCCGATGGCGTCCGCATCCAGGGTAGATCTGTCGCTGGAAACGGTGATTTTTCCGTCCGCGCTGTAGGCATCCACCCACAGTCTCGCCCCGGGATTCTCCGATTCCTGCTGTACGGCTGCATCCGCCAGCGCGCCGTCTATGGAATGTTCAAAGCTTTTGATCTGATTCTCGTCGATCTGCGCGTTCACCGAGAAGAAGCAGCTGACCTGGGATACCTTTCCGTCCCTGCTCCACCGCTCCGCCATCGTCTGGGAATCCAGATCTTTCCCCAGAAGGCCCGCCGCAAGGGTCAAAATCAGGAAGAGCAGGAAGGATATTCCTCCGCTGATTCCAAGTACTAATTTCTTCATTGCTCGCCTCATTTCCACCGAGATTAATTGTCAGCCAGTCTCACCTGCTTGCCGGCTTCCACAGGCTTTGTGGAAGTGGTGATCACATATTCGTAGCCGTAGAGTCCTCCGCTGATCGCGGACACGGTATCGTCGCTGGCTATTACTTCGATATCCACACGGGTCGCAATATACCGGTTCCCGAGAGGGCTCGATTTGGATTCGACGATCAGGATAAATTTACCGTTGCTGTCCTCCCGGATCGCGCTGTTCGGCACAATCAAATCATAGTTTGCGCTCTTCTGGCCCACGGACAGATTCAGGGTCTGCCCTGCGGTAACGCTTCCTGTGATGTTAAAGGTCAGATCCTTCTGCTGGCCGGGATTGTTTCTGTTCGGCTTGATGCTCGCCAGAATCGCCTCCACGTCGTCATAATACCACGCGTTTACAAGATCGGCCCTGTCGCCGACGGAGAGACGTTTTGCCTGCTCATTGGTGACGGAAAAGCTTAAGGTATAGCCTTTCCCTTCCGGCTGCAGCACCGCCACCGGCGTAGACGTCGAGGTGACGTTGCCCGACGATACGTTGATCGCGGTGACCGTCCCGGCGATATCCGCGGTAACGGTGGCGTTGATAGCTTTTGCGGCCAGTTCGTCCACTTTCCTTTGGGCCTCGGCGATTGCCTCCAGCTTCTGCTCCAGATTGACGACATTGGAAATATTGCCCACCAGCTCGGTCACGGCCGCCTTTTTTGCATCCCATTCCGCCTGGGCTGCCTCCACCGCAGCCTCTTTCTCCTTTGTCACCGCCTGAGCCGACGCCAGATTCCTTGCCAGAATTTCTCTTTGCAGTTCCCAGTCCGCCCTGCCTGCGGAGAGATTCTTGACCGCTGCAGCTCTGTTGTTCTCGCTCTTTACAGCGTTATCATATTCGGTTTGTTTACTTTTCATTTCCGCTTCTTTACTGTTTCTTTTCGCTTCCGCAACCGTCATCGCGGATCGATACGAGGTCAGGTCGTCTCCTGCGGATACAGTTTGTGCTTTATCAAAATCATCCTTGGCTTTCGTCCATTCATCCAATGCCTTTTTATATTCATCCGCCGCCGCATCATAAGCCTTCTTTGTGGTCTCAACCAACTCCTGACTCCTCCTGATCACATCCTCATTGCTGTCATGTGTGATCTGGTTCGTATAGTCCTTAATCGTCTGCTCCGCCTGAGCCACCTGCTGCTCATAGGGCTTTTCCGCCTCTTTCGCCGCCTTCGCCTCGGCCACAGCCGCATCATATGCCTTCTCCGCTCTCTGCTCCGCCGCCTGAGCGTTTGAAATCTGCTGACGGTAAACATCTGCGGATACTCCCTCATTTGCATGGTATATATTGGAGGACGATATCTCGGCCGTCAGTACCGCCAGATCATACGCTTCCCGCGCTTCCTCCAGCGCTTTCCTCGCATCCTTCAGCTCCGTGCTCTCGGCGTCCTCCAGATACAGGATCACATCTCCCTTCTGCACCTGGTCACCCACGCGGACCGCCACGCTGGCGACCTTTCTGGACTCGGTCACATTGATCTCATAAGGGTCGCCGCTCTCCACCGTGCCTGAACCCCGGATCTTCGCCGTGATGGTGCCGGACTGAACATACTGTGTCGCAACCTCCGGAAGAGAATAATTCATGATGGTCTGGGAGAAAAATGTCAGCACCAGCATCACTGACAGAAATATGATCGCCGCCGTCTTCACCCATTCTCTTCTTTTCTTTCCGTTCTCGTTCATTTCTTCTTCCTCTCCTCAACTATATTTGACTTTCCTTATCCCTTGATACCGCCCTGATAAGTGATTCCGTCCACCAGATATTCCTCGCCGTACAAAAAGATCAGCAGGCTGGGCACCATGTAGATCGTAGCCACCGCGAACGCCAGTCCGATCTCCCCTTCGTTAATCTTACTCAAGAATACCGACAGGGGATGCTTTTCCGCGTCCGTCATCAGGATCAGGGGCTGCTCCACCATGTTCCAGTAGTCGATAAACACCAGAATCGCCGCGGAGCAGATTGCTCCCCTGCACAGCGGCATACAGATTTTCCGGTAAATCTGCCACTCCCCCGCGCCGTCGATCTGCGCCGCCTCGATCACCGAATCCGGAATCCTGCGCATAAACTTTGTCAGCAGATACACCGCAAAGGGAGAAAAGATTCCCGGCAGCCAGATCGCCCAGTTGGTATCCAGCAGATTCATCCAGTCGCTGACCAGATAGTTGGGAACCAGCGTCACCTGATAGGGCATCAGCATCAGGATAATATAGGCGAAAAAGATAATCTCCCGCAGCTTTCCCCGGTATCTGGCGAAGCCGAAGGAAGCAAGGGACGCCACAATCAGCTGGAACAAAACGATAGGACCCACCAGGATCACGGAGTTCCAGAATTTCAGAAGGTATTCCGGACTTTTAAAGAGCACCGTGATATACTGGCTGAAGGACACCATGTCGGGAATAAATTTCAGGTTGACCTTCTCGGAGATATAAACCTTTCCTCCGCTGCTGTTGGTCGCGAATACCGAACCGTAGTTAGCCGATATTTCCGAGGCCGACATAAAGGAGTTGGTAATTGTCAAAATAATGGGGGTCAGGAAGAGTACGGCAAAAAACGCCGCCACCGCCGTGGCAAGGACAATCTTGACCGTGCCGTATATTTTCCTCTTCCGAACCGATCCCTCTCGCTTCCCGCCCCGGGAAGCCGCGCGAACAGATGTGACCTTCCCTCTCATCCTTCCACATCCTTTCCGAAACGATCTTCCGCGATAAACAGGATCCCGATAATCACGATCATCACAAGGGACATCAGGATCGCCGCCGCAGAAAGCGTCTGATAATCCAGATTCCTGAATTTATTGTTCATAAAATGCTGCAGCGTGTAAATAGCGTCCACCGGATAGTCTCCCGTCAAAAGGTATACCTCCCGGAATATCTTGAAGGAGCTGATTAACGACATGATTGTCACAAACAGCAGCGTGGAGGAGAGATACCGGATCTTGATGTAAAAAAACGTCTGCAGCGACGTGGCGCTTTCCAGCCTCGCCACCTCCAGAATATCCTTCGGGATACTGGCTAACGCCGCCATGAACAGGATCATGTTATAGCCCAGGTTCTTCCATAGGAACAGGATCACAATCACGATCAGCGCGTAATCCGACTTCATCCAGTCTACCTTGCCCGCGCCGAAGGCCGTCAGGATATCGTTGACCGCCCCGTTGTAGTGGAACAGCACCTGCCAGATCAGCACGATGGAAGCCACCGGCACCATCAGAGGACTTAAGAAAAAGGTTCTGAACTGGCTTCTGAAGGGCAGCTTTGCCTCCAGCACGATGGCCAAAAGCAGGGACAGCACCACGGCCAGAGGCACCGCCACCGCGGAAAACACCGCCGTGTTATGTACCGCCCTGCGGAAGGCGGAATTTCGAATGATGGTCTTAAAATTATCCAGGAAGATGAAGCTGCCGTTAATCGGGCTGTCTACCAGAGCATAATAGATCACCACCAGAAAAGGCAGGATAAAGAAGATCAGCACTCCCAGGAAGCTGGGAGCGATAAACGCTCCCGAGCCCGCCTTCAGCTTCCGCAGCCTTTTCGTCGATTTTGTTTTCTTCACTTTCTTTACAGGAACTTCATCCTTTTTACTTCTTATTTTCACCTTAACACCCACCGCTTCAGCTGTTTTCATCCACATAGGTCTGCGCCCGCCTCTGTATTACGTCCGCAACCTCCTCGGCGCTCTTCTGCCCCTTATAGAAGGCTTCCGCTTCCTCGGAGATAATCAGCATGATCTGACCGTTCTGGGCCGCCGCGGGGCTTGCCACCTTAATCAGCTCCATGATCTGATCCGCCTCTTCCCGCGTAGGCGTATGATAGGTGTACGACCAGCCGTCCTGATAACCTACGCTGCTGCCGCCTTCCATCACTTCCTCGTGCTCCACGCCGTCCTCGTCCGTCCAGGTATAGGTTCTCACCTTGATCGCTTCCTCCAGCTGGGCGTTCAGACGCTCCTTGTTGCTGGAAAAGCCCCAGCTGAAGCGGTCCGAATCCTCCGCAGCCAGGTAACTCTCGATAAAGGCCCACGCTCCGTCCTTGTTGGAGGACTTTGTCGTAATCCCCAGAATGTTGTCGGCGCTCAGCGCGCAGCCCACGCTTCCGTCTGTGGTAGGATATCCGATAAAGGTCGCCGCCCCCTTGTAAATCGCGTTATACATCTGAACCTCTCTGAAGTCCGAGACGTACACGGTATCCAGCAGCACCTCGCCGTTCTGGATTCTGGTAGCCGTAGATATGTTACTGTCATAATCCGGCTCCTCCTGGAAGCGGTTTACAAAATTAAGCAAACTGATAAACTCCGGGGAATTAAAGTGGCATTCTCCCTTCTCCCAGTCCACAAACGCGCTCTCGTTGTACATCATGAAATTATACATGATGCCGGACTTGGTCATATAATCGAACAGGTTTGCGTTCGGATGCCGGTCCGCATAGGCGATGATATCGTCCAGGCTCCAGCCCATCTCCTCGCCCACGTCCGCCGTGCTTCCCACCACCGTCTGAAGCGTAAAGGTTTTCGGTATCCCCACCAGAACATCTCCGAAGGTATAGCCCGCCAGGACGTTTTCCAGATAATCCTCCCGATTCAACACGCTGCTTTTGTCCAGATAGCCGGAGATATCCTCCAGCGCCCCCGCCGCCACCAGCTGCTTGATCTCCAGACTGTCCAGCGCGATGGCATCCGGCGCATTCCGGGAGGTGATATCGTTATTCAAAAGAGCGATGGCATCGGAATAAGTGGTCTCCGTCCAATCCGCCTGTCGGTCGATGTACTCCTTGATATAAACCCGGTATTTATCGTTCGACTTGTTGAACCTGACCGCCGCCGCAGTCAGCTCCGAACTGGAATACAGGGTTCCGATCAGAATCGTCTCCCGCTCTGCCACCTCGCTGCTCGCCGTCTTCGTTAAGAGCGCCACGCTGCTTTCGTTCGTGTTCCAGTCGTTGATGACGGCGAAGATCCGTCCGTCCGGAGCCACGCCGACGGTTCTCACATATTCTCCGTTGATATCGCTGTCCATCCACCGGAACAAAAGCTCCGTGTTCTGATCGGCCAGATTGTACCCGTAGAGGGCGTTGTTATCCATCACCAGGAAATCATACTCCACACCCGTGCTCAGGCTGCCGCTGCCGTTTCCCGACGGGAAATTTTCGTAGGAAGCCCCCACAGCTTTTTTCTCAAAATCGATCTCAGACAGGGTATAGCTGCTGCTTGTGCCATTGTAGGAATAGGCCATCACATATACCTTGCCGTCCTTTCCCTTCCCCATATTCTGAATCCAGCTGTTTACTCCGCTTCCCACATCCACGATACCGCGGAAGGCTCCCGTCTCGTCAAACAGTAAGACCTGTGACTCCGACGTCAGGTAAACCCTTCCCTGGGCGTCCGCCGTCATCTCGCTGACATAGGAGATATTGTTATCCTCCATGACGGACTTCAGATTCGTCTGCCAGACCTGCGCCCCTGTAGAATCATATTTCGTCAGCGCCTGCCAGCTGTCAAACTCCCCGGTCAGCTCGTCGCTTTCCCAATAGTACAGCAGGGCGCAGACACTTCCGTCCTCTGCAACCGCCATGCTGTTTATGCTCGCGTCGCCGATATCCAGAGCGATGTTCTCCTTACTTTGATCCGCCAGAGAATATCTGCCCACACCCTGCTTCCACTCCCCGGTCTCCTCGTCGTTGTAGGAAGTCTCGTAGTACAGGTACTCTCCCACTGGCTGCATCGACCAGTAGGAAATGTCGTCCGACAGCTCCATATACTCCGGAACGTAAACCCACTCCGGGGGCTGCCACTGACCGGATCCGTTTCCATCCGCGCTTCCGCAGGCCGCGAGGGACAGGGTAAGAACCGCCGCCGTCGCCACACTGAGCACACGTTTTAAAATGTTTTTCATAAATTACCTCCTGCTGCCCGCCGCTTTTTTGCCCGCCCGCCGGACAGTTTTTCCGACGGATTTCTCCGTATTTTCCGCGCCAAAGGCAAAGCATCCTTTTCCCGCTGCGGCAGGGCTTCCGATAAAACAAAAAATGTTCAATATGTGTCCCCTACATATTGAACATTATAGCACACTCTATACAAAATGCACCTTAAGATTTTATGAATTACGGGGAAACAATATTTAAAATTGCAACAATTCCGTAACACTTATTTTACTTGATTCTGATATAGAGGCGTTTGAGCTCCGACAGCCGTTTATGATGATTCCACATGCTGCCGAACCGGTTGTAAAACCAGAAGGACTGCACCAGCAGATTGTTGGCTCTGCCGATCTTATTTTTCGTCGTTTTGGTATAATAGCTTCCGCCGCAGGAACAGGCCTGTCTGCCCTTTGTTTTGACCAGGGCGATGAGGTCCGACTCGCAGGTAATCTTTCCCGCAAACTCCGTAGCCCCCAGTCCGATGCAGTCCGCCTTGTGGGCGTCGCTGCCGCCGAAAACAGGCTTCCCGTAACACTCCGCGATCTCTCTTGCCCTGCGGTTGCTCTGCGGCTCCTCGCAGGCGTTAAAGCCCTCGATAAAATCAAACCGGTCCATCACCGCCAGCTGGTTGCGGTGCTTTCTGGTGTTGGTAATGCTTAAGTACTTTTCCCCACAGGGATGAGCCGGCCCCAGAATCCCTCCCGCACTGTGGACGATATCGATGAGAAACTGCACCGGCAGCCCCCGAAGCTCCAGGATCCTTAACTTCACATGCTCCGGCATGATGACCAGAATATGTCCCGCGTCGATGGTGTCGTACTCGATCCCCTTCAGTACCGTAAAGTCCTTAAACCGTCTGCCCTTTATATGCTTCTGCCAGTACCTGTAGCCGTTATAGGAATTATGGTCGCTGATCAGCATACCGTCGAAACCTTTCCTCCGAAGGATATCGATAAACTCCTCCACCGGCACCTTTCCGTCCAGCGAACCCTCCTTTGTGTGACAGTGCATGTCAAATTTCATTTTGAAACCCATACCTTTCCGCAGCCTGCAAGCCCCGACTGCAAACCGCAGGCTCTTAGCCGTGCGCCGCCGCAGGCACAAATCCGTGATTAAAATTTTGTCTCTTCAGTCCACGCTCTTCAGCGATTCCGTCATGCTGATCTTCTCCAGCCTGCCCTCCATGGTTTTATCCACAAGCCACGCAAAGACAAGGGTCAGAAGCGCGCTGTAGAGATAGCTGATCGGTTCCACATGGATGTCGAAGGAAATCATATCCACCCGGATCTGATCTATGACGAACCAGTGGAGGAGACGTCCCAGGAAAAGGCCCAGAACCATACCGAACACCGTCAGAAGAATGTTCTCCCGAAAGACATAGCTTGCCGTCTCCTTTTTAAAGAAGCCCAGCACCTTGACCGTCGCGATCTCCCGGATGCGCTCCGTGATATTGATATTCGTCAGATTGTACAGCACGATAAAGGCCAGTCCCGCCGCGCAGATAATCACCACCACGACGATGACGTTCAGCCGCTCCAGCATGCTGCCGACCCGCTCCGCCATATCGGCGTTCACCGAGACGCTTGCCACCTCTTCCCGGTTCATCAGCTCCGCGGACAAAAGATGCGCGTCCGCTCCCTCCGCAAGGTTGAGATAGGCAGTCTTTCTCTCCGGCTCCTCACCCGTCGCCGCGCGCCACGTCTCATCGGAGATATAGACATAATTGTAAATATAGTTTTCCATGACGCCGGATATCGTCACCGTCAGGCTCCTCATATCCTCATCGCGGAGCATGACCGTATCTCCCACGTTCAGTCCGTACTCCTCCGACAGCTTCCGGGTAATCACACCCTGTCCCGGACCCGGATAATCTATTTTTTCCCCCGCCCTTGTGTGCATGTCCACATAGGCGGAAATCCTCTCTCCGTCGGCCACCGCCAGATAAATTGATTTTACCCCTCTCGCCGTGACAATATCCATATTTTTTTCCATGACGCAGAGGTAATCCGCAAGACCCTCCCCGGACAGTTCTCCCAGCTCTTCCTCCGTCTTACGATCCGCCGGCTCCTTAAATGAGACGCTCATGTCAAAAATCTGCACCTCGCGGAACTGCTGGCCCGCCACATCCGCTATGGTGTCATTGATCCCGAAGCCTGTGACCAGAAGGGCCGTGCAGCCGCTGATCCCCAGCACCATCATAAACAGCCGCTTCTTATAGCGGAAAATATTCCGCACGGAAACCTTCCGCAGAAAGCTCAGGCGCTTCCACACAAAGGGAATACGCTCCAGAAAGACGCGCTTCCCCGCCTTGGGCGCCTTGGGACGCATCAGCGCCGCCGCATTGCGCCCCAGCTCCACACGGCAGGACAGCCAGGTTGTCCCGATCGAGCAAAGCAGCGCCACGGCAAGGGAGATCACAGCCAGCTTCCAGTCGAACAGATAATGCATCTCTCCCGCCTTATACATGATTTTATAGACGATCCAGAAAATCTGCGGGAAAGCCCAGGTTCCCAGCAGGAAGCCAAAGACGCAGCCCAGCACCGCCGCCAGTCCGGAGTACGTCAGATATTTCCCCATAATCGCGCCGTTCCCGTAGCCCAGCGCCTTTAACACGCCGATCTGCGTCCTCTGCTCCTCCACCATGCGGTTCATGGTGGTAATACAGACCAGCGCCGCCACGAGGAAGAAGAATACCGGAAAAATATTGGCGATTCCCGCCACGATATTGGAATCATTTTCAAAGCACACATATCCGATATTGGTGTCCCGCCCCAGCACATAGGTATCCGGCTTCCCGAAATCCGCAAGCTCCTCTTCGGCGTCCGCCAGCTCCTCCTCCGCGTCCGCGATCTCACGGTCGAACTCCTCCAGGGCGTCCTCATACTCCTTTTGCCCGTCGGCAAGCTCTTCTTTGGCCTCCGCGAGAGTCTCTCTGTTTTCCGCAACCGTCTCCTCCGCGTCCGCCAGCTCCCGCTTTGCGTCCGCCAGCGCCTTTTCTCCGTCCGCCAGCTCTGTCCTTGCCTCCTCTATGGCCTGACGGCCCTCCGCAATCTGACGGGCGGCCTCGTCAAGCTCTGCCCGGCCTTCGGCCAATTCTCTTTCCGCCCGGCCGAGCTCCTGCTCCGCCCCGGCAATCTGGCTCTCATAGGACGCAATCGTCTGCCGTCCCGCCGCAATCTGCTGTCTGTAAGGCTCCAGCTGTTGCAGCGCCGCTTCCAGCTGAGGCCAGACGGCATCCATCTGCTGTTTTTGCGGTTCCAGCTGTCGCTTTTGGGCTTCCAGCTGCTGCTTTTGGGCCTCCGCTTCCGTCTTTATCGCTTCCGCATTCGCCTTTGCGGCTTCTACGCTCTGCAGCTCTTCGTCAGCCTGCGTCGTATCCTTCCCCTCGCTTTTTAGCTGTGCAATCTGCTCCCGCAGCTCCGCCGCCCGTGTCTGTGCCTGTACAATCCCGGCTTCCGCCTGTGCAATCCCGGCTGACGCCTGCGCAATGCCGGCTTCCAGCTGCGCAATGCCGGCTTCCAGCTGCGCCTTCAGCGCCGCCTGCGCCTCCAATGGCGCCGCCTGTGCTTCCAGCTGTGCCGCCTGCTCCTCCAGCTCCGCCTTTTCCTGCTGCAGACGGCTCTTCTGAGCGCTTAGACTGCTCCGGCCGGAATCTGCCTGCGCCTTGCCGTCCTTCCACTGCTGCTCTCCCCGGGCAAGCTCCGCCTCCGCGTCGGCAAGCTCCCGCTCTTTTTCCGCAAGCGTCTGTCTGCCATCCTCCAGCTCCTTTTCCTTCTCCCGGAGGGTCTTCCTTGCGTCGGCCAGCTCTTCTTCCGCATCCGCAAGCTTTTCTTCTCCGTCGGCGATCTCATCCCGCGCCTTAGAAAGCTCTTCTTCCGCGTCGGCAAGCTCTTCCTCCCCCTCCGCCTTCTTTTCTGTAAACTCCTGCCTTGCGTCCGCAAGCTCATCCTCCGCGTCCGCAAGGAGCCGCCGATACCGCCCGTCCGCCGCCCGGGCCGTCAAATCCTCCCAGAGAATCTCCTTTTCGTCGATAAAATCGGCATAGTCATCCCCGTAAAGCGAGTGATCCTGATCAAAACGCACATAAATCTCCGTATAGTATTCCGTGTCGAATCCCTGGGGCAGCAGATAGATAAAGCCGGACAGCCGTCCCGTTCCCAGCGAGGTGTTCCCCCGCTCGTACTGTATGTAAAGAGGCGACTGCACTGTGCCCACCACGGTATAGGCCTGATGGGTGAAGCTGTCCGCCGTATCCTCGTCGTTATCCTCCGCCAGATAAATCACGCTGCCCAGCGCCCCTTCGCCGAACAGGGCGCTGTCCGCCACACACTCGTCGTCCGCCTCCGGGAGCCGTCCGCAGACCAGCTCCACCGTGTTGACCGTCTCCGTCAGACTGAGCGCCTTCAGCGCGCCCTGGGTTCCGTTCTCCAGCAGATACAGAAAATCCAGGCTTACCGAGCCTTCCGCGGCGGCCGCTTCCTCCCTTAAAAACGCTACGTCCTCCTCTTCAAACCCAAGAGTGGAGAGAAGTCTGAAATCATAAAAGGCATGCCGGTCCAGATATTCCTTCGCAGTCGTCTGCATCGCGTCCTTCGAAACCTTCAGCCCCGCGAAGAAGCCTACTCCCAGGGCGATAATCGCAAAGATTGCCAGGAATCGGCCAAAACTTGATTTTATTTCCCGAAATGTACTCTTCTGAATTTCGTTCATACACGAGCTCCCATGTCTACCACTCCAGCGTATCCACATCCACGGCATTGTCATTCCTTACCATGTCTGCCACCGTTCCGCTCTTCACCGTGATCACCCGGTCAGCCATGGCGGTCAGCGCCTGATTGTGGGTGATCACCACCACCGTCTTTCCCGTATCCCTGCAGGTGTTCTGCAAAAGCTTCAGGACGGCCTTTCCCGTATTGTAATCCAACGCACCGGTGGGCTCGTCACAGAGCAGAAGCTTGGGATTTTTTGCCAGCGCCCTGGCGATGGCCACACGCTGCTGTTCTCCGCCCGACAGCTGTGCCGGGAAATTGTGGATCCGCTCCCCCAGCCCCACCTGCTTAAGCACCTCCGCCGCGTCCAGCGGCTCCCTGCAGATCTGCGCCGCCAGCTCCACGTTTTCCAGCGCCGTCAGGTTCTGCACCAGATTGTAAAACTGGAACACAAACCCCACGTCGTACCGGCGGTATTCCGTCAGCTTCTTTTTCCCGAAGGCGGAGACCTCCTGCCCGTCCAGGACGACCCTGCCTCCGCTTAAGGTATCCATCCCGCCCAGGATATTTAAGATGGTGGTCTTTCCCGCGCCGGAAGCGCCCACGATGACGCAGAACTCTCCTTTTTCGATCTCAAAATTCACGCCTGAAAGCGCCTCGATCTCCACCTCGCCGGAGCGGTATATTTTTTTCACGTTTTCAAACTGTACAAAGCTGCCCATGGCGTCCCTTCCTCTGCGGCGCGACGCGCCTTCTTTAACCTAAGGGCAGTTCGCGAAGCGTGCTGCCCGTCGTTTGTCCCACGGATTTTTTCCCCGGTTAGTATAGCATAAAACAAACTTTTCTTCTATGATTTTTGTGTTTTCTAACAAAAAATTTAGATAAAATTTAGGGGATCCCGGCAGTATGCAACATGCCGGAACCCCTTCCTTGTTTTTCCTTTGCGCTCCTCACATCAGATTTGTCATCATCTCGCCCAGCGCCTGTTGGATCAGCTCCTCCGCCGCGCCGTCGTCAAATTCGCCCAGACGCTCATCTGCCTTCTCGCAGATTTCACGCACCACCGGCGGAAGCTCGTAGCGCAGCAGATCCTCCACCTTCTGGGCCGCGTCCTTTACCTTGAAATTCTGCAGATCGTTCATCACATAAAGCAGTCTTGCGTTCAGCTCTCCGGCGTTGATCGGCATTCTGGAGGACTCCTCCGCCTCCACGCTGCGTTCCAGCATCTTCATCACTCTGTCTATCATGCGGGACGTCGTCTCCAGATCGTTCGCGCGCAGCTTCGTCTTGGCATTCTGGAGCCGTCCGAAAATTTCCTCGTCGATCTTAAAGCTTAAAATCTCTTCCATCTTCAGAGCAGCCTCCCTGACGTTTCCGCTCTGTATGGCTTCCTGCACCTCCTTGACGATGCCGTACAGCTCTGTGTCCTCCACCGGCAGAACGCCCACCTTCTTTAAGGCCCTGTCGATCCTCATCTGGAGATCCTGACCGTCAAAGGGCTTCAGCACATAATCCAGAATCCCCAGCTTGGAGCCTTCGATCACGGTCTCCCGATCCTTCTTGGCCGTCAGCATAATCACCGGGATGGATGCGCCTCCCTCCATGGTTCTGATTTCCTTCAGCGTCTCGATTCCGTCCATCAGCGCCATCTGCACATCCAGCAGGATCAGATCCGGCCTGTCCTTGGCCAGAAACCGAACCGCGCGGGCGCCGGAGTTTACCGTCACCACCTCGTATTTATCCTTTAGCTCCTGCTCTATCGTAGCAAGGTTAATCACATTGTCATCCACTGCCAGAATACGCATCTTTCCGTTTTCCATCGCCCGTCAGTCCTCCTTTTCCAGCCGTTTTGACAACTCGCGCAAAAGCTCCTCCGCGTCGTCGTCCTCATACATGGCCAGCAGCTTTTTTATTTCTTTCAGTTTTTCTTCCACAGAGCTTTCCGTCTCATGCCCTAAGAGATCGTCTATACACTTTGCGCTCTCCCTGGAACGGAAATTTTCCAGATGCTCCAAAGCCTCCCTGACCCGACGCAGGATCTCTTCCCTCTCAAGGCGGGCTCCCTTCAGGGTTTTTTGCGCTCCTTTGTCCCGCTCCTCCAGAAAACGCTCTATCTGCCGCAGCTGTCCTGCATAGCTTTCCAGAAACGCCTTGGAATGTCCGGCGATAAAAGCGGTATCCTTCCGCTTTGCCGCCTCCTCCTGTTCCCTGGCGCGGGCGGACACCTCCATCGCCCCGATATTGGCCGAAGCGCTCTTCAAGCCGTGTACCTCGACCCCGTAATTTGCATAATCCCTGTTCTTCAGCAGGCTCACCAAAAGCTCCAGCTTCCGCCGTCCGTCCATACAATAGAGCCGCAAAAGCTCCGCGTAGGCCTCCGCCCCGCCGGTGTGGTGTTTTTTTGCTTCCGCAATCTCTATCCCGCTTATATGAATATCTTCCATCTGTTCCCCCGTATTCCCGGCAGTCTGCGCCGCCTCAGCCTCCTTCAGGGTGCCAAAGCTTTTTCCCGGGTCCGTCCCGGCTGCGCCGCTCTCCCCGTCATGTTCTCCTTCCCGGCCGCTTTCCCGGCTCCATCTGCCCAGCGCCGCCTCCAGCGCCTCCCTTTCCAACGGCTTTTGGAGAATATCCTGAAAGCCTTCCTGCAGAAAGCGGTCTCTCTGCTCCCCGGGAGCATCCGCCGTCAGCGCCACGATCACCGGCGCTTTCCCGTTCCCGCCGCATTCCCTTCGGATCATTCGCGCCGCCTCCACGCCGTCTATCCCCGGCATTCTGTGATCCATGAAAATGATATGAAACCTTGTCTGCTTTGCCAGCTTTACGGCCTCGGCCCCGCCGGACGCCTCCGTCACCCGAAAGCCGTAGCTCTCCAGCATGGCCGCCGCCATCTCTCTGTTGATCAGATTGTCATCTACCAACAGAGCCCTGTAGATTTCCCCCATAATTGTTCTCCGTTTCCGGACAGCACGATCCGGTTCTTTACACCTTCATTTATATGTTACCAGTTTTCACAAAATTTGTCTACACCGACTGACTTTCCTGCGGTCAGGACAAATATTTGCCCAATATACTCAAAAACAGATCGATCTCAAGAGGCTTGGAGATATGCGCATCCATGCCGTTTTTCAGGGCCGTCTCCTTGTCCTCCTCCATGGCGTTAGCCGTCATGGCGATAATCGGAAGCTTCTCCACGTCCTTCCTGGGCAGGGCGCGTATGGTGCGCGTGGCCTCATAGCCGTCCATAATCGGCATCTGCACATCCATCAGTATGGCGTCGTAATACCCTTCCGCCGACCTGCTGACCATCTCTACCGCGTCGCTGCCGTCCGGCGCGGTTTCCACCACAAATCCGCTCTCCTCCAGTATGACCTCCGCAATCTCACGGTTCAGCTCGATATCCTCCACCAGCAGAATCCGTTTGCCGCCGAAATCTGCCTTCGTCCACGGAACCTCTTCCTTCTTTTCCGCCAGATCGTTGGCAGACAGCAAAACCGACTTTAAATCCGACATAAACAGCGGTTTCGCGCAGAATGCGGTGACGCCTGCCTGCATGGCTTCCTCCTCGATATCCGTCCAGTCATAGGCGGTGAGAATGATGATCGGCATCTCCGGGCCGACGGCGGCGCGGATCCGTCTTGCCGTCTCGATCCCGCTCATCTCCGGCATCTGCCAGTCGATAATGTAGGTGTGATACGGATCCCCCTCCTGACAGGCGCCCTTTGCCCGGTGGACGGCCTCTCTGCCGGAGATCGTCCACTCCGAGCGCAGTCCCAGCTGTAAAAGCATCCTCGTCACGCTCTCGCAGCTGTCGCAGTCGTCATCCACCACGAGCGTCCGCAGTCCCGCCAGTTCTTTGATCCCGGCCGTGTCCTTCTCCACATCCTGAAGCTTCAGACTCAGCTCTACCCGAAACTCGCTGCCCTTGCCTTTTACGCTTTGGACGCTGATCGTACCGCCCATCATTTCCACAATGTTTTTCGTGATGGCCATCCCCAGTCCGGTTCCCTCAATTCCCGTCCGGGTGGTGCTTTCCTCCCGCTCGAAGGGCTCAAAAATATGCTCCACAAAGTCCGGCGTCATGCCGATGCCGTTATCCCTGACGATAAACACATAGTCCCCGTAGCCGCGGTGGAAGGTGGCCTGCTGTTCGATCCGAAAGCTCACGGTTCCGCCCGCCGGAGTATACTTTACGGCGTTGCTCAGCAGATTGACAAAAACCTGGCTTAGCTTTAACGGGTCGGCAATCACGTCCTCGTTCGCGACGCCAAAGGTATCGATGAACAAATCCAGCTGCTTGGCCTTTACCTGGGGCTGAATGATATTGACCAGATTGTGGGTCAGGTTGGAGATATTGCACTCCTGCTCCTTGATCTGAAGCTTTCCGCTCTCGATCCGGCTCATATCCAGGATATCGTTGATCAGACTGAGCAGATGATTGCTGGAGGAAAGCACCTTCTGCAGGCATTCCAGCACCTGCGACCTGTTGTCGATATGGCTGACCGCAATCGTGGTAAACCCAATAATCGCGTTCATCGGGGTGCGGATATCGTGGGACATATTGGAGAGGAAGGTCGTCTTTGCGCTGTTGGCGCGCTGCGCCTGCATCAGGGCGTCCTGCAGCGCCTGCGTCTGCTCGCGCTGCTTCCGGACCTGCGCCGTGATATCCCTGGATACCACCATGACCATGATATCCCCTGTCTGCTCGTCCCGGGTCATGATATAGGACTGGCGGACGCACATCTGCCGCCCGTCGGACAGTCCGACCCAGTAATCCGCCGTAACCTCGGCCTCGCCCTGCTCAAAGCGCCGTTCCAGATTTCCCGTACAAACCGCCGCCTCATAATCCTCCACGGATTCCTTCAGGATAAACATCTTCCACTTCTCAAAGCACAGAGACGCCGGGCAGGGCGCGGACAGCCCGGCCCTCTCCAGCAGGGAAATCTGCTTCCCGCCGACAGTGCAGAGAACGTCCTGCTCCACCAGGTCCCTGGTGAGATTAAATTCAAATGTGCCAAACGCGGCAGAGGTGATCGCAATGCGGTACTGACGCTCCTTCCGGTTTGCCGTGTTTATGACATCCTGCGTCTTCAGCTCCTTTTCCTTCAGCGCGGTGACGTTCTGGCGGAGGAAGAGAATCTTGCGCGCCCTGCCGTCTTTACATTCCAGACAGATAATATTGATATGCTCCCACATCCGTCTGCCGTCCCGCTCAGACTGAAGCTCGTACTGGATCGCGCCGCCGTCTCCCAGTTCTTCTGCCACGGCGTCCTGCTCAAGCTGTCCGGAAAGTCTTTCCCTCTCCTCCCCGTCCTTCAGGACAGAGCACAGATATTCGATATAATCCTCATATCTGCCGCTTGTCTCCAGCTTTCCCTTCTCCGGCGCCGTTCCCGCCAGATACCGGTAAGTACCCTCTTCCAGATCCGCCATCATAAAGCGGGTAAACAGCGTGCTCACACCGCTGATCACATATCCCATTTCCCGGTTTTCCTTCTCCAGCCGTCTGCTGCGGAGCAGCAGGAACAGAATGTACGCGGCAAACAGAACGATCAACACGGCCTGCAGAATCATTCCGGTGCGGTTTGCCTCCCGGATCATCCGCTGCGTCACATCCTTGGGAAAGGTCTGGACCAGAATATACTCCGTGCCCGGCACGCGAAGCGCACACAGATTGTCCGTCAGACAGCCCGAGCCGCAGAGGAATCCCTTCCCTTCCGTCTCGCCCCGAAATACCTTCCAGACCTCTTCCGCAGTCTCTTCATCGATCACCCCCGCGTCCCGCAGCGCGTCCGGAAGCAGCCCGTCCGTCTTTTCCCCGTCTGCGAAGGCGATAACGTCCCCGCCCCCGGTACACAGGTAAACTCCTGCCGCCTCCCCGAAATAACTGGTCTCCAGCATCTCCTGAAGATAATCCTCCGCAAGATACAGGCCCAGCAGGACTCCGCCCACTCTGTCCCCTTCCCACACCGGGGCATAAAAGACCATGGTGGTTTTCCCGGTGATCCGGGAGTTGAGCACCATGCTGCAGCCGCTCTCTCCCCGCATTCCGGCGCTGAAATAGTCTCTGTCCGCGCTGCTCGATACCGTCCCGTCGGAGGTCAGATTTTCTCCCGCCTCATTGATAAAGCGTATGGAATCAAAGTCCACATTCCTTTCCAACTCCTTCAACATATCCGCGTCGATTCTGGACACGCTCACTCCCACGCTCAGAAAGTAAGCGTAATTGTTCACGCGCCGCCCGGCGTTGGTAAATTCGCCGCCGATCCTCTGCGCGGTCTGGCTGGCGGAGTCCATGGCGTAATTTAAGTTCCGCTCCTCGATCTGCCGTTTATTGGAAACCGAATACCACCGAAACAGCACGGTAATCACCGCAAATAAGAGCAATATGTATAACACATGCTGCCAGGTTTTCCGGGTCGTATTCATGAAGCGCCTCCTTTATACCGTCGTATTCCCTGCAATTTTCTCATTGTTTTGATTTTATCACAATTTATTCCACAGCGCTACTCTTTTATCGCCCGACAGTGTAAAAGGAGCCCCGAAATCCTCCTGTCCGCCGAAAAAACGGTCAAAAGGCTTTCAGAGCTCCTGCCTTTACGCTTATTTTTAATACGGGACCTGTTTACGCGTTCATCTGCGCGGCAACCTCGGCGGCAAAGTCCTCCTGCTTCTTTTCCAGACCTTCGCCGGTCTCATAGCGCACAAAGCGGTTGATGCTGATCTTTGCGTTGTTTTCCTTTGCGACCTGTGCCAGATACCCCGCCACGGTCTGCTTGCCGTCCTCCGCCTTCACATAGATCTGCTCCAGCAGACAGACTTCCTTCAGCTCCTTGTTCAGACGGCCCATGATCGCGCCCTCGATCACCTTTTCAGGCTTCCCTTCCATCTTGGGATCCTGCGCAATCTGAGCGGCAATGATTTCCTTCTCATGCGCCTTGTACTCCTCGGACACATCGGAGGTAGCCACATACCTGGGGTACAAAGCGGCCACCTGCATTGCCAGATTGGTCAGCGCTTCCTTCACCGCGTCGTTCACAACGTCCGTCTTCGCGTCAACAATCACGCCGATCCGTCCGCCGCCGTGAACGTAAGTCACAACGCAGCCTTCTTTCTCCTCTACCTTTTCAAATCTCCTGATACTCAGCTTCTCACCGATCACGGCAATCTTGTCAACCAAAGCGTCCTTCACGGTCTTGGAGCCGTCCTCGATCCAGTTCTCCGCCAGAAACGCCTCCAGATCGGACGCGTCGGAATTTACCGCCTGCTTTGCGACAGCCTCTACGAACTGCTGGAACGTCTCGTTCTTCGCCACAAAGTCTGTCTCGGAGTTCACCTCCACCACAGCCGCCACATTATCGCCCCTGGACGCAATCCGGCAAAGACCTTCAGCCGCAATTCTGCTTGCCTTCTTCTCCGCCTTGGCCTGTCCGTTCTTTCTCAAAAACTCAACGGCCTCGTCCATATTTCCGTTTGTCTCGTTCAATGCCTTTTTACAATCCATCATGCCTGCGCCGGTCATCTCGCGCAGCTCTTTTACCATGGATGCGGTAACTTCTGCCATCTCAAATCTCCTCCTGTCCTTACTCTGCGTCCGCTACTTCTTCGATATCCGTTGCTTCCTCAACAGGTGCAGCGGCTTCCTCCGTATAAACGGCCTCGCCCTGGTTTGCCTCGATCACGGCGTCTGCCATCTTGGAAACGATCAGCTTGACGGCTCTGATCGCGTCGTCGTTTCCGGGGATGATATAGTCAAGCTCCTCCGGATCACAGTTTGTATCGCCGATGCCGATCAGTGTAATTCCGAGAGAGTGCGCCTCCTGAACACAGATTCTCTCCTTCTTGGGATCCACCACAAAGATCGCGTCGGGAACTCTGGTCATGTTCTTGATACCGCCCAGATTCTTCTCCAGCTTCTCCCACTCTTTCCTCAGCGCGATCACTTCCTTCTTGGGGAGCACGTCAAAGGTTCCGTCCTCGGACATTCTCTCGATGGCGCGCAGTCTCGCGATACGGGACTGGATCGTCTTGAAGTTTGTGAGCATGCCGCCCAGCCATCTTTCGTTTACATAATACATACCGCAGCGCTCCGCCTCGGTCTTCACCGCGTCCTGCGCCTGCTTCTTGGTTCCCACAAACAGGATCGTTCCGCCCTGCGCAGCGATCTCGGAGATTGCTCTGTACGCCTCGTCAACCTTGCCCACAGATTTCTGCAGATCGATAATGTGGATACCGTTTCTCTCGGTGAAGATATACGGAGCCATCTTAGGGTTCCATCTTCTGGTCTGATGTCCGAAATGAACACCTGCTTCAAGTAACTGTTTCATGGAAATAACGCTCATTTTTCTACCTCCGTCGGTTTTTCTTCCGCTTCTCCTTTTCTGCCGCAGCCGCGTCCAAACTGCGGTTTGCTCTGCCGTCTCTCTCTGTTTCCACAGGCACCGCCGGCAAATCGGAAAGCGTGATTTTTAGTCACAACATTTGGATTATAACACAAGGGAGCCCGCCTTGCAAGGGGCTCCCCTGACATTTATCTGGATTTTGTAATTATTTTGGCAATTTTCTCCCAATCCGCGCCGACCGGGATACTGTAGGTGCCAACGCTGATCCTTTTGGAGTATCCCTGATCGATCAGGTACTGATCAAACGCCCGCGCATCCTCGATCAGACCCGCCTCCTTCAGCCGGTTGCAGATCTCAAGGGATCCTGCGCCGGATCGGACGGTAACCGTAACATGCTCCTCCGAGTCTGCTTCTCCGTCCGGCTCTGATGCACCGCTTTCGTTTCGGCTTGCTTCCACGCTCCCCGGTTCTGATGTATTGCTTCCCGGTTCTGACTCACCGGCTTCCGATTCTGCAGCACCGTTTCCATTTCGGTCGGCTTCCCCGTCCGGGTCTGACGTATTGCTTCCCGGTTCTGCCGCGCCGCTTCCCGATTCTGCGGAGCCGCTTCCGTTTCGACTTGCTTCCCCGTCCGGGTCTGACGTATTGCCTTCCGACTCTACGGAACCGCTTTCGTTTCGGTCTGCTTCCCCATTCGGTTCTGATGTGCCGCTTTCCGACCCTGCGGAACCGCTTTCGTTTCGGTCTGCTTCTCCGCTTCCCGGTTCTGACTCACCGGCTTCCGATTCTGTATCACCGCTTCCCTCGCGGCCCTCTTCCCCGCCGCCCGGCTCTGCAGTCCCGTCCTCCGCAGGCTCCTTATTATCGGGAGCACCCTGAAGATCCGACAGCCTGATCGCGTCGATCTCCACCATGCCCAGCTTCTCCGCTGCCGCTTTGATCTCCGCATCCGTCAGCGGCCGGGGACTTCCCGCCGTCATCCCCATAATCAGGGCCGTCACCACGATACCCGTTCCGAGCCCTCGCAAATAATATCCCAGTTTCACTTACTTCCTCATTTCCGTTTCCGCAACCCTGCGCGCAAAACAGTCAAAGCTGCCTCTGGTTCTGAAACAGATCGATTACCAGCTTGACCTCTCCTACGCCCAGCCCCAACTCTCTGGCAATTGCAACCTTGGACTTTCCCTGCCTGTGTAGCCGCAGGATCCGTTCGTTGCTGTTGCCTCCGCCCGCGCCCGCATCCTGCCGGGCTCCGGCTCCGTTCTGCAGCTCAGGCTCCGGCATCCTCTCCGCAGGCTTCTCTTTTCTCCGGCTTTGCTCTTCCGAAGGGACTGCCGCCTCTTCTGCCTTTCCGACCGTCTTTACGGCATTCTGCGCAAGGACCTCCGGCGCAAGCTTCCGAAAGCCTGTCACCTTCTCCTCCGCTTCCTTTACCGTGCGGTTTACCTCGGAAACCGTATTTTTCAGATTCGTATGCTTGCTGTTGAGCATATCATAGAGGAACATCGCTTCCTCGTGATTCCTGTGTATCTCCGCCAGGACGGTATCGGAATATTCGTTGACCGCCATGATCTTTTCGTTGGAAAGCCGTTCCAGCGAGCGCTCCGTCTTTTCCATGGCGTAAGCGACAGACTCCTCCACCACATCGTCCACATGATTCCGGACGCTCTCCATCTCCTGCTTCACCAGCTCCGAGATTTCCTCCCGGGCCAGGCTTTCTGTCCGCCCCGAAGCCGTACTTTTTTTCTCCGGTATCAGAAAACTTAATATAAAAATAATTCCTCCTGCGACCAACAGGATGATTTCTATCGCTTCCATCCCAAATCTGCCTTAACCTTCCGATTACCCGCACTATATCTTAATGTCAAAGCCGCCCCTTCCTTTAACAACCGCAGGTTGTTGTCCCTGTTTCTTTCTGCGTTTCCCGCCGTCGCCGTAATACTCCCCGTTTCCCTTTTTGCGGGCGTCCGGCTTATCGTCGTGCCACTGCGTATCGTCGCTGCTGTGTACCTCCCGCGTCCTCTGCACTTCGTTTTTCTGCACCTGGATCTGTCCGTTTGTCTGATCGGCAACGGCCTTATTGTCTTCATTGTGCTTAATTGCCGAATAATCCTGTGCCCTTGAAATTGTCGTAAGTTCTATGGAACCGAATGCCATACCGATAACCGTTCCTTTCCGCAGCCTGCGTCTTTTGACAGCAAAAAGTGCAGGCACAAATTTACGGCTGCGCCGCTCAGTTTTCTCTCAGGATTCCCATATAGGCCCCCATTTTACCCCGCATTTTCTGCAGCGCCCTCGTGTGAAGCTGCGACACTCTGGATTCCGAGACCTCGAGAATGCTGCTGATTTCCTTTAAGGTCAATTCCTCGTAGTAATACAGGGTGATCACCTTCTGCTCCTTCTCCGTGAGAAGCTCCAGCGCCTCGCCCAGCGTCTTCGTCAGCTCTTCCCTCTCGACCTTTTCCTCCGGAGCTTCAAAATGGGAGGTTGTGTGCCTGCTGTAATCCTGCGACACGTCGCTTCCCTGCTCCATATATTCGTTCAGGGACACCAGCCCGGTAATCTTCATCTGGGACTGCCAGTCCAGATACTCGTCCTCCGAGATTCCGAGCCCCCGCGCAATCTCCTCGTCCGTCGCGGCGTGTCCGGTGTTCTGTTCGATCTTCTTGATCACCGTCTCAATCTTCTTCTGTTTCTGACGTATTGTTCTCGGGATCCAGTCCATCTTGCGGATCTGATCCAGTATGGCGCCTCTGATTCTCAGGCTCGCATAGGTTTCAAACTTTACGTCCTTGAGACAGTCAAACTTGTCAATCGCATCGATCAACCCGAAAATCCCGTAGCTCACAAGATCCTCATACTCCACGTTGTAGCCCAGGTACATGCTCAGCCTTCCGGCCACCACCTTCACGAGAGGAGCGTATTCCAATATGATCTTTTCTCTGGTTTCCGGTGATTTAGATTTCGCATATTCTTCCAAAAGCTTCTTTTTACCCGCTTCATCCATGAAACCTTCGCTCCCTTCGTTTTATTTTTGCCGGTTCTGCTTTAAAACGGCTCCTGCCGTAAACGCGCCGCCCGCCGTCTCTGCTCACGCGGACTGCGGCGTCACTCCTTTGAGGTCCCGTCCTCTTCCCCGGCTTCCCCCGGCTCCTTCTCCAGAACCTCTCCCTCTTCCCGGCGCTGCTTTTCGTTCTGCGCCTCGAAGAACTCTACCGTCCATTTCAGAATATTCCCCAGCAGATAAAACAAAACCAGTACGGCAAACAAAAGGGAAAGCTTTACCAAAGTAGAATATCCTTTTACATAGGTAATAATGCATGTGACCGCCCCGGCCGTCAGCATCAGAATCAACGGCATGTTTTTTCTGTTCATTTTCAATTTCCCTTATTATTCAGATAGTTTTCTCCGGCTTCCCCACCGCGCGGATCAGAAAATCTCCGCTTTCCGGATAAAAGACGACGGTTCTACCATAGTTTGCACCGGTATCCTCCGCGATAATCGGTATTCTCAATTCTTTTAATTTTGCCTTGACGGCGCTGACGTTCCTGTCGCCCACCTGGCCAACCGACGCTCCGGTGCCCTGGAACAGAAACATGGTGGCCCCGCCGGCTATCTTCGCAACCATGCGGCTCCGTCTGGCTCCCAGCTTTTCCATCTGTTTAATCAGTTCTTCCACACCCGTGTCGGCAAATTTTGCGACATTCTGGTCTCCGTTTTTGATCGCCTTGCTGTCGGGCAGCATGATGTGAGCCAGTCCACCGATCTTATTTGAGGTGTCCCGGACAGCGATCCCGACACAGGAACCAAGCCCCAATGTTGTGATTCCGTTGGGGCTTATACAGGTTTTTAAGTCTGCCATTCCAACTTTAATTATTTCGCTCATTCATTTGTTCTCGTTTCTTATATTTCTGCACAATCAATATCCCCGCCTCGGACAGCGGAGCATATGCCGCCGCAGGCGGCGCCGGCCGCCCGTGGGTCTATTCCACCGGCAGGCCGAGGGATGTCAAAATTTTTGAGTACGATTCCAAATCGGGAATCAGAATGAAATATCCGTCCAATTCTATCTCGTCATAAAACTGGGACTGAATCAGCAAAATATTATCGCCGTAAATACCGAACTGGATCGCCGGTACGCTTAAAATCGCCCCGGCCATATCGACGGTCAGCGCCGGAGGCGTAGGGAAAATTTTCAGGTTCGTCATCGTTGACAGTGAGTTCAGATAAGCTCCCGTGATAATATTGCCGAGCTCCTGCATCGCCGACAGTCCCATCTCCTCAAACTCGCTTCCGGGGGGCAGCATTCCCATGGTAATCTTCTGGATCAGATGCCTTGCGCTCGCCTCCTCCACCATGAACATCATGCTTCCCGTAATGTCGCCCTGCACGCCGAGGAAAACGCCCACCATGATCTGCTCTTCTCCGCCCATCATGTCCCCGACTTCCTGAAACTCCAGCAGCCGCACCTGCGGAACCTTCATATCAATCTTGCACTGCAGCATCTGAGACAGCGCCGTCATGGCGTTTCCTGCGCCGATATTGCCCAGTTCCTTAAGAACGTCATAATAATTCTCACTTACCTGCTCTAAGCTCATGTCTCCCATGGAACTTTTCTCCTTTACCAATAAACTAATTTCCCTCGAAACTGATCACATTCAGATCCAGCAGAGAAATCAGCTCTCCGTTATGCTTTCCTACCGCGTTGATCATACCGGCCTTTTCTTCCTTCGAGTCGTAGGTAATCTTTTCCACCTCGTTGGAAAACAGCGTCACCACTTCCCTTACCTCATCGACGATAAAGCCTACCTTGCCCTCCTGCTCCAGCTTCAGCACGACGATTCTGGTATCCTTGCTGATCTCGTCCGCCGGCAGGCCAAACTTCAGCCGCATGCTGATCACGGGAACCACCTCGCCCCGCATACTGATCACGCCCTTCAGGTAAGGCGGCATCTTCGGAATACGGGTAATCGGCTGCATCTTGATAATATTGTCGATATTGCGGATATCAATCCCGTACTGTTCGTCTCCCAGACGGACCACAATATACTGGCCGGTCTCCACCGGCACGTTATTTTCCTCGTCCGGCATCAATGCGACGTTATTCTTCATATCCATAGCTGTATGCTCTCCCTTCCTAAATCAAAGCGTTTGCGTCCAGGATCAGCGCGATCTCGCCGTTGCCCAGAACGGTCGCGCCGCTGATGAACTTACACTGCCTGATATATTTCCCAAGAGATTTGATAACGATTTCCTGCTGGCCGATCAGATCGTCGATCACCAGTCCCGCCATCTTGTCTCCCTTCTTCACGATGACTACCGTCAGGTTCTCGTCCGGAGACTTCTTGCTCTCCGCGTCCAGCACCTCGTTCAGCCGGATCAGAGGCGTAACCGTACCGCGGAGGTTGATCACCTCTTTGTTCTGCACCAGCTTGATCTCGCTGGGCGGGATATCCTCCAGAATCTGGATCGAGTCGAGGGAAATCGCATATTTTTCGCCGCCCACGACAACCATCAGCGCCTGAATAATGGCCAGAGTCAGGGGAAGGCGGATGGTCCAGGTGCTTCCCTCGCCCAGCTTCGTCTTTACCTCTACTTCGCCGCTTAAGGATTCGATCTTCGACTTCACCACGTCAAGGCCCACGCCGCGCCCTGACACGTCTGTCACCTGCTTTGCCGTGGAAAAGCTGGGCAGGAACAGAAGGTTTATGATCTCCTTCTCCGTCATATTCGCCGCCTGCTCGGGCGTGATCGTTCCTCTCTCGATGGCCTTTGCCTTTACCGCCTCGCTGTCGATACCGTTGCCGTCGTCCTTTACCTCGATCACGACGTTATTGCCGTCCTGATAAGCGTCCAGGAAGATCGATCCCACAGGGGGCTTGCCTCTCTGGGCACGCACCTCCGCGGACTCCAGTCCGTGGTCCGCCGCGTTTCTCAAAAGGTGCATCAACGGGTCGCCGATCTCGTCCACCACGGTACGGTCAAGCTCCGTCTCCTCACCAGTCATGTACAGCTCCATCTTCTTATCCAGCTTCTTCGACAGATCGCGGATCATTCTGGGGAATTTATTCACAACGCTCTCGATGGGCACCATCCGGACCTTCATCACGGATTCGTGCAGATTCGTCGTCACCTGCTCCAGCTGCTCCACCTGCTCGTTAAACATGCTGCTGTTGCCGGTCTGCTCCTGGCTGGATACGGAAACCAGAGAGTTCTTTGCGATAATCAGCTGGCTGACAAGGTTCATCAGGGAATCCAGCTTCTCGATATCCACACGCACGGTACGGTTTACCACCGGCTTCCCGGGAGTCTGCTTCTTCGCGTCAGCCTTTGCGTCTGTCTTTGCTTCCGTCTTCACGGCCGGTTTGGACGCGGCGGGTGCGGGGCTCTCCTGCTTGACGGGCTTCTGCTCCTTTGCCTCTTCCTTCTCGGGCGCTTTTCCGCCGTCCTTCGGTTCGCCTGCGTTTTCCTTCACCTCATAGGGCGCGCCCGTCACCTGTTCGATTTCCGACACGCTCTGCGCCGCCTTGACAATGGCGTCAAGCTCCGCGTCGGAAAGGACGATCAGCGTAAACGATCTGTCGAATTTCTCTTCCTCCACGTCCTGTGCGCTGGGATCGGAAATGATGATTTCCGCCATCTCCTCCACCGCCTTGAACACAAGGAAAGCGCGAGCCGCCTTCAGCATACAGTTCTCCTGAATCTGAACGTACAGCGCATAAACCTTCTTGCCCATCTTCCGGGCTTCCTGGATCACCTTGATCTGGGAATCGTCCAAAGCGATGCTGTCCCACGCCGCCCCGTTTTGAGAAGAGGCATCCGCCTTCGTCTCCTCTTTTTCGGGCGCGCCGGTCTCCGCCTTTGCTCCCCCTCCCTGGTTTCCGTTCAGAATATCGTTCAGCTGTTTGATCAGCCCCTCGTTGTCATTTGTTCCCTCATCCGCGGTCGTCTGGATATTATCCGTGTATTCCTCCAGAGCGTCCAGACACTGAAAAAGCACGTCGATCATCTCCGGCTGCACCTTGATATTGCCGTTGCGGACCTCCGAGAAAACATTTTCCATATCATGAGTCAGATTCTGCATCCTCTTGTAGCCCATCGTCCCGGCCATACCCTTCAGGGAGTGCGCCGCGCGGAAAATCTCGTTCACCGTGTCCGCCCCCTCAGGATCCGCTTCCAGCTCCAGAATCCGTGTGTTCAGATTTTGCAAATGCTCCTTCGTCTCGTCAAGGAAAATTTCGAGATATTGACTTACGTCCATACTGCTTACCCATCCCTTTCTTCATGTTGTCAGGCTTTGACTCCAACATTTAAAATGATTTCCTGTGCGATATGGTCCAGCGCCACCACCTGATCGGACAGTCCCGCTCCGGCCACTGCCTTCGGCATGCCGTAAACGGTACAGGAATCCTCGTCCTGGGAGATCACATGGATCTTTTTTCTCTCCTTCAGGTTCTTGATTCCTTCGGTGCCGTCCGCGCCCATTCCCGTCAGGACGACGCAGACTATTTTGTCAAAGCGGCTGTCGCGCAGCGACTCATACATATAATTCGCACTGGGTTTGACGCCCTCTCTGTTCGGCTCGTCCGTATAGTGGATCGTATACTTTCCGCCCACGTTCCTCACATTCATGTGCATGCCGCCCTGCGCCACATAGACCGTCCCGTTGTACAGCTCGTCGCCCTCATGGGCCTCCTTGACGTGGATGGCGCTCAGCGCGTCCAGCCGTTCCGCCAGGGAAGCGGTAAATCCCTTCGGCATATGCTGTACCAGAAGCACCGGCGCATCCAGCTCCGCGGGAAGTCTGGGAATCACGGACTGCAGCGCCTTCGGCCCTCCCGTGGAGCTGGCGATGGCCACCACCTTCGTCCCCGGCGTTCTGCCGGAAAATTTCCTGGCGATATCCACCATCTTCGCCGTGGTCTGTCTGTTCTCCAGAACCTTCTCCCGGGATTCAAACACCGGGGGCCTGCTGTTTGCGACGACGTCCAGAATGCGCAGAAGCTCATGCTTAAAGGAATCCACACGGCAGTCCACCGCACTGTCAGGCTTATGTATGAAGTCAAGCGCTCCAAGCTCCAGGGCATCCAGGGTTGTCTTTGCTCCCTCTATCGTATCCGTGCTCGCCATCATGACCTTCGCATGAATCTTGAACTTTCTCAGCTCCTCCAAAAGCTGCAGGCCGTTCATCTTCGGCATATTCACGTCCAAAACCACCGCGTCATACTGATTGCGGCTGATCAGGTCAAAAGCTTCCAACCCGTTTGTCGCTCTGGCAGTAACCTGGAACCTTTCGTCTGAATCTATTATATCACAAAGCACTCTTCTCATGAGTGCAGAGTCATCAACAACCAAAATTTTTTTCGCCATAATCAGATCTTCCCCTTCCTTCGATTTTTCCGCTCTTCCTCAAAAATGTACTGGATGATCTCCTCCCGGGTATCCATATCCATATTATAGTACTGCACGCGGTGCTCCCAGGTGCCCGGACGGTTTTCCAGTTCACGGACGCTTAAAACCTTTCCGATCACCTCATACTTTTTCCTCTCCCCTTTTTTCAGCAGATGATAGCTGGCATAGACCAGATGCCCCTCGTCATATTTCTGGCCCGCCAGAAAACGCAGGCCTCCTCCGCTGATGTCTACGATCACGCTCTGCTTCAGGGGCAGATTCTTATCCGGTCCGAAGTTCGGATCGTTTTGGGCCGCCTTCACCTCGTTCTCCGACAAAAGCCGGATGCTCATCTCCAGGGCGCAGCTGAAACGGTAATACTCGCGCCGCTGGTACTTGCGCAGATTGCTTGTCAGCTCCACGGCGAAAATATAGACGTTGTTGCTCTTGTATCTGTCAACAATCCGCGCGAAACACTGATACAGCCCGTTTTCGGTGTAAAAGACCATATCGTATTCCATATCCACGGGAAGCAGAATCAGCTTCGTCTTCTCCATGGGCATGACAATCTCCATCATATCCTCCGACAGAATACTCTGCACCGTGGTCGTGTAGATCTTTTTTTCCTCCGTCTCCTCGGCGGCTTCCGTCACTTCCCCGGCCTCCGTCACTTCCCCGATCTCCAGATCCTCTCTGTCACATGCCTGTAATTCCACTTTGTTTCCGACTGCAATAAATTTTGAAAGCATATTCCCTCACCCGTCCTATATCCTGAATTATTTTTTCCCGGTCACAATATGAGAAAAGAACGCCGCCATCCCCCTCTTGGGCTGCCGCTCCGCCTCTTCCTTCCCCAGAAGCCTCTGGGCCATCCTCTCGTAAGCCGCGGACGATTTCGCCGACGGATTCTGAAGCGAGACAGGAACCTGCTGCATCACCGCCCTGGCAAGATAAATATCCTCCGGGACGCATCCCAGATAGATCATGGGAATCTTCAGATACCGCGCCACCACCGCGTTCAGCTTATCGAAAAGGATGTTTCCCTCCTCTTCCTTTTCCACCCTGTTGGAGATCATCTTTACCTTGGTGGTCTCCTCCTCAAAGCGCGGATGCCTGTACAGCGCCTTTAACAGGGAATAGGAATCCGTGATGGAGGTGGGCTCCGGCGTAGTCACCAGCAGAATCTCTCCGCTGGCCACCAGAAATTCCAGCACCGCGTCCGCAATCCCGGCTCCCGTGTCAACGATAATGATATCCGCAATACTGTCAAGCTGCACCAGATTCTGGATAATGTAGGAAAGATAGTCCCGGCTTAAGTTCGACATTCCCGCGATACCGCTGCCGCCCGAGATAAATCCTACCTCCATGGGCCCCCATGTGATAATTTCCCGGATATTCTTCCCCTGGTAGATCAGATCGCAGAGATTATGCTTCGGCACGGTCCCGAACATGATCTCAATGTTGGCAAGGCCGAAATCGGCGTCCAGAATGATGACCTTTTTTCCCAGCCTGCGAAACTGGATTGCCAGATTGATGGCAGTATTCGACTTTCCTACGCCGCCCTTCCCACTGGTGACGGTAATGACGCGGGCCAAAGGTCTCGTCTGCTGACTTGCCTTGATGATCCTTAACTGCTCCGCCTGATCCATGACGACCTCCTCTCTTAGTGCTTTGTGCTCAAAAGCTGCTTCACCGTTTTCTGCGGATTAAACAGCTCGATATCATCCGGTACATTCTGCCCGAGGGTCACATAGGCAATCTCAGACTCCGTGTACAGCTTAATATTTAACAGATTCCCCAGCGTCACAGTCTCGTCCAGCTTCGTAAAAATCAGCTGATAATCGGTAATCTCACGGTAGCTGGATGCAATTTTCAACAGATCCCGATACTTTGTGGTGGCGGACAGCACCAGAAAGGTCTGATACTCCCCGATCTCCTTCACCGCGTCGAGCGTCTCCTTCATCTTATCGAGAAGCTCCTCGTTCTGATGGGAGTGCCCTGCCGTATCGATAAAGATATAGTCAAATTCCTTAAAGTCGTTTACCGCCGCCCTGGCCTCCTCCGTCGAATAAACCACGCGGAAGGGCACCTCCAGAATATTGGCGTAGGTCCTCAGCTGCTCCGCCGCGGCAATCCGGTAGGTATCCGCGGTAAGCAGGGCGACCTTCCTGCTCTCCTCCATGACAAAATGACTGGCAATTTTTGCGATCGTCGTGGTCTTTCCCACGCCCGTGGGCCCCATAAACACCAGAATCCGCGGTTTTTTCTCCGCCGGCCGGATTCCCTCCGCCCTGCCGAACTTCAGGACCATCTTCTGGTAGACGTTGGCTAAAATATAGTCAAAGGGAAGATTCGGCTTTCTGGTCTTTTCCGCGTCGTCCAGGATCTGGTTGGCGTACTTTTCGTCCACCTCGTTTTCCAGCATCGTGTTATAGAGCAGACGTAAGAACCTGTTCTGTTCCCGGTTTTCCTCCTCCGCCGGATCCTTTTCGGCCTTTTCTTCCTCGACGGCGTCCGCTGTCTCCGAGGCGGGCTGTTCGCCCTTTGCCGCCTCTTCCTGCTGGAGACGGCTTACCAGAAGCGTCTGCAGACTGTCAAGCTTCTTCTCGATATTCCGGGAATTATCGTCCGCAACGTTCGCCGTGCCCTGTCCCGTAAGCAGCCCGCCTCCCGTCCTGTCTGCGGGAAGCGGCTCGGTTCGGGGCTTTTCCCGCTGCACCGTCCGCAGGGAATCGCTGTCCTCCTCCATCGCGACCGTCACCTCGACCTGCTTCGAGCCCAGGATCCCCGCGATTCCCTTCTTTTTTACGTTCTTCACGTTCATGATCACAACGCCGGAGCCCAACTCCTTTTTTGCCGCCTCCACAGCCTCGTCTTCTGTCTTTGCCGTAAATCTCTTGATAATCATTATGCTGTCACCATCCCAACTGACTGTAATTCTACGTTAGATTCCACTTCGTTGTAGGAAACTACAACAAGCTCCTTAAAATAGTCCTCCGTCAGACGTTTAAAATACATACGCACAATTGGAGACGTAATGATAATGGGACTTTTCCCAAGATTTTCCAGTTTCTGGACTTCCTTTCCCACCGAGTCGATAATCGCCCTGGATCTGTTGGGATCCAGATTCAGGAACGCGCCGCTCTCCGTCTGCTTGACGCTCCCCATGATCTCCTGCTCCACCTTCGGATCCAGCGTCACAACGCTGGTCGTCTCATGAGACGGGAAGTATTTTGTGGAGATCGCCCGCTTCAGGCTCTGGCGCACATACTCCGTCAGGATATCCGTATCCCGCGTCGTAGGCGCGTAATCTGCCAGCGTCTCCATGATGGAGAGCAGGTCCCTGATCGAGATTCCCTCCCGCAAAAGGTTTTGCAGCACCTTCTGGATCTCGCCCAGGCCCAGAAGCTTCGGCACAAGCTCCTCCACAAGGGAGGGATTGCTTTCCTTCATATTGTTCACCAGATTCTGCACGTCCTGCCGCGTCAGAAGCTCCGAGATATACTGTCGGATAATCTCCGTCAGATGGGTGGCGATGATCGAGGGAGGATCCACCACCGTGTACCCCAGACTTTCCGCCCGCTCCCGCTGTCCTTCCGTAATCCAGATGGCCGGCAGATGGAAGGACGGCTCATAGGTGGGAATACCCGTGATCTCCTCCTCCACATAGCCCGGATTCATGGCCATATAATGGTCGAACAGGATTTCTCCCTCGCTGACCTGGATTCCTTTTATCTTGATAATATACTGGTTGGGATTCAGCTGGATATTGTCCCGCAGTCGGATGATCGGCACCACCGTGCCCAGCTCCAGCGCAATCTGCCTTCGTATCATGACCACGCGGTCCAGCAGGTCGCCGCCCTGGTTCACATCCGCCAGAGGAATAATCCCGTATCCGAACTCCAATTCGATGGGGTCTACCTGAAGCAGGCTGTTTACGTTCTCCGGCTGGCGGATCTCCTCGGCCGCAGCCTCCTCCATATCGACCTCCTGCTCGATGCCTGCAGTCTCCAGATTGCTCGCGATCAGCCTTCCGCCCACGATAAACAGCATTCCCATCCCCACGAAGAGGATGGTGTTCAACTCTGTGCTCACCCCCAGGAAGGCCAGGGTGCCGCCCACCAGATACATCACCTTGGGGACGCCGAAAAGCTGTTTGATGATCGCCGGGCCGAAGTCCGCCTCCTTGCCTCCCTTGGTCACAAGGATACCTGTGGAAAGGGAGATCAGCAGGGACGGGATCTGGCTTACCAGGCCGTCGCCGATGGTAAGGATGCCGTAGGTGTTTAACGCGGTGGAGATATCGTTTCCGTTCCGCAGCATTCCCATGGCAATTCCGCCCACCAGATTGATCACGGTGAGGAGAAGCCCTGCGATGGCGTCCCCCTTTACATACTTTACGGCACCGTCCATGGAACCGAAAAAGCTGGATTCCAGCTGAATCTTGTCTCTTCTTGCCTTTGCCTCCTTATCGTCGATGGCCCCCGTGTTCAAGTCGGCGTCAATTGCCATCTGCTTTCCGGGCATCGCGTCCAGCGTAAATCTCGCCGTCACCTCCGCCACACGCTCGGAACCCTTGTTGATCACCAGAAACTGGATCAGGATCAGGATCACAAAGACGATGGCGCCTACGATCAGGTCTCCGCCTCCCACAAATTTTCCGAAGGTCCGCACCACGTTTCCGGAGGTTCCCGTCGTCAGGATCAACCGGGTGGAGGACACGTTGATGGCAATCCGAAAGATGGTGGTGAACAGCAGGATCGTAGGGAAATAGGACAGATCCAGAACTTCCTTCGAGAACATGCAGACGAACAGGATCGTAAAGCCCATGGCAATATTAAACGCCATGAGCACGTCCAGAACCGCCGCGGGGAGGGACACGATAAACATGATAAACGCGACCAGAATATAAATCGCCACAATCACATCGGTTTTTGCCATCTTTGCAGTCATGTCCGCTCTCCTTTCTCCTGTCTTTTTCCGCTTGATCTTTTCTCTGACGGAAGAATCGCTTCCCAAGGCGGGTAGACCCGCCTTGCGATTCTTCCCTGTGAGCCTGGAAGTTCTTCGCGAAGCGGCCGCTGCCGCAAGCGATTAGAACTTCCGCTCACAGTTTGCCTTGTAAATGATATACAAACGCGAGGACCTCCGCCACCGCCTGATACAGCTCCGGCGGCACCGCCTGGCCGATATCCACATTGGCGTAAAGCATCCGGGCCAGGGGTTTATTTTCAACAATCTCTATCTTGTTTTCTTTTGCAACCTCCCGGATCCGCTGGGCCATGTAATCCTCGCCCTTGGCGATCACCAGCGGCGCGTCCGCCACCTCTGGGTCATATTTGATGGCTACCGCATAATGGGTGGGGTTTGTGATCACCACATCCGCCTGGGGCAGATCCTGCATCATGCGGCGTCTGGAGGCCTCCCTCATCTTCTGGCGGATCTGGCCTTTAATCTGAGGGTCTCCCTCCGTCTGCTTATATTCTTCCTTGATCTCCTGCTTCGTCATCTTCATGTCGTTGCTGAATTTTACCTTCTGGTATGCAAAATCCGCCAGGGCAATCAACATATACAAAGCGGAAATCCGAATCCCCAGATCCGTGACGATCTGGGCCGCAAGGCCGATCGCCTGCATCAGGGGCATATCGTACACCAGCAGGAGAATCCCCCACTTATCTTTCAGATAGCTGATGCAGATATACAGGATCAGGCCGATCTTCGCGATGGATTTGATCAGCTCCACCACCGCGTTGACGGAAAAAATCTTTTTAAACCCTTTCAGAGGATTTAACTTGCTCAGCTTCGGCTGCAGGGGCTTCAGCGTAGGCTTCCATTTCACCTGTGCCACATCGCTGACAAAGGCCACCAGAAAACCGATCGCAAGAATCGGCGCGATGATAATCAGCGTCCGCATCACCATCATGGCAAAGACGGCCCTGGCGTCCGCCTCCGGCATATGGCCGTTGTAATAGGTAGTCACACCGGAGATCCGGTCATAGGCGTTTGTAAAAATTTCCATGAGCTGCACGCCCATGTTCCCAACCCACAGCTTCAGGATCAAAAACAGCGCCAGAAGCCCCAGTCCGTTGGCGATCTCACGGCTCTTCGCCACCTGCCCTTCCTTGCGGGCGTCCTCCAGTTTTTTCTGGGTGGCGGGCTCCGTCTTTTCCCCGCCCATTCCTTCCTTTGCAAAAAATTGCAGATTATATCGAATCATTGAAGCGCTCCCACAAAGGAATCAAACATCAGTTTCATCTCCTGAAGGATAAAATCCGCGATCCCCGGCAGCATTCCCGCCGTAAAGAACATGACCGCAAATCCGGTCAGAATCTTCAGTTGTATGCCCACCGCAAACATATTCATCTGCGGCGACACCTTTGCCAGGACTCCCAAAATCGCGTTCAAAAGCAGTATGGCGCAGAATATCGGCATAACGATCCGGAATCCGATGATCACATAGTCTCCTAAAAACCGGATCACCGCGTCCGCCAGCTGATCCGTGTGAAACACCGCCCCGTTTATCGGGATCAGCGTAAACGTATCCGCCAGCGCGCTGAAAAAGTACCGATACATCCCCGTGACAATGATCATCAGCATCAGCACATACTGATAAAAAACACCGGTGATACTGCTGCTCTCGCGGGAAGTCGGATCCATCAGCGTCACCATGGAAAGCCCCGTCTCCATGTCCGCCACGGATCCGGCAAAGTTCACGACGGAGGTGCAGATATTGGCGGATAAGCCGATCAACAGCCCTACCGCCGCCTCCTTCATGACGATGACCGCGTATTCCAGCGTCGTGTCAAACACCACCGCATCCGCGGGGGACAGCGCCTGATACAGGAGCACGGCCGTGAAAAAACTGATTCCGATCCGGATCCTCGCAGGCGTATTCTGCATGCTGAAAAAGGGCGCAATATATACAAAACAGGTTATTCTGACAAGGATCAGCAAAAAATATTCCAGGTCGTAAATGGAAAACGAAAAATTAATCATATCGTCTTACTTTCGTCAACGCGTCTGTATGCCGAAGTTAGACCACAGCTGCGTCATAAATTCCACCATGCTGTTAATCATCCACTGCCCGAAGACGATCAGCGAGAGAAAAACGCAGATGATCTTCGGCACAAAGGTCAGTGTCTGCTCCTGGATGGATGTCACTGTCTGAAAGATACTGATGACCAGTCCTATGATCAGCGATACCAAAAGCACCGGCAGGGATACCTTGATGATCAAAAACAGGGCGTCCCTCGCAATATCCGCCACTACGTCTACCGACATCCGCTCACCTTCCTTTCTCCGTCCGGCCGTCGCTAATAAAAGGTCTTGACAAGATTTCCGATCACAAGACTCCAGCCGTCCGCAAGGACAAACAACAGGATCTTAAAGGGCATGGAAATCGTCGTCGGCGGCAGCATCATCATACCCATGCTCATCAGCGTGGAGGCCACCACCATGTCGATTACAATAAACGGTATATAAATCACAAATCCGATCCAGAACGCTATCCTCAGCTCGCTCAGCATAAAGCTTGGCAGCAGCACCGACAGCGGTATCGTCTCGTTTCTGCCGTCCCAGTCCACCCCGGCAATTTCCACAAACAGCTGAACGTCCTCCAGCTTGGTCTGGTCATACATAAACTCCCGCAGGGGCGTAATTCCCGCCTCAAAGGCTTCCTCCTGCGTGATCTCCCCCGCCTCAAAGGGCTGGATCGCCTCTGTATTGATCCGCTCTACCGTCGGCTGCATGATAAAGAAGGTCAGGATCAGCGCCAGTCCGATCAGGATCTGGTTCGGAGGCGCCGTCTGCGTATTCAGGGCCGCCCGGGTAAAGTGGAGCACAATGATGATCCGGGTGAAGGAGGTCATCATAATAATAATCGTAGGCGCAAGAGAGATTGCCGTCAGGATCAGGAAAATCCGCAGCGCACCGTTTACATCCCCGTTTCCGTCGTTATAAGTCAGGGTAAAGGAATTTCCGGTATTAAACTGCATCAGATCGTCCGGCGACTGGGAGCTCCCGGAGGGGCTGAGCACCGTCGAGGTGTGCGTATCGCCCGTCTGCTGCGTCCCGGACGCCTGCGCCGTTATAGAACTTTGAACGCACAATATGCCCACCGTAACCAGCAGGCATATCAACATTGTTATTTGCTTTAATCTCGGCCTAAATTTCTTCATCTGACTGATTTTCCCCTGCACGAACCGATCCTGCTCCGTTTTTCCCCGCAGCCTTATCCAGAAAGTCCCTGAACCGAAAATCAGAATGAGGATTTCCTGTTTTTAACTGCTCCTTCGGTATTTGTCCCAGAAGCGTAACGGTATCCTTACAGACCGCGATGACAGTATAAGCATCCCCCATGCGGACAACCTGGATATACTTGTTGTTCGCGATACGGGTTGTCTCCACGACCTCAATATTCGCATTGACGCTCTGCTGCTTCTGATAGCCTGCTATCCATTTTGTCATCAGAGCCGTCAGCGCCAACACCAATACAAACACGATCAGCACAGTGATAAACTGGGCATAGACATCCGTCGTCCCCGTCAACAGAACCGTCATCACTCTACAACCTTTTTCACCGCTTCGAGGACACGCTCCTGCTGAAAAGGTTTCACGATGAAATCCTTGGCGCCGGCCTGGATCGATTCGATTACCATCGCCTGCTGTCCCATGGCGGAACACATGATAACCTTGGCACCTGCGTCAACCTTTCTGATCTCCTTGAGCGCCTGAATGCCGTCCATCTCCGGCATGGTAATATCCATCAGCACCGCGTCGGGCGACAGCTCCTTGTACTTCTCCACTGCCTTCACCCCGTTCTCCGCCTCGCCTGCAACAGTGTAGCCGTTCTTTGTCAGGATATCCTTAATCATCATCCTCATGAACGTTGCATCGTCACACACCAAAACATTTTTCGCCATTAAAACTTTCCTCCTATTTAATAATCTCTGTGATTCTAATGCCAAAGCTTTCTTCGATTACTACAACCTCTCCTCTGGCGACAAACTTGCCGTTCACCAGAACGTCGATCGGCTCCCCGGCAATCCGGTCCAGCTCGATAATCGTGCCCGGCGCAAAGTTAAGTATCTCGGAGATCGACTTGGTGGTGCGTCCGAGCTCCACTGTAACCTCCAACGGCACATCCATGATCAGGCCGATATTTTCCTGACCCGGAATCCCTCTTCCGTCTGCGGCGAAATTCTGGAACTGCGCCGGCTGGATATTCACATTCTGCATATTCATCTGCTGGGGATTCATACCCATCATCGGCATTCCCATGCCCATCTGGGGATTCATTCCCATCATGCCCATCATCTGGGGGTTCATTCCCATCATCTGGGGATTCATGCCCATCATCTGAGGGTTCATCCCCATCATCGGCATTCCCATGCCCATCTGGGGATTCATTCCCATGCCGTTCATATCCGTCTGCGCCGCATCCGCCCCGGACGCATCGCCTGCCTTCTGCTCCCCGGCCTTTCCCTTGTTGGCGTCGCCCTTGGAGGTGATAAAGGTATCTACCAGACCCTTGGCAAATTCGATCGGATACAGCTGCATGATAGAACTGTCAACCAGGTCGTCTATCTGCATCCGGAAGGAAATCTTTACGAACACATCGCTCAGAAACGGTGAAATGTCTCCTCCGTTCCTCACCTGAGTCAGATCCAGCAGGGAAGAATCCGGCGGACTGATGTCGATGGTCTTCTTCAGCATGGTGGAGAGAGAGGTCGCCGCAGATCCCATCATCTGGTTCATCGCCTCGGAGATTGCGCTCAGCTGCAGCTCTCCCAGCTCGCCTTCCGTATTGGTTCCGTCGCCGCCCATCATCAGGTCGGTGATCACCTTCACATCATGCTCCTTCAGCACCAGAATGTTGGTGCCGTCCAGACCCACCGTATACTTGATCTGGATAAACACACAGGGCTTCTCGTAATCGCCGATCACTCTGTCCCATGTGGCAAGGGATACCACCGGGGTCGTGATCTTTACCTTTCTATTTACAAGTGAGTACAGAGCCGTCGCAGAAGAGCCCATACTGATATTGGCAACCTCTCCGATCGCATCCCGATCCACGTCGGAAAGCATATCTTCTCTGATCTCTATCTGAGAAGCCGCGCCGCCTGAAGCGCCCTGCTCCTTACCGCCGTTATTCCCGTCATCAGACAGGTTCATGCCGCTCAAGAGGGCGTTAATCTCGTCTTGTGACAGCATTCCTCCATCCATCTTTTACTCCTCCTCTCTAATCACCGATGTGATTCGGACCGCGTAAGCGTCTTTCTCGGTTCCGGGCAATGCGGTGAATTTTCTGATATTACCGACAAAGATATTCATATCTTCATCTACCTTGGAATTAAGCCGGATGCAGTCTCCCACCTGCAGATTCATAAAATCGCTGACGGAAATGGCGCTCTTTCCCAGCACCGCCCTGATCGGGATGTCCACTCTGCGGACCAATGCCTCGATATAGGCCTCATAGTTCTCGTCATGATTCTCCTGCATGGTGGAAAACCAGTACTTGGTGTTCAGCTTATCCATGACGTCCTCCAGCGTAAAAAACGGAAGACATACATTGATAAATCCTTCTACATCCCCCAGCTTGATATTCAGCGTCACAACCGCTATCATATCGTTCGGGGCAATCACCTGCGCAAACTGCGGATTTGTCTCCATCCTCTGCAGCACAGGGTTCAAATCAAGAACGGTTCTCCAGGGATCTCTCAAAAGCTGTACAAACATCACCAGCACCTTCTGGATGATGCTCAGCTCGATCTCCGAAAACTCTCTTGTCTTTTCCAGCGGCATGCCGCTTCCTCCCAGCATCCGGTCGAGCATGGAATACGCTATGCTGGTTGACACGTCCATGATAATCTGGCCGTTCAACGGCGAAAAATTTATGATCCCGAGGACTACGGGATTGGATAACGAATTTGTAAATTCGCTGAATGTCACCGTCTCCGAGCTCGCCACCGCCACCTGCACGTTCTGCCTTAAATACACCGGCAGATTCGTCGAAATCAGACGGCCGTAATGCTCGAAAATAATCTCAAGCGTTCTGAGATGCTCCTTGGAAAACTTGGTCGGCCTGCGGAAATCGTAATCCTTAACCTGTTTTTCCCTGTTTTCCTTTAGTAAGTCTGAATCCAGCTCGCCCGCGGACAACGCCGTCATAAGATCGTCTATCTCTTTTTGGGTCAACGTATCGACGCCCACACAAGCTCACCTCCCGTCGCTGCTTTTCCTGTCCGCCCTTTCGGCATCAGGAGCCGAACTTCACTCCGCTGACTGCAATCCGGAAGATGAAATTCGATCCGAACTTGTTTTGTATTTCCTTCAGGATCTCTTCCCTGATCCGGTCGAAATCCTGCTGGCATTCCTCCAGAGTGTACTGGCCTACCACGGAGTTTATGGTGTCCATGACGATGCTGGCCGCGGCCGCCATATTCTCCTCTCCGCCCATCTTCTTATAATCCTTATGCTTTGTGTTCTGGAGCAGGGACGGCGTAAAAATGATGTAATTCTGCTTCCTGGAATCGACGGTGCCGTCTTCGTTAAGCGACGGGGCCAGGGGAATCATCATCTCCTCCATCACATAGGTGTCCGTCTCGGAAATCGGCACATCCGTCACAGCCACCCCGCCCGGATTGTAAAGCTCTATGTTTAACGCCGTCGTGATACTGGTGACTAACTCCGCCGTCTTCTTGTTGGTTCCCGTCACGCTGATCATCATCACCGCCGTCAGCGCAATATTCACAATCAGTAAAACAAGGATCAATACACTGAGTAAATTCTTTTTCATCGCTTAAACCTCTTATTTCTTACTTTCCTTAGGAATGATTATAAATTCTGATCTCAACCCGCCTGTTCCTGCTGCGCCCCTCCGCGGTGGAATTGTCCGCCACAGGCTCGCGCTCTCCCATGCCGGAATGCTTCATGCGGGCGGGATCCAAAAGCGTGGTGTCCTGCAGATAGTAGAACACGGAAAGCGCCCTGGCGCTGCTGAGCTCTTCGTTGCTGGCGTACTGGTGGCTGCTCATCGGGACGTTATCCGTATGTCCCAGAATCTCTATGATACCGTTCCCGGCGTAACGCTCCAGTATTCCCCCTACCTTGTTCAGTACCTCCTGCGCATCCTCCTTCAGCTTCGCGCTTCCCGAATCATAAAGGAGAGCGCCGCTCATGGAAAGCTGTATGTACTGTTCCGTAAAGCTGATATCCACCTCGTCGCCGATCTGCTGCTCCTCGACGGCCTCCTCGTACTGCTCCGCCATCTCCTCGTTCGCCTGGAGATTTTCCTCATTTAAATACTGCTCCAGATTCTCCAGAGCCTCCTGGGAAAAATCAAACTCTTCCAGCTTGTCGCCGTCCGTCTCGCTGTCGGCCGTCTTGCCCGTGCTGTTGATATACTCATCCAGCTCGTTGAGCTGGCTGACGCCGTTGCTGACAAGCATCCCGTCGCCGATGGCCGTAGCGCCGCCGTCGAAAATACTGAACGTATTGTTCATGGCCGCCACGAACGCCTGAAGCTTGCTCTCCTCGAGGGTTGACATGGCAAACAGCATTACGAAAAAGCAAAGGAGAAGATTCATCAGATCGCTGAAGGTTGCCATCCACGCCGGCGAGCCGACAGGCGGCGTATCTTCCTGACGCTTTGCCATTATCCTTCACCTCCCTCACTTTCCTCAGAAGAAACTCTGTCTTTCGGTGCAAGGAATGATTTCAGTTTTTCTTCAATAACCCTGGGGTTCTCGCCCGCCTGAATCGACAAAAGCCCTTCGATCATGACCTCCTTGAGGATCATCTCGCTGGCGTTGTCCGCTTTCAGCTTGTTCGACACCGGCGTACAAACCCAGTTCGCCAGCAGGGAGCCGTACAGCGTCGTAATCAGCGCCACCGCCATAGCGGGGCCGAGGGCTGCCGCGTCGCCCATGTTGTACAGCATATCTACCAGACCTACCAGCGTACCGATCATACCCCAGGCAGGGCCCATGGACGCCAGCGTATCCCAAAATCCGATTCTTACTTTATGACGGTTCTCAACGCTTACCAGCTCTGTCTCCATAATCGCGCGTACCAGATCGGGATCCGTACCGTCCACGATCAGAAGCACGCCTTTCTTCAAAAAGGGCTCCTCCATCTCGGCAGCCGCCTCCTCCAGAGACAGAAGTCCTTCCTTACGGGCGACGTTTGACAGGTCGATAATCTTTTGAATCATCTCAGCGGTATTCAAGGCAGGCGCCTTGAAAATCAATGTGAAGCTTTTCAGACCTCCTATAAAGTCCTGCATACTGTGGGAACACAGCGTCGCCGCCAGCGCTCCTCCGAAAGTGATAATCGCAGACGGATAGTTCATATACTCATGAAATCCGCCCAGTCCCGCACTACTGATAACGCCGTACACGACCATTATAAGCCCTAATATAAACCCGGCTAAAGACGCAATATCCATTGTAAATCACCTAACATTCTGCATTTTTTGAATTATTCCGCAAAAATATCCTTTCTATACAATTCTACAAGTTTTTTGATCTCTTGTCTACTTTCTTTTACAATTATTTTTTTCCCGGTGGTCAGGGTGATTACGGTATCGGGAGTCTCCTCCACCGTCTCGAACAAGTGAGGGTTTACAAGTATTCTGATACCGTTTAATTTGGTTACTTCTATCACGGCATTCCTCCTTTGAAGCATTCTTACGCTGCGGCTGCGGACATCTGCGGCGGAAAAAAGGGGGCTGTCCCGCCACAACTTGAGGGGGCGGAATTTCTTCCGCCCCCTATTATATCACAAATGTCAAAAAAGGGAATACCTAATTTAACGTTTCAGGTTAGTTAATTCTTCCAACAGGGTATCCGACACCGTGATGATACGGCTGTTCGCCTGGAAACCGCGCTGTGTGGTAATCATTTCGGTAAACTCCGAGGAGAGGTCCACGTTACTCATCTCCAGCTGTCCGGTGGACATGTAGCCGCCGTTTGCCGTGATATCGTCGCCGATTCCGTCAAACTCGCCGGAGTTAAGCGTTGCGGAGTACAGGTTGTCGCCCTTCTTCTCCAGACCGGAGGCGTTTGCAAAGGCCGCCGTGGCGATCTGGCCCAGAAGCCTGGTCATGCCGTTGTCGTAGTTGGCATAAATCATACCGTTCTGCTGTATGGATACGCCGATCATATCTCCCAGACGGCGTCCCGTCCCCAGTCCCTCCAGATCGCCGTTGGTGGCGCTGACCGTGGACGTACCCTTGTTGTCAAACAGGGTGATCTTGGAAAAGTCCACCGTGATATCCTGGAACTGTCCGCCCAGGGCCGAGAGATTCAGCACGGAGGTAAAGTTCGTGGTGGAGCTTCCCACCTGCTGCATATAACCGGTGTTGCCGTTAAAGGTCACGTTGATTCCCTCAAAGTAGCGTCCCGCTGTCTCAAAGGAGGTATCCGCGTCGTCAGCGGCGTTCAGGTAGGTCGGCAGCGTCGCGTTTGCGCCCTCCTCCGCACCCGCCGGAGTCTTGCTCAAATTAGCCAGCATATCCGCGATGGTCAGCTGGGTCGTGCCTGCCGTCTCGTCGTCCACATCGTTGGGCGCTTCGTACACCAGATTCATGAACTCCTCCGTGGAGCCCTCGTAGCCGTACGCCTTGGCGATCTCGTCCAGCTGTTCCTGTACGGTTACCGTCACGGCATTCGCGCCGGCTCCGAGCGTAATCTCCTCGTCCCCGTCCTTCAGGGTTCCGTCCGCATTGTAAAGGCTCGTGACATCCGCCACCAGCTCTCCGTTCTTCGTGAGCTTCCCGGTGTTATCCCAGGAGTAATTCGTCTTGTCGAAGGTCACCTTCGCCGTCTTTTCCTGCATCGTCCTGGCATCGCCGAAGAGTGTCGTTCCCGCCGCGGGGCTCAAATCCACCTCCTTGCCGGTGGAGTCCAGAATCTTCTGCAGCTGTAAGCTGTAGCTGTTCACGTCGTCGGACTGCCGGAACACAAATTTCGCGGTATAGCTGTAGCCCAAAGCGTCGAAGAACTTCATGTTCACAACCTTGCCGTTGGAGCTGGTGACATCCGTGTCATGTTTATCCAGAATACCCGCCATGTAGCCTCTCGTGGTCGCCTCCGGCGGATAGGTCAGGTTCACCTCGTTCATGATCCGCAGGGCAGAAACCGTATCCTTCTTGATATTGCCGGTTTCCTCGTCCACCTGCCAGCCCATGACGTTATAGCCGTTGCTGGTCATGGCAAGGTTTCCGCCGCCGTCCACATAGAAGGAGCCGTCCCGGGTAAAGAAGTTTTCCTGTCCGTTGTTCACCACGAAGAAATTGTCTCCGTTGATCATGATGTCAAAGGGGTTGCCCGTGGACTGGGTGGAGCCCTGTCCCGTGATATTGATATTGATGGCGCCGCTCTTTACGCCGAGACCGATCTGTCTGGCGTTGACGCCGCCGGTTCCCGTCGTAGCGTTGGGGCCGCTGGCCCTCTGGGTGGTCTGGCTCATCAGCTCGTTAAAGGTAATGGAGCTTGCCTTGAAGGCAACGGTATTTACGTTTGAAATGTTGTTACCGATAACGTCCATCTTGGTCTGGTGGGTCTTCAGTCCTGCCACGCCAGAGTAAAGTGATCTCATCATAGTATTTGTTCCTCCTGTCGAAACGGAACGCGCTTCCCCTCCGTCATCCGGGAAGCCATAACCTCCTGTCAGGTCCGGTTATGCGATAACCGCTCCGTTGATATTTGTGAAAATGTTTTCGTCTGTTGCCGTGCTGTCCATGGCGGTGACCACCGTCTGATTCGGCACGTTTACGATAAAGGCCAGCCGGTCTACGATGACCAGAGAATCCCGGATTCCCTTCTGTTTTGCCTTTCTCGCCCCGTCGTTGAGTCTCTCAAGCTGCTCCGTGTTTAGCTCGATATTTCTGTCGTTCAGCCTTCCCAGCGCATGCTTGGAGAATTTCAGACTTCCCGCAGCGTCCGTATTCCCCGTCAGGGACTCCAGACTCTTTTTCTGCAGGATTTCCTGGAAGGAGAGCCCCTCGCCGTTCTCCCGGCTCTCCGTTCCCTTCGGCCTGTTCAGATATTGGTCGGCCAACTGCCCGATTGACAGATAACCGTTATTCTGAATATTCATCCTGTGCCCTCCGTGGCATTTATTTAAGTGTCCGGCGGATTTATCCGCCTTTTTTCGTTATTCGGATGTCTCTCCGTCTTCGGAGCCTTCCACGGGATCCGTCCCGCTCCCGGAGCCCTCCGCGGGTTCCGTCCCGTCCTCTGACGGCTTCTCCACTCCCGCGAGCTTGCGGACATCCGCCAGCTTTTCGATGTACTGGTTCAGGTTCTTGACGGTCTCCTCCGCCAGGAAGGTCTTCTCGTAGTCGTTCATCTCGTTGTAAATCTTCTCCAGCGCATCGATCTCCTTCGCCTCCGAAAGCTCTACGCCGCCGACTGCAGGAAGCTTATTGAGCCGGATCGTAAAGTCGTAGGCCTTGTCATACGCGGCCTTGTAGGTCTTATCCAATACCGTATCCAGATCGTCCAGGGAGTACAGGGATTCCTCGATGGAAAGGTATGCCTTTCCGTTCTCGTACACCACATAGTCCACCTGGCCCTCCTTATACTGGGTATTCCCGGAGGAATCCGTCGTCTTGATGTAAACCTGCTGGCCCACAAGAGAGCTTGCCCGGGACAGCTCCGTGCTGGCCGCCATATTCTGCATCTGCTCCACCTGGGAGAACTGTGCATACTGGGAAATAAATTCGGTATTGGAGGTGGGCTCCAAGGGATCCTGGTACTGCATCTGCGCTACCAGAAGCTGTAAAAAAGCGTCCTTATCCATACCGCTGTTGCTTGTCTTTGATTTGTTTTTTAATGAATTTTGGGATGCGGTCTCAACGATTTTGCCGTTTTCGACCGGCTGTACTAATGCCATCCGTATTCTCCTCTCTTCTTCCAGATCATTCCTTTATACCGTGTAATCCACGGTGTTTCCGTTCGCCGTCAGGATTTCCTTCGCCAGAAGATCCTCCGGGGCCATCTCGTCCCCCGGCACGGCATCATCCGATTGAATCCTCCGGGTGCGTCCTCTTCTCGCAGGCTCTCTGCTCTGTCCGCCGTTTCCTCTCCCCTGATCGAGATTTCTCTCAAATTCATGGGTCTGGACCGTGACCTCGATTGCCTCCACCTTGACGCCCTGTTCTTCAAACTGTTCCTTCAGCTGGACCATCTGGCTTTCCAGCGCCGCCTTGACCGCTTCGTTCTGCGTCAGGAAATTCGCCGTGATCACGCCTCCCTTAGACGCGATCTGAATCTGCAGCGTCCCGAGGCTTGCCGGGTGAAGCTGCATCTCCATGCTGGAGACGTCCGCCTTCAGATTGATCCTCATATAATCCATGATCTGCCGCATGATATTCACGGTATCGACGTCCGCGGCGCTCTGCGTCACGGATTCGGGTCTCATCTGGGCTTCAGGCTGTCCGGCCCTTAAATTTTCCGCAAACAGGTCGGTTCTCTGCTCTCCGTGCCCGCCCCGGCGTTCTTCCTTCCCGCCGCTTTGGGACTCGGAAGACGTCCTGCCGTCCGCTCTCTGCACTTCGGCCTCCGGAACCTGCTCTGCAGTCTGGAAAGCGGAAAACTCCTTTTCTCCCTCCGGGGACGCTTTCACCACACTCTCCGCTTCCTCTTCCGTCTCCAGAACGATCACGGGCTCCGCCGCCCCGGAAGCGTCGCGGCCCTGAAGCTGCTCTAAAATCTGCCCGATCTCCTCCGGGCTGCTCTCCAGCTCCTGCGCGCTCTCCTGCAGCGTCCCGTTCAAAAGCTCCGTAAGCCTCCGGTAATCCCCGTAAATCTCCTCGTCGGTAAGCAGGGCCGAGGCGTCCTCCGCCCCCTTTACCTGCAGCAGAAGCTCTCCCAGCCTGCCCGGGCTTAAAAGCTCCGTCATCTCCATGCCCAGCTCTTCCATGCCCTCCTGCAGCTCTTCCACGCTCACATCAAGAGCCTGTGAGATATCCGCAAGCAGCCCCGCAGCGGCGGCCGTCAAAACCTCCGCGGCTTCTTCGAGCTTTTCCTCCGGGATGTCCGTACGCTCTTCCACGTTCCGGCTGGGCTCCCGTTTTTCCGTCCGAGCCCTGTGTTCATCCCTTGCCTTCAAAGAATCCCCCGGCGCTTTCTTCACCGCTTTTGCGCTGTCGCCTTCCGCTCCTGCCTCCGTCTGCCTCTTCGACTGGCTGTTCCAGACCGCCTGGAAAGCGCCGTCCGAAGCGTTCCTTGTGTTTACCGGCATCATTACGCCCGCGCCGGCGCCCACGTTTTTAACAGGTGTGCTTGTCATTTCTGACCTCCTTTCTTGAATTATCAAAGTACAATGTATGGAAGCCCAAAACGGCCTCCATACATTATATCGGTTTTTTTCTCGGATACTTAAGAGTCCGGGTCCATAATTTTTGTCAGGCGCGCCGCGATATCCGGCTCCATTGCCGCCAGAATTTCTCCCCTCTCCTCCGCCGACATGGCGTTCAGGATCTTTGCCACCAGGTTCAGATTGTCCGTCATGGTGTTGAAAATTTCCGCCGCGTCCTTCGCCTTCATGTTGGAGTAGGCCTTCGCGTACTCCTGCACCTGAGAGCTGGCCTGCTGGGTAATAATGACCTGTTTGTAAAGGTATTCCGCCGTGGCGGGATCAAAGGATTCATACCACTTCTGATACGCCTCCGGGCCGGGGCCGTTCTCCGCGTAGATTACCTCCTCGCCAAACTCCGTCTGGATGCGCTGAAACTCCGCCTGTCTGTCCTCAAAGGGTCTGAGACGGTCCACCTCGGCCACGAGCCGCTCGATGTCCTCATCCTTCGCCCTGGCGGCCGACTGCGCCTGATCCAGCTCCAGCTCCAGCTGTCTGATGTAATCCACCGCCTCCTGCAGGCTGGAATATCCTCCGTAATTCTCCGGATTGTTCGTCTCCGTCAGCGAGACCCCGGGCAGAATCTTATTGACCACGGGCACATCCTTTAAGATAGGCGTCAGAACGGAGCTTCCGAAGCCGCCGATATCCAGCTTTACGATCACGCAGACCACCGCGATCCAGAGCAGTACGATCAGGACGGTAGCGCCAAAGGTCACCAGTCCGTTCCCCTCGTCGAGACCCAGATCCTCCTCCTGCCTGGCGATCTCCTTCGCCCGCCGTTTGGCCTCCTTCTTCTGTTCCTTCTGCTGCTTCTTCAGATCCTTTTTTTCACCCTGTATTCTTTTCTTTTCCTCTTCCGCGGAAACAGCTGCCGTCATCTCATTCGCCATAACAAATACCCCTTATCCGCCTCTTCCTGTCAGTCCCCTGTCCAGGCCTTATACCGCCTCGCCCGCCTCTTCCTTCCTGCGCTGCCCGTAGGTATAGCTGGTGAGTTCGTCCACTTCTTTTCCTTCCTGACGCTTCTCGTCCGCCAAAAACTGCTCGAAAGCTTTTTCCTTAAGCTTCTCGTGGGTTTTCCTCTCCCGCATCGCTTCCGTGAGCCGCTCTCTGGCCCGATCCAGATTCCTCTGCGCCACAAGAATGCGCTGTTTCTGTCTGGCAATATAATCGTCCATACACAGTATCGCTTTCCGGTTGTCCTCAATCTTTCGGAAATTCAGCGTTCCGGACAGCAGGGAGGCCGCCTCCCGCTCATAGCCTTCCTTCCTCTCCAAAAGCCCCTGCAGGCGCGCCTCCTCTTCCCTCAGCGCCGCGCTGGCCGCGCTAAATTCCTGTTTTGCCTGCGTCTCTATCTTTTCCTTGATATTCAGTATGCTCTGCATGGAATATCGAAACCGTGCCATGACTTTTCATCCCCTAATCCTGAAACAGCTGTTCAAGCATCTCCACGCTGGTATCGAAATCAAACTTTTCCTCTACGTCCTGGCAGAGAAATTCGTTGACCGCGTTAATCTTTGTGATGGCGTAATCGATGGAAGGATTGCTGCCGCTCTTGTAGGCTCCTATATTGATCAGGTCCTCCGCCTCGTTGTAAGTAGCCAGAACCGTCTTCAGCTTACTCGCCGCCTGCTTATGCTCTCTGTCCGCAATCTGGCTCATGCATCGGGAGATGCTCTGCAGGATATCGATGGCGGGATAATGATTTTTATGTCCCAGCTTCCTGTCTAACATGATGTGTCCGTCCAGAATACTTCTGGCCGTGTCCGTGATGGGCTCGTTGAAATCGTCGCCGTCCACCAGCACCGTATACAGCCCGGTGATGGAGCCCTTATCCGACCTTCCCGCACGCTCCAGAAGCTTCGGCATCTCGGAATAGACGCTGGGCGGATACCCCCTGCTCACCGGCGGCTCCCCGCTCGCCAGACCGATCTCCCGCTGCGCCATGGAAAAACGCGTCAGGGAGTCCATCATCAAAAGAACGTCCTTTCCCTGGTCCCGGAAGTATTCCGCTATGGCTGTCGCCGTTTTTGCCGCCTTGTTTCTCTCCAACGCCGGTCTGTCCGAGGTGGAGACCACCACCACAGAGCGCCGCATACCCTCCTCGCCCAGATCTCTCTCGATAAATTCCCGCACCTCGCGTCCCCGCTCTCCGATCAGGGCGATGACATTGATGTCGGCTTTTGTATTTCTCGCAAACATTCCCATCAGAGTGGATTTCCCCACTCCCGAGCCCGCAAAAATACCGATTCTCTGTCCCCTGCCCACGGTAATCAGCCCATCGACGGCCTTTACCCCCAGCGGGAGCACCGTGTCGATGATCCTGCGGCTCATGGGCTCCGGCGGCGGAGCCTCTACCGGGTACGCCGTTCCCTCCAGCGCCGTGCCGTCCAGGGGCCGTCCCAGCCCGTCCAGAACCTTGCCCAGCAGACGGTCGGTGACGGTCACCCGCAGCGGATAGCCCGTATTTTCCACGATACACCCCAGTCCGATACCGTCCGTGGCGTCGTAGGGCATCAGCAAGGTCTTTTTATCCTTAAAGCCCACCACCTCCGCCATAATGGGGCGGTACTGCTCCCCGTCCTCTCCCTTCTCGGGCACGATCAGGCACATATCTCCCAGCTTCGCGTCCGGTCCGGAGGATTCGATGGTGAGTCCCACCACGTTGACCACCTTGCCCAGCTTGCGGAAAAAGCTCTGCTCTATCAGTTTATGGTATTTCTCCGTATTTACGGAAACAGCATGTAATCCCATCATTCCTCCCCTGACCATGACAGCAATGTCAGTTTCTGCTTCAGTTCGGAAAGCTGCGCGCCCAGCCCGCAGTCAAATATACCGTTTTCCGTCTCGATCAGGCACTCGTTCTTTGCCAGCGTCAGATCCTCCACGACCTCGGCGCTGCAGTTGGCGGAAACCGCTCCCGCCAAAAGCTGCTTCTTCGTCATGTTCACATAAGGATAGTCCTCCTTCGAGACATGAATCATGAAATCGTGTCCGCTGTCCGTCTTTCTGAGCGTGGAGGAAATCAGGTAAGTGAGAATATCCCGATACGAATGAAGCTCCACATCAAAAATATGCTGGTAGATGTCCGTGATGGTATCCACCAGCCGCGGTTCCAATTCGTCGATCTGCTGCTGGTAAAAGCCTTCCAGCTGTTTTTCTTTCTCCCGGTATTCCTGACTGAGCCTCTGCTCCTCCGCCTTCGCGCGCTTTAAACCCTCCGAATAGCCCTGTTTCTGGGCCTCGTCGCGGATAAGGCTCTTCTCCGTATCGGCCTGAATCCTTGCCGCCTCAACGGTCTGCGCCGCCTCCTCCTTCGCCCGGGCGAGAACGGCTTCCGCCTCTTCCCGCGCCTTTGCCACAATCTGCCTTGCTTCCTCCTGTGCCCGGCTCAGATATGCGCCGTTTTCCCGGTCTCCGCCCTGCAGCTCCTGGGCTATGAGTTCGGCGTCGCCGTCCCTCTCCAGCATTTCGTCCATCCGCTGCCGCACCAGTCCGTTGGTGTCGATGACTCTCTTTTCCTCAGATTCCACTACCGTGAACTGCTTCACCAAATTCCTAGACCACAATCTCGTCACCTCCGCCTCTGGAGATCACAATTTCACCGGAATCTTCCAGCTTTCTGATAATATTGACAATCTTCTGCTGTGCCTCTTCCACATCCTTCATGCGGACAGGTCCCATAAATTCCATATCCTCTTTGATCATAACCTCAAGACGCTTTGACATATTGTTGAACACGGCGCTCTGAACCTGCTCGTTTGCGCTCTTTAAAGCCATCTCCAGATCGCTGTTATCCACGTCACGCAGCACGCGCTGGATCGCCTTGTCGTCCAGAAGCAGAATATCCTCGAACACGAACATCTTCTTCCGGATCTCGTCCGCCAACTCCGGCTCCTCGATCTCCAGCGTTTCCATGATATGACGCTCCGTTCCACGGTCCACCGTATTCAGGATCTCCACCACCGCATCCACGCCGCCGATGATCGTGTAGTCCTGATTTACCAGGCTCGCCAGCTTGGACTCCAGCACCTTTTCCACTTCCTTGATCACGTCGGGGCTTGTGCGGTCCATCACGGCAATACGCCTCGTCACGTCCGACTGCCTGTCAGGCGCAAGGGCGGATAAGATGAACGCCGCCTGCGAGGGCGCAAGATAAGACAGAATCAAAGCGATGGTCTGCGGATGCTCATCCTGGATAAAGTTGATAATCTGGGACGCGTCCGTCTTACGCACAAATTCGAAAGGCTTTACCTGCAGGGACGCCGTCAGCTTGCCGATGACATCCATCGCCTTCTCCGAGCCCAGAGCCTTCTCCAGCAGATCCTTCGCGTAGGTGATGCCGCCTTCCGCAATATACTGCTGCGCCAGACAGATCTCGTAAAACTCGTTGATGACGTCCTCCTTCTCCTGCGGGGTCACGCTTCTGGTATTCGCGATCTCCAGCGTCAGCTCCTCAATCTCCTCTTCCTTCAGATACTTAAAGATTCCCGCAGAACGCTCCGGTCCCAGCGCGATCAGCAGAATCGCCGCTTTCTGAAGTCCTCTTATATTTCCTTCGTTTTCTGTTTTCGGCATATGTCATCTCCCATTTCCAAAGAATCGTTTTATCCCCAATCCTCTGTCAGCCAGTTCCTCAGCAGATTTGCCGCCGCCTCAGGATTATCGTCCACAAACTTCTCTATCATCTTTCTGGTCTCGGACTTTGTCTCCACGTCGATATCCTCCAGCATGTTCTCAGGCGTAGACTGAAGCATGGATTCCACAGAAAGCTCTTCCGCCTCCTGCTTATCCTTCTTAAAGGTCATGCTCCTTAAGATCACAAAGGCAAGCAGTCCCAGAATCAGGACGATCATCACAATGCTTAAGATATCCGTGCCGCTGATGTTAAGCCCCTCTTTATCGTAAAACACCGGGGACTCATAGGCGATGATCGTGATCCTGTCCGCGGCGATGCCGGTGGCATGAGCCGCCATCTGATAATATTCCTCATCGACCTCCAGACGGACGTCCTCTCTGTGGGCTTCCTTGAACTCCTCCCAGGTCGTTCCCGCCAAAAGCCCCTGAGCCTTCACGCTTTCCTCATGATATTCCCGGAAGCGGATCAGCGCCACGGAGACCGAGGACTCGTCATACTTGATTCCTCCCGCAGGCGTCACCGTGCTCTCGGAGCGCTCGTTGAGCAGATAGTCCGTGGAGGTCTCGTTCTGCTCGGATTCGCTGCTTCCGGAGCCCTGCCAGACGTATGTATTCAGCTGCTCGCCGTCGTTGGAGTCCGTCCCGGGAACCCCGCCGCCCTCATCGGTGCTGCTGGAGCCAAACTCGTCCCGGTGCGACCAATAGCCCTGATCGCTGCCGTCTGTGGTATAATATTCCTTCGCCACCCTCTGGTACTCGGAAAAATCCAGCTCCAGATGGCTGGTGACCTCGATAAAGCCGTACTGCTTCGTAGCGTAAAGCACCTTTTTCAACTGGTTTGCCGTCATAGCCTCCGCCTGGTTCTTTAACTCCAGCAGAGAGTTTGCCGGGCCGGAAGCGGAATAATCGTCGCCGCCCGTAAAGAGCATATTCGACTCCGAATCCATGATCGTAATATTTGCCGTCGTCGGATTCCCGAGACTGGTAGCCACATATCTGGCAAGTCCTGCCGCCTGGGCGGAGGAAAGAGAGTTGCCTCCCAGATCCAGCGTGATCGACGCCCAGGAATCCTGCTGCTGCGCCGCCAGCGTCCCGTTCTGCGGCGGGATATTTAAAATCACCATAGCGTCCTGCACCGCGGCATGCGCTTTCAGCGTCAGTCTCAATTCTTCCTGCTTATAGAGCAGCCACTGGTTCTCCCTGTCCGCAGAGGTTGTAGACATGCTGCTGTTTACAAAGTCCTCGTAGCTTAACCTGTCGCTGGAGATTCCCGCCGAGCCCAGCGCCAGATTTGCCTGATAAAGCTGATCGGTCGCCACCTCGATGGTCAGCGCGTCAGCCGACACTCTGGGCGTGATGCCCGCGCTCTCCAGAATATCCACGATTTTGGAGGATTCCGCCGTGCTGGAATAAGTTCCGAGTCTGGTATAATCCGTTCGGGACAGAGCCCATACAATGATTACAAAAGTAAAGACTACCGCCGCTGCAACCGCAACAATGATTGTCTTTTGTCTGGCGGAAAAGCCGTTCCACCATTCCCGTATTTTTGCCAATATTTCTTTCAGCCTGTCAGCCATGGTATTTCTCCCTTATATTCAGTGTTTCCCCAGACGGTTTGACATCCTTGAAGGAAAAAATCCTGCACATTCTTAAATCTGCATCTGCATGATCTCCTTATAGGCGTCCATCAGCTTATCCCGGATCGCTACCGTATACTGCAGCGCCGTGGAGGCCTTCTGAAGAGAGATCATCAGATCATGCGTGTTTTCCGTTTCTCCCAATGCAAACCGGATTTTCTCATCCTCCGCATCGGACAGATAACTGTTCGTCGTCTTTATATTGTCGATGGCCGTATTTAAAAATGCGTCGAACATCGTGCCATCCGTCTTTTTTTCATTTTTGTTCAAGAGATCGGCAGCCTCTCTGACGGATGTCAGCGCATCCGCCTCAGGCAGGCCGCTTATCGCAAAGATACTGCTCATTTATGTATTCCTCCTGTTACTTACTGACCCAGTTCGAGTCCCTGCAGCGCCATGGACTTGCTGGCGTTAAACGCGGTTGCGTTCGCCTCGTAAGCCCGGCTGGCATCGATCAGATTCGTTATCTCCGTGATAATATTCACGTTGGGATACGTCACATATCCGTTGTCGTCCGCGTCGGGATGCGACGGATCGTACACCATGTTCATCTCCGTCTCATAATCCTCGAAGACGCCCCTGACCTTCACGCCCTGTCCCGTGTACCCGTGGCTGTAGGCCGCCTGACCCAGCACGCGGCTGAAGGACGTCTGCCCTCCCTTTTCCTCAAAGGTGACGACCTTTCTGCGGTAAGGCGTACCGTCGGCGGTTCTGCTCGTGCTGGCGTTCGCCACGTTCTCCGAGATGACGTCCATACGGTATCGCTGGGCCGTCAGCCCCGATGCGTTTATGTTAAATGAAGAAAACATACTCATAATTCATTCTCCTTTCCCTGACTTCCCGCTGTAAGAGCCTTCCGGTTCCCTTGTCCGCGGAGATATCCTGCGCTACTTCATGGCAATCTGAAGATTGTTAAACTCCTCGCTGATACTGGTGAGAAGTCCCTGGTATTTCAGCTGGTTTTCCGCAAGCATCACTTCTTCGTTTTCAATATCAACGTTATTTCCGTCGAGGCGGTAGGAATAGCCGGAATAATCCGTAAAGGTTTTAAACGACAGGTTCTTCGTCTTCGCATTCGCCACCTTTGAATCCATGGACTCGTACCGGTTGTTTCCGAGCGCCTTCTTCAACACGGACTCAAAAGCGACCTCCTGCCGCTTATAGCCCGGGGTGTCTACGTTTGCAATATTGTTGCCGATGGCTTCATTGCGCAGCCAGCTTGCATCCGCAGCCTTATCCAATAATCTCACATAGTCAAATACGTTTGTCTGAATCATTTTGCTATCCGCTCCCTTTCCGCATGTTAATAAAAAAGTTTGCACACACTAATTGAGTATAGAATATTCTAATAAAAAAAACAATAGATTCGACTCAATTTCTTTTGTATTTTTTAACCAACAATCCGACCCGCTGTCTTTTTCTGCACAAAACAAAGGGACTTATCCTGTAAAAAATAAATCCCTTTATCCTGTGCGTTCAAATCCGTTTTTTCTATTCAGTTTTTACTGTTTTACCCGCCTGCGCTTCATCTTCTCTGGTTCTGATGCTTCAGCTCCTCGATCTCATCAAAAACCACGTCATTAAGCACTTTGATATAGGTTCCCTTCATCCCGGAGGATCTGGACTCTATGACGCCGGCGCTCTCAAATTTCCTGAGCGCGTTGACAATCACGGACCGGGTGATCCCGACTCTGTCCGCAATCTTGCTCGCCACCAGGATTCCCTCCATACCGTTGAGTTCGTCGAAAATATGCGTGATCGCTTCCATCTCCGAGAAGGACAGAGTGTTGATCGCCGATTTCACTACCGCGACCTTGCGGTTTTCCTCCGCGCTCTCCTCGTTTACGGCCCTTAACATCTCCAGTCCCACCACGGTAGAACCGTACTCGCAGAGTATAATGTCGTCGATATCGTACTGTGTGTCGCACTTGTAGATAAACAAAGTGCCCAGCCTCTCTCCCGCGATCTCGATGGGTGTGATGATCGCCTGAAACTTTTTGATATCGTCGCTCTCAAACCCCAGCGTCTCCAGATTGACGTTCTCCTTTGTAGACAAAACGCCCAAAAGCCTCTCGTTCAGCATCGAATCGATGAAGCCGCCTATATTTTCATCGATCAGCTCCGTGATCGATTCGACGCCTTCTGCCTTTCCTACGCCGAGAACCTTCCCCTTTCGACTGATCACAAGGACATTGGAGTTTAAGATTTCCCGCATCACCTTGCAGATGTCGCTGAAGACAACCTTGCTGGAATTATTATTGTGCAGCAGTTTTCCGATTTTTCTGGTCTTATCCAGAAGCTGTACACTACTCATACCATCTCCCCGTCCTTTATCTGCCTGTTTCTAACGATATGACTATTATACCATAATTTCGTGCGCTTCGGCGCACCTGGAATCAGAAGTTGACGCAATGCTCTTCTGTGTCAACATTGTACCACAAAAATAAACTGTTTTCAATGTCTAATTTGCAAATATTTTTTGTATATTTACGATTTATGAGAAAATTCTGACAAAACATGGTAGCCGCACTGCTCATTTTCACACACCAGCTTGTTCCCTTTTGCCAAGAGCATGGAGCCGCATTTCGGGCAGCTCTGGCCCGTGGGCCTCTGCCATACCATATAATCGCAGTTCGGATTATCGATACAGCCGTAGTATTTTCTCCCTTTTTTCGTCTTTTTCAGGACAATGTCCTTCCCGCACTTCGGGCAGGCCACGCCGATCTTCTCAAAATAGGGCTTTGTGCTCCGGCACTCGGGGAAGCCGGGACAGGCCAGGAACCTTCCGTGAGGGCCGTACTTGATCACCATCTGGCGTCCGCAGAGCTCACAGTATTCCTCGCTGAGTTCATCCGCTATCGTAACCTCCGACAGGTCCTTTTGCGCCTGCTGCACCGCCTCGTCCAGATCGGGGTAAAAATTGGAGACAACCGTCTTCCACTTTACGCTGCCCTCCTCCACGCCGTCCAACAGCGCCTCCATATTTGCCGTAAAGTTCACATCGACAATGCTTGGGAACGCGTCCTTCATCATGCTGTTGACGACCTCGCCCAGCTCCGTGACGTAAAGATTTCGGTTCTCCTTTGTAATGTAATGCCGCGCCAGGATCGTCGTGATGGTGGGAGCGTAAGTGCTGGGCCGTCCGATTCCCAGCTCCTCCAGCGCCTTCACCAGCGAAGCCTCGGTATAATGCGCGGGCGGCTGGGTAAAATGCTGCGCCGCCGCAAAGGATTCAAAGGACAGCTCGCTCTCCCTGTCAAGCTTACCGTGCAGCGCATTTTCCTCCTCCTTATCCTCCTCCGAAACATAGACGCCCATAAATCCGTCAAACCTTCTCCTGGATGCCGCCAGCGTGAAAATCCTTTCGCCCGCCTGTATCCGGACAGATGTGGTCTCGTACCTTGCCGCGCTCATTCTGCTGGCCACAAAACGCTTCCAGATCAGCTGGTAAAGGCGCGCCAGATCCCTGGGCAGCTGGTCCTTTATCTTTGCGGGAATCCGATTCAGATCCGTGGGGCGGATCGCCTCGTGGGCGTCCTGTATCTTCTGCGTATTCGTCTTTCCGGCAGCGCTTTCCGCCAGATACTCCTCCCCGTAATGCTTTCTTATAAATTTTGACGCCATTTCTTCAGCCTCTGCGGAGACTCTGGTGGAATCCGTACGCAGATAGGTAATCAGACCCACCGTCCCCTCGCCCTCCAGGTCTACTCCCTCGTAGAGCTGCTGGGCGAGCCGCATGGTCTTCTGCGTAGAAAAATTCAGCTGCTTGCTGGCCTCCTGCTGCAGCGTGGAGGTGGTAAAGGGAAGGGGCGCTTTCTTCCATCTCTCGCCGTTTTTCACTTCCGCAACCCGGTACTCCGCATTCTGAAGCTCCCGCTTGATGGCCTCCGCCTGTTCCCCGCAGGTAATCGCTTCCTTCTCGGAGACGGTTCCGTAATATCTGGCGCAGACGGGATTTTTCTCTCCCTTCACCTTCAGATTCACATCCAGACTCCAGTATTCCTCCGGCACAAAGGAGTTGATTTCCTCTTCTCTGTCGCAGATAATCCGCAGCGCCACAGACTGAACCCTTCCCGCGCTTAAGCCCCTCTTGATCTTGGCCCAGAGCAGGGGAGAAATCCGGTATCCCACCATACGGTCCAGAACACGGCGGGCCTGTTGCGCGTCCACCAGATTCATGTTGATCTCCCGCGCATTGCGCAGAGACTCCTTCACCGCGCTTTTTGTGATCTCATTGAAGGTAATGCGGTAAACCTTCTTATCCTCCAGCTTCAGGGCATAATATAAGTGCCAGGAAATCGCCTCCCCCTCCCGGTCAGGGTCGGTTGCAAGATAAATCTTTTCGGCCTTCTTTACCTCCTTGCGCAGATTCGCAAGAATGTCTCCTTTTCCGCGAATCGTGATATACTTCGGTTCATAGCCGTTTTCTATATCGATTCCCAGCGTACTTTTCGGCAGATCCCGGACATGCCCGTTGCTCGCCGCCACCGCATAATTGTCCCCCAAAAACTTCTTGATCGTCTTCACTTTGGCAGGTGACTCCACAATTACCAGATATTTTGCCATGATGCCTCACCTCTTTTTAACGTTTCTTCTATCTGAAATATTATAATACGCTCAGGCTGATGTATTCACTGTATCTTTCAACCGTGAACCGTGAATCACTATACACCAAAAAGAAAGAGGTTGCAAGTTTTTTGTGATTTTTCCCGGCCGGACATAAAAATCCCCTGAAACAGATTTCGGTTGTCTGCCCTGTCTGCTTAAGGGGAAGGAGTCAGTCTGTCCGCGCCTTTTTGCCGGCGCTTATTCTGTTTTAAGCGTGAACCCATCGTAAATCCCGGCCGGAATCTACAAAAAAACCTTGAAATCCGCAGATATCCTGTGTCTTTCAAGGTTTTATAACAGCTGATAGGGGAATCGAACCCCTGTTTCCGCCGTGAGAGGGCGGCGTCTTAACCGCTTGACCAATCAGCCATAGCAAGTACCGCATCAACGATACTTGCATATAATAATACATCTTTCAAAAAAATGCAAGTACTTTTGCAAAAAATCCTTAATTTTTTCGTCGGCAATTTTTTCGCCCGGCAATTTTTTCGCCGTTTTCCGTTCCGCCCCTAAAAATCAAACAGACTCAGCTGGTTGGACTCAGGCAGATCCCCCAGAAGTCCCAGATCAGCCATCATATCTACAATGGTCTTGGAAACCTTTGTCCGCTCCCTGAAATCGTCTCTGGAAAGGAAGGGTCCGTCCTTTGCCGCCTCCACAATGGCGTCCGCCGCCTTATCTCCCAGGCCGTCGATACTGCTTAAGGACGGCATCAGCTTATCCCCTACAATCTGGAAGGACCTGGACTGGGCCCTGAAAATATCGATGGGTTCAAACTCAAAGCCCCGGGCATACATCTCCTGCACCACCCGCATATCCCCGTAGGCCAGCTCCTCCTTGTTGGAAAGGGGCTGCGCTCCCGGCTCCTTGTTTGCCGCCGCGTCCATCCGCCGCCTGTATTCACGCATGAGATTTTCCAGGTGAGTCTGCCCCTGACACATCTGCTCATAGGAAAAGGCTTTGGCGCGGATGCTGAAGAACGCGCCGTAATAAGCCAGCGGATAATGAATTTTACAGTAGCCGATCCGCCACGCCATCATGACATAGGCCGCCGCGTGCGCCTTGGGGAACATGTACTCGATCTTCTCGCAGGATCGGATGTACCAGTCCGGCACATCGTGGGCTATCATGTCCTCCTTCCATTCCTTCCACTGCTCCGCCGGCGTCTTTCCCTTCGCCACCATGCCCTTTCGCACGGCCTCCATAATCTTGAACGACTTTTCCGGCTCCACGCCCTTGTTGATCAGGTAGGTCATGATATCGTCGCGGGTACACACGCAGGTAGAAATGGTGGCGGTGCCGTCCCGGATCAGATCCTGGGCGTTGCCCACCCAGACATTGGTCCCGTGGGAAAGTCCCGAAATCCGCACCAGATCCGAAAAGGATTTAGGCTGCGCCTCAAGCACCATGTTCATGGCAAAGTCCGTGCCGAACTCCGGAATCCCGAGACACCCGAGCCTGGTTCCGCCGATCTGCTCCGGCGTCACCCCCAAAGCCTCCGTATTCTGGAAAAGGCTCATGACGTCTTTCCCGTCCAGCGGAATCGTCAGCGGGTCCCTTCCCGTCAGATCCTGAAGCATCCGGATCATGGTAGGATCATCGTGGCCCAGAATATCCAGCTTCAACAGGTTGTGATCGATGGAATGATAGTCAAAGTGAGTGGTCACCGTATCCGTGGTCATGTCGTTGGCGGGATGCTGCACCGGCGTAAAGGAATTGATATCCTGCCCCAGCGGCAGCACCACAATGCCGCCGGGATGCTGCCCCGTGCTTCTGCGCACTCCCGTGCATCCTGCCGCAATCCGGTCTATCTCGCTGTTTCTCTTATGGGTTCCGTGCTCCTCAAAATACATCTTCACATAGCCATAGGCCGTCTTGTCCGCCAGCGTGGCGATGGTTCCCGCCCGGAAGGTCTGTCCCGCGCCGAAGATGACCTCCGTATATTTATGCGCCTTGGACTGATATTCCCCCGAAAAGTTCAGATCGATATCCGGCTCCTTGTCTCCCTTAAAGCCCAGAAAGGTCTCAAAAGGGATATCAAAGCCGTCCTTGTGCAGGAGAGCGCCGCACCGCGGACAGATTTTATCCGGCATATCAATTCCGGCCGTCCCGGCGTAGGCCTTTACCTCCGGGCTGTCAAAGTCCGTATAATAGCACTCGCTGCAGTAATAGTGAGGGCTCAGCGGATTGATCTCCGTGATCCCGGACATCGTCGCCACAAACGAACTTCCCACGGATCCCCGGGAACCCACCAGATAACCGTCCTCCACGGACTTCCAAACCAGCTTCTGCGCAATGATATACATTACGGCAAAGCCGTTTTTGATAATGGAATCCAACTCCCGCTTCAGTCTGTTTTCCACAATCTCCGGCAGATCGGGGCCGTAGATCTCATGAGCTTTGTCATAACAGATTTTTTTAAGCGTCTTATCGCTGTCCGCGATGACGGGAGGACACTTGTCCGGCCTTACCGGGGAAATCGTCTCGCACATATCCGCTATCATATTGGTGTTTTTCACCACGATCTCATAGGCCTTTTCGCTCCCCAGATAGGAAAACTCCTCCAGCATCTCGTCCGTGGTATGTAAAAACAGGGGCGCCTGGTTATCCGCGTCCTCAAATCCTTTTCCCGCCATGATGATCCTGCGGTAAATCTCATCCTCCGGATCCAGGAAATGAACGTCGCAGGTCGCCACCACCGGCTTACGGAACTGCTCGCCCAGCTTAACGATTCTTTTGTTGAGATTTTGGATGTCCTCTATGGAATGGACCGTCCGCACCTTGTCGGATGCAATCATAAACTGATTGTTCCCGCAGGGCTGAATCTCCAGATAATCATAAAAATTCACCAGTCTGGCAATCTGCATGTCGCTCTGTTCGTCCAGCAAAGCCCGATATAATTCTCCCGCCTCGCAGGCGCTGCCCAAGATCAGTCCCTCCCTGTACTTCATCACCCTGCTTTTGGGAATACGGGGATGACGGCTGAAGTAATCCAGATGCGACTCCGTAATCAGCCGGTACAAGTTAATGCGCCCCAGGTCGTTTTTCGCCAGTATAATCGCGTGGTACGAGGGCAGCTTTTTGATCAGATCCTTGCTTGTCTTCCCCTTATCGTTTACCTGAGCCAGATCGGTGATGCCCTCCTCCTCAAGCATTCTGATAAAGCGGATAAAAATTTTTGCGGTACATTCCGCGTCGTCCACGGCGCGGTGATGATGATCCAGCGAAATATTCAACGTCTTAGCAACGGCGTCCAGGGTATGCTTCGCCTGCCCCGGCAGAAGCACCCTCGCAATTCCCACCGTATCTACATAGGTGAACCCGGCGTCCAGCCCCAAAATTCTGGCATTTTCCTGGATAAAGCTCATGTCAAAGCCGGCATTGTGCGCCACAAGGACGCAGCCCTCGCAGAATTTCAAAAACGCAGGCAGCACTTCCTCCACGGGCGGCGCGTCCGCCACCATCTCGTCCCGGATTCCCGTCAGCTTTTCAATCTCAAAGGGAATCGGCACCCGCGGATTGAGGAACGTGGAAAAACGGTCCGTCACTTTTCCGCCGCAGACCTTCACCGCCCCGATCTCAATGATCCGGTTATTCACAGGCGAAAACCCGGTGGTCTCGATATCGAACACCACGAAATCCTCTTTTAGAGTCTGTCCCCTGCCGTCGGTAACGATTTCCTTCAAATCGTCCACAAGGTAGGCCTCCACACCGTAGAGAATCTTAAAAAAATCCTGTTTGTCGGGTTTTTCTTCCCCTGCCTGAATCCGCTTTCCCTTTTCCGCCTTCCACAAATCCTCCCAGACATGATTGGCGTCCGTAAAACTCTGCACTACGCCGTGATCTGTGACGGCGATGGCGCGATGTCCCCACTGATACGCCCGCTTTACGATATCCTTAGCCTCGGAAACCCCGTCCATATCGCTCATCTTCGTATGACAGTGAAGCTCCACACGCCTGCGGGGAGCCAGATCCATCCTTACGGCGGTAAAGTCCGTAATCTTTTTAATCCCATAGACATTTCCCACAGCCAGGTCATGGTCAAATTTATCCAAGCTCACCGTACCGCGCAGCTTTACAAAGCTGCCCGGCTTCAGACCCGCCATAAGCTCCTTCGTCTGTTCGTTCCGGGCAAACAGCTTCACACCGATCGTATCCGTGAAATCCGTGAGGTCAAACATGATAATCGTGCGTTCATTCTTGATTTCCCGGCTGTCCAGCTTCAGGATTTTTCCCCGGATGGTTACTTCTCCGATCTCGCCGATGATATCCTCAAGGGGAAGCGCGTCCCCCTCAAAATCCCTGCCGTAAAGCACGTCCGGATTGTCGGACTGCTTCAGCCCCTTCGTGTATTCGCCGCCTTTTCTGAACTCTCCCCTGCTCTTGCGGAAATCGCCGGAAGATGAGCCAATCCCAAAGCCTCTCTGACTGCCGGGAAAGCGTCCTGCCTTTTCCCCTGCCTTACCCTGCTGTGACGCCCCGCTTCCTGCCCCGGCCTGCGCCGTCCCGTCGTCCGCGTTCTTTGCCTCCGCTCCCACAGCCCAGGCTTGATCGGCTCCGTCGATCCCGCCGTTTCCACGCGCCGGCTTCCCGGCGCGTCTGCGGATCTCGTCCACCTTCATCCGGATTTTCAGTTCGTCGTCCTCCGCGAACTTTCCCGCTTTTCTCTCCCTGTATTCTATCAGGATACCGCAGCGGATGCCGCAGCGCTCCACCAGGATCTTTTCCAGAATCCGCACAAGCTCAGACTCCTTGCTGCGGTTTGGCACCGTATCCTCCAGCGTCAGCTTGATGCTGTCAGGCTCCGGGTACTCGATCTCGGCCGTCCGAAAAGCGTTATACTCTATATGACTGTAATCCTTCAATTCTTCCAGAATGCTCTCCCGATAGGCCGCGATCAGATTCTCCGGCGTGTACTGCGAGGACAGCTCAAAACGCTCATGGATCCGCACGGAGATTACCGCGCCCGGAAAAAGCTGTTTTTTGATCTCATCCTCCGCCCTGCGGATATCCTCCTTGAGGATCAGCCTGCCGCTGAAAAGATATACATGCAGCGAATCCCGCCTCCTTGACGCGGAAACTCTTTCCACAGAAGCCTGCTCCAGCCTGTCATGAAGCGCCCCGTCTATTTTCAATGTGGGAAAGACCTCAAAAAAAGGCTTTGTCATCTGTTCCTCCCCGCCGCATCCGCGGCCTCCGGGTTATCCTCTGTCCAGTGATCCAGTTCCTCCCGCAGGGCGTCCAGAAGCTGCTCCTCCGGCACCTTACGGATAATCTCTCCCTTTTTGATCAGAAGCCCTTCGCCGACGCCGCCGGCGATTCCCAGATCCGCTTCCTTTGCCTCCCCGGGACCGTTCACCGCGCATCCCATCACTGCCAGACGAATATCCAGAGGATAGTCCTCCGCCATTTTCTCTACCTTCTGCGCCAGACCGATCAGATCGATCTGCGTCCTGCCGCAGGTAGGACAGGATATCACCTCTATTCCCCCTTTTCTCAGTCCCAGCGTCCTCAGGATCAGCCTCGCGGACTTCACCTCCTCCACCGGATCTCCCGTGAGAGAGACGCGGACCGTGTCACCGATTCCCCGGTTCAGGATCAGCGCAAGGCCGACGGCAGACCTGATATTTCCGCTCTGTACCGTCCCTGCCTCCGTAATCCCCACATGAAGGGGATGATTTGTCCTGTCCGCCAGAAGCTCGTGGGCCCTGACGCACATGAGAACATCCGTTGATTTAACGCTGACGACCAGATTGTGATAATCCATCTCTTCGATCATGCGGACCTTATCCAGTGCGCTTTCCACAAGCCCCTCCGCCGTGACGCCGCCGTGCTTTTCGACCAGTTCCCTTTCCAGAGATCCGCTGTTGACGCCGACACGGATCGGGATGTTTTTCTCCCGCGCCGCGTCCACCACCGCCCGAACCTTTTCCAGCCCCCCGATATTGCCCGGATTGATCCTGATTTTATCTGCCCCGTTTTCTATGGCCGCTATCGCCATCCTGTAATCGAAATGGATATCAGCCACCAGCGGGATATGGATCCTCTCCCGGATCTTCCGCAACGCCAAAGCCGCCTCCCCTGTCGGCACGGTACAGCGGACGATTTCACAGCCCGCCCGTTCCAGCTTAAGGATCTGCGCTATTGTCGCCTCTGCATCCTCTGTCTTTGTATTTGTCATGGACTGTATCAGAATGGGGCTGCCTCCCCCGATCCTTCTGTCGCCGATCTGTACCGCATGAGTCTTCTCTCTGCCCAATCTCCGCTCCTCCTTCGGACGTCCTGCTGCCGTACCCTTTCTTTCTGCATTTTTATGATCTGCAAAACAGGAAACGTCTCATCCGCCCAGATTAATATTTTACCATTATCGAGGGCTGACATCAAGATAAATCCGCGGCGGGTTTGAGGTTTGCCGTGCCGGCGTTTGCTGTGCCGTTGCGCTTGGATTAGTTACTGCATAGGAGGGGTGTGAATGACGTACCGGGCAGGCATCAGTTCCTCTGCGGACACGTTTGCACTCGGGTCGGCACATAGCGGACGCTAAGCTCG
>JAMPFT010000010.1 GCA_023664305.1 bacterium | reverse complement strand
AAAAGGGCCTGGGGCATTATGCGCAAAATCCGATCTTGACCGAATGACAAAGGAATAGGCAGACCGCCCGGCCTTCAAGTACACAGGCCTGGCTGTCACAAAACAAGTGTGTGAAATTTTCAAGGTGCTATATGGGAGGTCATGGAGTCCTTTATCAACTCTTTTGACCCCAACATCTTATCATTTGGTATACCGTATGCAGATCGATGAAAGGCTTTTCGTGGAAAATATATGTTGACAACTCTTGAAAATACTCCTGATTCATGCTATTGTCATCATAGAGGACGTCAAGTCAAGTATCTGAACAATAATATACATGTTATCAGCGTTATCAAAGAAAATATACGAAAGAAAACGGTAGAAAACTATGGCGAGAGTGAAGAAGCACATTGTAAGATTGAGCGATGAGGAAGTCGCTATGCTGGAAAGAATGGCGGCCGATAAAAACACACGGAAGTTTGCGGTGCAAAGATGCAAAATATTACTTGACTTAGACGAAAACCACGGCGAAACGCTTTCTCATAACCAGATCGCCGAGAAATACGCGGTCTCTCCCGCGACCGTTTCGGTCCTTGCCCGGTTTTACAACGAAAACGGGATTCATGCCGTCACTCGGACAGACGAAGAAGGCAATCCGGTCAGAGCTGCCCGCAAAATAGACAAAAATGTGGAGGAGACCGTGGTCCGTCTGGCGAAAGGGCCTCTTCCGGAAGGACATTGCAGATGGACGATCAGACTGCTCGCGAAAGTAGCAAGCCGGGAACTGGAGATGGATATCAGCAGAGAGGCGGTGCGCAAGATATTGAAGAGGGCAAACTTTGATCTGGCAGATACATTCATCGCATCGGAGTTGGTCAAACAGATCGTAATTTCTGATCAGAAAAAGGCATGCCGTTCAAACAGATAGGGCCTTTTAATGCTTTATTAAAATCGTCCGCTTCTCTGATACGCACCTTCCCCACTATAGCTCCATAATCTCCATTAACGCTTCATACCGCGCTACAAATATATTCTTCCGCTTCATCTTCTGTGAGATTATATCTCTTTATAATTACTTTTTTGATTTCTTGATCCGTCTGTTGAATATCACGAAGCAAATCAATCGCTTCTTTAATGCGCACCTTTTCTTCCCTTATTCTCAACTTCGGCTCCATAATCTCCATCAATGTCTCGTACATGCTCTCATCTCCTATCAACTCGTCAACTATTTCCCTATTTGCGCTAATACTCACTTCCAGAACAGAATCCGCCAGCTCCCTGTCCTCTTTTTCCGTCATCAGCTTCCTCCGGTTCAACAGCTCCCGGAAATCCTCTTTGCTCAGGTTATCCGATACCCCTTTCACCCAGATATGGGAAGCATCATCCAGTTCATCCGTAACCACTATCTGCGTTGGAAACCAGACTTTTCCCTCCAAATAGTAGATCCCGCCGCCGAACTCCACGATTTCACACCCATGCTCCGTGAAGTAGCGGAAAAGCCCTGTCGGCTTCTTCTCCCGGACGATAGACAATGTAATGTCTTCTGCCTTTATGGCATCTACAGTTTTTCCATAAGCTTTGTAAAGGCAGGCATATGCCAGTGTCTTATAAAAGGTGTCGATATCCAAATGGTCTTCCGGCGACTTGTACTCTATGATATTATGCCCTCTAAACAGCTTCCCTATTTCACTGGCAATCTGGAAAGAAGCCTCCTTTTTGATCACCAACAGGTCGATTTCCAACGGCTTGGTATTCAGATTGTATTCCTTCTCAAATATCAAGTCAGCCCTGTCCGGCCCAAAATCCAGCCCCAGCGCGGACGCAAAAGCCGAATGCCACTGTATTTTCGTTTCTTTCATAAAATCTCCCTTCTGTACTCCTAAGTATATCATTTCCCACCCTTTTTTGCCACCTGTATCTTCTAAATTTTTGATGAAACGCTCGACAGCCCACACAAATCTGTCACCCTATTCCCCGGAATGACTGTATTGAAATCGCATACCCTGTACCATTTTACTCTTTCTTCCGCATCTCTTTGACACATGACGCCCTGCTGCTTGCCCCCATCCTGTTTGATCTGTTTTCTGAAAGCAGTATATTGATGTGAGCAGCATTAAGGTATTTACCGGAATATTTATCATTTGGTATACCGTATACTGATCAGTGAAAGATTTCCTGTAGAAAATATATGTTGGCAAGTCTTGAAAATGCTCTTGATTCATGCTATTGTCATCATAGAGGATCTCCAGTATCTGAACAATAATATACCTGTTATCAGCGTTATCAAAGAAAATATACGAAAGAAAACGGTAGAAAACTATGGCGAGAGTGAAGAAGCACATTGTAAGATTGAGCGATGAGGAAGTCGCTATGCTGGAAAGAATGGCGGCCGATAAAAACACACGGAAGTTTGCGGTGCAAAGATGCAAAATATTACTTGACTTAGACGAAAACCACGGCGAAACGCTTTCTCATAACCAGATCGCCGAGAAATACGCGGTCTCTCCCGCGACCGTTTCGGTCCTTGCCCGGTTTTACAACGAAAACGGGATTCATGCCGTCACTCGGACAGACGAAGAAGGCAATCCGGTCAGAGCTGCCCGCAAAATAGACAAAAATGTGGAGGAGACCGTGGTCCGTCTGGCGAAAGGGCCTCTTCCGGAAGGACATTGCAGATGGACGATCAGACTGCTCGCGAAAGTAGCAAGCCGGGAACTGGAGATGGATATCAGCAGAGAGGCGGTGCGCAAGATATTGAAGAGGGCAAACTTTGATCTGGCAGATACATTCATCGCATCGGAGTTGGTCAAACAGATCGTAATTTCTGATCAGAAAAAGGCATGCCGTTCAAACAGATAACAATCTTTCTTTCCGATAGTTATAATGGCAGTAGAAAAGACATAACGATTTTGCGTAGATAGAAAATAAGAATGAGGTGACATTGATGTCAACATTACAAATGGAATTTATGAAAACAATAGAAGGGCTGTCAGATGATACTATGCGAATGTTGTTAGAAGTGGTAAAGCAGGTTGTGCTTCCATTGGAACATAAGGAGAGCGTTGGCGGTTCGGCTCAATATCAGAGCAGACCGCGCAGGATGGGAAGCCTGAAAAGACACAAGCTTATCTCGGATGGCTATGATATAGATGAGAGCAACGCAGAAATTGCAAAAATGTTTGGGGTAGAATGATGAAAGTCTTAATTGATACACACATAGCGCTTTGGGCATTGATAGATGATCCGAAGATGCCGACGCAAGCAGGGAAAATTCTTATGGATGAGAATAACGAAATATATTATAGCACGGCGTCCGTTTGGGAGGTTGCGATAAAACATTGTATCAGACCGGATGATGCTCCCAAACACAACGATCCTTTTGATCGTCTTTTGATCTGCCAATCAAAAACAGAGGGAATGAAATTTCTCACACATGATTTATTGCTTTCCGATTATAATGAAGACTGTATCATATATGTTTGACGGAGAGAAACGCTTCAAACAGAAAAATACGAAAGAGAAAACAGATAAAAATGTGGAGGAGACCGTGGTCCGTCTGGCGAAAGGGCCTCTTCCGGAAGGACATTGCAGATGGACGATCAGACTGCTCGCGAAAGTAGCAAGCCGGGAACTGGAGATGGATATCAGCAGAGAGGCGGTGCGCAAGATATTGAAGAGGGCAAACTTTGATCTGGCAGATACATTCATCGCATCGGAGTTGGTCAAACAGATCGTAATTTCTGATCAGAAAAAGGCATGCCGTTCAAACAGATAGGGCCTTTTAATGCTTTATTAAAATCGTCCGCTTCTCTGATACGCACCTTCCCCACTATAGCTCCATAATCTCCATTAACGCTTCATACCGCGCTACAAATATATTCTTCCGCTTCATCTTCTGTGAGATTATATCTCTTTATAATTACTTTTTTGATTTCTTGATCCGTCTGTTGAATATCACGAAGCAAATCAATCGCTTCTTTAATGCGCACCTTTTCTTCCCTTATTCTCAACTTCGGCTCCATAATCTCCATCAATGTTTCGTACATACTCTCATCTCCTATCAACTCGTCAACTATTTCCCTATTTGCGCTGATACTCACTTCCAGAACAGAATCCGCCAGCTCACTATCCTCTCTTCCCGTCATCAGCTTCCTCCGGTTCAACAGCTCCCGGAAATCCTCCATAAAATCTCCTTTCCGTATTCTTAAGTATATCATTTCCCATCTTTTTTTCACCTGTATATTCTAAATTTTTGATGAAATGCTCGGCAGCCTGTTCCAGCCTGAAAGGATACTGCATTCCTCATACCAGGACAAGGCTACCGCAAACTTTTCAGCTTTTTCCCAATCACAAAACCCTCACGTTAATTCCTCTGATTTTTCCGGCTGTCTCGGCCAGGCGAAACGATACTTTTTTCCCTTCATAAGAAATATTCATATCTGGGTTATCCAGTTCGTTAAAATAAATATTTTCTGGTTTGTATGCAATAAAACCAAACAAATTACCATATTTGTCCGTAGTAACAGTCATAACCTTTCCGGTATATACATTGGAATTAACCTTCATGGCAGTATGTCCCCGCAATTCCTTTAACATGAAATCCTTAAATTCAGGGTTATCTTTTATAAAATATCTGTAATTGGATCCCTTTGTGGCAACCCACTGCGCCATTATTTGCCGAAATCTGCCTGCTGCCTGCAAAACCGTCGTTTTATACTCCGTTTTACCCAGCAGCTTCAACAGCTTTTTGCAATAATCCTCTATCCTTTCCTTATCATCTATATCCGGCGCCGGCCCCATGTTCAATTCCTGGATCAGGAACAGGAGATGCATCTTGTACGGTCTCATGTCACTAAGACTATGATTCTGCTTCATAATGTACTCCAGATTTGAGGCCAAAAGCGCCGCCACATAATAAGGATAATAAGACTGTCCCTCCACAAACAGTTTATCCTTGTAATCGCTGATAAGTTTTGATTCGTGCCGATGCGAGATTTCAACGTGGTTCATATACATTGCCATCATGCTTTGGATCAGTACTCTGAAGCTGATTTTTTGATACGGTTTTACCGCATTGTCCCTCGCATATTGTTTCGAACGCCTTTCATAATATACTTTGTAAAAACCTTCTGTCTGCGTAACATTAAAAAAGTCTTCCAACTCCTTGTGATACCGTCGAATGGTTTCAAAAGCCTCTTCATAAACGATATTCTGTCTGTTCGTTCCCTTGACAATTCCCTGGGTTACCTCCGGTTTGGTGGCCTCAATAACCTTCACGATTACCTGAACCTGAGACAAGTCCCTTCCTTTTCTTTTTACCTTATAAAGCGAATTACATGTCTGGCAGCCGTTTACAATCTGGGGATTCTTGATCATCAATTCCTTATTTTTTGATTCGAGCTTATCGCATACAATCGTAATTCCATTGTTAAACAGGACAAAATTTACAGGATTAGTTGACAGGGTCGCTTCCATCTCCTGGTTTACGTCCGTATCTCCCTGATAATCCCGGACATTGTCGTCAAATATACTTGCCCGAATCAATCCGTCGTCATTTGTCAGGATCCGAACCAGACTGTCTGCATTGCAAAGCACAACATAAACCTGCCCCGCATTTTCCAATTTCCCAAATTCAATAGAATCTTTATATTCAAGAGCCGCCTGATATTCCTTCCTGTTCGTCTGAGCAATAGCATATAGCTTCTCTTCATCAATTTGCTGGATACTCACGGAGTATCCTTTGTTCTTGATATTTTGAATTTCAGCTTTATCCGCCGCCACAAAAACGACGTTTACGCTGGGAAGATTCTCCCAGCGGGCAACGATTTTCTGCGTTTGAAAATAACCGATAATCTCCGAAAAACTGTAACCGTCCTGCCGTTTATGATAGATTTCATTAATCAACTCGTCAGCGGAAAATGTTCCCTTATAGGCCAAAATATATACCTCAAACTTACCTTGACCGTCTTTCTGCAAAATATCGTCAATGTCTGTTTTCGTAGAGAGCAACTGCCCATTCATCGTTATGGCGATGCCGATCAGCCCCCGCCCTTCAGGCACCTCATCGCATATCTGATTTAACAGGTCGAAATCCCTGTCCAACCTGTCCGGCTGAATTTGTGAAAAATAGATATAATCGATATATCTTCTCTCGTTATCGGACATGGCGTTTTCTGCCAGTTCATTCTCTTTGCTGTATTCGTTAAGCCATGCTTTCAGTATCGGATTTTCAAACACAATAATTCCTCCCGCCGTTTATCAAAATTTTATAGTCATTTCTGCAGTATATGTGATTTTGTCGGTCGTAGTCATATATACATAATGGATATCATAGAATATCCCCTCTCCGGACACATCATTATCAATAAATATCCCATCCAAAATATATTGAATGGCCTTAACCCTTTGGCGGTATTCATTCCGTTTTGCCATGCTTTTCCTCGCCGTAAGCAAAGTATTTTCATCAGTCCGGTTGATTTTTTCCTCATAAGTATCCTTTTCTTTTTGTAGCAGCTCCCTGCTCCAATATCTGGTTATGACCCCCAAAGACCCTTCCACGCTGTATCCGTCCAATTCGCTTAAGTATTGCTCTTCTATATGTTCTATCCCGCTATGCCATTGGTTACAGAGCTTCAGCGCCGTTTTAGCATGAATAACCGTATCTTTCAAATCAAAAATATACCATTTTACTTTTGTTTCGGTAACGTTTTCCAAAATAGCGGTAACATCCGGTTTTTTAGTTTTTTCCTGCGGAGTTCCTTCCGGTATATACTCCTCACTGAAATAAGCCTTGTCCCCGTCTCTTACCGTATAATGCAGGATGACCCTGTCTAATGTATCGGTCTGTCTTTCTTCCACAATGATATCTCTGGAATAGTCGAACCAATACATCGCTGTTCTATTATGTGTCTTTCCCGGTTTTAGCTTTTGTGCTTTCATTTGGCAACTATCCTATGATACAGTTTGATTCATCGTACAACAGATCAATATTTTCATTAAATCGTCCAAAGTCATAGCCGATCCTCGGATAATCAAAAAATTCTAATTCCTCGATAACCACACTGCCCTTTTCATTTTTTTTAAATTCATATATATTTACTGTTTTTTCCGGTCGAAGCATATCCTGCATGCTCCAATTTATTTTCTCCAAGATATCGTTTTTTCGGATTACGTTTTTCATCCTCGACACTAAGATTAAATTATTCATTCTTCCCGCCAAAGTATCACTATGAGTTGAAACAATCAACTTGTTGCCAAGATTACAGAATCTAATCAACGTTTTTGCGACACTTCCCTGTTTAATGGGATGGATGCTGTTTTCTACCTCATCGTAGTACAGATATCCGTAGCTGCTTTCCGACTTCAGCACACTGCTGAAGGGTGATAACTCATGTATCATTGACGAAGCCATGTTCAAAGGAATAAAACAAGCCCCCTCCCGGTACATAAACCTGTCGTTCTGATATTCAATTTCTCCGCCCAGCAGTTCACGGTTCACAAATTCTATTAAATCCGCCTCATTTTCACTGAACTGTGTTCTGGATGAATAAGTCTGCAGAAATTTCAGATAATCATAAACCGGCAGGGGCATTCCGGCCTTTCCCTGCATATTCACAAAAAAATTCCGGTAGAGCATCTGCAGACCGGCCCGTGCTGCCGGGAGGAACAACTGCCCTTTTCCCACGGGCAGTCCCAACATATCCCGCAGGGCGCACCGAGCAAGCTGTAATTTCATCTCATCCGCCGTTCCCGTTACATGACCTGCAATATTTTCTCTGGTGCCATCGGCATACTCTTTCTCCAGATACGCCGTTTCCGCAACCGTACCGACATAGAATACTTCTTCTGCAGACTCAAAATGTATTGTTATTTCCTCCACAGGAATTTCTACGGAAAAACAGTCTAAAAGAAATTTCTTTTTATTGTCCCGCAGATAGCTGTTCACCCTGCTTTCTATTTCGGCAAACCATTCATGAGAAAACCGGATATAAGTTATATCTCCCTGCTCCGCGCTTTTAGCACAACCGATTTCCACGTTCCACTCGGACACTATATTTATAATCCCATACAGAAGCTCCATCATCAAAGTTTTCCCACTGTTATTATCTCCTACAAACAGCAGGAAATCACCTGTTCTTACAGAAGCTCTCTCAATTTTCGCAAATTTACTGACATCTACTCTTATACTCAAAAGAAACCCTCTTTTCTGTTCTTGCATTTTTATTATATCATGAATCGGTGACAGATGTAGTCACCTTGACCCCCTCCCAAACAGCACCACTCCTATCGTTTGAAGCAGAATTTTCACATCCTGCCGCAAGGACCACTCGTCAATGTATTTCAGATCCAGCTTCACCACGTCCTCAAAATTGCGGACATCGCTCCGTCCGCTGACTTGCCACATACCGGTCAGCCCCGGGGTGATGCTGAGTCTTCTCCGATAATAAATGTTATACTGCCCAAACTCATCCTCAGTAGGAGGCCTCGTGCCTACTAAGCTCATATCTCCCTTGACCACATTCCAAAACTGCGGCAGCTCGTCAATGCTCGTTTTTCGAAGAAATCTCCCGACCCGGGTAACCCGGGGATCCTTATTCATCTTAAACATGAGCCCCTGCATCTCATTCTGCTCCATCAGATCCTTTTTCCGCTCTTCGGCGTCAACATACATGGAACGAAATTTGTACATTCTAAACCGCCTGCCGTTTTTTCCGATCCTGATCTGAGAGAAAAAAACTGGCCCGCGGGAATCGATCTTGATGGCCAGCGCCACAAAGGGCGTCAGAATCAGTGTAAAAAGCAGTCCGATACCTCCGCCTAAAATATCCATCACCCGTTTAACAATCCTCCGCCGGTAATCGATCTCATTGTTCAGATAGGTCATCACGGGAAGTCCCGCAAACTTTCCTACACTGCTGCAGGGTGTATCGATGCTGAACCGTTCCATGCAATTATGACAAATGATACCCATTGCCAAAAAAGACTGGATCAGATTCTCCAGGTCGCTGTACTTTGTCTGAGGGCTGTGCAGGAAAATCACGTCCACAGCGCTCTGCCGAACCACCTCGACAACATTGTTTCTGTCGGCTATAACGGGAATATCCTCCACAGTCTCCCCGATTCTGTCAATATCTATAATCGCAATGCCGATAATTTCATAACTCCATCCCGCATCCTGCTCAATATGGCGCATTACACTCTCTACTTCGCCGCTGTCCGTCACAACAATAATTTTATCGCTGTTCTTACTCTTTTTATATCGCTGCTTCATGTACTTTTTAAACGTCACACGAACCAAATAGGTCAGCACGGTATTGATTAAAATCAAATATCCCAAAAGCAGTCTGGAAAACTCCAGCTCCAAACGAAGTACATAAATATAAAAACCCGTTCCCACAAATAAAATCAGATTATAGCGCAGGACACGCAGGAGCTCATAATAATATCCTCTTTCAAAAAAATGTTTATACTCGTTGGTAAAAAAACTGTTTAGCATACAGAACAGCAGAAAAGGCACATAAATCTGCATGATTTCCCGGCTTCCCAGCGCCCCCGGCTCTTCGGCAAAACGGATCAGATACGCCAGCACATAGGAAACCGTAATACATAGCATATCCAGCATCCAGAGGCTATAAGTTTCTATCAGTTGATATTTCCTGTTATAGTTGTTCATCGGTCGTTTTTTTCTCCTTAAAAAGAACCCAGGATAAATATAACAAAGGAAGATTCCAGAGTACGCTTAACGGCAGCTGTTCCATGAAGCCATATACTGCCATGACGCCCATTCCGATCACCCCGTAATAATTCTCTCTTTTAATACAGTACCATATTCCGTAACAATAGGCAATAAAGCAAAGCAGAAACAGAATCCACCCGTAATTATAAATCAAATGAAAATAAATACTGTCAAAGGGATTGCGGGGAACATGTCCCAGCAGCAAGGTCCCTATGTCATTATAAAATAAATTCTGAAGCTGTATTCTGCCGGTCAGATAGAAATTCAGTTTTGCAGCAAATTTGTATCCCTTCTGTAAAAGCACAGGCAGGATCAATGTCAATGCAGCAAGCACCGCGGGAATGGCTATAAACAATGTCATATAAATTTTCTCGTATTTCCAGCGTCTTGTCAGTCTATAGCCCAGCACCATCAGGCACAACACAAACCATACCACGAGTCCGGTTCTACACATGAAAACTTTATACGCCGCGAACATGATAGCCGTTGCAATTACATAGGCATACCATTTCAATTTATCCCTGTACACAAGAATCGCCAACAAAAGCACTACAAAAATATTGGCGAAAGCCATATTAGGTGTGTAGTACCCATAGCAGTATAATGTCACCATTTCTCCGTTTTTAGGTAATTCAATCATCCGATTCTCAATTACTCCCGTCGCCGCCAATAGCAGAGTACACGCGGTAAGCGCCGCTTTCAGCCATAAAGCGTATTTAAATACCTTATCCAGGGAAATGTTTTTGGCTCCAAAAATCCCCATGGCCGTAAGAACAAGTGTCTTTTCGCCGTTTCGCAGCAAATTTACTCCCAGCAAAGCCGTAAACAACGCCATGACAAGGATCTCCCGCCATGTAAAATCTGTAACAGCCATTTTCAGCAGTAACAGCACGGTTCCCGCCGCAAAAACGATCTTATAGATACCGTACTCTGAATTGATGCCGGCTGAGGTCATACCCGTCATGGCCAGGATAAAAATCATATAATAAAAATCCTGATATTTTGCTAATTTATGTCTAATGTTCAAATTTTTTTCCTCCTGCTATGACCATATTTTTCCCTTCACCAGGTTGACATAATATTGCAGTTCTCTGCTTTTTCCGTATAACAACAGGAAAAAAACATGAAAGATTATCACCGCTGCCGTACCTGACAGGAACATGCGGAGCCAAAGGTTCCAGTTTTCCATCCCCCTGATGCAGTATTCCGTCACACCCAATATTAACAAAAAAACTGTCAGATGTCTGGCCGTCATGCCGACATACTGTCGGTATGACATGTTAAAAAGCGGTTTACACACATACTTTGGATAACTGTACAGATACGCTGCCGCCGTACTCAGGATCGTCCCAAGGAACACTCCGGCAACCCCTAACAGTTTCGCCAGTATAACAGACGAAATCAAATTTATGAACGCTTCTGTCAAGGGGATCCTTCTATCCTCATGAAAGATGCCTGCTGCTTCCTTAAAAGTATTTACGGAAGCCCTCATCCCTTCCAGATAAAAATTTACCACCAGTACAAATACTACCGGTTTACTAAACAAAAAATCCTCTCCCAGCCACAATGTAACCAGCGGCTGAAGAACCGCGTACATGCCTGCCGCCACACATCCAAAACACCAGAAGTTCAAAAAATCTATTTTCTTGTAAACATCAAGCCTCCGCTGCCTGTCGCTTGCCAGCAAAAAATTTCCGACGCTGTTTGTCAATGTCTCAAACATCCTGTTCAGCAGCGCCGTTATTCCCGCGATGACAAGACGATAATTAGTATATAAACTCATAACCTTTATACCCAATATCCCGGTAATCACAATGCTGTCACTGCCGGTAATAATTATCTTACCTAATTTATGGCATAACAGGCCTTTCACTTTTGTGATGATATCTTCCTTGATTTCCCGGTCTACAGGCGCGACGTTTTTTTCCGCTGTAAAAGGATACTTTTTTCTGATATATAGAGAAATAAACAAATTCGGAACACATTTTCCCAGCGTTTTTACAACTAAAAAAAGAATAAAATTCTGAAAAGCAAGCAATACATAGACCTGTAATACATTCTGCACAATATATGTCAGGAAATAAATTGTATCAGGCACATAATTCATCAAGTCCGCATAGAGTAATGATTTTTTATATGCAAGAAAATAGGAACACAGGCAATCCAACAAAAAAAGCGCATAAATCAAATAGATACTGTCCTTTATTTCCACATTGCCCACAAGAAGCGGGATAAAAAGAGCTACCACGACGCCAAGCAAAAGCACAATCCCGGAGATCACTACATAGCATCTTCTGTAAAAACGCATCAGGGAATTGATCTGTCGCTCATTTTTCTCGGCCATGGGACGATACATATGATAAATAATCGCTGTTCCTATTCCCAAATCGGCAAGGGACATCATAGAAATAATGCTTCCAAACAGCCCATTTATACCGTTATAGTCCGTCCCCATGGTCTCTACCAGCACCCGTTGAACCACAAAAGCCGTAACTAAATTCGCTGCATATGTAACTGCGGATGTGACTACATTGATAAAAGTTTTCCGGGTTCTCTTCATTCCACTCTCCTAATCATCCGCCACCCCTACGGATTTTGTATTACCTTCACATATTTTTCCACTACCTTCCGCAGACTGTACTCTTCAAACGCCACCGCCTCACAGGGAAGTCCCAGTGTACTGTCTATTTTCTCTGACCATTCCTCAATATCATAAGGGTTATCTACATAAACAGCCTTCCCCTGCGTTATCTCTTCCAGACAGCTTTCTCTTGTCATAACGACGCGTTTTCCCCTGCGCATCGCTTCGATAGGCGGCATTCCGAACCCCTCAAACACGCTGGGAAACAGAAACAGCCTGCAATTCTCATAAAGGCAGTCCCTCTCCTGATCGGAGACAAAGCCTGTATTAATCACCATCTCACTGATTCCCTGCTCCTTCACCGCTCTGTCAAACGTCTCCGTATCTCCTCCAACTCCGCTTAAAACCAGGGGACAGATATCGCCTTTTTGCTTTCTCAATGAAATCACCTTGAGTAATGTGTCCAGATTCTTGTGCGGAAGCATGGAACTGACGCAATAATAATATTTATCCTTTGAAATACCGTATTTTTCTTTTAGAGCGGCCGCAGACAGATCAGAGACTTTTGTCTCTACAGGATTGTAAATTACAGTGCATTTTTGTTTTACCGCCGGATAATGCTCTGCCAGATCTTTTTTACAATATTCCGATATAGTAATCACCCGGGAAGAAGCCTTACAGGCATGTTTCCACATGTATCTGAGAAACATCTTTCTGACCGCAGAGAAGTATTGCGGATAATGGAGTGCCTGTAGATCATGAATTACACTGACATACGGTATCCTGCTTCCGTACGTCAGTGGCATGCTGTACACAGGGATAAACATAACATCCACCTTCTGTTTTTTCGCAGCCTTATCCAGATGAAGATTTTCCCACAGAATGCGTCGGGGCTGACTGGAAGAATACACCGGCATCACCCGGCATTTCATATTTTGATACTGTTCATATATCAAAAAACTTTCACAGTTATCCATAGACACAAAAAGTAAGTACTCATTCGACTTATCATATTTTCCAAACCCCTTCATCAGGTTTCTGATATAAGATTCCGTGCCGCCACAAATGCCTGGGCGAACCCACAGCAGATCAATGCCAATTTTCATAGTTATACCCCTTTGCGCCCCATAAGAGGGTGTGCAAACACCCCTCTTTGCGCATACCAATCAAAATTTGAAAATTTATTTTCAAACTTATACCCCTTTGTACATGCCCAAACCCCTATCCCAGCAACATTTTCACCGCTTCAATCGCAACACATTCCGCCAGATACCACCTGCTGTACCCGTTCACCCGATAGCACCAGCGATACCGATCCCTGATCCTCCGCACTGCCTCCTTCAGGCTTTTGCGGTTGCTGATCCCGCCCATCCGAAAGTTAGCCAGAATCTTGTCTACGGCTGCGACCCGAAACCCTTCCTTTTTCAGCTGCAGATAACAGCCGTAGTCATCATGGATCCCCTTGCAGCGGAAGGGATGACTTTTGTAAACATCCGCCCTCACAAACATGGTGGGATGATTCCAGTCTCTGGAGGTCTGGAACCGGCGCAGTCTCGCCTTTTTGACAAAGCTTGCGCCGTCGGCTTTATGGATACGGATGTTGGCAAACATCAGGTCACAGCGATTATTCCGAAATTCCCTTTCTGCCGTCTCCACGGCGTCCGGCTCGTACCAGTCGCTGCTGTTTATAATTCCGATGATGCCTCCTGTGGCAAGACGTATCCCCTTGTTCATGGCATCATAAATTCCTTCGTCCTTCTCTGAGACAATACGGAAGCTGATTCCCTTTTCCTCCATGCGTCTCCGGTAGCTTTCCGCCAGTTCCGCGGTTCCGTCCTCGGACGCGCCGTCGATAATCAGGTATTCTATTCTGGAAAAGGTCTGGCGCAGCACAGACTCCACCGTCACTCCCAGCGTTGCTTTACTGTTGTAGGTTACGGTTATGATACTTACTTTTTCCGGCATCTCAGTTCTCCGTCAGATGCACGGATTCTTTTAAGCCGTACATCCGGTATTCTTCCCTGTATTCGCTCATCTTCTGTTCATAGACCATATTCCCAAAGGCTTTATTGACCGTGCCTCCCGGCTTTCCTCCAAGCTTTCCCAAAAGCAGAAGCGCCGGATGAAACAGGCGGGTCAGGCGCAGCTTTTTCCCGTGTTCCGCCGCGATGGCCGCCGCCAGCTCTGCGGTACACACATAATCTCTGTTCTGGGGAAAAAATATACCTCTCTCGTCATTTTTGATCATAAGCTCCACAAATCTGCAGAGGTTTCCGATGTATAACATGCTTCTGCTGTTCTTTTCCTTCGGGAAAAAAGGCAGCTTTACCGCCAGCCTTGCCAGTGTCGGATAGTTTCCCTTAGAGCCTTTGCCGTATATCATAGGGGGCCTTAAGATGACTACCCGGAAGCTGTCGTCGTCCAGCTTCAAGAGCACATCCTCCGCTTTCCTCTTGCTGTCCCCATAAAAATTAGACGGCTCGGCGGGCGTATTCGCCGTAATCACCTTTTGCTCCCCGATTCTGCCGCTCTCCCCGTAAACGATCATGCTGCTCATAAAGATAAACTGCTTTACGCCCTCCAGCTTTGCCTTCTGTGCGCACTCCGCCGTAAGCTGAGCATTGACCCGGTAGTAAAGCTGCCTCTGCTCCTCTGTGACTTTGCCCACATCCGCGTGAGCAATCCCCGCCACATGAAAAACCGTGTCATATCTGCCGAAATTTTTTTGTCTCCAGGAACTGCTTTTCATATCTACCGTCTCGGTCTCAATATCGCTCCCGTTTTCTCTGATCCAGTTTTCAAAGCTGGTGCCGATATAGCTGTCGGCTCCGGTGATCAAAACCTTTTTCATACTTACGATTCCTTTTCCCGCCCCAAAATCCTTTTTTGTCTGCTTCGAGTCTATTCCTCACAGCTCCTTCTGTCTCTCTTTTTCCCGGCCTCACAGTTCTCCCGTCTCTCTGATCTCTTCCGGCTTCACGGTTTCTCCTTTTCTCCGTCCTTCCCCGGTTTTTCGGCCTTCCCCGGCTCCGCCGTTTTTCCCAGCGCTCCGGTGCCGCCCTCTACGACTCCCTCCTGTTTTGCCACGGACTTCACTGTACCCAAAATGCACTTCAGATCCGTTTTCAGGCTCATCATCTTTACATATTCTCCGTCCAGTCTGGCCTTTACATCGATTGGGAGCTCATCTCTGCCGTTGATCTGTGCCCAGCCCGTCAGCCCGGGAAGGATATCGTTGGCTCCGTATCGGTCTCTTTCGGCGATCAGATCATACTGATTCCAAAGCGCGGGGCGCGGCCCTACCACAGCCATGTCTCCCTTCAGGATATTAAGGATCTGCGGCAGCTCGTCCAGGCTTGTCCGACGAAGAAACCTGCCGACCTTTGTGATGTACTGTTCCGGATTTTCCAACAGATGGGTCGGTGTGTCCTTCGGCGTATCGATCCGCATGGTTCGGAATTTTAAAATAGGAAAATAAGTTTTGTGAATACCGACTCTCTTTTGCTTAAAAAAAACCGGCCCCGGCGAATCCGCCTTGATCGCGAGCATCAGGCCGGCAAACAGGGGCGACAGGAGAATCAGTCCCAGCAATGCGAGAATACAGTCTATGATACGTTTTACTGTCTTATACATGCTTCCTCCCCAAACTGCATAGCAGGCCTGCCGGTCGCTCTTTCCCGCTTTCCGCATCGCGCGGTATACCGGCTTTCCCATGCCCGTCACTCATACTGATACGTCTCCACGATCTCCCTGATGTCCCTGCGGATATTGTCGGTTTCCTTTTTGGCGTCAGCAATCAGTCCGGCGAGCTGCTTCTCAAACTTCTCCGTTTCAAACTCTATGGGCTTTCCAATAAAGATCATCTTGTTAGCCGTTTTCTTCAGTCCCTCGTCATCCATCAGAAGCTCCTCGTACATTTTTTCGCCCGGGCGGAGTCCCGTAAACTTAATTTCAATGTCCTCGCCGGGCCTGTATCCGGAAAGCTTGATCAAATTCACTGCAAGATCCAATATTTTTACCGGCTCCCCCATATCCAGAACGAAAATCTCCCCGCCCTTCGCGTAAGCCCCTGCCTGAAGCACTAAGGACACCGCCTCCGGTATCGTCATAAAATAGCGGATAATCTCCGGATCCGTTACCGTCACGGGGCCGCCCTCGGCAATCTGCTGCTTAAACAGCGGTATCACGCTTCCGTTGCTGCCCAGTACGTTTCCAAACCGCACCGCCACAAAATTGGTTTTCGATCGCTGGTTCATCATCTGGATGATCATCTCACAGATCCGCTTGGAGGCTCCCATGACATTGGTAGGGTTTACCGCCTTATCCGTAGAAATCAAAACAAATTTCTCCGCGCCGTATTTGTCTGCCGCCCACGCGGTTTTATAGGTTCCCATCACATTGTTTTTCACGGCCTCGTTCGGGCTGTCTTCCATGAGCGGCACATGCTTGTGAGCCGCAGCATGATAAACAATCTGAGGGCGGTATTTTTCAAAAATACCGTTCATCCTGTTGGTATTGCGCACGGAAGCGATCAATACCGTCAGATTAAGCTTCGGATATTTGCGCTGCAGCTCCTGCTGGATATCGTAAGCATTGTTTTCGTAGATATCCAGGATAATCAGCTGCGCGGGATTGTGGGACGCAATCTGCCTGCAAAGCTCGCTTCCGATGGATCCCCCGCCGCCTGTAACCATGATTACCTTCCCGCTGACAGATTGCAGGACTTCCTCCACATTAATCTGTATAGGCTCTCTCCCTAAAAGATCCTCAATCTCCACCTCCCGCAGCTTGGCTACCGATACCTCCCCGTTAATCAGCTGATAAACGCCCGGAAGGCTTCTCATCTTACAGCCGGATTCCTTACAGATATCCAGTATTTCCTTTCTCGTCTTCACCCCCGCGGATGGAATGGCAAAAATAATCTCATCGATACCGTATTGCTTTGCGGCTTCCAGTATTTTATCCCTGCCTCCTACAATAGGCACGCCGCGCAGGAATTTCCCGTGGCAGCCGGGCTGGTCGTCAATGACGCATTTGGCGGAAAGGTTCAGATATCTGCTGCTCTCGATCTCCTTTAAGATCATATTCCCGGCCTCTCCGGCGCCGATCACCATGACGTTGACGCGGCCTTCCTTATCGGCAAGGCTGGTTCTTTTGTTATTGAAAATCCGAAGAATACGGTAGCTGAAGCGAACGCCGCAGGTCATCAGCATAAGGGAAAAACAGTAAATCACCGGGTAACTTCTGGGCATCAGGTTGCCTGTGAGGCGGCAGTAAATCATTTGCACCGCCGTCGCGCAGATATCGGCGAAGGCAATGTTGATCAGTTCGTTTGCGCTGGCATAGCGCCAGACGCTTTTGTACAGCCTCCAGACCACATAGAACGCAAGCGTAATCACAACATTCGGGATCAGGATATGTCCCATTCTCTCCAGAAATACAGGCATGATGTCCTTAAATTTAAAGTCGAACCGAAAATACAGGGGCACAAAGGACGCGATGAGGATACTCATCACGTCCAGCAAAACTAATACCATTATTCGACTGGCCGGTATACTAAGCAGCCTTCTCTCTTTACTCAAAATAGATTCCTCTTACCTCTCCGCCATACCGGCGATTCCATCTTTTGCAGCAATGACCATTCGGCCGGTTTCCTGCCCTGAATAAGATTATTATATCATAAGCTCTGCAATATGTCATCAAATCAATCTTCATTCTCTGAAACCTGTAGCAGATCATGTGCCTTCTACACTTCTTTCTGTCACTTCGCCCAAATCAGCGCCCTCCGTCCGGTCTGCGTAAAAACCGGTGCAGCCGTCTGACCGTTGCCGGAGCGACGGCAAATAACGTGTGATATACTTTGTTTTTCCCTGTCAGGATCGGATTGCGCATGGATCTTGCCCAGTTTTTCCGAAGATAGGAGACAATTTCCCGATACGTTCCGTTTTGCCCTGTCATCTGACCGATGGGAATATGAAGCATATATTCCAGCCGCTGAAAAATACCGAAGCGAAAAGCTATATCCTTAAGGCCGGGATACCTCTCTTCCACAATCCGCGCCGCCATATCCGCGTTGTCTACCGAATCGGCAAATACCCGCGAAAAAATATCTCTGCTTTCTTTGCGCGAATTGCTTCCCACACGGTAAAAGACATGATAGGCATGTCCGGGAAGAGACACGACCGTTCCCAACTGTCCCAGCAGGCGCACCAGCAGATGAAAATCCTCGTTGAGCCTTCCCGTAGGAAAATATTCCACAATAGCGGCCGACTGTTCGTCTTGACGATCCTCTGCCGAATCCGGGGATGGCGCCATCCCCGACAGCTCCCGAAAACAGTCCGTTCGAATCAGTTTGGTGCAAAAGGAGCAGTCTCCCCGATGCATCAGGAGCTCCTCCATAAACTTCTCCGGAGGTACAAATTCCTGCTCTTTGGGCGGAATACAGATATCGGGCATCACGCTCCCGTCAGGAGCAATCTCATCTCTGCCAATCTGCGCCGCTTTTACATGACCGCTTTGCAGGGCGGCATAAAGCTTCTCATACATATCCGCATCCACATAATCGTCGCTGTCTACAAACCCGATATACTGTCCCTTTGCCTTGGCTATCCCCAGGTTTCTGGCAGAGGAGGAACCTCCGTTTTCCTTGTGTAGCACCTTAATCCGCCTGTCCTCTGCCGCAAAGCGGTCGCAAAGCGCGCCGCTTCCGTCCGTGGAGCCATCGTCCACCAGAATAATCTCCAGATCGGCATAGGTCTGCGCCCGAAGGGAATCCACACATTTTGTCAGATAGCCTTCCGTATTGTAAACAGGTACAATGATGCTGATCAATTCGCCGCTTTTCATTTTCCGCCTTCATTCCTCCGCCGTATACAGTTCTCTGGACGCCCTTCCCCTCTCCTGCAAGACTCTTGCGGGAGCGCAGGGACCGGTCAACGTGCCTTCCCGAAGACTGTCCTGAAAACGTCCCAGCTGTCCTTCCACATCGGTTATTTCCAGATCTTCCGCATTCAAAATCCCCAGACTGGCGCACAATAACGCCAGTCTTTCGGCCGCCTGTTCCGCGTTCCATTCTTCTGTAACGGTTCGGTACGCATTTTCTCCCAGCCTTCTGCAAAGCTTTTTGTCGCGCACAAGCCGCTCTGTCAGGGCAAACAGCTGACCTTTGTCTCCGTCCCTGTAGATCAGCCCGTTTCGTCCGTTTTGGATCAGGAAAGGCGCCGCGCCGATCATATGATCCGCAATCAGGGCACAGCCGCTGTTCATCGCCTCGTTTGCCACCGCTCCCCAGCCCTCCTGTCTGTCGCTGGTAAACAGAAAGATATCTGCCCTCTCCATATGCTCTCTGACCTGATCCGGCGTCATGGACCCCGGCAGACTGACCTGATCTTCCAGTCCGTACCGCACTCTGGCGGCTTCCAATCCTTCCATTCTGTCTCCGCCGCCGATGATATCCATGTGAAAGGCGAGCCCCTTTTCTTTCAGATACCGGGCAGTCTCCATGGCAAGCTCCGGATGCTTCAAATCTATCATCCGGGCCGCCCAGAGCAGATACGGCACCTTTTTCCCGAGCACAGCTTTGTCTATTCCGATTTCTGCTTTCCCGGATATAGTTTCGCCTATTCCGCTTCCTGCTTTTCCCGGCCAGCCCTTTCCGTTCAGAAGCGTCTCCAAATCATAATGCCTGGTCTCCGGGAAATATCCCCAACAGTACATTTTTCCGGGGTATGCTCTCACAATATGAAAATCCGACGCCACATAGGCTCCCGCGCACAGCAGATACACAGGATCGTTTTTGTGTCTGGTATGATCGTGATATTTCTTTCTCAGTCCCCTCGGGGAGACCGCCTTCCACTGCCCTGTCCTATAAAGCCTCTCACTACAGCGTATCACAGGCAGCTTTCTCTCCAGACGGCTTTCCACATAGCTCTCCTCTTCGCATCCGCCGAACAGAACGGTTCGCGCCGTATCGATCAGACGTTGGCATTCCTTCGGCTCCTCATAATAGCGCTTCAGATAGGGGACCTCCGTCTCTTCCTTCCACCCCATTTCCACCCGTTCCCGCTCCATTGGTTCCGTCTGGACAAACAGGAAGCTGCTTCTCAGAATCCTGTACATGGCATTGCAGAACGGAATCTGATGATGATTGATATAATTAGACACAAACACCATCTTTTTCTGATCTTCCAAAAGCATTCCCTCTTCTTTCATAACATCCGTAATTTACAATCTCTCTGTTTCCGTCCCCAAAATCACTCAGACATGTCCGCTACAATAATTGAATAGATTTCTTTCATTTTCTCGTAGTTAACATCTCTATCATGGGTCCTTTTTGCATGTTTTCTTGCATTTTCACAATATTGACTCATCTTTTCTTCGTCGCTCCAAATTTCAATAATTGCGTTTGAAAGCCTCTTTGAAATCTTTTTTAGGGATTCTTCCCGATCGCTTTCTAAATCACATGTGTTATCAAACTCATTCTGTGTACTGCGGAATCCCCTATACAGGATGCCGTCCTCTCCACCCGTGAAAATACTGGCAATCCCCCCCACATCGGCGCTGACGCACGGCATGCCCAACAGCATCGCCTCCCCCAGAGAGTTGGGGGAATTTTCTATGGAGGAGCAGCAGACGTAAAGATGACTCCTCAGATACTGCTCTTTCATCCCGGCACCGCTCAGCCGCCCCAGAAAGGTTACATGTTCCGTTAAGCCATTTTCTCCAAGCAACCTTCTCAGATACTTTCCGTACGCAGATATTTTCAACTTTTGCTTCCAGGATTTATATTGTGTAATATCCGCCCCCGCCACATATACATGCGTATCCGGATATTCCTCCATAACCGCCGGCAGCGCGTTCAGCAGATAGTGGAGCCCCTTTAAAGGCATGTCTCCCTGGCTTACAAAGATCGAATGAGGCATGCAGTCTTCTTTGTTCCAGACCGCACCGTAGAAATCGGCGCGCAACGTCTCATTCATGAGAAAATACCTTGCCCCGGGATTCCACTTCCCGGTGTAAAAACGGTCCCAGTCCGTCCTGCCCGTAATATTTCCCGCCAGCCGCACCGCCTGCTTTTCCATCTCGCCGCGCAAAACGAATTTCCGCTGCTGACGGATCAGGCTGTCGCCCTTCAAAAAGTCCCGGAGGGTTACGGAGCGTATCACTTTTTCCGGCAGATCGGCATAATAAGCGTTGGCACATACCGCGCAGAGTCCCTGGATTCCCACGAGCAGACGCTCTTTTTGGGGCGCTACTCTGCACATAGCCAGCGTATGGGGATATTCCGTCCCAAAGCAGTGAATCACGTCCGGATTGCAGCCGTCAAGAATCTTCCGCATCCTGTCTTCCAGCCCTTCGTCATAGACATGCGGATTTTCTACCGCTTCCCGAAATCCGTAACAATTCAGCGTGCCGTACTCTGTCTCTATCGCATATGCGAGGACCTGACAGTCGGGCGCAAGTTGTCCCCTCGGCGCAGGAAAAGCAACCGTCAGTTCAATCCGGTTTTCCTCCCGCCGTCTCAACACCGCGTCCGCCAGTCCGGAAAGCCAGCCCTCCTTGTTGGACGCCTCCAGATTCAGCCCCTTTGCGATTACAGGCAGCATTACGTTACACAGCCAAAGCACTTTCATACCTATACCCCTTGTCCGCCTCACCGCGCCGTATCTGCCGCATGTCCCGGCGCACAGACAATATCCTCACCGAAAAAGGCAGATATCTCAATCTGCCCTGAATACCGCCTCATTTTGACTCCTGCTCCCAGCGCATCTTTTCTTCCTTCAGCGCGGTGATTTGCTCCGTTTCCACCCCTTCCGTGCTGTCCGGCCAGAACAGAACCTTCAAAGTCAGCATCATCAGCTTCAAATCCAGCCAAATCGAATAGTTTTCAATATAAATCAGATCCAGCTTCAGCTTGTCGTAGGGCGTCGTATTATACTTGCCGTAAACCTGCGCAAAACCGGCCAGTCCGGCTTTTACCTTCATCCGAAAGGCAAACTCCGGCATCACCTCAAGATATTTCTCGATGATCTCCGGTCTTTCGGGCCTCGGGCCGATAAACGACATGTCTCCTTTCAGGATATTGATCAGCTGCGGCAGCTCGTCAATCCTGCACTTGCGGATAAATTTTCCGATGGGCGTGATCCGGTCGTCATTTTTCTTTGCCAGCCGGGCTACTCCGTCCTTTTCCGCGTCTGTCCGCATACTGCGGAACTTCATAATATAAAATCTTCTTTTATTGACGGTACAGCGTACCTGCTTGTATAAGACAGGACCTCTGTCGTAAAGCTTTATGGCTGCCGCCGTGATTAACATAATCGGAGAGGCAATCACAAGCAGAATCAGAGAACAGACGATATCGATCATCCTCTTAAAAAAGCGCTGTTCCATGGTCAGGCTGTACTCTCTCGTCAAAAGCAGCGGACTGTCAAACACATGCAGCTCCTCCGCCCCCGCAAGAATTACATCCGTGATTTTCGGCAAAAGGTAAACCCGTATGGAGTATCCGTAACAGAACTTTAACAGCGGACTCCGATCCTTGGTGGAAATGTCTCCGATCACTACCGCATTGCACTCGCCGCTCTCATACGCCTTTCGGATCTCCTCGCAGACAGCCTGCGTTCCTTCTTTTATGTGAACCGATCTTACAATCCTGTATTTATCCTTACGGCTTTCGAATTTATCGCAGATATCGCCGGTCGGCCTGTCCCCGTGAACCAACAAAAGCCGTCTCGGCGGAAAGATATGCCTGTAAATCCGGTTGGCAATATTGACATAGACAAGCACAATCACCATCTGCTCCACCATCATGGCAAAAAACATATCCGGCGCAAAAAGCCTTCTGGCCATAAGGGAAATCTGTATATAGATGATGATATTTGACAGGAACGTAGAAAGGACCTGAGAAAACACAATCTCCGCATTCTTCTGGTAGCCCAGCCGCACTCCTCCGTAGGTGGCCGACAAAAACAACAGCACGATAGAGTAAAGCGCCATCTCCGCCAGCGTAGCTCTGGACCAGAGGTCCTGCAGGCCCACTACCAGACCCGGGCGGAAGTGATACATCCAATGATAGTGAAAGTCTGCTGCCTCCAGCCCCAGGCAAATGCCGACAAGCACCAGATTAATCAGTCTCTTAAAGGTTTCAAGCTTCCTCAGTTTTTCTTCGTTCGTAACAGGTCTCAAGACAGATTCCTCCAAATAAGGGCATTATACCATACCCTTTTGTGTCAACATTATAACACAGTTTTCCGCCCTCGTACAGCCCGGACGGACGCTATATTCTCCGTTTTACCGCGCGCACAGCCCACAGGCAGAAATACATCGTGCTGGCGGCAATCCCCAGCTTTTCCTCATTCCTGTACAGATTCCAGATCCGCCGCAGCGCTTTTAGCTTGTTGGACGACAGGCTTTTCCCTGCCCTGCGATACTTCGCCAGGTTTTCGTCCAGTCCCCACGCTACATAACCGTTCCGGAGCACCTTCCACCAAAGCGCCGTATCCTCGCTTTTGACATTCGGCATCTCCAGCAGCTCCTTCGGAATCTTTTCCGTGTCAAACATCACTGTCGTAGTAAATATGGTAGTGTTGCTCAACGCCTGTCTGTAGCGAAGCGTCCCGGGCACATGAACCACTTTCCCGGTTCCTCTGCCGTTTTCGTCGGCGAACTCATATCCCGTAAAGACAAATGCGGCGTCATGCTCCCGCATGAAATTCAGTTCCCGCTCCAGCTTGTCGGACGTCCACAGGTCATCCGCATCCAGATAGGCAATATACCGCCCCGACGCCTCCTTCAGGCCGCGGTTACGGGCCCTTGCGGCGCCTCCGTTCTCCGGCTGTATCAGCAGGCGGATCCTTGTCTCGTCGTGCTCCCTGATGTACTTTTCAATTTTCTCCACCGTCCCGTCGCCGCCCGCATCGTCTATCAGCAGCAGCTCCCAGTGCGGGTAAGTCTGCGCCGCAACACAGTTCAAGGTCTCTTCTATAAACCTCTCCGCCCGATATACGGGAACGATGACGCTGATTATCTCATTCACCGCGTAACCTCATCTGATCAGAAGGTAATATTTTCCGAGTTTTTCTCTGCTCATACCGAGCGTTTCCTCGAAGCATTCTACCGTCTCTTCCTCCGTATCCTCCGGCAGGAGAATACAGTTCACATCCGTATTTATCAGTATCTCTGCGCATTCCGGGGCCGAAATCGGCTCGCTTTCCGTCCTCTCCATCCAGTCATACAGGCTTTCGTATTCCTGCGAATACCCTCCGTAGACATACGCGTTCAGAGACTCGTCCCACATATTCCTGCCGTAGAGAAGCCGGATCGTTGCATCCTGCTCTCTTGTATATTCCAAAATTTCCCTCGGCGCCCACAGAGAGATCTGCCTGTCCGCCATGTGCTCTCTGAGCTGGGGAATCAGTGTTTTGGCGTACTGTTCCTCCTCCCGTTCGCACCGGCTGTCCCACGGGCTTGTCCCCATGCCGCCGCAAAGCAGCGTCATGACTAAAAGCCCTGCCACTGCGGCAGCCGCTTTTTTCCGGTCTCCTCCGCTCAGCTCTTTCAGGAAATCAGTGATAAATACCGTGGCTCCATACCCGACCGCCGCAGTCACGGGCACAATGCTCCAGATCCATTCATAGTCATAAAATCTCGTCTGATAAAGCATGAGCCAGACCGCCGTCACCGGAATCATACAACAGATCGAGGTCACCGTCGCATAGATCAGGAAGGTCTTCTGTTCCACTCTCTTATAATATATCCACAAAAACAGCAAAGAAATCAAAAGCAGCGCCGCCAATTTCCCTGTGTCCGTAAAATCGTGCCAGCCGTTCCAGGCGTTTTTCAGGAGATCCGTCATCGCTTACTCTCCTTTCGTGCCTTTCTCTTTCCGCGGAAAAAATCAATCAGCGCCATACCTGCAATCACCGTCAGACAGGCTCCCATTCCGTATAATGTCCACACAATGCAGGCCTCTGCCAGCACGCATAAAAAAGCATGACCGTATTTCCGCCTCAGACAAAGGGAAAACGTATAGGGAATCAGCACCGCATTTCTCCAAACCGTGCCGCGCCACCCGCAATACAAAATTCCGAATCCGTCCATTCCGTACCGATAGCTCCCGACCCATATCAAAAGGGCTGTGACCGCCAGAAAACACAACCGCCTGCGGCGGTCTTTCGGGAAAAGACTCCTGCCCACGCAAAAATACGCGGCATAACAGCAGATCAGCGCCGCCGGCGGTATGATCTGTCGGATTACGGTCTCGGGACGCGCGGAAAAAATCCTGCAGATCATGGCATACAGCGTAGGCAGACACAAAATTTCTATTCTGCGCGGCAGCCCCGCCTCATAAGCATTTCCCGTCATGGGGTTCGTCCGATAAATACCGTCGCACTCCAGAAAGCTGCCCACGGTCTCCAGCGTCATATCTCCCTGGCGGTATACGCTTCTTCCGCTGAACAAATAAAAAAGCTGTGTCATCACAACCGTCAGAAAAACGGCCAGCAGAATCCATTCGCCTTTTGTCCACGGCGTATTTGTCACCGTACCGTCCTGCGGCCTGCTTCTGCGGCAGATAAAAACCGCGCCTGTCAGTGCCGCCAGCGCAAGCGCCGTCAGCACAGCAAACAGAACACAGCATTTCCCCAGTGTACCTCCCGGAAAAACGCCGTACAGATGAGCCGCCTCCGCCCCGCCGATCAGCAGGATCACAGCAGATGCTATTATATCTGTGAAGCAGTAATTTTTCGTCATCTTCCTCCTCTGCCCCAAATAAGGATAAGGGGATTTTACCATAATCCCGTGCGCCTCAGCGCACATGGAATCAGAAGTTGACACAATGCCTTCTGTGTCAACATTTTACCATATTTATCCTGTTCATACAAGTAAAAGCAGCCGATGGCACTACGCATCGGCTGCCCTTGTATTCCCGGAAAAAGAGCACTGATCGCTTAATCTTGTTTACAGTTTCATATATAGATCTTACATTGCCTTGATGTCAAGGCGGACCTTGTCGGCGATGCGGGCAATATACTCGCTGTTCGTCGGCCTTGATCTGCCGCTCAGTACAGAATAGCCGAACATTTTCTCAAAGGTTTTTGCGTTCCCTCTGTTCCAGGATACCTCAATTGCATTTCGAATCGCCCGTTCCACCTTTTGGTCTGTCGTCTTGAAACGCCTGGCTATGGCGGGGTACAGCAGCTTTGTGACGCTGCTCACCATTTCCATATCCCTGCCTGACAATATTATTGCTTCCCTGATAAAATGATATCCTTTCAAATGTGCCGGTACTCCTATATCCAGCATGATATCCGTGACGTATCTCTCCAATTCACAATCCTTTACAGCGCTAATTTCCATTTGCATTCCCCTTTTTGCCATGATCAATACTCTTTTTCAGGAACAAATAGATAATACCATATAACGCTTTCGATGTGAATATGTTATATCGCAATAAATTATCATATTTTTTCCCGTACAAGATAAATCGGACGCTTTTTTACCTCCATATAAGTCTTGGAAAGGTACTGTCCGAGTATTCCGGTGCAAAAAAACTGCGCTCCGCTGAGGAAAAGAATAATACAGACCAACGAAGGCCAGCCCGACACAGGATCACCGAAGACAAGCTTTCTCACCACAATAAAAACGATCATCACAAAGGCCAGCATGCACAGCAGCACACCCATCACGGAGGATATCATCAGCGGAACCGTAGAAAACGCGGTAATTCCGTCCAGCGAATAGAGAAAAAGCTTCCAGAAATTCCACTTTGTCTCGCCCTTCGCCCGCTCCACATTTTCATACTCCAGCCATTTCGTCCGAAAACCTACCCAGCCGAAAATTCCCTTGGAAAAACGGTTATATTCCTTCATGGAAAGGATAGCGTCCGCCATCTGGCGCGTCATCAGACGGTAATCTCTGGCTCCGTCCATGATTTCCGTCTTCGATATCCTCTTCATCAGGCGGTAAAACAACCGGGCAAAAAGACTCCTGACCGGCGGCTCTCCTTTACGGCTCACCCTTCTGGTCGCCACAGAGTCATACCCCTCTTCCACGATACAGGAGTACATTTCCGGCAGAAGAGAAGGCGGATCCTGCAGATCCACATCCATGAACACGACGTAATCTCCTCCTGAATTTTCCAGGCCGGCATACATAGCCGCCTCTTTGCCGAAATTTCTGGAAAAAGAGAGCAAATGAACTCTAAAATCCTCTGCTATAAGCTTTTTTACTTCTTCCGCCGTTTTGTCTGCGGAGCCGTCATCCACATACAGGATTTCCAGCTCCAGCCCCTTTTCCTGAAAAAAAGCGTCGTTCTTTTTCAGTTCCCGGTAAAATGCCGACACATTCTCTTCCTCATTGTAGCAGGGAACGATTACACTCAATACGCTCATGGCCGCACTCCTTATCTTTTCCGCCCGGTTTTCGTCTCAAACCGCACAAAGCCGCCCGAATTGTTTTTCATGGCAAATACTGGTTTCAGTATACTATTATGACAGCCGTTCTGCAAGCGAAACGTGCTCTAAAAAAGGCTGCACAGGTTCGCTCCTTCCGTTTTATTATTAAATATTCTTAATTTTTCGGTTATCCGGATGACTGCTGAAGCATTCTGTGTTAAAATAAGACGGATAAAGAAGGAGTTATTATGCGCAGGATAAAAATCAGGATATTACTTTTTGCCGCTGCGCTTTTGCTTGTTGCCTGCGGTGAAAAAGATCCCTACCGGGATCCCGACACGGCTGACAGCCAGTCTGTCAATTCGTCGGATCAATCAAATTTACAAAATTCGCAGTCTGAGGACGAGGCTTCCGGCAACGGTTCCCTGCCTCCCCGCGACGGTATGGTCCGCAGTCCCCTCACTAACGAATGGATAGACGGCGAGGCCGCAAAGACGCGCCCCATCGCCGTCATGACTCCCAACGAATCCAGCGCCCTGCCTCATTATGCGCTTTCTCAGGCTTCTATCCTTTACGAAGCTAACGTAGAAGGCTGTATGTCGCGTCTTCTCGCCGTTTATGAGGACTGGGAGGATCTGGAAAAGATCGGAAATATCAGGAGTCTCCGTTCGTATTATGCGTACTGGGCTTTTGAATGGGACGCTTTCATCATTCATTGCGGGCAGCCTTTTTATGTCGATGAAATTTTGGCGGCTCCCGATACGCAGACGATCAACGAGGAAAATTATGTGGATTCCTTTGCCTTTTACCGGGATGAGACACGGCGGCGGCCCCACAACGCTTTTGCCACCGGCCAGGGCATTCTTAATGCGGTGAACGCCAAGGGTTATCCTCTAAAGTACCGCGGCCTGACGGATCAGAATCATTTTACCTTTGCGAACGAAGCGGCGCCCAATACGCTGGAGCAGTACGGGGAAGAGGCGAAGACGGCGATCTATATTGACATGTCGGGTTGTTATCCCCTGACGCGCTGCTATTTCGATTATAACGAACAAGACGGGCTGTATTACCGCTTTCAGCATCTTTCCGGCAGCTCAGACGGCCCTCATGAAGACGAATCCGGGAATCAGCTGACTTTCAAAAACATTATCGTGCAGTATGTAAAATACGTTGACCTGGGAGACGGTTACCTGTCCTTTCAGTGCAATGACGATACCGAGGACGGCTGGTATTTTACTAACGGCAGAGGCATCCATGTCACATGGAAAAAATCCGGCGACTACGCTCCTACAAAATTTTACGACGATAACGGAGAAGAAATCTGCCTCAATACAGGAAAAACCATGATCTGTGTGGCCCTGAAGGGCGACCGGTTTTCTTTCCGCTAAAAAAGTGCCGCAAGCGGCACTTAGAAGAATGCTCCGCATTCTTCCCTTGTTGCAACGAAGTTTACTATAGAATAAAATAACGGGTCTGCGGTTCGACTGTCCTTTCGTCAACCGCAGGCCCGTTTTGATACAGACCGATTTATTCCCCCAAACCGCTTTCTACCGCCTGCACTAACGCAGCCAACGCCTCCTGCTCATCCTCGCCCTCGCAGACAAACTCAATCTCATCGCCGCATTTCACGCACGCCCCCAACACGCTCAACACGCTTTTCGCATTTGCCGTGTTATCCCTGAAGGTAAACGTAATCAGGGATTTAAACTGCATTGCTTCTTTACACAGGATACCCGCCGGCCTGAGGTGCAAGCCCGTGGGATTTTTGATCATTACCTTCTGACTTACCATTGTAACTTCCCTCCAATTTCTGCTGCCACGCAGCGTCCTTCTCCCATTTTATTTGCAAATCACCCCATAACGCGAAAACTCTGTTTTTACACACTTATCATATCATGATTAAGAATGATTCACAAGTGCTTTTTGCCGTCTAAAACATCACGTCCTGAATCAGTCCGGCCAGCTTTTCCGCTTCTTCCTGAATCACCTTCTGATCCTTCCCCTCGATCATGACGCGAACCAGCGGCTCCGTTCCGGACGGCCTGATCAGCACGCGGCCTTCTCCGGCAAATTTATTTTCCAGTTCTCTGATCGCGTCAGACACCTCAGGATACTCCAGATATTTATCCTTTTTATGATTTGCAACTTTAGCGTTTACCAGCGCCTGCGGCAACACCTCCATAACGGAAGTTAGCTCCGAAAGACTTTTCCCCGTCTCCGCCATCACCTCCAGCAGATGCAGCGCGCTGAGCAGCCCGTCTCCCGTAGTGTTTTCGTCCAGAAAAATGATGTGTCCGGACTGCTCTCCCCCAAGGCTGGCGCCGATTTCCTTCATGCGCTCCAATACATAGCGGTCGCCAACCTTCGTCTGCTCGATGGTAAGTCCGCATTTTTCTCCCATGAGGAAAAAGCCGAGATTACTCATCACGGTAGCCACAATAGTATCCTTTTTCAGTTTTCCCTGCCTCTTCATGTGGTTTCCCACAATCGCCATAATCTGATCGCCGTCCACTATGCGTCCGGTCTCGTCCACAGCCAGCAGTCTGTCCGCGTCGCCGTCAAAGGCAAGGCCGATCTGCGCCTTTTCATACACAACTCTCGCCTGCAGCTCCTCCATATGGGTAGAACCGCAGTTTGCATTAATGTTCGTGCCGTCGGGATTGTTGTGGATGGCCACAATGCTGCCTCCCAATTCCTTCAACGCCTCCACGGAGGTATAAAATGCCGCGCCCTCTGCACAGTCTACCACAATCTTCATTCCGCTCAGATTGACGGGAACCGCCCGAATGGAATGGTTGATATATTCCTCCCTGGCATCCGTGCGGTATTTGATCTTACCCACGCCCGGGCCGATCGGGAATTTGACGCCGTCCATATTCTCACGGATCAGCTGTTCGATCTCGTCCTCCAGTTCGTCGGGGAGCTTATAACCGTTCCCGTCAAAAAACTTGATTCCGTTAAACTCCACCGGATTGTGGGAGGCCGAGATAACCACCCCCGCATCCACCCTGTATTTCTGTGTGAGATACGCCACCGCCGGGGTGGGAATAACGCCCACATAGACACAGTTTGCGCCCACGGAGCACGCTCCCGCCATCAGCGCGTTGGCAAGCATATCGCCTGAAATTCTCGTATCGCATCCCACCATAATAGTCGGCTTATGTTCTTTCTCCCTTGTCAGCACACATGCTCCCGCCTGCCCCAGCTGCATCGCCAAAAGCGGCGTTAATTCCTCGTTTGCGATCCCTCTGACGCCGTCCGTACCGAATAATCTCGCCATTTTCTGTCTTGCTCCTCCGTTCCCGCCGCATAAAACAGGCTGCATACATAACTATCTGTGCGAAGCCGGATTCCCTTCCCGCTGAAAGGATTTCCCTCAGGCTTCCCCCGTCTTATAAAAATGTACCGTCAGAATGACCTCATTTGTTCTTTCCACGTTGGCCGGCAGGGAAAATACCGCAGGAATCTGATAGGTATGATCCCCGGGATCACTGATTTCCTCTTCCGCCATCCATTCTCCGATATTCACCGTTCCCCGCGTCATCTCCGCAGAAACCGCGGATACCGCATCTCGCAGCCCCTCGACGGTCAACTCGTAAGGCTCTTCTGTCTCCATGATTTCAACCTCATACCCCGCCGGTACGTTGAGTATCTCAAAATCGGACGCGCGGAGCGTATAGGTTCTCTCGACCAGAGGTTCAATATAGACCGTGACCGTTGCCCTGCCGTTGGACGCGCTGTCCTCCAGGCGCACACCGTTCGGCAGATAGTCCTTCAGGTTGATAACGGTAACCATATTACCGCTCTCACCGGTTATATTGAGCACTTCCTCCGGAATTGTAATCTTTGCCAATCCGGCCAGCGCCGTAACCGATCCCGCTACCCTGACGCTGGAAATGTCACACTCTACCTTTCCCGTAGCCAGATAGCCCTCCGCAGGAACTCCCATCACATTCAGCTCAAGGGGAACCTCTTTCGTAGCCAGCACCTCTACCGCCGTATGGATGTAATGCACGTTTGCCGTCACATTGGGCAAATCCAGCAGATTGTCCTCCGCGTCATAAAACTGCGTCTCCACATTCATGGAGACATTGGCGAACGCTCCGGTGACATCGACCTCCACCCCGACATAGCTGATTCTCTCCACCGAAGATCTCGGCCCGCTGACCTCTATCCGGTTCTGGTCCGGGGTAACGCTTGCCACGAGATAACCCTCGGCCACCTCTCCCTTCGTCTTACACTGGACCCGGAACAGTTCGGTCAGCCTATCCTCTACGCTGAGGCGTACAAAATCATGATCTCCTTTTATAGATTCCACATTTGCATTCTGAACAACATATGATATTTCAATCGTATTAATGTCTGTCAGCTTGCTCACATCGGCCTCTGCCACAATATCCGAGGCGCGCAGCTCTCTCACGATGCTTCCGGGCGCTCTGACCGTTACTCTGACGGTATCCGTATTGCCCAGCACTTCAAAAACCTTATTTTCCTTATCCAGCAGATCCGTATTCAGAAGATTCACGGGCACGTTGGAAAAGTTTACCGTCTCCGGCGGATCGTCTATTCTGACCACAAGAAACCAGAGCACAAAAGCCAGAAGAAGAGAAGCCAGCTTCAGCGCCCAGTTATGTAATATCTTTTTTTTCATGCTTCGCTTTTCTCCTTCCCTTCCAGATCACCTTAGCCTTCGGCCTTTCGCCGCCCTGTTTATTCAGGATCTGATACATTCTGGTTCTCAGCTCGTCTGCGCCGAGCCCACGCTCCAGCTTCCCTTCATATGCAACGCTCAGCTTTCCTGTCTCTTCCGACACAATGACGGTCAGCGAATCCGTAGCCTCGGAAATGCCCACGCCTGCGCGGTGCCTGGTTCCCAGCTCCTTGCTCAGGCCCAGATTGTCGGACAGAGGCAGATAGCAGGTGGCCGACGTGATGCGGTTGCCACGGATGATTACAGCCCCGTCGTGCAGCGGCGTATTATGTTCGAATATATTGATGAGCAGCTGGCTTGTGACGATACCGTCAACCGCGATGCCGGTGCGCTCATAATCCTTCAGGGACTCCTTCTGTTCAATAACGATCAGCGCTCCCGTCTTTACCTTGCCCATCTCGACGCAGGCCTTGACGATCTCGTTGATTGTCTTCTCGGAGAAAACATTCTGCTCTTTTCGGGAAGAATCCGTGAAAACGCCGATCGGCAGAAAATTCTTTTTCCCCAGCTCTTCCAAGGCGTGGCGGAGCTCCGGCTGCATCACGACGATAATCGCCGTCACCGCAAAGGACAGGAGATTTCTGGCCAGCCACATGATGGTAGTCATCTCCATGCAGTATGCCAGTATCAGAAATACGCTTATGACAATCAGACCCTTCAACAGCTGCCATGCTCTGGTGGTCTTCATCCAGACCAGAATGTAATACACCAGAATGGCAATAATCAGGATCTCCAAAATATCATATGCATCGATTGTACCACGGTATGTGCCGATGTTTTTTACATAGCCTACTACTTGCTCAACCCACTGCATCTCGCCCTACATCCTATTTTGCCTTTTCTTAATAAATCTCGTCATAATCGTCGGTCTGATCTTCGATTTCCGCATCTACGTCCGTGTTTCCGACTGTTATGCTCCTGCCGTTATTTCGGCCGCTTCCGGCTCTCCGCGCGGCGTCGTGCGCTCCCTGTCTGCGTCCCGCGGCTCTCTCCGTCGCGACGCTGCGGCCGCCTCCCCCGGGGCGCTGCGCATTAATCCTCTTCACCGTCTTGGTAGGAGCCGTCACGCTCATCTTCGGGACCGCCTTGACGTAATAATAATATTCGTCATCCTCAAACTGTACCTTTTCCGTGCGCCTGTAATCCACGCAGAACCGGAAAAACTCAATTACCTTTGCGGCTCCCAGCGCCAGAACGGATCCCAAAAGCGCTCCCAGAATCGAAATATTGATCTCGTACAGCAGATCCCCGATCAGCAGGATTACCACATTAACCATCGCGCCGGCTATCATTGCTATCGTCCACGCGTAATCCACAGACAGCCTTCTGATCAGATATACGGTTAAAATCGTCACTGCAAAAGCGGCGATCATCACCATCATTTCCCGGTTTCCCGCAATCCCGTCGATAATCAGACGCAGCTTTCCTGCCGTCTCGTCCATGGTTGAAATTGCGGGCGCTGCGTTGATTACCGTCCGAAGCAGATAATATACCGCCAGACCGCACCCCACGGATACAATCGCCGTGGGCGCGCACAACAGCCCCGCCGCCAGCGGGATGATATAGGGGATTTTCATTGTACACAAAAGCGGCGTCAGAATCACCAGCACCGTATCCTTAGGGCTGAATCTGAAAAACAGCAGAAACATAATCAGATACACGCATACTCCCACCAGCGCCACTTCCATGGAAAGCGCATACATATGCATCAGACTGAATCCCGCCGCAAACAGGACGATAAATCCTGTAGGGAGGAACGAGCACATCAGCGCCGCGATCAGCACGATGGCTATGTTATCCAGCCTCGTCATATATCCCATCTTTCCGTTCAGCGTATTCAACACGATAAATGCCAGCAGAAATTTGACAATGGGCAGAAGAAACACCTCATATCTGCTGTACAACGCCTTTAATTTTTCTCTCATTTCCAGTAATCCTGTCATCTACGGCCTCCGGCTGTCTTCTTCGGGGCGCTCTCGCCGCCGTAAAGAGAATTCAGCTTTTTCAAACTATGATAATATCTTTTCAGGCTGTGCTTAGCCTCCGCATAACGGTATGTGCAGACGATATAAGTCACAATGCCGTAGCCTGCCACCGTCACCGCATAATACATCAGTATCTTTTTGGCAAGCTCAATCAGATCCGCTTTGTACAGATTCTGCATAAATACTTCAAAATCGTAAAAAACGTACAGCGCAAACACCACGGCAAAAGCGATTGTGCCGCAGATCAGGGATTTCAGTATCTGCACCGCAATGTAATCGCTCCTGAAGTAACTGCCGATCTTTACATTCTTTTTTCCTTCGCCGTTCTCATAGGACGCCATATGCGTCATCATGATCACGCGCTCTTCATTCAGCATACAAATCCTCCTACTGCAGGAACCTCATCTTCGCGCCGCCTTCCTCCTTGGGACGTTCCGGCTTCGGCGCAGGTTTCCCGGCGCTTATCGCGCTGTTCAAATTCTTTGCCATGTTGTTCTTGCATTTTTCGCAAAACCGTCCGCTGCGGATCGGCGCGCCGCAGGACTCGCAGCTCAAGTAGAGGGCGGAATCCTCCGTAACCTCCAGTCTGTCCTCCCGCAGCCACTGGCGGATCTGAGCCGCTTCCACATCACAGGCCTCCGCCACCTCGTTGATTCCCACGCCCTTGTGTTCCCGGATATAATCCTTGACCTCCTGGAACTTGACCTCCAGACTGTCCTTGCAGCTCGGACAGACCGCCGGACCGGAAACATAGTTAAAAATCCTGCCACACATTTTACAATTTCTGATATTCATAGTATCCTCCGTTTTTTTGCGGCTAATTCACTATACCCCCGCCCCACAGGCCAAAGTGATGAAATAAATTCTGTCGGCTCCGGCCTCCTTTAACACCTTTGCCGCTTCCTCTATTGTAGCGCCGGTGGTATAGATGTCATCGATAACTATAATCGTCTTTAATTTTACATCATTTCGTCCCATAATAAAAGCCTTTTTCAAATTATTTTGACGTTCTTCCGGATTTAATTTTTTCTGAGGCGCCGTTTTTTTCACCCGTACCAGCATTTTGGGGTAAACAGGAATGTTCATCTGCCTTCCCACCGCCCTGGCAAGCAGCGCCGCCTGATTGTAGCCCCGGGCGCGCATTCTGCTTTTGTGCAGCGGGATCGGCGCCAGAGCGTCCGGTTTCGTATTCCGGATAAATTCGCCCAAATGCGCGCAGATCTGTTCCCCGAAAAAGTCGGCGTATTCCCTGCGGCCTGCGTATTTAAACCGATAGATGGCCTCCGCCGCCCCCTCGTACTCGTAAAGCGACCTGCCGCGCTCAAAAGAACGTTTTCTTCCCCTGCACTCCGGACAGTATTCCTCTTCCTCCTGCAGCTTTCTGCCACACCGCATACACCAGGGCGACGTCAGAAGCGTCAGCTTCCGGGTACACTCCGGACATATTTTTTCTCCCCTGCGGCCCGTGATCCCGTCACAGACGGGGCACCGTCTGGGGTATACGATCTGCAGCAGACCCTCCCCTATCTTTTTTATTTTGCTCAATCCGTTCCTCCGATTTCCCGAATCCTCTGTGCAAGCGCGGTACAGCGCCTGTTTTCACTAATATTGTCAATCATGGTCCGCACCGTCTCGCTGCTTCCCAAAACGGTGACGCAGCTTTTGGCCCTCGTGATCGCCGTATACAGCAGATTCCTGTTCAACAGCATCCTCGGGCCGCCCAGCAGCGGCAGAAGCACCGCCGGATACTCGCTCCCCTGCGATTTGTGGATTGTAATTGCATACGACAGCTCCAATTCCTCCAGCAGCGAAAACGGATAAGTTACTCTGCGCTGCTCGTCGTATTCCACCACAAGACTGGAAGCGCTTTCATTGATCTCCACAATCTTGCCCATATCACCGTTAAAGACCCCGGTCCCCCGGTCCACGGGAATCCCGTAGCGGCTGACAATCTCCCATTCCAGCTGATAATTGTTTTTTACCTGCATGACCTTATCTCCCACGCGGTAAACAGTCTCCCCGCTTACATGCTCTCTCTTGTGCGGTTCGGGCGGGTTGAGATACTGCTGCAGGATCCCGTTCAGCGTCTCGCATCCCAGGCTGCCCTTTCTCATGGGCGTCAGCACCTGAATATCAAAGGGCGTCGCCTTCACATATTTCGGAAGCTTCTCCCGTATCAGCTGGATCATATGTTTGTATATGACATTTACGTCATTTCTCTCCAGCATGAAGAAATCTCTGGATTTATTATCCAGCGCAATTTGCTCTCCTCTGTTGATTTTGTGCGCGTTGACAATAATGTCGCTTTCTTCCGCCTGGCGAAATATTTTCTTTAATTCCACCATCGGAAACCGTCTGCTCTCAATCAGATCCCGCAGCACCTGACCGGGGCCGACGCTGGGCAGCTGGTTTACATCCCCTACGAGAATCAGGCGCGTTCCGGGGATCACGGCTTTCAGCAGCGCCTGAAACAACCTGATATCTACCATCGACATCTCGTCAATGATAATGACATCCGCCTCCAGCGGATTCTCCTCATTTCTCTCAAACCGTACCTTCTGTGCGTCCTCATCGGAGAGGGCGCTGTTCAGCTCCAGCATACGGTGTACCGTCCTCGCCTCATAGCCGGTAGCCTCCGTCATGCGTTTTGCCGCGCGCCCGGTAGGCGCTCCCAGAAAAATATCGAGCCCCTCCGCCTCAAAAAACCGGATCATCATATTTATCGTGGTCGTCTTTCCGGTTCCCGGGCCGCCCGCCAAAATAAAGAGTCCGTTTTCGATGCTCTCCCTCACCGCCTGCATCTGCAGCTCGTCCAATTCCATGTTCAAATCCTTCGCCAGCTTCTCCAGCCGCCTGCGGATCACATCCTCCCCGGCCGTCTGGCGCTCCGAATCCACAGACACGTTCAGCTCGTCCAGCATCCTCGCACAGTTCAGCTCCGCGTAATAGTACGGTGCGGCAAATACGCAGTCATCCTTGATAACTACCTTCTTCTCCATCATCAGGTTATCCACCTGGGGACGTATATTCTCTTCCTCTACTCCCAGAAGAGCACGCGCCCGCTGTAAAAGCGTATTCATCGGCAGATAGCAGTGCCCCTCTCCCACCGACTGCGACAGTGTGTAAAAAACACCGCTTCTGATCCGATAATCCGAATCCGTATGGATCCCGATCCTGGACGCAAGCTCATCCGCCATCTTAAACCCGACTCCTGCGATATCCTCCGCCAGCCGGTAGGGATTTTCCCTCATAACGCTGTATAATTCCATCCCGTACTGATTATATATCTTAACGGAAAGGGCATTAGATATCCCATACTGCTGGAGATATACCAGAGCGTCCCGCAGATCCTTCTTTTCCTCCATCTGCAGGGCGATCTCCTGGGCTTTTCGCTCGCTGACGCCCTTTACCTCCGCAAGCCGCTCCGGCTCTTCCTCAATGATGCGGAACGTGTCGTCGCCGAACCGTTTGACGATCCTTGCCGCCAGCGCCGCGCCCACGCCCTTTATGGCACCGGAACCCAGATAGCGCTCCATGCTCGCGCTGTCTTTGGGCACTACCGCCCTGTAGCTTATAATTTTAAACTGCTTCCCGTAGACGGGATGCTCCGTGTAATCGCCTTCCGCTTCCAAGCTCTCCCCCTGGCCGAGTCCCTTGCACATACCGACGCAGGTGATCTCCTCTCCCTCCGCCGTCAGTTCAAACACCGTATACCCGTTTTCGCTGTTTTGAAAAATAATGTGCTCCACATAACCGCTTACTTTTTCCATCCCGACTCCCTTTGTCACTTCTGTTCTTTCTGACTCTCCAGCTGACCGGCACACCGGCTTGAAAGAATATTTTTCGTAAAACGAAAAGAAGGCTGCCTTTTCGCCAGCAGCCTTTTCATTTTTATTAACATAAGGGCAGTTCGCGAAACGTGCTGCCCGTTGTTTATTCTGCGATATCCCCGGCACTCACGGCATCCAGGCCGTAATTACGCCGCATCTGCTCATAAAGCATCTGCGCAAGTCCCAGCCCGCCGTTCTGATTTGTCGTCTGCTCCGCAACCTTCTGGATCATCTCATCCTTATAGTAATCAAGCATGTTGCTGGTGGAAGCAGACATTTCCTCATTCTGCGGTATGGTCTTCAACATGGATTTATACATCTGCTCCACAAAATAGGCTTCAAACTGTTTACAGGCATCCATCAGTTCATCGTCGTCAGCCTTCGAGTAGTCGGCGCCGTTCAGCTTATCCTGCAGCCTGGACGCGGACTGATTCGCCGCATTGGCGTAAACATCGCTGTACATTGAAGTAATATTACTGAAATCCATAGGATCCTCCCTCCACTATTAACGGCGCAGGTTATTTGCCTGCTGCAGCATCTCGTCCGAAGCCGTAATCGCCTTCGAGTTCAGCTCATACGCACGCTGCGCCACAATCATATTCACCATCTCGTCCACCACCTGAACATTGGAGCCCTCCAGATATCCCTGGATAATGTCGCTCTTCTCCACGTTAGGGTTCGTCGCCTCGTTGATCGGCTGGCCGCTGGCCGCCGTCTGCGCGTAAAGGCTGTCCTCCAGTCTGTCCAATCCGTTGGGATTGTTAAACTGGAACACCCCTATCGTGCGCCCGATACGCTGAGGATTCCCGCTGGCGTCAGGATAGCACAGCTCCCCGTCCTTCGTCACGGTAACCCTGCTCAGAATATAGGTATCGTTTAAGATGATAGGCTGGCCGCTGGTATCCAAAACCGGCAGTCCGTCCGAAGTCGCCAGCATATTGCCGTTCGTGGCAAGCGTAAACTTCAGGTTACCGTTTCTCGTATAGTATGTATTCCCGTCCGCTCCTCTCACCGCGAAAAACCCCTTTCCGTCGATGGCAAAAGAAGTCTCGCTCTCGGATGCAATCAGATTGCCCTCTCTGAAGATAGAAGAGATCGCCGAATTACGGGTGCCGAGTCCCACCTGTGCGCTGGTCGGCTTCGCCGCCCCGTTCGCCGTTGTCGTCCTTGTCTGCAGGGTCTGATACAGTAATGTCTTAAATTCATTCACCTGCGTCTTATAACCGTGGGTATTCACGTTCGCCAGATTGTTGGCGATCGTGTCAATATTTGTCTGCTGGGCGATCATACCCGTCGCAGCCGTCCATAAGCTTCGAACCATGCTGATACCTCCTGCCCGTTCTCCGGGCGTTTTTACCTTATAGAAAACTTCGTCGCGTCACCTTTTACTGCCGCGCCGCCCTGGCGCAATTACCGATTACTACTGAACACGTCCCAACTGCGTCGTGGCAATCTCCAGCGTATCGTCAAAGGTCTGGATTACCTTCTGATTGCTCTCGTAAGCCCTGGTGATGGCGATCAGATTTACCATCTCCGACACCACCTGCACGTTCGCCATCTCCAGATATCCCGACTTCACCTCCGCGTCCGCCGGAATCATCCGCGCGCCCTCTACCGGCCGATAATAAGTCTCGCCGTATTTTTCCAGATAATCATAATTTTCAAAGTCCGTCACCTGAATCCGCGTCACGACTCTTCCGTCCTGCGTGATCGTCCCGTCGTCCGAGATCACCGCATCCGTCAATGTATTCAGCTGGATTCTTCTGCTTTGCGTATCCAGCACATAATCGCCGTCCTCCGTCACCAGAAAACCGTCTCTGTTCAGCGTAAACTGGCCTGCCCGGGTATACATGGTGGACGTCTCGCCGGCCTTATTGGTAAACTCAATGGCAAAAAAGCCTTCTCCCGCCAGCGCCAGATCGTATGTGTTGTCCGTGATCCGAAAAGATCCCTGGGTAAAATCCGTATAGTTTTCTCCGATCTTCACTCCCGGATTGTTCAGCCCCATCCTCTGCACATTTGTCACGCCGACCGACTGATCCTTGATTTTTACGGCAAGGATACTGTCGAAGGACTGGCTGGTCGCGCCTTCCTTCTTAAAGCCCACCGTGGACGCATTGGCCAGATTATTGGTCAGGGTATCCATTCTGTGCTGCTCGTTGATCATTCCCGTATAGGCGGTATATAAGCCCTTTACCATCCGTATGCCTCCTTGCCCGCCTTTGCGGGTACTTCTCTTTCATTTCTCCCGGGTTGTCACTTCTCCGATTTCTGTCCGCCGATCCGGGTCCCGGCCGGCTGTACGCATTGGATCCGTTTAACCCTCTCTATAGCCGGAAAGGAACTCCACATACCTTCCCGTCCCCACTGCGACAGCCGTCATGGGATCCTCTGCCGTCATAGTATTGATCCCCGTCTTCGCGGAGATCAACTCCTCCAGTCCGCGCAAAAGACTGCCGCCGCCGGTAAGTACGATCCCCCTGTCGGCGATATCCGCCGCAAGCTCCGGCGGTGTCTTCTCCAGCACGCTGTGGATCGTCTCCACGATCTGAGCCGTGGTCTCCCGCAGCGCCTCCTCCGTCTCCTCCGAAGAAACCTTTACGGTCTTGGGAAGTCCCGTCACAAGGTTACGGCCCCTCACATCCATGTAGTCCGTCTCCGTCCTGGGAAAAGCCGAGCCGATCTTGATCTTCAGATCCTCCGCCGTTCTCTCACCGATCAGCAGATTATGTTTCTTACGCATATAACGCACAATTGCCTCGTCAAAGTCATCGCCCGCAATCTTAATCGACGCGCTGACCACCGTGCCTCCGAGAGAAATCACCGCGATATCGGAAGTACCTCCGCCGATATCCACGATCATGTTGCCGCAGGGCTTGGAAATATCGATGCCCGCTCCGATCGCCGCTGCGATGGGCTCCTCGATGATAGCTACCTCCCGCGCTCCCGCCTGATAGGTAGCGTCCTCAACCGCCTTCTTCTCCACCTCTGTCACACCGCTGGGAACACAGACCGCGATGCGGGGCTTACGGAACGTCCTTCTTCCCAGCGCCTTCTGGATGAAATATTTCATCATTTTTTCCGTAACGGTATAGTCAGAGATAACGCCCTGACGCAGGGGCCGTACCGCCACGATATTTCCGGGAGTCCTTCCCAGCATCAGACGCGCGTCCTCGCCGATCGCCTTAATCTTATTTGTATCCCTGTCAAACGCCACAACCGAGGGCTCCTTCAAAACAACGCCCTTCCCTCTGATATATACTAAAATGCTGGCGGTTCCCAAATCAATTCCGATATCTGTACACTGCATATTATAAAATACCCCTTTCTCACGGATCACGTCTCTTAAATCTGGTCATATGGATTATATTATAACCGAAATCCATCTTTTTTCATAGGGGTTTCTGAAAATTTTAATGAAATCAAATTCTGTTTCAAAAAAAGCTGCAGGAAACAGAGCGGTTCCGTCCGCTCCTCTCCTGCATCCCTGCTCTACTATTTTTTATCGGCAGCAAAAAGACTTTTCTTTAGAGTCTCCGGAAAATTTTTATTTCCGCGCTCTCTCCAGCATCTTTCTGATATAGGCTCCTGTATAGGAAGCCTCGTTCTCCGCCACTTCCTCCGGCGTCCCCTTTGCAATCACCGTTCCGCCTCTGTCGCCGCCCTCCGGCCCGATATCGATAATATAGTCCGCCGTTTTGATCACATCCAGATTGTGCTCGATGACCACCACCGTATTGCCGCCGTCCGCCAGCCGGTGCAGAATCTCCACCAGCTTGTGTACATCCGCAAAGTGCAGGCCCGTCGTCGGCTCGTCCAGAATATAAATCGTCTTCCCGGTGCTGCGTCTGGAAAGCTCCGCCGCCAGCTTGATCCGCTGCGCCTCCCCGCCTGAAAGCGTGGTGGAGGGCTGACCCAGCTTTACATAGGAAAGTCCCACGTCGTACAGCGTCTGAATCTTATTGCGGATGGAAGGCAGATTTTCAAAAAAGGGCAGCGCCTCCTCCACCGTCATATCCAGCACGTCAAAAATACTCTTGCCCTTATATTTGATATCCAGAGTCTCCCGGTTGTATCTTTTGCCGCCGCACACCTCGCAGGGCACATATACGTCCGGCAGGAAGTGCATCTCGATCTTGATAATACCGTCTCCGCTGCAGGCCTCGCATCGGCCTCCCTTCACGTTAAAGCTGAACCGCCCCTTGCCGTAGCCCTTTGCCTTGGCGTCCGCGGTAGACGCGAACAGGTCCCGGATCTGGTCGAATACTCCGGTGTAGGTGGCCGGATTCGAGCGGGGCGTGCGCCCGATGGGCGACTGGTCGATGTTAATCACCTTATCCAGCTGCTCCTTGCCCTTGATCTCCTTATGCTTTCCCGGGATACATCTCGCTCGGTTTAAGTCCTTGGCAAGACGCTTGTACATAATCTCGTTTACCAGAGAGCTCTTACCGGATCCGGACACTCCGGTGACACAGGTCATGACACCCAGCGGAAATTCCACATTGATGTTCTTAAGGTTATTTTCCTGAGCGCCTATGATCTTCAGCCATCCCGTCGGCTTCCTGCGCGTCTTTGGCACGGGAATCTGCAGCTCGCCGCTGAGATATCTTCCGGTGACGGACTCGGGAACCTTCATAATATCCTCCGCCGTACCGCAGGCAATCACCTCTCCGCCGTGGGAACCGGCGCCCGGGCCGATATCTACCACATAATCCGCCGCCAGCATGGTATCCTCGTCATGCTCCACCACAATCAGCGTGTTGCCCAGATCCCTGAGGCTTTTCAAAGTATTCAAAAGCTTGTCGTTGTCCCTTTGGTGTAGGCCGATGCTGGGCTCGTCCAGAATATAACAGACGCCCACCAGTCCTGAGCCGATCTGCGTCGCGAGGCGGATGCGCTGCGCTTCTCCTCCGGACAGCGTCCCCGTAGCTCTGGCAAGAGACAGATATTCCAATCCCACATCTACCAGAAAGCCGACCCTGGCACGGATCTCCTTCAAAATCTGCTTTCCGATCAGCAGCTGCTGGCTGGTAAGGGTAAGACCGCCCAGAAATTCATAGAGATCCCGCACGGACATGGCCGTGATCTCATATATATTTTTGTCGCACACCGTGACCGCCAGCGATTCCTTTTTCAGCCTCATCCCCTGACACTCCTTACAGGGCGTGATACGCATGTATGTCTCATACTCCTGCTTCATCGTGTCGGAAAAAGTCTCCTTGTACTTCCGCTCCACGTTTCTGATCAGTCCCTCAAAGGCCACCGGATAGACGCCTCTGCCCCGCTGCCCCACATAATGCACCTCTACCTCTTTCCCGTCCGTCCCATGGATGAGAATCTTTTTTATCTTCTCCGGATAATCCTCAAAGGGCGTGTCCAGGTCAAAGTGATACTCCTTGCAAAGAGCCTCCAGAATGGCGTGGGTAAAGCTTTTCTGATCCGTACAGGACTGCCAGCCCGTGACCGTGATCGCTCCCTGATTGATGCTCAGGCTCTGATCCGGAATCATCAGATCCACGTCAAATTCCATCTTGTAACCCAGCCCGAAGCATTCCGGACACGCCCCGAAGGGATTGTTGAAGGAAAAGCTTCTCGGCTCGATCTCACTGATACCGATTCCGCAGTCCGGACAGGAAAAGCTCTGGCTGAAGGTCATGGGTTCGCCGCCGATGACGTCCACCACAAGCAGCCCGTCCGCAAGCTCCAGCACATTTTCGATGGAATCCGCAAGGCGGCGCTGTATTCCCTCCTTCACCACAAGCCGGTCCACAATAATGTCAATATTATGCTTGATATTCTTTTCCAGGGAAATTTCTTCCGTCAGCTCGTACATATTGCCGTCGATACGCACACGGACATATCCGCTGCGTCTGGCTCTGTCCAGCACCTTCTCGTGCTGTCCCTTTCTTCCACGCACGACAGACGCCAAAAGCTGGATCCGCGTCCCTTCCTCCAGCCCCATGATCTGATCCACCATCTGATCCACGGTCTGCCGGGAAATCACCCTGCCGCAGTTCGGGCAGTGAGGGATGCCGATCCGCGCGAAGAGCAGCCGGAAATAATCGTAGATCTCCGTGACGGTTCCCACCGTGGAACGGGGGTTGCGGTTAGTAGATTTCTGATCTATGGAAATCGCGGGAGATAAGCCGTCGATACACTCCACGTTAGGCTTTTCCATCTGCCCCAGAAACATCCTTGCATAGGAGGACAGGGACTCCATATAGCGGCGCTGCCCTTCCGCATAGATCGTGTCAAAGGCCAGAGAAGATTTCCCAGAACCTGACATCCCTGTCAGAACCACCAGCTCGTTTCGTGGAATATCCACGTCGATATTTTTCAGATTATGCTCACACGCCCCTCTTATTTTGATATATTCCCGGGGCCGCATTTTCTTGATCTCTTCCATCTTGTACCTGCCTTTTTCTTATGTTGCCTTTTTTTGTGTTTTCTATATCTTCTTTTTCACGCTCTTTTTGCGCTTGCCTTCTCGCCTGTTCTCTTATTTATCTTTTTGCGCCTGATTCCTTGCTCATTCCCGCACCTGGTCTTCTTATTTGCTTTCCGTGCCGGGTTCCCTGCCTCTGGTTTTTACTCACGCTCGCGCCCGGTTTCCTGCCTCTGCTTTTCTTGCTCACGTTCGCGCCCGGTTTCCTGCCTCTGCCTTTTTTGCTCACGCTCGCGCCCGATTTCTTGCCTCTGCCTTTCTTGCTCACGCTCGCGCCCGATTTCTTGCCTCTGCTTTTCTTGCTCACGTTCGCGCCCGGTTTCCACATCTGTTCACTTGCATCGCTGCTTCCCCGGAATAAGGATTCACGGCAGCCTCCAAAAACGCGCGCGACACGCCTCTGCAGCGTTCTCCGCTGTCAGCTTCTGCGCTCTACCCCTCGTCCTCCTTCAGATCCCGCAGCTTCTCCTTCAGCTCGATCATCTTGTCACGCAGCTCCGCAGCCGCCTCGAAGTTCAAATCCGACGCCGCCCTCTGCATCTTCTTCTGCACATCCGCGATCAGCTTCTCCAGTTCCTTGCGGTTCATGGATTCCGGATCCTTCTCGAACTGCATCTCCTCCTTTGCGATCACCTTGGAAATACTGATCAGATCCCGGACAGCTTTTTGAATCGTCTGAGGTGTGATCCCGTGCTCTTCGTTGTATTTCAGCTGAATTTCCCGGCGGCGGTTCGTCTCGTCGATGGCTGTGCGCATGGAATCCGTGATCATATCCGCATACATGATCACTCTCCCCTCCGCGTTCCGGGCCGCGCGGCCGATGGTCTGAATCAGGGAAGTGCCGCTCCGCAGGAAACCCTCCTTGTCCGCGTCCAGAATCACCACCAGCGATATCTCCGGGATGTCAAGGCCTTCCCGCAAAAGATTAATTCCCACCAGCACGTCGAACACGTCCAGACGCATATCCCGGATAATCTCCGCCCGCTCCAGCGTATCGATATCGGAATGAAGGTATTTTACCCGCACCCCTACCTCCTTCATATAATCCGTCAGATCCTCCGCCATCCTCTTCGTCAGCGTGGTCACCAGCACCTTATTATGCTTTGCCGTCTCCTTGTTGATCTCGCCGATCAGGTCGTCGATCTGCCCTTCCACCGGGCGCACGTCCACCTCCGGATCCAACAGCCCCGTAGGACGGATGATCTGCTCTGTCCGCAGCAGCTCGTGGGCCTCCTCGTAATCCGACGGCGTAGCCGACACAAACATCATCTGATCGATATGCGACTCAAACTCCTGAAAATTCAAGGGTCTGTTATCCAGCGCCGAGGGCAGCCGGAAGCCGTAGTCCACCAACGTCTGCTTCCGCGAACGGTCCCCCGCAAACATCCCCCTGATCTGCGGAATCGTCATATGGGACTCGTCGATAATAATCAGGAAGTCATCGGGGAAAAAGTCCATCAGCGTCATGGGCGGCGCTCCCGGCGGCATAAAGCTCAGATGCCTGGAATAATTCTCAATCCCCGAGCAAAAGCCTGTCTCACGCATCATCTCGATGTCAAAATTCGTCCGCTCCGCAATACGCTGCGCCTCGATCAGCTTGTCCTCCCCCTTGAACCAACGCACGCGCTCCTCCAGCTCTTTTTCAATATTGTCGCAGGCCGCCCTGATCTTGTCCTGAGACACCACATAGTGAGACGCGGGGAAAATCGCAATATGACTCAGCGTGGAATGCACTTTGCCCGACAGCGGCTCCACCTCCGCGATCCGGTCTATCTCGTCTCCAAAAAACTCGATCCGGATAAAATAATCGCCGCCCTGGGCCGGATATACCTCGATGACGTCCCCGTGTACCCGAAAGCATCCTCTCTGCATATCCAGCTCGTTTCTGGTATACTGGATATCCACCAGCTCCCGCAGCACCCGGTCCCGATCCTTCGTCATCCCGGGCCGCAGGGAAACCACCATATCCTGATATTCGTCCGGACTTCCCAAACCGTAAATGCAGGAGACGCTGGCCACCACCACCACATCCCTGCGTTCCGTCAAAGATACCGTCGCCGACAGGCGCAGCTTGTCGATCTCGTCATTAATCGCGGAATCCTTCGCAATATAGGTATCCGAGGAGGGCACATAGGCCTCCGGCTGGTAATAATCGTAGTAGGACACGAAATACTCTACGGCGTTTTCAGGGAAAAATTCCTTGAACTCGCCGTAGAGCTGCCCGGCAAGGGTCTTGTTGTGGGCTATGACCAGAGTGGGCTTGTTCAGGGCGGCGATGACGTTCGCCATGGTGAAGGTCTTTCCGCTTCCAGTTACCCCCAGCAAAGTCTGGAACTGATTGCCTTTTTGAAAGCCCTCCACCAGCTCCGCGATGGCCTGGGGCTGGTCGCCGGTGGGCTGATATTCTGAATGAAGTTTAAAGGGTTTTTGTTCGATGAATGCGCTTTGTTCCTTTTGCACAAAAATTCACCTCCGATTTCATACCCAAAAATGATTACTATAAGCCCGTTTTTCGTCGTGCGAGTATTCTGTTTTTTCTGAAATTTTCAAATTTTAGCTCCACGACGAATTTCGTTCACCGGGAGCCATCTCCCGGATGTCCTAAAACTGAATATTCTAAAATGGACAAAACAGGACGAAACATGCTTAATTATCTTATCACAAACCTCTGAATTTGTATAGATGCAAAATCGAACTTTTGTTCTCTTTCGTTGAATCTTCCTCTTGAAACAATATCGGAACTGTCCGGATAAACATCTGAAAATCTTTACTCCTCGGTCTTCCGTAACCGGAACAGCAGATATAATCCAAATCCTGAAATGATGTTCTCCTGCGGCTTCTTCTCTTTTCATAAATCTTCCGCTCTTCCAGAATCGCCTCAAAGACATAATCCGGTATCGGAAGCTCCCTTCTGCTTGATGATGTCTTCAGCCGGATCTCCTGTTTCGTGAAGGTTTTGGGCGCAAAATCCTCTTTTCTTGTATTAAGTGCCCTTCCCAACTGCCTTTCCACAGAAAGCGTGCGATTGATGTAGTCTACATCCGCCATTTTCTTCCCGCTCTATAAACTGATAATGCTCCATAACCGTACTGTGAGCTATTCTGAACGCTTTCAGATCCATAGTGACTGTATACCATTTCCTTTCATTCGTTTATCCAGTTGAAACTTTATTTGCTTACATAGAGCAACTTAGGCTTTATAATTCCACTACCCTTTTACCCAATTCATAAGCCCTTTGCTGATCTACTGGAAACTGCTTTTCCCTATGGGTAGCTTTATGTGCCTCATTAAACATTCCGGCATAATATTTACTGTAATCATCAAACTGATAAGTGTCACAGGCATATAAGGTTTCGCATCTTCCAAAAACCATGCCGATCATGTCAGCAGTATTCTGAAAATAGCGGTCATATCCTTTTCTGATCATATCTTCCGTAGCGTTCATGGTAACGATCAATCCGCACTTTTTCTTAACAGGCAGAAGTTCATCACGGGAACCATCGTCTTCATAATGCATGGGCGCAAAAAGCATCCTGTGGATTACCGAGAGGGCCTCACCAGTCAGATCGCCATAATAAGCCGGAGAACCAATTATGACTGCATTTGCCTCATGTATTTTTTCCAACACTGGGCGCAGATCATCCCGGATGGCACAAATACCATTTGTTTTGTTGCCTTTTGCTTTACAGGCAAAGCAACTCTTACAGTCTTTGAAATTCAGGTCAAAAAGATGGATAAGCTCCGTTTCTGCGCCTTACCCATCCTTATCAGACGAAACGGCTTCCTGTCATATAAGCCAATTCCAACTTCTTTATGCTTTTTCAACATCTTCATACATTATATCCTCTAAAGCGTATATTTTCAACTTTAACCATAAATCCGCGGCAACTCCAAAAGATTTTGAAAGTTGGTATTTCTCATATCGCATAATCTCCTTCTTTGCACAAAAATACCCAGAGGATTTCCCTCCGGGCTAAATTTTTCTACGTCTTTTTTATTCGTTATCGCGCTCTATTTACTTTTTTCCATCAATTCACAAAACTCTTCTGGCGTGATCGCCTTCGTTTCCGCCGCAACAAAATCCTTCTCATTTCTTGTCACAATATAGTCTGCCGCAACACTGACAGCACATCTATCCTGCAGACAATCCTCAAAGTCCTTAAAGTCAGAATTTTCTATTGCCTTAACCACTTCTTCCTGATCTGCACCCGCAATGGTAAGTACCTTGCAAATATTCAATAAAATCTCCCTACGGACTTTTTCAGGCGATTTCCTCAATATAAACCAGATATTCGGAAGCGAATGGAATGCCACATATCCGTTTACACTGTCCTCACCATACCATGTCATCACAGCCTTAGAAGCTTTATAAAATTCTTCTCTTTCACAGTAATAATCAATAATTACATTTGCATCAACCAATACTACCATATTTTGCCTCTCGCGCTTCTGCCAGCTCTCTGTCAGGATCGAAATCCGCTGGAAAGGTAAATTCCGCCCTCAATTCTTCCATTCTCATAAGCGCTTTCTTCTTGTCTGATAATGGCTCTTGCAGATCCATTCTGCCGACATCAGGATTTCCTATCTTTACAGACCGAACATACGCCCTGATAATCTCCAATAGCGGTTCTCTATATGCTTCGCCTATCCCAGACACAGATTGAAGCACCTGCGTTTCCCATGCAGACATCTTCCATGCCACCTTTCAAAATAATCCTTGCTTAGTGCTTACACAAATATTATAGCAGAAAACCAAATGAATTACACTATTTTCTTTCCGCAGACATCCAATTCTCTGCATGGTTTATAATACACTTTTCTCCAACTCCTTTTCCATCCGCTCCCTGGCTCGGAACCGGAACAAAGGTTTGTATTTAATTTTCATTTGCCAACTCTAAAATATCTTCAATAGAGTATCAGGCTGCTCATATTTTTCTTTTGTGTAATCTCCCTGCCCGCCATTATCGTATTCCTCAAGATATCTGGCCATTCCAACGGGCCCCAGAGCCTTTACCAATGCTTCTGTCCCTAATCGCCGCACCTCACTGGCCTTAACTATTTTCATTGTCTGACTCATCATAACCAAATACCTCCATTACAAATTCAATCGGATTTTTGATATTTGATCTATCGTCAAGCAAACGATTATAGCAACAATTATCCAGATACACCTTCAAAAGATTTACCTCCTGCTTGCTTCCGTCTTCACATGATAATAATAACAAATATTTTCTAAAGTTACACCAATAATTTTGTATCGACTTTAATGCTCTGCTCTTCAACGGCAACATTTAACTCCCTGCACTTCTCAAGAGCCAGATCATGCCCCTGCAAAGCAGCCTGCCTATACCAATATTTTGCTTTCTCCATATCTTGGGATACCCCTATGGCATCCTCATAAAACCAGGCCAGATTGCACTGCCCGTCTCTGTCCCCATGCTCCGCAGCCCTTTTCGTCCAATAGAGAGCCTGTTCTAAATCCTTCTTAACGCCCAGCCCTTCGTAGTAGAAATATCCCACCTGACACTCTGCCAGAGGATAGCCCTGTTCCGCCAGCGCCAGATGTCCTTCAAAGCATTTCTCATACTGCTGTGTGTTAAAATATTTTTCAATCAGCTCGTTGCAGGCGTCTAATTCTCTGCATGGTTTATAGTATGATTCTGACATCTTATGGCTCCCTCCGCTAACTCTGAATCCGCCTTCAAAGCACTCTGAAAATACTCATACCTGTCTCTTCAAGATAACACTCCGTCATAGACATAAGTATCGAAGCTGGATTCACTCTGATTTGTAAACAAAGCCTTCAGCTGCATGGCTGTCTGATCACAGTCGTCCGCCTCAAAGTAAATTGATTCTGCATATGATAGGGATTGCAATATAATTCCATGGATCCGATAACAATATCATTAACATAGACTATGACACGCTTTTGCTTGATTTCAAGCTGAACCCCTTCATTTCCGCCTCGCAACTGCTTCCCCCCCCAAAATACAGTTCTCTTGTTAAATTTCTAAGCCATTATAGAACTTTAATAATTGAATCCGTTTCTAATTTCATTACATTTCCAGAACATTTCCAAAGCTTTGTTGCCATGATAACATAATTACTCACAGCCTTTTTTGTAATATCGCCCTGTCATTATCAGATATTTTCAAGGCTACCATCGCTTGTTCTGCACTCAATTTCATGCTTTCCATTAAATTCTTCACAGCCTCATACAAAGTATCCAGCCTTTTTCGATCCGCATATCTCTCAACCGCTTCACACATAGCTCTTCGACCTCCTTCTTCCTCCTTAAAATGCTTCACGCCTTTAGCCAGTTCGGAATAATACATATCCTTTGATTCCCTGCATCCAAAATCATGCATCAGCTTTCCGACTGCATCATTTCCTTTATATCCGCCATTCACATAAATGATATGAGAACCATCATCAAAAAGATCGTCTATTTCCTCAAAATGACGATTGATCGTATAAATTGGAATCCCATACCCAAATATATCTGCCTGTGTAATAAACACCATGTAAGAATCCTGAAGCTCCGAAAACTCCTGTCCCTCTTTCAGCATCCGGGAATCCATCATGCTGCTGTTAAACCTCGCACGGCGTATATGTGCGCCTTCCGGTTTCTTTTGTACCTCCACATTATAATTCTTGCCTGTGCTGTCCTTTGCCAGAATATCCAAACGAATATTCCGTCCACCCACTATCGGATTCTGAAATTCTCGTTGCCCCACCACATTTATTACCGTAATATCGTCCCGTTTTAATATAATCTTTAGCAAAAGCTCCGTAGCAGGAATATTACCATCAAAGACCATAGACATCAGATCACCATCAAATAAATCCATATCATCGACAATCTGCTCTACCGTTCTGTTATCCAGCTGCAATTCTTCATTTGTCATTTGCTCACCGCCTTTTCAAACTGTAACGCCACACTGGATCACACTATCATTATAGCAAAAAATCCAGCCATTTACACTATATTTTTTCTGCTATTAAGTTAGTTTGTTTTTCTGTTTTTCTCTCCACAGATTGCAGCAGCTGACCAAAAGCAACTGATCAAATTCCATATCAGGGTTGTCCGCTTTAAAAATAAGCTTTATAATCGTATTAAGGATATCCAACGAAAAAAGATAAAAATATCATTCTGTGTCATCTTGCAACAGGAAACGAATTTCCGAGGCTAACACCGGAATATAGAACAATTCTTCTTCGGAAGTCCATTGGAAAAGGAGCAGCAACTTTGAAAATTATCAAAAATGATGAATTGACAATAAGAAACAAATTTACCTTTATATCCTTTATTTGCAGCGTGTTGGTTATCTATATCCACACATATAATTTAGATACTTACGGCATAGCAGAAGGAGCAGGGGGGTGATTGAGAGAATAACATTTGCCATCGAAAATTATTGGCCCAATGTCTTACAAATAGCCGTTCCTATGTTCTTTTTTATTTCAGGCATTTTATTTTTTAAATCCTTTACAATTTCAAACCTTGCAGGCAAATGGAAATCCAGATTATTTACGGTAGTTCTGCCTTATATTATTTGGTGTACGATTTATTATATATACTATGTGGTTATAACAAATATTCCGATAATAAGGTCTCTGATGAGCACCCCCAATATAGTCAGATTTTCAATTTCCGAATGGGTAAGGTGGCTATGGGTCAGCGAATATTATACCCTTTGGTTTTTGCAGGAGCTTATCATCTTTATTGCTGCGGCTCCTGTCATCTGGCTGTTACTCAATAACCACCGGAAAAAATTTCCTACGGGATTAGTTGCCTTAATTGCACTGATTTTGATCAAACAACATTCAGCGATTAATATTCCATACACAAGCGGTCTTGATATCTATCTGGTTGGAAGCTATATCGGGCTTAATTGCAGGGAGTTATTGGCTGTCAGGAACAAGGTGCTTGCTGCAATATCCTTGCTATATGTCATTTTCACATTAGTTACGGCATTCCGATTCTGGAATATTATCACGGAGATTTTACTTTTTATTGCAATATGGTTTGCGTGCGATCTCCTCCCGCTCGCAGGAAAGAAACTTCCCTGGTGGATGTCAATTACCTTCTTTACATACGTTGCTCATGATGCCTTTTTGGAAGCTTTTGAAAAAATTATACTTGTCATATTTGGGAAAAAGGCAGTCTTTGCTTTATTAGACTATCTCTTCGCTCCCATCCTGGTCGAGATCGTTTTAATCCTGATTGCTTATCTTCTAAAGATGCGGCTGCCCATGTTATGGAAGATTCTAACAGGGAACAGAAACAGCGAAACTTCAAATGAGAAAATATAGGTAAAACGTAAGAGCAGAAATTCCGTTGAAAGGACAAATCTTTTATGATAAGATAAATTGAATATGTTATCGGCTTGTTACAAATTATCACTTACATCACAGGAGACGGCAGGGAGGACGAAATGACATTACAACTATTAGTGGCTGCCGTAAACAGGGCGCCCGAAGAGCTTGCAGAAGAGATGCGGATTGACAGCGACGCCGTCATTGTCAGTCAGGGCGATCACTACGGATACGAGGAGCTGACATGGCGGGGACATCGGCTCCGTTTTTTCTCCATGGCGGAACGGGGAGTCGGCTTGAGTCGCAATTTCAGTCTGCAGCGCGCCGACGCGGATGTGGTTTTATTTGCCGATGAGGATATTATCTATGAGCCGGATTATGCAAAGACCGTCCTGAATGCCTTTGCAGCGCATCCCGAGGCGGATATGCTGCTTTTCAACGTGCAGGCTATGCCGGGGCGGGAAACCTACCGCAACGAAAGCTTCGGCCGGGTGCGGTGGTATAATTGCGGACGTTATCCGACATACAGCTTTGCAGCGCGCCTTAAGCGGCTTCACGAAGAAAACATTACCTTTTCGCTGCTGTTTGGCGGCGGCGCAAAATACAGCAACGGGGAGGACAGCCTGTTCCTGCGGGACTGTCTGAAGGCCGGGCTGCGTATTTATAAGATACCCGTATGCATCGGGCATGAAAAGGTGCGGGAATCCACATGGTTTACCGGCTACCATGAAAAATTTTTTTATGACAGGGGAGTCTTGTACCGATACCTGTACGGCGGCATGGCGCGTCTGATGGCCCTGCGTTTTTTGCTGGTACACAGGAAAACAATCTGTTGTGAGATCCCATGGAAAAAGGCCTACCGGATCATGAAGCGCGGAATCAAACCGGCAGCATGACAAAATCAGGCTTTTCGCGACCACCGACGGGAATCAGCCCTCGCGGCATTTGTCAGACCGTGGAGCATGGCTTTATACTCACTGTAAAAAAGTGCCGCAAGCGGCACTTAGAAGAATGCTTCGCATTCTTCCCTTGCTACGACGAAGTTTCCTATAGAATAAAAAGAGGATGGCAAATATGAGGACTCCTATGTTCAGCATTATCGTGGTTTCCCTGAATCCGGGCCACAAGCTGGTGGATACTGTGAAAAGCATAGCGGGACAAAGCTATACGGATTATGAAGTGATCGTGAAGGACGGGGGCTCCGAAGACGGCTCTTTGGAGGCGCTTCGGGAATATTTGTCCGGACAGGGCCGTCCGGCGCAGGGAGCGGTTTCCGGAGGCGGAAAGGATACCCCTGCAGATGGGGCGGCGCCGAAAAGGTTTCCTGCAGTGCGCATTTTGGAGCAGGCGGACGAAAGTATATACGATGGGATGAACCAGGCGGCTCAGGCGGCCTTGGGGGAATATTTGTATTTTTTAAACTGCGGAGACGTGTTTACCTCCGGGACGGCGCTGGAACAGGCGGCCGGAGAGATCGGCAGGCATTTGGAAGCGGGCGCTTCCGCGAGGAACATTTTTTACGGGAACATTTTTGACGCACTGCGGCGGCAGGCCGTGTCCTCCAATCCTCATATAGACGCCTTTGCCTGCTATCGGAACGTTCCCTGTCATCAGGCCTGTATTTACCATTACAGCCTGTTTTCCAAACGGGGGTATGAACCAAAGTACCGGGTGAGGGCGGATTATGAACATTTTCTGTGGTGTTATTTTTCGGAAAAAGTAAGACCGCTGTATATTCCGGTAACGCTGGCCTCCTACGAGGGAGGCGGTTTTTCGGAAACGCCGGAGAACCGCAAATGCTCCGCACGGGAGCACCGGGAGATCACCGCGCGGTATCTGACCCGTGGGCAGCTGCTGCGGTATCGCATGATTATGCTGCTGACCCTGCAGCCGCTTCGGACGAAGATGGCGGAAAGTCCGGTCTGGTCAGGTATTTATAATGCCTGCAAGGGATTGCTGTACCGAAAGCATGTAGGACAATAGGAGAGCCTCCTGCACAGGTTCCATCGCCCGTTTAGGCCATCTGTCAGCTTTATTTTGCTGCGGCGGCAAGATGGTTATAAAGCAGCGGTTTTCTTTCCTTTCAATCAATTTGCAAATTTGCAATGACCCTGATACTTTGACCGGCTGCCCTACCGCAGCCTCCAGCGGTCTACAATATAAACTCATTAGCGCAATTGATTTCCGCTTACATTGTAAACGCGGAACGCATGGGCAATCTGGCATGGAAAGCGGTATACAATAGAATCAGAGATTCTATGATTAAAAGGCTTTTGTCAGGAATCAATGCGTTCACAAATATAAATATATGCATCCTCCAGCGTCGCCTCGCAGGGACTGCACTCTACCCCGGGCGGCGTCTCGCTGATCAATTTCATCTGCAATTCTTCCCCCGCATACTGCTTTGATAAGACGCGATAATTCTTTTCCAGCTCCCTTGCCGCTTCTTCCTCCCGCACATTGCAGACCCAGACATGGCCTCTCGCCTGCTCCAATAATCCCTTCACGCTTCCCGTATAAAGAAATTCCCCTTTCTTCATAACCGCAAGCTGATTACAGACTGCCGCCAGATCTTCTACCACATGAGTTGAAAACAGCACGGTGCGGCCCTCTGAAAAATCAACCAACAGATTTCGGATGCGGATACGCTCTTCCGGGTCTAATCCGGTTGTGGGTTCATCGACTATTAAAACCTCCGGCTCATTCAGCAGCGCCTGGATGAGCCCGACCCTCCGTTTCATACCGCCGGATAAATGCTTTATCTTTTTTCTGCGATGCTCTGACAGATTTGTCTTTTCCAGATAGTATGGAATGCGTTCCTTGTAGATCCGCTTAGGTGTCCCCGATAAATCCCCCAGATATTCCAGACATTCCTGTACGGTCAGGCTTGGGTACAAATCAATTTCCTGCGGCAAATACCCTATTTTTCGCTGTATTTTTTCATGGTTTTCCTTGCAGTAGCGTATTCCGTCAAGAGTTACGGTCCCGTCTGCAGGTGAAATAAGAGTCGTCAGCACCCTCATCAGCGTCGTCTTTCCCGCCCCGTTTTCCCCTAACAGCCCAAAGACTCCCTTTGGAATCTCCAGACTCGCATGATTGATTGCCGTCACTTTATTTTGAAATGTTACCGTTAAATCCTCAATTTTGATTCCCATTATTTCAGCCCCTCCTCCTGATTGCTTCAGGCAATATTGCCAGCATGATCACACTGATACAGATACAGACTATTTTCCCGCGTATCCAGCTGAAATCGCCGCTGTTTTCGATATCCCTGAAGGTATAGGAAAATAAGTTCCACGCTCCTAAGTATCTGTCGCCGATACTGGAATTTGTGATCACCCATAAGATCAGACAGCCCCCAATCCCGAACCACATATTCCGGAGCAGACAGGAAAGCAGATTCGACAACAGCCCCCAAAACAAAAGCGTGACAGCGATGGAGGCAAGGTATATAAGAAACTGCCCCATTTCATTTCCCGAACCCGACCGCATCCTGTCAACCGTTCTCGGCTTTTGAAACAGAAAAAACAATCCGTATCCGACGACTGCTGCCGCCAGCAGAAACACTTCCTGTATCACAATTCTCCTGTAAATAGCTTGCATTTTCTTTTTCATAGGGTACAACCGCCAGATTTCCGACCTCTTTCCGGTAATTTCTTTTGTATAGGTATCTGCGAGGACGCAGGCTGCAAGCAACGCCATCGGCGTCTCCAACGCAATCCCTACTTCAAAAGAATAGGTTACTCCCCTGACAAGACTTAACATCACAATGAAAAAAACTGCACAGGAAACCTTGTAGACCGGAAGTGAGATTTTTGCTTCCTGCCTCAATATACCCGCCTCCTTTTCCATATCTGCATCGAGAGAAAAAGAATGCCCGCGGAGGCTAAGATTAAAAAGCTCTGGTTCAGCAATACCATCGGCGGGGGAGAAATATCGAAAAATGCTCCCGGGAACCGCACTATAATCGCTAACGGTCTGCCATAATATCCGTACACGCCGTTGGTGTCCCTGCTTCCCATATTCGAATATACGATATACAGGAGCAAAAGCGGGACTGCTGGCAGCGGGCTTTTAAACAGCAGCGAAACCAAACTGTAGACGCTTACGATCATCAGCACATTCGGCAGAATATAAAGGCAGGTCGCCAGTAAGAAATCCGACAGCTTTACTTCAAAGCCGCTGCTTTTTGTGAATACCGAGCATAACCCGAAAAATACCAGATTTAGAATCGCAAGCGCCATCACGCAGACCGCAAAGCCTCCCCCTGCTTTCCCCAACAAATAGTTCCCCGCGCCGACAGGCTTTGTATGAAGGAGCTCATAGTTACTCTTCCTTGTATCCTGTGCGAATAAAGCGGCAAATAAAACCGTTGCCAGAAATCCCATAGACAACCCCGCAAAATCCGCGAATTTCCTTGAAAAATAATACGAAAATGTCCTGCTCTCCAGTTTCCCTGCGATATAAGAGTTGATTTCTTCCCGTGTCCCCTTATGGTAGGCTGTATCCACATAAGCAACGTAAGCGCCGTAATATCGGTATTCCTCCAGATATCTGCAAGCTGCCATGATATCCATTCCCGCCGTTTCACGGAGAACAGCCTGCGCTTCCTCCCGCTTCATCTGCAGCTCAGAGACAAGAACCTCCTGCACATATTCTTCCCAGGCTCCCCGTCTCGCTTCCTCGTCCGTCGGCACATATCCCTCAGAAACATCCCCCTCGCGGAAGGTTTCCGGGTAATCATTCACAATCTCCTCCCCCTCGGCGAGATACCGGATCTGCAGATAGGGACTGACATTTTGAAACACCATAAGGGCAACGGCCGCGATACCAATCCAAAACAGAGGCTTTTTCATATAATTTTTTACCTCTCTTATTAAAATGGAGCACATCTTTACACCTCCTTTTCGATTCCCGTTTACGGGAATCTGTCCCGTTTACGGGAATCTTTCCCCTTTCTGGGAACCTGGGCTGCCTGCAGTAATTTGTTCCATCATAAAAGAAGAATCACAACAAAAAGACAACGGAAAGAAAAAACGCCGGATCGCTTACGCAATCCGACGGAATGTCGCTGTCGCCACAGCCCCTCCCTGTTCCTCATTTCCAATCGCTAATTTCCCTCCATGCTTTTCGCAGTACAGCCTGCTGATATACATCCCGATTCCCGCATGCTTCAGGCTGTCTTTTATATTTTGCCGGTAGAAGGCTTCCGTAACTTTTTCCTCCTCTTCCCCAAATCCCTCTCCATCGTCCCTGACAGAAATATTTAATTCCGAATATTCCGCCCGTATCCTGATTTCGACCTGGCTTTTCGCATAACGGAAGGCATTTGACAGCAGATTTTCCGTCACCTCCAAAATCACTTCCCTGTCTCCGCAAAACATTTCATTTGACGCCTGCACCTGTAAGACGGCCTGCTTTCCGTACTCTTTTTCCAAAACGTTCAGCTCCGCCCGGATCTCCGCCTCCAGCTGCCCTGCGGAAATCTCCCGGGCCGCCAGCTTCCGGCTTTCCAGACTGCTCATTTTTCGCATGGTTTCCACGAACCCATCCATGCGCTCAATCTGCCGCCCGCTTTCCGACAGCATTTCCAGCGCCTGTTCCCTGTCTATGTCCGCATTCGCCAGATACTCCGTCAGCATTTCCTGATACCCCTTCAAAACGGACAGCGGCGCGCGGATATCGTGGGCAATCGCCGCCCGAAGAAGCTTTTCCTCCTCCATCTTTTTCCACAATATCCGATTATTCTCGGCAAGCTGCTCCCTCATTCTCTCAAATTCCCTGCAGAGCACACCCATTTCATCCCTGTTTTCATAGGCGATACAAAAATCCAGACGATTTTCGGCAATCCTTTTCGAGGCTGACGCCAGCTCCTCAATCGGCTTTTTCAGCTTATTCCGGTAAAAAAGAAATACTGCCGCGCAGCTTCCCGCCATAGACAGAACCAATACCGTATAAGTCTGTAAAAAGTCGCAAAGCTCCGACAAAAAAACGTCCGACGGCGTCATCTGATCGGCGCCCGGTCTCGGGACATCCGGTACAGAATAAGGTTCCTCTTTTTCGACCGCATTAAAATATGCCTCTTCGTCCACATAATTCCACCAGACACGCTGCTGCGCCCGCGAGGCAATCCGGGCTATCGCTGCCGAGAGCAGAAAACTGCAAAGCAATACTGCCGACACATAGAAAAGAATCGTTTTTCTCAGAGAAAGATTTCTTATTTTATCCATCGGTATCCCATCCCCCATACCGTTTCAATATATTCCGTTTCTGTATATTCCCGAAGCTTGTTCCTGATTCTGCGGATCAGCTCCGTAATTACCCTGCTGTCCCCCTCCGCGTCAAATCCACAGACCTTCTCATAAATCCTATCCCTGTCAAAGACCATTCCCGGATTCATAGACAAAAATTCGAGGATTGCGTATTCCAGCTTCGTCATCTCCAGATAATCCTCCTGAATCTGTACGGTTCTGGCCCTGTAATCGATCGTCAATTCACCCCGGAAACAGCATTCCGCCGCAGTTTTGCGCCGACCCTCCCGTTTCAGGTGCGCCGTAATCCTCGCGTCAAGCTCCTTCAGGCTGAACGGCTTTAAAATATAATCGTCGCCGCCCGACAAGAGCCCGTTCACAACATCCTGCTCTTCTACCCTTGCCGTCAGAAATAAAATGGGACAGGCCACTTTATCCCGTATCCTGCGGCATACCTCTATTCCGTCCGCTCCCGGCATATTTACATCCAGCAATATGAGATCCGGCTGTACCTTTATCTTATCCAACCCCTCTGCGCCGTTTTCCGCCGTAACGACTTCGTACTTTTTCATTTCAAAGTATTTTCTCAGCATTTTAAGAAGGTCTTTGTCATCGTCGATCATCAATATTTTATAAGCCACTTCTACTCTCTTCCCCTGATATGCTTATCCTTTGGGCACATTTTTCCGGTTCCACTCCTGACGGTGCAGCTTCTGACGGTTCCACTCCTGACGGTGCAGCCCCCAACCTTGCAATCCTTTTTCCCACACTCGCAAACACGCGCTTCGCGCTCTTTGTCCTGCTTCGCAGGACGTTTGCTCGTTAACGGCGCAGGAAAATCAAATGTCTGCTTCGCAGCCGCCTGATTTTCCTTTGCGCCTATTATAACAAGTATTTCTTCAAATTACACTAAGATTCTTATATCCCTTGCGCGTCTTAGCGCCTGACGATCAGTAGTGCTTTGACGATAGAAACATCATGCCGCCAACAGTAGCACAAACAATCAATGAGCGGGCGCAAGCCCGGAAGAACGCAAGTGCAGAAAATTATGCACAGATTGAAGCTTACACAATAATCGCGGTAGATTATTTCCCGCCCTTATGGTACAATGATTCTGCATTCGCAGAATCCGAGCCAGCATACGCTGTCTCGTCGCCGCATGCGCGGCGCATTGTACTTGGCAATCCATGGCTTGAAAATCAAATGTCTGCTTCGCAGCCGCTTGATTTTCTGCGCTCATGGTACAATGGTGCCAGTGAAAAGCAAGCGGCTACGAAGCAGGGCAGAGAGCGCGAAGCGCGAGCTTGCGAGTGAATCTGAGGGAGAAGTCGTACCAGGAGGTGTATGATGCAAACCATTATGATTGTTGAGGATGACCCCGATATCCGTGAGGAGCTGGCCTTTCTGTTGGAGAATGAAGGGTATCGGGTTTTGTCTGTAACGGACTTTGAAGCTCTCCCGGAACAGGTGTACTCTGCCTCCCCTGATTTGGTCCTTCTGGATCTGGGTCTGCCCGGACGGGACGGGCTTTCCCTGTGCGCCGCGATACGGAAAATCGCGCCCATTATCGTAGTCACCAGCCGAACCTCCGCCTTGGACGAGCTTCGGGCGTTGAACCTGGGCAGCGACGACTATGTGACCAAGCCCTACAATATCCCCGTCCTGCTGGCCCGGATCAAGGCTGTCCTGCGGCGAAACGGCGGCGAAAGCGCAGAGCCGGAGGGCTTAAAGGCGGCGGGGCTTTTCTTAAGTCTGACAAAGGGAACCGTGACCGCCGACGGGCGGACGGCGGAGCTGACCCGAAACGAGCTGAAGATTTTAGCCCACCTGATGACCCACACCGGGGAAATCGTCTCGCGGGCGGACCTGATCGAGGCGCTGTGGGACAGTCAGATTTATATCGACGACAATACCCTCAGCGTCAACGTGACCCGCTTGCGGGGCAAGCTGGAGGGCTTAGGGATGCCGGACGCGATCAAGACGCGCCGGGGAATGGGGTATCAGCTATGACGGCAGGAGAATTTATTACAGACAGACTGGGACGGATGCTCCTCAGCGTCTCGTTCCTTTTTGCGGCCGCTGCCTTTTTGCTTGCAACAGGCACACAGCCGGGCGTTGTCGTCCTTCTGCTGATCGTGTGCCTGCTGATTTTTTTGCTGGAGCAGTTTTTCAGTTTTCAGAGGATGAAAAAGCGATTGAGCGAGCTGCAGGCGATTATGAGCGAATTGGATCAACGGTATCTTTTTGCCGAGTGTGCGCCCAAACCTCGCAGCCTCTACGAGCGCAAGCTGTTCGATCTGCTGCATCTGTCCGGCAAGTCCATGATCGAAACCGTGTCGGACGCGCAGGCCGCCGGAAAAGAATATCGGGAATATATTGAGCAGTGGGTGCATGAAATCAAGACGCCCATCACGGCGGCGAAGCTGATTTGCCGGAATACGGACAGCGATACAAGACGCAGGCTGTCGAAGGAATTGGCGCAGATCGACGCCCATGTGGAGCGGGCCCTGTACTATGCCAGAAGCGAAAGCCCGGAAAAGGATTTTATTGTTTGCAGGACAAAGCTTTCCGCGATCTGCGAGGAGGCGGTTCAGGCTCACAGAGCCCTGCTGATCGAAAACGGCGTCCGGGTGGAGACAGAAAATCTGGACGGGCGCGTTTATACGGACAGGAAGTGGGCGGCGTTCATGCTGGGACAGCTTTTGCAAAACGCCGCCCGGTATCGCGGGGAAAGCCCTGTTATCACATTGTCCGGCAGGAGGCTGGGGCGGCAGATGCAGCTTGCCGTTCAGGACAACGGGCCTGGTATCCCTGCCCATGAACTGCCCCGCGTCTTCGACAGAGGCTTTACCGGAAGAAACGGCAGAAGCCGGGGCGGCTCCACCGGTATGGGACTGTATCTCTGCAAGCGGCTGGCGGACGCTTTGGAAATCGGCCTGCAGATTCAGTCGATAGAGGGAGCCGGAACCTGTGTGACGCTGACCTTTCCGGCGGAATAAAATACCCTTAGAGTGGCTTAAAACTATAACTTCTGCTCACGCCTGAAGGCACCTGCCGGGATTCCGCAGCAAATGAGTGTGACTGCGATGCAATTCAAATGCGACAATCAGACAGAATGCTCGCAGGAGGCGATCTCTTCCGGCTGCTCTGTAAGCCCGAATTTATACCTCTAACTCATATAATGCAACAGATCGCCCATTGGGATAATCTATAATATCCACAATTTTAAATCCCAATTTTAAATATATCTTCTTTACAGCTTCTTCATCAAGCGCTGTATCCAATCGTATATACTTTATCCCCTTCTCTTTGCAAAGCTCTTTGATCGCCTCAATAATGAAACCTGTCATGCTTTTACCGGCAAATTCCCGTTTTACACAAAGTTTGTGCAAATACACAGCTTCATTTTCCGTATCAGCCCAGTACTCGGAATCTCTCCGTTGTAAAATAAACGCACAAACTGCAACGCCATCTATTTTACCAATATAAAAATTCTCTGGCTGCGCATCTATCGTAATCAGTTCCTCTTTTGTCAGCCATTCATCCCGCCAGATGCGAAAGCCTTTATTTCGCCCCCACGCAGCAACTTCCCTCATAATCTTAATCGCTTCATCAATCTGATTTGAATCAAGCTCCATTTTATCCCCTGTAACTCCTGATTTGTAAATCAATACCCCGCTGCATAATCTGAAGCAGCAAGCTAAGATCTCATTTCGTCAAATCAATCCAATATATTCTACACAGAAATGATAAAAGACTCCTCATAATATGGAATCAATGAATCATGCGTAAGAAATTTCATATTCTCTATTTTTGCCTGACATATAAGAATACGGTCAAATGGAGCTTTGTGCTTTGGAGCAGCTTCAGATCGTTTAAGCGTTTTCAAAGCAAACACATGGCTCTTATTAAGCGAAAGCTCACGAAAACCTGCCATTTCACAACACTTGGCAAATATCTCCCCCTCGGCAATGCTTAAGTCCGGTCTGGCAATACCCTTACCCAAACCGAAACCGCACTGTAGAAAAATTCATTTTCGCTGTCGCTAAGAATATCCCGCGCTTTTTTCGATAACTTATCTGCATCAAACACTGACCACATAGCAATATGGGTATCAACCAAAATATTCATCAGTCATTCACTCCAAACATTTCAGCAATTTCATCATTACATTCATCAATGTCATGTCCGTCGGCAATATACTTCATTCCATTAAACAATCCCAACTTAATTCCTCCCTTTTCTGAATTGCTTGCGGAGTTCTTTTCTATACTGATTTTATGTTCCTTTTTTCTCTTTTCAGAAAGAAACTGAATATAATTTACTACCATCTCATAATCTTCTTTTTCCAGTGTATTCAACATATCGTTTACCTGCAATGCTGCTGGTGCCATATAACCACCTCCTGATCGATCTTCATTTTTATTATCCAAATTCTATTATAACAAAAAATCCAGTCGTTTACACTATATTTTTCTGTAAAAAGGAGCTTCCTCTGTAACGAGTGAACGTAACTGTAATGCAATCTAAAAACAGCAACCAGACAGAATGTTCACGGGAAGCATCTCGCGGGCGGAGCTGCCCGTTCTGCGCCAATCTTACAAAAACGTAAGGAAAATCCATATCAATTCGATACAACCGATTCCTCTTTTGTGCTATCCTAAGGATGTGCCTCAAAATAGTTTGCGCAACTTAGATTTTCTTAGTCCGCGTACTAAAGAGGTGTGCTACGCACCCTCTTGCGGGCTTAGAAAATCTTTGCACACTTCCCACGACAAAGGAGGAATCCGTATGCTGCAAGTACAAAATATCGAAAAATATTACGGAACCGGAAACAATGTCACCAAGGCGCTGGACCGGGTGAGCTTTACCGTGGCGGACGGCGAGTTTATCGCTATCATGGGCGCGTCCGGCAGCGGCAAGACCACCCTGCTCAACTGTATCTCCACTATCGATACCGTCAGCGCGGGGGACATTCTGTTGGATGGAGAGAGCATCGCAGAGCTGCCCTCCGGCGAGCTGGCGAGGTTTCGCCGGGAAAAGCTGGGCTTTGTCTTCCAGGATTTCAATCTGCTCGACACGCTGACGCTGGAGGAAAATATCGGGCTGGCGCTGACTCTCAACCACTCCGACCCGAAAGCGGTGCAAAGCCGGGTACAGAACACAGCCGCAAAATTGGGCATCGGGGACGTATTGGGCAAGTTCCCCTATCAGGTGTCGGGCGGACAGAAGCAGCGGGCCGCCTGCGCCAGGGCGATGGTCGCGGGACAGTCTCTGCTGCTGGCGGACGAACCTACCGGAGCCCTGGACTCCGGCGCATCGAAAAATCTGCTGGAGATTATGACCCGGATGAATCAGGATATGGACGCCACCATCCTTATGGTGACCCATGACGCATACAGCGCAAGCTACGCGGGGCGCGTTCTGTTTTTGAAGGACGGGCGTCTTTTTAACGAGCTGCTCCGGGGAGAGCGCAGCCGCAACGTATTCTACCACGAGATATTAGACGTGCTGGCTTTGTTGGGAGGTGATATCAGTGACGTTATCTAAACTGTCCCTCCGAGGCGCCAGGCGGCAGGCCGCCGATTACCTGATTTATTTTGTCACAATCGTCATGGTATGCGCCATGCTTTACGCCTTCAACTGTCTTGTCTTTTCCGAGGAAATTCACAGCCTGTCCGGCCTGCTGGATAATATGACCGTGACGATTGTGCTTGCCAGTATCGTAGTCATTTTTATCATCGGATGGCTGGTGTCCTACACAACAGGCTTTATGCTGTCCCGCCGCAGCCGGGAGCTGGGAACCTATCTGCTCATCGGACTGGAGAACAGACAGGTGGCCCGCCTGTTTTTTCTGGAGAACCTCTGGGTGGGCGGAGTCGCGCTGCTGTTCGGCATCCCGCTCGGCAATCTGGTCTATCAGGCGCTCCGCGCCATCCTGCTGACCATGTTCGGTACGCCCTATCATTTTCAGTACCGTTTTTCCCCGAAAGCCATCGGACTCACCTTTCTCTATTTTGCCGCAATCTTTTTCTTTGCGCTGTTCCGAAGCCGGAAACGGATCCGCCGCATGAAAATATATGATCTCATTTATTTTGAGCGGCAGAATGAGGCGGAGCTTTTGAAAAAGAGCAAGACGCGCAAAACCTTATTTACGGCCTCCATCGTCTTGGGGCTTGCGGGGACGGTTCTGCTGATGACGGCAAAGAAGCTGCTGATCGGCGTCCTTGGCGCGGGATGTGTCATCGCGTTCCTATACGGTTTCTTTACCAGCTTTTCCTCCGGCGTCCCGGCCTGGTTTAACCGAAAGCCGGAGCGGAAATACCGGGGACAGAATCTGATCCTCTTCCGCTCCCTGACCGCAAAGCTGGCGGCGATGGGGATCGTCATGGCGACGGTCTCGCTGCTCTTTACCGCCACCCTGCTGACGGAAGGAGCCGGTCTGGTGTTCAACGGTATTTTCCAGGGGCGGCTGGAGAGGGACTCTTTTGATTTACTGTTCGTATCCGATCAGGAAAGCCACGCGGAGCAGTGCCGGGAATACATGACGGAGCAGCTTCCTCTGACCGCGTTATGGCAGTACAGGCTCTACAAGGGCAACAGCGATTCCCTGGTAAAATATCTGGAGGAAAACGCAGGCTACCTCCTGTACAGCTATGACCACGATTATAACGGAGCCGTACTCATGGCGTACAGCGATTACGCCGCCCTGCGGGATATGCTTCAGCTTCCCGCGGCGGAAGCAGAGCCTGACCGTTATATCGTCCACTGTATGCCTTATCTGAAGGATGCGCTCAGCCGCTGGAATCAGCCTCTTTCATTGAATGGTAAGACCCTGTCTCCGGGCCGGATTTATACGGAGCAGTTTGCCCAACACCTTTGGAACGGCAACGGCCACCAGCTTCTGCTGGTCGTTCCGGATGAGGTCTGCGAGACCCGCCCGGTAATCCGGTACGCCCTGGCCGCCATGACGGAGTACAACTTCACAGCGCAGCAGATGGTGGAGCTTCAGCTGTCTCTCGCGGAGCGGGCGACGGACGGCGTTCACGTCCTCTGCGACGCTTGGGATCTCCTCTATTCCAAATCCGTAAACATGGCCGACACTGCCGTGTGGTCCGCGATGTCGGTGTTCCCCCTTTTCTACCTGGCTCTGACCCTCGCCATGACCGCCGCCACCGTTTTGACCGTCCAACTGCTTAGCGAGGCGGAACGTTACCGCCGCCAGTTTGAGCTGCTCCGCAAGCTGGGACAGGATTCCCGTGAAATGCGGCGGACGTTGTCCCGGCAGCTTGCAATTTACTTTTTACTGCCGGCAGTTCCCCCGGTCGTGATTGCCATTCCCTTTACCCTAAATCTGTGCCGCGGGGTGGAGCCGGGCACCATGACAGGTGCCAGCAGCCCGGCCGTAATTCTGGCGATTTCCCTGGGGTTGTTTTTCCTGGTGTACCTGATTTATACCGTGATCGCTTATCTCAGTATGAAGCGGAATGTGCTGCCGGACGCGTATTTATATTAGATTTTGGAGAGAAAAGCATTCTTTGCTGGCGCGCTACGACAGGGTGCTGTCTATGGCTGACGGAAAAATTACGGAAACGGCGCAAATCATGTAAACAGCCATGTCATATAGGGCAGCAAAAGCACCGACGGCTCCCTGCTCTTTAAAATAAAGATTACCAGATACGCCGAATAAGCCAGTATCACGGAACCGAGGAAAAAGATTTTCTGCCGCTTATTCCCGATTGCCTTTAAAACGATCGGTATCAAAAACACATGCCCCAGCATCATGTAATAGCAGATCCGCGACGTCTCCAGAATATAATAGCCGAAGCTGTAGATAATCAGCGCGAAAAGATTCAGGTTAAAAAACGTTTCCGCTTTGGGATTTCCTTTGACGGCCTTTTTATAGTATAGCGCCGCAAGGACCAGCACCGCCAGACATTTTACAATATTGGCATAGGAAACGCTCTCCACGTCCAGAATCGCATCCCCCTCGTAATACGGGTAGAACACAAACATCAATCTTCTGAACACCGCTTTCCCCAGTCCAAGCGCCGCGCAGGCCGCCGGGACAAGCCAGACCGTCCTTTTGTTCCATTTCAGGTAATAAGCGGCCAGATACACCGGTATGACCACTAAGACGGATTTGTGAAAAAGGGAGGCAAACACAATCCAGAAAACAAATTTGAAATACTTTTTTTCGAACAAAAATCTCATGGCATAGGTACAGACCGCCAGCACAAAATAGTACCGCACGTTGCTGAAGCTCATGAAGTAGAACCCGTTTGCCATGAAAAGGAAAAAGGACATCGCAAACCAGTCCGTATTGTCAAATATCCCCTTTACAAAGAAAAGGCTTGTCAGAAACGCCATGACCGCAAATACAATCCGGTAATTGTCAAATCCGAACAGTCCCTGGAGAACCTTTACCAGCGCCTTAAAACCGATCTCATAGGATACCTTTGTATCTCCGCTGATAATATGCAGAAAATTGTCCCTGTAAACCCAGTAGTCGTTTCCGATACCGATCCGCAGAGCCGACAGCGCAAACAAAACCGTAAAAATTCCTGTCAGGAGCACCGTGTTCAGCAGCTCCTGCCTTCTTTTTGCGGCCGTTCCGCCCATTATATACGGTTTCCCCGCATAGGCGCCGTTTACGAAGTAAGCCATAAATACCGTAAGCGCCGTTATCAGTAAATACAGAATCATCCCTTGCTCCTATAATATGCAGAAAACAGTTTCTCATCGACGGAAGTCAAAATCACGGCATCGACCTTTATCTCCTGACGTCCCAGCTGTTCCAGCAGACGCTCAAAGACTTTGCTGTTTTTACATCCCGCCTTCAGAACAAGGAGTACCTTATCACATTCCCTGATCCGCTCCAGCTCTTCCGGATGCTCTACCGGATTTCTGCAGCTTATGACATTTCTCTCTCTGTCGCCCTGTATTTTCAGCTCCGTCTCCTGAAAATCCCGGTCCGCATAGACCGCCGCAATCTTTACGGCGTCCTTCAGGACATAACTCCAATTCGGCGCAAATTCCGGCATAAACGGCGCGCCGAGGCAGGTAACACGGTATCTCTTTTCGACGGCGGACGGAAGATAGACCGCGGTATCGACAATCAGCACAATTAGAATCCAGAGCACCGACACAAAAAAACCGAGACATCCTCCCAGAAAACAGGCGTTTCCGATCCTGAGCTTCGAGCTGTCCCTGACCGTGTCCCCGACCTTCGCGATCTCAATCGTCTGTATTTCTTTTCTGAGATCCGCATATTTCGGCACGGCCTCTTCCATAACGGAAGCAAGCTTCAGCGAAAGCTCCGGGGAATGGGTGCTGCAACGCACATAAAGGTAGCGGACGTCTGAATCGATCGTGGCGGCAATATACGAGACAATCTCCTCCTCAGAGAGCGCGCCGCCCATTTTCTCAAAGACATAATCCGTGAAAAAGTCGGTGTGAATCACCTCGCCCCAGGTATAATAATTATAGTAATCATATTCTTCCCCCAGGGCGTCCTCCGCAAAATCAATGTAGAAAACCGATTCGGTCTGATAGGTTCTCCCTCCGACCGCCGCCGTTTTGACATAAAAATGACATGCTCCCACCAACACGATACCGGCAAGCACGGCGACAGGTACAATCCGGATTTTCCGCAAAAATCTAAGCCACAACAGCCTGTAATCCACAGGCTCCCTGCTGTATTCACACTCCCACATGATTTGCAGCCTTTCTGTCTTCAACCAGCTCCCTGAACAATTCCATCGCCCTCTCCACCGTGCGGTCAGAGTTATAATGTTCATGCTCTCCCCATCTTCCGAGTCCGTACACCCCTCGCTGCTTCATATAGCGGAGAAGCACGGTCATAATCTCCGGCTTGTCTACGGTGTTTAACGGATAGGTATATTCATTTGCAAAAGAATACTCGCTCTTGCCGTCCGTAACCCTGTTCAGGTTGGTTTCTTCCCAATACCCCCTGCTGCCGGCGCAGAAATTATGTCTTACCAGAATCCTGTGGCAGGAGATCTGCGGATCGGGTATATAGATCCAATGCGCTTTCGTATCCAGATTTTTTGGCACATATTTTATCTCCGTCCCTGTTGACTTCAGCCTTCTGATGCGACCGACAATATCTTCTTCGCAATTTTCATATTCCCTCACCGAGTTCCAGGGAATCGTGGTGATAACGGTATCCGCCCGGAAGGCCGACCCGTCCGTACAGGTGACGGTCTTCTCCTCCGGATTTATTTTCTCCACTTTTCTTTGATATAAAATATGCTCTCCCAGAGCCCTGCCCATTCTCTCCCAAAGCTCGCCGTAGCCGAACTTTTTCGGATAATAGAACTGCGCATGTCCCGGCTGTGTGCCGTAGGGTTTCCGATTCAGGCAGCTTAAAAGCGTCTCCTCAAAAGAAACGTTCGGCAGCTTATCCAGCCAATAGGTTCCCAGCTTATCCAACTCTCCGCCGAACATCTTGCCGTTGTAAGGGAGCATATAGGCTTCCGCCACCTTCTCTCCCAGCTTCCATACCACCCAATCGACAAACTTCTCCGGCATGGGCACTCCAAGATTACACCCCGCCACCGCAATCGATTTCAGGAAACTAACCTGCTCCTCCTGCGGCATCTGCCAGATGTTCGCCTCGAAGGGATGCCCGATCTCATAGGTTCCCATATCGATTCTGGAATCTCTGTCAAAAAGATTCCACTCTTCCCGGGGCATAAACTCAAAGAGAAAGCGGTTGACCTCCGGTCTTCTCACATCCAGGAAATGTCCTCCTGCAATATCCAGCGCCGAGCCGTCCACATCCTTTGAGCGGCAAAGTCCGCCTGCGGTATCCTCCTTTTCCAAAATTAGAAAGGATACTTCCGGCATCTTTTTTTGAAGCAGATTTGCAAAGGTCAGTCCCGCCGGCCCCGCTCCAAGAATTAAGTAATCAAATTTTTCCATTTCGTCAATTCTCCTGCACTTTTCTGCATCTCAAATAATTCCCGTAAATCAGACAAAGAATAAAGGAACAATAGTAGTACGCATGAAAATATACCACCGTTCCCTTCGGCATCACCAAAACAATGGCCGCCGCCTGTCCCAACAAAAGAAAGGCTATTCCCGCCAGTCCAAAGAGGTTCTTTTTCTTTTTCAGGAACCGGATTCCCTCTCTGAAGAAAAGAAAAATTTCGAATAAAGGAATCAGGATTAAAACTGCGCTGTAAAAATAAATCTCCTCTAATGTCTTCTCAAATGAAGCAATCGCTTTTCGGGAGGATACCATAAAGAGCTGGCGCGGCGCCCAATTTGTGACCTTCTCCATGAAACCCATTGTATTGGTTAAATCCTGCCCGCCCTCATCCCATGCATTCAAAGTCCATGGCGGCAGATCGTTTTCCGGCGGTTCTTCACATGCCACATCATACGGGTTCGGAATCACCATAATCGCGCTGAGCAGCATGCTGAGCTGAGTTTTCGCATAAATCGGCAGATTATGGATCACAAGCCGGTAATAAGCCTTCATGTACGCTGACGCGGTTTCGTCATCTGCAAGACTCTGGTTAATATCGTTCCTTCCGTTTGCATAATTATATCTTCTGTATCCGTCCATTCCGTAATACCGAAGGAGTTCGATCGGCGTCACGGCATCCAGCGCCGCCAGGTCATCCTCCATCTCCACATAGTAGAAATCGACATCGGACTCAGGAGAACAAAGGATATTTTTTAAAACATTGAACGAGTTGATAAAGGAATAGTCCTTTCCATAATATTTTATGTCGCCTAACTTCTGCGGCGTCAGGAACGCACCGAACGAAAGCAGCAGACACAGGAACAAAAGAACACTCTTGCGAGGCTTGTACTTGTATACAAACAAAAGCTGCACGAAGAACAGAAGAAAACCGAGAATAATCCCTTCCGTTCTCCACACACTGAGAAAGCCGCACAGGAAAATGTTGCATACTAAGCTGACGGTTCCTCTCTTTTTTTGATCTACAATATCCATAGCCGTCATGGCAACGGCAAACATACACAGCAGGGCATAAAGTTCCGTGCGGTAAGGATTTGTGAAAAGAGTATAGGTTCTTGGCATAAGAAAAACAAGAAACACACAGTACTTCCCTTTTCCCCGTAAAACCGGGCTGTCAACGATCCTATTATAAAGATACCCTATGACGAAAACGCTGAAAATCAGCTGGAACACGGAAATAAATACAGGATGGGGCACAGCCATAAGCATGGCAGCGTACAGGAAGCCCGTATAAGCACCATGCCAGTATTCAGGCCAAAACCTTCTGGCAAAGGCATATGTGATAAGGTTATCCGCGCTTTCGCTAACCGTAAGCGGCCAGTGAAGCAATATCACGATCAGGCATATCCCAAAAAACAGCAAAAAGAACCTGACATTTTTTTTCGCTCTCCAGTTTTCAACAATCCAAAAAATCAGATACCAGAGAAAGAAAATAAGAACCGCCGCAAACAGCTTGGAAATGATATAAGCCAATACCCTCTCCGCCGTATCGCTGATAATATAATTTCTGGGAATCGGGAGGGTAATATCCCGTCCGGAATCAAACACGAGAATAAATCTTTCAAACAAAAAAGAAAGCAGGAAATGAATCGCCGGAAATAAGTATCTTTTATTGCGGTACAGGAAATGCTTCATGATAATCTTTTGCGATGTTTTGGAAACCAAACGCTCTCCCCTTCTCTGTAATTTTAAACCGTATTTACTGCAAATCAGCTTCTCGACACCAATACCGCACCCACAACTACCAGAAACACCCCCGCCATTTTCCTCACGGTAAGCTTTTCTCCGAACCTGAGTCTTGCTAAGAACATCGTCCACACATAGGTAAAAGCCGAAAGCGGCAGGACGCTGGAATAATCCAGCACCCTTAACACATAAATATTCAGCACGGAAGCCGCAAGATACAGTACCCCTCCCGCATAAAGGCTCGGCGTCTTCAGCATATTAAAGGCGGCTGCCATAATGTTATCTCCCTTAAGGGAGCCTGACGCCTGCTTTAAAAACAGGCTCGCTACGGAACCCATTATTGTCATAAAGAAAATACAGCTATACGGAAGCATCCTTCACCTCGTCTCCCCCGGCAATCAAAAGAACTCCCGCAATGATTGCCAGCACGCCGATACACTTGACCAGCGTGATCGTCTCATTTAATACAGTGGCGGCCAAAATAATACTCAATATATAGTTTAAGCTCAAAACAGGCTGCAATACGGAAACCTTCCCAAACTTATAGGCGACAATCATTGTCACCGCCCCGATCCCGTACAGGAAAAACCCCGCCGCCAAAAAAAGAAAGCCGCCATCAGCTGACAGCTTCCACAATAACTGCCCCAGACAGGCGCAAATGCTGGAGCATATCATCAACAGTATCCCCTTTTTGTTCTGCTTCAAAGATTCAATCATAAATTATCCTTTTCTGCCGATCTCCCAGACCAGATATTTCAACAGCTTTTTCCCGGTGGCAAATGCCTTAAAATGTGTCTCTCCCGCAATCCTTGAGGATTCCGTAGTAGGAAATTCAATTCTCTTAATTCGAAGCTTATAGCTTCTGCAGACCATTTCAATGTCAACGGAAGGACTTCTGTCCGAGATATTGCATTTTTGAAACGCCTCCACCGTCATTCCCCTGAAGCCGTGAAGCGTATCCCACACGGTATTGCCTTCCCTTTTAAAGAGGAGCTTTGCCGCCAGCCCCAACGATAAGACAAACCATTTGCGCGGCTTCAGCAGCCTGCCGTCCTCCTCGTTTTTGCTTTCCTTCATCATTCTGCTGCCTACCACAAACTCATAACCCTGTTCATAGTATGCCCGGAATTTATACGCATCCTCTACCGGGATAGAACCCTTCGGATGAAAGAAAACAAAGGCGTCACACTTACAGTTATTTACGCCGTCTTTACAGGCCTGATTCAGACCTTTTGCGGTCTGAGGATAAACCTCTATCCCCTGCTCCGTCAAATACTCTACCGTACCGTCGGTGCTTCCGCCGTCTATGCAGTAAATCTGTTCAAATTTGCTTCTGTCAATCAGGGGTACGTCGTGCTTACAGCCCTCAAGCTCATTCCATGTAAGCAGACAAAGTCCCACCGTCATCGCCCGCCACCTCCTCCGTCAAGAGAATATATGTCGTTATGGTATCACAGATCAACAGTGACGGTCAAGCCCATCACCTGATCTTTTCCCTCAACACTTCCTTTGCCTTATCCAGCTGATTATCCAGTTTCCCGTCACTGCCGTAATAAGCCTCGCCGTCAAACTCGCAGACGACGTCCGGTTCAATTCCGATGCCGTGGATATTGTTTCCGTTGGGGGTATAGTACGCGCTGATGGTAACCTTTATCGCCGAGCCGTCGCGCAAGGGCATGACAGACTGAACAATCCCCTTGCCGAAGGTCGTAGTGCCCACCAGTGTGCCGATGCCGTAATCCTTGATCGCCCCGGCCATGATCTCCGCCGCGCTGGCGGAATTGCGGTCAACCAGAACCACCAGCGGCAGCTCCAGCTCTCTTTTGCCGTCGCTCTTGTACTCGGAACGTCTTCCGTATTTGTCCTCCGTATATACGATCATGCCCTCCGGCAGAATCATTTCGCACATATCCACTACGGCGTCCAGATTTCCGCCCGGATTTCCCCTCAGATCCAAAATGATCCCTTTCGCGTGGGAGCCTCTGGCCATAGCCAGCGCATCCGCAAACTGATCTACCGTCACATCGTCAAACTCGGTGACCTGAATGTACGCAATATCATCCTCCTGCATGGAAAATTCCACCGTGGGGGATTCTACCCTCCTTCTGGTCATCGTCACATACAGGTAGTCGTTTTCGCCCTGCCGGACGAGCGTAAGCGTAACCTCCGTTCCTTCCGGCCCCTTAATCAGGGCGACCGCCTCCGTCAGGCTTAAGCCGTAGGTGGATTCCCCGTCCACCTCGTAAATAATATCGTCGGCGCGAAGTCCGGCCTCCTCCGCGGGCGAATTTCCGATAGTGCCGTTAATCTTGGGAAGTCCTGTTGTTTTATCGAGCTCCACATAGGCGCCGATACCGTAATAGATCCCCTCCGACTGAGCCATCATCTCATTGAGCTCTTCTGCGGTATAATATTCGGAATAAGGATCTCCCAGGGCATTCAGAAGCCCCTTGTAAACGCCGTTCTGGAGCTCCTCGTCCGTCACCTCGGCCAGAAAATAGTATCTGTCTATCACTTCCTCCAGCGCCTGAAGCTTTTGGATGACATCGGATGTAATAGCCGAGCCCTCCTTCAACTCCACCTTCAGGTCATCCGCCTTTTTGTCATCCACCGTTCTCTGGACTCCAACGGCAAGATACGCGATGGCCACGATCATCAGCGCGGACGCAATACCGATGATCAGGCCGATCAGAAACATCCCTTTATCGCTGCCTTTTTCTCCCTTCGGCGTCTTTCCCGCCGGCAAAGCGCCGTCAATCCTGTCAAAATAATTCTGATTGTCTTCCATTGCAATACCTCCTGCCGTCCCTTACTTACTGATATAATTCCACGGTGATGTGTACTCGCCGTTTAAACGCACGCTGAAATGAAGATGGTTTCCGGTGGTCCGGCCCGTCATGCCCACCGCGGCGATAGTCTCTCCTCTGACCACAATATCGTCCTTCTTCACATAAAGCGCCGAAGCATGCATATAGATGGTATACAGGCCGTCGCCGTGGTCTATCATCACATAATTTCCCATCGTGCCGCTGTAGGTAGCCGCCACCACCACTCCGTCGTAAGCGGCGTAGATCGCCGTGCCCTTGGGCGACGCCAGATCCACACCGTTGTGGAACTGCGGTATCTTCAGGGTCGGATGTATTCTCGGCCCGTAATCGTCCGATACTCTGGTATAGGACGCTACAGGAAAGATAAACTTGCCGCCGTCGTAGGTCAGCACCACCCCGCTGTTTGCCAGAATCTTTTTCTTTTCCTCCGCGATCAGCGTCTCCAGCGCCGTAATCTCTTCTTCCTGGGCTTTGATTTCCTCCTCAAACTCGGCGATCGCCTTTTCCTTATTATCGATATCGGTCTCGTAGGCGACGATATCCCGGTTCTTCTGATCGATCAGGGCCTCCAGCGTCTGCTGTTCTACTTCCACGTTTGCCCTGGCCTGATCCAGATTTTCCTTTTCCAGCTCCAGCTCCTGCTTGCAGAGCTCCACATACTGCCGGACATTTTTGTAATCCTGCCACATCCGCTGGTCATAGGAAATCACCCTCTCCACATAATCCGCCTTATTCAGGAAATCCCCGAAGCTCTCCGACTTCAGCAGCATATCCATCATCTGCGGATCCCCGGATTCGTATACCATCCTGACCCGGGTAATCATGGCGTCCAACTGATTCTCTTCTCTTTCCAGCGCTTCCTCCAGCTGCTCCTGCGTTACCCGGATCTCCTCTGTCTTGACGGCGATCTTCTGCTGCAGATCGGCAATGTTCTGCTCGATCTCCGCAAGCTTGCCGTCCAGCTGGGCCACATAATTTTTCAGATTCGTGCGCTGTGCTTCCAGCTCTCTCTTGATTTTCTGGAGATCGCTCAGCCCGTTCTGCAGCTGTTCTTTTTCCTCCAGCGCCGCGCTGATCTGATTCTCCTTTTCCCGGATGCTTTCCGATGTGATGGAGGACAGCGTCACCGCAGACGCGCTCTGCCGGAATATGCCGGAGCCGGACAGCGCGCAAAGCATGACGCAGGCCGCGCAGAAAACAATTATTTTCTTCCTGCTCATATTCTCCCGTTTCTTACACATGTAGGTGCTTTCTGACTGTGGTAATGCTTCCGAGGAAACCGATTCCCATGCCGACCAAAAGCGACACAGGCGTCAGAACCCCAAACAGCTGCTCCACCGTCAGGAAATTCAAGAAGTTACTCAAAATCGCAAACCGTTCCATAATGTAGGTTAATACATAATTGTAAAGGCTGTGAATCATCCCCAAGGGAATCGCCGCGCCGAGAAGCCCGATCAAAATTCCCTCCAGCACAAAGGGCGCTCTCACAAAAAAGTCCGTGGCGCCGATATACTTCATGATATTAATCTCCGCGGAGCGGACGGAAATCCCGATGGCAACGGTATTGCTGATCAGAAAAATACTGACCACCAGCAGGATCACAATGATCCCCACAGACACATACGCAATCAAAAGGTTCGCCCCGCTTAAGGTATCCGCCGTCAGCGCCGAGAAATTAACCTTGCGCACCTCAGGTATGGAAGACAGCCAGTTTACCAGCGCATCCTGCATGGATACGTCGCTGAGGAATATTTTATAGCTGTACATTCCGGCCAGAGGATTTTCCGGGAACGCGTCCGCATAGACCTCCCCATAATAATCTGTGGCAAAATCCCTCCACGCCGTATCGTCGGAGACAAAGTTCACCTCTGCCACCTCTACCCGGGCGGCTATCATCTGTCCGATTTCCTCGATCCTGGACTCCGTGGGGACCTCGTGCGACTCACATTTATCGTATTCGTCATGGAAAAAAACTGTGACGGACACGCCTTCCTCCGCTTTCATAACAATACTCTGGAAATTTGCCACAATGGCATAAAACAGGCCGAACAGAAAAAGGCAGGCGGAAATCGTCGCGACGGACGCCAGCGAATACCACTTATTCCGGAATATATTGACGAACCCCTGCTTGAGCGTGTAAAACAATGTGCTAATCTTCATCGTTGTACTCGCCCCCTTCCTCGTCGCTGACAATAATTCCCTTCTTCATGGCGACCACCCGCTTATGCATGGCGTTGACGATCTCCCGATTGTGTGTTACCACCACCACCGTCGTACCGTTCTCATTGATCTCCTCCAAAAGCTTCATGATCTCCCAGGAATTTTTGGGATCCAAGTTTCCGGTGGGCTCGTCAGCCAACAGGATGGAAGGGTTATTGATCAGCGCCCTGGCGAGCGCGACTCTCTGCTGTTCTCCCCCCGACAGCTGCGTGGTCTTTGCCTTGTACTTTCCCGCCAGCCCCACCGTTGCAAGAATCGTAGGCACATTTCTCCTGATTTCGTTGGGAGGAGTTTCAATAATTCTCTGTGCAAATGCGACATTTTCATAGACGTTCCTGTCGTTCAGCAGACGGAAATCCTGAAATACCACTCCCAGATTCCGTCGAAACTTCGGCACCTGTCTGTGCTTGAGCTTTGCCAGATCGGTTCCCATAACATAAACACTGCCGCCGGTCGCAGTCAGTTCCCGCAGCAGAAGCTTGATCAGTGTAGATTTCCCGGAGCCGCTGTCCCCGACAATAAAAACAAACTCGCCCCTGCCTATGCTCAGAGTGACCCCGTTCAGCGCGGGAGAACCGGTAGAGTAAACCTTTCGGACATCATCCAGATAGATAACGCCCTTTTCCTCTATCAGTTTTTCCCGTCTCCTCCTCTGCAGTTCCTTTCTCGCCATAAACATCTCCTCTAAAAGTCCGCATTCTCCATATACTTCATGTATTTTACTACCATCAGCGCGATCTTGAAGGTAATCGCATCCTCAAACACGCGCAGATCCAGCCCTGTGCTCTTCTGAAGCTTATCCAGCCGATAGACCAGCGTATTTCTGTGTATGAACAGCTGTCTGGACGTTTCCGATACATTCAGGCTGTTTTCAAAAAATTTATAAATCGTGGCAAGGGTCTCCTCGTCAAATTCATCCGGACTTTTGCCGTCAAAAATCTCCCTGATAAACATTTTACAGAGAGGAATCGGCAGCTGATAAATCAGACGCCCGATGCCCAGCTCGCTGTACGCGACAATATCCCTTTCGTCAAAGAAAATCTTTCCCACGTCCAAAGCCATCTTAGCCTCTTTATAGGATCGGCTGACCTCCTTGATCTCCTGAACCACCGTCCCATACGCGATGCGGATATCCTTGATGCCCTCCTTTTGAAGATAATGCTCCAACGACCACGCCGTTTTCTCGATCTCCTTGACCGCGTCCGTGTCCGACAGCTCCCTGATCACAATCACGTTGTTCTCGTCTACCGCCGTGACAAAATCCGCGCTGCTGCCGCCCAGATACGCTCTCGAAAGCTCCAGCGCATTATTGTCCCGTCCGTTGGCCGATTCCACGATCATGACTACCCGGGGCGCATCCGTCTGGATATGAAGCTTCTTGGAGCGGCTGTAGATATCCACCAGCAGCAGATTATCCAGCAAAAGATTTTTAATAAAATTATCCTTGTCAAAACGTTCCTTGTACGCCACAAGAAGATTTTGTATCTGAAAGGCGGCCATCTTGCCGATCATGTATACATCCTCGCCCGCGCCGCCCACTACCAGCACATATTCCAGCTGCTGTTCGTCAAACACCTTGAAATACTGATGACCCTGTATCTCCTGCGAATCCGCCGGGGAAGCCGCAAACTCCACCGCCGCCCGCGAGCTGCTTCCCATGTCCCTGGTGGCGGCAACCTCCTTGCCGTCCGTATCCATAACGCACAACTCTACCCTGGCAATGCTCTTTAAACCGTCAATGGTATTCTGTAAAATTTGATTTGATATCATATGCCCCCCGCTTCCTTTTCTGATGCAGCTTCGCCTTCGAATCGCTATACCAAAAATTTTACAAAAATACCGAAGAAAAAGCAATAGCTTTTATCAAAATTCACAAAAAAACTGTCTGACAATAGACGGTCAGACAGTTTGCGCACTCCCTTGGGATCATATTCGCATATCAAAGTTTCCGCCGACAGCGGGATTTACGCTCCGCTCCATCTGCGCCGCGTCTATCATCCGGACAAGTCCTTCTCCCAGCTCCCTGTTCGTATCCATCGCCTTGTCAAGCACCGCAGTTCCGATCTGAGACTGCGTGGAAATATTGGAAAGTGCTGTAGAAATACCTGCTATATCCATGGCTGTGCCCCCTTCCTCTTTTTCTGTCTATTATCTTAGCACATTTCTCTGCATAATGCCATCACAAACTGATTTTTCTTAAATTCTTAAGAATTACGGACATCTGCGCGCCGAATCGTCTTTTCCCCGATCTGAATCCTGCCCTGCTTCAGCAGTCTTCCGACCGCCCGCTTAAATTCATTTTTGCTCATCCCCGTCTCATGGGCGATCACCTCGGGCGACGCCTTATCGTTAAACGGCAGCGCCCCCTCATAGCTGTCAAGAAGCGCAAGCACCTTCTCCACGTCCCGATCTATCTGCAGATATGCCTTCTCCCGGATGCTTAAATCCAGCCTGCCGTCCTCCCTGACCCGCACTACCCGCGCCTCGACGTCTTTCCCCAGCTCTACGTCCCCGTAGAGCTCTTTCTTCGCGATCAGACCGGAATACAGATTATCCACCGCCACAAAGGCGCCAAAATTATCGCTGATTTCATACACCCGGCCCTTTACCCGGTCCTGCGCCCGGTAAGGGCTGTCCGTGCGCAAAGCCGCGTATACGTTCATCGTCGCGCACAGCCTGCCGCTCTTGTCAATATACAGGGAAACCAGAACCCTGCCTCCCTGCGCCACCCTTCCCCGCTGTTCCCGGAAAGGGAGAAGCAGCTCCTTCTCCAGCCCCCAGTCAAGAAACGCTCCGTACTTTCCCACCTGGGCCACCGTCAGCTCCGCCACACGCCCCATGGAAAGCAGCGGCTCCCGAACGGTAGAGATCAGCCGGTCTTTTGAATCCCGATAGACGAACACCTCCAGTCGGTCTCCGACGCCGCTTCCCTCAGGCACCTGCCTGGCCGGCAGAAGCACATGCTCCGCAGCGTCTTCAAAGCTCACGGCAAGATAAACGCCGAACTCCACTTTCTTTACAATGACCAGCTCCTGCTTTTCACCCAGGCGAATCATGACTGCTCCTTTCCCGCAAACTCTGCGGTCATATATGTCCCGCCGGCCTCATCGGTCAGGGTTACAATCATTTTCTTTTCGTCCGAGATCACTCTGGGCACAAACACATCGTCGAGAAACGCCTGCTTTCTGTATTCCGCGCGCACCTGCCAAACCGCAAACTCCTCCGGCAGATAACCCATCGCAATATCGATAAACTGCTGATTATTTACATGATGATTGGTATCCAGATGGTGTTTCCTGACTACAATCGGATCCTCAACCCTTCCGCCTTCCGGAACCGCAATCTTCCTGGAGGCGTATTCCATATCCAGCTTTGGCGCGAGCACATACCTTTCCCGCATTTCCCCCGTCACGGGCGAGGGCTTCCCCGTTTCCGTGTTTAACAGACTCCAGAGGGAATTGGCTTTGGCGAGATATTCTCCCTTCTCGTCCATCATCATAAAATTGCGGTGTCCCAGAAAGCCCTTCAATTCATAGGGCTGGGTTCCGATCCGAACCCTCTCGCCCAGCTCCGGATACCGCTCCACCTCGATCTGCCAGAAGCAAAGCACCCAGGCCAGATGCTGTTCCTGCAGCGGCTTTATCCCCAGCCCCAGATCCTCCGACTGAAAAGTAGAGCAATCCTGAAAATAATTGATGAGCGACGCCATGGTAAGCTGCCCTTCGCTGTCAACCTCGCTGTATCTGATTCTGCTGTCAAAAGTATACATTTCTGCCTCCGTCTTCAAAAGCTTTCCAAAACAATTATCACACCCGCCGATGCAGCCCTGTCTCCATGCCATGCAAAAAGCTACTACTCCAGAAGCTGCACGACGATCTGTACGATCCAGAAAAGGCCGAACGCCATCATTCCCAGATTGGCAAAAGCAATATTGAACCTCAACTGCCTCGGGATAAATATTTCGCCCTTCTCGAAAGTAAACCTCCGTTTTGCCGCAAACACAATAAAGAGCACAAGCCCCGCGATCAACATACCGAAAACATACAGGGCAAATAAAGCGTAGCAGATCCATCCCGGCAGGTTACTCATAAAATAACTCATCAGTTCCTGCATATCTCCACTCTCGGCAGCTTCCGCATACCCGTTTAGGTCGATCGCACGCAGCAGCAGACTGCTTAAGAATCCGCCGACGAAATTAAACAGCATGTGCAGGGAAATCGTAATTTTCAGATTCCCTGTCTTCACATAGAGATACGCCAGAAACATGCCTATCACCGCGGCGTAAATAAACTGGTTCAGATTCCCGTGGAACAGGCCGAACATGACGCCGGAAACCACCACCGCGACGCTCTGCCCGTAGCGCACCGTCCTGTCTACGATCAGCTTTCTGAAAACCAGCTCTTCCATAATCGGCGCGCAAAGCACCGTATACAGGAACACCATCCCCGGACTGAGCGACTCTACCACGGAGGCAATTTCATTCTCCACCGCTCCGCCCTTCAGCAGTCCGATAACAGTGGTCAAAAACACGCCGAAAAAATTGGCGGCATACGCCAACCCTACGCACATGATGGCCGCCAGCACATACTGTCCCGCGGTCATCCTGCGTTTTTCGATTTTTACCGCAGGCACCAGCATTTTCAGCAGAAACGCCAGCAGCGGAAAAGCGATAAGGTACATGGGAATCATCGACAAAAGCACGCTTATATTGCCGTTATCCAAAATCCAGGGCCAAAACAGACTTATGATAAGTACTACCGGTATTTCCACCACATAAATCATAGCTACCGCAAGCAGATAAAGCCAGCCGATTTTTGAAAAATGTTTTTTTGCAGTAATCAGTTCTTCCATCTCCGTCATCCTTTGCAATCATTAATGTTTTTAACAGTTTAGCACAAAAATCGGATTTTGTATAGACGGGGAAATCCGGAGTATGTTATTCTTAAGCAAAGCAGACATTTTGAACCGTATTGCTTAAAACAGAGCAGACCGAACGGTCTGCGGCGGGAGGTGAGGAATATGCTCAGCCGTATCATCAACACGAGCCTGAGACTCTGTACAAAATCCGATGCCGGGGCGACATTTGTACAGAGGTAAGCTTCGTCCCACATTGGATTTTGTACCTTTTATTCTGTAAAAATACCTGTTCTTCCGGATGACATCGTCTGCCGGGAAAAGCAAATAATAGAATGGAACGGAGAAAATTCAATGGAAAATTTCAAACGATATATTATCTTATGGTTGAGCCAGAGCGTATCCGGTTTGGGGAGCTCCATGACCGGCTTTGCGCTGGTGCTGTGGACTTACAGCCAGAATCATTCCGCGCTGTCCGTCTCTTTGATGTCCTTTTGTAACTATGTGCCCTATATTCTCGTAAGCATGTTTGTGGGCGCGTTTATAGACAGCCACAGGAAAAAAACGATTATGCTTGTCGCGGACAGCGCGGCCGCCGCAGGATCTCTGGCGGTGCTGCTCCTTCTGGCGGCAGGACGGCTTGCCGTCTGGAACATTTACGTCATCAATATAGTGATCGGCGTCACAAACGCCTTTCAGCAGCCTGCGGCGGCGGTTGCCACAGGAAAGCTTGTGCCAAAGGACAAGATTGCCAATATAAGCGGCATGAACTCTTTTTCCCAGAACCTGATCGTTGTGTTCAGCCCCATGCTCGCCGCAACGCTGTTTACGCTGGGCGGTCTGCCGCTCATTCTGCTCGTGGACCTGACGAGCTTTGCGGTCGCTTTCTGTGTACTGCTCTTTGCCATCCCGATACCGGAGCAGTTCGAAAAGCAGGAGCACGACGCGCCCTTTGCCCACACAAAGGAAGGGTTTCAGTTTGTAAAAAAGGAAAAAGGTATTTTATATATCATGCTCACCATGGCCATGATCAACTTTTTCTCAAGACTGACCTACGAGAATATCCTGTCCCCGATGATCCTTGCGAGAAGCGGCGACAACAATATTTCCCTCGGCATCGTAAACGCCTGCATGGGCGCGGGAGGAATACTCGGCGGAATTATCGTTTCCCTGCAAAAGAAAACGGGAAACAGCATAAACAGGATCTATCTCTCCGCCGCCCTTTCTTTCCTGTTCGGAGATCTGATGATGGCGGCGGGAAGAAATTCCTTCTGGTGGGCCTTGGCCGCGATGGCCGCAAGCTTTCCCATCCCCTTTATCATGGCGGGGCAAAACACGATTCTTTACAAACGGATCCCGGAGGCCATGCAGGGACGGGTATTCGCGGTGCGAAATGCCGTCCAGTTCAGCACGATCCCTGTCGGAATCATCGCGGGCGGATACCTTGCGGACTATGTCTTCGAACCGTTCATGCGCTCTGAGACAGGCTTTGCCGCACTGCTCGCGAAAATCGTGGGAAGCGGCGCCGGCAGCGGTATGGCAGTCATGTTTCTGTGTACCGGCGTCTGCGGCTTTACCGTCAGCGCCGCCTCGTGCTTTAACCGTAAGCTTCGGGAGCTGAATGAATAAATTTACAAGACATTTTACACTTTGCGGTTCGGCAATATTTTAGCGTATTGCCGAACCGCAAGCAGTCTGATGGGATATGGTCTTTCTTCAATTCCTTATTCACAGCAATAGCTTTTAAACATATCTCCATCATCTAAACAATTATCTTAGAAAAAAATTTTAGTTGTTTAGATAATCGCCCGACACCCCTTTATCCGCATCTTTACGCGCTTTTTCGGATAATCTATATCTTTTGCGGAATATTTTTATTATCTAAATTATTCACTTGAACAGTTTTACAGATTGCAGGTAACACAGAGGGTTCCGGGATTTTGTTGAGCATGGCTCCCGGCTATGATTATGTGGACGGCAGGCGGACGGATACGCAATCGCACATAATGTATGAGGCTGTGTCCCCGGAGAATGCCTTTGAGAAAATCCTTGTAAAGGTTCCCGGCACAAAGCCATTGTTGGCACAGGAGCAGCATTCCGGTACAGGTGGCTCTGTGCCGGATGCCACCTGGAGCCAATGAGGTGGGGCTATATCATGGGGGCTGGCAGCAGGCCACCGGTTCCCCTCTCCCTGCCCACAGTGGACTGGAAAAGGCATATACCCATGATGCCATTAAGAGGAATCTCTACACCCTGAAGTCACTCCGATATTATTGTTTGAGTGATGAGGTGGCAAAGACACACCACATTCATGTATTCCTGCTCTTTCGTTCCCCGGTGCGGTTTGGCACCATAAAAGGCTGTTCCCGGAGGCGCACATAGAAAAATCCTATGGTTCCTCTGTGCAAAACAGGGATTATGTGTTCAAAGAGGGGAAAAGTGGTCTATGGATAAAAAGAGGGAAACAGACCTCCCGGACACTCACGAAGAATGGGGAGAACTGCCGGAAGAACGGCAGGGGGAGCGGAACGATCTGACGGCGCTCTATGAGATGATTGCAGAGGGCAAGAGCAACTATGGCATTCTGCCAAATTTATCTCCCAGAAAGTAAGCCTGGACTTCTCAAAAAGGAAGTACATAATTGATGTCTTGTCGGAATACGAAATCCCCGTTTGCCGCCATTTTGGAAATAAAAGGACTGATCTCTCACCAGTAAAGCAGCATATTCTTCAAAGCATCTTCCTCTGCCAGAGAAAATTTCTCCTTTACTTTAGCGGCAGTCTCATCAAAAGAAACTCCAAGCTCGTGACAGGTGGAGATTAGGGCCTGCATCCCCTTCTGCAAACCGCGTTTTTCATATTGGTCAAATAATTCACACATGGTTATATCTTCCTCCTCTTTCACGTTCTATTCCGTCTCCGTAGGAGCGGGATACAAGGCGGATGGCCGTATCCTTTGTTCTCCCTTATGGATAAAGACATTCAGTATGTCCGCCGCCACGTCAGGATAGCTTTCCAGATTCTTTTGGGTCACATCTTTTGATTCTTTTCGTTCCATTTTTCTCCTCTGTGATAAAAACTCAATTCATTTTTGTTGTCGATACAGGGAGAGGAAATGGAATGTCTGCAGCTCACAGCGCTTCCAAACCTCTCGCCCTATTGTTTGTAAAAGTTGAATCAGCGGCGAGTAGCCTTAGAAAGTTGCCCAAAGATGCAGATTTCTGCGGAGCGCGATGTGTTCTCTTCTACAAGAAAATTGTATCATATAAATTCGAGTTACGCAAGAGTTACTACAATCTGCTACCTCAGCAAGTTATCACTTTTCTTTTTCAGCCTTTTCTTTTTTCATTTTTTCGGCAATTCGGCTAATTATTTTTCGGCTGTTTGGCACTTATTTCTTCGGCAATTTGGCATTCACGCTTAGCCTCGGCCGATTGTCTTTTTGGGATCTGTTTTCAGAAAAACGGAATAAATAGACATTTTTTCGTTGACACAAAAACGGGGGGACGTAAACTAAGGGAAAGGAGGAAAATCAGCTACCATCGAAGAACTGAAAAGCGCTAATCAAATAACAATATACGGAGGTACATTAGTATGATTACTCAAACTTCGCACATAAATTTTAGCTATGCACCTTGAAAATTCAATACCT